>NZ_JACNMJ010000011.1 GCF_014526325.1 Psychroserpens algicola
CTCGGAAAAACAGTCTGGTTCAGCCTTGCTCCTTTTCCACTACTTTTGCCTACCTTTCAGGGAATTCGGCAAGCCAACCACACGTAGCAAGGCTGAATCCCGCAACTAATCATAACACTAACTAGTTGTGTGTCATTAAAAAAAAACAAAATACAAAGAATGGAAAATAAAACATACAAGAAAATATCTAATTGGTACCGAAAATTCCAAATTAGTAAATCACCTCAAATGAATTTAGTTTGGGGATTCTTTTTGTATACGCTAATTGGATTTATTTTACTGTCTATTCCTTTATTTCACAAAACCGACATTTCTTTTTTAGATAATTTATTTATTTCAACTTCTGCTATTTCAACTACTGGACTTGTGACAATAAGCATTTTCGATTCCTATAATTTTTTCGGTCAATTTGTTATTATGGCTTTAATACAAATTGGCGGAATTGGATATATGACGCTAACGACATACTATTTATTATTTACTACCAAAAAAATAACACATTGGCATAGTAAATTAATAGGAACGGAATTTACATTACCTAATACAATTCAGATAAAAGATTTTATCAAAAGCGTTATTGTTTTTACCCTAATAATGGAAACTATTGGAGCTATACTTTTCTACTTTGCCTTTACCAATTCTGGAATGGGGAGTTTAAAAGCAATTTGGTTTTCAATTTTTCATAGTATTTCATCGTTTTGCACAGCTGGTTTTGGATTGTTTAATGATGGTTTCGAAAGCTATCAAGACAATACTTTTATAAACACAATTATTTCTGTATTAGCAATTTCTGGTTCTTTGGGTTTTATTGTAATTACAGATTTGTGGTATCGAATTAGGGGTAAATCAAAAGAAATTTCGTTCACAACTAAAATCATTATCTATGGGTTTTTGTTTTTACTTTTTTTAGGAACTTTACTCATTTACACAACAGAATCATCCTCTATTCTCGGTTCGAATAGTTCACTTATGACCTCTTTCTTCCAAGCAATGTCAGCTATGACAACAGTTGGATTTAACACAATACCTATCGGTGAATTATCCTTGCCAATATTATTGCTTATAACCTTTCTTATGTATATTGGAGCTTCGCCTTCAGGAACAGCAGGAGGAATGAAAATAACGACATTGACGGCAATGCTATCGATATTAAAAAGTCGATTGTTTGGTCAGAAAAAAATCACTTTTTTAAACAGACTTATTCCATTTGAAAGAATATACGTTGCCACATCTACTTTTATGCTTTACACGAGTTTAATTTTCTTGTTTTCATTTTTACTTTCTTACTTTGAAAACTTTTCTTTTGACAGCATATTATTTGAAGTAGCATCCGCTTTAGGAACAGTTGGATTAAGTACAGGAATTACAGGAGATTTAACTAACGTTGGGAAAATATTGATTATTATTTTAATGTTTATTGGACGAGTTGGAGTTCTAACTTTTGGATTTGCATTATTGCAACAAAAAGATAACGATTCTAAAAAAATTAGAACTGATGATTTGGCTGTATGATAAAATTAATAATTAGAAAAATAGAAAAAACGCCACACAACACCGTATATAATTTATTGCTTGGTTCTTGCCTATTTACGAAAATCCTCTCGGATTTTCTATTCGGTTTTTATTTGCTAAAATTACGTGCTAAACCACGCAACAAACCATATACAAATACGTTAGCAACAATAGTGCATGAGCAAAATTCTGGTGTTTTATCTAAAGTAGTTTCTAACACAAATGTTTCGGATTTGATTTAAAAACTTCCCTTCTACCCTTTTTTGAAGAACCAAACGCTCTGTGGTTCGTGTATTTTTCAAACTTGTCGGAATCTTATACATACTTGCCAAATTTTAGTGGTGCGTTATGAATCGTTCTTTTCCAAAAAAGGTGTCTGTATTTAAAACAATGTTGCAACCTAAATGCTTAAGTGTGACCTGTACTTTTTTATGATCGTAAAGGGTTCTTGGGTGTATCTGCCAAATTCGCCAAAGCATTTCTGATTCGGTTGCATGTGATAATCAGTTTTCTTTTTAACATCCAATGGTTCGTGTTGCCCTAAAGTGGCTAACAGCGTGTATAATTCATGCTTAAAAATTGCTTCAATTTTTAATTCTTATATTTAATCTATAATTTCGAGGCAACGGAAAATCTATCGATTTTCTATCGCACGAAATCATACACAATACGTTAGCACATATATGAGAAAACAACTCGGAACAATCATAATTGTAATTATTCTATATTCGATTTTTTGGAGTTGTAATAAAGAAAAAAAAATATCGAAATCTGAATTTGAACAAACTGTCTTTTATGAAATCTTTCCGGAAATAATTGATTCTGTTTACTTTGATATTAGACTTCTTCCTCCACCTCCTCCACCTCCAAATATTCTCAAAGAAAAAGGTTATGATGTAGAAGCAGATTTTAATAAAGCATACGATGAGTACAAACAATCTGACGAATTTTTAGAAATTATTGAGAAATGGAGGAAGAAAAAAGATTCTATTAACTTAGATTCAACTTCAATTTATCTAGTTCTAGAAGATTCAATTATTGGTTTTAGTAGAGCGGATTCCACAGAATTAATAAAATATTTTAACAAACAAAATATTGTAGTTGATACAATTGATACAGGATCCAAAAAAGATTATCGAATTGATTTAAAAAGACTAAATGTTAATAATAAAAAAATTAGGTTTAAGTATCGTTCGGATTTTCCAGAAGGACGTAAATTTTGGAAAACAAAGTATGATATACAAATAGCTGCGAAAGTTGGATTTAGCAGAATATTATTTGATAAAACAAAATCGTTCGGTTTGCTGAATGTTAGTTACGTAATGGGAACCCTAAATGGAGAAGGAATTCGGATTTATATTAAAAAAAATAGCAATGGAAAATGGGTGATTGATAAAATTAAAGAAACATGGATTTCGTAAATACATGTGCTAACAACGTGTATAACCAATTGCTTGGTCTGTGTGTACTCGGAAAATCCTAACGGATTTTCCTATTGGTTCGTTTCATTTTTACTAACTTAGTTCCAGCCAACGCAAATAGCCATACACAAATACGTTAGCTACAAGCAAAATGAACACCCAAACTGAACAAGGAGAATTTGAAGTTATTGATAGTTTTGCAATCAAAAGAAGGAATGAATTCTATATGATTGGTGAAATTAAAAAAGGAACAATGCAAGTCAATTGGTTTGTGAATGTCACTTTAAATTTAGGACTTTCCTTATCCTTAAGAATTTCAGAAATAGAAACCGTGGAATTTTCTGAAGAAAAAAAAGATTATAAATTAATAATCATTTCAGCAGATGAAGAAACAATAAATATTCTTTTGAGTTTAAAAATAGGAATTGAACTTGTCAAAATATCAATAGAAGGAAAAGATTAATGAAAGCTAAAGTTTATATAAATGAAAATTTTGTCGGAATAACAAACTTCAAAATTTCAGACGAAAGTATGGGTGGAATAATTGGAGATTTAATCCCAAATGAAAACTATGATTTATATAAATCAAATGTTCAGTCTTTATCTGAAAAAAAAGGAATTGCTAATTGCTCTGACTTTAATTTTATATTGGAATTAGATAACAAACAAAAATTGAATCCTGAAGGTGGAATTGGAATATCTGATTTTAAGCAATTTAATGAAATAATAATTGAATCAGCTGGAAACAGTAATGAAATAATGAAATTAATAAAAAATGCCAGTAGCTAACACTGTATAAACTTTATTGCTGCTAAATTTTTCCTTCGGAAAAATACGCAGATACAAAGTTGTTTAATAAATTGCTTACTTTTAGCATAACAAAACCGCAACAAACCTTATACGAGAAACGTTACCCAACATTTGAAAACAGGAACTTACAAACTAAATTCAAGGTCAATCTTTAGATTATTAAGAACTAATCTTATTATTCTATTTCTGTTATTTGTTTTTAATTATTTCTTTCTTAAAATTTATAATCCGAATGTAATTCTAATTGTAATCGGACAATTTTTTATCCTATTTAACGGACCAGCAATTTATCTTTTAATAAACTATTATAGGAACAATAAAAAAACGGAATTTACTATCGCTGAAAATTCTAATAAAATCTCAATTACAGAAAACGGAATAACCAAAGAATATTCATTAAATGACGTAAAATATTCTATTTATAATCTTGGAAAATATTGGCAAAATGCAATTGATAAAAATTACAGAATTCCGACAATTTTCTCGGATTTTGGATATTGGGATTTGACTTTTGAAAATGGAGACAGATATTATCTTACGACTTTACTTCAAGACTTTTTATTAGAGGAAGATAAAGTAAAAGAAACAAAATATCGATTTAGACTTATTCCCTATATTGATAAATCAGAAACGGAAAAAGGAATTGAATTAAAACCAATAGAATATAAACCGATAAGCAGAACTGAAAAACTAAAAGATTCCTACAAAGGAAAAACAATCGAGGAACTTAAATATATTTTAGAAAATAAAAGTGAATATCAAAAAGAAGCAATTATAGTGGCTGAACAAATCCTGAAAGAAAAAACGTTGGGTAACACCGTGTATAATTAATTGCTTGGTCACTGCCGACTTACGAAAATTCCGCTGGAATTTTCTATCTGTGATTTGTTTGCTAACTTAGTTGCTGAAACACGCAACTAACCATACACATCGACGTTGTGAGCAAGCTAAAAAAAACATATGAACTGGAAAGAAGCAAAAAACACAGAAAATAACATTTACGATTTACCAGGACATTGGTTAAAAATTGAATACTTCGAGGCTCTTAATATTTTGTTTAGAGTTGAAAACTTATTAAGAATATTTGTCTATATAATTTTAAAAAATGAGTATAAAAATAAGTGGAAAGATTTATCAATCACATCTGACGATGATGAAAACTCAACTATTGGAGGAATTGCTAAAAAAAGACTTTCTCAAGACAAAAACTATGCATATTTAGGATATGTAATTACAAGTCCTCTTCTACATATCACAAGTGGAGAATTAATTCGAATTATAACATCAGACAATTATTGGAAATTTTTTAAAAAGTACTTTCCCGGTTCTAGAGAGATAATTAAAAATAAATTAGATGAAATAGGAAATGTTAGAAATTCTTTAGCTCATTTTAGACCTTTAAAAAAAGGAGATATTGAATTAGTAAAGCAAAATTCTAATCATACTCTTTCTATAATAGAAGAAACTATAAAAGACTATATATCTTGTCCAGATATTGTTCCAACAAACACAGATGAAGATTGGTATAAAGAATTAATTACAATTGGAATTCCTGATATTGGAATAAGTTTTAGACAGAGCAAAAACGAAGAGTGGATTAAACTTTTTATAGAGTTCAAACCACCTAAATTAAATGAAGATGACCATTGGTTGGGTTATACCGTAAGAACAGCAAATTTGAAAACCGATAATTTATTAATTAATTATCCAAATTTCACAAAATATATTATTTCGTGTACGGAAAAAAGTCCAAGTTCTTATGTTGAAAACCCAAAAGATGCAGAAATAGAAAAAATAATATCATTGACATTTAGCAGAAAAATTCTAGCGGAAAATTTTGCTAAAATTAAATCAGAACTTGAAAAAATACTTTTAGAAATAACTAAAGAATTAGCACTTATTAAGGAAGACAATTTAGCCAGAGGAAAGTTAATTGAAGTAGTAAATTGCTATTTTGATAAAGGAGAAAAATATCATTCATTAAAATCTCAACCTTTTATTACTGAATTAACAGAAGACACACCTGTAGAATTCTGGGGTTCTTTGAATTATGCTTCAAGACATTTTATGACTGACACGGACAAATATCCTTGGATGCCAATAAATATTTCGGAGGACAAGGACTTACCATTCTAAAAAGCCAGCTCACAACACCGTATATAATTTATTGCTGGCTTCTTGCCTACTTACGAAAGTCCTCGCGGACTTTCTTTGTCAGTAATTATTTACTAAATTAGTTGCTTGAAACACGCAACAAACCATATACAAACACGTTACAAGCAAGTTTGACTCGCCCGAATATAGACTACATAATTCTATGTATTATTCATAAAATGATAAAATAATCAAACATTTTATTGAAATTTCATTTCCCAAGATTAATAGTTGTACCTTACAAACAACTACTAATCAACTGTTTAAATACATTTAAAAAAACGACTGAAAAATATTTGCAACTGTAGAATTTAGCAGATTCGAAAAAGCGTCAGAAACAACGTTTTTTTTGGCAGCGAATCCTTAATCAAAATGTGCTACAACACATTGTAGAAACAAGTAAAAATAGTACTAACCAATTAACACCAAAATTATGATTTACAAAAAAAAGTATTTAAAATCAAGTAAAAGAATATTACTATTAGTTTGTTTAGGCTTATCAATTATAATACAAAGTTGTGAAAACAAAAAAGCCAAAACTGAAAATGTTGCAGAACTACAAACAGAAAAAACAATTTCAACAACTCAAAAATCTGTTGGTTCAATTATGGAACCACATTCAGGAGAACACGTGTGGGTTTTTCCTAAAAATAAAGATACACTTGGTTCAGGTGGAAAGCTTCAAGTATTTATGGATGCAGAAAGTCATCCTCACGCATCTGCAAGTTTTGCGAAATATGAATTAGGAGTTGGTGGAGCATTACCTGAACATAAACACAATAAAACCGAAGAAATTGCATACTTTTTATCAGGAAAAGGTGTTGTTATAACTTATAAGAACGGGAAACGTATTGAAACTCAAGTGAAAGAAGGATATGTATGGTATACTGCACCAGGAGAATATCACTCATTTAAAAATACAGGGAACGAACCCTTGAAATTAATTTTCACAGTTATACCGAATGATAAAGATGGTTTGATCTCTTTCTTCAAAAAGATTGGAGCTAAACCAGGAAAAGAAGCTACAACTTTTAGTCCTGAAGAATTTGGAAAAATAGCGTCTGAACACGACTTAATTCTTAAACCTGTAAAAGTGGAATAATGAATTAAACCAGCTTGTAACAACGTGTATCACTAATTACTTGGTCTATGTGTACTCGGAAAATCCTACGGATTTTCCTCTGGTTCGTTTTCTTTTACTAAATTAGACCTAACCAACGCAACTAGCCATACACAACACGTTACCCACAATTATGAAAAAAATCCTGCTAGCGTTAATAATTTGTCTTTTAAGCTTAAGTAATTATGCTCAAGAACAGATTACGGCTGAATTAGAAAAAGCTTTCGGAGAAGAAAAATATGATTTGATTATTTCCGAGCATTCTGAAAAGGCAAGTGAATATCCAGCTAAAGCAATTTATTATGTTGGAATGGCTTACTATATGAAAGCTGACGATAATAATGTACTTAAACTAATGGATTTGTCAATCAAAAAAGACAAAACAGACCCAGATGCTTATTTCATAAAAGGAATCACCTTGAATTATATGGGACAATTCGACAAAGCAATTGAATATTTCAATAAAGCAATTGAATTGGATTCAAGTAACTCAAATTATTTTAGTGGTTTAGGAGATTCATATATAAGTCAAGAGAAATATGAAAAAGCACTTTCTGCTTATATAACAGCTACGGAAAAAAATGAACCAATAGATAGACCTTTTACTATGATTCCACAAATCTATGCGGAACTAAATCAACCAGATAAAGCTTTAGAAGCCTTTTATAAATCAAAAGAGACTATCTCAAAAGAATCTGATTCATATATAAACGCATTGTACAATATCGGACTTTACGAGTTTCTAAATAAAGACTATGACAAATCCGAAATTGCTTATAAAGAATTAATTGAGTTAGCACCAACCGACTATAGTTCTTACGCTAAACTAATTCAAGTTTATTATGGCAAAAAAGAGTACGAAAAAGCAAAACCGTTTAAAGAGAAACTTTACAAAGCCTACGAACAAGGAAAATTAATGGACAATCTTAAAAGTATGTTCTGTTTTGACCAATTCGATTGGAATGACAAGTTAATTCTTGCTTACGAACGATTTGCAGTTAATGAAGGAAAACTCTATTACAAGCATATATTTTACGTTACAAATGAAAAAGGAGAAACTGAATTTACAATCCAAACGGAAAACTCACCTATTTCAGTTGAACTAGGTTACGAAAAGTACATACTTGGAATGGACAAAAATGGAACACACTATACATTCAATTACGGAATTAAAGAAGATTTCGATTATAATTATTTAAAGAAAATGGTTTTAAAAATATTGAACGAAGAAATTAAAGCAACAGCAAGTTCAAGAAAAGGAAAAAATTAACTGTGGGTAACACCGTGTATAATTAATTGCTTTGGTCGTTGCTTATTTGGAAAATTCCTTCGGAATTTTCTCGCGTTCGTTTTTGTTTACTAAATTAGTTGCTGAAACACGCAACTAACCATACACAAAACCGTTGGCAATAATATCGAAAACGAAATGCATCCTATTTTAATACTTTCAATAATCATAATTTGTTTCTGGTCAGTCATCACAACTTTCAGAGCAATTTATCTAATACTTACTAAAGATTTTAAAGGAGACAAAACTACTTGGATTCTAACTGTTATGATTGGATTAATTGGTCCAATATTATGGATTGTAAAAGGGAGAAAGTTGATTTCAAAAACAAAAAATTGAATATGAAAAAGTTGATTTTAGTATTAATTCTAAATCTGATTTTCAATAGTTGTGCGTATGAATCACAGAATCGTAAAAAACTAATTTCATCTTTCGAGGACAACTTTGGATTTAAACCACCCGAATCTATAAAGAAAATCAAACTCAAGAATCGAGGGTATTTTGATTTTGAAGTTCATTATATGTCATTTACTTACGACTCGAAAGTTTTACAAAAAATAATTGCGTACGACCAACCTCTGAATATTGCCGAAAGTAATAACGTGAAATTTGGAACTATAATAGAAGACTTAAAAAAAGACGTGAATCCACCAACTTGGTTAGAATTACCTAATAAAAATGTTGACCGAATTTATTATAAGAATGATTTTTTAGACCATACTTTTAGCGAATATTATTTGTGGACTAATAAGGAAACTGAAATGACTTATTTGTATGTTCATTTCTTTGATTGAAAAAAATACTATTGCCAACAACGTGTATAATTCATTGTTTGATTCGTGTGTACTCGGAAAATTCCTTCGGAATTTTCCTTTAGTCAGTTTTCTTTTACTAATTTAGACCTAGCCAACACAACGAAACCATACACGAATACGTTACAACAAATAGCTCCAAGAAAAATCGAGCAGAAAAGTAAACTTCTCTAATCCTGTAATTTTCTCTTACTCAAACTCCGAATACTAAGCTTGTAATATTTGTCCTTGAAAAGTAGTTGATGTGATTATCGGAATTACTTACTCAAACGAAAAAATTATATCGATACTATCTTGTAAAAGAGTTCTCGCTTGAAAACTATGTCTTTTTATGTAACAGAATTTTAAAGTATTGTGAAGTGAAAATCTAAATCATGAAGAAAAAAATCAGCCTTATTTTTTTCGATTTTTTTTTGAGTTTTAAGTAACTAAATTCAGAAAAACTGTTCTAGATTTAAATTTATCAGAAAAGCTACAAAGCGTTTTTATAAAACACTTTTCGCGACTAAGTGGTAAAAGCAAAACTTGCGTTTAGCTTTTTATTTATTTAATTTTTCTCATCTGTATCGATAAGCAGGATCTGCTTACTCAATTGGGTCGCTACTTGATTGTAACAACGTGTATAATGCATTACTTCTTCTAGCCTACTCGGAAAATCCTACGGATTTTCCTCTGGTTCGTGACTTTTTACTAACTTAGTTCCTTACCAACGCAACACATCATAACACGAAGCCGTTGGGCTTAATTTAACGGAATATAATTCTGTAACAAAAATTCTCATTTTCCTACAAATAATTAAGCACCTGAATTATGAAAATTAAGTCCAATGCATCTCCTGATGAAGTATCATCTCCTTTTTTTGATTCGAACAAACAGTTTTGTTATGACATTGAAAAATATCTTGCTAATAAAAACGGAAAAGTAAAAGGAACTTATAATGCATGGTCTTATCAGGTTTATGGTAAATTTAATAATCCAGAAAATTGGGATATTTATTACAAAAAGTCTACTTTTTCCAATTCTGGTGATCTCTTGCTTTCATCTAAGTATCAAAGTTTATTAGAGCTTGTAGAATGGGAAACTGATAAATTCAGCGAGAACACTTCAAATTTTAGAATCAGAAAACGTAAGTTCACAGATTTTCTCAAGTTGTTATTCAGTAAATCATTTTTAAAACTTGAATTCGATAAAAAATACGTTTTAGATTTTAAAGATAGTAAACCAGGTTTCTTAGGCAAATTGCTGGCTAACCTCGAGGACTTGTTCAATTCTGGTGAAGTTTATGAAATCATCTTTAGTAACGGAAAGCTAAAGATTGAATTGAGATCTGATAAACATCATTTTCAAATTCTAGAAAATCTAGTCGATATGCAAAACTAAGCCCAACAACGTGTATAACTAATTACTTGTTCTGTGAGTACTCGGAAAATCCTGCGGATTTCCCTCTGGTTCATGATAGTTTAGTATCTTAGTGCTAGCCAACGTAACTAGCCATAACACGAACACGTTAGCAGCAATTTTGAAATTTTCACTTGAATTAAATAAGAAATGGATATAAACGAATATTTTGAAAAACTAAAAGATCAGTCAAATAACATTTCAAATGCAACTTTAATCGGTAATGAAAAAGAATTAGCTGAATGTCACTATTTATCAAGTTGTTTATTCGATTTCACTGAAGAAATCATAAATGCGAACGAAGAACCTTGTGCATTAAAAAATGCTGTTTCACAATTTGAAACAAGTATTTATTGTTTGGGAATCGGATTATATAGACAAGCAAATTCCTGTTTGAGGCTCGGTTTTGAACTTGCTTTAGGTTCTATTCAATTTTCAGCAAATAAGCTTGAATATTTAGAATGGCAATTAGGTAAACAAGATGTTAAGTGGAATAGAATAATAGATAAAGAAAATGGCGTGCTCTCAACTAGGTTTTCAAATGTTTTTAATCCAGATTTAATTGATAACATTACGACATATAATACAAGAGCTAGTCTAATATACCGAAAGCTATCGGAATATGTTCACGGAAATAACGACACATGGAATAAAGATGGACTAGAACTTTCATACAAAGAAGAATTATCGAAAACTTTTTTTGATTCTTTCAAAGTTGTAACCGAAATTGTATTATTTTCCCTTTGCGTAAGGTACTTAAAAGATTTAGATAAAGATAATATTGACTTTATTAGAACAGAATTATCGCACATTGAACCAATTCGAATCTACTTAGGTGGACCCAAATAACAAGTTATGTCAACATTTTATTTAAGAACAGAAAGTATTAAGATAGAAGATATAAAAACTCTTTCTGTTATAAGCGATCAAGATAAAAATCTAATTAAAAATTTATTGCTACCTGAGCCATGTCTGCTTGAAGGTTCTAGAGGTACTGGTAAATCATTTCTATTGAAAATAGCACAAATAGAAATTGATGAAAACTTACTAAGCTCCATTTGTGTTTATATGTCTTTTAACATTAGTTCTTTAATAAATACTGAGGACACATTACAATTTTATCATTGGATGCTAGCAAAGACACTAAAGTCTTTACTTAATTCATTAAGGAGAAAAGGAATTACTATTAATCCCGATTCTGCAAGTTTACTTAGTAATGATGAAAATGAAAATCAGGATGACATTGTTTCTAACCTGAAGGATATAATTAAAATTTATGAAAATTCTTATAAAAACAAATCTGATATTAGTATTGATTCTCTACCAGATATCGAAGATGTAAAAGAAGCAATAGAGATTATTTGTCGAGAGAATAATCTAGAACGTATATATTTCATGTTCGACGAGGCAGCTCATGTTTTTAGACCTGAACAACAAAGACAATTTTTTAGCCTGTTTAAAGATTTGAGGTCTCCATATATTACTTGTAATGCGGCAATATATCCAGGTGTCACATATTTTGGGAACTCCTTTGAGCCATTACATGACTGTGTTTACCTGAAATTAGAAAGAGATATTAGAGATCCAAATTATGTTAAATACTTTAGAGAAATTGTTTTTAAGCAAGCTGACAATAGTTTAAAGAAAATTATAGAATCCCAAGAATCTAATTTTATTACCTTATGTCTGTCAAGTGGAGGGAATCCAAGATTTTTACTTAATACGTTAAGAAATATACAATCATTTAATTCAAGTAGTGTTGAACAAATAATCAAGGACTTTTATCGTAATAAAATTTGGGCTGAACATACCGATTTAGGTGACAAATATTATGGCCATAAAGCACTTATTGACTGGGGAAGAGATTTTCTTGAAAACAGTGTTATTCCATCTATTCAAAAATACAATCAAGTAAGACTACAAAAAAACAAAGATGAATCAACTATTTATTTTTGGATCCATAAAGATGCACCTGAAACGGTTAAAGAATCTCTGCGCCTATTAACATATACAGGCATTATAAGGAAAGTAGATTCTGGAATTAGAGCAACTAAAGCTCAATTAGGAGATAGATATGAAGTTAAATATGGATGTATTTTAAGTTTAGATGCAAATCCATTGAACGTGTCTAAAGTATTTTTTGGTAAGTTAACTATTACAAAATTTCCGGAGTTTGGGAAAAACAGTCCAAGTTATTCATCAATTGCGGATTTAGTGGAAGTAATTAATGATGATGAAAAGGTTTTCCAAGATTCCATTAAGAACATTTTATCAAAACCTATTACTGTTCTACAATTACTAACAGTTTGGCAAAAGAATAAATTAATTGAATCAAGTATTAATACCATTTCTGAATTACACAATAAAACAGAGTCTGAATTAATCGAAAAAATTTATAATGTTGGACCAGTTAGAGCTCGGATTATGAAAAGCGCTGTTAACGCTGAATTATTAGAATATATCTCCGGATAAAAAAACAGCTGCTAACAACGTGTATAACTAATTGCTACTGCTGGCTAAGACAATGATCTTTGCGTACTTTTTACTATATTGTTGTTGCGGAAAATAAAGCGTGTACTTTTACGCAACTAGCCATAACACGAACACGTTAGGGTACATTTAAGATGAACGACATAGATTTATTACATAATTGGTGCTTTGGGTGTGATAATCACAAAAAATCTCTAAAAGGTCCTATTTGTAAAATCACAGAAAAAAAACCAGATTTTGTTAATACTTGCAATCTTTATGTTGGAAACAATGAAAAACTAAAAAAAAGTCAACAAAAACTGATTGAAATTAATCTTAAAGACGACAGGTACTTTGAGAAAATTAAACCAACTTTTTTAACGGAAGAGCTTAATAACTTACCGAATGAATTAATCTTAAGAAATAAGAAATTCGATTTGAAGTTTGTTTATCTTTTGCTTTTGGATTTCGTCGGAGCTTATTTTTTTCATTATTTCACAAATGACACGATGAATATCCTGAATTTAGAATTCTTAAAAATTTTCGGAACTCTTACAGTCTTTTCAATTCCTATATTTGGATTTATGTTAGCGAAAATGGCTGACCAGTCTGAACAAATAACGCTCACTAAAACTGGAATAAAAATTGAAAATAAAGCTTTAATAAGTTGGACTAATTGTTTCACTTACATTTTGACTAAATACGCAAATACTGATGGAGAAGCATCTTGGATGCGAAATGAATTTTTAGTTATTAAGAAGCCATTTGAGAAAGAAATTATGGTCTCAATCGATAGTTTAGAAAAGAAACCATCTGAATTGAGTAATTTAATGGAGAATTATAAAAAAAACGTACCCTAACAACGTGTATAATTCATTGTTTGGTTCGTGTGTACTCGGAAAATTCCTGCGGAATTTTCCTCTGGACAGTTTTCTTTTACTAATTTAGTCCTAGCCAACACAACGAAATCATACACAACACGTTGTGTGTAATATCTAATAACAATATCAAAACAATAAAATGTCTGAAAAAATTAATCCAAATCTGACTTTTGAAATTGATTCTTCTAAAAAGCTATTTAATAAATTATTAGAAGAGTACGCTGATTTTGATAAAGATCATTTAAATCCTCGTTTTGCAATGAATTGCGCAACTGATTCTTGGCATTTAACGGATTGGACTTACCATGAATTTCATAAAAGCGATTTGAGGTTTCAAGATTCTGAAAGTATTGACAAAAACGGTACCAAAAAATTTATATCAGGAATTTTAAAATACCAGCAATATGTTTCAAAACAATGTTCTGAATTAGAATTCATGAGATTAATTAGTAATGGAACAAAACATTGTATTTTAAGAGATAAAAATCGAAAGGAAAAAACAAAATTAAAAACTGGAGATTTTTCACATAAAGATTATTGCAGACATGATTATGATGTTAATCGCTTTGTTATAGAAATTGATACTGTAAATATTGACTTTGAAACCACTTTATTAAAAACTATAGAATATTGGAGGAATATTCTGGAATGAAAACAAACTGAAAAATGATAGGAAATCATCCTTATGGAATTAGACTTTGGTGGAGAGCCAAGCTTCCTTGGTTTTTAATTAATCTTGGAATTGCAGACAAAGGTAGAGACTGCAAATTGGTTAATGCAGAACATTCATGGTATAACATAGATGGAGAAAGAAGTGGCTGTTATTATTGCAAAACAATTGAAGAAGGACAAAAGTGGAAAACATAATACTACACACAACAACGTGTATATTTAATTGCTAGTTCTGTGTGTACTCGGAAAATCCTACGGATTTTCCTCTGATTCGTTTTCTTTTACTAACTTAGTTCCAGTCAACGCAACTAACCATACACAATACCGTTGGGCACAATTTTGGAAATGAAGATATTTAATTACACATCAATCATAATGATTTCACTTGGTGCTTTTTTATGTTCCTATTTTTTATGGATAGGTTCATCAGAACAAATTAATATTTTAAAACTTAATTTCCTTGGGAATATAACTGGAAGAACACTAGGATTCACATTGCTAGGATTGATATTTCTATTCCCAATTTTGGGAATAAACTTATTGGCAAAACAGAAAAAAATCTATAAAACAGGACTTATCGGATTACTTTCCATTCTAATTTCATCTTTAATTGGCTCAGCTTTATTTTTCACAAACATATGATGAAGTTTACTCAACATCAATTTACCGAAATCGCGTTTATTTTCGAAAAATCGAATGGAAATAATCACTCTAATTATGAAAAGGACATAATTGCAAAATCAGAATTGACTAAATTTAATACGACAGAAATTGAGGAACTAATCGTTAACGGAATTAATTCTGGTATTTATAAAAAAGAAGCGGAACGTGTTAGTGGATATTGGGCTTTATCCAAAACTAGAAACAGAAAACTTATTACGGAATTCCGAAAATGGTTGCTAACGGAATTAAATCTAGATAACGGAATTGCTATTTTTCAAATTTTAGTTGCTCTCGATAGACTTGATGAACAAGTATTTCATAAAAGTCGAAATAGTCGTGGAGTTGATGAAATTGAATTAAACATAAATGACGCTAAGTATTATTTGAATAAAAACAGTGCCCAACAACGTGTATAATTCATTGTTCGGTTCGTGTGTACTCGGAAAATTCCTTCGGAATTTTCCTTTAGTCAGTTTTCTTTTACTAATTTAGACCTAGCCAACACAACGAAACCATACACGAATACGTTACCTGTAATTATGACAAAAAATTCTCTTAAGATATTATTACTAATTCTGATATTCACAACTGCATCTTGTAAAAGAGAACTTGAATCGTTAGTAAAACCTGATTATAAAGTTATCGAATTTGAATATGGATTTGATAACTATATGAATAATTACAGATTGGAATCTGATTTGTTCGTCATAAAGGAGAGAAATATTGTAATGATTAATGTTGACAAAAATGGACTCACTACTATTGAGAATAATTTTGTAGAAGATAGTTTAATTTCATCTGAACTTCTAAAATATATCATCCCAAGTCCTGAAAATGAAAAAATGCCAATTACAATTGAAAAAGAATTTGAATTTTCTGGAAAGGTTATAATTAATAAGAATCTGGTAGTTTTAGCTAAAATCAACAAAGAACTAAATTTCCAAAAGTATAGTGAGATAAGAAAGAATATCTATTCGGCATTCAATTTAGCCAGAAATGAGTTTTCAATACAGAAATTTGATAAATACTTGCCAGAATTGATAAATTCAACCGAAGAAGATGACATTATGAAATGGAGAGAAATTAGACAAGTATTTCCAATCCGGTATTCAGAAATAGTTGAGGAATAAAACTACAGGTAACAACGTGTATAACCAATTGCTTGATCTGTGTGTACTCGGAAAATCCTAACGGATTTTCCTATTGGTTCGGTTCCTTTTTACTAACTTAGTTCTCGCCAACGCAACTAGCCATACACAAATACGTTGTAACACATAACCGAAAATCATACTCAATTTTAAATATTGTATCTTTTAAACAGCTATTAATCAATTAAACATAACATTATGACCAAATTAGACGAAGAATACGTAGCAGTTACAATTCCTGAACAAAAAGTATTGCTTAATGATAAAACTGATCCACTAGCCATTTTATCAGCAATTAAAGCAGTAGTTGATATTGCGAATGGTATTGCAGATTTTACTCTTAAATTAAAAGAAATATTTGGTTCAGGAGATCAACAGGAAATAATTGATATGCTTGACAAAATGAATATCAAGTTAGATTTGTTACTTCAAGGTCAAATTCAAATTTTAGACTCTATTAGAAACTTAAGGTTTGTATTTCGAGAAGAATTAGGTAGAGCAGAAATGATAAGATTACATTCTGAAACTCAATCTTGGATATTCGCCTTAAAGGTTAACATATTACGAATTCCAGATGCAAATTCAAGAAGGGAAAGAAAAAAGATAATAAAGTCAATTAATGATTTATTATTAGGGAATGCTGGTAATCAACTATTTAAATCAACTTTTTGGGGTCCTGGAGCATTTAGCACTGTGGCTATTTCATATGGAGCTTGGCTACAAGCAACTATGTTAACTAATCAGAAGAGTAATTATATAAAAGCTGGATTAAATCAATTTGAAAAGTCCTTTAAGAGCTCAATCGAGAATGCTAATAAAATTGAAATTGATTTAAAATCAAAAAGAGAATCTATAGAATACAAAATAGCAAAAACGCTTCTAAATAAAAAAGTATTAATATCTCGAGTGACAATTAGCGAACCGATGTATTGCGATGTTTGGAATGGTAAAAATGAATATTTATATTATTTAGTTATAGAAGGAGATTTGGTTAATGGGTTCAGAGGTAGAAAGGTTAGAGAGAAAGGGCAATGGGATTTTAGCTGTAGAGTTATTCACGACCATCGCTATAAGAAAAATGAAATAGATTATAATGATTTAGCTTCTAAAATTGAAATTGGTCTTGATAAGTTTATAGACCTCGATGAAAATAAGTCTTACGACCCTGGAGGTATAATATCCAAACTAAATTCACAGAGAAAGAATATTAAAAATATAATAATACAATTGAACTCTTTGAGTTTATTAAAAGAAGAAATTAAAAAACTAATAAATTCAATCGAAACAGTTCGCCAAAATGCTTTGGATTAATAAAATATACGTGTTACAACAACGTGTATAATTCATTGTTCGGTTTGTGTGTACTCGGAAAATTCCTGCGGAATTTTCCTATGGTTCGTTTTCTTTTACTAATTTAGAGCTAGCCAACACAACGAAATCATACACAATACCGTTGGCTGTAATTGAAATGAAACAAACTCTATACTTAATAATATTAATTGGGCTTTTAAGCTGTCAGAACTCTGAAAAGAAACCTGAATTGAAAAGTAAAGACTGTAATAACACTAAACTAGTGAGCTATATTTATCCGATTAGCAATTTTACTAATGGAAAAACTTTTCTCTATTCTTTGAAATCGAATAGAGAGCCTAAACGCGAATTGTTAAAAAAAAGATATTCATTAAAAGCTGATAAAGATTCTTTACTTTTTAGTGTTACGGAAAACTCTGAAGGAATAGTAACTGACTCAACTATATTCACTCTGACTAATGGAATTCCGAAAGTTATAGAATCTTTCACAAGAGTAGATGCTTATCCCGAAATGATACCAACCAAGGATTCTATCGTTGGAAATAGATATTGTGAATTCGGAACTTTTGGAAATTCATTTGAGTATGAAATCCCTTTTAATGGTAAAATGGTTTCAAGAAAATTTCAAGGACATACAACTCATAAAGAATACGTAAAAAAAGTGTTCAATGGAATAGAATATAACTGTGCAATTATGGAATCTCAAAAGACATTGACAGTTGAATTTAACGGGAGAACGGAAAAATTAAACGGAACTTGGGCAGGTTGTACTTGCGAAAATTTAGGTGAACTTTATTCGACAACTAAAACCGAAGACGGAATGGTGATTGAACACAAACTTGAAGAAATAATTGAATAATAAAAACAACTACAGCCAACAACGTGTATAATTCATTGTTTGGTTCGTGTGTACTCGGAAAATTCCTGCGGAATTTTCCTTTAGTCAGTTTTCTTTTACTAATTTAGACCTAGCCAACACAACGAAACCATACACAAATACGTTGTATTTAATAACTCCAGACTTTCGGATCTTCCCAGGTTTATTGCTATCAGCAAGAGCTGCATGTTAATATCAAAACTCTAAATGTATTACGGAATAAACTGTTGTCTAATTTTGACATTTTC
>NZ_JACNMJ010000012.1:0-2500 GCF_014526325.1 Psychroserpens algicola
AAAAAAAACCCTTATCATAAAAATATATGATAAGGGTTTCAAAAAAGGCGACGACCTACTCTCCCACAAATGCAGTACCATCGGCGCAAATGGGCTTAACTTCTCTGTTCGGAATGGTAAGAGGTGAGCCCCATCGCTATAATCACCTTAAATCTTTCGGTGTGTGTAATGCTAACTAGTAGCAGTTACTTAACCGTATATAATAACATATTGAAAAAAAACATCATAAAAATATATTGTAACTCTAAAAAAACAGGCGTACAATAAGCCTATGGGTTATTAGTACTACTCGGCTATGACATTACTGCCTTTACACCTGTAGCCTATCAACGTGGTCATCTTCCACGACCCTTTAAAGAAATCTCATCTTGTGGTAGGTTTCGCGCTTATATGCTTTCAGCGCTTATCCTTTCCCAACGTAGCTACCCAGCAATGCTCCTGGCGGAACAACTGGTACACCAGAGGTTAGTCCAACTCGGTCCTCTCGTACTAGAGTCAGATCCACTCAAATTTCTAACGCCCACTGTAGATAGAGACCGAACTGTCTCACGACGTTCTGAACCCAGCTCGCGTGCCACTTTAATGGGCGAACAGCCCAACCCTTGGGACCTTCTCCAGCCCCAGGATGTGACGAGCCGACATCGAGGTGCCAAACCCCCCCGTCGATGTGAGCTCTTGGGGGAGATCAGCCTGTTATCCCCGGAGTACCTTTTATCCTTTGAGCGATGGCCCTTCCATGCGGAACCACCGGATCACTATGCTCTACTTTCGTACCTGATCGACCTGTATGTCTCTCAGTCAAGCTCCCTTATGCCATTGCACTCTACGCACGGTTACCAAGCGTGCTGAGGGAACCTTTAGAAGCCTCCGTTACTCTTTTGGAGGCGACCACCCCAGTCAAACTACCCACCAAGCACTGTCCCTCTGAAAGAGGTTAGACTCTAGATAAGCAAAGGGTGGTATTTCAACAATGACTCCACAACGCCTGGCGACGCCGCTTCAAAGTCTCCCACCTATCCTACACATTACTTATCCAAAGCCAATACTAAGCTATAGTAAAGGTTCACGGGGTCTTTTCGTCCCACAGCGGGTAATCGGCATCTTCACCGATACTACAATTTCACCGAGCTCATGGCTGAGACAGTGTCCAGATCGTTACACCATTCGTGCAGGTCGGAACTTACCCGACAAGGAATTTCGCTACCTTAGGACCGTTATAGTTACGGCCGCCGTTTACTGGGGCTTCATTTCAGATCTTCGCCGAAGCTAAACCCTCCACTTAACCTTCCAGCACCGGGCAGGTGTCAGGCCCTATACATCATCTTTCGATTTAGCAGAGCCCTGTGTTTTTGATAAACAGTCGCCTGGACCTTTTCACTGCGGCCCCACCGAAGTGGGGCGACCCTTCTCCCGAAGTTACGGGCCGATTTTGCCTAGTTCCTTAGCCATGAATCTCTCGAGCACCTTAGAATTCTCATCCCAACTACCTGTGTCGGTTTAGGGTACGGGCTGCTTCACTCGCTTTTCTTGGAAGTCGCTTCTCTGGATTATCACCTTGACCGTAGTCTCAGTGTACTATCGCGGTATTACTACTCGCTTCAACGTGCTATTCCGTCAGCACGCACCAAATATACGCCTCCGTCACTTTTAGTGTGAGCAGGTACAGGAATATTAACCTGTTGTCCATCCACTTCCCCTTTCGGGTTCGCGTTAGGTCCCGACTAACCCTCAGCTGATTAGCATAGCTGAGGAAACCTTAGTCTTTCGGTGTGCGGGTTTCTCGCCCGCATTATCGTTACTTATGCCTACATTTTCTTTTGTAGCTTCTCCAGCAAGCCTCACGACTCACCTTCGACGACACTACAATGCTCCCCTACCACTTTTTCAAGTCCATAGCTTCGGTAGTATGTTTATGCCCGATTATTATCCATGCCGAACCGCTCGACTAGTGAGCTGTTACGCACTCTTTAAATGAATGGCTGCTTCCAAGCCAACATCCTAGCTGTCTAAGCAGTTCAACCTCGTTTATTCAACTTAACATACATTTGGGGACCTTAGCTGATGGTCTGGGTTCTTTCCCTCTCGGACATGGACCTTAGCACCCATGCCCTCACTGCTGATTAACATTTTATAGCATTCGGAGTTTGTCAGGAATTGGTAGGCGGTGAAGCCCCCGCATCCAATCAGTAGCTCTACCTCTATAAAACTATAAATCAACGCTGCACCTAAATGCATTTCGGGGAGTACGAGCTATTTCCGAGTTTGATTGGCCTTTCACCCCTACCCACAGGTCATCCGAAGACTTTTCAACGTCAACCGGTTCGGGCCTCCACTGTGTGTTACCACAGCTTCACCCTGCCCATGGGTAGATCACACGGTTTCGCGTCTACCACTACTAACTAAAGCGCCCTATTCAGACTCGCTTTCGCTACGGCTGCGGCACTGAATGCCTTAACCTTGCTAGCAACGGTAACTCGTAGGCTCATTATGCAAAAGGCAC
>NZ_JACNMJ010000013.1 GCF_014526325.1 Psychroserpens algicola
TAACAACTAATCGAAATTGTTATATCTCAGTACTCAAAATGGTCTATTCTTTTGTCTCGAAAATTATCGTTTCCAATAATCCTCTTACGCTGTCAATTCAATATGTTAATGAACTTTTTCTTATCTTTTCTTAAGCACTTTATCACTTAAGCGGGTGCAAATATAAAACCCTTTTTTTATTCCCACAATATCTTTTGACTTTTTTTTTGAAATTATTTTTTTAACCCCAAACCTCTAATCAAAATACTTATGAACGTAACTAAACTTGTTCCGTTTAGCGGGTGCAAATATACAACCCTTATTTTCTTCTTTCCAAAACTTTTTTACTCTTTTTTTAAACTTTATTTTTATCACTACTCTAAACTCTTAATATGAGGACTTTATATTAAGACAAATACCCTTTTTACCAATCATCATAATATTACTCGTGATAGGTTTACAGAGTATTTTACACTAAAGAAAGAAGTTCCATACTAATCCAAATCGTACGGTAAAGTCTCGGTATGGGTTATTAGGAGCAGAAAAATAATCGTAACCCGTGAATGAAGAATTAAAATGTTCTGCTTTCAAAAATATTCTTGTTTGCCTAATCTTAGCATTGACAAAAAAATCTAATCTTGGAAAACCACTCATCTTTGTTTGGGTTTGAGAATAAAACTCTGCCAATAAAGGATCGTAACCGTCCATATAATAATCTGTAAAATAATTGAACGTTATTCCTGTTTGGAGAAACAAAGCATTGTTTTTAAAAAAATGATTTGAATAATAGAAAGTATTCCTGACAACAAAGTCTGGCAAATTAAGTGATTGGCTTTCATCATTAACATTCTGATATAACAAAGAATTATCTAGTGCAAATTTTCCAAATTTTAGTTCCTTATTAATTTTTATTTTGAATAAGTTAATGGTACCATCAATTTGTTTAGGTTTAATAAAACCAATTGAATCATCTAAAGCAAATAACGAAAAGTTATCAATTGTGGTATATTGAAATGAAATATCTAAAAGTTTATCTGATTGGAGCTCAAACTTAAAATCAACATTGTTTTGGTTTTCGAAACTATCTGTATTATCCCAGTTATAATTAATGTAATTGCTTTGGTTGAGTAAGAGGTTATAATTGGGTGCGCTAGAATTGAAATTGATACTACCTTTTAAAGATAGGTCTTCGCTAAATTTATAATCAACACCTCCTAAAAAATAACTTCCCTTAAAGTCTCCAGACATATTTACTCCAAATTGAGAGTTTAATTCAAATTCACCTATGCGTTTTGAATAATCCCCTCTTAAACCTAAAATCTTATCCTTAATTCTATTTCTTATCAATTCATTGTTTAAAATAGTAACTTTATCATATCCGTAATTAATATCATTATAAAATACTCCAAACCCTATATCTCCTAAAGTCAAATTTTTATAATCTAACATTAGTTGAGTTTCAAAATTTTCTAGAGTAACTTTATCTCTTAAACTATTTTGCTTAAAAGAGTCTCCAAAAAAATCGCTACTTGTGGTTTGATCAAATTGAAAATATTTATCTTCAAAATTTACAACATTCCGAATAGCTAAAGAATTACTTAAAGAATCATTAGGCTGAATTAGATAATACCTATGGTTTAAATAAAATCTTTTTCCAACTAAAATATTCTCTGCATTTTGAAAATTAGGCTCAAAAACGGCTCTATCTATAAAGTCTTCATCTCCCGAAGTAAAGCTTATTAAATCCTCATCCTGTAGTCCTCCATTTTCTTCATTCAGTAAATCTTGAGTTACAATATGAGCATTAGCTACGTATTTCTCGTTTTTTGTTTTATAATTTGTGGTAAATCTTAAATTACCTGTGCTTGTTATAGCATGCTGATAGTTTCCTAAAGACCTTAGACCTTTATAAGCAATTGAAAAATTAAATTGTTTAGAAGTATTTACTGTAAAAAATGCATCAAGCAACTGACCTTGTTGAAATGCAGTTTTAAAAAAAAGTTCAGTGAGTGGTGTTGGTACTTCATAATAGAATATGTCCTCCACTTCCATATAATTGAAATGTCTTCCTCTAGCACCAAATTGAGGAAGACTTCTGTTACTCACAACATCTTTTGTTAATTGATTATACGTTTGACCTATGTTAGCAAATGGAATCAATCCGAAATCATCCTTACGAAGATAATTAAACTTATATTCCTTTTTTATTGTAAGTGATGTATCTACATAAGTTGTGTCATTTCTGTAGGAAATAATTTTATATAAATCAATCGTAGCATCTTTATTAATCTTAGATCTTCCATTTCTTCTCGATGTACTATTCTTATCTGAAGAAATAGTATCTGGATTGGTCCTCTTCAATGATTGTTCTATATTTCTAACTTGGGAAAATCCAATGTAGGCGTTAAAAAAAAGAATTACTAAAAATGAAATATTTTTCATGAATAAAATAAAGTTCAAATATAGAACTAAATTTTTGACAGAAAAGTACTCTGCTAGCAAAAAAAAAGCACTGTAGAAATTTCTACAGTGCTTTTGTATATAAAAGTTTAATATACTTTAAATCTTGGTTAACATGATAGTCATTTCAACATCTGCTTGACCACAGTCTCCTGCGCCACCAACAAAGTCTAAAAGATTTAACATGATTACATCATCACCACATGGTAAATCTGCTGCATCTCCTGTATCTAATAGAATCTCAGCTCCACATCCAACTCCTGTTGATATTGGTCCTGAAATTGTTGTTCCGCCTTGAGCAAATGTAAAGTCCACATCTACAACAGGTAATCCTGCTCCAATTCCTGGCAAGTAATCTGCCTGAAATACTCGTGTAAACTCTCCACCTGATCCCTCTGTTAAAGTAACTACTGTTCCATCAGCAAATTGAGGTCCAAATGGTCCATCTCCTGTTGGTACTGTAAGGGTATAATCTCCTAAAGCAAAGCCTGTAGTAGACTCTACTGCCGGACAAATAGTCATTCGCTGTACAGTTGGCTTTTCATCATTAAATCCAACTTGTATTCCTGCATCATTTGTCGATGCTAATACAATATCAAATACCATTGGTTCTGTTAATACAGGTAATTCTGTAAAATCGAACTCGATATCAGCTAAATATGTATACTCAAGTCCTGTACTATTGTCTGGTCCTGCATAACTTGACTCTCCTGCTGGACTTACAATAGATCCAGAGTTAGAGAATGCTGAATTTGGATCTAATCCAGATACACTCACCAAGTTATAACCGATAGTTAAGTCATTTTCAACTCTTGGCACTTGAACATCGATACCTACTCGCGCTCCAACGTCAAAAGATAAGTTGTAATTAAGTGATGCTGGATTGCTTCCAGGAAACTGAATCCAACCTATATTTTCTGTAGGTCTAAATTTTAAATCATCATTATCATCACATGCCGAAAAGCACATAACTAAACAAATCACACTAAATAGTTTTATAATATTTTTCATACGTCTGTTTTATATTTTAGTTAGTGTAAAATTCTGAACAACTGTTGGTCCACAATCAGCTTCTAAATCTTCAAGATAGTTTACTGTATGAACAGTTCCAACATCATCATTATCTAAGTCATACATTGAATTTGATGCACCTGCACCACCAATTACATAACCTGTAACTTGCGTACATGTTACATTGATATCAATAGTATTTAAGTTGAAGAAGTTACATCCAAGTGTAAGTACTACATCAACATCTCTTGCTACACCAGTTCCTGGTAAAAACTCTGCAACAAATGTTCTGTTTGTAGCCTCATCTGGATCTACAGATATTGTTACAGGAACATTTTGTCCGAAGTTACCATTTCCATTATCTGTCAAGATATAGTCACCTACCAAGTAATCTGATGGTACTGGACAAATCTGAAAGATATTTACAGTATGCTGTTGATTTGAAGTAAATGAAGGGTTACTTGCAGTTGTATCTTCTATATTTAATACAATTGTTTCTGCCTGAGGCTCTACACTTACATCTACACCATTTATAGTTAATAATCCAGAGTAAGATCCTGCTGGTATTGTTACCATGTTAGAGGCTAATGCATAGTTCTCTGTTGCTGCAGTACTACTCTCATCAACAGAAACAGTTACTGTTCTATCTGAATCTGATACCGTTGACACTTCGATTTGAACATCTACAGTTCCAGTTCCATCAATAACTACTGCTAAATCTGAACTTGCAGCAGCAAATGCAACTAAACTCTGTCCGTTTACGTTATCAAATACTGTATTGATATTATCATCCTGATCACAACCAAAGAAGGCTACAACTATTAATGATAATATGGTTATTTTAATGTTTTTCATAATCATATATATTTTTTATTAATACCCAGGGTTTTGTTCCGCTGCACTGTTTGCAGTTGTTTCTGATAGTGGAATAGGCATTGTAAATCTGAAATCATCATTTCCT
>NZ_JACNMJ010000014.1 GCF_014526325.1 Psychroserpens algicola
TTATCTTTTCAGGGTAAAATGGGCTTTAAATTCTTTACGATTTTCTAAATTATTAGGATCATTGTACTCTACAACAAACCAATAATCGCTGGTTGGCATCTCATTACCATTATAGGTACCATTCCAACCTTCTCCCGTTGGACTGAGTTGCTTAAGTAGCTTTCCGTATCTGTCAAATATATAAATTTTTGCGTTTATTTGACTATTATCTGGAAAGCTTATCTTCCAGGTATCATGATATCCATCTCCGTTAGGGGTAAAGAACTTTGGATAGTCCATTACAATCACCTGATCACTAGCTTCTCCACAACCATTCTTATCTCTGGCTGTTACTACATGCTCGCCTATAGAAACATCTACAAACAGTGGCTCATCCTGCCATGGACCTCCATCTAAATTGTACTCATAATCTCCAACACCATCTACACTAACCTCTATCACATGGGTGTCTGCAAATGCCTCTGTCGTTACCGTAGCTATCACCTCTGGTGGATCACTCTCTATAACCTCTGTTGAATCACTACTCTCACACATCGTATTTGGTGAACTACTCGCATCAACGACAGTTACACTATATGTTCCTCCTTCACTCGGCATGTAACTCCCTTGTGTGGCGCCTGTGATTTCTGTTCCGTTTAAAAACCATGTAAAGCTATACTCTGGCGTAGTTAAACCTGTATCTAATACTGGTGCATTTAATACCTCACTTCCATTTGTATCTACACATAGGATATAACTATCCTCTAAATCAAACACTGGTAATGGATTCACCTGAAGCGTTAATGGCGCTACTGCATAACAAATAGAAGTATCCATACCTGCTCCATCTGGTGTATCATTATCTACACGTGCCCATATCACCTGAGGATTAACTAAATTCTCATACAATAATGGTAATGGATTAACTCCTAACTCTGCATCTGCCTCACTCTCATAATAACTCACAATGTAATTCAATGGGTCTTGACCATCGAGTATCAAATCATTCTGAGTCGCTAAATCAAACTGTGCACTATTATTTGTTGGGTCATTATCATCATCCATCTCATCATCACAAATCTCATAAACAATCGCTTCCATATCACTATTAGCCTCTGCTGCTTCCTGTACCTCCACATTAAAACTAGGTGTGCTTATTGAACAACCTGTGTCATTATTTGTAATCGCTACAAATATCTGTTGTGGATTACTTGTGTTGGTATACGGACTCACTAAAGCATTCATTAAATCATCTGCATCTTGCTGTGTCGCATGGTAAGTCACTGTAAATAACGTCGGATCTTGACCATTTAGTATCTCTGCATCTTTTTGAGTTAAATCAAAATCATAGAACCCATCATTATTAAGCTCACAAGCGATGAAGTCTGTTACTGCAATAACATCTGGTAATGGATTTACAATCAGTGTAAAATCTACAACCGTATAACATCCTGTGATATCGTTAGTTACTCGTACATAGATAACCTGTGGTGTACTAGTATTAGTATACATCGTTGGGTCTGCTATAGCATTTATCCCCTCTTCTGCATCTTCTGCACTCTCATGATAGGTTGGGGTAACTCCTACTTCACCATTGAGTAATAACAACTCATTAGTGGTTAAATCAAAGACTTCCTCCATATCTCCAGGATTGATATCATCACATAAAATCAGTTCTGGTAACACACTTGTTGGTGTTGGGTTGGGTAGTACTCGAATCGTTAAAGTCGTTTGATCGGTACATCCTGTATCTGTATCGGTTACTACAACATAGAGTGTTTGCGGGTTTGCTGGTGCTCCTCCAATAGAGGTATTGGTATACGCCTCTGCATCTACTGCATTCTCTTGTGCATCTGCATCGGCTTGAGTCTCATAATAGCTCACACTCCAACTTGCCTCTCCTGCTGTTATCTCATTATCCTTTAGTGTTAAATCAAAAATGGTAAGCTCATCTGCTATCTCGTCATCACATAACTCTAATGGTGTTGGCTGTACTGCTACTGGTGGTAACTCTACTCGGATATCAAACATCCCTGTATCTACACAGCCATTAACATCACTTACCAATCGTACATAAATCGTCTGTGGATTACTCGTATTGGTATAGTTACCAACATTAGCTATCGGGTTGTTTCCTGTTGCAGCATCAGCCGCTGTAACATGATATGTTAATGTAACATCAGATTGTCCGCCTATGATTTCTGCATCTTTGGTTGTTAAATCAAATTGTGCAATCCCATCTGAATTGGTGTCACAAATCACATAATCATCTATCTCTACAGGAACCTCTGGAGATTCTAACACTCGAATCGTTAATGTTTCAGAAGCATTATAGCATCCTGTAACTGTATTGGTCAATCGGATGTAAATCACCTGCTCATCCATAACAATATTGGTGTAAGGACTTGTTAGAACATTATCACCTGTCTCTGCATCAGATTGTGTCTCGTGATAGGTCACTACAGTATCTAATTCACCTCCTATAATCTCTAAAGTACGCTCTTCTAAATCAAAACTCGCAAATCCATCATTATCATCATCACACTCCTCTAAATCCATTGGTGCCGTTGGCGATGGAATTGGGTTAACTCGTAATAATATCGTTGCGGTTGTACTTACAAAACATCCGGTAACATCATTGGTAGCTCGCACAAAAATAGTTTGAGGATTTACGATATTGGTATACGGACTTGTGATTGGGTTTGTACCATTATCAGCATCGGCTTGAGTCTCATAATAGGTTAAACTTATTCCTGTTTGACCGTTTAATATCTCATCACTTGCATCTTCTAGCATAAACGATTCCATCTCATCGCCAGGATTATTATCATCACACAACTCTAATGGTGATGGTTGAATAAGTACCGGTAATGCATTTACAATTAACTCTAACGTGGTTAATTTATAGCATCCCGTAATATTATCTTCTACTCGAACCCATAGGGTTTGATTAAATGCTGTCGTATTGGTATAATTTGCAGGGTTCGCTATCGCATTTATAGGTGTGTCTGCATTAGCCTCATTCTCATAATACGTTACTGTATATTGTGTAGGATCTGCTAAATTCTGTAAAATCTCTGCATTCTTACTCGTTAAATCAAACTGTCCAAATCCATCTGCTGACAAATCATCACAAATCTCCAATGCCGTTGGAGCTGCTCCTAATTGAGGAGTAGGATTTACAATTAAAACCAATTCTACTAAAGTGGCGCAGTCTGTCGATATCGTTGAACTCTCTACACGAACATAAACCGTTTGCATATCTTCTACGATATTATTATATGGACTCGTTAAGGCATTTACATTATTATCTGCATCTGCCATAGTCTCATGGTAACTCACCGATAAACTAGGATCGCCTCCTGTTATCTCTATGTCTTTACTTGT
>NZ_JACNMJ010000015.1 GCF_014526325.1 Psychroserpens algicola
ACCGCCAAAAGCTTCTGTTTGACTTGCATATGCTGGTAATGGTTGTGGTGATCCAAATCTTGCATCTCTAAGTTGCTTGATAAATCCTGCTGCTACATCTAATTGATTAGCATCTGCTGCTGCTTCTGCTCTAATTAGTAACATCTCTGCTGATCTGAATATTTTCAAATCATTCATCAATGGCTGACCATCTGATCCTGGGTACTTTTGTACAAGTAGGACATCATCATTTAAGAAGTTTGGATTCGTTTCATAACTTGGATCTATTGAAGAATCTCCTAAGTTCACAGCTCTTGGTAAACGAATATCTGCTGTTCCATCCATAATATTGAATGTTGAACGAGAGATTTCCATAAATGGTCCTCCACCTGCTGTAGCATCAATAAAAGCAAATAAGCTTCCTGCCCATCCGCCTCCTGCAGTTCCTTGACCGTCATAAGAGTCTCCTCGGTTACGCTCTAATGAAAAGATCACTTCTGTGAAATCTGCATCATCATACATTGAGAAGTACTGCGCCTGATTTGCAATTGGGTAATTAGCCAATAAGCTTGCTGCAAATCCATCTGCTGCTGCATACTGTCCTCTGTAAGCTGCCATTCTAGCTCTGAGTGCTGTAATGAAATCCTGACCCATGAACTTAATTCCTGAAGTATCAGTATCTGTGCCATTGATTAATCCTGCTGCAGTGTTTAAATCTGATGTAATCTGATCGTAAAACTCGCCATTAGTTGCTCTTGCAACACTTGCAAAAATATCTGATGTTGGCTCTGTTAATAAAACACCTGCCAATGCACTATCATTTGTATAGTCTGTTGAAAAGAACGTTAAAATCTGAAAATGTGAAAACGCTCTTATCGCATATGCCTGACCAACGACATGATCATATAAATCTGGATCCTCAGAGCGCTCTAAAGTCTCTGCTGCTGCAATGATTCTATTAGCCATTCCAATAGCGCCATAGTTACCTGCCCAAACTCCAAACGCATAACCACTGTTTGAGTTTATGTTAAAGTTTTGGGTATTGGCATTTTGACCTCCATTATCACGACCTCTAAACGACTCATCTGTAATAGCTGCCGTAAAGCCTATTTCATTAGTGACATCTAAGAAGTTATAAGCTCCTAACAAACCACTTTTTAAGTCAGCAACACTTTGAAAAGCATTGTCTGCACCTAATCGTCCTGGTTGGTCAATATCAATCGCATCATTACAAGATGCCATGGTGAAGACCAAACAAACACATAGTATTTTATATATATTTCTCATATTAATTTATTTTTTTATTTAAAATCCAAATTCTATTCCTACTGAATACGTCTTTGGAGTTGGGTATCCGTTTTGAGATGCACCTAATGCTTCTGCATCAAATCCTCTCCACTTACTCCACGTTACTAAATTCTCTCCACTTACAAAAGCTCTAAGTGATGTGAATCCGATTTTGTCTAATACTTTTTTAGGTACATTGTATCCAAACTGGATAAAACGTAATCTTAAGTAATCTGACTCTCTAATATTTCTATCAGATAAGAATTCATCACTTGCATTTGTTGCATTAAGTGAAGGAACATCTGTAATATCTCCTGGTTGTGACCAAGCTCTTAAGATATCTCTTGAATGTCTAAACTGACCAATCGCTGTTGGATCTAAGAATCCGTTTAAATCAAAATCTGAACGGTAAACACCTATCGTATAATTGAACTGTGTTGTAAAGAAGAAATTCTTATAATCAGCATCAAATCCGAAACTACCCTGATAATCTGGGAAGATATTCTTTCCTGTTGCTCTTTGATCGTTTGTTGTGATATCTTCTGTTAAGTTTCCATCAATATCTAAGAACAATAAGTTACCATTTGCTGGATTAACACCCATATATGGCGCTACGAAAAGCTCTCCAATAACACCACCTTCTCTAATTGTAAGTGGTACATCACCTCCAGCACCTAAACTGATAATCTCTTGCTTGTTGTAGTTACCTACTAAGTTAAGTGTCACATTTAAACCGTCTTCTTCTTTAGACTTGAAAAGATCATAGTGTAATTCTAAATCAAAACCACTGTTTTTTAACTCACCTACGTTTGCACTTAAGTTTGTTACACCACCATTTAATGATGGAGCAATTGGAGTTCC
>NZ_JACNMJ010000016.1 GCF_014526325.1 Psychroserpens algicola
ACGTTGTATTTAATAACTCCAGACTTTCGGATCTTCCCAGGTTTATTGCTATCAGCAAGAGCTGCATGTTAATATCAAAACTCTAAATGTATTACGGAATAAACTGTTGTCTAATTTTGACATTTTCAAGCTTTCGATTGAAATCGTTTGAGAGTTTTACTCTCAGATACGAATTTTATTCGCATAAAGCTTGAGTCAAGTTATAGAATATTTTCGACAAAGTCAAGCAGTTAACCGAAAACTTATCATTTAAAGTGTTGAATCCTAAAAACGTAACAACTCTTGCAGACAGCTTTGAAAATAACGACACCATATCTAATGATATAATGCATAATTTTAAAATCATAAACCTGATTCAGATGCTAACATGTAGCGTCTCTCGTTACTACGTAAATTTGGAATTCTTGAAGGTGTATTTATTGTCCTGAAGTTTTCTTTTTTTAATAAAATCCCATGACTATCTATATTACTAAACACAACAGCGTGTATAATTAATTGCTCTAATTGGATAAGAACAAGATTTTTTCTTACTTTTATTTATAAGTAAGTAAAACTCGGAAAAACAGTCTGGTTCAGCCTTGCTCCTTTTCCACTACTTTTGCCTACCTTTCAGGGAATTCGGCAAGCCAACCACACGTAGCAAGGCTGAATCCCGCAACTAATCATAACACTAACTAGTT
>NZ_JACNMJ010000017.1 GCF_014526325.1 Psychroserpens algicola
GTTGACGACATCTTCTGTTACTGGATAAGCTGTTACGGTTAATACTGTGGTGTATGGACAACCATTAGCATCTGTTTTTGAAATATCATGGCTTCCTATTGCGTATTCTGTTCCTTCGTAATTATAGGTATTGCCCTCACAAACTTCACCTGAAACTGTATCATCTGGTGTTACAGGATATGCTGTTACTGTTAATACGGTTTTGTACGGACAGCCATTAGCATCAATTCTTGGGATATCATGACTTCCTACTGCGTATTCTGTTCCTTCGTAATTATAGGTATTGCCCTCGCAAACTTCGCCTGAAGCTGTATCATCTGGTGTCACTGGATAAGCGGTAACTGTTAATACGGTTTTATACGGACAACCATTAGCATCAATTCTTGGAATGTCATAGCTTCCTACTTCGTATTCTGTTCCTTCGTAATTATAGGTATTGCCTTCACAAACTTCACCTGAAGCTGTATCGTCTGGTGTCACATCATAATACAGTACTGTTACTGTTGCTGACACTTCTGGACATGAACCTGAGGCTGCAAATGTATAAGTATATACATCCGATTCTGGTCCGCTCCAAACACCTCCTTCATCTGGATTGCCCTCTAAAGCTTCAAACAATGCTTCGTTGGTTGGAATTACACCTTCACAAACTGTTAGGC
>NZ_JACNMJ010000001.1 GCF_014526325.1 Psychroserpens algicola
ATCCGATTTTGTCTAATACTTTTTTAGGTACATTGTATCCAAACTGGATAAAACGTAATCTTAAGTAATCTGACTCTCTAATATTTCTATCAGATAAGAATTCATCACTTGCATTTGTTGCATTAAGCGAAGGAATATCAGTAATATCTCCTGGTTGTGACCAAGCTCTTAAGATATCTCTTGAATGTCTAAACTGACCAATAGATGTAGGATCTAAGAAACCTTGCATATCAAAATCTGAACGGTAAACACCTATCGTATAGTTGAACTGTGTTGTAAAGAAGAAATTCTTATAATCAGCATCAAATCCGAAACTACCCTGATAATCTGGGAAGATGTTCTTTCCTGTTGCTCTTTGATCGTTTGTTGTGATATCTTCTGTTAAGTTTCCATCGATATCTAAGAACAATAAGTTACCATTTGCTGGATTAACACCCATATATGGTGCTGCAAAAATTTCTCCGATGACACCTCCTTCTCTAATTGAAAGTGGCACATCGCCTCCAGCACCTAAGCTAACAATTTCTTGCTTGTTGTAGTTCCCTACTAAGTTAAGTGTCACATTTAAACCGTCTTCTTCTTTAGACTTGAAAAGATCATAATGTAATTCTAAATCAAAACCACTGTTTTTTAACTCACCTACGTTTGCACTTAAGTTTGTTACACCACCATTTAATGATGGAGCAATTGGAGTTCCGAAGAATAAATCTTCTGTGGTTCTTTCATACACATCAAAAGCACCTCTTAATCTATTATTGAAAAGCGCGAAATCTAATCCGATATTGGCCTGTACAATAGTTTCCCATTTTAAGTCATTGTTTCCAATCTGACCTACTGTTAAACCATTTACACCACCATACTGTCCTCCTGTGTTAAAGAAGTTCTCTGTTAAATCTGGTGCAGCAAAGTATGCAAACTGTCCTGCTACTGCGATAATTCTCTGGTTACCTGTTGTACCATAAGACGCTCTAAGCTTTAATTGATCGAAGATTGAATCTTCCATAAACGCTTCGTTTGAAATATTCCAACGTCCTGCAACAGACCAGAATGTTCCCCAACGGTTTGACGCTGCAAATCGGTAAGATGCATCTCGACGTAATGTTGCTGAGAATCCATATTTTGAATCGTAATCATAATCCACAAATCCAAAGTATGAGAATAATCCAGCATCTCTTACAGTTGCTCTACCTGTATCTACATAGTTATCATTGTCTGCATTATCATTTACAAACGATGCTCCATCGCCTGGTGAGAATGTTGCTGGATCAAAACCTAATTGTCTAAATCCGAAACTACGTCTGTGTGCTTTAAAGTATTCTGAAAATAATGACACCTCTATAGAGTGCTTATCTGCAAATACTTTACCCCATGTTAATGAGTTATTGAAGTTCATCGCTACAGATCTGAATGAATCCTGATCTGAGAATCCTGGCGTATTATCTCCATCTGCAGCAAATAATGCAGCATTGAATGAGTATGGAGCCTCTACACGTAATAATTGCTCATCTGTAAAATCACCACCAAAAGAAGTTCTAAAAGTTAAGTTATCTGTAATCTTATAACTTGCATTTACGTTTGCGATGATCTTAATCTCATCCTCACGTCTTGTATAAGTATCTCTTCTATCTAATAAGAATAAAGGCGTATTAGCAAATTCTACTGGAATGTTAGCACCTTCTCCTGGCACATAAGATGCAGGTGAAATGTAAGGTACCGACTGGTTTGCTCCTAATACGAAGTTTCTGTTAATTGCTCCTGCAGAAGTTCCTCCAATAGCATTAGGCTCATTAGACTCTGAGTAGTTTAAAGTAAATGATGTTCCGTAGTTAAACTTACCATTACTTGATTTACCAGAAATATTATTTCTGAAGTTAAAACGCTTAAGCGTACTAGCCTTCTTTAAGATACCTTCCTGATCTGTATATCCAAATGATGTGAACGAGTTAATGTTCTCTCCACCTGAAGCTAAATTAAGCGTATGACTCTGTGTTAATCCTGTTCCAAAGAAAATATCTAACCAATCTGTATTGGTCTGTTGCGCTCTTATTTCAAGTTCTGCATCTGATAACGTTGCTCCAAATCCTGATCCAAAATCTTTCTCTAACTGTAACTGCTCTCTCGAGTTCATTAAGTCATAATCGTGATTTTGTAATGTTGAGAACGCTGTTGTTCCGATGTAGTTGATTTTAAGTCCAGAGTTATAAGATCCTCGTCTTGTTTTAATAAGTACAACACCATTTGCACCTCTATTTCCATAAATAGCAGTTGCTCCAGCATCTTTTAAAACAGATAATGACTCAATGTCATTTGGGTTTAAACTCCTAAAGTTATCCTCATCTACTGGCACACCATCTATAATGAATAAGGGCTCAGTATTACCTGATAACGAAGATACACCACGTAAGTTAATGGTACTATCGCCTCCTGGCTGACCACTTCCTGTTGTAATGTTAAGTCCCGCTACCTGACCTTGTAAAGTCTGTGCGAAAGATGCATTTGGTCGGGCTTCAACCGTTTTTGATGTAATCGTTGTAGAAGAAATGTTTGATTTCTCTGCTGTTGAAGTCCTGTAGGCTTCAATGACAACCTCATCTAATGCAGCAACATCTTCTGCCATTGCAACATTAATAGTAGATCTATTCCCTACTAATTCCTCAACGGTTTTGCTTCCTACATAGCTAAATACTAATGTTTCATTAGCACTAGCTTTGATAGAGTAATTACCATCAAAATCTGTTTGAACTCCACGCGTAGTTCCTTTTACGATGACACTAACACCAGGCAATGGCAATGCGTCAATAGCTGATGTAACTGTACCTGTGACCGTTTTCTCCTGAGCCAACATTACTGCTGTATTTAAAAAGAAGAGCACCATCACTAAAGCATAATTTTTTACTTTCATAAATTCTAATTTTAATTATTACGAGTTAGTTATAGTGCAATATGAAAAGGCAGGCCGTGAAGTGGTTTATTTTTGAAGACTAACTCAAAATAATTACTCTTATGAAATTAAAGTTAACATGATTTAATGCATAATAAGTCACACTAGCACCACCATGCCTTTTGCAATTGCTGGCACAAAAAAAGAGAGTTAATGCCTGTAATAGTGTAAGCCCGATAATAATTTCCTTATTTCCGATAGTAATTTACTTCGTCAGTTTTTGAAATATGATTATGTATGCAATTTAAAATTTGTATACATTGTAACATTCAAGAATTTACACCGTCATATACTCAATCAATCAATAAATCAATCAAAAAAATGAAATCCAATAAAAAAACAGGAAGACTTGTAGGACTATTGTTCTTATTCTTATTTATAACAGGAATTATAGTGTATCAATTCTTACAAGGTCCAGTATTATTTTCAGATAATTTTCTATCCATTACTTCTGAAAACTCAAATAAAATTATAGTATCGACATTACTTTTATTTTTTAGTGGAATAATTTCTATTGTTATAGCTGTAATTTTATTACCAATTTTTAAAAAATATAGTATCACTCTGTCTTATTTGTATTTGGCATCAACTATACTAGGATTTATAGCTATATCTATAGACAATATTAGTGTACTATCGATGTTAGAACTGAGTTTAGAGTATACTAAAAATGAATTTGGTAATCCTGATATATTAAGTACATTAGGCAATGTGTTTTACAAAAAGCATTGGTGGACACACTATTTGAGCCTCCTTATGTCTTGCTTCCCTGTATTTATTTTATACTATACACTTTTTGTATCCAAATTAATTCCAAAAGTCATTTCGATTATTGGATTAATAGCTGTATTCCTTATGTTTATTGAAGTAGTATTGTCTCTTTTTGGACATAGCATTAGCATGAATATGCTACTGCCTATTGGACTCATTCAACTGATGCTTCCTTTATGGTTAATTTTCAAAGGATTGAATTCGACAGCTCCAGAAACAAAACTATAAAAACAGCATTTAATTAGAGAAAAACGGTGCACAACAATGTGCATCAGTAATTGACAGGAATTTGCGTACTTGAAAAACATGCTACGGATTTATTATCTACTTACTAATGTAACCAGCTATAACACAACCTCGTTCTGAAGCCAAAAGTTTTAAGCAGAGCTTAGCATATGGTTTTTGTATTGAGTCGGAGTCAACCCAGTACGCTTTTTAAACGCATTATTAAATGAAACTTTATTATTAAACCCAACTTCATATAAAATTTCGGTAATGTTTAAATGGTTATGATCATTAACCAACAATTCTTTTGCCTCTTCAATTCGAAAATCGTTTAAAAACTCAAAGAAGTTCTCCTTAAAATGCTCATTAATAACCTGTGAAGTATTATGTTTTGAAGTCCCTAGCTTTTGAGATAATCGTTCAAGATTTATTGTGTTTTCTTTATATACTTTTTCGTTAATCATTAAGGATAATAATTTTTGTTTGAGTTCTAAGGACAAACTTTCACTCAAACCAGATTTTTTATATTTCACAAATGTGAATACTTGCTCCATACTAAACCCCCAAAACACATCAGGTTGCATATATCCCATAACACTTATTAAGATAATAAAGAAAGAGATCATAAATGATATCATATAAGCCCAATCTAAATTAAAAAACGAAAAATTAATCAAAATAAAATACGATATATAGGACAATATCAAACCGAAAAACGAATAGGTCAAATAGTGTAACCATACTTTAACATTATCGGCTACGTTAGTTTTTTCCTTTTCAACATAAAAATATATTAACACTAAATAGATGAGCATATGTGATACGCGTACCCAGGGATTAAACAACATTGCAATTAAAGGTGCAAAAATTGTATCTGAAATATCAAAAAACAGCCTTGAAGTATATAACAGAAAACAGATTATATATGGAATGAAATGATGGAATATCGTCTTAAAGTTCAACCTTTCCGGGAATAAGGATTGTATGTACATAAACAAAAGCGGACCAAACAAATAACTTATAACTCTAAACAATCCATCAAAGTATGTAAACGGATACACATATATGTAACCACTCCAGTACAAAACAAAAATAGCAAGGGTTATAGCAAATGAAAGTACGAATAACCCTAAAATTATATTAGATCTCTTATTCCCTTTTTTTCTAAAAATTAAAATTGAGAAGACCAAAAGACCTTGAAAGACAATAAATAAAAATACACTTGTCCACCGATTTAAAGACGGCTTGTACTTGGTCATAAGCTGTTGAAACCTTGTATTTCCTTCCAATTCACTAAAATTACCATCTTGAAAAATTGGCGAAGGCACTTTCTTAGGTTGCAGTGCTTTTTCAATATATGCTAGACTTTCATTGGTATTATGGAGTTTTAATTCACTTAATGCCAAATTATAGTAAAGTCGTTCGGAAGTCACCTTACCGGTTTCAACGACATCCAATTGATTTGCTATTAAAAAACTTTGTTTTGCGGCCGAATAATCTTCAACTTGAGTTTCACATAGCCCTTTGTTAAACCAGAATAACGGATTGTCTGAATTTTCTGAAATAACCCCTTCAAGTAATGGTAAAATTTCATAGCAGTTTTCAGATTCGTAGTGCTCCATTAATTCATCTGCAATAGTATTTTCTAAGCCATTCAAATAGAAAAAAGGCAAAAGAAACAATACGGTAAGCAGGCAGTTTAACTTCATGTTTTTTTTAAAAACAAATATATCATTGACGCTCTAAAAATAGTCCAGATTGGGTTAATCCCGATAATAATTTACTCTATTTATGATTTCTATAACATATGAAATACAAATGGAAAATTTCTTAAGTTTTACTTAACAAAATTTTAGTGATTAATTAACAGGTTATTACTTGGTTTAAATAAATGTCAGTAAACAACTACATGTGTAAGGCATAGATTTTGTTTATCTTTACATATCAAATTATCACAATGATCAAGAATATTCATTTTTTCCTGTTAGCAATTTTAACAACAGTTCAAGGATTTAGCCAAGTTGAAGAAATCAATCCGCCAGACTATATTAAAACAATTACCTTTCGAAGTCGAACATCTTCTCAAGGCCAACTTCCTATCATAAGATTAGGAGAATCATTTCATTTAGAGTTTGATGTCCTCACAACTGATGAACCTGACTTTTACTATACTATTGAACACTATAATTATGATTGGACTCGATCAAATTTGGTTAAAATGGAATACATGAATGGCTTTGATAATTTTAGAATAGTGAATTATGAAAATTCATTTAATGCTTATCAACTCTATTCTCATTATGATTTACAAATCCCAAATCAACAAACCAGAGGCCTTACAAAAACCGGCAACTATATCATTACCATCTATAACGAAAATGAAGATATTGTATTTACCAGAAAATTCATGATTTATCAAGAGCAATTAGGTGTTGGCGTTGCTGTAAAACGCTCTCGAGATGTGAGGTTTATAGAAAGTAAACAAAGTTTAGATATCACCATAAATTCTGGAGCATTACATTTAAACAACCCAAAACAAACTGTTAATACTTTAATTATTCAAAACAACAACTTAAATACTGCAATTAAAAATGTAAAGCCTCAGTATACTATCGGTAAAGAATTGATTTATAAATACACCAGTGAGACTGCTTTTTGGGCTAGCAATGAATTTCGTTTTTTTGAGACTAAGGATGTTAGAGGTGCTAATGTTGGAGTACAATTTATTGACTTAAAAGACATTTATAACAGCTATCTCTTTGTTGATGGTCCTCGAGACAACCAACCCTACACCTACAATCCAGATATTAATGGTAATTTTTTGATAACTGCAATTGATCGCGACAATGTTGATATTGAAGCCGATTATACCGATGTTCACTTTTCACTATTATTTCCTGAACTTACCGATGGCAGCTCAATATATATCTACGGAAATTTCAACAATTACGCTCTAGAACCACAAAACAAACTCGTTTATAATGGTGATAGCAAACGATACACTGGAGTCATTAGACTAAAGCAAGGGTTTTATAACTACAAATATGTGATAGTAGATGCTAAGGGAGCTATAGATGAAGGTCGAATTAGCGGAAATTTCTGGCAAACAGAAAACAATTATAAAGTGCTTGTATATTACAGAGACTTAGGTGCACGCTATGATCAACTTTTAGGTTTTGGTGAAGCCAGTTCGGTTGATATCTCCAATTAATCCTTTAGCAATAATTGTTTGTGAGTATCATAACTAAGTTCTCTATTATTAAATACCTGAGAACGTTCATCAAAACACACACAATTATCGATAGGTTTAGCATAAAGATGAAGGCTTAGCGATTTTCCTTTACAAACATTCTTCAGTTTATGAAATCCAAGGCGGTCATTCATAAAAGAGAGTTCATTTGCCTCATATTTTTGTGAATTTACTTGACGCAAAACACTACTGTCATCATAGGCATAATAAACTTCTTCTATTTCACCTTCTAATAGATATACCCAACAGTCTTCACCATCATGACCATGAATAGCAGTAGCTTGGTTTGGATTCCAGCACAACAACAGAAGTTCAAAGTTTGAATCTCTGTAAATACAATTTCGAGTATAGTGTTTTGAAGACCAGCTCTCAAAATCGGTGAAATCAATCAAACTAAAATCAAAATCTTTTAGTACAGCATTGTAATCTTCTATTGGAGACTCCGACAATTGTGTTATAAGCTTTTGAATATGCGTTTGCGGTTTCAATGTCTGAAATAGATATTTAAAGGGATTTATATAATATTCCGAAAAAATAGGAATAAATTTACACAGAGCCAAAATTTTAGAACAATCTCCTAATATGAATAAAGACTTACATTTGTTTAACGAACTTGTTGAGTTTCTAATTTCTGAAGAACAAAATCACCCTGTTGCTTCTCCAATTAACACAAACGAACTTTATCAAACATTAGATCTAAATCTTGACGATAATCCAACTATTGACAATAGCTTTAAAAACACACTTAAAGCTATCATTAAAAGCACTCCAAAAACGGCTTCAACTTCATTTTTCAATCAATTGTTTGGCGGACGAATGAGTAAGGCTACACTTGGCGATTTATTGGCAGTCATGCTTAATAACAGTATGTACACTTATAAGGTTGCTGGACCACAGGTAGGGATTGAAAAAACCATTCTTAAAAAGATTTGTAGCATGATTGGATATCCCGAAACAGCAGATGGCACTTTTGCTCCTGGCGGATCTATGAGCAATCACATGGCTGTTTTAATGGCTAGAGATAATTACAATCCGTCTGTAAGAAATGAAGGTATTTCCACTAAAATGACACTGTATACATCAGACGTTTCTCATTATTCTATTGCAAAAAACGCTTCATTCATAGGTGTTGGAAGAGATCAGGTTAGAGCTATTAAAACTAATGAAAAAGGCGAAATGCTAGCTCATGACCTCGACCATCAAATCATCAAAGATATTGAACTGGGCTATCAACCTTTTTTTGTAAATGCAACAGCAGGAACTACTGTTCTAGGAGCTTTTGACAATATCGAATCGATAAGTAATGTCTGTAAAAAGCATAACCTATGGTTACATCTAGATGGTGCTTATTGTGGCTCGGTTATTTTCAGCAAAGAATATAAACACCTTGTAAAAGGAATAGAACACACTAATTCATTTAGCGTAAACGCCCATAAAATGTTAGGGACACCTTTGAGTTGCTCGATAATTGTTACCAGAGACAAAAAACACCTATACGAATCCTTTTCAAATGAAGCCGAATACCTGTATCAAACTAGTGATGATGGTTTCAATTTAGGAAAAACATCACTTCAATGTGGTAGAAGAAATGATGCCTTAAAACTATGGACACTCTGGAAATCTGTTGGTACCACAGGATTAGAATCTATTGTTAATCATCAATTCAAACTAGCCGAAATTGCCAGACTTTATATTAAAAACAACCCAGACTACACCTTATATAGTTTTGATGATTCTATTTCGGTATGTTTTAACTATAAAGACATTCCTGCAAATACATTATGTACAGCATTATATGAAAATGCACAACTTATGGTTGGCTTCGGAAATTTTAGAGGCCAGGAATTTGTTAGAATGGTGACTATAAATTCTTCACTTCAAGAAGATGATATTCACAACTTTTTTAAAACGCTTGAGAGTTTTGCTATTTCAACTGATTTTTAATTCAGTTTATCGGTTGTTTTTCTAAATTTTGTTAAAAATTTGCATTATTATAAAAAAGTCACCAATTTAGAAAGAAATTACTTATTTTTGTAGGCTATTATTGGGATAATTCATGGTTCAACAAGTTACTAGCGGCATTAAAATTTCTGTCGAAACATCATTTGAGGGTACATTTTATAAAAATTATAAAGTGCACTTTGCTTTTGGATATAAAGTAACTATTGAAAACCAAAGTAAAGATTCTGTACAACTCAATTCTAGATATTGGAGAGTACTAGACGCTCTTAATAATGTAGAAATTATTGAAGGCGAAGGCGTTATTGGAAAAAAGCCTGTTTTAAAACCTGGTGAATCTCACACTTATAATTCGGGATGCTTGTTAACTTCTCCTTTTGGCGCTATGCAAGGTCATTATAACATGATTAACTTTACAAACACTAACAAGTTTAAAGTTATTATTCCAACCTTTAAATTAAGTGCTCCTTTCGCTATTAATTAAGGTCTGTCAAAATTTTCCTGGAACTCAAACCTAAAAGTCATATCATTTTGCTCGATATGAAAAAACTGGCAATTTGAATAATGAATAAACTCATACTTTGATTGGATATCAAAACCTTCTGAACAAACTTTGTAAACACCATCACAATCAATATTTCCGTAAGGAGAAATACGCCGAAATCTAAACTTATCATCTAAATTTAAATCATAAATTTCAAACCAGGCACCAGCAGCAATACCACTTAACCATTGTGCGTGAGACCCCTTTATATTATTATGTTTAGGTTCAATAGTACCATTTAAACTTGGCTTATACCCTTTTAAAACATCTAAAAACAGACGTCTGTTCTCTTTACTTACTGTTGAATTAAATTCTGAAATTTCGCCAGCTTCAGAAACAAGATACACCTGGTTTTCAGTATTAGCAATTACCACATTTCCTATAGTACTGGGAGTAAATGCCTTTGATTTTATAAGCTTTCTAACTATGTCACCATTAGTTACACTTGCAATTAAACTATCGGTTACAAAACGTGCACAATTACAAGCCTTTTTAATAAATGCGGCATAACGAATAAAACCTTTGTTTTGCATTTTATCAATATGTAAACGCGCTTTTTTATAATCTATAGCATTACAAACAGAAGCGTATAAATCACCATCACCATGTGTTAATTTTGGATGGGTTGCTAAAAACTTCAAAATCGTTTCTAAATTTTTTATGTTACCGTTTTCAATTTGGGCTACAACAGGAAAGTTGAGTTCGAAATCAGTTTCTCTACCTCTAACTCTTCCATTTGGCGATGATGTGATGTAGCGACCAAAATCATGATATTCTAAAACCCCTGTAGATTTATCAATTAATACTAATGCTGCATGACCAGCTCTTACATGAGATTTACTTCCAATAAAAAAGAATCTAAGAAATGGAGAATACCATTCTTCGGCATGAGAGACAATAGTTTCAGGGTATGCAAGGGTTAGGATAATTCCGTCGTTCATATAAAAAATATTAGCAGCAACTTACAAAAAAATACTGATTATTTTAACCTCGTTTTAATAGTTGAGAATTCATTAGTCGTCAAAAAATCGTAACTTTGCACCTCAAAATAATAAAGGATTTTAAAAACTAAAATTAAAATGGGAAAAGGATTTTTCAATGTACCAATAGCTATAAATGAACCTGTTAAATCGTATGCTCCTGGCTCTACTGAACGAGAAGCAGTTTTAGCAGCCTATAAAGAGATGTGGAATTCTAAAATTGATGTTCCATTATATATAAATGGTAAAGACGTAACGACTGGAAATACAAAAACCATGTCTGCGCCTCATGATCATCAGCATGTAGTTGGCTCGTATCATTTAGCTGAAAAATCTCATGTAGAAGATGCTATTGCTACAGCTTTAGAGGCAAGAAAAACATGGTCTCAATTACCTTGGGAACATCGTGCTGGAATATTCTTAAAAGCCGCAGAATTAATAGCCGGACCTTATAGAGCTAAAATTAACGCAGCTACAATGATTGCGCAATCTAAAACGGTTCACCAAGCTGAAATTGATGCTGCTTGTGAGTTAATCGACTTTTTACGTTTTAATGTACAGTTTATGACTGATATTTACCATGAACAACCTGAAAGCACAAGCGATGCCTGGAACCGATTAGAATATCGTCCGCTAGAAGGTTTCACTTATGCTGTAACTCCTTTTAACTTTACAGCTATTGCTGGAAATCTTCCAGCCTGTATGGCACTTATGGGAAATGTTGTTGTTTGGAAGCCTAGTGATAGTCAGATATTTTCCGCTAAAGTAATTATGGATGTATTTAAAGAAGCAGGAGTTCCTGCTGGTGTTATCAATGTTGTATTTGGCGACCCGGTTATGATTACGGATACTGTGATGGATAGTCCAGACTTTTCGGGCTTACACTTTACAGGTTCAACATATATTTTTAAAGAACTTTGGAAAAAGATTGGAAATAATATTCACAATTATAAAACATACCCGAGAATTGTAGGTGAAACAGGTGGTAAGGATTTTATCATTGCTCACAAATCGGCAAATCCAATTCAAGTAGCAACAGCTATCACAAGAGGTGCTTTTGAATTCCAAGGACAAAAGTGTAGTGCTGCTTCAAGAGCCTATATCCCATCAAATTTATGGGAAACTGTAAAAGCACGCGTTATTGAAGATGTTACATCGTTTAAAATGGGTTCTCCTGAAGATTTAAACAACTTTATTACTGCTGTAATTCATGAAGGCTCATTTGATAAATTAGCCAAATACATAGACCAAGCTAAACAAGATACTGATGCTGAAATCATCGTTGGAGGAAACTATGACAAAAGTAAGGGGTATTTTATTGAACCAACGGTTATAGTTACAAAAAATGCAAAATATGCAACAATGTGTACTGAATTATTTGGCCCAGTAATTACCATTTATGTCTATGATGAAGAAGCCTATTCTGAAACTTTAAAATTAGTAGATTCAACAAGCGAATATGCATTAACTGGTGCAGTATTAGCAACCGATAGATATGCAATTGATGAAGCCACAAAAACACTTCAAAATTCTGCTGGAAATTTCTACATCAATGACAAACCTACTGGAGCTGTAGTAGGTCAACAACCTTTTGGTGGTGCTAGAGCTTCAGGAACGAATGACAAAGCTGGTAGTGCTTTAAACCTTTTACGTTGGGTTTCTCCGAGAATGATAAAAGAGACATTTGTAACTCCAACAGATTATCGCTATCCATTTTTAGGGTAAAACACATCAATAATTATAAAGAAAGTCCTCAGATTTAACAGTTTGAGGATTTTTTTTGCTTTTAATCCTAAAACATTAACTAACATCTAATTAACTAATTGAAACTTTGTATCTTGTTGCATAATCAATTAATTAGTTAATCATGATAAAAAAATACGCTTTACTTTTTTTAACCCTCCCTTTACTTGTTCAAGCTCAAACTATTGAGTTTGAATCTACACAAGTAGCACCATTGGGAGATTATTCTGGAGCTACAGATTTTGCTGGGCTTGGTGAATACGAAATATTTTTAGATACTGAAACAGGAATCTTAGATAAACCTATCATTTTAGTAGATGGGTTTGATCCTGGAGATACACGAACAATTCCTGGTCTTTATAGTTTATTAGATTTCACTGGGTCAGGTGGTGATCAAAACCTTGCTGATTTAGTTAGAGCTGAAGGCTTTGATGTTGTGATACTAAACTTTCCATCTTATTTCAGATTAAGTGACAATACATTATTAAATATTGATGATGCTACTGACACCAATGCTGATATGGTAATCGATGAACTTGACTATCCTGGAAGCACATTAGTAAATGGTGGCGCAGATTTTATCGAACGTAACGCAATGCTACTTATTGATTTAATCAACACGCTCAATACAGATAAAGTTGGTGAAGAAGAATTAGTAATTATTGGCCCAAGTATGGGCGGATTAATTTCACGATATGCTCTAAACTTCATGGAAAATGCATCAGAAAATCATGAAACCAGATTATGGATTTCTTTTGACTCTCCACACCTTGGTGCTAATGTCCCTTTAGGATTTCAACATCAATTTAATTTCCTTGGTTTTGGCTTAGGTGAAGATTTGAACATTGTAGAACTTCAAGGGGTTGTTAACGGACTTCTTAAATCTCCTGCAGCAAGACAATTATTAATAGATCATTTTGAAACTCATCTTTTAGCTGGTGAAGATGCCCTTTTTGATGATACTAAATTATTACCAGAACCTCATCCATACAGAACAACCTTTGAAACTCATATCAACGGACTAACGACAACGGGTTATCCAGAAAACACACGAAATGTTGCCATAATTAACGGTAGCGGTATTGGAACTCCTTACAAGTCTATTGCAAATACTGATGTTACTCCAGGGTTCTCTGCTTTAGCCATTCAAGATTTAGCACTTCCTGATGTTCCACCATTATCAGATGTGAATGCTGATATCAATATTAATTTAACTCCTGCCACAGCAGATGGTGCTCAATTAATTAGTAAAGTAAATGTTTCTGGATTTTTTATTTTCCCTATTACTTTAATTGATGTTGAAGTTGATGCACAAGCTCCTACGTTTACAGATGGTGTGGACGCTGCCTCAGGTGGATTATTTGATTTAGGCGGATTTACAAGTGGACTTGGTGGTGACCCTCTAATTGATAGCTTTCTTACAGCATTACAACTGGATAAGTTCAGCTTTATTCCTTCCGTTAGCGGAATGGCTCTGTCTTCTTCTCCTCAAGGAGAATCAAACTGGTACCATACGATAGATTTAGGCGATCCAGGAAGCACTGGAGACACATTAAATGAAACACCTTTTGTTAATTGGTATATGCCTGATGACAACGAAAATCATGTACAATTAACTGAACAAAATGTCGCTTTTGCTTTAAGCGAAATTATGCCTGAAACCTTATCAAATTCTGATTTTGAAAATATTGCATCAATAAAAATTGAAAGAAACCCAATTGAAGATGATTTAACCATCTTAAGCAATAAAGTTATAGACGACGCTACTATTTCAGTAATAGACCTTACTGGTAAAAGTGTTTTCTTATTACGTCAAACTTTAGAAAAAAGAACATCATTACCATTACATCTAGATTCTGGAATGTATATTCTTAATATCGAAACTAAAAATAATTACAATTATAGAACTAAGGTTATTGTGAAATAAATCGACATCAAACTATTAAAAAAAGCGGCTATAATTATTGTAGCCGCTTTTTTTTATGCCTGTTCTAGTGTTATCGTAAGTTATCGTAAGTTATCGTAAAGGAATGATAATTGCCTACTAAACAGTTCACAATTGCATAGTTAAATTGATAACTCAATTACATGAATAAAAAAAGACCAGATAAATATCCAGTCTTTTTTATATGTTATAAATGTATATTAGTTACTAAAATCAGATTTCTCACCAACTCTCTGAAAGAGCTGAAGACTGGGCTGGCGGCACTATAGAATATAACTTTAATAGCAGGTTAAGTATTTATGCCAACGACATATGGAATTACGGCAATCCTGATGAAGATAATCAAATACACTATTACACTTTTGGCGGAAGCTATACTAAAGGCGCTACTCGCGTTATGGCTAGTTATGGCAGACAGCGTGGAGGACTTGTTTGTGTTGGTGGTATTTGTAGATTTGTTCCAGAAAATACAGGCTTCTCTTTAAGTTTATCAACCTCATTCTAAATCTTAAATACATAAAAAGAGCTCCATTAAAAAAATGGAGCTTTTTTTTACCCTTTATATTTTAACGGTAAATGCACTACTTTTTTAGTTTCAAAAAAAGGATCATTAAAATAATCACTCAAATTGTATATCGTTGCCGTTTTATAACTGTCTAATTCTTCGGTTAAATCACCACCTTTAAGATATAAAATACCATTTTTAAGTGTGTGGTTTTGTTTTTTAGCTATTTTCCCTTTAACCCAATGTACAAAGGTTGGCATTGCAGCAACTGCGCGACTCACAATAAAATCAAACTGTTCATCAATATCTTCAACACGACTATGAGTCGTTTTAACGTTTGTAAGCCCTAAGCCCTCTACAACTTCATTAACCACTTTAAGTTTTTTTGCAATACTATCTACCAGATGAAATTGACATTCAGGGTGTAAAATTGCCAATGGGATACCAGGAAATCCACCACCTGTTCCAACATCCAAAATGTTAGAATTTGGTTGAAAACGCATCACCTTAGCTATTCCCAACGAATGAAGCACATGCCTAAGATATAATTCGTCAATATCCTTACGAGACACGACATTGATTTTAAGATTCCAATCTTTATATAAATCTTCTAACTTTTTAAATTGAAGGATTTGGTTTTCAGTCAAATCTGGAAAATAATGCTGTACAAACTCCATTTCTTTAAAATTTCCACAAAAGTATACATTTTTATGTGGATATTTTTAGCATTTTATTACCAATACGGCAGCATTTATTAATTATATTTGCTCCGAAATATGAAACCGTCTTTTCAGACGTTAGTATTCAAAAATTAATAGCAATGACTAAACAAACGTTATCTTTCTCTAGAACTGATTCAGCAAAATTCTTCAGAACGTTAAACAAACGTGTTAACGATTACTTCAAAGAAAATAATATAAAGCGTACGGGAAATTGGAAAATATGGCTAAAAACGGTTGTGATGTTTACAATGTTTTTATTGCCTTATTTTTTAATTCTAACACTGGACATTCCGGGCTGGTTGCAATTACTACTTACCGTTGTAATGGGAATTGGTATGGCTGGAGTTGGAATGAACGTCATGCATGATGGTAATCATGGCTCGTATTCAAACAAAGAATGGGTGAACCGCCTTATGGGAAGCAGCATCTACATTCTTGCCGGAAATGTGTACAACTGGAAGGTTCAGCATAATGTATTACACCACACCTATACAAATATTCATGGTCATGACGAAGATTTAGAAGCGGGACGCATTTTACGTTTTTCTAAACATTCTGAATGGAGAAAGCATCATAGATTTCAGCATTACTATTCTGTATTACTTTACGGTTTACTAACAATCAACTGGGCTATCACTACAGATTTTCAACAAATGTATCGATACATGAAGCGAAAACTATCTTATGGTAAATTACCAAATCCGATTGTCAACTGGAGTAAACTGGTAATTTCTAAGATTATTTATATTTCTATATGGATTGTCATTCCAATGCTTGTTTTAGATATTGCCTGGTGGAAAATTTTACTTGGTTTCTTTGTCATGCATTATGTTGCAGGTTTAATCCTAAGTGTTGTATTTCAACTAGCTCATGTTATGGATGAAGCTGAAATGCCATTACCTGAGGAAAGTGGCACAATGAAAAACACCTGGGCAATACATCAGTTAAAAACTACAGTGAATTTTGGAGCTAAAAGTAAAATCATAAACTGGTATACTGGCGGATTAAATCATCAAGTAGAACATCATATTTTTCCACATATTAGTCATATTCACTACGGAAAAATATCTAAAATTGTTAGAGACACAGCAAAAGAATTTAATCTACCGTATAAAGAATACAAAACCACTAGAAAAGCAATTGTAGCCCACTTTAGATTTTTAAAGCAAATGGGAATGAAACCTGCAATGAGCTAACTAATCAACTTATTTTAAATGACACAACTTTCAGATAGAGTTCTCAATATGGCAACATCTGCTACTTTAGCCATGGCTGCCAAGGCTAGAGAACTAAAAGCAGAAGGAAAAGATATTATTGGCTTAAGCTTAGGTGAACCTGATTTTAATACACCTGATTTTATAAAAGATGCTGCCATACAAGCTGTTAACGACAACTATAACTCATACACTCCTGTTGATGGTTATGTTGAGTTAAAAGATGCAATTATCACCAAATTTAAAAGAGATAATAATCTTAACTATGAACGCTCGCAAATTGTAGTATCAACTGGAGCAAAGCAAGCCTTAGCTAACATTGCAGCTGTATTATTAAACAAAGGAGACGAAGTGATCTTACCTTGCCCATATTGGGTGAGTTACAGTGATATTGTAAAACTTAATGAAGGTGTTCCTGTAGAGGTTAAAACATCTATCGACAACGACTTCAAATTAACACCTCAACAATTAGAAGCAGCTATTACTCCTAAAACTAAAATGATTTGGTATAGTTCGCCTTGTAACCCAAGCGGATCTGTATATAGCAAAGATGAGTTAAGAGGCTTGGCAGATGTGTTACAAAAACACCCTGACATAGTCGTCGTATCTGATGAAATCTATGAGCATATCAATTTTGTGGGAGGTCATGCAAGTATGGCTCAATTTGATGATATGTATAACCGAACTGTTACAGTAAATGGTGTTTCTAAAGCTTTTGCAATGACTGGTTGGAGGATTGGTTATATTGGTGCTCCTGAAACTATAGCTAGAGCATGTAATAAAATGCAAGGTCAAATTACCAGTGGCGCAAATTGTATTGCTCAACGTGCCGTGATTACTGCGCTTAACGAATCACCTTCTCGAGTTCAGTATATGATTGATGAGTTTAAAGTAAGACGAGAATTAATTTTAGGCTTATTGAACGAAATTGAAGGTTTTAAAACAAATGTTCCTGAAGGTGCTTTTTATGTCTTCCCTAATATTTCATATTTTTTCGGTAAGACCTTAAAAGGCCATAAAATTGAAAATGCAACCGACTTTTCCTTATACCTTTTAGAACATGCAAATGTTGCTACTGTAACTGGTGTCGCTTTTGGAAATCCTGATTGTATAAGAATATCCTATGCTGCATCTCAAGAGCAAATTATTGAGGCAATAAAAAGAATTAAGGACGCTGTGGGTTCTTAACACAGAACTAAATAACATAAGAAAAGCCGAATCTGTTAAGATTCGGCTTTTTATGTGATACGCACCTAGAAGCTATATAAATAATATAACATTATCAAACTCACAATCAAACCTATAATAACTTGTTTGATTAGTAAACGCTTGTTTTCTCTTCTGGTTTTAATACGTACTCGTCGTAATACATGAGGCGATACTTCTGGCATAACATACCTTTTATAATTCACCTTTTTACCTGAGCCACCATTCATTTTAGTAAAGGGCTCTCGCTTTCCGTTTTTTAATAGCTTTCTGTTATTATTAATAACAGCATTCATTGATCCTATTGAGCTCATAATATCTTTTTTATTCTGAAATAGTTTCAGAAGTCCAACAGTTAACTTTATAGTACATCAAGCCTTTCGGAATACAGTTGTACGCCAAAATTGTGTTGATTGAAAATGTAAAAGATAGTTTGAGTGAGAACTCAATCGTACCAGTTAAAATGTCTATGTTTTAGCTTAGATAATAAAAGCTAATACTATTGCAAAAACAGACAGTTTTAAAAGTGTATCGATATTTGAAGTAAATTGATATTGTCTGCTTTTTACACGCTGCTTAATACCAAAGATTGAAGTTGAATTTGTGTTGCTTAAATTACATCTAACAACAGACTTGTAGTTTGAATTTAATAAACCTTCTGGTCTAACAAATTCTGTTTCTAATCTACGTTTGGGTGAAGGCTCTAATTTTTGTGATGTTAATACTAATTCCATGATTGATTAATTTAATTGGTTATACAAATAAGACGCACATCTGAAATAAATGTTACAGACAATCTGAGCTCTAACCTCTTAAAAATCAACACAAAATTCCCGAAATACCTATAAATATTAATATTTCCGAAGTAAAAAAATTATTAAAAAAAAGTTGAAATTTATCTGTTTCGCCAGAAAAAAGGTGTCAATAATATCAAAACTGTAAACAGTTCTAAACGTCCAATAAGCATCAAAAATGCAGACCACCATTTTCCTAATGCAGGCAATTCGGCATAATTATTTACTGGTCCGTAATTACCTAATGCAGGACCAACATTACCCAAACTAGAAGCCGATAAACCAATAGCCGACTCGAAATCGATTTGAAACATAGAAAAAACTAAGGCACCAACAATAAATGATAACATGTACAATATGAAAAACCCAAGAATATTAAAAACAATACCCTTTGATACCGCCTTTTTATTATAGCGTACAGGAAGAATGGCATTTGGATGTAGCGCTCGTTTAAATTCTAAGAAACTGTTTTTTATCATAATCATATGACGAACCACTTTTACACCTCCTGATGTACTACCAGCTGAGCCACCTAAAAACATTAAGCCAAAGAAGAACACCACTAAAAACGGCGTCCATAATGTATAATCTGCAGTAACAAAACCTGTTGTTGTTACAATAGCGATAACCTGAAAAAGACCATGTCTAAAAGACGCTTCACCTTTACCTAAAACCATAGGATGATCTATAGAGGATATAGAGAAATCTGCTCTAAAATAAATGATTAATGCCGCTATAATTGTAAAAAAAGCTATGAATTTAAAATACAATTTAAACTCCTCATCGCGTATAGCCTTTTGTACTTTACCTTTAAAAGCAAAATAACTTAAAACAAAATTAGTTCCTGCAAGAAACATAAATACGATTATAATATATTGAATTACAGGTTGACCATTCCAGTAAGCTACACTTGCATTTTTAGTAGAAAACCCTCCAGTAGACAAAGTACACAACGAGTGGTTAATTGCATCAAAAAACGACATTCCGGCAACTTGTAACAATATAGTTTCTGCAGCTGTATATCCAAAATAGATGAGCCATAATCGCTTAGCTGTATCTGTAATTCTGGGATGAAGCTTATCGGCATTTGGTCCGGGAGCTTCGGCAGCAAACAGTTGCATGCCTCCAATACCAAGCAAAGGCAATATAGCAATCGCTAAAACAATAATTCCCATACCACCAATCCAATGCGTCATACTTCTCCAAAACAACACACCTTTGGGGATCGATTCAATATCATTTAAAATACTGGCTCCAGTTGTGGTATAACCAGACATTGTTTCAAAAAAGGCATTAGTAAAACTCGGAATAGCGCCAGTAATCACATAAGGTAATGTTCCGGTAAGAGCCATAACAATCCAACCAAAAGCTACTACAATATAACCATCGCGCTTATTGAGTTCTTTTTTATGCTTTCTAGTAAGCAACATTGCAATTCCACCTAGTAAAAGCACAATTAGACCTGCTCCTAATAATTCTAAAGTTACACCGTCTTTATAAATCACACTAATTAGTGTAGACAGTAACATAAAACCACCATTGAAAAGACATAGCAATCCAAAGAAATGAAAAATGATTTTATAATTAAGTTTCATGATTTGGTATTAAAAAAAGAAGCGTTCTACTTGAGTTATCGATCTTGGCAAACAACACACAACAACTTTATCTCCCATTTCTATTTGAAAATCTCCTAAAGGGATAATACCGATATCATTTCTTATAACTCCACCAATAATTGCTGAACGCGGAAAATCTAAATCTTTGATTTTATTTTGAGTGATTTTAGATTTAGAAGTGACTTCAAATTCCAACAACTCAGCATTCATATTACTTAACTTCGTCATTGCCAAAACTTCTCCTCGCCTTATATATCTAAAGATATTATTGGCTGCCAGTAGTTTTTTATTAATTAAGGTATCTATTCCTATAGATTGCGATAATTGGTAATAATCCATATTCTCAACCAGAGCAATTGTTTTCTTAACACCTTTTGATTTGGCTACCAGACATGACATGATATTAGTTTCAGAGTTACCAGTCACAGATATAAAAGCATCCATACCTGAGATATTCTCTTCTTCAAGGAGTTCTACATTTCTACCATCACCATTAATAACTAAAGCTTTGGGTAAATCATCGGCACATTCAAATGCAATTTCTTTATCACTTTCGATGAGTTTCACCTTAAACTTGCTAGCACATAGGTCTTTAGCAGTTTTATATCCTATTTTACTACCACCAAGAATCATGATGTTCTTAAGTTCGGTTTTGACTTTCCCAGATAATTCGAATAGTTCTTCATCACCACCTTTTGATGTCATAAACACCACTTTATCACCTTCTTTAAATTCGGTATCACCTCGCGGAATGATGGTATATTGTGTTCCAAATCGCTGAATCGCAATAGGTACAAAGTGTAACTCTGGAAAAACTTCGGCAGCTTCTCTCACAGTTTTACCTACAAAACTTGCGGTTCTCGATAAGCGTAAACTCAACATGGTTAACTTGCCTTCTTCAAACTCGTAGGTATCGTTAAATCCGTATTGATTGAGTAAAAGTTCAATTTCAGATGCGGCTAATGTTTCAGGAGAAATCAATTCATCAATACCAAACTTGGTAAAACCAATATCATCTTTTTCATCTAAAAACTCCGAATTTGATATTCTGGCAATAGTTTGCTTAGCTCCTAACTGCTTGGCAAGTACACAAGCTGTAATGTTTGTTGTTTCTGAAGACGTTACTGCTATAAATAATTCAGACGTGTTTATTCGTGCTTCATTTAATATGGAAATAGACGTTACATCGCCTTTAATAACCCGAATATCTAAATGGTCGTTAGCATAAGCTAAGCTATTCTTATCCGTATCTATAAGTGTAATCTCCTGAGATTCATAAGACAATAATTTTGCCAAATGAAATCCTACTTCTCCTGCACCTGCAATTATTATTTTCATTGATTATGTATATTCAAAAAAACATACAAATATACTACATTATTATGTGATTGACAGACTTCTAAAAGTAAGCTACAAATTATTTAAAGCTATTAGTTTTGAGTATATTTGCCAAAAAAAAGTAATGTCCTCAAAAGTTACTCCATATAAGGATAGTGATTTGAATAAAAAGCAACAAGTCACTCAAATGTTTGATAATATTTCAAAAGAATACGACGGCTTAAATCGTGTTATTTCTTTTGGAATAGATATAAAATGGCGTAATAAAGTAGTCGATATCGTCTCTAAAACAAAGCCTGAACGTATTTTAGACATTGCTACTGGCACGGGAGATTTAGCTATAAGTCTCGCCAAAACTCAGGCTAAAGAAATTATCGGCCTAGACATTAGTGACGGCATGCTAGAAGTAGGTAGAAAAAAAATTAAACATAAAAACCTCGACAACCTCATTAGTATGGTTATTGGTGATTCTGAAAATTTACCATTTGAAGATAACAGCTTTGATGCCATTACAGTAGCATTTGGAGTTCGAAATTTCGAAACACTAGACAAAGGGCTTGCCGAAATTTACAGAGTCTTAAAACCCAACGGTATTTTTGTTATTCTTGAAACTTCTGTTCCTACCAAAACACCTTTTAAACAGGGCTATAAATTCTACACAAAATATGTATTACCAACCATTGGAAAACTCTTTTCTAAAGACCAATCTGCGTATTCTTACTTGTGTGAATCTGCATCTGTTTTTCCTTATGGTGAGGTTTTAAACAATATTTTACGTAAAATTGGGTTTATTAACGTGCAAGACAAACCTCAAACTTTAGGTGTTGCTACAATTTATACAGCATCAAAATAGTAAAAGTGTTAACACGTCATTATCGTGATATTTATGAAGAACATACTTTTAGTTTTAACCTTATTGATAGCCTCGCAAAGCGTCAATGCTCAGTTATTTAGTAAAGAGAAAATAAAAAATATAGAGAACTTTGATAAGAAAACCTTGTCTTGGGGATTTTATCTCGGACTTAACAGTTATGACTATCAGTTTAATTACGAAGAAGACTTAAAAGATATTTTAGTCGAAACCAATTTAGGATTTAGTGTTGGTTTAATATCAAACCTTCGAATAAATGACCACTTAGACTTAAGATTTGAACCCGGATTATTTATTACAACCCGAAACATACAATACGACCCTAGTTATTTTACAGGAATAGAATTTTCAGATAACGATTTGTTACGTGAGGTAAAATCTACCTATGTTCATTTTCCCTTACTACTAAAAGTTTCTACTAAGCGTTTAAACAACTTCAAACCATTTGTTATTGGTGGTTTATCTATGGCTTTAAACTTGTCGAGTAATGAAGAAAACCCTGATGATAATGCTGCCGGACAATTTAGAACAAAGAAAAATGTCCTCTTCTACGAATTAGGAATTGGTGTCGATTTCTACAACCAGTGGTTTAAATTTACACCATCAATTCGAGGAGTATTTGCTCTTAATGACGAACTTATTAGGGATGAAGATCCTGATAGCCCATGGACCAGCAACATCACGACAATGAAAACTCGTGGTATTTTCTTGAATTTTACATTTCAGTAGAAAAACGCCTAAACTCACTCAATACAATAGCAGCAGCAGTTGCTACATTTAAGCTTTCTGTCGCTTTAAGGCTACCAAATCTTGGGATACTCAATCGTGTAGTTACTAGCTTTTCAGTGGCTGAAGAAATCCCATTAGCTTCATTGCCCATTATAATCACACCTTGCTCTGGTAAAGCTTCAGAATAAATGGAGTTGCCGTCCATAAAGGTTCCGAAGATATCAAACTCATAAGCACTGAGATAATCTTCTAAATCTACATATTGAATCGCCACACGTGTTAAAGATCCCATGGTAGCTTGCACAACTTTGGAGTTATAACAATCGACTGTAGCTTTACTACATATCAATTGCTTAATCCCAAACCAATCACATAATCTGATAATGGTTCCTAAATTCCCTGGATCTCTTACATCGTCTAATGCCAAAATTAATCCGCTAGAATCTGTAGGTTTTACATTCGGAATTCTAAAAATAGCTAAAGCTGTATTTGGCGTTTTTAAACTGCTTATTTTTTGAAGTTCTTCTTCTGAAACCTTTATGATTTCTGCATCAAAAATAGCTTCTGTGGAAAATAACTGATACAACTCAAAACTAGAGCTCAAAAACTCCTGTATGCCTTTAATACCTTCTACCACAAATAACTGATGCTGAACTCTAAACTTTTTTTGACTCAGACTTCTTATTAATTTAATGTGATTTTTTGATAGCATTAAAATGTATTTATGATCGGGATGTGTTAACTAAAATACAAAGTAATACTTTTTTGGTCTATTATTTGTTATCATAAAGAGTTTAGAATATAATAAAACTGTAAATTTGAATTGAATTTAAATGCAAACACCTTCTTTTTTGAAATTACGTTTTTCTAAGATACTCATTTACTGCCTGATATACACCTCATTGTCTTGTGATGTGATGAAGCGCGTCAAAAAAGATGAGCACTTATTGGTGAGCAACACGGTTTTGGTTGATGATAAAAAGAATAATACCGAAACCGTTAACAATTTAATCTATCAAAAACCTAACGGTAAACTTTTAGGCATTCCGCTTCGTGTTCATATTTATAATTTAGCAAGACCTAATATTGATTCTATCCTCAATGCTAAATACAGAAACCCTGAAGATCCTAAAACCGGACTTAAAAATCTGTTATCAATCAAACAATATGAAGCCCTTATAAGATCTAAGAAAAACTTTAATAGCTGGCTCAAAAAAACAGGAGAACCTCCTGCAATTTATGATGAGAGACGTGCTGAAAAAACAGCTCTAGCGCTTAAAAAATATTATTTTAGTAAAGGCTGGTTCAATGTCAAAACCGATTTTGAAACTGAAAAGGACAGTAATCAACGGGCTAAAGTCACCTATAAAGTAACTACTGGTGACCCCTACATTTTAGACTCCATTACATCAAACATACAAACTCCTGTTATTGATTCGCTGTATCAATTACGTCTCAAGAGTAGTTCTTTAATTAAAAAAGGACAGCAATATGATGATGCTAATTTTTCTGCTGAACGTGATCGATTAACTGAGAAACTTAGAAATTCTGGATTTTACCATTTTGGTCAGGATTATATCACTTTTGAAATTGACACCATAGACACTAATAAAAAAGTATTTACCGATTTAATTATTGCTGACAGAGCAATCAGAACTGAAGATTCTGTGCAACGCATTCCATTTAAGATCTATAAAATTAAAGACGTTAATATTTATACCGATTATAAAAACGAAAACCGCAATTCGATAATCACCGATTCGGTTCAGTTTAAAAATTATAATCTCTATAGTTTTGAAAAATTAAAGTTTCGTCCAAAAGCTATAACTGATGCTGTATTTATTAATAAGGACGACGTATTTAAAGATCTTGACCGAACGCGAACCTATCGTTACCTCAGCCAGTTGCAGGCTTTTAGGTACCCGAGAATTGAATATGTAGAAAACGAGAACGATACAACGCTCACTGCAAATGTGTATTTAATTCCGAAGAAAAAATTTGAGCTCACAACCAGTTTTGAAATCTCGCAAAGTAATATTCAAACTGTCGGTTTTGCTTTTAACACAGGTTTACTGATTCGAAATATTTTTAGAGGTGCTGAAACTTTAGAAATTTCCGGACTTGGCGCTATTGGATCGTCTGTAGATGCATCTGATACTAAAGATCAGTTTTTTGACATCAATGAAATTGGTGGTAATCTACGATTAAATATCCCTAGGTTTTTTCTTCCTTTTAATACCGAAAAAATCATTCCGAAATACATGTCTCCAAGTACGCGAATCAATCTTAGTGCTACGAGTCAGCAAAATATCGGATTAGACAAACAAGCCTTTACTGGAACCGTAAATTACAATTGGTATCCTACAACTAAAGTGACTAATAATCTGGATTTGTTTAATGTTCAGTATGTGAAAAATCTAAATACAGCTAACTATTTTGGTGTATACACCACCTCTTTTGACAGGTTAAATACCATCGCTCAAGACGTTGGATATATTGGTAATGATGAGAGTTTGGTTGATTTTAGTCTGGCTAACGAATTTGATCCTGCCGATGATTTTATTGATGATGTTATTAACCAGAATACCTCATTAGTTCCTACAGATGACGATTATATTGATGTAAATAACATCAAACAGCGTAAAGACCGACTAACAGAAGACAACCTTATTTTTTCATCAAGTTTCAATTACATTAAAAACAGAAGAGAAAACATCTTTGATAATGATTTCTCCATTATCAGACTTCGTGCAGAATTTGCCGGAAACCTACTTTCTAACTTGTCGAGTGTTTTAAACTTAGACAAAAATGATGATGGCAGATATGAAATATTTGGCGTTCCGTTTTCTCAATATGTAAAAGCCGAAGTTGATTATATAAAACATTGGGATTTAGGCAGAAAAAATGAATTTGCTATTCGCACGTATTTTGGAATAGCTATTCCTTACGGAAATTCTAATAGTATTCCATTTGCCGAAAGTTTCTTTGCTGGAGGCCCAAATGACATTAGAGCATGGACAGCCTATAATTTAGGGCCAGGGAGTTCATTATCTACAAATGAATTTAATGAAGCCAATCTGAAATTAACATTAAGTGCCGAACAACGTTTTAATCTATTAGGGCGATTTAATGGCGCAGTATTTATTGACGCAGGAAACATCTGGAATGTTTTTGACAATGTTGAAGACGACAAAGCAACTTTTGATGATTTCAGCTCATTAAAAGATATCGCTGTTGGTTCTGGTTTTGGTATTCGCTACGATTTTAGCTTCTTTGTTTTAAGGGGAGATATTGGGTTTAAAACTTATGACCCGTCTAGACCACTTGGCAACCGTTGGTTTAAAGATTATAACTTTGGAAATGCCGTCTACAATATTGGTGTAAACTATCCTTTTTAACCGCTTTAACAAGATTGTATTGCAATTCTTAAACTATAACGTTTTCGTGCGTTTCACCAACTTCAAAGTCTTAAAAAACCTAACATATTAGCCAAATTTTACTTATTTTTGGTTTTTAAATTTTCAACTTAAAACGAAATCATGAGTCACAATATTAAAGCAGGAGTTGCTACAGGTCGCGAAGTTCAAGACATCTTTAATCTAGCTAAAGAAAAAGGCTTTGCCTTACCAGCTGTAAACGTTATTGGGTCTAACACAATTAACGGTGTTTTAGAAACAGCCAAAGCATTAAATGCACCAGTAATTATTCAATTTTCAAATGGAGGCGCTCAATTTAATGCCGGAAAAGGCTTAAGCAATGAAGATCAAAAAGCAGCTATTGCCGGATCAATAGCAGGAGCTAAACACGTACACCTAATGGCTGAAGCTTATGGTGTTCCTGTTATTTTACATACCGATCATTGTGCAAAGAAATTATTACCGTGGATTGACGGTTTGTTAGATGCGAGTGAGCAACATTTTAAAGAAACCGGAAAGCCGCTTTACAGTTCTCATATGATTGATTTATCTGAAGAACCTCTTGAAGAAAACATTGAAATTTGCAAAACTTACCTTGAGCGTATGAGCAAAATGGGAATGACTCTAGAGATTGAATTGGGAATTACTGGTGGTGAAGAAGATGGTGTTGACAATACAGATGTTGATGATTCAAAATTATACACGCAGCCTGAAGAAGTCGCCTATGCTTATGAAGAATTAATTAAAGTTAGTGATCAATTTACAATTGCTGCTGCCTTCGGAAATGTACATGGTGTTTACAAACCAGGAAATGTAAAACTTACTCCTAAAATTCTTAAAAACTCTCAAGAATACTTATCTCAGAAACATAATTTACCACATAATCATATTGATTTTGTATTCCATGGTGGATCAGGTTCTACCGTAGAAGAAATTAGAGAAGCCATAGGGTATGGTGTTATAAAAATGAACATCGATACCGATATGCAATACGCCTTTATGAGTGGTATTCGTGATTATATGGGAGAAAAAGAAGCTTATTTAAAACAACAAATAGGAAATCCTGATGGTGATGATGTCCCAAATAAAAAGTATTATGATCCAAGAGTTTGGCTTAGAAAAGGAGAAAATGCTTTTGTTGAACGCTTAAAAAAGGCATTTGAAGACCTAAATAATGTAAATACTTTATAACTTTGCATAATTAACTATTAATTAAAATCGTTTTTAATGTCTTGGTTTAAAAGGAAAGAAAAAGGAATTACTACCTCTACCGAGGAGAAGAAAGACACACCCAAAGGGCTGTGGTACAAGTCTCCAACAGGTAAAATAATTGATACTGAAGAACTCGAAAAGAACTTTTATGTGAGTCCGGAAGACGGTTATCACGTTAGAATAGGAAGCAAAGAATATTTCGAAATTTTGTTTGATGACAACAAATTTAAAGAGTTAGATGCTAGTTTAACATCTAAAGATCCTTTAAAATTTGAAGACACAAAAAAATATCCAGACCGTTTAAAAGCTGCACAAGAAAAAACCAAACTCAAAGATGCTGTTAGAACTGCAGTTGGAAAATCTAAAGGCAATGATTTAGTCATTGCTTGTATGGATTTCTCTTTTATTGGAGGTTCTATGGGAAGTGTTGTTGGAGAGAAAATTGCCAGAGCTGCTGATTACGCTTTAAAACATAAAGTTCCGTTTATGATTATCTCTAAGTCTGGAGGTGCTCGTATGATGGAAGCTGTACTGTCATTGATGCAGTTAGCCAAAACGTCAGTGAAACTTGCGCAATTAGCAGATGCAGGTATTCCATATATCTCATTATGTACCGATCCAACTACAGGTGGTACTACTGCTTCTTTTGCCATGTTAGGAGATATTAATATTAGTGAGCCAGGTGCTTTAATTGGTTTTGCTGGACCTCGTGTTGTAAAAGATACGACGGGTCAAGAATTACCAGAAGGTTTCCAAACCTCAGAGTTTTTATTAGAACATGGTTTTCTAGATTTCATCACACATCGTAAAGATTTAAAAGACAGAGTGAATTTATATATTGATTTAATTACAAATCAACCGATAAGAGCATAAAAAAAGCGAGCCAGATGGCTCGCTTTTTTTATGGACTTGATTTAAATTAACAATCCAATTAATTTAATAATACATCAATCACATTCCCATTATTTGTAGTAAATGTAGCTTCGTTATCACAATCACCTGATCCATAATCAAACACACCTCCAAAGTTCGTTCGCTGTACATCTACACTTCCGCTTACAAAATAGAAACAAATTACTTCGCGTCGTAAAGGTGTTACAACTTCATACGAGTGCATATTTCCATTAACAAAAGTCGTTGTCCAATACCCTGAAATTTCAAATACATTATCACTCCAAACACCACTTGCAAAACCTTCAACCCATTCTTTTTCTTTAACCCCTTCTCTACTCGCCTGAGCTCCATTTGGCCAGATGACTGTTAAATCTAGAGTATGTGTAAATTGTGGATTACCATTGTCATTAGATAATTGTTTCAGTAGTGTTTTACTTCCAATGATATTTTTTGTATCAAAGAAAAAGTCTACCAAACTGTAGCTTATTAAAATTTCTTGAGCTTCTGGGTCTCTGGTATAAGAAAATACGATTTGACCTTTGAGCACATGTCCATGCACCTCACAGCCTTCGGTACCAAAGTCGACGGTTACTTCTCTAAATCCTTGTTGAACTACAACAGTAATAGTAACACAATCGGGCAAACCAGATTGCTGTCCATCTGTTCGGTTTAGAGCATCAGACTCTTGCCCTTCGTAAGCATCGATAATAATATCACCAATAACACTTGCTGCGGCATCAACTTCTGAAGATAAAGCTACTTCAGAAATATCTACACTTTGTTCTTCTTCTGGTAATGATGAGCCGTCATCACTACAACTTGTAAATGTCAAACCTAAAACCACTAAGGTGAACATTAATTTTGTCATTGCTTTCATAATTTAATTTTTGATGTTAATATAATGTTAAGACCAAACAAAACTGAAAACGTTTAATTTCAGACTAAAAATAAAAGTTTGAGCATCTTGTAAATCATTAAAAATTACTATATTTGCCGCTTGAAAGAAAGACTTTCAACGTACATAACAATCATTTACAACAATATTAGCATGTATTTAGATCAAAAAGAAAAAGAAGCCATCTTTAAAAAACACGGCAAAAGCGCACAAGACACAGGTTCTGCTGAAGGACAAATTGCTTTATTCACTTACAGAATTAACCACTTAACTGAACACTTAAAAAACAATCGTAAAGATTTTAATACTGAGCGTTCATTAGTAAAATTAGTAGGAAAGCGTCGTGCTTTACTTGATTACTTAACGAAGAAAGATATCATGAGATATCGTGCGATAGTTAAAGAATTAGGATTAAGAAAATAATATTAAAGAGGCTTCGTGCCTCTTTTTTTTATATAACAACTCGTACGATAGAGTATAAACATCGTAAATAAGAAGCTAGATTTCGAATCAAGTTCGAGACAAAAGGTTTTTCATTGGTCATGACTTTCGAGTCTTACAACAACAACTACAACACAACGACCATTGTTTAACATTTTTGCTGTGCACTATGACATTGCTCAATGCCCAGCAAAATAGAATTAAAAAATTTATGATTCCAAAAGTTTTTAGAGAGGTCATTGACCTAGGTGACGGTAGAGAAATTTCTATCGAAACCGGAAAATTAGCAAAACAAGCACATGGTAGTGTTGTTGTGCAATCTGGAAAATGTATGTTATTATGTACAGTCGTTTCCAATTACAAACAGGCAGATGTAGACTTTTTACCTTTAACAGTAGATTACAGAGAAAAATTTGCTGCTGCGGGACGTTATCCTGGAGGATTCTTCAAAAGAGAAGCCAGACCAAGTGACGGTGAAGTTTTAACCATGCGTTTGGTAGACCGTGTTTTACGTCCGTTATTCCCAAAAGATTATCATTCTGAAACACAAGTTATGATTCAATTAATGTCTCATGACGACGATGTAATGCCAGATGCTATGGCTGGATTAGCGGCTTCTGCTGCAATTCAGTTATCCGATTTCCCTTTTGAATGCCCAATTTCTGAAGCCAGAGTTGGACGTATCAATGGTGAATTCGTTATCAACCCAACACGAGCACAATTATTAGAATCTGATATCGATATGATGATTGGAGCTTCTGCTGATTCGGTCATGATGGTTGAAGGTGAAATGGATGAAATTTCTGAAGAAGAAATGACTGAAGCAATTAAGTTTGCTCACGAAGCTATCAAAGTGCAATGTGCTGCTCAAGTAAGATTAGCTGAAGCTTTCGGTAAAAAGGAAGTTCGTGAATACGAGCCAGAACGTACCGATGAAGATTTAGCAAAGAAGATTCATGATATGGCATACGATAAAGTATATGCTGTAGCAAAAGCAGGATCTTCAAAACACGAAAGAGGTGCTGCATTTGCAGAAATTAAAGAAGAAATCAAAGCCTCTTTTTCTGAAGAAGAAATAGAAGATTTTGGTGGTTTAATTTCCAAATATTACAGTAAAGCTGAAAAAGCTGCTGTGCGTGATTTAACATTAAATGAAGGCTTGCGTTTAGACGGTCGTAAAACTGATGAAATCAGACCAATCTGGTGTGAAGTAGATTATTTACCATCGACGCATGGATCTTCAATTTTCACACGTGGAGAAACTCAGGCATTAGCGACAGTTACTTTAGGAACTTCTAGAGAAGCCAATCAAATCGATATGCCATCTTTTGAAGGTGAAGAACGTTTCTATTTACACTATAACTTCCCGCCGTTTTCAACTGGAGAAGCACGACCAATTCGTGGAACATCTCGTAGAGAAGTTGGACATGGTAACTTAGCACAACGTGCATTAAAAGGAATGGTTCCTGAAGATTGTCCGTATACAGTACGTGTCGTTTCTGAAGTTTTAGAATCTAACGGTTCGTCTTCTATGGCAACTGTATGTTCAGGAACAATGGCATTAATGGATGCTGGTGTACAATTAAAGAAACCGGTTTCGGGCATTGCAATGGGATTAATTTCTGATGCTGATTCTGGAAAATACGCGGTTTTATCTGATATTTTAGGTGATGAAGATCACTTAGGAGATATGGATTTTAAAGTAACAGGTACTGCTGATGGTATCACTGCTTGCCAAATGGATATCAAAGTCAAAGGATTAAGCTACGAGATTTTAGTGAATGCATTAAAACAAGCACGCGACGGTCGTTTACATATATTAGAAAAACTGACTGATACGATAGCTGTGCCAAATGCAGATGTTAAAGATCATGCACCTACAATGGTAACCAGACGTATTCCTAATGAATTTATTGGTGCGTTAATTGGACCAGGAGGAAAAGTTATTCAGGAACTACAAAAAGAAACTGATACAACTATCGTTATCAACGAAGATCCTGTTACTGAAGAAGGAATCGTTGAAGTTTTAGGTGTTGGTAAAAAAGGAATTGATGCTGTTATGGCAAAAATTGATGCCTTGTTATTTAAGCCTGAAGTTGGTAGTGTTTACGAAGTTAAAGTCATCAAAATGTTGGACTTTGGAGCGGTTGTTGAATATACTGAAGCACCAGGAAATGAAGTTTTATTACACGTTTCTGAATTAGCTTGGGAACGTACTGAAAATGTATCTGATGTCGTTAACATGGGAGACGTTTTTGATGTAAAATACTTCGGAATAGACTCTAGAACTCGTAAAGAGAAAGTATCTCGTAAAGCTATTTTACCGAAGCCTGAAGGTTATGTCGCTAGACCTCCTAGAGACAATAATCGCGGTGGACGTGATAATAACAAAGGAAGAGATAATCGCGGACGTGATAATCGTCGTGATGATCGCAAACCAAGAGAAGACAAAAAAGATTAAGTTCTTTTTATAATAATCGATAAAAAACCTTACTAGCTATTAGTGAGGTTTTTTTTATGCCTTCTTTAAACAAACTCAATAACATCATTTATCATAAAAAAATATTAAAAAAAATCTAAATCCTTACTGCAAACGTAAATCTTGGAAAGTGCAACATTTAAAACATCAAGATTAATTTATGATTTTAAAAAAAATTACTTCAAAACAACCAAAATCAGTTTCAAAAATAAACCACCAAACATTCTCAGAAGCCTACTCCTGCTTTTTTAAACGCTTCAATATAGACATTCGTGATAATGCTCAGCGTCGTAACTTATCTGCAATATTCAGTTCTTTTGTATTGATAAGTATTGGTATTTATTTTTTTAGCGTCTTTCATAACGATTTCAACATAATAAACTCCAATCGCCTTAAGTCATTTTGGGGCGCACTTTTCATTTCAGTAACAACTGGTTTAGTTGCTTTTAGAATAGTATTATTCTTTATCATGCTCTATAACTATTTTAAATACAAACCTGTGGCTTCCGTTTCAGATGATGAGCTGCCAACTTGCACAGTTATTGTTCCAGCTTACAATGAAGGAAAACAAGTTTGGGATACTTTAATGAGTTTAGCAGAGAGTGATTATCCTAAAGATAAGATTGAGTTATTATCAATTGATGATGGAAGTTTAGATGACACATGGGAATGGATGCAAGATGCAAAACAACAGTTAGGTGATCGCTTAGTTATACTCCAGCAACCTGAAAATCAAGGAAAACGTCATGCTTTATATCGTGGGTTTAACCTCGGAAAAGGTGAAATATTTGTAACTGTCGACAGTGATTCTATTGTAAACAAAGACACCTTAAGACATTTAGTTAGTCCCTTTGCTAAGCATGAAGATTGTGGTGCTGTTGCAGGAAACATCAGAGTACTAAACAACAAAAAAGCAATGCTTCCTAAAATGCTGGATGTTAGTTTTGTTTTAAGTTTTGAATTTATTCGCTCTGCCGAAAGCAACTTAAAATCTGTACTATGCACACCAGGAGCTTTAGCGGCATATCGTAGTTCTGCTGTGCATCAGTGCTTACCGGAATGGATCAACCAGACCTTTAGAGGCAAACCTTCAGATATAGGTGAAGATCGCGCAATGACAAACATGATATTAAAGCAAGGTAAACATGTACTGTTTCAAAGAAACGCAGTAGCTTATACCAATGTTCCTGAAGAATATACAGGCTTATACAAGATGTTTATCAGATGGGGACGAAGCAATGTAAGAGAGAACATAGAAATGGGAAAATATGTGTTCACAAATTTTAGAGATGGAAAAAAAGCTGGAACCCGCTTGCTATTTATAAGTCAACTGTTAGAAATCGTTCTAAGCTATCCATTTTTACTCATTATGCTATTTTTCATCATCACACATCCTCTGTTATTTCTGGGCTCTACATTTATGAGCATTTTAGTATTATCAACCTTTTCTGTCATTTTTTATGCGAATCGCTACAAGATATCAGAGTCTATTTGGGCATATACTTACAGTATTCTCTATACCTTTGGCTTGTTCTGGATTACACCTTATGCCATTGCAACGGCGAGCAGAAGAGGATGGTTAACTCGTGGGTTGGTGACCAAAAGCTAACTGTTCCCATCATATACGATAGAATTTTTATTCAATTAAACAACGCCTTTTATCTAAGATGAGAGGCGTTATTTGTAAATAATTTTAAAATAATTGACGATACCACGCAACCTTTTTTGATGTTTTCAGACTATAGGTAAACAATCAATATGAAAACATCAATTTACATTTGCATCCTCTTTTTGACATTAGTTAACCTATCCTGCTCATCTGATGATACAGAACCAGTAGCAGAACCACAACCTATAGTAACAACATTTATTGTTGAGAATTACAACACACAAAACGAGCCCAATACCGTAACTTTAAGAAAAACCTATACTGTTGAAAACAATAAAATCATTGCCTCTCAAAGAGAAAGCCTTGAAACGGGTTCTAGCGGACATAAAATTTATGCCTATGAGAATGATAGAATTTCAGAAATTTCAAACTTTTCTGATGGTTTACTTATAGAAAAAAAGCATTTTACTTATGATGACGATGGCCATCTTATTGAGTATTTCAGAGAAATAACAGAAAATTCCAGTCCGCAAGCCTTATACATCAAAAGCAATTATATTCATACCCAAGACACCATTTATAGCATCGCTAGTCAAAGTACAGACGGCATCACCTATGAAACTAATTACACCAGTAAGATTGTATTAGACAGTAATTTGAATGCTATATTTACTGAATCCACTGGAATTTCTACAGATTATACAAACCGAACAATACATACTTACGACTCTAACAATAATATTATATCTTCAATGGGTTATGAGCTTATAGACAATGGTACTTTTTTTAATACTATTTCAAGCACATACACTTATGAAACTGGTATAAACACGCTTGGTATCATATATGACGCTACGTTTGGTAGAGAAGTTTTAATGTTAAGCAGCCAGCATCAGGATAATTCGAGTGCCTTAAATAATTACAATTCAAAATATAAAACATTTAACACGTTTGATACTTATGATTCATCATTCTTCGGTAATGTTGACATGGCAGCAGAATTCATCAATACATATAACGAACAAAACTATAGTACACTAAGCGATTATCGAATGATAATTGAAGGTGATATATTTAGTAGATTTACAATAGAATACATATTTGAATAGAGCAGCTAATAGTTGGGATTAGAACAGTTAATTAAAGCTTGTAAAAAGCATAACCTAAAGGCACAAAGTCAGTTATACCAAATGTATAAAGATGACCTCTTTACTTTATGCCTAAAATACTGTAGAAACAAAGAAGAAGCTCAAGATAATTTACAAGATGCCTTTCTGGAAATCTTCGGAAAAATAAAAACCTACAAAGGTGTGGGTTCTTTTGAGGGCTGGATAAAACGAATCACGATTAATAAAGCCATAGATAAGTATAAAAAGGATAGTCATTTAAATATTGTGATTAATAACGATATCCTTGAAGATCAGTCCTTGATGGATATGGAGGCACTTGAGCACATTCCGTTAGATCTAATTTTAAAACACATTCAAGACCTCCCGCCCCAATATCGATTGGTATTTAATTTATACGAATTAGATGGCTATTCTCATAAAGAGATATCAAAACTCTTGAACATAAGTATAAGCACCTCAAAATCTAACTTACATAGAGCTAAAACTATATTAAAAACCAAGATGCAAAATTCGACTCGTGTATCTCCTAAAAACCTGACATCTAATGGATACTAAAAAAGATTTCGGAGCTGCTGTTAAACAAAAACTAGACTCCTTTAAGGATAGTCCAGATGATATGGTTTGGACTCATATTGAAGCGCAGCTAAAAAAGAAAAAAAAGAGACGCATATTTATTTTGCTATTTTCAGGCTTAGGGCTATCGGCTCTACTACTTGTACTATGGATAAAGTCTCCTTTACAATCTGATATCCAACATAAAAACAACAATTCAATAATCACAAATCAAACGACTGAAGCATCAACTATTAAGGATATAAAGACTAAAGATATTAGACCTACTCCACTAATACATTCTGAAAACAAGGACTCAATAAACACCTATAAAAGGAGCAATAAAAATGAAGCACCAACTGCTTTAATTTCAAAACAGGATGATTCAAATACCAAAACAAATACGGTTGCTAGACCAACAAACTTTTCGATAGCAGGTCAACATAAGGTTAAATCAAATTCAAACACTCCAAAAGACAATAGTTCACAACTGAATCAAATTTCAAAAACACCTCAAACTAGAAGTCAGTTAAAGCTGCTAAAATCTGCTAATGACAGTCTGATTGCTAAAATCACTACAACACAAGAACAAGACTCCGTATCGCAAACTGATATATTAGATAAGCTTGTCACTGAAGACAAAACCAAGGATAGCCTTATTGAAGACAATGCATCACGATGGAGTGTGACACCACATGGCATGCTAACGTATTATGGTGCTTTGAGCTCAACAAGTAGCGATAATTTTTCATTTGACTACGGACTTCTATTAAGTTATAAAGTGAGCAATCACACCTACTTAAGATTTGGTGTCAGGCCATTAAATCTAAAGCAACGTATTGAGGGTTCTCAAATTAATATCAAGTATTTAGAATTTCCGTTAGACATTAAATATGCGCCATTTAACAATAATTTAAATCCTTATTTTACTGGTGGAATTAACTATTTTGTGCTACAAAGTGCGACCATAAACGGATTTAACAATCCGGATTACAATACCACTTTTGGACTTCATTTAGGAGTAGGTGCAGAATACAAAGTCTTTAAAAAGTTGTATTTGAATATCGAATCAAATTTCAATTATCAAATCAAGCCTATTTCAGATAATTCAAATATTAATCCTTTTATACTTTCAGTAAATACAGGTATTGAGTATCGGTTTTAATCCCAATTAAACACGTCTGAAATTTGCAAATGTCTTAATTTTTCCGTATACTATTAGCTATGATACAAGCAGACAAAGAAAAATACCAAGACATTTTAGAAAGTTCAGTTGAATATCTTGAGCAACGCGGCTATGAAAACATAAAAGCCGATACTGAAGGTTATGAGACACCAAAATCTTTTATAAAAAAAGGAAGTGAAATTACTGTAACACCTGATATCGTTGCCGAAAAAGAAGGCAGAAAATATTACTTTGATATTAGTCTGAAAAGTGTAAAGCCAAAACTATTAAAGTCAAAATGGCTATTTCTCAATACATTAAGCGCTTTAAAATCGCATCGTTTCAGATTAATCACTACAAGAGGTCATTTCAAATTCACAAATGAAATGCTAGATGATATTAACCTCAACGACAAAAAATTAATCAAAATTTAAATTAATTTAATTTTCTTGTAACATTTTATGTACCTATTACGTATAACTATATAGAATTGTACATATACCCAAATTTTAAAGGAGATAATTAAATGAGACAACTAAAAATTACGAAGCAGGTTACCAATAGAGAAACCGCATCGTTAGACAAATATTTACAAGAAATTGGTAAGGTTGATTTAATTACTGCAGACGAAGAGGTTGAATTAGCTCAACGCATCAAAGCAGGAGATCAAATTGCTTTAGAAAAATTAACTAAAGCTAATTTACGTTTCGTAGTTTCTGTAGCTAAACAATATCAAAACCAAGGTTTAACACTTCCTGATTTAATTAACGAAGGTAACTTAGGTTTAATTAAAGCGGCACAACGTTTTGATGAAACTCGTGGATTTAAATTTATATCTTACGCTGTATGGTGGATTCGTCAGTCTATTCTTCAGGCTTTAGCGGAGCAATCTCGTATTGTACGTTTACCTTTGAACAAGATTGGATCGATTAATAAAATCAATAAGACCTTTGCCTTTTTAGAGCAAAGTCACGAACGTCCGCCAAGTGCAGAGGAAATTGCTAAAGAGTTGGATATGACAATCAACGACGTTAAAGAGTCTATGAAAAACTCTGGCCGTCACGTATCCATGGATGCACCTTTAGTTGAAGGAGAAGATTCTAACCTTTACGATGTATTACGTAGTGGAGAGTCTCCTAATCCTGATAAGGATTTATTACATGAATCTTTACGTACGGAAATTGAACGTGCCTTAGAAACATTAACGCCTCGTGAAGCCGATGTAATTCGTCTTTACTTTGGTCTTGGAAATCAACATCCAATGACTTTAGAAGAAATAGGAGAGACATTTGATTTAACTCGAGAACGTGTTAGACAAATTAAAGAAAAAGCGATTCGTAGATTAAAACATACGTCTCGTAGTAAAATATTAAAAACCTATTTAGGATAGTAATTATTTTAGTATAATTACGACTAAATTACCGTAACAAACAGTTACACATAACTGTTCGTTTTTTGATTGATGAAAGAACCCAGAGCTGATTACTTTGGGTTCACTCATTTTATAGGATTAAGTAATTGATTTATAGTGTTTTAAAAAATAAGAAAATACAATTTTAACAACAATTTGTACCCCTTAGCGTATCCCCTAAAAGTTTAGTATAGTCCAGGAGTCAAAGGACTTCGGTACAATTGCGCCAATATCTCTTAGGTACTTTCTAAGAGCAAACTCGATTTTATGTCCTGTCATTTCAATTAATTTAAAAATTGCCTCACGTTCAGTAAGACCCGATTTTATAAGATTTATGTAGATATCTATGGTAATGGTGTGTCTGAAAGAGTACAAGGTGTATTCTTTTCCGTAGCCCAGCTCGTTAAGCACAGCTCTAAATCGGTCACTCATTACACGTTTTTTTCGCTCAATAGTGCTTTTCCAAAGACCTGTCTTACTGGTTTCGTTGTGAATAATGAAGTGTTCATTAGGTGAGCTGGATATGTTCAGGTTATTTACAAGTACATGCCTAACGTTGTCGTGTATCAATTTAAAGGTTAAAAGCTCGTTCTTAGTAGGTATAGATAACAGGTTGTTTTTATATTCACTTAAAATAAATCACATGAAATTATTCGGAAAAGAATTTAACCCTATAAGATCCGATATTGCTACACATATAGTTTTCTTCGGAGTGCCAAGCTGGGCAATTGTGTTATGGGTTCAGGTTGCTGCTAGTATATTGCCAGCTTTAGTTACTTGCGCAGTACTCGCAATTGTATTTGCTCTTTTTGAAATTGCTCAATGGCTATTTAAGTTCGGCACAGGAAGTGTAACTGATTGGTTTGCGAGTTGCTTTGTGGTATTCATAAAGGGTTCAAGCCTACTTATCACTTACACTAAGTAATGTGGATAGGAGAACTATTATAAATATAACTGGATTATCTATAGCTACTTTTGTGGCGTATAACTACGTGCAAAAAAACAACGATAATCCAGCTATTATAGTTCGCAAGAAGCTAATGAGAGGATTTAATGCTCAAACAATACCTCCTTTGGGATATTTGTAACCGAAGCTAAAAAGAATAATATTTCGCTTATTGAGCATGAAATGATGCATTGGAAACAGTATCAAAAAAAAGGTTTGATAGGTTTTTATTATGATTATTACAATGAACTTAAGATTTACGGATATGATAAAATGCCTATGGAGATTGAAGCTCGTTTCTGGGAAAGTGATAATTGTAAATTAAATTACACAGAATGCGTAAGAAGTGGAAAAAGCGTCACGGTTTTTAATCCTGATTTTAGAGATGATTACCTTTCTGCATAAGTTATTGATTTTATTTATTAATAATAAGGGAGAATTATTTTTATAAAATAGGAGAATTAAACCAGTTAAGGAGCTGGTGCTATATAAGCAGTTTGCACCTCGCATATCTCAGCACAGCCACCGTTATCAACACATTGAATAATAGCCTCAGACGCACAATCTTTGTCAGGACATATAGTGTAGCTGGTTTCGTTGCCCTCGTCATCATAACAGGCTACATGGAATCTGTCACCTTGTCTTCTTGATTGGGCTAAATCTGATCGCATCACCTCGATAGTGTTTATGGTATAAAGGTTGTTCTCATGCTTTAATGTGAATGATACGTTAGCGTCGTTGTTATCTTTACTGTATTGTTCGACTTCTAACAAGGCGGCCTCTAATGATTGTTCAGGAGTAATTCCTGAAGATTCCTCTGACTGAGTGCAGTTAAAATTTAAAGTAGCGACAAACGCTATCAAGCATAATTTAATTATTGTGTTTTTCATGTTTAAGTATTTTGGTTTTAGTTATTGTGCAGGTGTAAATGACAGCTCAGCTTTATTGTTACATATGGTAGCGCAGCCTCCTCCTTCAAGACAGTCGTATGTTGCCTGTCCAGCGCAGCCAACATTCTCACCACATTCGGTTACAACAACTTCTCCATCACCATAAGTACAGGTAACTTTGTAGTTGTCTCCTTCTTCTCGGGCTTGAGGGTTAGTGCCATTTGTGAATGCAATAATTTTTTCAGAATTTTCAAGAACATCAAAGTAACTCATGTAGTCATCTTTTTTTAGGTTTTCGAACTTGTACTTTACAATTTTCCCACTCTCATTTCCTATTGCTTTGATTTCGGATAAAATGTTGTCAATCCTGAGTTTAATCTGTTCTTCAGAAAGAGTTTCTTTTGCCGAATCACTGCTATCACATGACGTGAAGCTAAAGGCGGTTGCAAATAAAATAAGTGCCATGTAACACCTAATTTTGTGATTAATTGTTTTTCTCATAATAAATAAATTAAGCCCCATTAAAGGTCTTGGGCGGTTAGTATTGACCTTAATTGCTAATTATCAATAAATTACAATAAACAATGTACAAATTATATTTAATTTTATCGAATAAATCGCTGCTTAATCGATGAAAATTTAACAACAGTCTGTACCCCCTTTTTCGATAAAAAGCAAATTCAAAATCCTTCAAAACCATTGCTACCACTACTCTAAAAGAAAATAATGGTTTAAATTAAAAATCCATTAACTAAATGCTGATTACTCTGGGTTCATTTTTTTATCTACTTTTGCATAAACGTATTTAATATCTATTTATGCCTTCAAAATTAATTGCACCTTCGATGCTAGCAGCCGATTTTGGCAACCTACAACGTGATGTGGAAATGGTAAACAACAGTGAGGCCGACTGGTTTCATATTGATGTAATGGATGGGCATTTTGTGCCTAATATTTCTTATGGAATGCCAGTAATTCAAGCCATTAAAAAACATGCAACCAAACCTCTGGATGTACATTTAATGATTGAAAAACCTGAGCGTTATATTGAAGCATTTGCAAATGTTGGTGCAGACATCATTACTGTGCATCATGAATCTACAGTTCATTTGCACAGAACACTACGCCAAATAAAAGATGCTGGCTGTAAAGCTGGTATAGTACTTAATCTTACTACACCTGTATCGGTTCTTGAAGATATACTACCCGAATGCTACATGATCTTACTCATGTCTATTAATCCTGGCTTTGGTGGACAACAATTTGAAACCATTACCTATAACCGTGTTAAGAAGTTACGTAAAATGATAGACGAACAAGGTTTAGAGACGCGTATAGAAATTGATGGAGGTGTCACTGACAAAAACATCAAACAACTTGTTGAAGCAGGTGCAGATGTGTTTGTTGCTGGTAGCCACGTTTTTAAAAGTGACAACCAAACTGAAACAATCAAGCGCTTAAAAGTATTAGCTAATAGTTAATTTTTACTACCATAACCATAGTTATAGCCATAGTTATAACCATAAGACTTATTACTACCTACACCGTTGATAACATAGGCCATATTTTTTATTTTGCCACTATCAGACAGGTTCTTAGAAAACTCTAACAGATTCTTTTCCGTATGATCAGCTCGTAATAAATAAATAGTGGCATCAGCATGTTTAGAAATTAACAGCGTATCTGTTACTAAGATTGTCGGAGCAGTATCTATAATAATATAATCATACACTTGCTTTGCTTCATTTAGCAAAGTTTCAAACCTACCATTAGTTAATAATTGTGTTGGATTTGGAGGAATATCTCCAGACAATAATATTTCGTGATTAGGATGTTTCTCAAAGCCTCTTACGACAATACGCTTCCAGTCTAAAGTATCATCATGTAAATAATTAGACAAGCCCTGAAGGTTTTTATCTTTAGATATATAAGAATGAATTTGAGGATTTCTTAAATCTGCTCCTACAAGTAAAACCTTTTTATTAATACTCGATAAAGCCAGTGATAAATTGATACCAACATAAGTTTTACCTTCACCTTTAATCGTAGAAGTACAATAGATGACTTTCCCCATGGCATCTTCTCCTGTCGGAATGATGTAATTGACATTTGCGCTTAAAATTCTAAATGCTTCAGATTGCACCGAACGGTCTGTAGGATTATCAAATACCAGGTTTTTATTGTTTTTAATTCTTGGCAATTCAGCTAAAATAGGAATGTTGCCAACGCGAACAGTAACATCATCTTTCCCTTTAATTTTAGTATCTAAAAGATTATATGCATAAATACTTGCGAACGGTAAAAATAATCCAGCAACCAATGCGAATAGATAAATGTTTTTAGAATTAGGTGATATAGGACTTCCGCTAGAAAGTGCATATTCCACAACTTTTATAGAAGGTTCGGTTATCGCTAAGTTAATAGCTGCCTCTTCTCTTTTTTGAAGTAAAAACAAATACAAACTTTGCTTAATTGCCTGTTGACGCTCTCGGGAGCGCAGTAGCTTTTCTTTTAATGGCAAACTAGATACCTGATACGCATACTTCTGGTTTTTTCTGACCAATTGCTGCTTCGTAGCATTTAACTGCAACTCATACGAGTTTAAAGATGTTTTGATATTTGATTTTACACTCGCTAACTTATCATTCAATATTTTAACTGTAGGATTGTTTTCACCAGCACTTGTAACTAGCTTATTACGCTCAAAAACCAAATCATTGTGCTGACTTATGAGTCCGTTAATATTAGCATTATCAATCCCAACATTTGCAGGTAATAAGTCGGAATCAGATTGATTCATTGTATCACTTAATAAATCAGAAATCACCAATTGATTTTCGACTTCAAACACCTGATTTTCAGAAACCGTTCGTTGGGAAAGTCCAAGATCTGCATCCGTTTCAATATTGATTATATTGTTAGACTTTTTGAAATCTTTAATTCCAATTTCGATAGAATCCAATTCAAAAGCTAAATATTTAAAACGTTCGTCAATAAAATCGATTGTGCGTTTAGAGACTTGCTGCCTGTCTGTTACACCATCATTATTAAATACCTCAACAACATTATTAATTGTAGTACTCGCAAGAGATCGACTCTGGCTCGAATAACTCAAAGTTAATAAGTCACTATCCTTTCCTAGTTTATTGACATTAATATTAGACTTTAGCTTCCTTGTCGCAGTAGGTACCGGAATAAATTTCAGTAAATATGTTTTATCAACCGATGCTGAAACTTGCGAAGGATGTTCAAATTGTAACTCAAATGGCAAATTGTGATTTACATTGTAAGAGTTGTGGTTTGGAATAACAATAGCTTTGTCTGACTCACCTCTAAATACCTGAAATTCATTGGCCTTGACCACAATTTTATATGAAGAAAAATTGATGATGCTATCGTTAGATTTGGTCTTTGTAAATTTAAAAGGAAACTGATCTATCTGCGTTGTTAGAATATTTCCCTCTTCATAGTACTCCACTGTCAAGTCTAATTTTTTAACTACATCTTCAATTATACGATAAGACTTTAATATTTCAATTTCATTTTCAAGATTAATATTTGATCGGTTAAACACAAAAGCCGATGAAGGTAATTCTAAGCCTTTAGTTTTATTTAAAATTTTAATCTTAGCAGATGACGAATATATTTTAGGTGTATATCTCAAATAGAGATAGGCACCAATAAATGCCAGAATAATACCTAAAACAAACCAATACCAATAGCTGAGATATTTTTTAATCTCGTGCTTTATAGTTTCACCTTGATCATTCCTTCTAGGAGTCAGGATATTTTGTTCTTGATTCATAATTTATCTTGTAATAAGAACTATAGTCGTTAAAAGAATCGATACTACCGATATTACAGTTGAAGTGTTACCTACAAAACCAGCGCTTTTTACTTTTGGATTATTAGGATTGACAACAATGACATCGTTTGGCTTAATTTGATAAAACTCACTATTTAAAAACTCTCCAGAAGTAATATCAACCGTAGAAATTAATCGGTTTCCATCTACTTCACGAATCACTTTAATATCATCTCGCTTACCATTAATTGTCAAATCTCCTGCATAACCTAAAGCTTGTAATAATGAAATACTATACTCTGTAAAGTTATAGGTTCCTGGTTGTTTTACTTCTCCTAAAATGGTCACTTTAGCATTTAACAATCGTACATTTACTGTTGGGTTTTTTAAATGATTTCCTTCTTCAAGCAAGTTTCTAATATGTGATTCTAACTCAATAACTGTTTTGTTTTCAGTTGAAATCTCACCTAATTCCGGAAAGCTAATCGTATTATCTTTAGATACCAGATAGCCGTCTAACTGCATAATTTCTACAGAAGCACCACCAACTACTGACGGTTTATTATAAGGAATAGCGGTGTCTGCTACCAAAGCACCAACGGTGATTTTTAAAATATCATTTGCTTGAATTTTTGGACTAGAAAAATTTATGGCTGTGTTTGTATAATTTTCAGAGTCTTGAATATACAAGATTTCTTTTTTTGATGCGCATGAACTCACAAGCATTACAACTAGACAAACACCTAAAATATACTTCATTAATATAGAGTTTTAATCGGATACAAATATAGGTTCAAATAAGTGATTGGCAAAAGTTAGGCCAATATTAAGTTAAAAGCCCTTAAGTTCTCATAGAATCTGGCAACCATTTTTTAATGATTAGCCAATTGTAAATAAATAAAGAAGAATAGAGCAAAGTTCCGACCAATGCCATCAACAAAAACTGAACTATAGTATCTAAATGTCCTATTTGATACACAAATGCTATCAGCATTAAATTTAAAACAACAATATAAATTGTGGTTTGCGCATGTGAAAGCCCTAATTTTAAATAGCGATGGTGAATATGGTTTTGATCTGCTGTAAACGGGCTAGTTCTTAAAACAACAAGCCTGATTATGAAAATTCTGAGTGTATCTAACAACGGAAAAAAGGCTATTGACAATGCTAAAATTGGAGCAGATTTAAAAAACTCTGACTTCGGATTAAGCTCTGTGGTGTTTATAAATCTCACAGCACAAAAAGCAATTAAAAACCCTACAATCATTGAGCCTGTATCTCCCATGAATATTTTTTTCCGTTTCGAAAAATTCAATCGTAAAAAAGGAATAATAGCACCTATAGCACCTACAGTTAATGTAGACATCGTTATGTCTCCCGTTTTAATAAATAAGTAAGCAAATGATGCACAACCTGCAACAGCGAGACAGCCTGCCAAACCATCTACACCATCAATAAGATTATAAGCATTGATAAGTAATACATAAACGAAAAGCGTAAACAAAACCGACAACCAATATGGCAAAATGGTAATACCAAAAACTCCTGATAAGCCTAAAATTCGCGTATCTGTAAATATGATTAGTAATGATGCAGCCATGAGCTGACCAAAAAACTTTTTTCGAGGCGATAAAATGAGTAGGTCATCTTTTAAACCCAAAAAGAAAAGAACGGTCATACTCCCTAAAACTAAGAGTAAGATTTTAGTATCCAAAAGAGCGCCAACAGTGGTGATAACCACAGCAAGGCTTATAAATATACCTACACCTCCTAATGTTGGTGTTTTTCTATCGTGAACACTTCTATCATCTGGTTCATCCATTAAATGTTTAGCAATTGCCACATTGAAAATAGCAGGAAAACTAGTTAACGATACAAAAAAAGCAATGAGAAAAGCTAACAAAAGCCATATCTCTAGGTAATCTAGAGGGTTAAAATGTTTGACTAATTCTTGTATCATAGTAATTTAAAAAGTGTTGAATGCTATATGTGTGTTACACATACAAGCATGCAAATATACGTCATACTGATTGCTTTTCAGAAAAAAAATGGCAAAAACCTATCGATGTGATTTAAAATACAATCTAATTTTGTGATGAATAATCTTACAAATAATTGATGTCTTTTAACTTTTATTTACTAAACCATTGTGGGATTTTAGATAAATTTTTCTTTAAGATAACTGCCAAAGGAAACGTCAAACCATTGGTTTTTGCAGCTTTTAAATCTTCTTTTGTTTTTCTAATAAGATTCTTAAGACTTTTGTTACTAGCTCCTCCAACACGCATCTTTACTATAGTTTTTGGTAAATAGTGATAGGTATACTTCGGATTATTGAAGATTCTAAGTATAAAATCATAATCTGCTGCAATTTTATACTCCAAATTGAAGTTTCCTTCAGCTTGATACACCGCATTTTTTAAAAATAATGTAGGATGTGCTGGCATCCAGCCACGCTTGAGCAGTTTAGGATAAAATGGCTGACTGACCCAATTTCTAACGATATGTTCAGGGTTTTCAAAAGACACGTAATGCAAATTTCCGTAGACACCATCAACCTGATGCGTTTTAAATGCTGCTACTATGTCTGAAATGCAATGCGTATCAGCCAAATAGTCGTCAGAATGTACAAAACCTACAATGTCACCTGTTGCTTTTTGAATGCCTTTATTTAAAGCATCATAAATACCTTTATCGTGTTCTGAAACCCAAACAATATGAGGAGCATTTTTAGCCTTTGAAGTAATCAAATCTACTGTGTTGTCTGACGAATTGCCATCAATAACAATATACTCTATATCTGAGTACGTTTGATTCAACACAGAATCCATACAGTATCCGAGTGTTTTTTCGCTGTTATAAGTTGCCGTAATTATTGATACTTTCATTAAAATAAAATATTAAAAATAGCCACACTCAACTCCTTATCTTGTGTTTCCATAAACTACTTACTCTTTTTCAATTGTCTTTTGAGCTCCTTAAATTTGATATCAATCATCCATTCATAGGTTTTTCTCAATTTGCAAAATGCATATCCTGCTTTTCCGTTTAAAAATCCGCCTCTTAAAACATAAAATGCGATAAACACTATAGTAGGCCTAAATGGTAATCGGTAACTGATACGCTTTTGTGTTTTTCGTCTGACAGTTGGGTCTTTAGAAAATAAATTCTTAAAATATACAGGCTCTTTAATCTCATCAATCATTTTTTGAGCCTCCATTTCAGAATAACGATTATGTTTGTCTAACCACCAGGTTAAGCCCTTATTGAAAGGATAATGAATTAAGTGCTCCTGAAGCAAATCTTCGGTTCCTGTAGTTATATATTCTTCATTGATTTCTCTTGCAACTGTAACTGTACCATTTTTGAATAAGCGTGGAAACCAGGTAGGATAGCCACTACTCTGCTTGATCCATTGATCTTGAAACATATCTTTTCGCCTTACACGATACATGGTAGTATCGTTTTGCATTGTAACAACCTTTTCGATTTCTTTTTTTAATTCAGAAGTAACGATTTCATCAGCATCAACCATCAATATCCACGAACTGGAATTGGACACAGCCTGTAATGCTGCATTTCTCTGACTGGCATAGTTATCGAATTTCCGCTGAATTACTTTTGCATCAAAAGATTTTGCAATATCCAGAGTACGATCTGTACTAAAAGAATCAAAGACTATAATTTCATCTACAAAGGTGAGAGCCGACAAACAATCTTTAAGGATATTCTCTTCATTATATGTTAAGATAACAGCGCTAATCATTTATAATACGTTCTTTTATAAATTTAGCTGGATTACCTCCAACGATGGTCCAAGGTTCTACATCACGAAATACGCAGGCTCTGGCTCCTACGACTGCGCCTTGTTTAATTGTTATTCCCATACCGCCTACAAAGGCATCTGTAGCAATCCAAACTTGATCTTCGATAGTTAAAGGCGCACAAATCATAGGGAATTTAGGAGAATTAAAATCATGTGATCCAGGACATAAATAAGCACCTTGCGATACTGTTGTATGCGCACCTATTTTAATCATTCCGGTATTATAGACATTAACTCCAGCAGCGAGCGCAGAATACTCTTCCATTTGAAGATTCCATGGTGCCCAGATTTTCACCGAAGCATACACATGGGCTTTGGGATGTAATTTGGCTCCGAAACAGCGTAATAAAAATAACCTCCACGGATTAAAAACACTTAAAAAAAACGGTTTAAATAATATAAGATTTACCAGAATCCACGCGGCTCTACCCATTTTATTTTTTCTACTTAACCAATTTTCAAATTTGGAAAGATCTACTTTTAAGTCACTCATTGTTTATGATTTTATATCTACAAAAGAAGGTTGTGTTTCAGTATTAGAAAGTAGCCACTGATAAAACTCATACATCATCGCACTTACAGCATCTACCGAATATTTTTCTTCAACTAAAGCACGTCCGTTTTTACCCATTTCTAAACGTTGGGTTTCATCTAAACGCAATGCTTCATTTATGGTTGTACTTAGGGTTTCTAAGTCATTATCAATCCACCAGCCACAAGAATGTGTTTTTAATTCTTCCCAAGGCGTTCCCTTTGAAGCAATGACAGGAATTTGTCTGGCTAATGCTTCTGGTACAACCATTCCGAAGTTTTCACTTTTGCTTGGTAATATCAAATAACTCAGCTGCTGCATGACTTTTTCTTGCGCTTCACCAGATAAGAATCCTGTAAAAGTAATATTTTCAATATTCTTTTTTGTGATTACTGTACGAAGGTGCTCCATATAATGTTCTTCGCCATCTCCAATAATAACTAACTCGGCTTGCCTTGTTAAAGCCTCAGAGGCATGCCATGCTTCAAATAATACCTCAAGGTTTTTAATTGGAGCCAATCGTCCCAAAAACCCAATTTTTATAGGGTCAGACTTTTTATGCGTTGATGCAGTTTGAATCGTATTAACGTCAATTGCATTAGGGATTACAGCAATAGGCTGTTGTAAGCCAAACGCTCTTAAATATTTCATTTCCCTATGGCTTGTTGCATGAAATGCAGTTGCTTTCTTAAGGTCTTTTTTTTGAAATAAAAGCAGGGCTACTTTCTTAAACCATTTAGAGGTATTTAATCCTTCGGGATACAACATACCATGTGGCGAAATGATATAAGGTTTATTATGTTTTTGAGCGAATACGGCTGCTGCATGTGCTGGATATTGCCATAATGCATTGGTATGATACAAATCATAATCGTTATGCTCTTCTAACCATAATTTCAAAGCTTTAGAATAACTAAACCTCGGTTTTTTTGGAGGCGGTAAAATCTTCATAAAAGCTTCTCTACTTATGATTTTGTCGTTTTCAACAGCATCAAATGTTAGAAGATCAACAGCCATAGAGGTATCCTGAAGTCCTTTTAACAAATTATAGGTACAGGTTGTTGGACCTCCAGATTTTAAACTCATCCCTGAAATGACTTGAAGTACTTTCATACCTTATTCTGCTTTGAATTCATGATACACTCTCAATTATTTATATACTTCGGTTTTTACGTATTGTTTTTTTCTGTACCACCATAAAAAAGAATCCATAGCACCTTTGACTATAGCTTTAAATTCTTTAGGTGAAGAAAACTGAACCAGATTTCGATACATCAGTCCATCGGTTCTTTTATTAAAATAGCGTCCAGGTAAAGAACTGTACAATACTGTATAACCAGCCTCTTTACAGAATTTAAGAACACGGTCTGAAAAATAACCTATAGGGAAACAAATTTCATTAACAGGCTTATTAAGTAAGGATTCCAGATAGCTTTTAGAAGCTTCTAACTCATACTTTAATTCGGCATCATTAAACGTTGTTAAGTTTTCATGAGCATAGGCATGCGACTCAAAAATAAACCCTAATGTTTGTAATTCAATAATTTCTTCCTCGTTTAAATAGCCTTCCTGACCAATTAAACTTATAGCCAAGAATACTGTTGGATATATCTGCTGTTCTATAAAATATTGTTTATTATCATAAATGCCTCTAAACCCATCATCAAAACACACCTGAATTTGATACTGCTCTTGTTCTATTTTAGGCACTATGGCATAGCCTTCGGCTTTCAAAATTGCCATATGTTCTTTAAACAAACTCATATCAGTAGACATGTCTGTATATCGCTGTTGTGGCAAATGAACATCATGATAGAACACAATAGCACTTTGGGTACTAGAAGCCAATTTTCCGCTTAAAACAAAAGTTATTTCTTTAATTTTTTGAAGCATGTACTAGTGATTTTGTTTTTGATGTATCGATTTATTCTGCATATCTAATTGAAATTTCTCCCAAGGTGGCAAAGGCCTTTCATTCGTGTTGTGGTAATGAAATGCTAAAATATCAATTAGGTATTGAGCAACATAATCGCCTTTAAGATAATTACTATAGTTTAAAACATAAGCTCGATCCATATCGTCTTTTTCTTCAATAGACTGCTCTAGTGTTTTAGTCAATTCCTTGGTGTTATTTGATGGAAACACATACCCAATCTTTTCATTTACAACTAATATTGATGCACCACAAGTAGAACTGCATATTACTTTTAAACCAGATGCAAGCGCTTCATTAACTACTGCTCCCCAACCATCAAAGCGACTTGGTAAAATTAAAATATCATGCAATGCAACTCGTTGTCTTAGTTCTTTATTTGTGACGACACCATGCATATTTACCTTATCAGTCAGTTTTAAGTCTGTAATCAAACTCGACAATGTCGCTTCGTCCTCGCCTTCCCCATATACATCTAGAGTCCAATTGCTATGCTTCACCTTAGATAGCGATTGTAGCAATACATCTAAACCTTTCCGCTGTATTAATTGTCCGATAAACAAAAAACGCATTGTTGGTGATTTTTCAACCGCATTAGAAGCATTAAGAGTTTCAATACTGTAAAGAAACGGATAAAAATTAGCAGGTTTCACACCACATTCTACATACCAGCTTTTTGTATTAGCTCCAGAACCCAAGACGATATCATAATGTTTAAGATAACGTCGTTCTATAAAAACAGATGCCAGACGTCGTGTTACAGCTCTTGAACCAATCAAATTAAGGGATTCGGTAAGTAGTATTCGACGTATGGGATAGGCTAAGCTTAACTGGAGTACGTTTAAAACCATGGGAATGGCTCTAATTCCTGAAAACACATGATAACTGGTATCGATATCTTCTTGAAGTAAAGCTGTAATACTGTTATTGGATGGATTGATATGCAATTCAAATGTATCAGATTCTTTTACATCATTTTCCCAGCCTTGTTTTTTTAATTTTTCATAGAGTAATTCTTCGACAACCAGTACAAACTTCGAGACCTTAGGAGATGCTGCTAAAGCGTTCCAATAGGGCAATTTATGCTGACTTACGATATTTTCCCAAAAAACAATTCTCATTACTAATATACTATTATGTCTTGACCTCTATTTCTATTTTTTATAACACCAAGCAGCAACCAAATATAAAAAAACATGAAGCTACCAGAGCCTAAAATATAGCCTTCAACAACCATATGAACACTAAAAAACAACAACATTGCAAATAACAGCTTTCCTGTATTAAATTCGTCTTCTTTACGATACAACTTTTTAAAATAAGCTACAAATAAATACAGTATTGGTATGGCGCCTAAAATTCCTAATTGAGAAAATAACACGCCCCAACTCGTACCCGGTTCAATTTGACCATTTACAGTATTGATTTCACCTTTATTAGCCGAAGCAAATCCAATCCCTATCACAGGAGATTGCTGAAATTCTTCATAGCGATAGCCCCATAATTCTCTTCGTGAAGCAAAATCGTCACCTTGTTCTTCAGCATATTGATTTTTACGATCAATATTAGCCGTATAAGCACTCCAATACGGTATTGTTGCTACTACAAGTAAAATAAGGACTGTAACTAATTTAACAATTTTACTAAAAGACGTTCTAAACACAAGAAATAATAATACAAATGATGAGCCAACACCAGCAATAAGGGAGCCTCTTGACCCAGAAATTAAAATGCTATATAAACAGATTAATGCCAATATTATACAAACAGCCAATATGGAATGCTTTGTATTGTTTTGACTACCTTTCCATACCGACATCAACATGACAAGTGCAGCAATAGGTCCGAGAAGCATGGAGTGCGATGTCAAACCCTGATACATTTCTGAGCGTCCCAAACCTGAAAAAACTCCTGAAATATGGCCAAAAAATGAAAGTATTACAACAACAATTAATAACAGATTAGTGTACTTAAAAATAAAAGTTCTCAGTTTGACAAGCGTCATATTAAAAAACCAGGGACTCAATAAACTAAACACCAGCAAAAACGACACAAAGCGGAATTCTGCTTGAAAATACTTAGGAATGTCATTACCTATAAGACTAAAAATAATGGTCAGAACAAAGAAACTCAGAAGTCCGTCAAAACGAGGCTTCCCATTAACAACACCAATAACAAAGACAAGTCCGAAAAGCGCATAATACACTGGCATTGGCACACCTGGAGTGACAGTAATAATATTATTTACTGCCAAAATAGCTATTAATAGTCCTATCTTTTTATACAATTACTACTGTTTTAACTGTTGCAAATATGCCTTAACAAGCACATTGATATCAATAGATTTCACCAGATTTTGCGGTGTTCTCTTATGATAAAATTCTTCGATACATTGTGTTAACTCCTCAACACTTTTAGGTGTAATGAGCCATTTATGTTTTTCATTTTCTGGTATCAATTCTGAAATACCTTGATCTTTAACCGCTATAAATGGCACACCACAAGCATAAGCTTCGGTATACACACAACCAAAAGCCTCGTAAAACGATGGCATGACATACAAGTCTAAGGTATTATAAAATGTATTTAGTTCTTGATGAGAAACTTCTTGCTGAAAACTGATATAAGATTCTAATTGATGAGCCGAAACATACGCCTCACAAGACTCTAAGAGTTGCCCACTTCCTATAAACACTACCCTTAGATTGGTTAATCCTTTATGCACTAAAACTTCGGCTGCTTTAATCAAGGTCATTTGATCTTTTAAAGGCCAGAAATTAGCAATGCAGCCTATTTTAAAAGTCTTAGCGTCTTTTAATCCACTAATTGGGTAAAACTTATTGGGATCCACACCATTATACAACACATACTGTGCTTTCATCGTAATCTCTGGTATTGATGACACGTAACCCAAGGTTTTTGCACTCACTCCTAAATGTAAATCTATTTTATTACAGATGGCAACACCAAAGGCTTTAACCCATTTTTTATGCCATGACTGTTGTCTTAAAACACCATTCTCTAAGCTTAATACATCAAATCCATGATGTTGTAAGACCGTTTTAATTTTAGGGTTTTTAGCTTTCAAACTATTGGCATACATACCATTTTGGGTGACGTGAGCGTGAACCACACTTACCTCATCAGGCTTAATCCCTAAGTGCTTTATTTTTTTAAAAAACAAGTACTTACTTAAGCCTTTACATAAACCAGGCAAGATGTTGGAAGGCAAGACAACGCGTTTAAAATAATGCACGTTAATACCATCAAACTCATAATCCTGCTCGCTAGAAAATAAAGCTTTGGGTTTTAAAACCGTTACTTTATAAGCACTGTTAGTTTCAATCGCTTTGACTTGGTCTAACACATAAGGCCCTCTAAAATTAGCTTCAGAAGGAAAAAATGGTGTTATGACTAAGTAGTTATTACCCATGGTTAGCAGAATTCGGTTTAAAAGTTATATTTAAACAATTCAATATCTGTTTTGTACAACTCAGCAACTCTAGATTTCATCTCATTAGTGTATGCATCTCGATAGCTATGTTGCTTTTTATCCTTTGTTTTATTTAAATGAATTAAAGGTTGATTGACACCAATATGCTTGCTTATGGTTGTAAAATCCTCTTGAAAGTTTTCGAACCGCCCCACGAAATCAACCATAATTTTGTTAGAATCGTTTGTTATAAATGTAAATTGAGGTATAAAATGAATCCAGGAATTCATACGCTCTGGTGTTAACCAATGCATGACGAAATCTTCAAAGGTATCTACTTCAGTCATTACTTCTTTAGAAAATTGAGCATCGAGATGATTCATTCCACCTTTTTTTAAAAAACTATAAGCCGAATATAATCGGTCCCACGGATTTCTAACAAAGGTAAACTTGTAATACGTATTGAAACGACGATTTCCGTATAGCTTTAAAAAACGTCTGTAGGTTGGATGTCCAAAACCACCAGCAGCTTCTCCATATAAACTTTTTATGATTGAAATGCCTCCAGCTTTTGGTATGTGTACAAAAATGCTTTGCGTAGCATCAAACTGCTGATACACATGACCTTCTTGTTGTCGTAACTTTTGATAGCCTTGATACTCCTGATAGGTTTTAACTTTTTCTCTAAAACGTACCGGAACTAGTGCTCTATATAGTTTTTTCATGAGTATCTACTTCAATTGGTTTGATTTTCTTTGCTGGCACACCACCATATACCCAATAAGGCTCTACATTTTTTGTTACCACAGCTCCAGCAGTAATAACAGCGCCTTCGCCAATAGTGACCCCTTGTAAAATAATAGCTCCTGCTCCTATCCAAGCTTTATCATCAACAACAATTGGCTTGTAAAAAGTACCTCTACCTTTATTGTCTTCATAAATCAACCCATGATTTACAGTTTCAAACAACACATTGGGTCCGATAGCAACTTTGTTTCCAATGGTGATTGTTGAACCAGGACATGCAAATCTACAAGACATATTAATAAATGTATTTTCACCAATATAAATATTACCACTTCTACCTGATGGCGCAATAATTACTGGAGGTAAAATCATAGACTTTCCTTTGATATTCACGCCTGCCATTTTGAGTAACACATAACGCCTTTCATTGAAAAACTTAACTCTAGGCAAATGGTTGGCTAACCAAATTATCAGAATACTAAAAAGAGTTTTCATTATGCTTTAACTGATTTATTCATCAACGATTTTATAAACTGTCTGTCTTCTTTAGCGCTAAACACCAGAAACAGACTTACAAAAATAAGATAAGTGACGCACAATCCAACGAATAACCATAAGGGATGTGCCAAATCGTCTAAAGTACCTTCCCCTAAATAGTAATATGCAAAAGCAGAAATCAAAAACACTATAATAATTTTCACATAGGACATGTTAAATGGTTGGATATGCTGTTTTGAATATAACATAAAAACAGCATAGCCACTTTGCACTAAAACGACCACTAGTTTTGTAATACCAATTCCTATTAAACCATATTTAGGTATGAGCAGCAAATACCCAATAATACTCAATACTGCAATAATAATGGCGCTGTTTCTGCTGACGCGTTCAAGACCTGTCATGTTGAGCATCATACCAACCGAACCTGTACTGGTATTAATAACCTGGGCTATTAACAATAAAATCAAAACCTGACCTCCTAGCTTAAATTCTTCACCAAACACATTTAACATAGGTTGATTAAACACTATTAAAAACACAATCAAAGGGATAGTTAATACAAAGATATATTTACAACTGGCTTGGTAGTATTTTTTAAGTTCTTGCATGCGTTTTTCGGTATGCAATTGCGATATAATTGGTGTGAAAATAGCATTAACAGATAATAAAATTGTAGGCACAAAAGCCGTTAAGGTCAAAGCAATAGAATAAATCCCTAAGTCTGTAGTCGTTAAATAAATTGCTAATACAATCTTATCACCTTGTCCCTGAAGTAAGCCAATGGTATTAATCAAGAGCATATTATTACCAAAAGTGCGTTCTTCTTTAGTAATTAAAGTGCTGGGTTTAAGTGTTAATTTAGGCATTTGCTTTGGCAGCAATTTTTTAATTAGCCCAAAAAATAATCCTAAAGCTACGATGGCTCCGATAATTTCTGCCCAGATATACCCTTCTAATTGATATCCAATCGTTATAAAGCCTACAGCTATTGCTATTTTTAAAGGTAAACGAATAAAATGACCAATTAAGGTGCTTTTCCGAACTTCCTGTAAACCTCTAATGGTTTGGTCGCAGAGCGTTATAATAGCGTTGATGAATAGTAACACACCAAAGTAAGGCAAATAAGGCGTGAGTTCAGGAGAATTTAAAAGCGTACCTGCAATGATATCTGGAATTATAAAAAACAACGACGCACTTATCACAGACATCATTACAGTAATGCTAAGCGTCTTTCTCAAATAGGTATGCAACTGGGTGTAATTTTCTTGAGCGATATATTTAGATACAAAACGCACTAAGCCATTACCCAAACCCAAACTTAAAAACACTGAAAGGATAGTGACTACTGTCATCCCAAGCGCATAAATACCCAACATATCGGCACCAAGTTCTTTTGAAATATAGATTTTAAAGAAAAATCCAATAGCCACAGAAAACAGCGTTCCTGCAAAGTAAATTCCTGCTTGTCCTGTTATTTTTTTAGCAATCGACATTAACTATGGTATAGGTTTGAGATTTCTTGTTCCCATTGTTTGATAACAATGTTCCAGTCAAATTGTTTGGCCAAAGCTATGGCGTTTTTAGAGTTTAACTGTAATAACTCTGGTTGCTCTAATAATGATTGAATGGTGTTGCCTATTTCGGTAGGACTTTGAACAATAAATCCATTTTCAAGATGACTTATCCATTCTGAAGCACCATAATCGTTATAAACTATGGAAGGTACTCCAGCTGCAGCCGTCTCTAAGATAACTTTAGGGAAGCCCTCAGAACGCGATGGCAACACGTGTAAATCTATAGTTTTTAAAAGGTCATTCAATACGGAATGATCTATAATGCCGTGAAGTTTTACATTGGCTAATTGCTCCTGAGTAATATGCTTTTTAATAGCTTCTCTTTCCTGACCATCGCCTACGAGATGAAACTGTAACTCTGGAAACGCTTTAGCAGCATCTAAAACGTCATAAACCCCTTTTCTTTCTAGTAATCTTCCGATGTAAATCACATTAGAAAGCTTCGTGATTTGCTTTTCAGTATTTAAAAATGTTTTAGTATTTGTACCTAAATATAGTGGTTTTGACTCTGTCGTTATATGATGCTCTAATTGATTATATGTTTTTAAGAATTTAGTTATAGAGTATAACCTATCAAACATTTGAAAAGAACGAATAACGTTATCATAACTTCCTCTGGCCTGAATAGCCGATTCAAGGTTTTTTTCATCCAGAATTCCCTCAACAGTACTAAAACTTTTTTTATGTAATAATCGTAACCAAAAGGAAGTCCAACCCACAAGTTCTCGTTTTGGTAAATAAGCAACATCACAGTTTAAAATGCCCCAAAAGTAGCCTAGATATTTTGAAATTCTCAGAGGGTTAAAACATCTGAATATTGACACTCCTTTTATAGGTTCAAGTTTTAAATTTCCGCTATAGAGGCTCAAGCCAAATACTTTAAACCTTGACTTATCTAAATGATGAGCCAATGCCAAAGCATTTAAATTTTGAGCATTTGTGCTGTTCAAATACGCTCCTAAGAATATTTTGATTTTTTGGGAACTCAATACGTTTGATTTTAATAGACTATATCTTTAAGCTTGATTTATATTGAAGCGCTGTATCTAAAATATTACGCGATATTTTTGTCTTTAACAAATGAGAATTATCCTTTTCATTAGTCCTAATGGTTTTTAATAATTCGTGGGTTTTAGCTGTTGGATTAACATTTAATCTTTCAAAGTAATCTAATAAGACTTTTGGGTTTTCTACAAACTTATTATAGTCAACTCTTGTATAATTTTTAAGCTGCGACAAATATTTAAATTGTTCATTCATATAAATCATTGCGCGTTCAATCTCATTTAATTGAGACCAATCCTTGTGCCAATCTGATGAAATGACAGTTGGTATTTTAGCACCATCGACTGTGACGTAAGGTGTAATTTTATTTTTGTTATCATCATTAAACCATCCTTTTACCAATATAGAATTTAAGATATCTTCATAGGTTCTAAATACGATAACCAAATGCCAGTTTGAATAATAATCTAATACAGTCTGCAAATAATTGGATACGCCTGGTGTTTTGAAAGCGAAAGTATAGGAATTGAGTTGCTCTTCTAATTCAGCTGCTCGCCAAGATTTTTCTAAACGAGTATCAATTTCAGCTTTAGACTTATAGTTAAAAATGTGACTATCATCATTTGCATTGAAATTTAGTCTTCGCCCTGCAATTGAATTCGCCAATAATTCATTTAAGCAGTAGTCTTCAAATATATCTTGCCATACCGTTTTATCAATATCGTTGACATAGGTAAATAATTTGTTGACCATTGGAGGCTCGAAAAAATATTCTACGCCTTCACATGAACCCAAAATATTGCCAAAAAAAGTTGTTCCTGTTCTGGGTAATCCTGAAATTAATATTTTATCAATTGCGTCTAATCGTTGTTTCATAATATTTTAAGACATTTTTGGTTCACTAATTTTAGAAATAAATTTTCATCATAAGGCGCATAAAATTTTTGATACCAGTTTGTCATGATCGTGTCTATTTCTGTGGAATCAGAACCTTCTATTTTTTCTAACCAATCTGAGATGGTTCGTATTGCTTTATATGGGTATTGATATTCGTCTTCAAAAATAGTCTTTCCTTCTGGAATCAAATCTGAAAACAAAAATAAAGACGGAATTCCTTTCGCTGCATACTCGAAAGCTGTAGTTGAGAAAAATGTTACATGCAATCCTATGCTTTTACTTTCGTCACTTCCATCGTAGGGTTTTACAAATGGAAATTGAAATAATTTAGACATATCAAAGCGTTGTAAACTTCTAGGATGTTGCTTAATAAAAATAATTCGGTTTTTATAGGCCTTATTCTTTTCAAGCAATACAAACTGCTCATGTAATAAATCTACCTGCTCTTGAAACCAGGCTTGAGATCTGTTTTCAGTTTCTATAATTTGCATGGCAACCAAGATATGCGGACCTCTGTTAATTTTTGGCTTGATAATAGAACTCGTTCCTATAGGATGAACTTTCCCTTTATAATATGGAGCATCGACAAGCATAAATGGCTTTACAAACCCAAGACCATGTACAAGTACTTCTTTAGTATTGCAGCGCATTAATTGGGTTGCCTCTCCATTAAAAAAATAACCTGGTTGTTTACTATTGATGATGCCATGTTGATAATCAAATATTCGCGCTTTTTTATTAATACCTCTCAATACACCACCCATAGAGTTTGATATGGTTATGTAAACAGGTGCTCTAAAATGACCTAGAGAACTGAGGTTAATGATTTTCCCAACAAGATGTTCACGTTTCTCGAAATTACTAAAACAGCGTGCAGGAATTAATTTTCTTAGTATCCATATTTTCAAAAAGAACATGTCGAATGCCAGCGCCTTTTTATTTCTAGGGTTTTGACTTTCTATGGAAGGCTCTTCAATTAACAAATAAGATATTTTGTAAGTCTTACAGGTTGCTATAAAATCTAAAAAATAAGGATTTTCTCCGTTGGTTCTATTAAAGTGTTGCGGATAATAAAATATCACATCATAACGCTTCCCCAGTATCCTAAGGAATTGAAACCAAGAGGTTAAAATTTTATAATTAAAAATTTTCATGACAAGCGTTATAGTTAGAATATCAAATTGTGATTAGAGTCTGAGAACTAAATTGCAGTCCAACCACCATCAACAATTAAATTCTGACCTGTGATATATTGCGCGTCTTCAGACAATAAAAACGCGACAGATGGTGCGATATCTTCAGGTGTGCCCAAACGTTTCATAGGGACTTTCTTTTCATAATTCTCAACAAAGGCCTCATGCTGATGGTCAAAAATGCCTCCTGGAGAAACACAATTAGTTCTAATGTTATAACTTCCGAAGTAAGACGCCAGATAACGTGTGAAATTTATAAGTCCGCCTTTTATCGCTGAATACGCAGCTGGTGATGTGCCGCCTGTACCTTCATATACTGTAAAATCATTGCCTACGACACCATAAATAGATGTGATATTGACGATAGATCCGCTTCGTTGTTCTTTCATCTGCTCGAGTACTTTCTGACAAGTATAAAACGAACTATTCATTTGCATATCGACATTATCTTTCCAGGATTGAAATGGAATATCTTCAAATTTAGTACCCCAATCTTTAGTTCTTGGATAAGCATTATTTACTAATCCGTCAATAGTTTTATATGTATCTACCACCAAAGCAATAGCTTTATCAATAGAATCTTGATTTGTAATATCACAATACAATTGAGACAAATCTTCGTTAGTCTCATGATTGATGTCCATATTAACACAAAAAGCACCTTCCGCTTTAATTCGGCTAACCATTGCTTTTCCTAATAAGCCATTGCCTCCAGTAACGATGATGATTTTGTCTTGTAATCTGTTAGTCATGTTGTAAACAAATTTTCAGGTTTTTTATAGATTCGTTAAACGAGTTCATAGGCTGTATGTTCTGTTTCAGCATATCTGTAAAATACTTTAATTGTGATTCATAAGTGCGTTGGATAGAGTAATCTTTAGCTTCAAATAAAGTCTTTCCTAAATCACTTACAACCGTATTGTTAATCAAATCTACAGTTATCGTTTCTGTATCCAGAACCAATTCAATCTCTCGTTTTGCTTTCCGTCTGTAATAATTTAACACGATGTTTGCTGTAAAGGTATCATATTCCAGAATGTAATTCGCATAGTCATATGCATTGATATCTATGGAAGATGCGCTTCGCAACACCGATGAACTTGTATTAGGAAAGCCAAACAACCATGTTGTATAGTCTATTTCATGAAACAGATCTAAATGAACTCCGCCACCCATATCAGCATTGGCACTGTAAATAGATTTATAATCTTTATTAGCACGCCACTCTGGTAAGTAAGAGCCACAGTACACATTAACTTCATTAACACGTAATTGCTCCCTTTGTAATGTATCCCATAAAAATGATAAGCAAGGGTGAAACCTCAAGTTACAGGCAACATAAGTAATAATGTTGTTATCTTTAATTATTTGAGTTAAAGTTTCTGAATTATCCAACGTGTGAACTGCAGGTTTTTCAATAAACAACGGAATATGTTTTAAAGCTAAGCGCTCTATAAACTCAAAATGTAAATGTGTTGGATTAGAAATTATGGCAAAATCAAAGGAAACATCTACAGCTTCTAAATCGAAAACATTAATAACGTTTTCAACTTTTGACGCATTGGCATCAGATCGTAATGCATAAATTGTAGCATCCAAATTTAGATGCTCTAAAGCTTTGATATGCTTTTTTGCAATAGACCCTAAACCAACGATTAAGATATTCATAATTCAAAATCTAATTTATCATTTTTAAGCAAGTATTCCATAAACAAGAAATCAACTGGATGATCCAAATCAAAACACATATGTTTCATCTCATATATAAGTGCTTTATCTGTAAATACACTTTTGGTATCTAAATCAAAAAAACGACGTCTATACCAATAAAACGAGGCATTTAAATCATAAACTTCTGGAGCTGCTTGTCGTGACATTACGGTTCCATTTGGATTCGTTTTCACTAGACCATAGTAGCCTTCACTGTTTATTTCAACCATATTAAAATAGGGATTTCTCGCAGCTTTATTCACTGAAAACAAATTATAAGCTTCAGGATTATCCAGCAATATTTGTAAAGCATTTTGTAAATCTTCGATGGTTCTTAAAGGTGAAGTCACATCCAAGTCTAAGATAAAATCAAAACGTTTATTAGCTTTAGCTTCTTCGTACTTTACAATATCGGCTATGGTTTCTATTTTACCAACAGTATCGGTTGCCAATTCATCTGGTCTTCTATAATCTGAAAAGACACCAAATTCTTCAGCTGTCTTTTTTATCGCAGCATCATCCGTAGATATAGCGATTTTAGCATTGATGCGTTCTGACAGCTTTTTGGCTTGCTCAATCGTGTAACCAATAAGCGGTTTACCTGCTATAGGCTTTATATTTTTTCCAGGAATGCCTTTTGAACCTCCTCGTGCACAAATTGTAATTAAGGTTTCCAAATTAAAATTTTATAGTGTTAATATCCCTTTGCGCTTTTTCAAAATCTTCATGCTTACCAACATCAAGCCAGTAACCTACTAAGGGATAAGATACAACCTTTTTATTTTCTGAAATTAATTTCTCCATCAAATCTGTAGCGTTAAAATGGGTGTTTTTAGGGATATACTCTAACACCGAGCGTTTCATAAGGTAAATTCCGCCATTAGAATAATAGGTATAGGTTGGCTTTTCTTTGAAATCCATAACATGTCCGTTAGACGTTTCTAAAACAGCATAAGGAATGCTCACATTATACGGAATGGTCACCACAGCAAAATCGGCTTCCTTACTTAAAAAATCCAGATAGAAATCTTCATAATCTAAATTGGTCAACACATCAGAATTAGACACCAGCACATGCTCATGTTCAAAATTATCAATTTTGGATACCGAACCAATCGTTCCCATAGGTTCATCTTCCCAAACATAGTGAATAGACCTGTTTTTATCTGTTCCGTCACCAAAATAATCCACAATTTGATCTCCTAAATATTTTACTGAAAACCAAAAATCATCAATCCCATACAGGGCTAAGCGATCTACATTATGCTCCATTATAGATTTATCACCAACTTTTAATAAGGGTTTAGGTGTTGTATCTGTTAACGGTCTTAAACGCTGACCTCTACCTCCAGCCATAATGATGGCATCGATAGGCAAATAGGATCGCATAAATCTGAAATTGACAATATTGACCACTTTATCTTGTGCATCAATCACAGGTATGATTCTGAAATTTTCATTTCTATACGTAATAATCTGACGCACATCTCTGGCACCTTTTCTAATAAATTTAGGATGGTCCTGAATAATTTCACTCACAGGTTCTTCGATAGTGATCCCTTTTAATAAACCACGTCTCACATCACCATCAGTAAGCGAACCTTTTAATCGGCCATCCTCATCAACCACAAACACAATGGCATCCCTTGCCAAAACATCAAGGCGTTTTAAAGCGTCTCGAATAGACGTTCCAGTTGTAATTAAATGATCTCTAAAATTAACCATGCTGTTTAATTGTATTTATAATTGCTTCAGCTGTTGCAGCTTTATAATATATATTACCATCGACAAAATTAGGCATCTTTAAAACTTCATGTGTTTTTTCGACAATCTTTTTTGAATCAAATGCCACATCAAACACATTTGAGCCTTGAGCTCTTCCTTGTTGTCTAGATCCTACATTAATCACATACTTACCAAATGAAGCGGCTTCAATAATACCACTAGATGTGTTTCCAATTAAAACTTCAGCATAATGCATGGCTGTAAAATAATTAGCCTTTCCAAAATTTTCTATTAGTGTCACTTTCTCTGGAATCTCTGAGTGTAGTTGCTCTAATTGCTCACGATAAACACTTCCAAGCGTATCAGCATTAGGCATTGTGACAATAATATGAATCGTGTTTGAAAGTTCAGCTAAAGCCGATTTCATATGCAATGCATAAGTTTTATTTGAATGGACTGCCACCGTTTCCGGGTGAAATGTAACAAGTGCATAAGGTGCATCTTTAAGCTGAAAGGTTTTCAAAAACTTAGACTTTTCAATAGGCTCAAAGTTGTTGATATTATCCAAACTCAAGGCACCTACATTGTATATGTTTTCTGAAGTTCCCGTTAGCGCTGCTACTTTTCTCTTATAATCGACTGTAGAAACAAAGTGCAGTTGTGATGCCAGCGTTATTTGATGGCGATAAATATTATCGATAGCACCTAATGTGGTTTCACCACCATGAATATGTGCTAATTTGACGCCAAAAGGAATACTGGCTTGAACTGCAGCACTCATTTCAAAACGGTCTCCTAAACAAAACACCAAATCGAAACTATGGTTTTGCCAAAAATCAGCAAATTTTAAAACCGTATTGCCATAAGATTTAGCGATCCCTTTTGTACTATCGTCTGCTTCTAAGGATTCAATGCTATGAATCACCTCAAAAGCATCATTTTCAATAGCTGTTAAGGTGTAACCATGAGTTTTAGACAAATGAGTTCCGAAGGCAATAATTTCTAATTGAAAAAAATCGTCTGTTTTCAGTTGCTGAAGTAATGGCAGGTAAATTCCATAATCGGCTCTCGAACTTGTTAACACTCCTATTTTCATGATAAATCTTCCCAAGTTAGTAAATCATGCTTTTTTAAATCTCTGGTTGTGATTTTACCTAAAACCGTATTCCACTGCATAGGAGAAATCCCATGTCCTGGACGCAGTGGAATTAAATCTGCTTCAGAAATCACTGTCCCAGCTTTTAAGTCTTTAGATAAATGAATACTTTTTCGGGCAATAGAAATATTCTTTTGCTCACTTGCTGAAGGTGCTTTAATGCCATCACCAGAAACAGCAGCCTCTATATTTCTAATAGCAAGAACCATAGCCTTTAAAGCGTCTGGCTCTAAGGATGCTTTATGATCTGGACCAGGTAATGTATTATCCAATGTAAAATGCTTTTCAATCACACAAGCTCCTAAAGCAACTGCCGCAATTGGAACTTCAATGCCTAAAGTGTGATCGGAATATCCAATATTGACATCAAACTGCTTTTTTATGCTGTTCATAGCATGTAAGTTCACATCGGTCATTGGCGTTGGATATTCGGTATTACAATGTAATATGGTGAGCTGTTCTTTCACTGTCCCGAAGTTTAAAAGCACCTCAATAGCCGCTTCTATATCATTTAAACTTGCCATTCCTGTCGATAAAATTACAGGTTTTTGGGTTTGGGCAATAGCTCGTAAATACGGAAAATTAGTAATCTCTCCACTTGGCACTTTAAAAAGCTGCAATCCTAAATTATTCAAATAAGTCACGCCTTCAACATCAAAGGCACTAGACAAAAACTTAACGTTTTTGAATTTGCAATACGCCATTAATTCGTCGTGATCATTTTCACTTAACTCCAGCGTTTTAAGCATTTCATATTGCGATTGCTCATGATCTCCAGTATTTTTAGACTGATAATCGGCTTTTTGTGCTGACCGACTTACAATAGTGTCAGCTTTAAAGGTTTGAAACTTCACATAATCAACCTCAGCATAGGCTGCTGCATCAATTAATTGTTTTGCTGTATTTAAATCGCCATTGTGATTGACGCCTGCTTCAGCAATTATAATAACTCTATCCATATTATATAGATCTACCTGGATTTCCTACAATTTTTGAACCTTCAGGAACATCGTTTAACACGACTGCTCCCGCTCCAATAATAACATTTTGCCCTATGGTTACATTTTCTTTTATCACTGCATTTGCGCCAATAAATGACTGCGCCCCAACACTTACATTACCGAGTAAAACAGCACCTGGAGCAATATGCACGCCATTTGAAATACGACATTCATGCTCCACAATACAACCTGTGTTTAAAATGCAATAATCACCAATAGCAGCCAAGGCATTCACTACTACATTTTTAGCAATAAAGTTGCCTTGCCCTAAACTTATCACTTCGGAAATATTAGCACTTGGATCTATCGCATTTAATAGTGTTTTATTCTTACTAAGAATTAATTGTGCTACTTTTTTTCGGATAGCATTGTCTCCTATTCCTAAAATATAATCATAGGATTGGTCCCACTCTGAAAAGGATGCATCACTCTCAAATCCGAGATATGTCAGCCCAAAAGGATTCGTTGTCATTTGTTCTTTTTCAGTATAAAACTGAAGATTCATCAAACCAGCCTTAGCCGTTTCAGCAACAACAAAACCATGACCTGAATATCCTACTAAAACAATTTTATTACTTGACACTACTTGGAATATTTACAATTCGTTCCTCTAAAAATATAGCATTTTTTTGACTATCCCTTTGAAAGTCCTTATACATTGGCAATCTAAACATCAATTGCCAAATAGGTCTGGTCATGACATTTTCGCTGTTTGTATATTTTAAAAAGGCTTCTCTTTCTTGTTTATTTTCAAGCTCAACACACATGAGCCAATAGTTGGCTTCTGTGCCTGGTAACTCGGTTCTAAACTTGATACCCTGAGTTTTAAAAAAGTCGGCATAGACTTGAGCGATGCTTCGCTTTTCAGCTAAAAAAGCATCCAGCTGTTCTAATTGCGCACAAGCTAAGGCTGCATTCACATTAGGCATTCTAAAATTATAGCCCAATTCATCATGAAAATACTCATAAGGATGTGGTTGCTTTGCGGTTGTAGTAAGATACTTTCCGCGTTCGGCAAGAGCAATAGAATTACTCACAATAGCGCCTCCACCTCCTGAAGTGACAATCTTATTACCATTAAATGAAAACACACCTAAGGCTCCAAAACTTCCTGTAGGTTTGCCTTTGTATGTACTTCCCAGAGATTCGGCGGCATCTTCAACGATAGGAATATGCCATGTGTTACAAACTGAAATCAGTTCTTCTAAATGCACAGGGAATCCGAAAGTATGCATAGGCAAACACGCACTGATTTTTCGGCCTGTTTTTTTATTGTAACAGCCATCAGCTCTCAGTTCGCCATTTTCTTCTAAAAAAGCAGCGACAGCCTTTGGCGATAATCCCATCGTATCTAAATCGACATCTAAAAATACTGGATGTGCCTGATTATAAATTATGGCATTTGCAGTAGCAACAAATGTGAGTGCTTGGGTGAGCACCTCATCACCTGGTTTCACACCTGCTAAGCGAAGTGCAACTTGTATTCCGGCTGTACCATTAACAACAGCAACTGCTTTTTTTGTTTTTGAAATTTGCGCCATCTGCTCTTCAAACTGATCTACAAATTTTCCTACGCTAGACACAAAGGTAGTATCGATACACTGTGCCAGGTAGTCTTTTTCTTTGCCTCGGAATTTTGGCACATGAAGCGGAATAAAATCCTGCGTGCCATATAATGATTTAATATATTCTGTGACGGTGTTATAGTTTCCCATTACATTTTTGAATCTAGATATTTACCAGTCTCTTTGTGACCAAAATCGGGTATCATATGATGGAATAAAGCGACTAAATCCTGCTTTTTCCATGATTTCTTAGATTTGAGTTGTTGAATCGTTTCCGAAAAATGATTTAGCTTGTCATTGTCGTAGTTAGGTTCATTTTTAATAATCCCTATGCCGCTAAATCGATTCATATCCAAAACTTCAGCATCTGTAAAAAATTCTTCATAATCCTTCTCTCCTGTGGTATCACTTTTAGTGAATAAACACGGCCATTTTTTATTAGCAATATGGGTTTCAATATCGGCTCTTGCTTCATCTTCACTCTCGCACAAATACGGTTCGTATCCTAAGTTTTTTAAATATTTCACTGCAATATCAGCAAAGGAAATTAAGTGTAAAGACTCTTCAAGTTTCGGGAAAAATATATCTCTATTATCTCCTAACAAACAAGACGACAAGCACAATTCGCCAGCTTCCTGAGGCACTACAAAATAACGTTTGATATCATTTGGCGCTACAATGGGTTGCTTTTTTTGAATACGTTGATTAAAGCCATGCAATAAAGAGCCGTCAGAAAAAGCCACATTAGCAAAACGCGCTGTAGATATCTTGATGTCTTTACTCCTACGCATTAAAAACATTTCCATAATGCGCTTAGAAGCGCCCATCATATTGACAGGATTAGCTGCTTTATCGGTAGAGACACAAAAATATTTTTTAGCCTTATTATCGATAGATTGCTGTATGGTTTTATCGGTATTAAAGATATTTACATTAATCATTCGCATTAATGTATAAGGATCTTTTTCGCTTCTTACATGTTTTAAAGCCGACAAATTTAAGATGTAATCATATTGACCATCAGCTTCAATAAAAGCATCGTATTCTATGGAGCCAATATCTAAAGCAAAGGTTTTAAAATCACCTTTGATGTATCCAAATGAGCTTCGGATATCTCTAACCAATTCGACTAAATTATTCTCACTAATATCAACAACGTGTAACTTTTGAGGATCTCTTTTAAATATTTCTTTAGTAACTGCCTGACCTATAGAGCCTGCGCCTCCTAAAACTAAAAATTTTGACGTAGATACTTTAGTGTATAATTCTTTTTGATTAAACTGAATATCTTTGGTAAACAACATGTTTTCTCTACCAATAAGTCCTAATGGTACACTCATAAATTATTACAATTGTTTTAGAAATTTTAAATCGTTTTTTTACTTGTAATTAATTGGGTACAATGATACGACAATTTGCCAAGGCTTAAAAGGTTAAAGCCATTCTTTCTCTAGTTTGAACCAGTTAACACACCGCTTATAATTAGACAGCCAGATGTTTTGAAATCACTTCTAAAACACGCTGTGTTGCTTTACCATCCCATAGCTGAGGAATTTGACCTTGCTTATACTGTCCTGAAATTATCTGTTGAACACGATCTAAGATTTTATCCTGATCAAAATTCAATAAGGTATTAGACCCGATGTCAATAGTGCTAGGTCTTTCGGTATTTGGGCGAAGCGTTAAACAAGGAATTTGCTTATAGGTCGTTTCCTCCTGAATGCCGCCACTATCGGTTAATACCATAGCACTATTATGAATTAAATTCTGAAAACTAAAATAATCCATTGGTGCAGCAATAGTTAAATGATCTACAGCTTTAAAAGCATCTTCTAAACCGTGAGACTTTATATTTTTAAGCGTTCTGGGATGCATCGGAAACAGGACACGTTTCTCTGAAGGCAAACTTTGAATAAGTGCCAAAAGCTGATCCAAGCCTTTTTTGTTATCAACAGTCGCAGGCCTGTGAATGGTCATTAAAATGTAGTCACCTTTATTTAAATTGTAGGTCGATAACAGTTCCTGATTTTCAATATCATTTTCAAAAGCACATAAGGTATCGATCATCGTATTTCCTACAAAATGAATCTGATCTTTAGATTTGCCTTCATTGATAAGGTTATCAATCCCGCTTTGTTCGGTCACAAAATAAAAATCGGTAATCTCATCTACTAAAATCCGGTTAATTTCTTCAGGCATGGAGCGATCAAAACTGCGTAGTCCGCTTTCCAGATGCCCTAATTTCACGCCCAGTTTGTAAGTTGTCAATGCAGCTGCTAATGTAGAGTTGACATCACCAGGCACCAACACCATATCGGGTTGGAAAGTGTTTATAATATTTTCGAGTTTGATCATGATCTCACCTACTTGCGAATTGGCTGATGCAGGTTTTATATTGAGAAAAAAATCAGGCCAAATATCTAACTGATGAAAAAAGACATCTGCCATTGAAGCATCAAAATGCTGACCAGTATGCACAATTTTAATATCGAATTGATTCGGAAATTGCTTAGCAGCAATCGTCTTAAATTGAGTGATTTTAATATAATTTGGTCTTGTACCAACAACAATTAATAGTTTCTTCATCTATAAATGGATCTAAATCTGCAACAAAGATATTTTAATATTTGAAATCAACTAATAGTCACTACAATAGCTACATAAGACTTTCAACAAACGTCAGTATTTATTTTCATACTGAGCATTAGAATCATGCTATATAATACGGCATTGAATCAGGACTAATGATTATGCAAAAACTACAAAAGTTTTAGCGAATTACCTCAAAAACATCTATTGCGTTCAAAAAAATTGCAAATAAGGCAAGATTTCCTCAGAAAAGCCGATAAATAGATTTAATCGACAAAATCTTTTAGTATCTTTGCCAGACCCTCTGTTTACTCACAATCTCAAACAATATAACAATAGATTGAGATTTTAAAATGACAAATTTAAACGCTATGAAACATTGCTACTTAACAACATTAACTTTACTTGTTTTTGCCTTTGGCTTCAGCCAATCTACAATCGTTACTGTTGACAGACCAAATATCATTGGACCTACAGCTACAGGAAATTCACCTGAAATAGCTTCAACAGGACTCGTTAGAGGCTCTGGAGTGTCACTGGCTAGTTCAGGAGCTAATTTCACATCAAACCAATGGAATGGAACTTCTCAAGCAGAAGCTGTAACTAACAACGACTATATTGAATGGTCGGTTAGTGCTAGTGCAGATAATAGTATTGAAATTACTGAATTTGATATTCGTAATAGAAGAAATGCTAACGGCCCAACTAATTGGCAAGTATTTTACAGTCTGGATAACTTTACTACTCCAGGAATTGCGGCCATTCCTGTACAAACGTCGACTGCTACAGCTTCTAACTTCAATTTTAACGGCTTAAGCATTATTTCAGGTACTGCTGGAACTGTAACCTTCAGGTTATACGCATGGAATTCGGTTACCAATAATGGCTGGTTTAGAATTGCAGCCAGAAATGCCTGGTCAGATTTTGGAATCGCCAGTCCAGGTTTACGTATCATTGGAACCATAACAACAACGACATTAAACAGCACTGAATCAAATATTATTGCTACGGCTTTTGATCCAACAGACAATATTGATTATACATCTTATAATGCGACCTCTGGTTTAACAACGTCTAATGCGATTAAAATAGGTGAATTTACAATTCAGGATGGTGGTAATGATTTAACCGATACCGATGTAGTTTCAACAATTTTAACCGGATTAAGTTTCGACATTACTAATAATGAAAATATTGCTGCATTAGCTCTATTTGATGGTTCGACTAATATTTCTGAAGTCACTTCAATTTCAAGCACAGTAGATTTTAGTGGAATTATAGGTCTTTCTGCTCCAGACGAAAGTTCAAAGACTTTTGATGTTTACGCAACATTCAATTCTGTAGTTACTGATAATGATCAAATCCAACTTACAATCAGTTCAGCATTAGCCGATGCTGTACTTGGTTCAACGTTCAACGATTTTGATGGTGGTGGTGCTCAAACACCAATTGCAGGAGACGACAACCGTATAGAAGTTACGGCGACCGCATTCGAGTTTGAACAACAACCAACCGATACCTACCAATTTGAAATCATGACACCTTTCCCAATTGTTATTGCTGTTGATGGAAATGGTAATCAAGATTTAGATTACAATGGTACTATTTCTGTAGTCGCTGCTGGTTCTTTAGAGCCTTCTCTTATAAATTACACGATGACTAATGGTAGTGCAACATTTGATTCCATTGTATTTACTGAAAAAGAAACTGTGACGACCTTATTAGCATTTGGAGGTGGCTTATCACCTGCAGTAAGTGATCCTTTTGATGTTAATGGCCCTTTAATTTGCATTGCTGTTCAAGATTTTGATGCTTCAACACCAGAATGGAACTACTCTTCAAACGTTGCTACATTTGATAACGGTTGGGGAACCGATGGTTATTATGGTCTCATTGACATTTCAAGTGCTTCTCCTTTAGATAACTCTTCTTTTTCTAATACTATATTTGGTGAAAATGACCTTAACGACGAAGGCGATAATGGCACAACGGGGTTTGCGACCTTATCATTTGACCCAATAGACATTAGCAGTTTTGAGAATGTTAAATTATCATTTGACTGGGATGTTCATGGTTATGTCAATAACAGCGACGATGCACAATACAGACTTGTGTATGATGGTGTTAACCAACCTGTCGTTTTTCTGTTAGACGGAAATGGAGCAATAGATACTGATGAAGGAACAGTTTCGATAGATATTCCTGATGCTGTTTCAACTATAGCTTTACAAATTAGAGTAAGAAATAACGGTATAAACGGTTACTCAGGTTTTGATAACTTTAAATTAGTAAGTGTTTTTGACGGACTTCTTTATGTTGATAATGGCTGGTCACCTAACCCACCTTCAGACACAACAGGAACCGATAATGCCTATGTATTAGATGGCACTTACAATGTCGCAACAAATATCGAGCTTAACAATTTATATGTAAATATTGATGCTGCAACATCAATTAGTGCCGGACAATCGATAACCACTAACTCAGGACTAGTTAACAATGGTACTTTTGAGTTAAACTCAGTTTCAACTTCTTATTCTAGTTTAATTGTTAATGGTGCAGTGGATGGCGATGTCATTTACAAAAGACATGTTAATACAACATCTGATCCTGGTGAAAGTGGTGAAAACGATTTAATATCTGCTCCAGTTTATGGTCAGACCTTTGGAGATTTTGCTGCTGCAAATTCCAATATCGTAGAAAACCCAAGTGATGTATCAGTTAAGCTATTTGGACCTTTTAATAAATTCACAGGACTTTACCAGTCTTATGATCTTGATGTCCCAGCCGATGCCAATGCTATTTTAGATGTAGCTAATGGTTATAGAGCGGCTTCAACAAATTCTGATACATTTACTTTTGAAGGATTGGTTGCAAATACTGTAATATCAAAACCTATAGTTGTTTCTGGTCCAAATTCTCCTGAATGGAATCTTATCGGAAACCCTTATCCATCTTATTTAAAACTATCTGACTTTTTAGCTAGTAATAATTCTGAGTTTGACCCTCCTAGTGCTGGTATTTACGGTTATGACGGAGATGCTTCTGATGGATGGCAAATATGGAATTTAGCCTATTCGGATGCAAACCCTAATGCTAAAATCACACCTGGCCAAGGCTTTTTAGTAGCGTCTAAAGCAGGAGGCGCAACCATAACTTTTACGCCTACCATGCGTACTATTGGTACAACTGATGATTTTATTGCTGGAAGATCGGGCAGCCAAACTTTAGCACATTTAAAACTTCAAATGCGAACTACCGATGCATCATACAATACTGACATTTATTTTAATGATAATGCGTCGCTAGGAATGGACATTGGTTATGATTCATCCCTTTTTAGTAATTATACACCATCATTTTCACTGTATTCTCATTTAGTAAATGATAATACTGGATTAAATCTAGCTGTTCAATCCGTGAATTATGATGCTATAAATGATGTCGTCATTCCATTAGGAGTTCATGCAAATCAAGGTGAACAAATAACAATAAGCATTTTTGAAACGAATATTCAAAGTGATATAGACGTTTACTTAGAAGACACTTTAGCAAATACGTTTACTTTATTAAATGCTTCAGATTATGTATTTACATCTAATACTAGCTTATCTGGAACAGGGCGTTTCTTCTTAAGGTTTTCTGGAGATGCTTTATCAACTCCTGAAACTAACTTTGATACCATTCAAATTTATACGACAAAAACACCTAAAGTTCTTCATATAAATGGTGTATTACAAAATGACACAAAAACTACAATCTTTGATATTCAAGGGCGCTTAATTATGAGCGAAACTTTAAATCAAAATAATAGCGATCATCAAATTGATATTTCGAACATAAAATCTGGTGTATATATTGTAAGACTGGATAATGGTTTACAACAAAAATCTCAGAAGGTAATTATTAGATAAATATTCTTCCCTAATAAAATTTAAAAGCACGCATTTTAATGTGTGCTTTTTTTTGGTCTATAATCAACTTTTATGTTTCGTAACTATTTAATAACAATACCAAATATTGTAATTAAGAAGAATTACTATATTTGCAATCCCTTATTCTCAAAGCGTTTAGGGGATTTTTAAGGTTTTACCGATTAACGACATATTTTATCGATATATGAAACATTTTTACACTTTTTTACTACTTCTTTTATTAGGGAATTTAGGATTTGGACAGACGACAATCTGGGTTGAAGATTTTGAAACAGATGGTGACTCTGGCATTCGTTATAGTTCATCTAACACTTTCAACGACGGAACTAATGACCATTTTGGAAGAACAGACGGCTCTGATATTAGTGGAACTTATAATTTACCAAATAACTCGTTTTTTTGGGCTGGTGAAGATTTAGATGATAATGGTGGAGATGGATCTCCTACAAAAACTATTACTTTCAACTCAATTAATATCTCAGGATATACGGATATTACATTTAAAGGATTATTTGCATCTGGAAATGGTGGTTCTGGTTGGGATGATGGTGACATTCTTTATTTAGAATATAGCCTTGATGGTGGCCCATATCAGAAATTTATACAGTTTGCTTCTCCGAGTGGCGGTTCTAATGTAGGATTGAATCATGATCCTAATTTAGATGGTACTGGCGAAGGAGCAGCAATTACAACAACTTTCACTGAATACTCTTCTTTATTAGGAGTTACAGGAAATTCTATTCAAATAAGATTATTTGTGAGTGCAAACTCAGCAAGTGAAGAATTTGGATTTGACAACTTGATTCTAGAAGGAATTCTTGCATCATCTGGCCCTAACAACCCAGATGCTTTTTCAGCAGCTGTAGTATCCTCATCGCAAATCAATTTAAACTACGACGATAATGCAGATGGTGATGATGTGGTGATTGTATTTAATACCGATAACAATTTTGATACACCATCAGGAACACCAACTGTAGGTAATGATTTTGGTGATGATGAAATCTTATTTATAGGCAATACCTCAGGAACGTTTAACCATACCGGATTAACCGAAAACACCACCTATTACTATAGAGCCTATTCTTATGATGGCACTGATTATTCTGTAGGATTAAGTGCTGATGCTACAACGCCTTGTAATGCTATTGTCGTTACCAATTTAAGTCCGTTTCAAGAAGGATTTGAAGGCGGAACGGTTCCTCCGAGCTGTTGGGCATCTTTTAGAGGTACGAATGGTTTGGGAACTGCTCAAGATTGGGAACTTAGTACTACTCCAAATTCTGGAATCAATGCTGCTTTTGTGAGATACGAGAATGTAAGTGGCGGAAATGCAGAAGACTGGTTAGTAACACCAGCATTAGATCTAAGCACATTGACAAATACAGAATTATCTTTTTTCACTAGAGATGCTGGTTTTGGTGATGATAGTGATTATTCTATTAGAGTTTCTACAACATCACAAACAGATCAAGGGACATTTTCAACAGTGAATTCATATACCGCTTTTGGAAATACTTACATTAATGAAATAGTTGACCTATCTAGTTTTGATGGTCAAACCATTTACATCGCCTTTGTAATGTCCCAAGATAATGGAGATAGTTGGTACCTTGATGATATTGAAGTTAAAGAAGGAACTTCAAAACTATCTGATATCGTTGAAGCAAATTATGACGAACCTAATAATATTGATTATACCTTATTCCCTAACGCAACACCTTTAACAACTAGTAATGCTATTAAAATTGGAGAGTTTACTATTAGAGATGAAGGCGGAGCACCAGATACTGATGGATTAGGAACAACACTTACAGATATTACGTTTACTGTTGATGGATTCGAAAATATAGATGCGATTGCTTTATTTGACGGACCAGCAAATGTAGGAGAAGTGACTAATGTTACTGCAAGCACAACATTCAATAGTTTAAATTCTGGAAGTGGAATTACAGCTACAACTGGCTCAAGTACTACATTTTGGGTATATGCTACATTTAAAACAACAGTTACTGATAATGATCAAATTCAATTAACAATAAGTTCAGCTACGGCAGATTCAAGTGGTTCAACCTTTGCGACATCAGATGCTGGTGGCGCAACAAATGATCTTACTGAAACAGATGATAATAGAATTGAAGTTACAGCTAGTCAATTAGTATTTTCTCAACAACCACCTTCTTCAGTTGCAATCAATGCAGCTATGGCTGACGTCATTGTTGAAGCTCAGGATATCAATAATAATGTTGACAGTGATTTTATTTCTAACATAGATATTACCTCAACAGGTGCATTAAGTGCAAGTCCAGTTTCTGAAACGGCTATAGCAGGTATTGCTACGTTTAGCACGATAACACATACAGCTGCTGATACAAATTTGGAATTAACAGCGACTGACGGTACTTTTCTGGTAACTAGTACTACATTTGATGTTTCTGTTTTACCATCAGTAATTGCAATTCAAGATTTTGAGACGAGCCCACAAACACCTGTATTTAATTACTCAAATACAAATGGAGGGTTTGCCACAGGATCTGGCCCTGTACCTAATGATGATAATTTCGTATCTGGCACCAGAGGATGGGAAGCAAATAATGAGACTTCAACACTTACTTTTGGACCTATTGATGTTTCGGGCTACACTGATATTGAATTAGATTTTAGACTAGCTGCTTTTGCCACATCTACAAATGGACTTGATGTTGGAGATAACGTTCTTGTAGAAGTTAGTTTAGATAATGGAGCTACATTTTCTGATGAAATTGAGATTAATGGTAATGATAATGCCAAGTGGTCTTTTGATACTGGTGAGGCTTCTGCAACTGTTGTTTATGATGGTGATAATAGTCAAGCTAGTTTTGCACCTGCTGGAGGAGGAAATAGAACTACTGATGGCTATTCATTTATTTCAGTTACTGATATTACAAATTCAAGTCAATTAGTCATACGAATAACAATGGCTAATAATAGCAGCAATGAATTTTGGGTTATAGACGATGTAATACTAAGTGGTATTTTACTTCAAACTAATGACAGTGACTCAGAAATTTATGCAGCTACTCCACAAATAGGCAATTCAACAATAATTGCTGCTAACTCAACTACAATTGCAACCGATGCTGAAGTATTTGGTTTCGTTATCGATGACCAAGGTTCTGGTGATGGTTTAGCAACCAACGTAACAAAAATGCGTTTTGTACCTGGCTCAGCCAACACGGCTTTATGGTCAACAGCTATTGAAGGTATTACGCTTTACGATGAAAATTTAGTGGATTATACGCCAGCAGTTACTATTTCTGACACTGAAATTATACTAGATTTTGGTACGCCTATTTCTATTACGGACGGTGGTTCATTAGAGTTTGTATTAGGGTTCTACTTAAAAACTACAGGTATTGTCGATAATAGTATTGTTCAATTTCAAGTCGATGATTCTGCCAATGGATTTACAGCTGATACTTCAGGTTCTGGTTTTATTGACCCATTGACTTCAGGAACCTTCACTGGTCCAGAAACGACAATTAATGTTGTGGCTAGTGATCTCGTATTTGGTCAGCAACCTACAAATACTGAAATCAATATAGCTATTGATCCTGCAGTAATTGTTGATGCTGTTGATACTAATGGCAATCTAGATTTAGACTATACGGACCCTATTGACTTAACTATAACTACGCTTACGTTTGCTGGGAGCGCAACAACATCTGTAAACGCCATCAACGGTAGTTCTACGTTTGATAATTTATTAATAAATTCAACAGGAGTTGGCAACTTAACTGCTAGTTCAACTGGGTTGAATGACAGCTCGTTAAGTGATCCATTTGGTGTGGCTCCAAACCGCTCTAACATTTGGTGTGAAACTTTTACGGATAACTCTTTATACAATGTGACTCTTGGAGGTGAAGGAAAAGGTCCTGATACAATTGAAACCGATTATTTCCATATCACTGACGGTTCAGATATTGACATAGCTTATAATGGAAATAATGGAAACTTTTTCGCTGCTCAGGATATTGATGATGGATCATGGACTGGAAGTGCTAACCCAAGTCAGTTAACATGGACTGGCATTAACATTGAAGGCTATAGTGGCATACGCTTTTCAGGAAAATTTGCTTCTGCTGCTCTAAACTCAATCGATCCTGCTGATGAAGTTTTAGTTGAATACCGAACAAATGGAACTGATCCATGGGTAAGCTTTTTAGCTTTTAAAAACAACGGCATAGATAATAATACTTTTTTCCAAGAAGACACAGATTTTGATGACATAGGAGATGGAATACAGTTAACTGATACATTTCAAACATTCAATAAATTATTATTGACAACGGCTTCAGATACAACAATTGATTTGAGATTAACTGTAAGAGTGAATTCTGGAGCAGAGGATGTCGCTTTTGAAGACTTTAAAATAGAAGGTATTGGAGGAACATATCCAGGAAATGCTGCTACAGGTTTTGATGGCCCATTAGGCACTGGGAGTTTTGAAATTGATGCTAGCTCTGGCTCTACAATAAATTTCATCTATAATAGAGGTGTAGGTGGTACTCTTGGATTGTTTGAAAACCACATCGTAGTATATATAGATAGTAAAGCAGGTGGAATTACTTCAACTACTAACTTAATTGATGCAGGTGACGATGGAAGAAAAGCTATCTCTGGATTTGATGGTAATCTTTTAAGATCTGTTGTGAATTTTCCTCCAGGTTTTGAACCTGATTATGCTATATCACTTCATAAAGATTTTGCAGGCTTATTTGAAATAATTGAAAATGGGTCTCACAACTTTATACAAAGTGCAAACTTAAACCCTTTAGGAAGTAATAACAATGCTAATTATACCTTTAATATCGACTTTTCTAGTATTAATGCATTAGCAGGAGGTGAAAGCTTTAAGTTTTTAGCTACATATATTAATGCTGCTGGAGCATTTAGATCTAATGAATCTATAGGTGATAACACTGCCACAGGCAATCCTGGTACAAATCCAATTGAATTCACAACCTATTATCAAGCATCTAGCAGAAAGAAAGGTGGATTAGCACCATCTACAGCTAATGGATTATGGACAACAAGTGAAACTTGGGTTAATGGTAATGCGCCTTTAGATGGTGATGAAATTATAATCAACAATACGGTTAACCTTAACACAGATTACACCACAAATGACATAGAAATTACTGCTACAGGAATTTTCACTGTTAATTCGGCTTCTGATTTTGAAATCACTGGAGGTGTTGTTGGTAGTGGACTATTTAATGTGAATGGTGATTTAATTATTTCTGAAGGTGGATTCACAAACATAGTACCAACATACACAACAGGTTCTAGTTTAACTTATAATAATATTCTTGCAACATATAATAGATTTAACGAATGGCAACCTGGAACAACAGTTGGATTAGGCGTACCAGACAATGTTATTATTGATAACTCTGATTTAGATCTAAGCAATCCTAGTGCAAATATAACTGTTGAAAATTTCGCTGTCGGTAATAATGTATCTGTATTCAATGGCGGAAACCTAAATATTGACCCAACAAAGTCATTAACTGTAAACGGTGATTTCGCTAATGTGATTTCAACAGTTAATATGAATTCAAATTCGCAGAAATATTCTAGTTTAATAGTTGGTGGAACTTCTATTGGTGAGGTAACATATAAACGTCACGTTAATACATTTAATAATACCACTGGAACTACTACTGGTCAAAACGATTTAATATCAGCCCCAGTTACCAATAGTAGTCAAACATTTTTAGCTTTTAGAACAGTAAACACTAATATTCCTACAGGAACAATTGGTGGTGTTCCATCATTTTTATTCGGTCCTTTTGATAATGACGCTAACACTTATATTAACTATAATGCATCTAATGATAGTGATGTTTTAACTGCTGGAGTTGGATATCGCTCTGCTTCTACTAATACTTCAACATTTACATTTGTTGGAGATGTCGAAACTAATAGTGTTACAGTTGGTATTGATGTTGGTGCATTAAGCGAATGGAATCTTATTGGTAACCCTTATCCATCTTACATCTCAATGTTAGAGTTTTTAACAGAAAACGATGGTGCTTTTAACAGTTCATCTTCTGGAATTTATGGATATGATGGTGATGCTACTGACGGATTTGTTGTTCGTAATTTAGGATACTTTGTGTTAAACCCTGACGAGCTTATAGCACCAGGACAAGGGTTTTTAGTAGCCTCTGTTAATCCTGCAGCTACAGTTAATTTTACACCAGCTATGAGAATGACTGGTTCTTCTGATGATTTTATTATGGGTAGACAAGGCTTTTCTGAAAATGCCTTTATCACTTTAGAAATAAGTAAAGACGATCTAATGTATATGACAGATTTGTATTTCTTAACAGAAAATGTATCTCTAGGGCTTGATCCAGGATATGACACTAGTGTATTTGGAAACGTAGCTCCTGATGATTTTGCAATTTTCTCTCATCTTATTGAAAGCAATGAAGGGATTGACATGGCAATTCAATCATTACCTTCATCTAGTTTGTCTAGTGTAATTGTTCCTTTAGGTGTTAATGTAAATAATGGTGAGCAATTTACTATCAGTATCAAAGCGTCGAGTTTACCTGAAAGTATTGATGTATATTTAGAAGATACTATAAACAATACACTTACACTACTAAACAATAGTGACTATGTGTATACAGCAACTACAGATATTAATGACACAGGGAGATATTTTTTAAGATTTACTGAAAACTCATTATCAACTCAAGAAAACAGTTTTGATAACTTAAACATCTACAATTCGAAAACAACTAAAGAAATTGTAGTTAATGGACAATTATTAGAGAACACTATATGTAACATCTATGATATTCAAGGTAGAATTATATTCTCTACTACTGATTTAGATTACACCTCTCTAGAAAACAGAATAGATGTTTCAACAGTAAGTACAGGAGTTTATATTATTAAGTTACAAAGTAATAACTTAGAAAGAACTCAAAAACTGGTTATTGAGTAAACATTCAAGTTACAAATAACATAAAAGACATATTCTGTATTTTGGAATATGTCTTTTTTTTATCGAATAATTAGTACATCAACATGTGACCTTTTTTCATAAATAGGTCTAAATAATGAATACTTATCAACACGAAAACGTTTTCGTGTTATAAGTATATACAAGTTAATGTATCTTTACATGCCTCTTAATTAGAGGCTAAAGTTTAAAATAAAAAAATGATGAAAAATTACGCATCCCTTAAAGTTAATTATCTTTTATTTATAACGTTTTTGGTTTCTTTATTGACCTTTGGACAAAACACACCAAAGACTGTTAGCATGAGTTCTACCGAAAATAACAGTACTGCTTTTTCTGCCGAAGGAACCATTGCAACATCTATAACAACATTCTACACACATTGGGATACTAATTATTTATACATAGGCTGGTCTGAAGGACAAACAAATTACTCTTCAGATTTATATTATGTAGCCATTGATACCAATCCTAACACAGCATCAGGAACTAGCAATGCTATAGAAGGAGTCGGTTTTGCTACAGGAAACAGCTTACCTGATTATTATGCTGTATTTGAAAACAATTCATCTTTTTATGGCATACCTGCAAGTAATGGTAATGCAATTGAACTCTATGACGGGACTTCTGGCACATGGAATTTTGTAAGCAGAATTGATGGAAATGACAATATCGAATCGAAAATAGATTTTCAAAATTCACCAAATGGCGAAGTACGTATCAGAATAGCTTGGTCTACTATTGGATTTACTCCTGGAAACAACAAACCTTTAGGGATTACTTACTGGACCAACAATAGTAATGGAAATTTTATGTGGTCGAGATTTCCAAACTCAAATCCTGCAACGGGATCAACTTCAAAAACTTTAACTCACCAAATCATCTTTAACTCAACTGGATCTGGTGTGAACCCATCAGCATCTTACTATGAAAATTCATTTTCAGAAAACACCAAATATGCATCTAATAATGATGGAAATTGGAATGATATAAACAACTGGATTTATAATGGAATTCCAACAGATGGTGGAGACATCACTGTAAATAATGACTTAACTTTAGATATCGACGCCTCACTTGATTCAGCTACAATTAACGCTGGTTCTAGTATTACGATTAATTTGGGTACAACATTAGCAACAACTGATGGTTTAACCTTAGAATCTACATCAAATAGTTATTCTAGCTTACTTCCTAACGGTACAATCTCTGGTCCTGTCACCTATAATCGCTATGTAAACAGTAATGCTGAAACTGGAGGAAACGACTTAATTAGTGCTCCTGTTACAGGACAAGCTTTTGATCTGTTTATTGACAATAATCCAAATATTTTAGCAGAACCAGACCCTGGAATTCGTGTCCTATTTGGAGGGTTTAACATCAATGATAATGCTTACGAATTATGGGATGAAACAGACACAACTCCATTAGCCCCTGGAGCTGGTTATAGAAGCGGTATTGACCCTGCTGCCTCTAGTAATATTGTACAATTTCAAGGTACAGTTAACACGTCTACAATCACGACATCTATTAGTGAAGGTACAGGTAGTAAATGGAATTTAATTGGTAACCCTTACCCATCATACCTCAGCGCTCAAGGTTTTTTAGCTCAAAATTCAAGTTTACTAGACCCTGCAGCTACAGCTATTTACGGTTATAATGATGATACCGATGCTTTTGCTGGTGGAAAATATACAATCATCAACAATTTTAGTACTTATAACTTAACTCCTGGACAAGGTTTCTTTGTAGCCTCTAATGCTACTGGAGGTACAGCTGAATTTCAACTTTCTATGCGTTCAATTTCTGGAGGTGATGACTTTATACAAGGAAGGGAAACTAATGTTGTTACGAACTTAAAATTAATGCTTAGCAATACCAGTGATAGTTTTTTAACAGATATTTATTTCTCTGAATTCTCAACGTTAGGCTTAGACCCTGGCTATGACGCCTCACTTTTTGGTGGAGTTGCTCCTGCGTTTTCTATTTATTCTCATTTGGTTGAAGAAAACTCTGGGGTTCCTTATGGTATACAAGCGGTTGGTGAAACCGATTATAATGATGTCACTATACCATTAGGTGTCAATGCTAATCAAGGAGAGCAAATCACATTTACAATAGACTCGTCAACAATACCAAGTTCTGTTGATGTATATCTTGATGATACTGTTGCAAGTACATCCACCTTATTAAATTCGATGGACTATATTTTAACTCCAAGCACAAATCTCTCTGGTACTGGGCGTTTCTTTTTAAGGTTTACTGATTCATCATTATCAACTCAAGAAAACGATTTTGAAAACATTCTAATTTATACATCCAGACCAACTAAAACTATAAATGTTCAAGGTGTGTTTACTCAAGCCACAACACTTCAACTTTATGATATACAAGGTCGATTGGTAAAAACAAGTAAAATAGATAATACATTAACTGAAAACCGAATTGATATTTCTAACGTAAATACAGGTGTATATATAGTAAAACTTGAAAACAGTAATAGAATAGTTACTCAAAAATTAATTATTCAATAGTTTTACATCAAATTAAAGTTAATTAGTGATTTAATAATATAATTTTATTATTTTTGACCCCAATTATATTACGTAATGAACAGAAATAGTCCTCAAAATAAGATTACTCGTAAGGAAGCCATGAAAAAAATGGGCAGGTACGCTGCACTCACTGCAATGGGTACTTTTCTTATACTTAACCCAAAAAAGGCTCATGCATCTTCTCCACCTGATCCAGGAGGAAACCCTTTTGATTAATTATTAAATTTTACTTTGAAAACGGATTTAGCTCCGAAGTACATTAAATCTATTGGAAATGAAACTTCTATTCTATGGTTTCAACATTCTAACAGATATGTTGTGGTGTCTGAAAGTTTGCTTACACTAATACACTTGTTTTTTAGTGCAGAGGATTCCTTATCTTATATTAAAACATTACAAGATTCACTTCATTTGGATGTCACAGAAAGTAAAGCTATCTATGATGACATTTCTAGCTTTATAAAAGAAGCCAACCAATTCAGCACACCTGATGAAGATCTTAATCTGCGTTTAGACATTCCTTTACCAAGTTATACAAAGACTTATATTTTTGGAGACAAAACAATCACTATTAATTTTGAATCAGACATTTTAAAAGATTTAATTCATCCTCAAATTGCGCATCATGCTGTTGCCAACCAAAATGAAGGTGATACTGTTTTTGATATTTTTAAAACTGATGATGATCTACATTTATACAAAGACAAAAATTTAGTTGGATCTTACAAAACTTCAATGTTTCATTTGCTTCAGGGTCGATTTGCTTTAGAACTAACTAACGAGATTCATCACAAATCGATAGACAACTGGATTGCCACATTTCACGCTTCAACAATTACCAACGGAAATGAAGCAATTATGATTATAGGAGACTCTGGAAATGGTAAAAGTACCCTTTCAGCTATATTAATGGCTAATGCTTTTGACCTACTTGCAGATGACTTCACTCCGCTTCATCAAGACACAAATCTATACCGATATCCAGCAGCTGTTTCAATTAAAAAAGGTGCCTTTGAAACTTTGAGTCCGATTATAAAACACTTTGATTCTTTTGAAGTCATAACCAATGGTCCCAAAAAGGTTAATCTTAAATATGTTCCGCCAATTTCAGATTTCAATCAAAGCAAGCCTTTTGTAAAATGCAACAAAGTGGTGTTTGTAAAATATGATTCTGAAAGCCCTTCTTCATTACAAGAAACATCTTTGGATAATATTCTAAACACTTTAATTCCTGAATCATGGGTTTCACCGGAGGAAACTCATGCTCTACAATTTATAAACTGGTTAAAAACGTTACAATGTTACGAGCTTAATTACTCTGATAACGATTTTGCAATCTCTAAATTTAAAGCACTTTTTAATGAGTAAACTTTTGTTTGTTTACTTTTGAAATGTCAAACACCTTTAGATTGTCTTCAACTAAAACCACATATAAAGATACACTGTCATTAATTGCCGAAATTTTAAGTTTCAGCAACTCAACCACCCAGTTAAGACATAAACTTGAATCAGAGCCAATCAATTGGGACAAGTTTGTAGAACTCTCCAGTGGCCAATTGGTTTTAACAACTTGCTATTGCAGGCTAAAAGAAAAGCAGTTGTTAGATCTTATTCCTAATGATTTAGTGTTATATTTAGAAGAACTAACATCAATTAATAGAAACAGGAACTTAACATTAATAAATGAAATTAAAGCTATCACGCAAGCTTTCGATGTACATAATATAAATTATGTATTACTAAAAGGCGCTGCCATATTAATAGGCCATCAATTAAAGGACTTGGGAGAACGTATGGTTGGAGATGTTGACATATTGGTCACTCCCGATCATATTTCAGAAGCATACCAATTGATAAAAGACTTAGGATACAATCAAAGTAAAGGCTTTAATTATGATGTGACAAATTTCAGACACTTACCCAGACAATTTACAGATGATAAAATGGCTGTTATTGAACTCCATAGTTCGATACTCGATTTAAAATTTAAGCATCTTATTGATGAAGACTTAATTTTCAATACTAAAATTAAACATCAGGATGGTATAATCCCGAGTGCTTATGCTATGAATATTATTAATATTATGGGGCTTCAGATCAATTCGAAGGGCTATCAATATAAACATTGGTTTTTACGAAACTTGTATGACAGCTTGGTGTTGAAATTAGATCAGCAAACCGATTTGCTAAATGATTACAAAAACAATAAATATTTCATCGACTACTTATCTAAATATCATGCTGTTTTTAAATGTTTGCCTTTAACTGTTTCCAATAGAAAGTTAAATAGACATATACGCTATTATGATTTCAAGTTTAGGCAGTTTTGGTTGCACCAAATAATCTATAAAACAAGTTATATTTTTTATAGTATTTATGACAGAATCACCTTGTTTTTAAACAACTCCAGTTATAGATCTCACGTATTGAAACGTTATATTTCAACATCAAAGGTGTAAATTTATAACAACTCTGAAGGTAAGATTATCCATATTTTAAGTCATACTGCTTTATGCTTTGTATAAATTACGTGATATTTAGTAAATGAGCTAATTAATTATTAAAAAACGAACGCTCTTTATTTAAAAAATTATAACTTTGGCTTTTTATTTTGAGACTCGAGTTTTAAATAACTGTTTTTAAAATATTTTAATTTTTTTAAATATGAAAAAGATAATTTTGCTGGTATTTTGTTTTGTAGCTATTGGTTTAGACTGCAATTCACAATCTTTAACAAAAAGTCAAATTAGAGGTGAAGACACTTGGGTTGTGAGTGTAGGTGTTAATGCCATAGGTAGTTTAGGAACCAGAAACCCTGTAAAAGACTTAGGTGACTTCCAGTTTAAACGCCCTCTTGCTATTGCTGTTCAACACAGATGGTCTAGAATTTTTTCTATTGAGCAAGATTTCACTATGAATCGCTTTACTGAGAATACTATTATAGATGGTAATCCAGTTCCTGAAGACTATAACTATTACTCAACTAACACGTATCTTAAATATTATATTTCTGATGATTTATTCCGAACAGCGACCTGGTTTGATTTATTTATTGGTGGTGGTTTAGGTGTGTTCTCAATAGATGAGTTTAACACCTCTGCAAATGCTGTTATTGGTGGTACGTTTTGGATTAACGATAAAATTGGTATCCGTTTACAAGGTGTTGGTAAGTTTGCTTTTAATCACAAAGACAATTTATTTGACAATAATCACTTACAATATATGTTACAAGCAGTATTTAGATTATAACTAGTATTGCGCATAATTAAAGTTTAACATTTCCCTAGTTTTATTATATATTCTAGGGAATTGTTGTTTAAAATCATCAGGACTTTCTATAAATGTTTCAATGATAACGGCTATAAATTCAAAATGATTTGTAAACGCGTAAGGCCTGAAATACTTTGAAGCAATTAACTTTTGACGCAATAATGCTTCCGCAGACAATAAATCAGTAAGTTCGCTAAACGCTCTTTTAAATATCAGTGAGCTCACATCGTTATTTTTAAGACTATTAATATGAATGGCGTGAGTGAATTCATGAATCCCCAAGTTTATATTATCATCTTCGATATCATAACCTTCTAAAAAGTCTTCCCAAGATAACACCAAAGCTTTAAGTTTTGGATTCAATTCGCCTTTGTGATGCGTTTCGTTTGAAGTCGAATAGTACTTTCCTGGATAGATAATAATTTTATCTATTAACTCTATTTTATAATTTCTAAACCCAAAAGTTAGCATAATAGCAGTAGCAGATATTAAAACTTCCATTTCTGTCGTCACTTGCAAATTCTCCCTCCCTAAAAACTGTTTGTCTTTTAGGAATGTAGCTAATCTATGCTCAAATTGAATTTTTTGCTTTCTATTTAATCTGTTATAAAAACTGAATTTTCGCTGTAATATATATCGCTCTTTAGCTTTTAGCTGCCTTTTAAACATGTATAAATGCACAAAAAACGGGCGCTTATATTTTATAGCATACTGCTGTTCAAAAAACATATAAAACCTTGAAAACACTACGCCTGCCATACCAGCAAAAAACACAGCTAATCCTAAAATTCGAAATGTAGGTGAAATCTCTTGATCTTGAAATAAGGCTATAATCATTATTTAAATATACTGAATATTTGTTGGCTTGAAAAGAACAAGACTTCCTCAGGTTTCAACTTAAGCAAGCCTGATTTTAGAGGATTGAATCGCCTTGCTCACCTTTCCTCAAAGCTTCGCTTTGAAAATAAAAAACCTAAGCTTATAAATTCAAGCTGTTTGTATTCTGAAATACAAATATTATGGCGGATTGACTCACTTTGTTCGTCATTCCTCAAAGCTCCGCTTTGAAAATAAAAAACCTAAGCTTATAAATTCAAGCAAGCTTGATTTAACACTTAGGTTTTTTATTTATTCGTGACCTCGAGAGGATTCGAACCTCCAACCCTCAGAGCCGAAATCTGATATTCTATCCAGTTGAACTACGAGGCCAAAACTTCCTGCAAAAAAGCAGGATGCTATTTTTTTAGTATGATTACGACAATTTAGCTTTGACTATAGCTGAAATGGTCTTACCATCGGCTTGTCCTGCAAGTTCTTTGCTTACAATTCCCATGACTTTCCCCATATCTTTCATTCCTTCAGCTCCAACCTGATCGATAGTCATTACTACCACTTTCTCAATCTCTTCTTCACTTAAAGCTTCTGGTAAAAATTGACTAATGACTTCTGCCTGGTCTATTTCTGGTAGCGCCAAATCCTTTCTGTCTTGTTCCAAATAAATCGCAGCACTATCTTTACGTTGCTTTACCAGTTTAGATAAAATTTTTATCTCTTGCTCTTCAGATAATGTTCCGCCTTCTCCTGATGTTTGTGCTAATAACAATTCAGATTTTATAGCTCTTAATGCTGCTAAAGCCGTTTGATCCTTCTCTTTCATTGCTGCTTTCATAGCAGTCATTACATCATTTTGTAAACTCATAATAAGTGTTTTTATTTGAATTACGAAGATATGAAAAAACTCAATCCTTTTTGCAGTAATATGCAATAGGAATAAAACATAAAAAACCCGAAAAGTCTATGATAACTTTTCGGGTTTGACAAAGTGTGAAACACTAAACTAAATTTGCTACTAATCTACGTTGTCGTGTAAAAATGAATTGTTACTTCTCAATTGAATATCATCGTTTTCATCTATAGAAACAGATGTTCTGGAAGCGTTGGTTTCTGATGAATGCTGTGCATCCTCTAAATTCACACCTTGTCTTTTATATGCAGGTTCTTTTTCAATTTCATCTATTTTCGCTGTATTGAACTTGTAATTGAAATCTTTCATCTTACGACGCCTTTCATCAGCTCTTTCTTTTAGCAATTCTGAAATCGGACTGTTCATTGGATCAATTTCTTCTCCGACTTGCGCTTCACTAACCTCAGATTCTACCACTTTTTTCTCAAATACTATCTCCTCTTCAACTTCAGGTTGTGACTTAACTTTAGCTTCACTGTCATTCATTGCCGACTCGTAAGTCATAAAATCATCTAAAGCATAACGCTTCTCTCCTTCTTCATTAGCTTCGGTCACCGGAATGACTTCAACATGCTCCTTAACTTCCATATTATTAAGGTCTTCATCTAAAGCAAATACGGTCTTCTCCTCTTCTTCTACTTTATTTTCAGGTGCAGCTTCGTCTTCAGAAGCACCAAAAGATAACGGCAAATCGAATGTTAATGTAATTTGTTCTTCTTCAACCTCTTCTACAACTGGCTTTTTGACCTCCTGAACCGGAGTAATCACAAAGTCTTCCTCCTGAACTTTATGATCTAAAACCTCATCATAAACCACATTTATATTTTTGATAATATCAGTAGTGGCGATTAAATCGGTTTCAAAATTATCAGACACGTCTGAGAGATCATCCTCATCATCTAAAAGTGTATGCACGACAACCTTAGGCTCAGACTCTTCTTTTTCGAGAATAATATCTGGTCTGATGATAGCTGGATCGTTATCTTTTACATGAACATCATCATTTCTGTCATCCTCTAAAGCATGAACAACTTTCTTTTGTTCGGTATTTGAAATTTCATGTTGTTGGTCTAAATCAAAACCCGTAGCAATAATGGTTACCGAAATTGATTCTTGTAAAGACTCATCTTCACCAACACCCATAATGATATTAGCACCATGACCTGCTTCAGTTTGAATATGGTCATTGATTTCACCGATTTCATCAATTGTAATTTCCTGAGAACCTGAAACGATAAGCAACAATACGTTTTTAGCTCCAGTGATTTTATTATCATTTAACAATGGCGAATCTAAGGCTTTCATGATGGCTTCCTGAGCTCTGGTTTTTCCTGAAGCTGTAGATGATCCCATGATAGCAGTTCCACTATTACTCAATACTGTCTTAGCATCGCGTAAATCGATATTTTGAGTATAGTGATGCGTAATAACTTCTGCGATACCTCGAGATGCAGTTGATAATACTTCATCAGCTTTTGAGAAACCTGCTTTAAAACCTAGATTTCCGTATACTTCGCGCAGTTTATTATTATTTATTACAACTAAAGAATCAACATGAGAACGAAGCGTTTCTATACCCTTTTGAGCTTGTTCGTTTCTTGTTTTTCCTTCAAATTGAAATGGCATCGTTACAATACCTACTGTTAAAATATCTAATTCTTTAGCGAGTTTAGCAATGATTGGAGCAGCTCCTGTTCCTGTTCCACCACCCATTCCTGCCGTAATAAATACCATTTTTGTATTGGTATCTAACATACGACGTAAATCTTCTAAACTCTCTACTGCAGCCTGTTCTCCTACTTCTGGATTTGCACCTGCACCTAAACCTTCGGTTAAATTAACTCCTAATTGGATTTTGTTCGGGACACCACTATTTTGTAGTGCTTGGGCATCGGTATTACATATCACAAAATCAACACCTTTAATCCCTTGTAAAAACATGTGATTAATGGCATTACTTCCGCCTCCACCTACTCCAATCACTTTGATGACGTTTGACTGGTTTTTTGGTAAATCAAATGCAATGTTGCCTAACTCATTGTTGTTGCTCATAAAATTTCTTTTACTGTATTTATAATTTATTTTCCCCAAATATCTTCGATAGTCCTACCCAATCGAAGACGTTGATTATATTTATTCTGCGTTATCTAAAAAATCTTTAACGCGCTCTGTTAATTTGTCTAAAAAGGATTTGCGTTCCTTTTTTTGTGCTTCAATCACCTCTTCTTCATGTACAGTAGTTTCTTCAGAATGTTCTGCGACCACATGTTCCATTTCTTCGACTTCTTTCTCAATACGTTTACGTTCCTGACGTTTTAATCCGTCCATCACTAAACCTACTGCTGTTGCAAACAACGGACTCGCAATTTCATTATCGCTATCGCCTGCCAGATGTTCATTTGGATACCCAATTCTGGTGTCCATTCCAGTGATATATTCTACAAGTTGCTTTAAGTGTTTTAACTGACTTCCACCTCCTGTTAATACGATTCCTGCAATTAATTTTTTCTTCTGCTCTTCATGACCATAGTTCTTAATTTCCACATAGACTTGCTCAATAATTTCTACAACTCTAGCATGAATAATCTTAGACAGGTTTTTTAAAGTGATTTCTTTAGGATCACGACCTCTAAGCCCTGGAATAGATACTATCTCATTGTCTTTATTTTCTCCTGGCCATGCAGAACCGAATTTTATTTTAAGCAATTCGGCTTGCTTTTCAATGATTGAGCAACCTTCTTTAATGTCTTCTGTCACGACATTTCCTCCAAAAGGAATAACTGCCGTATGACGAATAATCCCGTCTTTAAAGACCGCTAAATCGGTTGTACCACCTCCTATATCTATCAAAGCAACACCTGCTTCTTTTTCTTCCTGACTCAACACGGCATTTGCTGATGCCAATGGTTCTAAAGTGATCCCTTCAAGTTCTAGACCTGAACTTTTCACACATCGTCCAATATTTCTAATGGATGACACCTGACCGACAACAACATGAAAATTAGCCTCCAGTCGCCCACCATACATTCCGATAGGCTCTTTAATCTCAGCCTGTCCATCGATTTTATATTCCTGAGGCAGCACATGAATAATTTCTTCTCCAGGAAGCATCACTAATTTGTGAACCTGGTTGATTAAGCGATCAATATCTTCTTCATCTATAACCAATTCTGAATTAGCTCTAGTGATATAATCACTATGCTGTAAACTTCTGATATGCTGTCCAGCTATACCAACAGTTACATCTTCAATATGCAATCCAGCCTCTGCCTCAGCTTCTTGAACAGCTTGCTGTATAGACTGAATTGTTTGTGTTATATTATTTACCACACCTCTATGCACTCCCAAACTTTTGGATTTTCCAATCCCTAAAATTTCGGCTTTGCCGTATTCGTTTTTACGACCAATCATCGCCACAATTTTTGTGGTTCCGATATCAAGTCCTACTGAAATTTTATTATTCTCCATCATTTACTTTTTGGTGCAAATCACTTGCTTATCAAATTTTAAATTCACTAGCTCATACGTATCTAGCGTTTTATCTTTCATGGCTTTCTTGTAAAAAGCTTTCAGATTATTTATTTTCTTATCCAATAATTGTAACGTTCCTAAATGGACATTAAAATCATGTGATCTAAATTTCAAGTCAATAGTTTTATCTTGGTTTTGATGAATCTCAACAACATGCTTAAGCAAAAATTCATCGGCTTGAACTTTCGTAGCAATCTCATGTACATTTGCTAAGTCATTCTTATCAATATTACCAGTAACTAAAGGCACGCGTGCAGTATAATTTGTTGATAAAGGCATAAATGAACCTGCTTCATCAATGTAATAAGATGCATTTGTGCTTACTCTTGCAATAGGTTTTTTTTGTTCAATTTCAGCTGTAATTAAGCCATCAACACTCATAAACACTTGTGCCTGCTTAATCATTGGATTAGAGTTTAGGGCAGATTCCAATCCGTTCAAATCTATAATATCTTTAGGCTTATTCGTAACAGTCTCTTGATTTTGTATTAACAATTTACTAACAGTCTCATGAGTCACAAAAAGATGATCATCTCCAATAAATTTTATATCAGGCGCTGCTACTTTTCTTTCCGAATTTCTTACCGAAGAAAAGGCATACAAAAAGCTCACTAAAACCAGTAGCAATCCAACTTTTATGTAGTTATAATTAACTCGCAAGACTCAATCCTTTTTTTATATGTTTTACTTCTTCTCCAATATCTCCTGCTCCAATGGTTAAAACCACTGATGCGTTTTCTGATTTTATTGCTTCAATTAATTCTGATTTTTGAACCAACTTTTTATTTTTATTTTCAATTTTATCTAATAACCATTCAGAATTCACACCGTCAATTGGCAATTCTCTAGCTGGATAGATGTCTAATAAAAAAACGGTATCAAATTGTGATAAACTTTCAGCAAACTCATTAGCAAAATCTTGTGTTCTGCTAAATAAATGTGGTTGAAACACTGCCAGTACTTTTTTATCAGGATACATTTCTCTTACAGCTTGATGTACGGCGTTGATCTCTTCTGGATGATGCGCATAATCATCGATATATACTAAATTATCAGTCTTAACATGATAGGTAAACCTACGTTTTACACCTTTATAAGATGCTAATCCCTTGGCGAGCTGTGGATGAGGGAGTCCGTATTCTACAGACATCGCCAAGGCTATTAATGCATTCGACAGGTTATGTCTACCAGGTAGGCTAAATTTGAAATTTTCTAGTAGTGCATTTGGCGTTTTGACATCAAATACATAACTACCATTTATGATTTTTATATTTTTAACCGAATAATCTGAATCGTCTTCAATGCCATAGGTGATCCCTTTGATTGGCAATCCGTTTTTAACGAACAGTTTTCCGTTAGGTTTTATTTTTTTTGAAAAATCTTCGAACGATTTTACCAGTTCTGAAGCATCGCCATAGATATCCAAATGATCTGCATCCATCGAGGTAATACAAGCAAAATCAGGCGACAAGGTTAAGAACGAACGATCAAATTCATCGGCTTCTACTACTGTGACTTCCGTTCCGTTTAGAATGAGATTAGAATTATAATTTTCGCTTATTCCACCTAAAAAAGCAGTGACTTCTACATTGCACACATTCAACAAATGTCCTAGTATACTTGTTGTAGTTGTTTTTCCGTGGGTACCCGCTACAGCCAAGCAAAAAGTTTGCCTCGTAACCTCACCAAGCAACTCTGAACGCTTAATGACTTTAAATTGATTAGACCTGAAATAATTTAATTCGCTATGTGATTTTGGGATTGCAGGCGTATATACAACTAATGTCGTTTCTGCATCTAAAAACCGATTATCGATATGTGTTACATCATCATCAAAATGAATGGAAACCCCTAAATCTTCAAGCGTATCAGTTAGGTCTGTTTTGGTTTTATCATAACCACCAACATTGAATCCTTTAGCTACAAAGTAACGTGCTAGTGCAGACATACCTATGCCTCCAATCCCAATAAAATAAACGCTATTTGTATGTTCTATATTCATTTAGTGTTGTAACAATTTTTCAACTTCGTCTGCGATATCTTTTGTAGCATTAATTAATGCTAATTTTTTTATGTTTTGCCCTAATTCTTGTCTCTTTTCAAGAGATAACATTAGAGTGTTGAATTGATTTTCAAACACATCATCCAAATCACTTTCTTTAATCATAATAGCTGCATTTTGATCAGCTATGGCTTTGGCGTTTTTGGTTTGATGATCTTCGGCGACATTAGGCGATGGTATAAAAATTACCGGCTTTCCTACGACACAAAGCTCAGACACCGAACTTGCGCCAGCTCTTGATATAATTATATCTGCAGCAGCATAAGCCATATCCATAGCATTTAAAAAGGCATGAACCTGTACATGTTCTAAGTCATCATAATGCTTGTATTGCTGATAATACAACTTACCACATTGCCAAATCACTTGTATGTTTTGTGATTGAAAATAGTCTAATTTCTCCTCTATTAATTGATTGACACGTCTCGCGCCTAAACTTCCGCCCAATACTAAAAGTGTATGCTTACTATGAATTAAGCTAAATGCATCTTTACCTTCAATATGTTTGTTTTCTATATCGAGTAAATCTTTACGAATCGGATTTCCTGTAAGGATGATTTTTTCCTTCGGAAAAAACTGTTCTAAACCTTCATAAGCCACACAAATTTTATCTACTTTTTTTGACAAGAGTTTATTAGTGATTCCTGGATAAGAATTCTGCTCTTGTATCAAAGTAGGCACACCTTTTGACGTTGCTGTTTTTAATAAAGGTCCGCTAGCATATCCTCCCGTTCCAATCACAACATCGGGTTGAAATGTATTGATGATTTTACGCGACTTTAATAAACTAGAAATTAGTTTAAAAGGAAACATGAGGTTTTTAAGTGTTAACTTCCGTTGTATCCCTGAAATCCAAAGCCCTTCAATTTGGTAACCTGCCTGAGGCACCTTTTCCATTTCCATTCGATCTGAAGCACCTACAAATAAAAATTCTGCATCAGGAAAACGAGCTTTTAACTCGTTTGCAATCGCAATCGCAGGATAGATATGTCCACCTGTTCCGCCGCCTGATACTATGATTTTATAATTACTCATTAAATGGTTTCACTTAAAATTTCTAACGGGTTATCTTCATTAAGTTCTTGTTCTTTCATTTGTTCGCGCTTAGCACTTACACTTAAAATAATTCCTATTGCCAGACAGGTCATCCAAATGGATGTTCCGCCACTACTAATTAAGGGTAAGGTTTGTCCGGTAACTGGAAATAATTCTACAGCCACAGCCATGTTTATTAGAGCTTGAAATATAATAGGCAAGCCAACACCTAAAACTAGAAGTTTTCCGAAAACGGTATCCGACTTTTGTGATACGATAACTATTCTAAATAACAGCCAAGAATATAATACCAGTAAAAACAAGCCTCCAATTAAGCCATATTCTTCTATTATAATGGCGAAAATAAAATCTGAAGACGATTGAGGTAACACATTCTTTTGTCGGCTTTTTCCTGGTCCTAAACCCTTTACACCACCAGAGGCTATAGCGATTTTAGCATTTTCAATTTGATAATCGGCTTCGGTATCTTCTCCATTTGCAAAATTTTCTATTCTGCTCATCCAAGTATCGATTCTATTAGGCATAGCATCTGGAAATGCTTTAGCGACCAGTACAAACAGTGCCAACCCTAGTACACCTGTTCCTATAATAACTGCTAAATATTTTAAAGGATAACCTCCAATAAATGAAAGCATCATTACCATTAAAAAGATAATTGCTGTTGTTGATAAATTGGCAGGTAATATCAATATGAGTATAAAAAATACAGGAGCCCAAAGCGGCAATAACGTTTCTACAAATGTTACTTTTTTGTCTTGAATTTTAGACAAATATCGTGCTACATATACCATCAAAACTACAGCTGCTAATGTGGATGTTTGAAAGGACATACCAACAAACGGGATTTGTATCCAGCGACTTGCATTTGCACCTTCAATAGTTGTGCCCTGGAGCATTGTAACAATCAGCAATACAATGACTATTGGAATCATCACCATCGACAAACCTCTGAAATAACGGTATGGAATTTTATGAACGCCATACATAATGGCAAAGCCTAAAAACAAATGCATAAAGTGCTTTACAAAATACCCAAACGTATTTCCTGAGCCACCAACATAAGCTAAATTACTCGCAGCACTATACACAGGAAGAAATGAGAATATTGCCAGTAAAGCAGCAATAGCCCAAATTAACCGATCTCCTTTTATGTTTTTAAATAGTGCTTGCACGTTTTCTTTTATAAATTTCTTACTGCGTCTTTAAATTGACGACCTCTATCTTCATAGTTTTCGAATAAATCAAAACTTGCACAAGCAGGCGACAACAACACATTTTCTCCAGCTTCGGCTATTTTGTAAGCAATCTTAACAGCCTCGCTCATAAATTGAGTTTCAACTATAACATCAACCATACCACCAAAACTTTCGAGTAACTTTTCATTATCTGTACCTAAACAAATGATGGCTTTAACTTTCTCGTTTACAAACTGAAAAAGCTCTTGATAATTATTTCCTTTATCAACACCACCTACAATCCATACTGTTGGAGCATCCATACTTTCCAGAGCGTAATAAGTAGCGTTAACATTGGTCGCTTTAGAATCATTGATATATTGTACTTTATTGATTTTAAGTACATGCTCTAAACGATGTTCTACACCTTGAAAATTCTCTAAACTTTCACGAATCGTCTGCTTTCTAATCTTGAGCAAATGCGCTACTGTAGAAGCAGCCATTGCGTTTTTAATATTGTGTTTTCCCTCTAATGCTAAATTTGCTGTTGGCATAATTATCTGATTGTTATCTATTGTTATTTTTATATTGTTATTGTCTAAATACGCGCCATTTTCAATAGTTTTAGTTAATGAAAATGGTAATAATCTGGATTGAACAGGGTTTGCTTTTAACCAATTAGTAATAACCTCATCATCGGCATCGTAGATGAAGTAATCGTTTTGGGTTTGATTTTCAGCAATCCTAAATTTTGAGGCGATATACCTTTCAAACTGATAGTCATATCGATCTAAATGATCGGGCGTGATGTTGGTTAAAACAGCTATATGTGGTTTAAAATCAATGATATCATCTAACTGAAAACTGCTTATTTCCAGCACATAGTTTGGATAGTCTTGTTCTAAAATTTGCTTTGCAAAACTATCGCCAATATTGCCAGCCAAACCCACTTTTATGTCTTGTTTAAGCAAGTGATGTGTTAGCGTTGCTGTAGTTGTCTTACCGTTGCTTCCGGTAATTCCAACTAATGTTGCATTGGTGTATTGTGCTGCAAACTCTATTTCAGACACCACTGCTATTCCTTGTGCTCTAATTTGTTTTATCAAAGCCACTTTATCAGGAATACCAGGACTTTTCATCACGATATCTGCATTTAGAATTTTTTCTTCGGAATGCTTACCATCCTCAAATTCAATCTCATTATGTATAAGAACGTGTTTGTACTTTTCTTTTATTGGTCCTTTATCTGAAACAAAAACTTCAAACCCTTTTGCCTTTCCTAAGAGTGCCGTACCAACACCACTTTCCCCTCCTCCAAGAACCACTAATCGTTTCATTTATCTAATTTTCAATGTCACAATCGAAATGATAGCCAGAAGGATGCCTATAATCCAAAACCTTGTGACTATTTTACTTTCATGATATCCAGATTTCTGATAATGATGGTGCAAAGGCGACATCTTAAAAATGCGTCGTCCTTCACCATATTTTTTTCTTGTGTATTTGAAATAGCTCACTTGCATCATGACTGATAAATTTTCAGCCAGAAAAATTCCGCACAACACTGGAATAAGCCATTCTTTTCGAACTGCAATTGCTATGACAGCTATAATCCCACCTATAGTCAAACTTCCGGTATCACCCATAAACACTTGAGCTGGATATGCGTTATACCATAAAAAACCAATGAGAGCACCAACAAAGGCAGCGATATAAATTGTGATCTCTTCAACTCTTGGGATATACATGATATCTAAGTAATCTGAGAAAATTATGTTACCCGAAACCCATGCAAAAATGCCCAGCGTAAGGACAATTATAGCCGATGTACCAGCAGCCAATCCATCAATACCATCGGTAAGGTTTGCACCGTTTGAAACTGCTGTAATAATAAAAATGGAAGCCAGAATAAAAATAATCCAGGCATATTTTGACATTTCCGGACTGATCCATGTGATTAAATCTGCATAGTCAAACTCATTACCTTTTACGAATGGAATGGTCGTTTTAGTTGATTTCCCTTCAACCTCAAAAAGTTTTGAAGGCGAAATATCTGGATCTTCAGCTAAAAGCACACTTTGTTGTTCTTCAGGTAATTTTTCTTTGATTGTTACATCGTCATGAAAGTACATTGTTGCTCCAATTATAATACCCAACCCAACCTGACCGAGCACTTTAAAGCGTCCTTTTAAACCTTCTTTATTATTCTTAAACTTTTTGATGTAATCATCAATAAATCCAATGGTACCCATCCATATTGTTGTGACAACAAGTAATATGATGTAAATGTTTTCTAGCTTAGCAAGTAAAAGCACAGGAATTAATGTCGCTAAAATGATAATGATACCACCCATTGTTGGCGTACCTGCCTTTTCAACTTGACCTTCGAGACCTAAATCTCTAATAGTCTCACCTACTTGTTGTTTTTGGAGAAACCGAATGATACGCTTTCCAAAAATTGTAGAAATCAATAAAGACAGAATAATAGCTACAGCAGCTCTAAAGGTTAAAAAACCAAAAAGAGATGCTCCAGGAAACTGAAACTGCTGTTCTAAATATTCAAATAGGTAATACAACATATTATTTTTGCAACTGTTTTAAAAATTCTTCTACTATTTTATAATCATCAAAATCTGTACGTTTTCCATTCACCTCCTGATAGGTTTCATGACCTTTTCCTGCTATGAGAATGATATCGTTGGAATTGGCTAACTGACAAGCCGTTTTAATGGCTTGTCTTCTATCGACTATAGCCATTGTCTTTTTAAAATTTTGAGGCTCGACACCCTTTTCAATATCTTCAATAATTGCTTCAGGAACTTCACTTCTTGGGTTATCACTAGTAAAAATCACTTTTGTACTCAAAACCGATGCGATGTGTCCCATTTTAGGTCGTTTGGTTTTATCTCTATCGCCTCCGCAACCAACAACAGTTATCAATTCTTCATTATTAGTGCGAATACTGTTTATGGTTTCTAGTACATTTTTAAGAGCATCAGGTGTATGCGCATAATCAATAATAGCTGTCACTTTTTCTTCGGAAATGAAATACTGAAAACGACCACTAACACTCTCCAATTCACTAATTAATCTGAGTATCTCAACTTTTTCAAGACCTAATAATTCAGAAGCACCATAAATAGCTGTCACATTGTAAGCATTGAAACTTCCGATGAGCTTAGTCCACAATTCACTATCATTTAACTTTAAAAGCAAACCACTGAGTTCATTTTCTAATACTTGTGCTTTATAGTCTGCATAGGTTTTAAGTGCGTAGGTGTACTTTTTAGCTTGGGTGTTTTGCAGCATTACCAAACCATTTTTATCATCGATATTGACTAATGCAAAAGCGCTTTTTGGCAACTGATCAAAGAATACTTTTTTCACATCACGATACTCAGCAAAGGTGTCGTGATAGTCCAAATGATCGTGCGACAGGTTTGTGAAAATACCACCTTGAAAATGCAAACCATCTGTACGATGCTGATGTATGCCATGCGAGCTCACTTCCATAAAGCAGAATTCTACACCTTCATCATTCATCAACTTTAAATACTTATTAATTGTTAACGAATCTGGAGTTGTATGTGTGGCTTTATACTCTTTATTATCTACCATAATTTTCACAGTAGACAAGAGTCCAACCTTATAACCTGCTTTTTTAAACAGCTGATATAACAATGTTACGATTGTTGTTTTTCCGTTAGTTCCTGTCACACCAACAAGTTGGAGGTTTTCTGAAGGATTTTCATAAAAATTAGCTGCCATAAAAGCCAGTGCCTGACTTGCGCTTTCAACTTCTATATATGTAACACTATCTTTTAATACTGAAGGCAATGACTCGCACACAATGGCAGTCGCACCATTTTCAATAGCCGTTTCAATAAAATCATGACCATCTACAACGGTTCCTTTTATCGCAACAAAAACATCGCCTTTTGACACTTGGCGAGAATCAAAATGCAGCGCATTACAGTCTATGCTCGTGCTTCCTGCAACAGCATTAATGGTAACCTTGTATAATATGTCTTTTAATTGTTTCACTAAGTTCCTAATACTATGATTTGGTTTGGCTTGACTTTATTTCCTTTATTTACAGATTGAGACTTTACAGTTCCTACACCTTGCATTTTAACTTTAAGTCCCATATTTTCTAACAGCGCCAAAGCATCCATTGCAGGAAGCCCAATGACGTTTGGCATAATGGTTTTATACGTTTGAGCAGTTTTATAGAAGGATTCAAACTCTTTTTCAACCTCAGCATTAACCACTTCTAAAGATTCTATCTCATCAATAAGCGGAGTTTCGGTATAAATTTTTTGAGCAATGCGTTTAAAAACAGGCCCAGAAACATCTGCTCCATAATACCCAACACTTGTGCTAGGACGATGAATAACTACAATACAAGAGTACTTCGGATTATCTGCTGGAAAATAACCTGCAAACGAAGAGATATACCTCGGATTCTCTTCCCAATCTTTCATCCAGTATTCAATTCTAGCCGTACCAGTCTTACCTGCCATAGAAAAGTTTTCAGAATACATACGCTGTCCTGTACCTCGAATAACTACATTCTTTAAGATCTCACGAATTTCATTTAACGTTTTATCAGAACATATTTTTTGATTGGTTACTTCTTTTTCAAATACTTCAATCTCTCTATCAAACTCTTTAACCGCTTTTATAAACCTAGGCTTAACCATTTCGCCATTGTTAGCAATAGCATTATAGAACGTCAAGGTTTGTAGTGGCGTAATATTCAATCCGTAACCATAAGCTAAAGACGGCAATGCATTTTTACTCCATTTTGTATCTCCTGGCTCAGGAATATCAGGCTCACCTTCACCAATAATTGAAACACCAAGAGCTTCATGAAGTTTCCATCCTTTAATTCGGTTAAGAAACTTTTTGGGTTGTGCTGCATAATTATCATCAATCAATGTTGCCAAACCAATATTTGACGACACTTCTAATGCACGAGCAGCAGAAATCTTACCATACCCTCCTCTACGAGAATCATGAACATTGTATTTGTAAAATCGCTTCCTTCCATTTTTTGTATCAACTATTGTAGACGTATCGATTACCTTATCTTCCAGAGCTGCCATTAATGCCATAACCTTAAATGTAGATCCTGGTTCATGACTTTCTCCTACAGCGTAATTAAGGCGTTCGTAATAATTTCCATTCTTATTACGTCCTAAATTAGAGATTGCCTTTATCTCACCTGTTGCAACATCCATCACCACAGCGCAGCCATGTTCCGCCTCATACTTTTCTAATTGTCCTAAAAGCGAGTGATGCGCGATATCCTGAATATTAACATCAATAGTCGTATAGACATCATAACCATCTTGTGGTTCTACCTGATTATAATCCACAATAGGCTTCCACTGCCCATTTCCAATTTTTTGTTTTAAACGTTTTCCATTCGTACCTCGTAAATATTTAACTCCAAAAGCACCATCAATTCCAGGTCTGGTCACATTTCCATCGTCATCAATTTTTTCATACCCGATAGTTCGTTCGGCAATCCCTCCCATTGGATGCTCACGTCTGGTTGTTTGCTCTACAATGAGTCCGCCTCGTATCGCACCAAGTTCCAGCATAGGAAAATTGCGTATTCTTATATAATCTGAATAACTAATATTACGCGCTAGGAGGAAATAGCGGTTCTTATCGAGACGCGCTTCTTTAATTGTATTTTGATGATAACTTGATGGCTTTCCTGTGTACTTAGAAAGTGAATCTGCCAAAGGCTTTATCAACTCATTAAAAACTTCCTGCTTAGGCTGCATGGCATCGATACGAATATCATACTTAGGAATAGAGGTCGCTAATAAGCTACCATCGGCAGAGTATACATTACCTCTGTTTGCAGGAATCTCAACATTTTTTACCGTACGTTGTTGTGCCAAACTCCTGTATTCATCGCCTTGAATAAACTGAATACTGCACAATTTGAATACCACAGCAAGCGCGAAGACAAACATACTGCCAGCTACGAAATACAATCTGTTTAATATGTTAGTTTCGGTTGTTGCCACTTATTAATTTTGTGTTTTTACTTTTATTTTTTTTGGCGGAATCTCTGAAATTTTGAGCCCCTTTTCTGCTACTTTTTTTATTATTGAAGACTCCATCTTGAGCCTCATAAGTTTTGATCGTCCGTCCACAAAAGCAGACCGATACTCTTTAGCTTCATTTTTAAGTCTTGCAATCTCATAGACTTTTTGATCTGCACTATGCGAGCTTGCAATCATTACAATGGCTAATACTGAAATAAAAATGATGACTCTCCAGTTTTTAAAGGAATCATCACTGACCAAAAACTTACCTCTTAATATGCTGTAAATGTTTTTTTTCATAGCTTTTCAGCAATACGAAGCTTAGCACTTCTAGCCCTATTGTTTAATTTTATTTCTTCTTTTGTTGGAACAATTAAACCGCCTACTTTTTTTAGAGGCACTTCAAAATTCCCAAAAACATCACGCTCAGGCTCTCCTTCAAACAGCCCATTTCTTATAAAACGCTTCACCAATCTATCTTCTAACGAATGGTAGGATATCAAACTTAATCGACCACCTTCCACTAGTACTTCTGGTGTTTGCTGCAAAAATTCTTTAAGCGCTTCAATCTCCTGATTAACTTCTATTCGAATTGCCTGATAGATTTGCGCTAACACTTTATTTTCTTTTTTATGATTAAGAAACTTTCGCAATGTTTCTTTAAGCTGTTCGCTTGTTTTTATCTCACCGTCTCGTCTTGCATCAACAATTGCTCTAGCCATAGCTGGTGCTTGCCTCAACTCTCCATACTGAAACAAAACCTTACGAATTTGTTCTTCTTCATATTCATTAATGACATGGTAAGCAGACAAATTACTATCCTGATTCATTCGCATATCTAAATCGGCTTCAAAACGCGTTGAAAAACCACGCTCTGCAACATCAAACTGATGCGAGGACACCCCAAAATCTGCCAGAATACCATCCACTTGTTTGGTGCCATAAAATCTTAGAAAACGCTTGATGTATCTAAAATTTTCATTAATCAATGTGAATCGCTCATCATCAATTGTATTTAAAAGAGCATCTTTATCCTGATCAAAAGCATATAACTTCCCATTAGGTCCTAAATGTTTCAATATGGCTTTACTATGACCACCACCTCCAAAGGTTACATCGACATAGACGCCATCTGGTTTTATACTCAAACCTTCAACAGTTTCCTTAAGTAATACTGGGTTATGATATTCCATTGTCATCATCATCTTGTCCCATTACTTCTTCAGCTAAATCAGCAAAATCACCAGTTGCATCATCAATAGCTTTCTCATAACTATCTTTATCCCAGATTTCAATAATATTGATTGCCGAAGCCACCACGATGTCTTTTGTGATTCCAGAAAAAGCAACTAAATCTTTCGGAATCAATAATCGACCAGCAGCATCAATTTCAACATGTTTTAATCCAGCAGTAAATCGGCGTATAAAATCATTATTCTTCTTTTTGAAACGGTTGAGTTTGTTCACTTTTTGCATTAAAACCTCCCATTCGGTCATTGGATACAGTTCTAAACACGGTTGAAAAACGGCACGCTTTAAAACAAACCCATTTTGCAATGCAGGCAACAACTGCTTTTTAATAGCAGCAGGCAGCATCAGCCTTCCTTTGGCATCCACTTTACACTCGTATGTTCCGATTAAAGGGTTCAAAATGATTGATTTACTATAAATAACGATTAAGATTCAAATATATTGAAAATTTTACCACTATTTACCACTCTATCCCACTTTTGTTGATAAATTTATAATTTCATAAAAATCAGATACTGTCTAAGCCCACAAAAACCTACTGTAAAAACTTTATTATCAGTACAGTAAAATCAAAAATCAAAATCCCATTTCCATTGTTAACATCTCAAGTTTCAAATTAAATTGAAGGCTTAAATAATATGCGAATGTTTTAACGGAAATACCTATATTTGTTTTTGACGAAAATCACTAACTAGTACATGGCGCACCGTTTAAAGAAAGAGAAAGACTACAGGTATATTGAGGTTGGAGAAGGCACACCAATAATTGTGCTTCATGGGTTAATGGGCGGACTGAGTAACTTTGACGCTGTTACTGATTATTTTAGTCAGAAAGGCTATAAGGTTTTAATTCCGGAGCTTCCAATTTACACAATGTCACTACTTAAAACCAATGTAAAAAACTTTGCAAAATACCTTCATGATTTTATAGAATTTAAAGGATTTGACGAGGTTATTTTATTAGGAAACTCGCTAGGCGGACATATTGGTTTGTACCATACCAAATTATATCCTGAAAAAGTTAAAGCACTTATCATTACCGGAAGTTCTGGCTTATACGAAAGTGCTATGGGAGGCGGTTATACCAAGCGTGGTGATTATGAAGTTATAAAGAAAAAAGCTCAAGAGGTATTTTACGATCCTGCTGTAGCTACAAAAGCTATTGTTGATGAAGTTTATGAAACTGTAAATGACAGAAATAAGCTTATAAAAACACTTGCCATTGCTAAAAGTGCTATTAGACATAATATGGCAAAAGATTTGCCCAACATGAAACTTCCTGTATGTATCATTTGGGGTAAAAACGATACGGTTACACCTCCAGAGGTCGCAACAGAATTTAATGAGCTTTTACCAGATTCTGATTTATTTTGGATTGACAAATGTGGTCATGCGGCAATGATGGAACATCCAGATGAATTCAATACAATTCTCGATGCCTGGTTAACAGATAAAAAATTATAGTTCTATCAACTACTAATTTAAAGAACTATCATGATTATAAAAACTGCTGAATTTATTATAAGTAATTCTGATGTGGACAAATGTCCGTCAAATCAGATTCCAGAATATGCTTTTATAGGCAGGAGTAATGTTGGGAAGTCATCATTAATCAATATGCTCACAAATCACAAAAACCTTGCTAAAACTTCAGGAAGACCAGGAAAAACACAGCTTATAAATCATTTTTTAATTAATAAAGAATGGTTTTTGGTTGATTTACCAGGCTATGGTTATGCACGTGTTTCAAAAACTGCAAAGAAGAAATTTCAGAAGTTTATTACTAATTATTTTGAGAGAAGACGACAGCTGGTTTCAGCTTTTGTATTAGTTGACATCAGACATGAGCCTCAAAAAATCGATTTGGAGTTTATGGAATATTTAGGCATTAATCAAATACCGTTTTCTATCATTTTTACAAAGGCAGACAAATTAAAACCTATGGCTATAGAACGCCATGTTGAGACCTACTGTAAAGAGCTGCTAAAAACCTGGGAAGAAGTTCCTAATTACTTTGTGACTTCCTCTTCAAAAGCTATAGGAAGAGATGATGTTCTGGCATTTATTTCGGATACTAACGCTGAAATCGAAGCATTGCGATAATCATCAAGATTTTACATCTAAAGCATCTCTTAACGCGTTACCAATTAACATAAATGCCATGACTAAAATCATGATGCACACACCTGGAATTAACGCCAGATAAGGTTTTCCTAAGATAATATAATTATAATGATCTTTTATCATTGCGCCCCAACTAGCCATTGGTGGCTGTGCTCCTATACCCAAGAAACTCAATCCGCTTTCTATAAGAATGGCTGCAGCAAAATTAGCAGCAGAAATCACAATAATCGGAGCCATGATATTTGGCAAAATATGCTTGGTGATAATTCGGTAATCATTAAATCCTAAAGCTCTGGCCGCTGTAACATATTGCATTTCTTTAGCACTTATAATTTGCCCTCTAACAACTCTTGCAACTTCAACCCACATGGTTAGGCCAACTGCTATAAAAACCTGCCAAAATCCTTTACCTAAAGCCAATGTAATTGCTATAACCAACAAGAGGGTTGGAATAGACCAGGTGACATTTATAATCCACATAATAATCGCATCAACCTTTCCACCATAATATCCTGCGATGCTCCCCATGCATATTCCAATAACTAAAGAAATAAATACCGCAATAAAGCCAATTGAAAAAGAGATTCTTGAACCAATCAGTATACGACTTAACAAATCTCTTCCGTATTTATCGGTTCCGAAGAGAAAGGTTTTCTTTTTAATGAAAGCACTATGATCTTTATTTGGGAAACGATTTAAATCTATAGTTTTTTCTACGCCTATGAGTCCGTCTGATGCATATTCAGTATAAGTTAAAACTTCCTTATCAATACTATAAGATGAGATTGGAATCTCTATATCAGCATTAGCATTACCAAAAAACACTCTAGAAAAACCATTCTGTTGCGTTTCAATTCCTGAAGGTAAATATAGCATTTGCACTTCAAAACCTGGTCGTTGAGAGTGAATAGACAAATGCATTTGATTTGCATTTTGAGAATTATCGGGAGCAATCGCATAGGCAAACAATGCCAAGAATCCAATCGCTACAATAAGCCAAAAACTTAAAACGCCCCAAAAGTTCTTTTTAAACTTTTGGAGCGCTAATTGTGTTAATGAGCCTTTTGTATTACTCATTTTAGTTTTTTACTGATGTTGCTACTTTTTTAATTTCGTAAGTCATTTTAAGGTCATTCAATACATTTAATGCCTCTTCAATATAAACATCCTTACTTAAACTTGCATGCCAACGTTCACGCTTCTCTTTAAGCACAGAATCTTTGTCCATTAATTTCATTTCATAAGGTAAGGACTGAAATGATAAGTTTGTTTTATAATCTGACAGTTTTTCGAAACGCTTAGATTCTTCTTCATTATTCTGCAAAGCCTTTTTATAGTCATCATAGTTTAATGAGTACACTTCTCTATCTCTGATTTTTTTAACCCATTGCGCATTGGCATCTATCAACTTTAACTGTTCATTGTTTGCCATTCGCTTTTTGCTTTTTGCTATCGTTGTATCATAATCATAATAGCTACTCCACAGTGTATAATCTACAGCACCAATCTTATCCCACTCTAATGGGTTTTCTTGATCTTTCTCTCCGATATCAATATAACTATAACGATCTGGAACAACAACATCACTTTTAACACCTTCTAACTGTGTAGAACCTCCATTAATTCTATAGAATTTTTGAGTTGTAAATTTTAAAGCACCCATATCTCCATTATTATTTTGCCTAACCATTCGGTTTAGGTCCAAAACGTTTTGTACTGTTCCTTTTCCGTAGGTTTGCTTACTACCAATAACAATAGCACGCTTGTAATCTTGCATAGCAGCTGCTAAAATTTCAGAAGCAGAAGCTGATAATTCGTTTACAAGAATAACCAAAGGACCATCCCATACAATAGACTTGTCTCTATCTTTTAAGACTTCTTTAGGCTCTCCTGCTGTTTTGACCTGAACGATCGGACCTTCATCAATAAACAATCCTCCCATATCAACAACAGTTTGCAGAGAACCACCACCATTGTTTCTTAAATCTAAAACTAAACCTTCGACACCTTCAGCCTTTAATCTTTCGATTTCCAATTTAATATCTGAAGCTGCATTACGCTTGTTATAATCTTCAAAGTCGACATAAAATTTTGGAAGGTTAATAACTCCGAATTTTTTATCGTCTTTAATTACTGTAGAAGACTTCGCATAAGTTTCTTCTAATTCTACAATATCTCTAGTGATTGTGATATCTTCGATTGTTCCGTCTACTTTTTTCAAGGTTAAAGTCACATCTGTTCCTTTAGGACCTTTAATAAATTTTATAGCATCATCGAGACGCATACCTACAATGTTAACAGGTTTTTCTTCACCTTCCTGGCGCACCTTCATAATCTGATCACCAACTTCTAATTCATTCTGTCTCCAAGCTGGTCCACCACTTATAATTTCATTTACGGTAATGGCATCCATTTTTTTCTGGAGTCTTGCACCAATACCTTCAAAATTACCAGACATAGCTACATCAAAACGATCTTTATCTTCTGGAGCAAAGTAAAATGTATGTGGATCAAACTCTTCAACAATCGCATTGATATAAACTGAGAACCAGTCTTTGCGTTGTCTGTCATCAATAAAGTCATAGAGTTCATCAAGAGATCTCATGGTAACCGCTCTTGCTTCTTCTTCTAATTCTTTAAGTGATTTCTTTTCTTTTTTTGCGTTTTGTTTATCAAGTTTTTCTTTATCTGCATCACTCATTCCATCAATTGAAGCAGTTTTAGAATTCATGAGTTCTTGATCTGTAAGCAAATCATCATAATTAGCTATTGTAGAAAATTTGAGTTGTTTTCTCCAACGCTCTTTCATATCTTTTTTATTCGTTACATAGCCTAACTTATCATAATCTGTAGAAAACTCTTCAGGTATCGAAAAATCGAAAGGTTCAGACAATACTTCCTTATAAACCGCTTTAGACTCTTCAATTCGTTTTAGTAAACGGTCATGTGTTAAATTGAAAAAGCTGATATCATAAGCATTGATTTGATCATCTAACTGAAGCTTATAATTTTCAAACTCTTTAATGTCTGAAGCATAAAAATAACGTTTGAATGGATCTAATTGTTCTAGGTAATCACTAAAAACCTCTTCAGAGAAATGGTCATTAATCTCTTGAGGGTTAAAATGTCCTTGCTCAAGCACATAGGTAATCAACTGAATTAACAGTTTATCTTTATTAGGATCTTCAAATTTTTTTGTCGTAAAACTGCATGAGGCAAAAGCTAATAGTAATACTAACAGCAGCAGTTTATAATTCCTCTTCATCATATTTATCATATTTTTTAATGTAAAATGAGAATGACAGCACACTAATACGCTGCTAAAACTCACAGTAGATAATTTACATAATTTCTACTAAAATAAAAGAAAAAACCATGCCATAAAAAAAGCAAGCTAATAAATTTTTGTTAAACCTTTATTTATAGGAATTTCGAGCGTGTTTGCGTACTTTTGTAACTCTATGAATTTAGATCTTTCTATGTCAAAAAAACCACTTATTTTAGTTACTAATGACGACGGAATTACCGCACCAGGAATTAGAGCTCTAATCACAGTGATGAACACCATTGGTGATGTTGTCGTTGTAGCTCCAGATAGTCCTCAAAGCGGAATGGGTCATGCGATTACAATCAACTCAACACTTCACATTGAAAAAATTACTGTTGACGATGGACCACAGGAGGAATACAGTTGCTCTGGAACTCCTGCAGACTGCGTAAAACTTGGTGTTAGAGAAATACTAAAACGACGACCAGACTTATGCGTCTCAGGAATTAACCATGGTTCTAACTCATCAATAAATGTGATTTATTCTGGAACTATGAGTGCAGCTATTGAAGCTGGTATTGAAGATATTCCTGCTATAGGCTTTTCACTTTGTGACTACAATTGGAGTGCCAATTTTGAGCATTGCAAATCTTATGTAAAGACCATTTCTGAACATGTACTTAAACATGGTCTAGATAGAAGAACTGTTCTAAACGTTAACTTTCCAAATTTAGAGAAAAGCGCTATTAAAGGTATAAAGATTTGCAGACAGGCATTAGCAAACTGGGAAGAAGAGTTTGACAAACGCCAAAATCCCTATGGAAAAGATTATTACTGGCTTACAGGAAAATTTGTAAACCTTGATCTTGGCGAAGACACAGACGAATGGGCTTTAGCAAATGGTTATGTTTCTGTGGTACCTATTCAATTTGATTTGACAGCGCATCACAGTATTCAAAAATTAAACACATGGAATTTTAATGAAAAATAAAGAACTAATTATTGGAATCCTAGTAGGCTTACTTGCAAGTGCTATAGGATTATTACTTACCTTATTTATTTTCGGAAAAGGAAATTCGGTAGGCGACTCACTTCATATTGCTATTCGTAATGGCGTATTAACCAAATTAGTAAGTATGGGAGCCATATTAAATCTTGGTGCTTTTTTTCTTTTTCTCAAGCAAAAGAAAGATTTAAGAGCCAGAGGTGTACTTATTGCAACTATTGTCGTTGCGGTTATCACCTTAATTATTAGATTTGTTTAAACGAAATAACTGATTACCATTAATTTCGAAATTTGAAATTTGGATTTTGAAATTTTAAATCTATGAAATACTATATCATTGCTGGCGAAGCCTCTGGAGATTTACACGGTTCCAATTTAATGAAAGCACTATTACGACAAGATGTAAATGCTGAATTTAGATTTTGGGGTGGCGATTTAATGCAAGCAGTTGGAGGCACATTAGTAAAACATTACAAAGAGCGTTCTTTTATGGGTTTTGCTGAAGTGATTCTCAATCTGAAAAAGATATTAGGACTCATTAAGTTTTGCAAACAGGATATAGATGCTTTTAAGCCTGATGTCATTATTTTTATAGATAATTCTGGATTTAACCTTCGCATTGCGAAATGGGCAAAAGCCCAGAACTACAGTACTCATTATTATATTTCGCCTCAAGTTTGGGCATCTAGAGCTAGTCGCGTTGAAAAAATCAAACGTGATATTGATGCTATGTATGTGATTCTTCCTTTTGAAAAGAAGTTTTATGATTCTTATGGTTATGATGTTCATTTTGTAGGTCATCCGCTTATCGATGCCATTGCTGATAGAACCCAAATTAGTGAATATAAATTTAGAGCCGAACATAGTTTATCTGACAAACCGATAATAGCTTTACTCCCAGGAAGCCGAAAACAAGAAATCACAAAAATGCTAGGCGTCATGCTGAGTTTGGTTAACGATTTTCCAGATTATCAGTTTGTCATAGCTGGAGCTCCAAGTCAGGAATATAGTTTTTACAAACCTTTTATCAAACAAGACAATGTTGCATACATTGCTAATAAAACCTACGATTTATTAAGTGTATCTACTGCTGCCTTGGTAACTTCTGGTACTGCGACTTTAGAAACAGCACTATTTAAAGTCCCACAAGTGGTTTGCTATAAAGCCAACGCTATTTCTTATCAAATTGCTAAACGTATCATTACCCTTAAATTTATATCACTCGTTAATTTAATTATGGATCGTGAAGTAGTGACTGAGTTAATTCAAGGTGATTTAAATAAAAAGCGCCTCAAAAAAGAACTAGAGCGTATTTTGGATGAGGATAGTCGTATTACGTTTTTTATAGACTATTACGATTTAGAGAAAAAGCTAGGTGGAAAAGGTGCCAGCGACAAGGTTGCTAAATTAATTTTTCAAGGTAACAAATAAGTCCAATAATAATCATAAAAGCCTATTCTCAACAATTCTTTCAAAGGTGAGAATAGTAATATAACTATTAATACAAATAACACAATCTTAGTTGGTAAAGACACTGTCTTTATTTGTGTATGTGTTTCTTCAAAACCGAAAGTATAGTGCTCTAACTCTAAGTTTTTTGCTTTAGGAAACTGTAAAGGGTCTTTTCGCATTAGTTTTCCTATCAACAATAAAAACCCTAAGGCTAACAACATCATGGTAACGCCTTTGAGTGACATAGATTCAAATCTATTACCATAAAGTCTACCAATAATATTATAGGCTAATAAACTCATAAGTTTTGTCTTTAACTCTAATTTACAAAAAAAATGGCGAATGCTTTAGTATAATTACATCCTAACTAAAACATTTTTTTAGTGCTGTAAATAAGATTGTTGAAAACACATACATTATCCTATAGCAAAACTCACAGAAATCTATATTTTTAAACTTTATTTGCTATCTATGAGAAAAATTATCCTACTTCTAATTTTAATTATTGGTTTTACGAGTTGTAAATCTTCGAAACGTGTGGTCACCAAAAAAAGTAAAACAACTACAACCAAGCGTCCAGCTGCTCCAACCACAGTATCCTCAAAAGAAATTAAAAATATTATTGACTATGCCAAAACCTTTGAAGGTACACGTTATAAATATGGAGGCACTACAAAACGAGGCATGGATTGTTCTGGACTTGTAGTCACTGCATTTAAGAAAGAACACATTGTTTTACCACGAACAACTGCCGATTTATCTAAACGCGGTGAATGGATAGATGTTAAAGATGTTCAAGAAGGTGATTTGCTATTTTTTGCAACCAAAAAAAATAGCCGAAAAGTGAATCACGTAGGTATTGTAACTAAAACCAGACCAGGACATGTGGAGTTTATTCACTCAACAACCAGCAGAGGAGTGATTACTTCTAAATTATCTGAACGTTATTGGTACCTAGCCTACGTACAAGCTAGACGTATGTTGTAGATTATTTTCTACATATAGAATATTTACTATATTTGAGGTGTGAAGCCTCTAAACTATACCATAATAAAGCTAACAGGCTGTCTTAGTCTGGGCATACTCCTTTCTCATATATTTTCCATATCATTAATACTTTCACTGTATGCAATCGCATTAGCTTTGACAGGTTTCATTCTAACCTACTTATTAGCTAATAAACAATTTAAAAAAACGCTATGGTTTGGCATTACAACTTATATGGTCATGTTCTGTCTCGGCATTCTGACTTTAAACCTACACGATCATAAAAATTTTGAAAAACACTATTCTAACCATATTGAATTTAATTCTTCAGAAATACTAACAATTACTTTTAGAATAAAAGAACGTCTAAAACCGAGCATGTATCACAATAAATATGTCGTAAATATTATTAAGATAAATGAGACACCTACTAGTGGTAAGTTATTATTAAATGTAGAAAAAGACAGCATAAATCCAGACTATCAAACTGATGATATGCTAGTCACTTTTTCAAATCTGGAATCTATTCGAGAAGCATTAAATCCGAATCAATTTGATTATAAATCGTATCTAGAAAAGCAATACATCTATCATCAAATTTTTACGTCATCATCTTATTTACTAAAGCTAAAATCAAATCAAAAGACATTATCTGGCTATGCAGCATCATTTCGTGAGCTTATCAATAAAAGATTAAGCACCTATAATTTCAAAGCTTCAGAATTAGCCATAATCAATGCTATACTACTCGGTCAACGACAAGACATGAGCAAAGACATCTACAACAGTTATGCAAACGCTGGAGCCATTCATATTCTAGCTGTATCAGGATTACACGTAGGTCTTATTTTATTATTATTAAACGCTTTCTTAAAACCTATTGAACATCTAAAATTTGGCAAACCTATAAAAGTTGGCTTAATCATTTTCTTATTATGGACTTTTGCTATTGTTGCTGGACTTTCTGCGTCGGTAACAAGAGCGGTAACAATGTTTAGCATTGTTGCTATAGCTATGCATTTAAAGCGTCAAACCAATATATATAATACCTTATCAATTTCAGTGTTTATATTACTTTTATGTAAACCGATGTTTTTATTTGATGTTGGTTTTCAAATGAGTTATCTGGCTGTTTTTGCCATAGTTTCTATTCAACCATTATTATATAAATTATGGATACCCAAATGGAAAGCCCTAGACTATTTATGGCAGATTTTTACCGTAACTATTGCAGCTCAATTTGGTGTAGTACCCATAAGCCTATACTATTTTCATCAATTTCCAGGTTTATTTTTTGTATCCAATCTGGCTATCATTCCTTTTTTAGGTCTTATACTGGGTTTAGGAATAGTAGTCATTGTATTAGCAATATTCAATATACTACCCAATATATTAGCAAATATCTACGGAAGTATTATAAGTTTAATGAATACGATTGTTGATTGGGTAGCCCGACAAGAAACCTTTTTACTACAATCAATAGCTTTTGATATTGAACATGTCCTGGTTTGTTACCTCTTAATAGTATCTTCAGTATTATTCTGGAAAAAGCAAACTTTCAGAACTATTATGTTTTTGTTATGCTCAGTGTTGGCTATTCAAGGGGTTTGGATTTATTCAAATTATAAAAATGCCAACCACACCTTTACTGTTTTTCATAAAAGCAGATACAGTCTTATAGCAGAAAAGGAGCATTCTAAACTGAAAACTTATCATAATCTTGATAGTTTAACAGCATCCAAAGACCGAGCAATTGACAATTACATCATCGGAAATTTTATTACAAGTAGTTCTACAGACAGTTTGACTTCGGTATATCAATTTCAGAATAATATCATACTCGTCATAGATAGTTTAGGTGTTTACAACGTTAAATCCTTTGGAGTCGATTATGTATTACTTCGAAATTCGCCAAGAATAAATCTAGAGCGCATGATCGATTCCATTAATCCAAAACTAATCATAGCCGACGGCAGCAATTACAAGTCTTACGTTAAGCGATGGGAAGCTACCTGTTTAAAACGAAAACTCCCTTTCCACCATACAGGTACAAAGGGAGCATTTATATTAAAAAATGACTGAATTATTCGCTAAACTCAGGCTTAAATGCTTTGTAATAGGCATTAAACTGTTCTTGAGTTTTGATGGCTTTATAATCATCGGTATGAAATAGCTTTAAATACAATTCAATTTGTTGTGGCTTCATATAACCACTTATAGGTTGAATTTTCTCACCTTGTTCGTCAAAATACACTATAGTTGGATAGGCTCTAATTCCTAGAACATTAGACAACTCGTGATTCCCATTTCTACGGTTTTTTAATTCTTCTTTATAATTAGGATTCGTATACGTAATCCCTTTATATTTTACCGTTGAATTCCCTTCGGCATTAAATTTTACAGCATAATAATTTTTGTTAACATAGTCAACAACATCCTTATTATGGAAGGTGTTTTTATCGAGCATTTTACAAGGACCACACCAGTTGGTATAGACATCCATCATAATTTTTTTAGGTTTTTTCTTTTGAGCCTCTAGAGCCTCTTCAAAAGTCATCCAGTTAATTTCTTGTGCTGATGCAGTGATTGATGTCATCAATGCGACTGCAAATATTAAAACTATTTTCTTCATAATCTGATTCGTTGCAAAAGTTATTCCGAACTTACAAAAAATGCTCCTAATGAGGAGCATTTTGCGTTATTTTAACGATTTTATTCGATTATCGTACACCATGCATTAATCTTTTCAGTACGGGATTAAGCACCATTGAAATAAGACCAACGGCTGCCGGAACTAATGTAAAGATTAAAAAGAATGTACTTAGTGAATGCTCTTCAGTGATTTTATCAATCATTCCTCCCATTTTTCCTGCAGACTTTTGTCCAATAGCAATCGCTAGATACCAGATACCAAACATAAATCCAATCATACGACCAGGAACCAATTTACTAAGGTAAGATAAGCCTACTGGTGAAATACATAGTTCGCCCATGGTATGAAATAAGTAAGCTAATATTAAAAATATCATACTAACAGAGGCTGTTTTTGCACCTTGCGGAATGCCCATAGTACCAAACACTAATATTCCAAATCCTAAACCTAAGAGAATCAATCCGATACCATATTTCATGGCAGCACTCGGGTTATATTTGCTTTCCCACCACCTTGAAAAGAATGGTGCTAGCGTAATGATAAAGAAGGAATTTAATATTCCAAACCATGATGCTGGTACTTCGGTAGCATCTTTACTGAATTCGTTATTCACTTTATAAAACACAACGTACCATAAAAACACAAAAGTAAGTGCTAATACTATATTTGAGTAAGGAATTTTTTTATACGTCTTTTTGAATAGTAAATACAACACCCAAGTAATGATTGCAAGTGGTACAACCGTTAGAATCAAATCTATAATTTTGAAAATTGTTGCAGAACTACCTGTAAGTGCACGTTCAGTATAATCACGAGCAAATAAGGTCATCGACCCTAGTGATTGCTCGAAAGCAGCAAAAAAGAACACAGTAAAAACACCAAAAACAGACACGGCTATAATTCGATCTCTAACAATTTTTGAATACCTCGAAATTCTTGAAATTATTAAATACAGAAACAAAGCTAATGAGGCTAGGATAGTAACATTTGAACCATTCATATCTCCAATAGAAAATGGTAAAAGATCGACATCTCCTATAATTGACAAGGGGTCATTGAAAAGATAGAGTAAGCCGCCCAATGAAGATAAAGCAATTAGAACCTTATCTAAGGTCGTAAATGGATTTAACTTTTCAGCATCATCGTCTCTAACATGTGCTTTCGGACTCTCTTCAGTAATGTTTTGAGGTAGCTCAACTTCATGTATTTTAGTAGGTCTTTCCCCAATTTGACCAAATAAGTCTTTAGCCAACCAAAACTGAATTAATCCCAATAACATAAATATCCCAGCCAAACCAAAACCATAACTCCAACCTATATTTTCGGCTAAATAACCACAAAGCATCATTCCAAAAAAGGCTCCTGCGTTTACACCCATATAATAAATGGTGTAAGCTCCATCTTTTTTAGATTCTTTGCCTTTATACATTTCAGATATCATCGATGTCATATTAGGCTTAAAAAAACCAGTTCCTATGATTAATAAAGCAAGACCTAAATACAAAGACCAAGGTGTTTCAAATACCATTGCTGCATGCCCTAGCATCATGATAAAGCAACCAATAATTACTGCCCATTTATAGCCTGTAAATTTATCAGCAAGCCAGCCGCCAACTATTGGTGTTAAATATAATAAAGCACCGTAAGTACCAATGAGTGACAAGGCATGTTCTCGCGGCCATTCCCATCCAGGGTTATCACTTATAATTGGAGCTGTAAGGAAAAGCACCAAAAGAATTCGCATTCCATAGAATGAAAAACGTTCCCACATTTCGGTAAAAAATATCACAAACAATCCAGCAGGATGCCCAATAACTTTGTCTTTAAATAGATTTTCAATATCAGTATTCATAGGAAGAATATTTAGTTAGAATAGTAAAACCCTAGCACTTAGATATAGGCTAGGGTTTAAAGAATTTATGTTTAGTTATTAATCTCTGGGTCTGCTAATTCAAACCCTTCTGTCTCATCATTATGCATGATACGCTCATTGTCTTCAGCACCATGAGTTAAACGCTTAAGTGGTTTCAGAATTAAAATAAATAACGTACCTACTATTACAGTAAATATCAATATGCCTAGAAAAATAGTATACTCGCCAAAATCACTTGCAGCTTCTCCAACGATACCAGCAACTTTACTTCCTAATCCGGTCGCAGCAAAGTATACACCCATCATTAAAGAGGCATATTTTACTGGTGTTAGTTTTGTAATAAACGATAACGCAACAGGCGACAAGCATAATTCACCAATGGTATGAAATAAATAAGCTAGTACTAACCAAATCATACTTGATGTTCCTGATTTTTCATATTCCATAGCTGCAAATACCATAAACAGAAAACCAAAGCCCATAATTATAATTCCTAAAGCCATTTTAAAGAGTGAAGATCCTTCTTTTCCTTTTAGCTTTCTTTTCGCCCAAAATGATGCTACGGCTGTTGCAAAAAGTATAATAAATCCTGCATTCAAACTTTGAAACATGACCGTAGGTATTGTCCAACCAAATAATTCGCGATCAATTTTTGTATCTGTATATAAGTTCATAAGGCCTCCTGCTTGTTCAAAAGCGCCCCAAAAGACAATTACCATTATAAAAGACAACAGCAATACCATAAATCGATCTTTATAAATTTGCGAGTCTAATTCTTTATAAATCATCATTAATAAACTTACTACAGCCGTTAGAAATATAAATAACAAGCCATAACCCCATTCTAGAGTATACCAGCCCCAAACAGATGCAATTAATAAGATAATTGTAAATACCAACTGTGTTGGTGACTTAAATAGTTTCCCATACAATTTCCCATAAGAAATCTCATTTGGATCATCTTTTTTAGGTGGTACAAAGTTTCCTACTTGTGTTAAGTATTTTTGACCGTATAAGTAGTTCATCAATCCTAAAAGCATTACGATTCCTGCAAGACCAAATCCTGCATGCCATCCCCATTTTAAAACAACTAAACCTACAATCATTGTTGCCAATAAAGACCCTAAGTTAATGCCTATATAAAATATACTAAAGCCTTTATCTCTTCGGATATCTCCTTCTTTATAGAGTCCACCAACCATAGTAGAAATGTTTGGCTTTAACAATCCAACTCCCAAAATTACCAGACCCAAACCTGTATAAAACGCCCAGATATCTGTCATCACCAAAACACCATGTCCTAGGCACAGAATAATTGCGCCATATAAAACCGCTTTCTTTTGTCCGATTAATTTATCTGCTATCATTCCGCCAGGAATTGACATCACATAAACCAACATTGTATACCATCCGTAAAGTGCTAATGCTTCTTTACTTGTCCATCCCAATCCTGCTCCCCTTGGATCTGTTCCGAGCGTTGAAGATGTCATATAAAGTACTAAAAGTGCACGCATTCCATAATAAGAGAAACGCTCCCACATTTCAGTAAGGAATAAAATATAAAGACCTATTGGCTGTCCAAATAGCTCTTTTTGATGTGGTTTGAGTTCAGTTGCTGACATAATTTATAATATTAGTTAGTTATTTTATGAATTTATTTCGACTAGTTATTTTCTGACTCCTTTTGGCTTTTTCTATCTTTTCCCAAAGTTTCATGAATAAAACGGGTCATTTTTTTATATAAATGTGTTTTAGTATTTGCACCTGTATTGATACTGTGTTTTTTATCAGGGTAAATCATCCATTCAAACTGTTTATCAGCCTGAACAAGCGCTTCTACCATTCGCATCGTATTTTGTACATGTACATTATCGTCGCCAGAGCCATGAATTAATAAAAATGCTCCTTCCAATTTATCAACGTGATTAATTGGTGAATTTTCATCATAGCCTGAAGGATTTTCCTCAGGTGTCATCATATAGCGCTCTGTATAAATAGTATCGTAAAATCTCCAGCTTGTTACAGGAGCAACTGCTATTGCCATAGAAAAGGTATCATTTCCTTTAAGCAAGGCATTACTACTCATAAAACCACCATAACTCCAACCCCAAATACCTATATTATGCTCATCAATATACGGTAATTTTGCCAATTGCTTAGCGGTTGCAATCTGGTCTTCTACTTCGTATTTTCCTAATTCATTTTGAGTCACCTTTTTAAAGGCAGCACCTTTAAAGCCAGTTCCTCTACCATCTACACAAGCTATAATATAACCTTGCTGGGCCAAATGCTGATGCCAGTAGTCTTTATCGCCATTCCATGAATTGGCTACTTTCTGAGATCCTGGACCCGAATATTGAAACATCAGTAAAGGATAAGTTTTAGACGCATTAAAACTTGAAGGCTTGATTGTCCACATATTTAAATCATACCCATTAATCTTTATCGTACTAAATTCCTTAGCTGAAATGTCATAATCAGATAATTTCTGCACTAATTTATCATTGTCTATGATAAGTTTTATCACATCACCTGTCTTGGCGTTGTTTAAGGTATAAACTGGTGGAGTTTCAGCACTCGAATAGGTATTGATAAAGTATGTGAAATCTGTACTAAATGCAGCAGAATTTGTTCCAACGTCTTTTGTAAGACGCTTTTTTTGTTTCCCGTTAAGTTTAACTGAGTACACACTTCTATTGATAGAACCATCTTCGGTAGATTGATAAAATATACGCTCAGTATCAGTATCGTACCCATAATAACTGGTCACTTCCCAATTACCTGAAGTGACTTGGTTGATGAGCGTTCCACTTTTATCGTAGTGGTAAATATGATTATAACCATCTGTTTCGCTGGTCCAGATAAAACTATTATCCTTTAAAAAAGTTAAATTAGAAGTCACATCAATATATGCTGTATCGGTTTCAGCTAAAACCAAATTACCTTTTAAATTTTCAGCATTAATCAACCATAAATCCAATTCATTTTGATGCCTGTTCATAAATTGAGCACTTAATACATTGGCATCATTAGTCCATTTAAATCGTGGAATATAATAATCGGCATAAGCTTTAGTTAAAACCACTTCCTTAGCTTCATCACTAGCCAGGTCATAAACATGTAAGGACACTTCCGAATTTACCTCTCCAGCTTTTGGATACTTAAACACTTGCTGTGTTGGATATAATTCTTGCCCGTAAATATCCATTGAAAATTCTGGTACATCTTCCTCATTAAATCGTAAAAATGCAATTTTTGAACCTGTAGCATTCCATTCAAAAGCTTTCACAAAGGCAAATTCTTCTTCATACACCCAATCTGTAATACCATTTATAATTTTATTTTTCTCACCATCATAAGTCAACTGAGTGGTTTTTCCTGAGTCTAAATCTTTATAATAGATATTATTATTGAGACCGTAAGCAACTTTAGTTCCATCAGGGGAAAATGTAGGTTCTTGTATTTTTGCTTCTGAAATTAGCATTAGTTTTTCAGACACAGTATCATAAACGTAGTAATAACCCAGTTTAGAATGTCTGTATATTGATTCTACATCAGTTGCTAACAACACTTTTTTTTCATCATCACTAAATTTATAATCAGAAAACATCTCAATCCCTTCAAGTTGTTCTGAACTGACCAAAGTTGCAACCTTAGTTAAGGTTTTATAATCGTAAATATCGATTTGTGAATTGTGTTTTCCTGAATTTAAAACAGAATATTGTTTTCCGTTTTTCATCGAGTGCAAGGCCGTTAATTTTTCCGTTTTAAAGGCATCATTCCAAATCTCTTCGAGTGCTATTTCTTTTTGTTGTGCTGACACTAAAGTCGTTACAAAAAAAACAATATACATGAAGGATTTCAATATATTCATAGAGGCTATTTTTTTGACAAAATAATGTCAAGTTTACTAAAAATAATGCAAAAAACAGTAACTACACTGTGTTAAATATGCAATATTCATTTAATGCATCAAAAATAATACCGAGAATAGTATCTTTGTATTTTGTATTTCACCAGATGCAAAGGGTTGTAAATTATAAATTTCAGCAAATGAGCAAAACTATTAAGGGCTTTTCAAAATTATCAAAATTAGAAAAAATAGATTGGATTCTTAGCACCTATTTTACAGATTCAAAATCAGCAAAAGCGCTCATAAAACAATATTGGAATACTGACCAAAAATTACAACAACTCCATGACGAGTTTATTGAAAATACTATAACAAACTACTACCTTCCTTTAGGCGTTGCGCCTAATTTTTTAATCAATGATCAGGTGTATGCTATCCCAATGGCGATTGAAGAAAGTTCGGTGGTTGCTGCAGCAAGTAAAGCTGCAAAATTTTGGTTTGATCGTGGCGGTTTTAAAGCCAAAGTCATTTCAACTCAAAAAATTGGACAAGTTCATTTTATATATCATGGCAATCCAGAAACGCTAAAAACGTTTTTCAAAACCATAAAACCCAAATTAATTGACGATGCCAAACCCATTACCAAAAACATGGAACAACGTGGTGGTGGTATTACATCTGTCGAATTAAGAGATAAAACAGATGATATAAAAGGCTACTATCAATTGCATGCCACTTTTGAAACGTTAGATGCTATGGGAGCTAACTTTATTAACTCCTGCTTAGAGCAGTTTGCTAAGACCTTAGAAAACGAAGCACAGCAGTTCGAGTTGTTTTCTGCGGAAGAAAAGGACATCGAAACTATCATGTCGATTCTTTCTAATTATGTTCCTAATTGTTTAGTTCGTGCTGAAGTGAGTTGTGCTGTTGAGCAATTAAATGAAAACCAAAATATTTCGGCTCAGGAATTCGCTGAAAAATTCGTTCAAGCAGTTAATATTGCTGAAATTGAGCCTTACCGAGCTGTTACACATAACAAAGGAATAATGAACGGTATTGATGCGGTAGTTTTGGCTACAGGCAATGATTTTAGAGCCGTCGAAGCAGGTATTCATGCTTATGCCTCAAGAAAGGGAAGCTATAGCAGCCTAACTCATGCAAAAATTGAAGATGGCATATTTACGTTCTGGATGGAAATTCCTTTAGCCTTAGGAACTGTTGGAGGCCTCACAAAATTACATCCGTTGGTTAAACTTTCTTTAGAATTACTGGGCGAACCATCTGCAAAAGAACTCATGCAAATTGTAGCTGTCGCTGGATTAGCTCAAAATTTTGCTGCATTACGTTCATTAACTACAACAGGAATTCAAGAAGGTCATATGAAAATGCATTTGATGAATATTTTAAATCAGTTTGAAGCCTCTTCAGAAGAAAAAACTAAACTCATAGCACATTTTAAAACCAATACAGTGACTCACAATGCTGTTGTTGAAGCTATTGAAAACCTAAGACGCTAAATGAAACGCTTCTACAGTCATGGAAAATTATTAATTACCGGAGAATATGTCGTACTTGATGGCGCTAAGGCATTAGCGGTTCCTACAGTATACGGACAGTCCTTAATCGTGGAAAAAGGAGATAAAGGAAAACTAAAGTGGCAGAGTTTAGATGACAACAATACCATTTGGTTTGAAGCAGCTTTTGATATCCAAAGTCATAACATTTTAGAATCAATAGCATTCAAGTCTGAACAACAAACAGAAGTCAATCATTCAGTCGTTGAGCGTCTCTTACAAATACTAAATACTGCAAAACACCTAAATCCAGAATTTTTAACCACTGGAGGTTACAGTGTAACAACAGCATTAGAATTTCCAAAGTTTTGGGGACTTGGTACATCGTCTACATTAATCAATAATATTGCTAATTGGGCAAACGTAAATCCGTATCAGCTCTTAGAAGCGACTTTTGGTGGTAGTGGTTACGACATCGCTTGTGCAAGTGCTAATTCTAGTCTGACATATCAATTACATACAATCCACTCAGATGAGACCCTGAAACCAGTTCAGGGTGACGAGCAACGATCAATAAAAGCTGTAGATTTTAATCCATCCTTCAAAAATCACATCTACTTTGTACATCTTAACCAAAAACAAGATAGCAGAGAAGGCATAGCGCAATACAGAGCAAATCATTCCAATGTATCTACTTCAGTGACGGCAATCAATGCTATAACTGAGCAAATGCTCTCTTGCAATTCTCTAACGGCTTTCCAAAAGCTAATGAACATCCATGAACGGCTCATTTCAGACCTCATCAAAATCCCACCTATTAAAACGTTACTGTTTAATGATTTTAAAGGCAGCATTAAAAGTTTAGGTGCTTGGGGAGGTGATTTTGTAATGGTGGCTTGTCATGAGAACCCATCTCCTTATTTTGTCTCTAAAGGCTACCACACTATTCTTACCTATTCTGAAATGGTTAAAAACTAAAAAGCCTCACATAATGCAAGGCTTTTTTAAATATAGTATCAAGCAAGATTAGTAAAATCTAGCTCTATTATCTTCGATATCTGCAGTTTCTTTTAAAGCGTTATACACTTTAGTTTGTGCTGATGACGTTCGTGTAGTACTTAGTCGATTTGCAATAGCTTGGTAATTATCAAGTTTTGTTGCATCCTCTACTTTCGTTACTGTTACCATAAAGACACCTCTATTACCATCAATTAATCCAGATGTTTCACCTTCATTTAATGAAAAGGCAACTCCGACAACTTTAGGCTCTAAACCAGCACCAGAAATTGTTGGATTTTTCATGTTTACAGCTGCAGCAGTACCTGTTGGTCTATTTTGGTTTTTAGACACTTCATCAATTGTGGTTCCTGTGATTTTTGCACGAATCATTTCAGCTTTCTTCTTGTTTCTTATTTCAGTTAAAGCTGTCGCTGATGCATTCTCAGGATCCATCAACCCTTTTTTACTAGACTTAACCAATTGAACAACAGCATATCCACCTCCAGGCACTGTAAAACGCTTGTAGTCTCCCACTTTAGTACCATCTTCAAAAGCCCAACGTACAATTGGTCGTTGTGAATTTAATCCTGGGATATTTTCATCTAATATTTTAATACCGTTTACTGGTTTAACTTCTAGGTTACGTTCTTTAGCAACATCTTGAAAATCACCTTTACCAAGAGCGATTTCAAACTTTGATGCCTCTGTAAATATATTATCTATAGTTTCAGTTGATGGCTCAATTTTTCTAGCTATTGTTGCCACTTTAACAGCTTTAGACGATCCTTTTTGATCTAATATTTCAATCACGTGGAAACCAAATTGTGTTTTAACAACACCAATATCTCCAACCTTATTTTGGAATTCGAAATCACTAAATGGTTTTACCATTTGAGTACTTGGGTGAAAATCATAAACACCTCCATTTGGTACACTAGCCACATCTGAAGATAACGCCGTTACCAATTCAGGGAATTTAGAAGGATTAGCTCTTACAACAGCAGCAACACTATCGGCAAGTTGTTTAGCCTGAGCTTCAGTTCTTGTAACATCAGCAGCTGCTCTATTAGTTCCTACATGAGGAATTAATATGTGACGCACCTTTGCAGAATCTGGAACTGTAGTTTCAGCGACTAATTTAGTCAACTTCATCATCCCGTTATCTTTGTAAGGTCCATATACGGCTCCAACATTTAAATTAAATAAGGTATCAGCTGCGACAGCTGGTAAAGCAGATTTCTTTACAAAAGAATCATTATAATTTTCATCAGATCCAGCTCTAAAATTCACATAATCTTCGAGGTTTTGAGCTTTAACCTGTGCAAATGCTTTAATCGTATCATTTTGTCCATTTTCAAAAACGACCTTTCCGTCAATAAATGCATTAAAACTTGCCTTTAAGTCTTCTTCATCTTTTAAACTAGGAGCTTCTTTAAATTCGACATAAACAATATCACGAGAAGCTTCAACTTCAAACTTCTTTTTATTTTCATTAATATAAGCTTTGATATCTGCTTTAGACACTTCTACTAAACTATCTGCTATTGTAGAGTAAGGAATTTGAACATATCTTAAATCTCTGGTTGAGTTTTCAAGAAGGTAGTCAACTTCTGCTTCATTTAGCGTTGCATTGACACTCGCCTGAATCATATTGAAATACGTTCTCTCTTTAGCACCAATAGCAATAGAGTTTTCATTGTTTACCCAATCATCATAATTTAACTGAAAGTTTCCTAGTAAAGCTCTTTCAGGATAAATTGCTTTTAAGTTAGCAATGAACTCTGTTAATTTATTTTCATCAAAAAGTCCAGCTTCATTTTGAAATTCAGGATATGCTGAAAAATTTTGTTTTAACAAATCTTTCATTTGATCTTGTTCTACGGTAAGTCCAAGCTCATTAAACTGAGTATTCATAATTGCACGACGTACTTCTTGATCATAAACTCTATTCATGGTTTGTGTAGAAGTTGAGTTCGGAAGTTGTCTTTGCATGTTCTCAACTCTATTCATAAAGTCGATTCTGTTAATGTTTTTACCATTAACTGTTGCAACTACATCTTGTGATCCACCAAATAATGCATCACTATTTCTGAATAAATCTGTAAGTACAAATGCGAATAACGCCATTGCTATGATAAAAATCAAAAACAAAGAACGTTGTCTAATTTTATTTAAAACTGCCATTTTAGTGTATAATTTATCTAATAATAAGTGGGCGAAAATACCATTTTCTATCAAATAATGAAAGTAGATTTATGTTTTTATTCCCGATTTTTAATAGCTTTCATCGAATGTTTGTAAGGGAAACGCTATTTCCTGCATTCAGATTAAAAAACAAACACATCAATTTTATTAAATTTCTTAATCTTCTTCAATGATATCAAGAGATACGATATCAATTTTAGTTGAAGACACTTCGAGTATCGTAAATTTAAACTCACCTATTGTAACCACATCTTTTTCCTGAGGAATGCCTTCAGTTTCATTTACAATTAAACCTCCTATCGTTTCATAGGTTTCGTCTTTAGGTAAATCGAGTTTATAGGTTTCATTGATGTAATTCACTTCTAAACGTGCAGAAAATTTATAACTGGTATCACTTAACTTCTCTTCAATAAGTTCGACACTATCGTGTTCATCTTCTATCTCTCCAACCAGTTCTTCTACAATATCCTCAATAGTCATAATTCCAGCAGTACCTCCATATTCGTCGATAACTACAGCCATACTTTTACGTTTTTTTGTTAAGATATTTAAAACATCTTTAACTAACATTGTTGCTGGCACATAGACGACCGGTTTAGTGACAGATTTGATGGATTTAGGTTTTTTAAATAAATCAAACGAATGTACATAACCTAAAATATCATCAATACTTTCTTTATACACCAAAATTTTAGACAAACCAGAATCTATGAACATCTCACTAATATTCTGGATGGTATCATTAACTTCTACAGCAGTAATTTCGGTACGTGGCACCATAACTTCACGCGCTTTCACTTCGGAAAATTCTAATGCATTTTGAAAAATCTGAATTTCACTATCTACCTCATCATGCTCTTCTATAGACTGCATTTGCTCACTGATGTAATTTCCAAGTTCTACTTTAGTCATTGCAAGTTGCACATCATCACCTTCGGTTTTAAAAAAGCGCTTTAAAATGATATCAGATACCCAAATTATGAACGACGACAAGAACCAGAACAGCAAGAAAAACAAATAGGCTGGAAAAGCAAAAATCTTCAAAAACGAATTGGCGTAGATTTGAAAGAAGACTTTGGGTAAAAACTCTGCTGTAATTAAAATAATTATAGTAGAAATTATTGTTTGTGTCAGGAGACTTAAATCGGTTAAAAGATAAGTGACAACCTGATATTGTGATGGCAACATGGTTTGAAACCAATTGACCAGCACATCTCCCATTACAAATCCATAAATTACCAAGGCAATATTATTACCAATAAGCATGGTTGCTATAAACTTGGATGGTTTTTCGGTAAGCTTGGTTAAAATTCGAGCTAAAAAATCATCTTGTTTTTTCTCAATTTCAATGTGAATTTTGTTGGAAGACACGTAAGCGATTTCCATTCCGGAGAAAAAAGCCGAAAGCAATAGCATAACAATAATGATTACAATGCTAAAGTCCATAATGGTTATTTGTTTCTATTTTCGAATTTTTTTCGAAACTTCTTTCTGAAGAAAAACATAAATATAGCTAACGCTGCAAATATAAAAGAGATAATAACTCTATTGCGATCTACACCTATATTAGATACTGCATCATAAATAAAAAGTACAGCAAAGAAAAGATAGATGTATTGAAAAAACTGAAGGATTTTCATTTTAATTTTTAAGTATTACGATACAAAGATAACCATGTTTTGTTAACTATCTTATTTGGTTTTAATCTTTTAGTAACATATCACCTCTTCCTTCTAAAATGGTATAATTTTTAAACTTTGTATCTGAATCGAAAATATCACCATGACCATTATTAGCTGTAGCCGATTTGAGCTGTACAGGCAAATTTGTAAATAGCCATTCATTTTTTTGGTCATAGTATAATTGCTCCGCAAATAAGCTATCCTTTTGTGGTGTAATTAAAATTACGTTACCCTGAAGATCTATCAAATCGGTCGCATTATAAACGATGCCATAATCGGCAAGTACAATATTTTTTTGATTGTTTTCATCATAGAGTGACAAACGCAGGCCGTCTGGAAATTCTGAAAACGAAAAATCACGATTAGAATAATCCAGCATTTTCGGACTCTCTAAATTAGCGATTACGCGACCTATGGAATCTTCGGCTTCGGTATATTTTAAATTGATATTCTTAGCCTCACCAATAGGTTGATTTTGAAGCACACCTATTTGTTGTACTTCTTTAAAGTTGTTTTTACATGAAAAAAACATAGTCACAACAATTGCTGTGACTATGTATATATTAGTATGTAAAACTTTCGTTTGCATTTATAGGTTTGGAACTTTTACGCTTCCACCAATCCAGCATCCAATGCTTATAGTTGATCCTGCATTACCTTCTGTAAAAATTTCAGATTTAGTAGGAGCATTAGCGTTATACGATGTAGCCGCTTGATTTGCTGCTCCTTTTAAACTAGGATCCACTCTTCCCGCTTTTAAAGCTTCTTGGGCAGCATACCAGAATACAGCTCTTTTGTTAAAGTTTGTGTCTCCACAGCTATTAGCACTCTTAGCGTACATTGCTGCAATTTGCAAGTGAGGTGTACCGTCTGAAGGGTTTAACTTCAATACTTCTCTATAATATTGTCTTGCTGCACCATAGCTTCCTCTCTTCTTGAAACCGTTTGCGATTTTCTTAGCTAATCTTGATTTCTTAAAAGCATCTGTCTCTAAATCATAAGCTTGCTTGATATAGCTGTCACCTTCTTTATTTTTTCCTTCTTTGTACAAAATGGTAGCGACAAAATATTTGGTATCTGCAGATGGTGCTGTTGCATCATAAGCTTTTACTAAATCAATATAAAGCGGGTCATCAGTACATTCTTTATTATACATTCTGCTTACAGCTCTTTTTAACCAAACTGCATCGTTTTTGTATGTAGGAAAATCTTTTTGGTACAGTGGAATTAAATTCTCACAGTTTGCTAACTGTCCTAAATACGTATCTAAACTTCCAGCAATCTTATCATTAGCTTCAAGCTTTGCCTGGTAATAATCTTTGTACTTACCTTCTTTTTTACTTAACGTTGTTCCTGCTTCTTCTTTTTCGATTAATTTATTCAAAGACTTAGTATAACCTTCGTTTAAGTTTTCAAGTAATTCGTTAACATCATCATACTTATCAAATACTTTTTGAAGTTCAAACTTACCAGCTTTAAATAAATCTACTGTTTTAGTAAAATACACATACAATCCTTTTGTGCTTGTAAAATCTTTTGGGTATTGTTTGTACACCATATCAAAAGCCTCATAGATTTGCATATCTGTTAAACCTAAATCTTTTTGATTTTCGTATTTTAACAATGCTTTTTGCTCTGCGACTTCTCCAGCACTATATTTACTTGAAAAATGTTCGGCTCCTTTATCTAAAAGCACCATGTAATCTTCAATAAAACCTACCTTTTCAGCACCTGATGAATTTTCGATTTTATGATCTAATATTTTCTCTCCATACTTGTAGATAGACAAGTTAAACTTTGGGCACTTGTTTCTTACTTTCATCCAAGGCTCGAAAGCTTCATCGTATTTCTTACTCTTAACAAAGTCATTCATCAAGGTTAAGTTAAGCATACATTCTTCGTCTTGTTGTGCAAACCCAAAGTTAGTTGCTAAGAACAAAGCCGCTATGATTAATGTAATTCTCGTTTTCATCTTCTGTTTATTTTACGTTAGTTATATTTTCTTTTTTGGAACCATCTATCATTAAGTGATAGACTTATGTTCACGTTGAAAAAGTTTTCTTGAATTAAATTCTGCTTATTAGTTCCTCGTCTTCCGAACTCAAAACCAATATTCGCATTTGAGAATACTTGTCCAATCGGTAATCCTACTCCAAAAGATATGCCAAACTCATTAATAGCCTCATTATTAATTTCTAAGCCTGTATTTTCAAAATGAAGTCCAGCCCTATAGGTTGCTCGCTTCCAGTAACTTGAAAACGATGTATAATCTGGAATATAAAAACCTCCAACTGAAAAATTTGAAGCGTTTACAAAATTAGCATTTTCTATTGAAACAATCGGATTTGAAAACTCACTTGTGGTTTGACTAGTAAATTCGGCTCCAATAAACCAATGTCTAGGCTTTCCTATTCCAGCTCCAAATGAAAGTCTAGAAGGCAATCTAAGATCGGTTTCATCAAGACCTTCTGATTCTAAATCGGCATCAAATTCATTAACAACAAATTCTTCTCCTGTAGATTGATTGATTAAAATTGTGGCAAAGGAACGCTCATTAATTGAAGACAAATCACTAACTGGCGAATATGTTGCTCCGGCTTGAAGTTCTAATTTGTCACTAATCATGGTTTTATAGGTTAAACCTATATTGAAGTTTAAACCACTTAAATCTGAACGATTACTTTCTCTGGATTGATATTGAACAGGGTTACCATCTTCATCATACACGAATTCAATAACACTGTTTTGGATGTTTCCGAAGTTATAATTGGCATCAACACCAATGCTTAACTCATCTGTAATTCTGTAGCCGAGCCCTAAAAACGCTCTGTTAAGTCCTCCTTCTCCTCTATATCTATTTTGAATAATATCATCATCTGAATCTTCAAGTTTGTAACCTACAGATGTATAAGGCAGAAGTCCGAAACCAAAACCAAATTTTCCCATCGGCATAGACAATGCTAAATAATCAAATGTAGTTGCATTAACTTTAGCTTCACCTGAATTAGTTTTTAAGTTTGAACTGCTATGACTAGCACCTACTGAAAATTTTACTGGTCGACTTTCTTCATTATAGAACTTTAAATTAGGTCCAGCATAAGCTGCAGGGTTTCTCAAATTTACATGAATACTATCAGTAAAAATGCTTAAACCACCCATACTTCTATTTTCGACTGTTCCTTTAAATTTTAAGCTTCCAATTCCGTAGAACGAATATGGAGACGCTGTCCCTTCTTGCCCATAAGATTGTAGTGCAAAAAAAGCGATGAAAACTATAACAAGTTTCTTTATCATTATTGTGAGTTATATTCTAAAATAAAATTCAAACCTTCTAAAAGAAAATTTGAGTTGGCAAATATGCTATTTTTTAATTGGTTTGACAAGAATTTGGTATCTCCTCCTGTTAAAATAACTGTTAAATCTGAATATTTTTTAACATATTCATCAATTACACCATCAATTTCTTTCAAAACTCCAAACACTACACCAGAATGAATTGAATTTTGTGTAGAGTCTCCCAAAATGTCTTGTGGCATTTCTGTATCCAATAACGGCAAATTAGCGGTTAAATTATTGAGTGTTCTATATCGCAATCTAATTCCTGGAGAAATGGCTCCACCTAAATATTCATTTTTTGTATTGATAAAATCATAAGTAATACAAGTTCCGGCATCAATAACTAATACGTTATGATCTGGAAACTGTTCTACAGAAGCGCTTACCAGAGCAATACGGTCAACACCTAAAGTTGTAGGAGTAGCATATAAATTTTTAAAAGGCAATTTAATATTATGAGATAATTCTATGACTGGAACCCTTTTTTTGAGTGCATTAATAGAAGTTGATTTCAACTTTCCAACGGAAGACACTATTGCTTTATCAATATAATTAAGGTCACTGTTAAAGATATCAGACAGCATATTTTCAAAGTCATCTAGCTTTCCAACCACCTTCTCTTTGAGTTTATTTTGATTGTAAACCGCAAACTTGACAAATGTATTACCAACGTCAATAATTAAATTCATAAGTTGTATAAAAGTGTTAAAACTACAAAATGAAGATTCATTTTCAGCTAGTAATTAACCAAATTATAACATTATTTTGAGCAAAACTCACGATTTGAGTAAAGAATAAAATTTTTACATTAAATTTTTATTGTTTCTTTTTGTGAATATTAAAAATGAGTCTATATTTGCACTCGCATTTTTATGCAACTGGTGCCTTAGCTCAGTTGGTAGAGCAAAGGACTGAAAATCCTTGTGTCCCTGGTTCGATTCCTGGAGGCACCACCATCAAAAACCCGATTCAGATGAATCGGGTTTTTTGGTTATTACACTTATTTTTATGGCTGGATTAGAAATATCACTTCAATTTCGAACAGCCATTTACCTCACACTTCTGCATAAAATGGATAAACCCTCACTAGCCTTATAAATTTATTAATCAAAATTTCTACACTTGAACATCATAATAATACATTGTTAAAAAACTGATTATCAATATTATAAATAAATGTTCCCACAATTGAATTTAGCTTAATAGGCAAAAGTTAATCAACAAAATGTACCGCAAAAATTAATTTTAGTGCTGCAAATGATTTTGCCAAAATAAAACTATGAGTCAATTAAACAAATTTAGTAAGACAGTTACCCAGGATCCAACCCAACCAGCAGCTCAAGCCATGTTGCATGCCATTGGATTATCTAAAGAAGATTTTTTTAAACCTATTGTAGGCATTGCCAGTACAGGCTACGAAGGCAATCCTTGTAACATGCATTTAAATGATCTTGCAAAAAAGGTAAAAGAAGGCACTAAAAATGAAGATGTTGTAGGCTTAATTTTTAACACTATTGGCGTTAGTGATGGGATATCTATGGGAACACCAGGAATGCGTTACTCATTACCATCTCGTGATATTATTGCCGACTCTATGGAAACCGTTGTTCAGGCAATGAGCTATGATGGACTGATAACGGTTGTGGGTTGCGATAAAAATATGCCTGGAGCTCTAATGGCTATGATTCGTTTAAATCGTCCTTCAATACTAGTGTATGGAGGCACAATTGATTCAGGGTGTCACAATGGAAAAAAACTAGATGTAGTTTCAGCTTTTGAAGCTTGGGGAAGTAAAGTTGCAGGCACCATGACTGAAAACGAATATCAAAGTATTGTCGAGAAAGCCTGTCCTGGCGCAGGTGCTTGTGGCGGTATGTATACAGCAAATACAATGGCTTCAGCAATTGAAGCTTTAGGCATGGCTTTACCATTCAATTCTTCAAACCCTGCATTGAGCAATGCTAAACAACAAGAATCGACAAAAGCAGGAGAAGCAATAAGAACTTTACTAGAGAAGGACATAAAACCTTCAGATATCATCACAAGAAAATCTCTTGAAAATGCTGTTAGATTAGTGACAATTCTAGGTGGCTCAACAAATGCAGTACTTCACTTTTTAGCCATTGCAAGAGCTGCTCAAATTGACTTTACACTCAAAGATTTCCAAGACATTAGTGATAACACACCGTTTTTGGCCGATTTAAAACCTAGTGGAAAATACCTTATGGAGGATGTGCATGCTGTAGGAGGAATTCCCGCAGTATTAAAATACCTGTTAAAGAAAGGACTCATTCATGGTGATTGCTTAACGGTTACAGGAAAAACAATTGCTGAAAACTTATTAGATGTTGAGGATTTAAAAGAAGGTCAGGATGTAATAAAACCTATCGAAAAGCCAATTAAAGTTTCCGGACATTTAAGAATGCTCTACGGAAATTTAGCAACCGAAGGAAGTGTTGCCAAAATCACTGGTAAGGAAGGTTTAAATTTCAGAGGAAAAGCTAAAGTTTTTGAAGGAGAATATGCTGCTAATGATGGTATTCGAAAAGGTAAAGTTGAAAAAGGAGATGTGGTGGTCATCCGATATGAAGGCCCTAAAGGTGGCCCAGGTATGCCTGAAATGCTAAAACCTACAGCTGCCATTATGGGTGCAGGTTTAGGGAAGGATGTAGCACTAATCACCGACGGAAGATTCTCTGGCGGAACACACGGGTTTGTTGTAGGACATATCACACCTGAAGCTCAAGAAGGCGGAACGATAGCTTTAGTTAAAGATGGTGATATCATCAGTATTGATGCTGAAACCAATTCTATTTCATTAGAAGTTTCTGAAGTTGTCCTCCAAAAAAGACGTCAAAAATGGAAAGCACCAGAGTTAAAATTTGAACGTGGTGTGTTATATAAATATGCAAAAACAGTTTCATCAGCGTCAAAGGGCTGTGTTACTGATGAATTTTAAAAGAGAGCTAATGAAAGAAATTCAAACCATACAAAGTCAAACTAAAACTATAAAAACAACTGAGCGTATCTCAGGAAGTGAAGCCATCATAAAATGTTTATTAGCCGAAGGCGTTGATATTATTTATGGTTATCCAGGTGGCGCGATTATGCCAGTTTATGACGAATTATACAAGTATCAAGATGACATTCATCATGTATTAACCCGTCATGAACAAGGTGCAACACATTCTGCTCAAGGCTACGCAAGAATCTCTGGAAAAGTTGGTGTTGCAATAGCTACTTCTGGTCCTGGAGCAACAAACTTAATTACTGGTATTGCTGATGCTCAAATTGACTCTACCCCAATGGTTTGCATAACAGGTCAGGTTGGCTCTCATTTACTTGGAAGCGATGCTTTTCAAGAAACAGATATTGTTGGAATTTCAACTCCAGTGACAAAATGGAATCATCAGATCACAAAAGCATCTGAAATTCCTGAGGTATTTGCCAAAGCATTTTATATCGCTAAAAGCGGAAGACCTGGTCCGGTTCTAATAGACATTACTAAAGATGCTCAATTTGAAGAGTTTGATTATTCATATGAAAAATGCACAGGAATTAGAAGCTACAAACCAGTTCCTGAAACCGATATAACAACTCTTGAAACAGCAGCAGACTTAATTAACACAGCTAAAAAACCAATGGTAGTTTGGGGACAAGGTGTTATTTTAGGTGAAGCAGAAAACGAATTCAAAGCTGTGATTGAAAAAGCAGGATTACCTTCAGCTTGGACGATATTAGGTGCTTCTGCAATTCCGACGTCCCATCCCTTAAACGTAGGAATGGTAGGTATGCATGGTAATTATGCACCAAATGTATTAACAAATGAATGTGATGTTCTGATAGCTATCGGAATGCGCTTTGATGATCGTGTAACTGGAAATTTAGCCACCTATGCCAAACAAGCCAAGATCATTCATTTTGAAATCGATCCAGCCGAAGTTGATAAAAACGTAAAAACTGATGTCGCCGTATTAGGAGACGCTAAAACCAGTCTAAAAGCTTTACTGCCATTATTGAATGAAAATTCTCATACAGAGTGGCATCAAAAATTCAAAGATTTATATCAAATAGAATTTGATAAGGTTATCAAAAATGATCTTTACCCAACCAAAGAAGGTTTGACCATGGGAGAAGTATTGAAAGAAATCAATATTCAAACTAAAGGTGAAGCTGCTATTGTTAGTGATGTCGGACAGCATCAAATGATTGCTTGTCGCTATGCCGATTTTAATGTTTCTAAAAGCAATATTACATCTGGTGGCTTAGGAACTATGGGGTTCGCTTTACCTGCCGCAATAGGTGCTAAAATGGCTGCACCAGAACGAGAAGTCGTCATGATTGCTGGAGATGGCGGTTATCAAATGACCATACAGGAATTAGGTACGTTATTTCAACAGCGAGTTCCTGTAAAAATTGTCGTTTTAAACAATGAATTTTTAGGAATGGTTAGACAATGGCAACAGTTATTCTTTGATAAACGCTACGCCTCTACCGAAATGGTAAATCCTGATTTTGTAGCCATTGCAAAAGGCTATCATATTGATGCAAAAAAAGTAACACAAAGAGATGATTTAAAAAGTGCTGTAACAGAAATGATTGATTGTCAAGGCCCATATTTCCTGGAAGTATGCGTAGAAAAGGAAGACAACGTGTTTCCTATGATTCCAACGGGAGCAAGTGTTTCTGATATCAGACTAGAATAGTTTTAATAAGACAAAGAGAATGAGCATAGAAAAAAACTTATATACTGTTTCCATTTATACCGAAAACAACATCGGATTACTAAATCGTATTTCGGCAATATTTCAACGCAGGCATATTAATATAGAAAGCTTAAACACATCTGTTTCGGAAATTGAAGGTGTTTCAAAGTTTACCATTTTGGTTCGAATGCACGAAGAACAGATTAAAAAAATTATCGGTCAGATTGAGAAACAGGTCGAAGTAATAAAAGCATATTACCATTCTGAAGAAGACACCATATACCAAGAGTCTTGTTTGTTTAAAATCAAATCAGATTTATTGTTTGATGAACGCCAAATTCAGAATATCATTAAAGAAAGTAATGCCAGAATTGTCACCGTTAATAAAGAATTCTTTGTTCTAGAAAAATCGGGCAGAACACAAGAAATAGAATTATTATACAGAGAATTAAGTGCCTTTGGCATCATGCAATTTACACGTTCTGGTCGTATTGCAGTTACCAAAGACGAGATGAAAATTTCAACAATGCTAAAAACATTTCAACATTAAAAAAGAAAAGAAAATGTCAAATTATTTTAACACATTACCATTAAGAAACCAACTTGATCAATTAGGAAAATGTCGTTTTATGAATGCTTCAGAATTTGAAGATGGCGTCAACGCATTAAAAGGAAAGAAAATCGTCATTGTTGGTTGTGGTGCTCAAGGTTTAAATCAAGGACTAAATATGCGTGATTCTGGTTTAGATATCTCATATGCTTTACGTCAAGTAGCCATAGATGAGCAACGTGATTCATACAAAAATGCAATTTCAAATGATTTTAATGTTGGGACTTATGAGGAATTAATTCCGACAGCAGATTTAGTATTAAACTTAACTCCAGACAAACAACACACCAATGTTGTGAAGGCTGTCATGCCATTAATGAAAAAAGGAGCAACCTTAAGTTATTCTCATGGCTTTAATATTGTTGAAGAAGGCACTAAAATTCGTGAGGATTTAACCGTAATCATGGTCGCGCCAAAATGTCCTGGCACCGAAGTTCGTGAAGAATACAAACGTGGATTTGGTGTACCAACTCTTATTGCTGTTCACCCTGAAAATGACCCGGAAAATAAAGGTTGGGCTCAAGCTAAAGCTTATGCAGCTGCGACTGGCGGACATAGAGCTGGCGTTTTAGAATCGTCTTTTATTGCTGAAGTCAAATCTGACTTAATGGGTGAGCAAACCATTCTTTGCGGCTTATTGCAAACAGGAGCTATCCTATCGTTTGATAAAATGGTTGAAGAAGGTATTGAACCTGGCTATGCAGCAAAATTAATTCAGTTTGGATGGGAAACCATAACCGAAGCGTTAAAACATGGTGGTATTACTAACATGATGGATCGTTTATCAAATCCGGCAAAACTTAAAGCCTACCAATTATCTGAAGAATTAAAAGATATTATGCGTCCTCTATTTGAAAAACATATGGACGATATTATTTCTGGTCATTTCTCAAAAACCATGATGGAAGATTGGGCTAATGACGATGTCAACCTCTTAAAATGGCGAGCAGAAACAGGTGAAACTGCTTTCGAAAAAACAGCTTTAACGTCTGATCATATAAGCGAGCAAGAATATTTTGATCATGGTGTTTTATTAGTTGCTTTTGTCAAGTCTGGTGTAGAACTAGCTTTCGAAACCATGGTAAGCGCTGGTATTATTGAAGATTCTGCTTATTACGAATCGCTTCACGAATTACCATTGATTGCAAACACCATTGCTAGAAAAAAATTATTTGAAATGAACCGTGTCATTTCTGATACAGCTGAATACGGTTGTTACTTATTTGATCATGCCTGTAAACCTTTATTGACAGATTTTATGAAAACTGTTGACACATCGATTATTGGAACATCTTTTTCAAAATCAAATGGGGTTGATAATGTTGAATTAATTGCTGTAAATGATGCTATTAGAAATCATCCAATAGAAGCGGTTGGAAAGCGCTTACGTGCAGCTATGACAGCCATGAAGGTCATTAAATCAACAACCGTTGAAGACAGTGTATTAGCATAAACAGAAATAGACTTAATGTCCTACTCTTGTAAGAAGTTGAAACCAGTTTCGACAGGATTAATCAGACAGTAAGTATAATTTGATTCTCATAATCATGAGACATAATTATGGAAAACACTACAACCACATACAAACCAGCCTTAAAAGCGATTGAAGCTGCTGCTGAAAAATTAAAAGGAATAGCTTCGATCACGCCTTTAATTAAAAACGCACATTATTCTAAGCAGTTTGGTGCTAATATTTTCTTTAAAAGAGAAGATTTACAAGAGGTGCGTTCGTATAAAATACGTGGTGCATATAATAAAATCTCATCCTTAACAGCCTCCCAAATAGAAAATGAAATTGTATGTGCTAGTGCTGGAAACCATGCTCAAGGTGTGGCTATTTCATGTAAACTATTAAAAATCAAGGGCACTATTTTTATGCCTTCACCAACACCAAACCAAAAAATTGAACAGGTCAAAATGTTTGGTGAAGACTACATCGATGTGATTTTGGTTGGCGATACCTTTGATGATGCCTATCATGCTGCTATGGAGACATCTGAACGTTTAAACAAAACGTTTATCCATCCGTTTAATGATGAAAAAGTTATTGAAGGACAAGCAACTGTTGGCTTAGAGATTATTGACCAAGCAAAAACACATCCTATTCATTATGTGTTTGTTCCTATTGGTGGTGGAGGTTTATCCGCAGGACTATCGAGTGTTTTTAAAATCTTATCACCTCAAACAAAAATCATTGGCGTCGAACCTAAAGGTGCACCATCCATGTTGACCTCCTTAAAAAACAATCGAAACACCGAACTTAAATCTATCGAAAACTTTGTAGATGGCGCAGCCGTAAAACGTGTTGGTGATTTAAATTTTGCTATCTGTAAAGAGACCTTAAGCGATGTGGTTACTGTTGATGAAGGTAAAATTTGTCAGACTATTTTAGATTTATATAATAAAGATGCCATTGTAGTAGAGCCTGCAGGTGCTTTGAGTATTTCTGCACTTGAGCAATTTTCAGATGACATTAAAGATAAAAATGTCGTATGTGTAATTAGCGGCAGCAACAATGATATCACACGTACTGCAGAAATTAAAGAACGCGCTCTACTCTATGCAAATCTGAAACATTATTTCATTATAAAATTCCCGCAACGTGCCGGAGCTTTACGTGAATTTGTGGTCGATATCTTAGGCCCAACAGACGACATTACCCATTTTGAATATACTAAAAAGGTAAATCGCGAAAATGATGTTGCTGTTGTTGGTTTAGAACTCAAGTCTCCTTCAGATTTAGAACCTTTAATTACTAAAATGAAACTTCATAATTTTTATGGTGATTATCTAAACGATAAACCCGATTTATTTCAATTCTTAGTATAACTTAACATTGACGTAAACCATTCAATAGATACATTTGGTACATTTATTTTTTAATGAAAACGTAAAAACAAGTGATTATGACTTCAACATTTGTAGACATTCCTGAACAGTTTCAAATCAAAGACTTAACCCATCAATCCACCTATTTAGTTGATGGAAATCTAATAAAATGGGAAGGCGAAACGTCTGAAGTCTATTCCACAATTTCTTCAACTAAAGATTATAAACCAACCGTATTAGGAAGCATTCCTACACTTACTGAAAAGGAAGCATTGAGCGCTTTAGATGCTGCTGTAAATGCTTACGACAAAGGGCAAGGCTTATGGCCAACAATGAAGGTAGCCGATAGGATTGCTTGCATGGAAACGTTTGTCGAACAAATGAAATCCAAACGCGAAGAAGTCGTTAAATTATTAATGTGGGAAATCGGAAAAAACTTACCAGATTCTCAAAAAGAATTTGATAGAACTGTCGAATACATCTATGACACCATTGAAGATTATAAACAAATGGATCGCGATAGTGCCAAGTTTGAAAAACATGATGGTGTTCGAGCGCATATCAGAAGAGGTCCTTTAGGTGTTGTATTGTGCTTAGGTCCTTATAATTATCCTTTAAATGAAACCTTTGCCTTATTAATACCTGCCATCATGATGGGTAACACAACTATCTTTAAACCTGCTAAACACGGTGTTTTATTATTAACACCATTGTTAGAGGCTTTTAGAAATAGCTTTCCTAAAGGTGTGGTTAATATTATCTACGGACGAGGACGTACTGTTGCATCTCCAATTATGCAATCTGGTAAAGTTGATGTATTAGCCTTAATAGGAAACAGCAAATCTGCAAATGCCTTGCAAAACCAACATCCTAAAAGTAACAGATTGCGTCTAGTACTTGGTCTGGAAGCTAAAAACCCAGCCATTGTATTAAAAGATGCAGATCTGGATTTAGCTATCGACGAATGCATTGCTGGAGCGACCTCGTTTAACGGACAACGTTGTACCGCTTTAAAAGTGTTATATGTACATGAAGCCATTGTAGATGAGTTTAATAAGCGTTTTTCTGAAAAAGTAGATGCACTTAAATTTGGAAACCCATGGGAAAATGGTGCCAAACTAACGCCGTTACCTGAACCAGATAAACCCGCTTATATTCAAGAGTTGATTGATGATGCTCTGGCAAAAGGAGCTAAAATCATTAATAAAAAAGGTGGAAAAACTACCGAAAACTATATTTTCCCAGCTGTATTATATCCCGTTTCAAAAGACATGCGTGTTTATGAAGAAGAACAATTTGGGCCAGTAATACCTGTTATTCCGTTTTCAGATATTGAAGAGCCTTTAGACGACATGGCTGCTTCAAATTATGGTCAGCAAGTGAGTTTATTCGGAAAAGACATTAAAACCTTAGCACCTTTAATTGATACCTTGGTCAATCTAGTTTGCAGAGTTAATTTAAATAGTTCTTGCCAACGCGGACCAGATGTGTATCCGTTTACAGGAAGAAAAGATTCAGCAGTTGCAACACTGAGTGTGCACGATGCTTTACGATCATTTTCTATTAGAACTTTTGTCGCATCAAAAGACAATGACTATAACAATGCTATTTTAAAAGATTTATTAGACTCCAGAGCTTCAAATTTTGTAAGCACTGATTATATACTTTAATGAAAAACAGTCTAATTATGAGATATTTATAATATTTAAGTCAATTATTTAGAATATCGTAAATCTTATAAGAAACTCGTTTTTAGGTATTGTTGTTAAAAATTTAATATGTAGTTTAGCCATATGTTTACACTAAGACACAAATATAGAGTACCCAGACCCACAGGTCTTGATTTGACAAAACGCCGTCGCTAATTCTTCTATTTAGCAAACTCTATATTCATTTTTATTTTTTTACTGTGTACAACTCAACATTTAAATATCAAACTCAATCCTTAATTATCTCAACAGATAATCATAGCGTATTGCGTCCCATTTTGCGTCGTCGCCCTTAAGGGTGTACATCTATTTATGGAGCTTAGGTGAGTCCGGCTCTGCTTTCAAAAAACCAAAATCTTTACATATTTAACAAACACATCAATTACAATGGAAATTGTTATTGCTAATAAATCGCATAGTATTTATGCAGACATTATTTGCCAAACTATTGCAGATGCCGCTTTAGTTAGAGGAACAGGAATTGCAAAACGCAAACCTGAATATATCATTACCAAACTGGAAAATGGCAATGCTGTGATTGCGTTAGATGGTGATAAGTTTGCAGGTTTTTGCTATATCGAACAATGGAGTCATGGGAAATTCGTAGCTAATTCTGGATTAATCGTTCATCCCGATTACAGAAATCTAGGCTTAGCCAAGCAAATTAAACAAGTCATTTTTGAGCATTCCAGATCAAAGTTTCCTGAGGCAAAAATATTCAGTATTACGACCGGACTTGCGGTTATGAAAATGAATAGCGATTTAGGTTACAAACCTGTTACGTTTTCAGAGTTGACCACAGATCAAACTTTCTGGAATGGCTGTCAGACTTGTAAAAACTACGATGTTCTTCAACGAACAGAGCAAAAAATGTGCTTGTGTACAGGGATGCTATATGACCCTTCAAAAGAAACTAGTAACACACCCAAACATACTTATGACAAAAAGGTATGGACCAGATTGAAAAACATTAAACAAACAAGATTCCTTAAAAAAGAAAAGAAAAATGAATAACAAATTAGTCATCGCCTATAGTGGCGGTTTAGATACGTCTTACTGTGCCGTAAGTCTGAGTAAAGCTGGATATGATGTACATGCTGTAAGCGTAAATACAGGTGGATTTTCTGAGGAAGAAATTGCTTCAATAGAAAAAAACGCCTACAAAATGGGTGTGTCGACCTATAAAAACATAGACGCCATTTCATCGTATTACCATAAGGTTATTAAGTTTTTAATCTTCGGAAATGTGCTAAAAAACAACACCTACCCACTATCTGTTAGTGCCGAACGTATTATTCAAGCCATTGAAATTATTGAATATGCAAAAAGTATCGACGCTCAATATATTGCTCACGGAAGCACAGGTGCCGGCAACGATCAGGTACGCTTTGACATGATTTTCCAAACCTTAGCGCCAAACATCAATATCATCACGCCAATTAGAGATGGTCAATTAACGAGACAACAAGAGATTGATTACCTCAAAGAAAACGGCATTGATATGTCTTGGGAAAAAGCGAAATATTCAATTAACAAAGGACTTTGGGGCACAAGCGTTGGCGGTTCTGAAACTTTAACATCGGAACAACCATTACCTGAATCAGCATTTCCTTCGCAATTAAAACATGTCGAAGACGAAAAAGTTACGCTTACATTTTCTAAAGGTGAATTGGTTGCTGTAAACGGAATAAAAAACAATCCAGAAGTCAATATTGAAGTGCTTAGCAATTTAGCTTCGGCTTATGCTATTGGCAGAGACATTCATGTTGGAGACACTATTGTTGGTATTAAAGGACGTGTTGGTTTCGAAGCTGCAGCAGCCATCATTACAATTAAGGCACATCATTTATTAGAAAAACATACGCTCACCAAATGGCAATTACAACACAAAGAGTACTTGGCTAGTTTCTACGGAATGCATCTTCATGAAGGTCAATATCTGGATCCCGTAATGCGAGACATGGAGGCCTTTTTACAAAGCAGTCAAGCAAAGGTTTCAGGCGATGTTTTTATCACACTTAAACCTTATCATTTTAATTTAGATGGCATAGACTCTAAGCACGATTTAATGAATGCCCAATTTGGAAGTTATGGTGAAGAAAATAAAGGCTGGTCAGCTGATGAAGCGAAAGGGTTTATAAAAATTATAGGCAATCAAAACAAAATCTATCAACAAGTAAATTCTTAAAGCATGTTAGACATAGGAATCATTGGAGGCGCAGGTTACACCGCAGGAGAACTCATTAGATTGTTGCTGAATCACCCAAAAGTCAACATCAATTTTATTTACAGCACCTCAAATGCTGGCAATAAAATATCAAAAGTGCATCAGGATTTGATAGGTAGCACAGATGTAGAGTTTACTAATAAAATTAATCCTAAAGTAGATGTGCTATTCTTATGTTTAGGACACGGAAATTCAAAAGCATTTTTAGAAAATAATTCGTTTGCTGCAGACACTAAAATCATTGATTTAAGTAACGATTTCAGATTAACCAAAGACAATGTTTTTAAAAACAAAACTTTTATTTATGGCTTACCTGAATTGAATAAAGAAGCAATCACAAAAGCAAATTATATTGCCAATCCGGGATGTTTTGCTACGGCAATTCAATTAGCATTATTGCCATTAGCTAACGCCAAAATTTTACATGACGACATACATGTGAATGCCGTTACAGGAGCCACAGGCGCTGGCACTTCCTTATCGTCAACAACTCACTTTACATGGCGAGATAATAACGTTTCACATTACAAAGCATTTATGCATCAGCATTTGGGTGAGATTAATCAGTCGGTGACATCATTGCAATCAACTTTTAATTCAGATATCAACTTTTTACCAAACCGAGGAAATTTTTCCAGAGGAATTTTCGCCACATTATATACCAAATATGAAGGCAGCTTAAGTGAGGCCAAACAACTGTATTCAGAATTTTATAAAGCTGCAGCATTTACTGTAGTTTCAGACGAAGAGATTCATTTAAAACAAGTGGTAAACACAAACAAATGCATTCTTCATCTACACAAGCATGACAACAAATTACTGGTAACCAGCATCATTGATAATTTGTTAAAAGGTGCTTCAGGACAAGCCATTCAAAACATGAATTTGATGTTTGGTTTTGAAGAAACTGAAGGCTTACAATTAAAGGCCAATTATTTTTAAAGACAACAAGAAAAACATGAAAATAGCAATCATAGGAACAGGAAACTTAGGAAAATCTATCGCCAAAGGATTAATCACCAATAACGCAATCACCAGCTTGTATTTAACCAAGCGGAATCTAGACGCTATTCAAGAGTTTGATGGGTATAAAAATGTATATTTAACCACAGATAACCTTGAAGCTGTTAAACATTCAGATATTCTGATTTTTGCAGTTCAGCCTGCCCATTTTGAGCATATTTTAAATGACATCAAACCGCATCTCACCGAAAATCATGTGTTGATTTCAACCATTACCGGTTATGTGATTTCTAAAATCGAAAGTCAGCTTGGCACAAATCAATTTATCATTCGCGCTATGCCAAATACCGCCATTGCCGTAGGCAAATCGATGACTTGTTTGTGTAGCAATACCAAAGGTGAAAAGCGCATTAAAATTGCTGAAGCTATTTTTAACCGATTAGGACATACACTCGCCATTCCGGAATCTCAAATGCAAGCAGCAACTGTAGTGTGCGCTAGCGGAATCGCCTTTTGGATGCGTCTAATCAGAGCGACAACACAAGCTGCCATTCAACTGGGATTTGATGCCAAAGAAGCTCAGGAATTAGCCATGTACACTTCCGAAGGTGCTGCCAATTTATTAATCACTAACGGAAATCATCCTGAGGAAGAAATTGACAGAGTCACCACTCCTAAAGGTTGCACAATTGAAGGCTTAAACGAAATGGAGCACAAAGGCTTAAGCTCATCTTTAATACAAGGCATGGTGGCATCGTTTCAGAAAATAAACAATATTAAAAAAGAACAGATATGAGTTTATTTAATGTTTACCCGCTTTTCGACATTACACCTGTAAAGGCTAAGGACGTGTATGTTTACGATGAAAACGGTGTTGAATACTTAGACTTATATGGTGGTCATGCTGTGATTTCTATTGGACATTCACATCCTAAATATGTCAAAAACATCAGCGATCAGGTTGCCAAACTAGGGTTTTACAGCAATTCGATTCAGAATCCGTTGCAAGTTAATTTAGCCGAAAAACTCGTACAATTATCTGGCTGTAAAGATTACGAATTGTTTTTATGCAATTCTGGTGCTGAAGCCAATGAAAATGCCTTAAAATTGGCATCCTTTCACAACGGAAAGAAAAAAGTCATAGCCTTTAAAAACGGATTCCACGGTCGAACCTCAGCAGCCGTGGCTGCAACAGATAATGCAAAAATCATTGCACCAATTAACGCTCAGCAAGAGGTAGAACTATTAGACTTAGGTGATTTGGACGCTTTGGAAAAAGCATTAGCCAACAATGATGTTTGCGCTGTAATTATTGAATGTATTCAAGGTGTTGGTGGTTTGGATGAAAGTACTGCCGAATTCTACGAAGGCATCGACAAACTTTGTAAAACCTACAATACCTGTTTTATAGCCGACGAAGTCCAATCTGGTTTTGGAAGAACTGGTGACTTTTTCGCCTTTCAGCAGTACAATGTCACTCCAGATATAATTGCTATGGCGAAAGGCATGGGTAACGGATTTCCGATTGGTGGAATTTTAATTCATCCGAATATAAAAGCGTCTTTTGGTTTATTAGGCACCACTTTTGGCGGTAATCACCTAGCATGTGTTGCCTCGTCTACCGTTTTGGAAGTCATTGAATCAGAACAATTGCTGCAAAATGCAAAAGACATTTCTGCATATTTCATAGAGAAAGCACAAGGTATTTCAGCAATAAAACATCTAAAAGGACGTGGTTTAATGTTAGGTTTAGAATTCGATTTTCCTATTGCTGAACTTCGGAAAAAGTTAATCTTTAAGCATCAGATCTTTACCGGAAGCGCTAAAAACCCAAATCTAATTCGCATACTTCCGCCTTTAACCATTCAGAAAAAACATATTGACCAACTTTTTGAAGCTCTAAAAACTGAATTAGAAACGTGATTCAGAAGCATGCCATTTCAATTGAAAAAGGATTCAAATTCAGCTTGACCAAAATTAAACCATGAAACATTACACCAACATAAAAGACATTAGCAACCTCACCGACACGATAAAGGAAGCTATTTTATTAAAAATGAATCCCTATGAGTTTTCAGATTTAGGACAACATAAAACGCTCGTTATGCTGTTTTTTAATGCCAGTTTACGTACGCGATTAAGTACTGAAAAAGCAGCTAAAAACTTAGGTATGAATGTTATGATTTTAAATGTAAATGACGCCTGGAATTTAGAGTTTGAGGATGGTACCATCATGAATGCAAATACTTCGGAACACATTAAAGAAGCCGCTCAGGTGATTTCACAATATGCCGATGTGATTGCTGTAAGAGCATTTCCGAGTTTAACAGACAAACAAAAAGATGAAAGCGAATTGGTGATGAATAGCTTCATGACACACGCAACGGTTCCTATAGTAAATATGGAAAGTGCCACTGCACATCCTTTGCAAGCTTTAGCCGATGCGATTACTATTTCAGAATTGACCGAAAAGGCGAAACCAAAGGTCGTTCTATCCTGGGCACCTCATCCTAAAGCATTACCTCAGGCTGTTGCTAATTCGTTTGTGGAAATGATGCAAAACATGGCTATTGACTTAACCATTACACACCCTGAAGGTTACGAATTGAGTGAAGCAATCACAAAAAACACACCCATTATTTACGATCAAAATGAAGCCTTAAAAGATGCCGATTTTGTCTATGTAAAAAACTGGAGCAGCTATAAAGACTATGGAAAAGTTCTAAATCAAGATGAAAACTGGATGATGACCAAAGTAAAATTAGGCCACGCAAAATTTATGCATTGTTTACCTGTAAGGCGTAATGTTGTGGTTGAAGATGCGGTTTTAGACAGTGAGCAATCTGTAGTGATTCAACAAGCAAATAACAGAACCTTTGCTGCACAAATTGTATTGAAGCAAATTTTAGAAGAATTATAAGATATGATAATGACACACAGTAACGTCATTCTGAATTCATTTATTCATAGATATCTAATTTAAATAAAAGTATTCATGAATCTTTGATTTCAGAATCACATCAAAAAATAAAACACCGTCATTCTGAACTTGTTTCAGAATCACACACGAAAAACAAATAATGAAAAGCTATAACTAATTCAGCTTGACGAGTAAAAGCATGGAAACATTAAAAATCATAAAAATAGGCGGAAACATTATCGATGACGATACTGCGCTACACTTATTTCTGAAAGATTTCGCCACCCTAAAATCGCCTAAAATTCTGGTACATGGCGGCGGAAAATTAGCGACAAAACTAGCACAGCAAATGCAAGTTGAAGTTAAAATGGTGGATGGACGACGCATAACTGACGCTGAGACTTTAGATATCATCACCATGGTGTATGCAGGAAAAATCAACAAGTCCATTGTAGCACAATTACAAGCTCACCAATGTAATGCTATTGGGTTTTCTGGAGCCGATGGCAACACCATAGTTTCCCAAAAAAGACCTGTCACAACTATTGACTATGGTTTTGCTGGAGATGTAAAACAAGTCAATACAAAACCTTTAGAGTTACTGTTAAAAAACGATTTAACACCTGTATTTTGTGCGATGACTCACGATGAAAACGGACAATTATTAAATACCAATGCTGATACCATAGCTTCTGAATTAGCCATAGGCTTATCCGAAATTTTCAATGTAGAATTGTATTACTGCTTCGAGAAAAATGGCGTTTTAAACGATGTAAATAACGACGACTCTGTTATCGAATTAATTACACCTGATACTATTCAGCAATTAATAGATGACCACATTATTTTTGAAGGTATGCTACCAAAAATTAAAAACTGTTTACATGCTGTTTCGAATCGAGTTTCAAAAGTTTGTATTGGCAAATCGGATATGCTTTTCAATAAAAATAACAAACACACAACCATTACAAGATGATAGATAAATTAACAACAAGAGCAATTCAGCTGTTAAAAGCGCTCATTGAAACACCGTCCTTTTCTTCGGAAGAAGACAAAACTGCGCAACATATCGAGCAATGGTTTAGCCATCAAAACATCGCGTTTAAACGAACAAAAAATAACATTTGGGCAACGAACAAATATTTTGACGACAGCAAACCCACACTATTATTAAACTCGCATCACGATACGGTAAAACCTAACAGCGGCTACACCAAAGACCCTTTTAAAGCTATTGTAGAAGACGGCAAATTATACGGCTTAGGGAGCAATGATGCTGGAGGTTGTCTGGTGAGTTTGTTGGCGGCTTTTGGGTATTTTTATAATAAAAAGAACCTAAATTACAATCTGGTGATAGTCGCTTCCGCGGAAGAAGAAAGTAGCGGAAACAATGGCTTAAACAGCATGTTAAGTGTCATTCCAAAAGTTGATGTCGCTATTGTAGGCGAACCTACTTTAATGAATTTAGCAGTGGCCGAAAAAGGCCTGGTGGTTTTTGATGCTGTTGTAAAAGGAACACCAAGTCATGCCGCACATCCTAATGATGACAATGCAATTTACAATACGATTTCAGTTTTAGAATGGTTTAAAAATTATACGTTTGATAAATCATCTGAAGCGTTGGGCGATGTAAAATTAACCGTTACACAAATCAATGCCGGACAACAACATAATGCGGTTCCTGCAGATGTAAAATTAGTAGTTGACGTTCGAGTTAATGACAAGTACACAAACCAAGAAATCGTTGCAATTTTACAAAAAGAAGCGCCTTGTGACCATATTATTCCGAGAAGCACAAAACTTAATTCGTCATCCATTCCTATCGATCATCCATTAGTGATTGCAGGAATAGAAATTGGAAGGAGCACTTATGGTTCACCAACTCTATCAGACCAGGCTGTATTAAGTTGTCCATCTTTAAAATTAGGACCTGGTGATAGTACACGATCTCATTCTGCAGATGAATTTATTCATATCAATGAAATAGAAGAAGGCATTAAAATTTATATTAAATTATTAGAAAAGGTATTGTAAAAAAGAGTCCAAAACAAAAAAAATCAAATTATGAAACTCTGGGATAAAGGCATAAGTATCGACAAAAAAATTGAACAATTCACAGTTGGAAACGATAGAGAAATTGACTTACATATTGCAAAATACGATGTACAGGCATCCTTAGCACATGCCATCATGCTGGCGTCTATAGGGATTATTTCTTCGGAAGAATTACAGCAACTCAAAAACGGACTACACCTCCTTTCTGAAGCGATTGAAAATGGCACGTTTAGTATTGAGGCAGCATTTGAAGATGTACATTCAAAAATTGAATATGAACTAACACAATCCCTTGGTGAAGTTGGTAAAAAAATCCATACAGCACGCTCCAGAAACGATCAAGTTTTAGTGGCGCTTCACTTGTACTACAAAGACAATTTAAATGAGATTCACCAAAAAACCAAAACACTTTTTGACACACTTCTTAGTTTAGCAGACACACATAAAAAGGCTTTACTTCCAGGATATACGCATTTGCAGGTTGCCATGCCTTCTTCTTTTGGATTATGGTTTTCGGCTTATGCAGAGTTACTGATTGATGATCTTTACGTTCTTAAGTCTGTTTCAAAAATTGTAGACCAAAACCCTTTAGGTTCTGCAGCTGGTTATGGCAGCTCATTTCCTATTGACAGAACCATTACTACCAGAGAATTAGGCTTTGCTACCTTAAAATACAATGTGGTTGCTGCACAATTGAGCAGAGGCAAAAGTGAACGTGCTATAGCAAGTGCTTTAGGAGGTTTGTGTAATACAATGTCTCGATTTGCTATGGATATTTGCCTATATATGAGTCAGAATTTTGGGTTTATCAGTTTCCCAGATGAACTAACTACAGGAAGTAGTATTATGCCTCACAAAAAGAATCCTGATGTATTTGAACTCATCAGAGGTAAAGCTAATAAGATTCAAGCTTTACATACTGAAATGCTCTTAATTACTAATAATCTTCCGAGTGGTTACCATAGAGATTTTCAGTTACTGAAAGAAAACATCATTAATGCTTTTGAAGATGTAAAAGATATTTTAGACATTTTTAATTATGCCATTCAGCAAATTATAGTGCAAAATATTGACCTCAACGATGACAAATACAAATATTTATTTACAGTAGACAGCATCAATAATCTTGTTGTTGATGGAATGAGCTTTAGAGAGGCTTATCAAAACATAGGCAAGCAAGTACAAGATAACACCTATCAGCCAGACTTAGGAAAAGAGCATTCGCACATTGGCAGTATACATAATTTATGCTTAGATGACATTCGGAATAAGTTTCCAGAATAAAATTGTATTGAGATAGATTTCATTAATTTTATAAAATTTTTCTCATAAATAACCTATCATTTTAATGAGCTACATTCAGCATTTAAAGTATATTCAAGAGACAACTACGACTGACTTAAGATCACTTTCAAAGGTTGACATCATTAAGATAGAAAAGATTTTAAAAGCGCAACAACAGTTAAATCATGATTCAAAAAACACAGAAATAAAGCCATTCATTGACTCACTGTACAAAGAGCAAAAGGGATTGCTTTTTTTGTTAGACAATCCCAATTTAATAGCGATTTTATCAAATAGTGCAAGCTTTAAAAAAGTCCATAAGATTAACTATAACCCAGAAGATGAAACACCTATACAACTATTTTTTAGCACCTATTTGGAACAGGATTTAATTGGATGTTGCAATTTGGCTTTTTCTGAAGATCAATATGGAGTGGTTACCGAATTATTGTATTACCGAAACTTTCTTCCAGAATCTGTCATCCATCTCATTGAATCAAAAACAGAAACAAAACTCGACTACTTTTTAACTATTGCCGATAAGGTTGTTGAAAACCCTTCAATTTTAAGTGATTCATTTGTTGCCTTAGTCAAAACTCTGAATCTCGAACGACTAAACAGTAAAAAAAGACAGCTAATGTCTACAACGACATCTTATGCTTTTAAAGCATTAAATCGCTCAGGGTTAAGTCATTTTTTTTATGTTATGACAACTGGATTAACTTGGATAGGTAGAGACGCTGAAACAGTTGAAGAAAAAATAGAAAAAAGTGAAGTTCTGAAAGACTTCAAATTTATGTCGAAAATTCTGGCTGTAATCGGTATTCTGTTTATCTCAGTAGTCATTTATAAAAATGTAAAAGACAACGAGCGACAACAAGCCAAACAAACCTTAGAAGTAGATGCTTTTAAAAAAAGCATCTATGGCTATCTAACGCATTACGATTCAACTCAGATTAACAACCTAACACCATGGAAACTTAATACTTCAGGCCAACTGAATATCAATTATTTTAAACCCTCATTAAAGACAAACGCACTGACGAGGCAAGTCATGGTTGTTAACAATTCGGATTATGAATTGATTATTTTTCCAGATAGTGACTTGATGTCTCAATTTGGCCTGCCCTTAAACAGTTATTATATAAAGCCAAACGACTCTACACAAGCCAGCTTAATGTTCAGTAGAATATATGTTGGGAAACAACTCGCGTTATTTAAAACGACATCTTCTGATTTGGAATTAGACAAATTTTACAACACCTATTATTTAAGGCATTTACCTCGTTTTTCAGAACTACTTCCATCATCTGAAACTCTGATAAAAAAACGTTTTGAATTTGGAAAACGAATTGAACTATCTCAACGCAACGACAGTCTGCTTCTCGAAACCAATGGCCGATTTAGAATTGATGGTGCATCATACAACACTTTCCCTCTATGGGTCAAGAATTAAACTCGAGGCAAATCACTATCATCTTTCAATGGTAAGTGTGATTCTCCCATCAAATACGCATCTACATGATGCGCTGCCTGACGACCTTCTGAAATCGCCCAGACAATTAATGATTGTCCGCGACGCATATCACCAGCAACAAAAATCCCAGAAACATTAGTTGCATAGTCTTTAGTTGAAGCTTCAATATTGGTTCTAAAATCCATTTGTAAGCCAAACTGTTCGGCTAATGTTTTTTCGGCACCTGTAAAACCTAGCGCTAATAATGCTAAATCGCATTTCCACTCCTTTTCAGTACCTTCAATTTCCTTTAGTTGCGGACGCTCACCAGACGCAAATATCCATTCGACTTCAACAGTTTTTAAGCCTGTTAAATTTCCATTCTTATCCCCTAAAAATTCTTTAGTCGAAATACTAAAAAAACGCTCTACTCCTTCTTGATGCGAAGATGTCGTTTTTAACTTCATAGGCCAATATGGCCAAGGTTGATGTGCTGGTCGCCCTTCAGTTGGTTTACTTAAAATTTCAAAATTTGTAACCGATGTGGCACCATGACGGTTGGAGGTTCCTATGCAATCTGAACCTGTATCTCCTCCTCCAATAACTATAACGTTTTTCCCTTCAGCTGAAATCACATCTTTAAAATCTACCAACCCATCAACATATTGATTGTTGAGTTTTAAAAAATCCATAGCCTGAGTGACACCTTTTAAATCTGATCCAGGAATAGGGATATGTCGTCTTACTGTAGCACCTCCACATAAAACAACAGCATCAAACTCGTCTTTAAGTGCATGTGCATCTATGTTTTTTCCGACATGTGCATTGGTTTTAAATAGAATGCCCTCGTCTTCTAAGATTTTAATCCGTCTATCGATGACATGTTTTTCCATTTTAAAATCTGGAATCCCATAGCGTAATAAACCGCCAACTTTTTCGTCACGCTCAAAAACCGTTACCTTATGCCCTGCACGATTTAACTGTTGTGCAGCTGCCAAACCTGCAGGACCTGAACCTATAATTGCAACCGTTTTACCTGTTCGCGCTTGTGGAGGCTGAGCAGCAATCCAACCTTCTTTAAAAGCAGTTTCTACAATATTTTTTTCAATATTTTCAATAGTAACCGGATCTTCATTGATACCTAGCACACAAGCTTCTTCACATGGCGCAGGACATAAGCGACCTGTGAATTCAGGGAAATTATTGGTTTTATGTAAAATTTCGGCTGCTTCTTTCCATTTTCCCTTGTAAACTTTATCGTTAAAATCTGGAATAAAATTTCCTAGCGGACAACCACTATGACAAAATGGAATTCCACAATCCATACATCGTGCACCTTGATCTTTTAACTTTTGCTCATCTAAAGGAATGGTAAATTCTTTATAGTGCTTGATACGCTTCTCTGGCGTTATATAGCTTTCATTTTGACGCTTATATTCTAAAAATCCTGTTGTCTTTCCCATGGCTTAAGCTATTTCTAATTCTTCTTGTTCTAATCTTAATAAGGCTTGCTTATACTCTTCTGGAAGTACTTTTTTGAACTTCGGAAGATAGGTTTCCCAATCTGCAAGTAAGCGTTTAGCTAGCGGACTTGTAGTCGCGATATAGTGATTTTCTATCAGCTGCTTTAACTGATTGACATCCTCTTCGGAAGTTATAGGGTCAATATTTAAATCGGCCGAATTACAATGATCTTGAAAACTATTATCCTTATCCAAAACGTATGCAATGCCACCACTCATTCCTGCTCCAAAATTTCGACCAACCTGGCCTAATATCACTGCAATGCCACCAGTCATATATTCACAACCATGATCTCCAATTCCTTCAACAACTGCTTTAGCACCTGAATTTCTTACACAAAAACGTTCGCCTGCTTTTCCGTTGATATAAACTTCACCTGCTGTAGCACCATATAAGGTTACATTACCTGTGATAATATTATCTTCAGGAGTTATAGTACTTTTTGCCGGAACTTTAATAATCAATTTTCCGCCAGACAAGCCTTTTCCGAGGTAATCGTTTGTATTTCCATGTACAGTCATACTTACACCTCGCGTAGTAAAAGCACCAAAACTTTGACCTGCCGAACCACTAAAGTCGATATTAATTGTATCTTCTGGTAAGCCCTGAGCACCGTAAATTTTAGATATTTCATTACTCACAATCGCACCAACAGCTCTATCAATATTAGTAATAGGCAAATCTAAATGCGTTTGCTGTCTTCTAAATAAGGCTTGATGCGCTTGTTTGATAATTTTGAAATCTAAATGTGTTTCTAGATTATGATCCTGCTGCTTGGTGTTATACAATTTCACCATTTCGGAAACTTCAACTTTATGAAGAATCGGCGTTAAATCGATACCTGAAGCTTTATAATGTTCTATGGCTTTATTACGGTTTAATTTTTGAACCTGGCCAACCATTTCATTGATTGTTCTAAATCCGAGTTTTGCCATAATTTCTCGTAACTCCTGAGCCACGAAATACATGTAGTTAACGACGTGTTCTGGTTTTCCTTTGAATTTTTTTCGCAGTTCTGGATTTTGAGTTGCGATACCAACAGGACAGGTATTTAAATGACAAACTCGCATCATAATACATCCAGAAGCGACTAATGGCGCTGTTGCAAATCCGAATTCTTCCGCACCAAGCAAACATGCTATAGCAACATCACGACCCGTTTTTAATTGTCCGTCGCATTCTAAAACAATACGATTTCTAAGGTCATTCATTACTAAGGTTTGCTGTGCTTCGGCAATACCAAGTTCCCAAGGCAAACCAGCATGACGTAAAGATGTTAAAGGTGACGCACCTGTTCCGCCATCAAAACCAGAAATTAAAATCACATCAGCTTTAGCTTTAGCGACACCAGCTGCAACGGTTCCTACGCCAACTTCGGAAACAAGCTTTACATTAATTCGCGCTTCTCTATTGGCCGATTTCACATCATATATAAGTTGAGATAAATCTTCAATAGAATAAATATCATGATGTGGTGGCGGAGAAATTAAGCCAACATAAGGTGTTGAGTTTCTAGTTTTAGCAATTTCCGGATTCACTTTAGCGCCAGGTAATTGTCCGCCTTCTCCTGGTTTTGCACCTTGAGCAATTTTAATTTGAATTTCGTTAGCATTTGTCAAATAATTTGAGGTCACACCAAAACGACCAGAAGCCACTTGTTTTATTGCCGAATTTCGCCAATCACCTTGCGAACTTTTATAGAACCGCTCCTGATCTTCACCACCTTCTCCGGAATTAGATTTTCCACCAATCCTGTTCATCGCTACAGCTAAATTTTCATGAGCCTCTTTACTTATCGATCCATAAGACATTGCTCCCGTTTTAAAACGCTTAACGATTTCGGTCCAAGGCTCGACTTCCTCTAAAGGAATAGGATCAAATTGATCAAATTCAAACAAACCTCTTATGGTCATTAAGTGTTTTGATTGGTTATTCACCAACTCTGAATACTCCTTAAATGTAGATGCTTTATTGGTTCTTACAGACTCCTGGAGCTTTGCCACAGTTAGTGGATTAAACATGTGTTTTTCTTGTCCGCGTCGCCATCTGTAATCACCACCAATTTCAATATCAACATTGGTATCATTAACGTGAAAAGCTTTTTTATGACGTTTTACAATCTCTTGTTCGATTTCTCTTAAACCAATACCTTGAATACGTGTTGGCGTGTTTGGAAAATATTTTTCTACCGTTGCTGTATTAATTCCAATACATTCAAACAACTGTGAACCACGATAGGAATTTAATGTCGAAATTCCGATCTTATTCATCACTTTTAAAATCCCTTTTCCTATAGCTTTATTGTAATTTTTAATTGCTGTGAGGTATTCTAAATCGGTGACATCATTACTATTAATTTGTTCTTGAACAATTTCGTTGACGATATATGGATTTACCGCACTGGCACCAAATCCAAATAACAGCGCAAAATGATGTACTTCACGAGGTTCGGCAGATTCAATGATAAGACTTATTTTGGAGCGCTTTTTTAATTTATGTAAAGCATGGTTCAAGTAAGAACAGGCTAAAAGTGCTGGAATAGGTGCATGATTTTCATCGACATACCTATCAGATAGAATGATAATATTCGCACCTTCATCAATAGCTTTTGACGCCTTAGTCACTAAGTTTTCCAATGCAACTTCCAGTTCATTCAAACCTCTGTTAACTTCATATAACATAGATATAGATTCGACCTTAAAATCTGGATTAGCATCGTAGTTTCTAATTTTATCTAAGTCATGCTTTGAGATAACTGGATTTTGAATTTTCAGCTTTTTACAATGCTCTGCATTAATATCAAATAAATTTACATCACTACCCAATGTAAGACTGATATCGGTTATCAATTCTTCACGAATTCCATCTAATGGCGGATTGGTAACCTGAGCGAATAATTGCTTGAAATAGTTATAGATTAATTGCGGACGTTCAGATAAAATTGCAATTGGTGCATCGCTTCCCATAGACCCAATAGGTTCTTTGCCTAATTGAGCCATTGGTCTAATAATAGTATTTAAATCTTCTTGTGTATATCCAAAAACAATTTCTCGCTTTTTTAAATCTATTTCATCATAATGTATAGGTCCTTTTTTTGCTGAAATATCTCTTAAATGAATCAAATTATCATCGAGCCATTGTCGGTAAGGATGCCTTGAAGCAATTTCTTCTTTTATTTCTTCATCATTAACGATTCGACCTTCATTCATATCTACCAAGAACATTTTCCCTGGCTCTAAACGTCCATGAAACTCTACATTTTCAGGCTTAATATCAACCACTCCTGTTTCAGAAGACATGATTACATTTCCTTTTTTAGTTACAGTATAGCGCGATGGACGCAGTCCATTTCTATCTAAAACAGCACCAATATAATTACCATCTGTAAACGGAATAGATGCAGGTCCGTCCCAAGGCTCCATCAAACACGAATTATATTCGTAAAAGGCTTTTTTTGCATCAGACATATTAGGGTTTTTCTCCCAAGCTTCAGGTACTAACATCATCATGGCTTCAGGAAGCGAACGACCTGACATCAATAACAATTCAACAACCATATCCAATGTTGCAGAATCTGATTTTCCTTTTAAAATTGTTGGAATGATTTTTTTGATATCATCACCAAAAGCATCGCTCTTCATGATTTCTTCACGAGAAAACATACGAGACACATTTCCTCTTAAGGTATTGATTTCACCATTATGACAGATATATCTAAATGGCTGAGCCAAATCCCAGGTTGGGAATGTATTGGTAGAAAAACGTTGATGTACTAAAGCTAATCTCGTATCTAAAGCCGAATTGAACAAATCGAGATAATACTCATTAATATGCTCAGGTTTTAGTAATCCTTTATAAATGATAATTTTTGTAGATAAACTCGGTACATAAAAGAACTTAGATTCTGATAATTTAGAATCATATATAATATGCTCAGTAATTTTACGAGCAGCAAATAATTTTAAATTAAATTCCTTATCAGATTGGTCAGCATCAGATTTTCCTATAAAGATTTGCTTTACAAATGGCTCAGTTTCTTTAGCAATTTCACCTAAGATATCACTATTAACCGGGACATCTCTCCAACCTATGAGTTTAAGACCTTGATTAGCGATTTCTTTTTCAAATACATCTATACAGAATTGTCGTTGATTATCCTTTCTGGGAAGAAACACATTACTCACAGCATATTCACCTGGGTTTGGCAATTCAAAATCGCAAAATATTTTAAAAAACTTATGAGGAATATCAATTAAAATCCCTGCACCATCACCTGTAACACCATCAGAACTCACAGCACCTCGATGCTCTAATTTCACTAAAATCTCAAGTGCTTTATGAATGATATCATTAGACCGTTTTCCTGTTAAACTACATATAAATCCTGCACCACAATTATCGTGTTCAAATTCTGGCAAATAAAGTCCTTGTTTCTTCAGCATATTTCAGAAAATTTAATGGTTTTTCAAACCTTATTAAACAACTAAGATATACCCTTGAATTCGATTAAAAAAAAAGCTGAAACACTTTTCATGAATTCACAAAACACCTCTGTTTAATTACACTATTTACAATTTGAAATGCTTTTAACTGAAAAATCAATAATGAAAAGAAATCAAAAAAAACACACTTTTATTGCGAAAACGTTTTCGCAAAACAACAAAAATTAAACATTAATCAAATAATTAACCAATTCACCTATTTTTTTTCAAAAACAATATTGTTGATTTTTTAAAAAAATACGTTTAAATCATTTCAACCCCTAAATTTTAGGGGTATAAAATTTCATATTCATAAAAATGAAATATTAACCCCTATTTTTTAATAGGTATAAATGCTTTTTATATAGTTTTATCGTTTTCAAACTATAAATACTAACTTTTATGAAACATTTATTTACCCTCACATTACTGTTAACATCCATACTGTTAACTGCACAAGAATCTCAAGAAGAGACTTCTGAAAAAAAATTCTCAATATCTGGAAGTGTAGATGCATATTTTAGAACCAATCTCACTGGTCCTAATGAAGCTTTTGAAGATGGTGATGATACTTTTTTCCTTAACCCAGGAACATCTTTTGCAGACAGAAGTGGTTTTAGTCTTGGTATGGCTAACGCTATTATTTCTTACGATGGCGATAAAGTAGGTTTTGTAGCAGACTTAGTATTTGGACCCAGAGGTGAAGACGCAGTATTCTTATCAGCAGGATCATCAAATATTGTCAACCAATTATACATGTATTACAATGTAAGTGAAAGTGTCACTTTAACCCTCGGAAACTTTAATACGTTTTTAGGTTATGAAGTAATTTCTCCAACTGGAAACTTTAACTACAGCACATCTTACATGTTTTCAAACGGACCATTTTCACACACAGGTCTAAAAGCTGACATAGCTTTATCTGATGACTTTTCATTAATGCTTGCCGTTATGAATAGTACTGATTTTACCGAAATTAACCTTGACGGAAGCTATACAGGTGGTCTTCAGTTAGGTTACAAAGATCAATACTTAAATTTTGTTTATGGCGACCAAACAGGATCAAGCGGTTCTACGTTTCAGGTTGATTATACAGGTGGAAGCAATTTAAGTGACGACTTTTTCTTAGGAATTAACGCGACATATAACGATACTGACGGAAGCGGTTTTTATGGTGCTGCATTATACCCACAGTATACCGTTTCAGAAACATTTGCCTTAGGCTTAAGAGGAGAATACTTTGGCGTTCATGCTGAGGATTTTGATGACGAAACTGTATTTGCCGCTACGCTATCTGCTAACTATAGTATAGACGACTTAACAATTATTCCAGAAATACGACTCGATAGCTGGTCGGAAGAATTCTATTTTGACAACGATTTAGAGCCAAGTAAAAGCCTGGCATCTTTCTTAGTAGCTGCCGTATACAAATTTAACTAACACTAATAAAATTATGAAAAAAGTTGAAGCAATCATCCGGAAATCAAAATTTTCCGCAGTAAAAAAAGCATTACATGAAGTAGGTGTGAATTTTTTCTCCTACTGGGATGTTACAGGATTAGGCAATGAAAAAGAAGGCCATGTTTACAGAGGTGTTTCGTATAGCACAAGTGACATTCAACGCCGCTACCTTTCTATAGTTGTGAATGACGATTTTGAAGACGTTACCATAAAAGCCATACTCGAAGCAGGTTCAACAGGAGATGTTGGCGATGGTAAAATATTCGTCTCAAACATAGAGGAAGTATACAGAATACGAACAGGAGAAAAAGGAGGAAACACTTTAAAATAAAACACATGGAATTACTTACTACAAATAATGTATGGATGATGATCTGTACAGCACTCGTTTTCTTTATGCATTTAGGATTTGCATTCTTAGAAATCGGATTGACTCGTCAAAAAAACACTATTAATATCCTATTTAAAAACATCTTTATAATCACTATCGGACTTTTACTTTACTGTCTGGTCGGATTTAACTTAATGTATCCTGGTTTTGCTGATGGCGACATAGGCCTCTTTGGTTTTGCAGGTTTTGGATTAGATGCACCATTAACTGATGCTGGTGCATTAGATTTGGCTTATAACGAAGGCTACACGTATTGGACCGATTTCTTATTTCAAGGTATGTTTGCAGCTACAGCAGCTACTATTGTATCTGGAGCTGTTGCTGAACGTATGAAAATTGGACCTTTTATGGTATTCACGATACTATATGTTGGTCTCATTTATCCAATTGCTGGGTCCTGGAAATGGGGAGGCGGTTTTTTACAAACATTAGAAACACCTTTTTATGATTTTGCTGGTTCAACATTAGTACACTCAGTTGGCGGATGGGCAGCTTTAGTTGCTGTTTGCTTATTAGGTTCTAGAATTGGAAAGTTTAAAGACGGAAAACTACAAGCAATACCTGGACATAATATTCCTTTAGCAACCGCTGGTGTCATCATTTTATGGTTAGGCTGGTTTGGATTTAATGGCGGCTCGGTATTATCTGCCGATCCAGGTCTAACCTCTTTAACCTTAGTTACAACTTGCTTGGCCGCTGCTTCAGGTGGTGTTATTGCTGCACTAGTATCATTCATAAAATATAAAAATATGGATTTAACCATGTTTTTAAACGGAATTTTAGGTGGCCTTGTCGGAATCACAGCTGGTGCAGATCAAATGAGTCCAACAGATGCTATCATCATTGGAGCTGTTGCCGGAGCAATTATTGTATTTGCAGTATCCTTAATTGATCGATTAAAATTAGATGATCCTGTTGGAGCTATTGCTGTACATTTAGTTTGTGGTATCTGGGGAACATTAGCTGTTGGAATCTTCGGAGAACTTGCCAGTGGTTCACAATTTGTTAGTCAGCTTATTGGTGTTGCCTCTTATGCAGGAATATGTATTATCTCTTCCTTCCTTATCATTTTTGTCATGAAGAAAACAGTAGGAATAAGAGTTTCAGAACGTGAAGAATTAGAAGGTCTTGATGCTCATGAACATGGTATGGATGCTTATCCAGACTTTAGATTAAATGAGCACTAAGTTTGTTATTTTTATTAGTTAGGGAATAAACCCTCTAATACTACATTAGAGGGTTTGTTAGTATTGACATTTAATAAAGTAAATTGTGACATAAAAAAAATGCTTGGTAATTAATTGCCAAGCATTTTTTTATCACTTATTACAATTCGAATATACCTCAAATAATTGTCGATTGCCCTAAGTGAATATTCTTAAAATTTCGATTACTATCGTTTGGATTAAAAATAAAATCTTCAATGAAATCTCCAACATTAGATGTTGTTATAGAATCAAATTCAGAATTAATATCAGGCGTTGTTATTTTTAGTTTAAGTGACTTATCAACGGCTAATCTAACCAGTTCAGCTTCGTTATAAAGTTCAAAATGATCCAATAACATTGCCGCAGATAAAATTGACGCTATCGGATTGGCAATCCCTTTACCTTCAGCTTGCGGATACGAGCCATGAATTGGTTCAAACATCGCATGAGTTTCACCTACTGAAGCTGATGCCAGCAAACCTATTGAGCCACCAATTACACTTGCTTCATCACTAATAATATCACCAAACATATTTTCAGTCAAAATGACATCAAACTGTTTAGGGTTAAGTATCATTTGCATTGCAGCATTATCAACAAATAAAAAATCTAAATCGACATCTTTATAATCAGCAGCAACTTCGGTAACAATTTTACGCCAGAGTCTTGAACTTTCCAAAACATTAGCCTTATCAACCAAAGTTACTTTTTGCTTACGGGCTCTTGCTGCTTTAAATGCTAAATGTGCAATTCGTTCAATTTCTATACGCGAATACTCACATAAATCTGATGCTGTATTTCCATCTTCACTCAATTCCTTTTTTCCAAAGTAAATTCCGCCAGTTAATTCGCGATAAATACTAATATCTGTGCCATCAATAATTGCCTTTTTTAAAGGTGACTTATCTAATAATGGCTTATAAGCTTTAACCGGTCTAATATTTGCAAATAACCCTAATTCCTTTCTCAATTTAAGCAATCCTTGTTCTGGTCGCACTTTTGCAGATGGATCGTTGTCATATTTAGGATGTCCGATAGAACCAAACAGAATAGCATCTGTCGATTTACATAAATCTAAGGTTTTATCTGGTAGTGGATCACCATATTTATCGATTGCTATAGCACCAACATCTGCAGTTTTAAAACTGAATGTATGATCAAATTCTGAAGCTATAGCTTTTAAAACCTTTACAGCTTGATTAGTGACCTCAGGACCAATTCCATCTCCTGGCAATACGGCTATTTTTAATTTCATTTGTACTATTTAATATGTTTTTTGAACTTCAAAAGCTTTAATTAATTCTGTTTTGCTCAACAAATAGTCAATATCATCATAACCATTAATTAAGCATGTTTTTTTATAAGGATCTATTTCAAATGTTTCTGAAATAGCCCCTTCAATTCCTATAGTTTGCATTTCCAAGTTAACACTAATTTGTGTACCTGGATGTTTCTTAATGATACTCATAAGTTCTGCCAAAAATTGCTCAGACACCTGAATAGGTAACAAACCATTATTTAATGCATTTCCTTTAAAAATGTCAGCAAAGAAACTTGAAACAATAACTTTAAATCCATATCCAACCAGAGCCCACGCTGCGTGTTCTCGACTTGAGCCACAACCAAAATTATCGCCAGCAACTAAAATACTACCCGAATACTTAGGGTCGTTTAATATAAAGGTACTGTTTTTTGACTGGTCTTCGTTGAAGCGCCAATCTCTAAAAACATTGTTACCAAAGCCTTTCTTATCAGTTGCTTTTAAAAAACGCGCAGGAATGATTTGATCGGTATCCACATTAGCGATATCTAATGGAATTGCAGTAGATGTAAGTGTTGTAAATTTTTCCATATTATACAGCTTCTAATGTTTCTATTGCTTTAGTAACATCAATAATTTTTCCAGCAACAGCAGTTGCAGCTGCCACTAACGGACTAGCTAAAATAGTTCTTGCCCCTTGCCCTTGACGACCTTCAAAATTTCTATTGGAAGTAGATACACAATATTCACCTTGAGGTATTTTATCATCGTTCATTGCCAAACAAGCTGAACAGCCTGGCTGTCGCAGTTCAAAACCTGCAGCATCAAAAATGGTTTTTAAACCTTCATCTATAATTTGAGCCTCGACTTGCTTACTTCCTGGCACTAACCACGCTGTAACGTTATCGGCTTTTTGCTTGCCTTTAATATAGCTTGCCGCAACTCTAAAGTCTTCTATTCTGGAGTTAGTACAGCTTCCAATAAACACATAATTAATGGGCTTATTTATCAAACTTTCACCTGATTGAAAATTCATATAATCAAGTGACTTTTTAAACGAAGCGTCTGTTTCCTGTGGAATAGATTCTGAAATTTTAATACCCATTCCAGGATTTGTTCCGTAGGTAATCATTGGCTCAATATCTTCAGCATCAAAAACATATTCTTTATCAAACTGAGCATCTTTATCTGTAGCCAAAGTTTTCCAATACGCTACCTTTTTATCAAATTCGCTTCCTTTGGGTGCAAATTCTCTTCCTTTAATATAATCATAAGTAGTTTCATCTGGCGCAATCATTCCGCCACGAGCGCCCATTTCAATACTCATATTACACACAGTCATTCGGCCTTCCATGCTCATATTTTCAAAAACGTCACCAGCGTATTCACAGAAGTAACCTGTTCCAGAGTTAGTTCCTAATTTTGAAATAATATAAAGAATGACATCTTTAGGCAAGACACCATTCTTTAACTTGCCATTAACCGTGACTCGTAAACTTTTTGGTTTAGTAAGCAACAAGCACTGACTTGCAAAAACCTGTGCAACCTGACTCGTTCCAATCCCAAAAGCAATAGCACCAAAAGCACCATGTGTTGAAGTGTGACTATCTCCACAAACCATGGTCATTCCAGGTTGTGTAATACCTAATTCAGGCGCCATCACATGAACTATTCCATTATATTTATGACCTAACTCGTATAAGGTTATATTATTAGCTTTACAATTTTCTGAAAGCTGAGCTAGTTGTTTTCTTGATAATTCATCCTTAACAGGTAAATGTTGATTCTGCGTTGGCGTATTATGGTCTGCAGTTGCTACTATTTGATCTGGTCGGAGGACAGGAATATTTCGTGCTTTTAATTCGTTAAATGCCTGAGGACTTGTAACCTCATGAATTAAATGCTTATCGATGTATAAAATTTGTGGACCATTTGTAATAGAATCTACCACATGCGCATCCCATACTTTGTCAAATAAGGTCTTTCCCATTAGGCTGAAATTATTTGTTGATACACATTGCTTGTCTCAATAATTTGATGAATATCATTATCATTAATTTCTTTCTTTTTATCTGCAAAACTCAAAAAATTAGCATAGACCTCATCCAGTTGAATTTTAGTTAATTCATAACCAACATGCTTTGCGCGATACGCTAATGCCGCTCGACCACTTCTTGCTGTAAGAACAATAGCCGATTCGGTAACACCTACATCTTTAGGGTCAATAATTTCATAGGTTTCACGATTTTTAATAACACCATCTTGATGAATTCCAGAACTATGAGCAAATGCATTAGCACCAACAATTGCCTTATTTGGCTGCGTATAAATACCCATGCTATCACTCACCAACTGACTCATACCATACAACATTGAAGTATTGATATTGGTATCTAAATTAAGGTAAGGATGTTGCTTTAATACCATCACAACTTCTTCTAAAGCTGTGTTTCCGGCACGCTCACCAATACCATTGATTGTACATTCAATTTGTCGGGCACCATTGATAACGCCTTCTATCGAATTTGCAGTGGCTAAACCAAGATCATTATGACAATGACATGATAATATTGCTTTATCAATACCTTTTACGTTTTCTTTTAAGTATTTAATTTTTGCACCATATTCACTAGGCAAACAGTAACCTGTAGTATCAGGAATATTTAAAACTGTTGCTCCAGCTTTTATCGCAGCTTCACACACTCTTGCTAAATAATCGTTATCTGTTCTGCCAGCATCTTCAGCATAAAACTCAACATCTTCAACAAAAGATTTTGCATATTTAACAGCGCTCACTGCACGCTCGATAATTGCATCTCTGTTGCTTTTAAACTTGTGTTTGATATGTGAATCAGACGTCCCTATTCCTGTGTGGATTCTAGCATTTTTAGCATAAGTCAGGGCCTGTGCAGCCACTTTAATATCATTTTCTACTGAACGGGTTAAACCACAAACCGTAGCATGTTTTACGATTTTTGAAATCGCTTCTACCGATTTAAAATCACCTGGACTCGACACAGGAAAACCAGCCTCAATAACATCTACACCCAGTAAATCTAACTGTTTGGCGATAATGACTTTTTGATCGGTATTCAGTTTACAACCTGGTACTTGTTCGCCATCGCGAAGTGTGGTATCGAAAATTTTTACGTTGGAATCAGACATTTATCAAAATATATTTTTCTTTTGTCTTACGAATGTATATTTTGGATTTGTTTTAACACATACAACTCTATTTAGTTTTACGATGTTCAAACAAAATTTAATTTATTATTAATCTGATTTTCAATATATTAAAACAACATTTGTTTGATGACTAAGGACCAAAAAGATAATTTGTTTTTACTAATTAAATCGCTTTCAAAATCTGAAAAGCGACAATTTAAATTATATGTTGGTCGACTTGGCGTCAATTCGGATTCTAAATTCCTGAATCTTTTCAATCTCCTTGACAAATCAAATGTGTATGATGAGACTGTAATTTTAAAAAGCGGAATTGTAAAAAAACAGCAACTGGCTAATGTAAAGTCACATTTATACAAACAAATATTAATCAGTTTAAAACTCAATCCGTCACATCAAAATATCAGATCTCAAATTAGAGAACAATTAGACTTTGCATCGATCTTATACCACAAAGGACTGTATAAACAAAGCTTGAAAATCCTAGATAAAGCCAAAGATGTTGCCATTCAGAATGAAGAAAAAAACCTGGCTTTTGAAATTGTAGAACTCGAAAAAATTATTGAAGCTCAATACATTACGCGAAGCATCAGTACCAGAGCCGATGAATTAGCTATTCAGGCTAAAGAATTAAGTTCACTTAATGTTATTGCCAGTAAACTTTCAAATTTATCACTTCAGCTTTACAGCATCATATTAAAAACAGGCTACGTAAAAAATGAAAAAGAAAGCGAGGAGGTAACTAAATATTTTAATGACCGACTTCCAAAAATCAAATTAGCACAACTCGGATTCAGAGAAAAACTCTGGCTTTACAAAGCACATTTATGGTATAGTTTTTTATTACAGGATTTTTTAAACTGCTATAGATATGCAGCAAAATGTGTCGATTTGTTTTCGCAATATCCTAAGATGGTGAATCTGAATCCCGTGTTTTTCTTAAAAGCAAACAACTATTTACTGGAGTCTATTTTTTTTATCAAAAACAAACCTAAGTTTACAGAGGTTCTTTCTAACCTAAAATCGAAAGTCGAAGGTAAATCCTTCCCAAAAGACGAAAACGTTCAGGCTTTAACCTTTTTGTATTTCAATTTTCACGACATCAACAAACATTTTATTGATGGGAGTTTTCATGAAGGTTTGAAATTAATTCCGAGTATAGAAAAAAACTTAACACAGTACCAAAATCGTATTGACGAACATCATAAAATGATTTTTTATTACAAGTTTGCAAGTATGCATTTTGGAGCTGGAAACAATAAAGAATGCATCAAATATTTAGATAAAATTATTTCCAACAAATCCCTTTCTATGCGCGAAGATTTACTTTGCTTTTCGAGAGTTCTAAACCTTGTGGCACATTATGAGGCTGGACTAGACTACCATTTAGACACCTTATTGAGAACGACTTATAAGTTCTTAATCAAGATGAATGAACTTCATGAGGTTCAAAAAGAAATGATCAAATTCATTAAAGGCTTACAAGATATTTATCCGCATGAACTTAAAAATGCTTTCATCGAGCTACATGCCACACTAAAACAATATGAAGATCATCCTTTTGAAAGACGTGCTTTTTTATATTTAGATATTATTTCGTGGCTAGAAAGCAAAATCACAAATACACCTGTCGATCAAATTATAAAGACTAAATATCTAGAAAACTACGCCTAGAACACCACAGTATTTCAATTTCTTTAATTTCAGCAAAATAGTAGCCATAAAAACAGTAATTTAGTAAGCGTTGACTTATCAAGACAATGACTCACGAATTTAAAAATATCGTATATCAGGCAAAACTCAATCAGCAAAACGGATTGAAAAACGTACTCGCTACTGTAGTTCACCTCGAAGGATCATCTTACAGAAAACCTGGTGTGAGAATGCTTATTTCTGAAAACGGAACCATGGTTGGTGCTGTTAGTGGTGGCTGTGTTGAAAATGATATCAATACACGCGCGCAATCTGTGTTTGAAACCAACACGTCAAAAGTCATGACTTATGATGGTCGTTACCGTTTGGGATGCGAAGGCATTTTGTACATTTTAATTGAACCCTTTTATATTTCTGATGTGTTCTTAAAAGCCTTCCAGCATATTTTAGAGTCACGTCAAGAGTTTCAAATCCAGTCATATTATCAAAAAAAGGATGATGCTATCGGTGCTTTTGGAAGTTGCTTTTTAGTAGATAATAATCAAAGTTTTACCTTTTCCGAAGCTATACATCCAAAAAATAATGGCTTAGATGTCTTTTCTCAAAGCCTAAAACCAAGTCTCAAACTGCTTATTATTGGTGGCGAACATGATGCTGTAAAACTTTGTGTTATGGCGAATTTACTGGGTTGGGAAGTAGATATCATCACATCGATTAAGGATCCAAAATCTCTTTCCGATTTTCCTGGAGCCAAATCGGTTACGGCTTTAACGCCCGAAATCGCCGATTTACATATAGATTCGGAAACGATCGTTGTACTCATGACACATAATTATGTTCAGGATTTAAAATACCTTTTAAAACTAGAGCCTTTTCAACTTAAATACATAGGTATAATCGGATCTTCGAAACGGCGAAACCAATTGGAAAGCGAACTCTTAAATTATAATCCGGATATAAAGGAAGACTTCCTCAATTCTATTTACAGTCCGGCAGGATTACACATAGGCGCCATTACACCAGAGGAAATCGCACTAGCAATAGTTTCTGAAATTTTAATGGTCATCAGACAAACCAAGCCTATGTCCTTACGCTCTATAACTGTAAAATCAGTGAAAAAATGAGAATTGCTACATTGATTCTTAGCGCTGGAAAATCCACCCGAATGGAAACTGCTAAACAGATATTAAAAGTTGGTGACACAACGCTTTTGGGACGAAGTATTGAACAAGCTTTACAATCGAAAGCTAACAATGTCTTTTGTGTGCTCGGTTCAAATTATGAGGTTATAAGTGATGCTATCAAATCATATGACGTGACACCTATTATCAATACAAACTACAACAAAGGTTTAAGCACTAGTATTTATGCTGGAATTGACCACATCAAAGACAAAAATTTCGATGCTGTTTTAATCCTTCTTGGAGATCAACCTAAAGTAGATGCAGATTTCATCAACGTACTCATTGATTCATTTGAAACCAGTCCTAATCAGATTTCAGCTTCGGGTTATTCGGGTAGCATCGGTGTTCCGGCGATATTTCCGAAGACTTATTACACACAGCTTCAAGACTTAAAAGGCGATAAAGGCGCAAAAGAACTCCTCAACAAATCGTACACTAAAGTAATTCCGATTAGCAATGACCAATTAATAGATATTGACACCAAAGAAGACTACCATCAGTTCTTAAAATCTCTTGGCAAAACATCGTAATCAAAAAGCGTTAAGTTCAAACATAAAAATATCATTATCAGTTATTTTAAGGGAAATATTCTTTAACTTTAGCTGAATAATTCTAAGTTCTATGGCAAGTTATAATTTAAAGATTAACGGAAAGGCGGTTGCTGTAACTGTCGATGACGATACACCGCTACTTTGGGTGCTTCGTGACGAACTCAATTTAGTAGGTACCAAATTTGGCTGTGGCATTGCGCAATGTGGTGCTTGTACTGTACATCTCGATGGCACTGCTGTACGAAGTTGTTCTATTCCTATGGCGAGTTTAGAAGGCGCAAATATCACAACTATTGAAGGATTATCAGATGACAAATTACATCCGGTTCAAGAAGCCTGGAAAGAGCTTGATGTTCCACAATGCGGATATTGTCAAGCCGGTCAAATTATGACGGCAACCTCATTTTTAAAACAAAATCCTAATCCTAATTCCGAACAAATCAGAACTGCCATGAACGGCAATTTATGCAGATGCGCAAGTTATAATCGAATTGAAAAAGCAGTGGCTTTAGCTGCTAAAAAAATGTCTTAAGCTAAGAAATCATGGAAAATCAAAACAAATTTACCTTAAGCAGACGAAACTTTATTCGTACATCTGCCCTGGCTTCTGGAGGCTTATTAATTGGATTCAATTTCTTAACATCTTGTGGGGAAACGGCTGCACCTCCTGTCGATATTTCAAAATTAGATTTTAAAGATTTTAATGCCTTTATTAAAATTGCTGAAAACGGCTATGTCACTATTTTTTCACCAAACCCTGAAATCGGTCAAGGCGTCAAAACATCTATGCCTATGATTATTGCTGAAGAACTAGACGTCCCATGGGATCATGTTTCAGTTGAACAAGGCGCTTTAGATACTACCAATTTTTCCAGACAAGTGGCTGGCGGAAGTCAATCCATACGTTTTGGATGGGATGCTCTGCGTCAAACTGGAGCTACTGCAAAACAAATGCTCATTAATGCTGCTGCTGCAAAATGGGGTGTTGAAGCTTCTACGTGTTCGGCTTCTAACGGCATTATTAAAAATTCGAATGGTGATGAATTAGGCTATGGCGATGTGGTTAATGAAGCAGCACATCTTGAAATTCCTGAAGATGTAGCATTGAAAACAACTAAAGACTATAAAATTATCGGGAAAGATGCGATTAATGTTGACATCGATGCAATCATAACAGGAAAACCACTTTTTGGTTTAGATTATGTCGCCGAAAACATGTCCTATGTTTCCGTAATTAGACCTCCGGCTTTTGGTCAAAAAATAAACACATTTGATGATACTGCAGCTAAAGCTGTTAATGGTGTTTCTGAGGTTGTTCAGTTTGGTGATAAGATTGCCGTTTTAGCCTCAAACACTTGGGCTGCCATGAAAGGAAAAAAAACATTGAAAGTGCAATGGACCAACGACAGTAATTTGGAAAATACGGCTGATCATGATGCTGAATTATTTAAAATATTAGACGGAAAAAATCTTGAAATACGTCGAGAAGATGGCAATGTAAAACAGGCTTTTGCAGAAGCAGATAAGGTGTTAGAACGGACTTACGAGTCGCCTTTTTTACCACACAACTGTATGGAACCTATGAATTTTTATGCCAATGTCACTGCTGATAAAGTGCATTTGGTTGGTCCTATTCAAACACCTGCAGGAACCGCAAGACGAATTGCTGATCTAATTAATCGCAGTGAAGAAGATATTCATCTGGAGATGACTAGAATGGGTGGCGGATTTGGCCGACGACTCTATGGTGATTTTGCACTAGAAGCTGCCGAAATATCCAACCTCACAAAACAGCCTGTAAAAGTAATTTTCTCCAGAGAAGATGATATGGCTGCAGGTATTTACAGACCTGCGATAAAATATCGAATTGCAGCCTCTATTAAAGACGGAAACGTGACAGGCTACCATTTAAAAGAAGCCGCCATCAACTCTAATATGTATGGACTTATTCCGCATTTCTTTCCAGCTGGTGCGATAAAAAACTACAAAGTTGAATCTGGAAATTACCAAAGCAATATTACCACAGGAGCCTGGCGCGCCCCTTATACCAACTTTCTCGCATTTGCCGAACAAAGCTTCTTTGATGAGCTTGCCGAACTTCTGGAAACAGACCCAATTCAATTGCGTTTAGACTTGTTGAAAAACGTCAAGGATGGTGAAGATCCGAATATTCAATACTCTGCTAAACGAATGACAGACACTATAAATCTAGTGGCTAAAAAAAGTAATTGGGGCAATACAAAAGACGGCATTTACCAAGGCTTTGCAGCGTATTACAGTCATAATACTCATGTTGCCGAAGTTGTTGATATCACCCTAAAAAATGGCTTACCTTTGGTTGAAAAAGTGACCGTTGCAGTCGATTGTGGTATCGTAGTGAATCCAACAGGTGCAAAAAATCAAGTTGAAGGTGGTGTTATTGACGGAATTGGACACGCCATGTATGGTGATTTTTCATTTGAAAATGGCCAGCCTCAGCATGTTAATTTTAACACCTATCGTTTAATCCGAATGAAAGAAACACCTATTATAGAAACGTATTTTGTTGACAACAACTTATCACCAACTGGTTTGGGAGAACCTGGATTACCGCCTGCTGGAGGCGCTTTGGCAAATGCTATTAAAGCAGCTACAGGACAATTATTAACGAAACAACCTTTTGTAAAATCCATACAGAAATACGAAGCGAATCTTAAGGTATAATAAGAAAAGTAAATCAAATTTTAATTCTGAAACAATCCGCCATCATCTTGTAAAGTTCTGGGTGCTTTCGTTTCATGAGTTTAGGGTTTTCAAAAAAATATTCTGATGCCACCGCAAAAAACTCCGCTTGTTTGGTACCACCATAAGCTCTGATATCAGATGTATCTTTATTAATGGCTTCCATTTCATCATGAACTAATTTCAACCACGGAATTGTATACGCATTCTGCATTAATACTTCAGGAATTCCATCGACATTATCATCCATTTTATCAATTAAATGTACAAATTCGTGAATGGCGGTATTGCGTTTATCATTAGCATTTTTAAATCCGTGATACAACGCTTTTCTAGATAAAATCATCTTCTTTTCTAAACGCCCTGTACCTACAACACCTGCTATTCGTTTAGATTTACTTTGATCTGAAAACTGAAAATCTTCATTAAAATTGTCTGGATAAAGTATTATACCACTAAGCGTTGGGTAATGCCATTCAGCAAACGAAAACACAGGAATTACAGCACTCGATGCAATTAAAATCTTATCTAATTCTTCTATTTCAAATCCGACACTATCTATATAAACTTCGCTCAAAAATTGCATCATCCTAGTTTGAAAACGCTTCTGTTCACTTGGTTCTAAGTTTTTATAATACCTGACTTCTTTAAGCAATATAGCATGCCAATGACTAGGAAATTGCTCGATATTTCTGGAGTATTTCTTATAAAAGACATACACAACAAAAACTAAAAGCAAAATAAAAACAAGAATATACAGCATAAAAACAGTCAATTAAATAAGACTTCTAAACTAATGATTTTCACTCGTATTAAGCTTAAATCTAACAAAAAATGAATATCTTTTCAGTACCATAATCGACCAACAATGAAAAAGTCATATATTGATATTCACTGCCATCCTTCTTTAAAACCTTACGGAAAGAGCTTTAAGTACACGCCTACAAAACAAAACAATTTAAATGCTGGCAGAAAAAATTCCATTTGGCATTATAGTCCGCCAAACTTTATAGAGCGACAATTCAATAAATTACTCACGCTAACAAAATTCACACAAACCGATTTAACCGCGTTAGCCAAAGCCGATTGTAATATTGTGGTAATTTCCCTGTATCCTTTTGAAAAACATTTCCTCAAAGACAAAATGCTCGGTGTAAAATTTATTCCAGATTTGCTCGTTAATCTCGCTGCTGGTGTAAGCCAGAAACGCATTGACAACCTAAGAAATCACAACAGCTATTTTCAAGATTTAAATGATGAATATAACTTTTATAAGCAGCTTAACAATTTCGCTCAGGTTATCGATGGGATTACGTTTACCTATCGCTTGGTAAGCAATTATACTGACATATCCACAAACATTACTACCTCGACCAATAACAGAAAAATCATCAGTCTCGTCCCAACTATAGAAGGAGCTCACGCTTTTGAAACTGGGCTACACAAAGACAAAGACACTGCTGATGAAACTACTGTTTTAAAACATATAGACACTGTAAAAAACTGGGAACACAAACCCTTTTTTATCACTTTAGCGCATCACTTTTACAATGAAATTTGTGGCCATGCTAGAAGCATCAGTATTGGATTGATTAAGGACAATCAAAATCGCGGACTTAATAAAGACATCACTCCTTTGGGCTTTAAAGTCATAGATAAATTATTAGATGATTCTGATAATAAACGCATCCTTATTGATATTAAACACATGAGTACTGCTTCCAGAAAAACGTACTATCATCTATTAGAAACTACTTATGCAAATCAGAACATTCCAATTATAGTCAGCCATGGCGCAGCAAACGGCAGAAGGTCCATTGTTGAATGGGATGTTTCAGATTCTAAATTTAGCAAGCATTTTAGACAAGATGATATTAACATTTATGATTCAGAAATCTTGCGTATTGCAAAATCAAAAGGTATTTTTGGTTTGCAATTAGATGAAAGACGCATTGCGAGCAGAAAAGCAATTGCAAGTTCGAGAATATACTGGCCAAGCAAAAAAAGACGCTATAAAAATAAATCCAATTTAATCTGGAGGCAAATTCGGCACATTGCTGAATTACTAGATAAAAACGGCTTGTTTTGTTGGGAAACTGTAGCAATAGGCTCAGATTTTGACGGTATCGTTAATCCGATAAAAGGACTTTGGACAGCCGAAAATCTTGAGGACATTAAACCTTATCTCATCAAAAAAGCTGAAGAATACCTTAATGCGTATCAATCGAACTTGCAACCACAAAATCAAATTTCTGCAACCGAAATTATAGATCGCGTGCTATTTATAAATGCTAACGAATTCTTGAAAACAAACTTCAAATAAAACATCAAATTTCAGAAGAGAACAACTATGACTGATAAAGAACAATTTATGAAAGAAGCTGTAAATGCAGCATTAAAAGGAATGAACAACAACGAAGGCGGCCCATTTGGTTGTATCGTTGTTAAAGATGGAAAAATTGTAGGACGTGGCAATAATAAGGTAACCTCAACAAACGACCCAACAGCACATGCCGAAGTAACCGCGATAAGAGATGCCTGTAAAAACCTGGATTCTTTTCAATTAGATGGTTGCGAAATTTACACCTCATGCGAACCTTGCCCAATGTGCTTAGGTGCTATTTACTGGGCACGACCAGACAAAGTATATTACGGCAGTAATCAGGTAGATGCCGCAAATATTGGTTTTGATGACGAATTTATCTACAAGGAAATTCCGCTACCATACGACAAAAGAAGTATACCCTTTGAGCAACTGGCACGTGACATTGCTTTAGAACCCTTTCAGGAATGGACAAAAAAAGAAGATAAAACGGAGTACTAATCTATGATTACATTCATCCTAAATAACAAAACCATAAGAACTACAGAGCATTCAGGGATGACCTTATTGGATTTTGTACGCTATGAGCAACGTCTAACTGGTACCAAAATTGGCTGTCGTGAAGGTGATTGTGGTGCTTGCACTGTTTTGGTTGGCACACTAAGTCAAAACTCAATGACCTATCAAAGTATAACGTCTTGTATTTCGCCTTTAGGAAATGCGCATGGCAAGCATATTGTAACGGTTGAAGGTACCAATCTAAAAGACAAATTAACTAAGGCTCAAGAGGCCATGAAAGCAAATTACGCGACACAATGCGGATTTTGCACACCTGGCTTTGTGGTTGCGCTTACGGGTTTTGCATTGTCAAATTCTGAACATAATTACAACACTGCTCTGGATGCTATTAGCGGAAACATTTGTAGGTGTACTGGTTATAAAGCGATTGAAAAAGCAGCGTATCAGCTTGTTGACAACTTAGAAAATCAAGACAAACACACTGTCAATTGGCTGATTAATAATGAATTTATTCCAGACTATTTTGAAACTATTCCGCAGCGTATAAAAGATATTGAGGCTAAAGACTTCAACCAACCACAAGGCAAATTTGTGTCTGGCGGAACCGATCTCTATGTACAACAAGCGGACCATCTAGCAGATAATGAAGTACATCTTATTGCAGCTAAGGATAAATTAAAAGGCATCACGATTGAAGATAAGAACTGTACCATTGGCGCAAACTCTACAGTGTCTGATTTATGGAATCATGCTGAAATTAACAGCTACTTTCCAAAACTAAAACAACATCTTAAACTCGTGTCATCTGAGCAAATTAGAAATATGGCTTCATTTGGTGGCAACCTCGTAAACGCCTCTCCTATTGGTGATATGACTATTTTCTTTTTAGCTTTAAATAGTGACGTCACCATTTCAAATGACCATGGAAATGAGCGCACAATGCCACTTAAACATTTCTATCAAGGCTACAAAACCTATGATTTAAACGACGGTGAACTCATCAAAAGCATTCATTTTAAATTACCAACGAATAGTACATTTTTCAATTTTGAAAAAGTCTGCAAACGAACCCATTTAGATATTGCAAGTGTCAATTCTGCAATACACCTCACCATTGAAAATAATAACATTTCAGAAGCCCATGTATCTATTGGTGGTGTTGCAGCTATTCCAAAGTATTTACATGAAACTTCAACATTTTTAATTGGCAAACCCTTGACTTCAGAAACAGTAATAAATGCCAATGCTGTACTTCAGGATGAAATCGCACCTATCAGTGATGTTCGAGGAACAAGTGACTACAAACGACTGTTAGGTCGGCAATTATTTTTTGCTCATTTTACGGCTTTATTTCCGAAGCAATTCACCTTAAACGATTTTGTTCAGCATGCATAAACACAACTCAAATAAGGCCTTAGACTCAAAACTGAATGCGGTTTCCATGTCGATTAAACAAAGTATTAAAAACTTAGATTCGTATACGCATGTTCGCGGCAAATCCTTATATGTTGATGATGTGAACATTAGACAAGGCACTTTTCATGCTGTTGTTTTTGATTCGCCAAAAGCTCACGGACATATAAAACATATCGATTATTCTAAAGCCGAAGCACTTGAAGGTGTTGTCCGTATTTTTACTTATAAAGATATTCCTGGTAAAAATCAGATTGGCGGCATCATTCCTGACGAACCTTTATTTGCAGAAGACGAAGTTCATTTTTGGGGCATGCCCATTGCTTTAATCGTTGCTGAAACTGAATTTATTGCACGAAAAGCCCGAAGTTTAATCGACATCGATATTGAAGAATTACCTGTTATTACTAGAGCTAAACAAGCCAAAGCGAAAGGAAGTTTTATCAACGCGCCACGATCATTTAGCTTAGGCGATACCGAAAAAGGATTTGCAGCTTGTGATTATATTTTTGAAGGCGAAACCTTCTCTAACGGCCAAGAGCATTTATATATCGAAGCTCAAGGTGCCTATGCCGAACCTTTAGAAAACGGAAACATAAAAATCACCTCATCAACACAAGGCCCAACAGCTGTTCAAAAAACAACGGCTCAGGTTTTGGGTGTTGCCATGCATAAAATTGAAGTGGATGTCACGCGCCTTGGTGGTGGATTTGGCGGCAAAGAAGATCAGGCTACTCCTTGGGCTGTCATGGCGGCTTTAGCGACGTATCACCTTAATCAGTCGGTAAAACTAATACTGAATCGTCATGACGATTTACGAATGACAGGCAAGCGTCATCCTTATGAAAGTACTTATAAAATTGGCCTATCCAAAGATTTGAAAATCCTGGCTTACGAGGCTGAGTTTCTCCAAAACTCTGGTGCTGCTGCCGATTTATCACCTGCTATTGCTGAGCGCACCTTATTTCATGCGACCAATAGTTATTTTGTTCCTAATGTAGAAACCACTGTCATTAGCTGTAAAACAAATTTACCACCTAACACTGCCTTCCGAGGTTTTGGTGGTCCGCAAGGTATGTTCGTCATCGAATCTGCCATCGCCAAAGCGGCTCATGAAATTGGCGTAACGCCCAGACAAATTCAGGAAGCGAATCTTTTAGATGAAAATGACACCTTTTCCTATGGTCAAATTGCAAAACAGGTCGAGGCAAAAAACACATGGAATTCTGCAACAGCCATATATAATATTGAAGCTTTAGAGCAAGAGGTTGAAGACTTTAACAAACAGCATTCAGACTTTAAAAAAGGCCTGGCGTTGATGCCTATTACTTTCGGAATTTCATTCACCAACACACCCATGAATCATGCACGTGCTTTGGTTCATATTTATCTCGACGGAAGTGTTGGTATTAGCACAGCTGCTGTCGAAATGGGACAAGGCGTAAATACCAAAATGATGCAAATTGCAGCACAAGTATTTTCGATTCCTATAGAACACATAAAAATTGAAACCACCAATACAACACGAGTTGCAAACACCTCGCCTTCTGCTGCAAGTTCTACGGCCGATCTTAACGGAAAGGCAACTTTAAAAGCTTGTAACGCACTACTCCAACGATTAATACAAGTCGCTTCAGAAGATCTGGATGTTTCCGAAGATACAATTGAACTAAAAGATGGATTTGTTTATTGCAATGGTAAAAAATCAGAATTATCATGGACAACACTCATCAGTAAAACTATGCTAAAACGTGTTGCACTGACTGAAAATGCCCATTATGCAACTCCTGAAATTCATTTCGATAAAACTAAAGAAAAAGGCCATCCGTTTGCCTATCATGTTTACGGAACCGCCATCATTACAACCACAGTAGATTGTACACGTGGCACCTATGAATTTGATTCGGTTAAAATTGTACACGACTACGGAAAAAGCATGAGTGAAGGTATTGATTTGGGACAGGTTGAAGGCGCTTTAGCTCAAGGAATTGGCTGGATGACCATGGAAGAAATTGCCTATAACGATGATGGTAAGTTACTTTCAAATGCGTTGTCTACTTATAAAATTCCGGATATTTTTTCGGTACCAAAAGAGGTTGAAGTGATTCCCGTTGAAACTAAAGGTCACGACTTGGCGATTTTAAAATCGAAAGCTGTTGGTGAACCGCCTCTAATGTATGGCATTGGTGCTTATTTTGCGATTCAAAATGCTATCAAAGCTTTTAATCCCAATTATAATTTAAAGTTTCATGCACCTATGACACCCGAAAAAGTATTACTAAGTTTATACGACAATCAGCCAATATAATACTTATGAGCACACAAGTTAACGAGTTGGTTTTTGAGACGTTTCCAGAGTTAGAAAGTGAACGCCTGCAATTTAGAGCTTATAACTTAAATGATGCAAAAACATTGTTAGACCTTAGAAGTCATCAGGCAGTTTCCAAATATATGGATACTGCAATTCCGACTTGTACCGAAGATACCGAAAAACGCATCAAAGGCTATCATACAGCATTTGAAGAACGCCAAGGTATTACTTGGGCAATCATCGAAAAAAACAGTGGGAAACACATTGGCGATTTTGGTATTTGGCGTATTGATAAACAAAATTCCAGAGGTGAAATTGGATACATTTTACATCCCGAGTATTGGGGAAAGGGATTTATGACTGAGACGCTAAACACTTTAATCCGTTTTGGATTTCGCAAACTAAACCTTCATAGCTATGCAGCCAATGTCAATACTGAAAATGAAAACTCTAAAGCGTTGTTACTTAAATTCGGTTTTAAATTAGAAGCGTATTTTAGAGAAAATTTTTATTATGATGGTCGCTTTTTAGATAGCGAAATTTATTGCTTACTAGAATCCGACTTAAACTAAAACTGCTATCGCACTATACTATAAAAAATCCAACATTCTTAAAGGCGCATTAATTTATAGTGCTGGAGATACAATTGCAGCTTTATTGCTGAATGAATTTTCATGGTATCGTCTCTTGGGAATGATGTGTATTGGCGCTACAATTTACGCCTTTGAAATCCCAAACTACTTTGATTGGATTGTCAAAAAAACGCATTTTTTAAAGGGGATTAAGGCGACTTTAAGCAAAACGCTTTTGGCAATCTTGTATTTTAATCCGCTGTGGATAGCCAGACATTTAGTATTTATTAAATTATTTTCTGGTCAATTTGAGTCTATTGGCTGGTCGCTTTTAGAGATTGCCTTTTGGTCGTTTTTGGCTAATATTCTGATTTCATTTGTGGCCAATTACATCATTCAGAATCGCTTTAAACTCAAATGGCGTTTTTTGGGATCTGCGATATTTTCGGCTTTAATGGCGATTTATTACGCCTTAAGTGAAACGCTGTTTAGCTAACACATCACTTCAATAGCTTTAAATCGGTTGTATTTAAAAGTGAATATTCGGTAATGTCATAATGCTTTATAATATCATCAATTAAATAATCACGTACAACCAGAATGAGATGTTGCGTTTGATCCTGCTTATATGTTGTAATTAATGTTTGAGCTGCAGCATGCAAACCTTCATTCTTTAACTCCAGCTTTCCTAATTCATCAAGGATGAGATATTGAAATACTCTAGATTTCGCAGCTTCTAGCAGGTATTCATTGGCAGTCTTAAAAGCAGATTTTAAAAACTTAAAACTTCCTATGGCAATGACCTCTTCAGTTTTAAGTTCAGTTTCAAATTCAAATTTGGTTTTAGACTTTAGTTCTAAAAAATAGCGTTTTCCATCACTTCCATCAGGACAAAGCAATCCGTCAACATCAGTTCTAGAGGCACACCAATCTAATAAGGCTGTTGTTTTTCCTGAACGAATGGCTCCTTTGAGAATATAAATCATTCCGAAGGGATTTTAAAATGAATACAATTTGAAATACTATTTGCCATAAAATGTTTAAATCGGGTATAGCCCTTTAAATGCTTGGTATCACGCCAAGAGTACGAAATAATTTGCCTGAAATACGGAAATAGATCCATCGCATTACTGATATCTTCTTTATACTGTGACTCTTTTTTGCTGAGATATTTTTGAACCAGTTTCAATAAAAAAGGTCCGATAACCAGATACCAAAGCAATAATATTAAGAAGCTACGCAACATCAGATACACGCCTTTTTTCCAACCCAATAAATCGCCTCCAAAAAAAGGAAAAGCTAACACCATACCAGCAATGGTTATCAACCACACCCAAATCACTTTGGTTTTAAATTTTACTTTTGAAGGGCTGGCATTTTGAGTCAAATCTTCGGGTTCAATATAAAAATCACCGTCTTTATGTTGCGCTATAATTTCAATTAAACTCTTTATAAACAATCCGGCAAGAATACCACAAATACCATACACCAAAAGATAAAGTGTCACTAATAATGAAGTGGTAGACGTTTCTGAAACAAAATTCATCTTGCTCTGAACCCAGGCACCATAAATATTGATAGCATCCCAGAGTGCCGTTCCGTAGACAATGGTAAGTATTAATAACTTCTGAAGTGCCGATTCTAAAAATGTCACCATTCCTAAAATCACTAAGGTAACCCCTTTCCATGAAAATTTAGAAAACAAAAATGCGCCAAATATAGCCTGAAAACTCACAGCAACATAGGCACCAAATGGTGAATACGGACTTACAGCCATCTTTATAATTAAAACAATAAGCAATGCTTTTAATATAGCTTGCCATTTATTTTCGGCATAGTAAGCAATTAAACTAATGAGCAAAATAGCAATGCCGCCAACAATTAAACCCGTAAAAGGCGTATTGAACACATGCAAAAATCCACCAAGACCCGACTCGTTTAAAGCCCAGAGCGCTGTTAATTTATCAATGATAGATTTGTTGTTCTTCATTTCTTATAATGCACTTCAAGCAACTGCGCAGCAACATCAATCGCTATTTCTTTAGGAGAATCACCACCAACTTGTAAGCCTATCGGACAAACAACAGTGTTCATACCGTCCTCAATATTCATATCTTTCACCAACATATTATGAAAACGTACACGTTTGGTTTTACTCCCAATCAATCCTAAAAATTTGGTTTCATTTTGGAGTGCCATAGCAATAATTTCAAAGTCGATCGAATGATCATGAGTCAAGACCAACACATAGCAATTCTTTCCCCAATATACTGCGTCTCTAAAGGTTTTAAAATCGTTCACAGATACTTGATTCAAAATAATACTTTCGTCTAATGTCAGTTGTTCAAACCAGTCTTCCCGCGAATCTATAAGATGAACGCGAAAAGGCGTATCTACTAAAATTTTGGCGATTTCTTGTCCGATATGTCCAGCACCAAATAAAAATAATTCAGGAGATTGATTCATAGGTTCTATAATAAATTCAACTTTTCCGCCACAGCATTGTTCAAACTCAGGACCCAATGTATAACTCGATTCTATAATTTGATTCTCACGAAGTGCCTTTATCGCTTCATCGGTCGCTAAAAACTCGAGTTTTCCACCACCAATGGTTCCATAAAGTGTTTGGTCTTTTGTAATCAGCATTCGAGACCCAACCACGCAAGGTGTTGAACCTAAGCACTTCGTAACCGTCACCAAAGCAACAGGTTCGCGTTTGCGTTTAAATTCAGATAATAAATCAATCCAGTTCTTCATGCTAAGCCTAAACAGGTTTTAAAAGTAAGACTTTTTTACTGCAAACCATATTTCGTTTTTGTGATAAAAAATAAATTAGCTTTCTGCTAAATTTTCTGTTAAGTTTGATAATTAATAGCGACAAAAACTCGACATCTCTTTTTTACGTAAATAATAATAACCACTGAAATTTTAAAACCATGTCAAAAACATATTACGATCCTGCCGACCTTAGAAAGTTTAGCAAAATCACCGAATGGAGTGAAGAATTAGGCAACAAATTCTTTGAATATTACGGAAAAGTTTTTGAAGATGGCGCACTTACAGCTCGTGAAAAATCCTTAATCGCCTTAGCTGTAGCGCATACAGAGCAGTGCCCTTATTGCATTGACGCCTACACCAAAGACGGTTTGCAAAGAGGTGTGACCAAAAACGAAATGATGGAAGCCATTCATGTTGGTGCTGCGATAAAAAGCGGAGCAACCTTGGTGCATGGCGTTCAAATGATGAATAAAGTAAATAAATTAGACGGTTAATAGTTTAGCGTTACCACAAGGGTCAGGCTCTCGGCAGTCGCTCTCTTCGAGGAGCTCCAACAAAGCCTCCATCCTTAACGCAAATGGTAATACTTAAGCTTAACCTTAGCATAGCTATGACAAAAGTAAAAACCCAATCCCTACAAAAAAAAGGAAGCGATTTAGCGCAAAGTAACAGGCAGCTTGAAATTTTATCTAACGGTATTTTCCAAAATGGCGAACTCCCGACGTTTAAAGCTAAAATTTCTGAAACGAGCCAGTTTCCACTTAAAGCTAAAAAGCTTGAAATTCTGCAAATTAATGTAGGTTACATGTGCAACCAAGTCTGCGAGCATTGTCACGTCGATGCTGGTCCAGACCGAAAAGAAATCATGACGCGAGACACGATGAGACAGTGCTTAGAGGTCATTAAAAATTCTGGTGCACATACCCTAGATTTAACTGGAGGCGCACCCGAAATGAATCCAGATTTTAGATGGTTTGTCGAAGAAGCGGCCAAAGTTGGGATTAAAGATTTTATTGTACGCTCTAATTTAACCATTATCAGAGCCAATAAAAAATATTACGATTTACCCGAATTTTTCAAAAAACACAATGTTCATGTCGTGAGTTCAATGCCACACTGGACACGTGGTAAAACCGACAAACAACGTGGTGATGGTGTTTTTGACAAATCGATAAAAGCCTTGCAAGAACTCAATGCAGTAGGCTACGGAATGCCCGATAGCAATTCGAGATTAGATCTGGTATATAATCCGTCAGGTGCCTTTTTACCAGGTGATCAAATGTCTATGGAAAAAGATTTTAAAAAGGCTTTGATGGAAGATTTCGGCATCCAATTTCACAATCTTTTTGCGATTACCAATCTTCCTATCGCACGTTTTCTGGATTATTTAATTGCTTCAGAAAACTATGAAGATTATATGTATCAACTGGTTGATGCCTACAATCCTGCTGCTGTAAAAAATGTAATGTGTACCAATACCTTATCTATAAGTTGGGATGGTTATTTATTTGATTGTGATTTTAATCAAATGTTAGAACTGCCTGTAAACAGTAAGGCCAAGCATATATCAGAATTTAACGAAGAATTATTAGAAGGACGTAATATCGTCATTTCACAACATTGTTACGGTTGTACTGCTGGTGCAGGCAGTAGCTGCCAAGGTGTTGTTGCTTAATCTATGAATAACAAAACAGCCATATTAATCTTTGCAAATTCTGCCAGATTTGAAGCGCAGCAAAAACCGTTTCAATCGTCAGAGGTATTGTTCAATGCACTTAATGCACACACCTTAAAGATTGCAAAAAAAACAGGGCTGCCTTATTTTTTATCTTCTGAAACCAACCAGATTGGATCAACCTTTGCCGAACGATTTACAAATGCGATTCAAGCAGTATACAACCAAGGTTTTACATCGGTGATTAGTATTGGAAATGACACACCACACTTACAGTCTGAACACATTTTAAAAGCCGCACATCGCTTACAAGACAAGGCTATTGTTTTGGGGCCATCAAAAGATGGCGGTTTCTATTTAATGGGATTACAGCAATCGTATTTTAATTCTGAGACCTTCTTAACGTTACCATGGCAAACCTCGGGATTGCGTCAAAGTTTTTCGAGAGCAATGGCGTCGCAACAGTTAGACGTTTCATATCTAGAGCAACTTTCAGATATTGATACCATTTCAGATATACGACCAATTCTTGAGAGTTTCCGAAGGCTTTCAGCAACCCTAAAACAACTTTTACAACATTATATTTCAGTAGTAAAAAAGAGGATTAACTCATTTTTTATTGCTATTGAATCGCCTTTACAAACCCTTCAGTTTAATAAAGGTTCTCCACAATTACTTCATTTATAAAAGCCATAAATTTCTGATTCTTTCAGAATAATTTTCACCCTTTACTAATCTAATTAAATGAAGCAAATCTATGTTTGCATCTTGCTATTACTGTCTGGTTTTAGCTATGCACAAATCACAATCACAGGCACAATCACAAGTGAACTTGACGGGAAACCTCTGGCCTATGTAAATATTAGTTCCACCTCTGGAAGCGGCACCATCTCTGATGAATTTGGCAAGTATGAAATCGAGGTAGCATCTCCTGAAGATCAAATCCGCTATTCGTATTTAGGATACCATCTCATTATTGCTGTGGTTGGCAATCAAACAGTCATAAATATCACGATGACCGAAGACACCTCATCTTTAGATGAAGTAGTCATTACGGCACTTGGTCTCGAACGCGAAACTAAAGAATTAGGTTATGTTGTTCAAGAACTAAATTCTGAACGCTTGACCGAAGTTAAAACCGTAAATTTCTTAGATAATATTGCCGGTAAACTTGCAGGTGTTACCATTTCACAAGGTGCCACAGGTGTTGGTTCTTCTTCAAAAATTACGATTCGTGGTGAATCATCGTTTTCTAATAATAATCCGTTATTTGTAGTTGACGGTACACCAATTAATAATGAAACTGTTTTCAATTTTACCAACGAAGCTGCTGCTGGTTTTCAGGAAGTTGACTTCGGAAATGGTGCTATGGAAGTTAATGCAGACGATATCGAATCGGTGACTGTTTTAAAAGGTGCTAATGCTGCAGCACTTTATGGCACAAGAGCTTCAAACGGTGTTATCGTCATAAAAACGAAAGATGGGCAAAACACAAAAGGTCTTGGTATTAGTTTTAACACCTCACTTTTTGTAGATACGGCTTTTCGACTGCCTGATTTTCAAAATCGATATGGTCAAGGGCAATCTGGAGCTTTTGAATATGTTGACGGTTTAGGAGGTGGTATCAGTGACAACATCACCTACTCATGGGGACCAGAACTGGATGCTGGAATATTAATTCCGCAGTTTGACAGTCCGGTACAACTCGCCAACGGCACTTTTGTTCGTGGTGGTGATACGGCATTATATTCTGGATTACCTATAACGGCCACGCCTTTTCAATCCCATCCAGACAACCTTAGAGATTTCTATCAAACTGGTGTGACTACTATTAATAATGTATCCATTTCCAACGGATTTGAAACTGGAAATTACCGCTTATCCTTTACCGATTTACGTAGCGAATCTATCATTCCGGGAGTGAATCTCGACCGACAAACTGTGGCAGCAAAGTTGAACTTTGAACCGTCTAAAAACACGACGATAAACACTTCAATAAACTACACCAATTCTAATAGTGATAATCGACCTTCAAATGGTTATGGAAGTGAAAACGTCAACTATTCGCTAGTAGCCTGGGGACCACGCTCCTTAAATATTAATAGTCTGAAAAACTACTGGCAACCTGGTTTAGAAGGTGTTCAGCAATACTCGTTTAACTATACCTTTTTTGACAATCCGTATTTTATTCTGTTAGAAAACAGAAATGCTTTTGAACGTGATCGTATCTTCGGAAACATTAATGTTAAGCATCAAATCACCGAACATCTAAGCCTCTCGCTACGTTCGGGAATGGACTATAGTAGTGAAACGCGACAGTTCAGGCGTAATTTCAGCAGCAACCGATTTCAAAATGGTGCGTATGCTGAACACGATGTTAAGTTTAGAGAAATTAATACCGATTTTTTAATTAATTATAACAATCAATTTGGAGCTATTTCTTTTGATGCTTCTCTTGGCGGAAATCGTCTCGATCAAAATGCTTCAACCAAACAATTACAAACCGTAAATTTAGCACAACCCGGAATATTTAGCTTAAACAACGCAGCATCTCCAATTGAAGCTTTTGAATTTGAAAGCAAAAAACGTATCAATTCACTTTATGGACTCATCAAACTAGGCTATAAAGACTTTCTCTTTTTAGATATAACAGGACGAAATGATTGGTCTAGTGCTTTGGCAACGCCATTTTCGGTTGATGGAACATCTTTCTTTTACCCTTCGGTATCTACAAGTTTTATAGTCTCAAATGTGACTGAATTGCCAAAAGCTATATCATTTGCAAAATTAAGAGCCAGTATTGCTCAGGTTGGTAACGACACTGGCGCCTATCAAACGTCAGGAGCGTTTGTGGCTCAAACCCCTTTTAATGGGCAACCAACTTTTAGCGATCAAAATTTTATTCCGAATGCTAACTTAAAACCCGAACAAACCACCTCGTTTGAAATTGGTACAGATTTACGATTCTTTAAAGACCGTTTAAAATTTGACCTAAGCTATTACAATGCAACGACTAAAGATCAAATCATCTCCTTACCTATTGCAATTTCTTCTGGATACAACCAACAAGTCGTAAACGGCGGAAAAGTAAATACGCAAGGTGTCGAAATCATAATGGGAATTACGCCTGTAAAAACTCAAAAATTTAGATGGAACAGTCTCTTCAACTTTGCCACAAGTCGTGCTACGATTAAAGATCTACCGCAGGCGGATGGCCGTTTGACACTAGCTTACAGCCGAATTTATGACAGTGCCAACCAAACGGTATGGTTCCAGGTTGAAGAAGGCGGACGCCTTGGTGACATCTACGGAACAGGATATCTAAAAAATGAAAATGGCGATTTTATAATTGATGATAACGGTCGCTTTATAGCTGATAATGACCTTAAAAAATTAGGAAATTATAATCCTGATTTCACCTTAGGATGGTCAAATAATTTCACTTATAAAAACTGGAATTTGAGTTTCCTGTTCGACTGGAGACAAGGCGGCGAAATAGTGTCACGAACCCGAGCACTCGGCAATGTTGGTGGCCAGTTAGCCGAAACCGCTTTTAGACCAGAAGATGGCATTATCGCCCAAGGCGTTAACCAAACGACGGGATTACCTAATACGGTTTCGGTTTCTGCTGAAAGTTATTACCGCCAGTTTTATGATAGAAACCATGAAGAAAACAATATTTATGACGCCTCTTTTTTAAAACTTCGACAGTTTTCAATTGGTTATGATTTTAAGCTGAAAGAGGGATTTTTGGGACTTAAAGAAGGTGCCGATTTAAGTTTATCGATCATCGGAAACAACCTTTTTGTCATTACTGAGAATCCACATTTCGACCCAGAGCAACTTGCCGTTCAAGGCAATAATTTTGTGAGTGGCGTTGAAGATATGAGTTATGCGACGTCACGTAGTATCGGATTTAAAGCTGGGTTTAATTTCTAAAAAAAAGATTATGAAAAACATTAAATATATATTCATTTTACTAAGTTTTTTCGCAACCCTAAGTTGTACTAAAGACTTCGAAGACATTAATACCAATCCGAATGCTCCAGGAATAGTACAACCCAGTTTACTACTTCGTCAGGTCATTTACGATTTTGGTGAAAATATGAGTTACGAAGGCTTTGTGGCTGGCGATTTACTTTCACAACATCGAACCGCTTTAGATTTCAACCTGTTTGATCGGCATGCTTTAAAATCACCACAATTGGGTGGTAATCCGTGGCCAGTTTTTTACACAAATCTTCGGGATAATGAGATTATATTAAACCAAGCCAGAACCGTTGAAACCTTTTCGGTTTATGAGGGTCCAGCACTCATTTTAAAAGCCTATATGGCTGCAGGTTTAACCGATTTATTTGGTGATGTTCCTTATTTTGAAGCTTTTAATGGCGTCAATGGAACTGTAACACCTGCTTACGATTTACAAGAAGACATTTACTTGGACGACAACGGGATTTTAGATAATCTCGACAAAGGCATTACAGCCATCGAAAATTACACCGATGTTATTCCGCTGGAAGGTGATATATTATTTGATGGTGATTTAAACGCCTGGATACGGTTTGCTAATTCATTAAAAATAAAACACCTACTTCGTATATCTCAGCAAGTGGATGTTTCCGAAGCGCTTCAAACTATTTTTAACGACGGAAACTATATTATTTCTAACGATCAAAATGCCATTTTTAATTTCACCAATACAGATCCTAACAGTTTTCGGTTAGCGCAGTTGCGCATTGGCGACTTTAATAATTTTGTCTTGTCTGAAACTATGGAAGACCTTTTAACCGATTTAAATGACACAAGAATTGAAACACTTTTCAGACCCTTTTCAAATTCGGATGCAAATGAGTTTAACGGATTACTAAACGGAATTGACCCTTCGGAAACTACGGTAGCTTTAGCCGATTATTCCTTAGCTGGAACTATGTTTCGCGAAGACACATCGACACTAGATGCTAATTTTATAACCGCTTGGGAAGTTCAATTTGCACTGGCCGAAGCGGCTGCTAGAAATCTCATTGCAGCAGATGCTCAAGCACTTTATGAACAAGGTGTGGTACTCGCCTTCGATTACTGGAATACCGAAATGCCTTCAAATTATTTAACAGGAAATGCGGCCTTCAATGCTCCTGATACTACACCTGTACAGCAAATCATCACACAAAAATGGATTGCCAATGTGATTAATGGTTATGAAGGCTGGATTGAATATCGCAGAACAGGATTTCCAGCATTGCGAACTATTTCAGCAAGTTTCAATAATGATATTATTCCGACTCGTATGCCTTATCCCGCTGAAGAAGAAGCTTTAAATAACGAAAATTATACAGTTGCTGCGGCTGCAACCAATGATAACAGTATTAATGTTCCCGTTTGGTGGAATGAATAAATAATATGGAAACACTACACTGGCAATGGACCTTAATAATCGTATCAAGTTTGATACTGTTCTTGGTGTCGCCTTTAGCAAAAACCAGAGATCAGTTTTTTAAAGCTGTAAACAACCGAAAAGCACCCAATACGTTAGTACTTACTGGTAGTTTAATTATCTCATGGATTTTTGCTAAAAGTATCACCAATGCAGCAAATCTCGGACTCGATTTTGGGATAGTTGGTGGTGTGGCTTATGCTGGTTATTATTTGTCGTTTGCGGTTGCCGGACTTCTTATTTACCAGATGCGAACTAAAGGTGGTTTTGAAAGTATTCATCAGTTTTTAAGTTCGAAATTTGGAAAAGGTGCAATGGCCATTTTTTCTATTCTTATTGCTATTCGGTTGTTTAATGAAGTATGGAGTAACACCATGGTTATTGGAAGTTATTTTGGTAATACCGGAAGCCTGCCTTACTACACAGCCATTATTGTATTTACCGTTCTCACATTGGCTTATGCCATTAAAGGCGGATTGAGTAGTTCGATATTTACAGATGTCATACAAATGGTCCTGTTTTCGGTATTATTGATTGTCATATTATGGAATGTCTTCTCTGCCGATGATTTTTCAGTGCAGACAGTAGTTTCCTCCGGAACCTGGAGTTTTGAACTAGGACTCAATTTATTTTTTGCCGCTATTATTCAGTCATTTAGCTATCCGTTTCACGATCCCGTTTTAACTGATCGCGCGTTTATTAGCTCCCCAAAAGTAACCCGTCGAAGCTTTATATTGGCTAGCATTTTGGGCGCTTTATGTATTGTCTTATTTAGTCTTATTGGTGTTTATGCACAGTCACAAGGCATGAATGGTCAGGCAGCTGTTGAAGTTGGAAAAGCCTTTGGTGTTGTTATTTTACTGGTGATTAATTTCATCATGATTACCTCAGCAGCATCCACCTTAGATTCTACATTTTCATCATTTTCCAAATTGCTGGCTATCGATTTAAATATGGGAAAAGATCTCTCGTTTGGTCGTGCCAGTATGGCTGCCATTGCCATTTTAGGAACACTACCTGTTTTTCTAGATGCTGAAATCTTATCGGCAACGACCATTTCTGGAACCATGGTTATAGGCTTAACACCTGTATTTGTGTTTTGGAATATGAAAGTACCGAAAGTTAGTTTTTACTTGAGTGTTATCTGCGGATTGCTATTTGGGTTTGTACTAGTATTTGAGTTATTTCCTAAAGCTTTAATCCTTACTGAAGGTAAATACGCCGATTTACTTTGGGTTAATGTTTGGGGCATTTTAAGTTGTATCATTTTATATATCATACCAAAATGGATAAAAAAATAGACGATATAGGAACACTTTCGGGTAAAGTATTGCTCTTTGGAGGTGTGTATAGTAATCTTCAAGCACTAGAGGCTTTAAAACAAGTTGCAGAACGCGAGCATATCTCACCCGAAAACTGCATTTGTACTGGAGATATTGTAGGCTATTGCGCGCAACCTGAAGAAACTGTTCAGTTGTTAAAACTATGGCGTGTAAAAAGTATTGCTGGAAATGTTGAAATTCAATTGCGAGAAGGAGCCGAAGATTGTGCTTGTGATTTTAGAAAAGGTTCACGTTGTGACGGATTTTCACAGCAGTGGTACCCGTTTGCACAAAGTAAACTATCTAAAAATTCTCTGGCGTTTATGAAAACTCTTCCAGATCACATCACCTTTAGATATGCTGAAAAACAAGTTACTGTGGTTCATGGCTCCTATTTTAATACTTCCGAATTTATCTTCAAATCAACAGACTGGAAACGTAAGCAACCTAACTTTGAAACGACTAAAAGTGATGTGATTGTTGCCGGACACTGCGGACTCCCATTTCAGCAAAAAAACAATGGGAAACTCTGGCTAAATCCTGGAGTTATTGGAATGCCAGCTAATGACGGAAATCCTAGTGTTTGGTATGCTATTTTAGAGGATGCTTCAGGAGAATTTAAGGCCAAACATCACACCTTAGACTACAACTATAAACTCACAAGCCAATTGATGGATAACGGATTACTGCCAAAAGAATATGCTCGAACCATCGTCACTGGCATTTGGGATAATACCGAAATTTTACCTGAAGTTGAAAGTGGTTTGCAAGGCTTCGGGATTCAATTATAAAACAATGAAAATACAACTCATCTTTCTATTAGGACTATTCACGTTTACGCTTCAGGCGCAAGAATCGTTAGACGATTTACTGAAACGTTATAATAAAAATGATATTCCTTACATTTCGGTTCAGGAACTCGCCATGCCTAAAACTAAGTGCATAATATTAGATGCTCGCGAACCTGAAGAATACGAAGTAAGCCACCTTAAAGACGCTGTTTTTATTGGTTACACGCATTTTAAACTGAATGATTTTATGACTAAATTCCCTAATAAAGATGAAGCAATCGTTGTATATTGCTCTCTGGGAATTAGATCTGAAACTATTGCTAATCAACTTAAAAAAGCAGGCTATACCAATGTCCAAAATCTATATGGCGGTATTTTTGAATGGAAAAACCATGATTTTAGCATTTATAATTCCGAAGACAAAGAAACCGATAGTATTCACACCTATTCTAAAGCCTGGAGTAAATGGTTAAAAAAAGGACAAAAAGTATACCCTAAACTCTCAACTAAAAGCAACCAAAATTGAAAAACGCCTTAATTATATTTACGAGAAATCCTGAACTCGGTAAATGCAAAACACGCTTAGCCCAAACTCTTGGCGATGTATCAGCACTTCATATCTATAAATATTTGCTTCAGCATACTGCAAATGTAGCTAAGACTGTAAAGTCAGATCGCTATGTATTCTATTCTGAAACTATCAATCCTAATGATATTTGGAGCGGTGACTATTTCAGCAAAAAACAGCAAAAGGGTGAGGATTTAGGAGAACGCATGCATCATGCTTTTAACGAATTATTAGATTCGGGTTACGAAAAAGTCATCATCATTGGCAGTGATTTATTAGATCTAAACGCAGCCATCATTGAACAAGCCTTTTCAGAATTAGAGGCTAATGATGTGGTTATTGGTCCTGCTGTAGATGGTGGTTATTACCTGTTAGGAATGAAAACCTTACATCCTGAATTATTTAAAAACAAAGCCTGGGGCACAGAAACAGTTCGTCGTGACACTTTAAAAAATTTACAAAATAGTAAAGTCTTTTTACTGAAAGAATTGAATGATATTGATACATTTGAAGACATGAAACATTATGACCAACTCAAACAATTTTACACCACCAATGATTAAATTTATTACTGAAACAGCCGATTATTTAAAATCTAAAGGTTTTGACAATCCTGAAATTGGTATTATTCTGGGCACAGGTTTAGGCCAGTTAACCAATGACATTGATATAATTCAGGAAGTGAGCTACAATCACATTCCAAACTTCCCAACAGCTACTGTAGAGTTTCATAAAGGCAAACTCATTTATGGAACCTTAGGCGATAAAAAGGTCATAGTTATGCAAGGTCGATTTCATGTTTATGAAGGCTATACGCTTCAAGATGTGACTTATCCTGTTCGCGTCATGAAAGCTTTAGGTATTTCAACTTTATTGGTTTCTAATGCATCTGGAGCCATTAATTTAAACTTTAAAAAGGGTGAATTGATGCTTATTGACGATCATATTAATCTACAAGGTAGTTCGCCTCTTGCGTTTAAAGGCGTTGCCGAATTAGGTGAACGTTTTGCCGATATGAGTGCACCTTATAACCTCGAGATTAATGCTAAATTTAAAGCGATTGCTAAGACGCATAATATCAAACTTCATGAAGGTGTTTATGCCAGTGTTGTTGGTCCGCAATTAGAAACCCGAGCCGAGTACCGCATGCTTAAAATTATTGGTGCCGATGCAGTTGGCATGAGTACAGTCCCTGAGATTATCGTTGCCAATCATTTAAATCTTAAAGCTGCAGCGATTTCGGTGCTAACCGACGAGTGTGATCCCGACAACTTAAAGCCTGTTGATATTGGAGAAATTATTGCTATGGCTGGAAAAGCCGAACCAGACATGATTACCTTATTTACCGAATTGATAAAGATCTTATAATGATTCGAAATTGTTATTACAATTGAAAATCTAATAGCAAAAGGAGCTTAATTAAGTTCCTTTTTTTTATTACTTCTGACTAACTTTTCTTGATATCATAGCATAGTGGTCTTATAATAATTTCCATACCTGTTAGGTTTGAAATAAATTACAGACTAACCTTACATAACCTATTTATAGTTGTATTTTCAAAAATAACACCAAAAATTATATCCGCTTAAAACCAAAAGTTAAAGATTTCCGTAAGTGTTTATAATTGAAAACCTTATAAAATGAGATATTTACTTGCGGTATTACTTTTAGTGTGTACATATAGTTGCTTTTCTGCAAAAGGGCTTCCTATAAAAGAAGTTAAAGCGCCAAAGACTACAGAAACTGAAACCGAAAACATTAACTCTACATCTAACACCTCAACTACTGAGGCTTTGTTAGATCATTCATCTTGGGATGCTTTGTTAAAAATTTACGTAGCTAAAAATGGAGATGTTGACTATAAAGGCTTTCAAAGCGATGCTCAAAAATTAGATGAATACATCAACTATTTAGCCTCAAAAGTTCCTACAAACAACTGGAGTTTGAATGAACAATTAGCCTATTTTATTAATGTATATAACGCCAATACAATTAAGTTAATTATTGATAATTATCCTACAAAAAGCATCAAAGACATTAGTAATCCGTGGATGAAAAACCGACTTAAAATTGGAGACGAAGACTACTCCTTAGCAGATATTGAAAACGGTATTCTTCGGAAAATGAACGAACCAAGAATTCATTTTGCTATTAATTGCGCCTCTTATTCTTGTCCAAAATTACTAAACACCGCCTACACTACCGACAATGTGCAAGAGCTCATGGAGCGTGCGACAAAAGAGTTTATTAATAATTCTGAAAAAAATAAACTATCGGCAATGCAACCTAAATTATCCGAAATCTTTAAATGGTATAAAAGTGATTTTACTGAAAATGGTTCGTTAATTGATTATATCAATCAATATGCTGAGACTAAAATTTCAGCATATGCTAACATTGATTATATCGATTACGACTGGAATTTGAATGAACAAAACTAAACCTCCATTTTTTTCGTATAGATTTATATGATAAGCATTATTATTCCCATTTTAAACGAAGCTGAAACTATTGAAAATTTACTTTTTCATTTGATTGACCATGCGTCTTTAGATCATATTTCAGAAATTATTGTTGTTGATGGTGGTAGTACTGATGGATCTCAAGCTATTGTTCAAAACAGCGGTTTAAAAATCAAATTATTACATGCACCAAAAGGTCGCGCTAAACAGATGAATTTTGGTGCCAAACATGCAACAGGACGCATTTTGTATTTTCTGCATGCCGATTCTTTTCCGCCAAATCGCTACGATCAACTCATTATTGACGAAGTAAAAAAAGGGCATCAAGCGGGTTGTTTTCGTCTAAAATTTGACAGCAATCATTGGTGGTTGCGACTCGCTAGCTGGCTCACTCAATTTAGCTGGAGAGCCTGTCGTGGTGGTGATCAGAGTCAGTTTATCACCCGAGAATTATTTGATGACATTGGTGGCTATGATGAACGTTTTATCATTTATGAAGACAATGTGCTAATTAATGAGTTATATGCCAGACAGCAATTTGTGGTCATCAACAAACAACTAAAAACTTCGGCACGTTTATATCGCAAACATGGGATTTGGAAACTTCAGTACCACTTTTGGACCATTTATGTCAAGAAATGGTTTGGTGCTTCGGCTGATGATTTATTTGTGTATTATAAAAAGCATATTTGCTAAAAACTAACACTGCAAAAATCTCTATTATGGTTAAATTTCTTAACCATCTTCCGAAAGAATAATATCAGATTTAAGATTTTATACGCTGTCTAATATGCTTCAAATCTTCATCAATCACTAATTGCCCATCACGAAAGACCTCTTTTAACGCACCACGTTGCTCTTCTTCCCAGGACACCTGATCCTTGAGCTGATAACTTCCATCGCGTTTTTCAATCGTAATTAAGCCTTTCGCAGATTTTTTTGTGCCATCATCAGTAATCGGATCTTTATAAATTGCGCGACCTTCACCATTCACTTCGCCATAAGTTGCTTTCATCGCAAACCCAAAAGTATCACGCGTATTATACTGATAGGTAAAAGACCCAATACCTAAAACCACATTAGTCGACGCAAAGCCTTTTTCTTTCAGACGTTCACAAATTTGAGTGGCTCTGTATAGAGTGATACTATCGCCATAAATAGCACCAATATGTGAGTCGAGTTCTTTATAACCTTTTGCATTTGTGGCACCACCAAAAATGTCCCAAAGGAGTTCAATAACCCCTTTTTTCTCTTCGGAAGTTGTTCCGTGTTTATTTCCACAGATAATATCCACAGGATCACCAGAATCTGGTCTTATTACTACTTTTCCGTCACGCGCTAAGACTTCATTTTTTAAATTCGGAAGGTATTCTGTGAGTACTTTCCAGAGGTCCCATGTATCAGAAACAATCGAAACAATGCCGTGAGGATAGACTTCAGTAATCAAACGCTTGAAGGTTTCTTCTTCGCCAGAATTAGTTCCCATACACATTACAGAATGTTCGGTCGCAGCGACAGAACCGCCTACCAATTCGGTATCCGAATTAGCATTATAATAAGTTTCCAGAAAATCGATCGTAGGAATTGTATCGGTTCCTGTAAAACTCAATAAGTGACCAGCAGCAGAAAGCATAGCGGCTTCTAAACCTGCCATACCACGCATTGAAAAATCGTGACCTTGCCAATCGACAAACTCTGGAATCGATGACGTTTCATTAGCATAAGCATCTAAAATTTTTCGGTATTGTTTAGCTATGGTTGCCGAATTACAAGGCATCCAAAGTGTCGTTGACAATAGCGTTTCAAAATAATTAGTGAGCCAGAAAAACTCAGCTTTGGTATTATACATTGTTACCATTGGCACACGAATAGGTACTTGAGCACCTTCGGGTAAGGCTTTGATCACCATTGGCAAATAGCCTAAATCGTGGAGTGCTTCGATATGGGAAATCCCAACTTGATTCGGACCTAAATAATTATTGATGCGTCTAGTGTAGCGTTTACAAATTTCGGCTTTGGGCTGACTGAAAAAGTTGGTATTAAAATCTTCTATCATGTATTTTTTGATGAAGTATTGCAATCCGAAAAACACCACCTCGTCAACGCCTTCGATACGGCTTTTTCGTGGTGTCCAGTTAGAATATACAAGTGTTGTGCCTTCTGGATATTGTCTTCTGTGGTCAACTTTGTAACCGTCGGTATATAGGAGTGGGTTCATAGGTTTTTTATAATTTCTACAGTAGTAGTTCCGAAACTTCGGAATGGTTTTAGTTGGTCTTTAATTCATTATAGGTTTGGCTATTTCGTCCTGTTTCATCAGGATAGAATGACATGACAGCATCACTTTGAAATACGGTTTTTGTTGCTAAATCTAATGCCGACAATTTTCCTGTAAATGCAGCGCCAGTATCGACATTCCACACATTAATTGCATTCATGGGTTGATCTTGATTGAAATTAATAGTTGGTGTGTGGCCAATATAGATTTCATGGTAATGTTTTAATCGGTTTGGATACAATTCAGAGTGCTTTTCAATGCGCTTATCCATCGTTAAAGCCATTTCCCATAGCGTACGGTCAAAATAAAAATTTTCTTTATGCACTTCACGTTCTACACCATGCATCGATGTAAATCCTGCGTGAAGGAATAATCGGTTTTGAGCATCGATATGGTACAAATTCATATCCTCAAAAAAGTACAAATGTTGTTTTTTATCGGCTTTGGAAAAGGTTTCATAACTTTCAATCGTCTCTTTACCGCCATGATTAAACCAAACACCATTGATATCGCCAGTGCGTAACCATTGCTCACACCACACATCGTGATTGCCTTTGATAAAAACACAATCGTTGGTCTTTGAAAGTTCGATGATATACTGAATTACTTGAGCAGATTCGCTCCAACCATCTACATAATCGCCCATAAAAATGAGTTCATCATCTTTGGTAAGTTGCAGTCGTTCAAGCAGTTGTTTTAAGGCTTTTAATCCGCCATGAATATCGCCTATGGCTAGTGTTCTTTTCATATTAAAACTGAGCTATTAATGACTTAAAGTCTTTATCTGTCATATAACCAGCCCAATCATTATCGTTGAGTACATAATCTGTTTTTACAAATTTACGCTCTAATGATTCAGACAAATGTATCAATGCTTCTCTTTTTTTCTTAAGTCTTGCATACACACAAGATAAATTATATGGATTCCCTCCATTCTCATAAACTTGGATAGCTTTATTTTTGGATTCATTTAGAATTAATCTTTTTTCTTTTTCTGAAAGATTAGTACAGTAATGTAAATAATTAAGGTTAGTACCTACCCAATTATTTAGTACCCTATCATTTTTTGGGTTGATTTCAAAAGCTTTCTCAAATTTATCAAAACACTCTATATAAAGTTTTTCATTTTTAATAAGTTCTGCATATTCTGATAATGCAATAGCCCAATTACTATATGCACTGTCATTATCAGGAAATAATTGAATTGCTTTCTCATAAAGTTTAAAACTCTTTTCGTATAAACCCTTATCTTTTTTCATTTTTGCTAGATCTTTAGTAGCAACAGCATAGTTATTATAGACCGGAGCGTAACTAGAGTTAAATATTATAGATTTTTCATATTTCTCAAAACTTTCTTCATATAATGACCAACTAGTTTTATTATTCCCCTTATTTCTAGCTTTTTTAGCTAATATATTTCCCCATGAAAAGTAAGCAAATGCATTTTCAGGATTTATATCAATAGCTCTTTTAAACTTATCGAAGCAATTTTTATAATAATTATCAATATTTTCCAATTTAGCAGACTTTATTATATGATTCCCCCAACTTGTAAAGAAATTTGACAGTTCTTCTTTTGCATCCCTAAAAGGGGGTTTATTAAACTTTCTCAAAAACTTTGTTGAATTATCAATATATTCTTCCTTTACTGTAGCTTCAATGATTAGCTGCTTAAATTTTTCAACAGAGTCTTCTTGTTCAATACTATATATAGCCCTATCAATCCAATTATTATTAATTTCCATACGCTCAGTAAGGCTATTATATAAATCTTCATGATCTTCAATATATTCGTCCTTATCAGGAAACTTTACTTCATCAACCATAGTTTTCAAAAAAGAAAATGGTTTGTCAAAAATTTGTGGAGTTGGTAATCCTAATTTTGAATGTAAATCTAAGAAGAATGTATCTGCATCATATCCAGAAATTAAATGAGCATTCTTAGTCGGAATTTTCAGCATGTTTTTGTCTACTATTGGATTTGGTTTACTATCTAAATAACTAACCCAGTACAAATCATTATCAAAACTTGAAAAAGTATTTAACTCTTCAAAAACCTCATCCTGACCACTGTAACCGACAACAATCCAAGTCCTATTATGGCATATTTTATGTAAAAGCTTTGGAATTTGTTCTCTTACTTTATCTAACTCTCCTTTTGCATTCAATAACCATTCGCCATAATGTTGACCATGTAAATAAACTATTGACTGTTTATGAAATGTAGTTGTTGTAAAGTCTTGAATGTTAGATATATCATAAGTAGGCATAGTATAATTAAACAACCCGCAGGCTCTTAACAATAAGTCATCAAAATTTACAGTTAACACATAGTCCACATATCCTTTTTTCACTAACTGGGCTAAGTAAATATGTGCAACATTAACTTTTGCCTTTTTGATATAGTCCTGAAATAATTTCTTACGTTCTTTAGAAGTTAAAGCAGACATCAGCTCATAATAATCTTCCTTTTTATTTTTAGGTAAATTATCAATAGCTGGTTTATCTTTAAATCTTTCTAAAATATCTTTTATTATTCCACTTGCTTGTGGTATTCCCCCTGAAACTGAAACACCTGCCCCTAAAATAACAATTGGTTTTGGTTCTCCGCTTTTCTTAGCTTCATTAATCAAATAAGCTAAATCATGTATCCCTTTTTCCATAATTAATTTTTTATATTAATTCTTTTAATATTATCTGCACAATACCATCTTCTTGTAAATCTTTAAAACTATCGGTCGTATACATTGTAGTGAAATATTTATTTAACACACTAACGCCTTTACTAAAAATACCATGACTTACTGCAAGATATAAACGACCTGCATTTTTCGTTTTGAGTTCTTCAGCTAAACCGATAAATGTTCCGCCGCCATCACAAATATCATCAACAATAAGACAATCTTTTCCGAAGAGATCATCTTCATAAACTTTAAAGCCTTCAAGTTTTCCGTTTTTGACATTGCGTTTTTTAGAGCATTCGACAACAGACAAACCGCCTAATAATTCAGACACCTTATAAATCTTTTTTAAAGCACCTCCATCTGGTGAAATGAGAATAACTTCAGAATTGATATCTTTTATCACCTGCTCAATAAACTTAAAATTTGAAATCACTTTACAGTTGTTAAGTAAAGCTGGTGCGACTTCAGAATGCGGATCAAAAATGGTAACCGATTCTAAATTCAGGCTATTAATTATGTCAGCGTACACCTTAACCGATAAACTTTCTCCTGGAATCATGACACGATCCTGACGTGCAGCTGGCATATATGGCAACAGCAAATGAATGCGCTTGATAGTCATTCTGCGTAGAGCATCAATAGCTATTACTAGTAATCCCATATCATTAAACGATTGGATTCTTGTAGTTACCGAAACCTCATCAATGTCATTTAAATTGGAAAGGATTTTGATATGTGGCTCACCTCCCGAAAAGGTAAAATTTTTAAACTGAATCGTGTGCTCTTGTCCTAAAGGCTGAAACGAAGGATCTAAATTTAAAATCATTTGCGTTAATTTTACACAAATGTAAATCGAATAAATGTATTGACAAAATATTTTGCGTAAAATTTACACAAACTTAATATCGAAGTAAAAGCCGTCGTCTAATAACGCATCATATTTTTGCTTATTAAACTTGAAGAGCTTTGCAGGTCTTCCGCTACCTACCTGTTGAATTTTATCGGTTGCTTCTACAAAGCCGAAGCTCATAATTTTTTTTCTAAAATTACGGCGGTCGATGTCTTGACCTAAAATAGTAGTGTACAGATGTTCTAAATCTGAAAACGGAAACTCTTTACTCAGTAAATCAAACCCAATAGGCTGATATAATAATTTGCTTTTGAGGCGTTTTTCTGCTGTTTGAAAAATGGTATTATGATCAAAGGCCAATTTTGGTAAGTCATTTACAGGAAACCATTGGGCTTCATCGGCATCGGTATCAGCTTTGATTTTAAAATGGTTGGGACGTACTAAGCCAAAATAACTCACAGAAATTACTCGGTTTCTGGGGTCACGCTTCGGTTTTCCAAAGGTATACAACTGTTCTAAGTAATCTATGGTAACACCTGTTTCTTCTTTTAACTCGCGTTTTACAGCAGTTTCTAATGCTTCATTTTCCAATACCAAACCGCCTGGTAAAGCCCAAGTATTCTTGTAAGGTTCAACACCTCTTTTGATTAATAAAACCGATAAGTTTCCTTTAGATTCGTAACCAAAAACGACGGCATCGACTGCCACTTTGATTTCTTGTTGTAAGGTCATTTTATTTTGTGTACTATGAACACAAATGTAGTAATTTTAAAAGAGACGAGATTGACCAAAAAGATATTTACAAGTAAAATAAAATTCGAGCATAGCTCTCGTTTGTTTTGGGTCTTATTAAAAGTACTGACCAATGCCAAACACCAACCCTTGGGTAGAATTATCTGTAATTCCTATTCCGTAATCGATTCTAAAAATAGCATTAAAGATTCTTTTATGAATAAACCGGAGTCCGATACCAGGATACACACGAATATTTTGGGATTCACTAAAATCACCAAAATCGCCACCTGGATTTCGCCAGCTTCCAGCATCAACAAAGGCATTACCTTGCAAGGAAAACCACCCTTTTTCATATAAAGTCTGACGGTATTCGGTATTTAAAACGATTGCAGCAGTACCACGATCGATGGTATTACCAACACCTCGTATATTCAAATTATTATCTACGGAAAATGGTGCAAATGGTGTGTCGTTATTTGTAGCAACGCCTAATCGCAAACGGTTGGCCCAATTGCCTTTAGAGCCAAAGCGTTTGAAATATTGAAAGTCATTCCATCCAATTAAAAAATCTGGCAACTGTGTTTCATTTCTAGACGTAACATATTGAAAATTTAAGATACTTCTAAAGCCTTCTACATATTGAAAATCATAATCTAAGGTATTGTATTCATAAATCAATTTATAGAGTAATTTATGAACACGTAACTCCTGAGGAATATCTGGACTGATAGCTCCAAACTTGTATTCGTAATCTTCAGTAAAATAATTAACACCTATTTCAAAACGATTATTAAAATTAAGCTGAAATAAAGCCAGCACTTCGGTAGAGTTATTATTATATTTATAATCTGCGGTTGTATTATCAAAAAACACAGGTTCTTGTGTGGTTAAATCCTGGTAATTAATGGCCAGACCCAATTGTCTTGAAAATAAGTATGGTGCTCTAAAATTTAAGGCATAGGAACTGTAAATATCTTTCTGATAAAATCCTCCAAAGGTCATATTTTGACCAAAAAGATTAAACTCATACAAGCCTAAACGGTATGCAAATTCGTCGTCATTGGTAGTATACACATTCGCTGAAGGAATAATGGTAAAATTTTCTTCTATATTATAAAATACATTGTAGCTATTGTCTCCTGCCGGAAAGACCTGATAATATGCATGCGCAATTGATGGCAGTCGTTTAAGGAGTTTGATATCGGCTTCAATAACTGAAGAGTCGAGAACAACGCCTGCCTTTATATTTGATATTTTTTTTACAAAAGAAGTTTTAAGTTTCTTATTCCCTTGTACTTTTAAATCGGCTACTTTATATTCTTGGGCGTGTGCAAAAGTAAGGCACAAAAGTGTGATAGTGATAAGTTGTTTCATGTGACTGATTATTACGGTAATTGGTCGGTCACATCCTATTTCCTTACGTAAAAAATAGTAAAATTTACTGTCTTGAATAATAGGTTTGAATAACTGTCTCTGCAGGTTTATTTTGCGGTGTAAATTGATTGTCATTTTTACCACCAACCCTATCATGAGCGTGAAACCATTTCCAAACAAATCCTCCTGCGAACCAGTCTTCATCCCAAAATTCTTCAAATAAAGCTTGCGTGGCATTCGCTTGAGCCTCAAAATTTAAAGATTCAATTTTGTGGTCACTAACCCAAGGTTCTTTTCCTGTAAAATCCATACTACGATAGCCATATTCGGTAAACAAAATGGGTTTATTATGTTTTTCTGAAAGGGATTTAATAATGGCTTTATGGTCTTTCCATCCGGTTTTACAATCTTCAACACTTGGCGTTTGTTTGTCACTTACTGGAAAGTAGGCGTCAACACCTATAAAATCGACAGCACTCCAAAATGGCGTGCGTTTAAATTCGTCCCAGTTGGCGGCATAAGTTAGTTTTCCTTTATAAACAGTTTTTATTTTTTTAATGAGATTGTGCCAGTAATCGGGACGCTCTTTAATGAAGTTTTCTAATTCGGTTCCAATACATAAAATTTCGGCCTTGGTTTCCTGAGCTAATTCGGCATATTCTAAAATAAAACTCGTATAGGAATCCTCAAATACTTTCCAATCGGCTTCACTCGTCATTTTAATAAAACCTGTAAATTCGCCATGTCGAATCCAAATTTGAGGTTTCACCATGATTTTAATCTGTTTTTTTCTGAGCTCTTCAATGTACTGTTTCCCTCCAGGTCGTGTTTCACCAAACCATTGGCGATTGGTATTATGAACAATTTCGGGATGATCTATACTTTTAACAAAGCCAAAAGGCATAATTGCAGCATAATTAGCGCCTACCTCAACTACTGGATTGGTATGCACATCGGAAACCGCATCACGAGAAGCCACAAAACTTACACCATTAATTTTCTCTTGCTGAGCAGCGCATGATGAGAGGATACAGCATAAAAAAAGGAGTCTAAAAATCATATATAAAACGTTTAGACTCCTAATTTACTACTAATCACTAAAACAAGGCTCTTAAGCCTATGTTAAATGTTTGTCCGAGACCTGTATTATTCCCGCGAACAAAGTTGGTATATAAGGTTTCAATATTGAGTACTTTGGTTAACTGATACTTTGCACCACCACCAACTGCTGTAAAATCCTGTTCAAAATCATTTCCAGTATCAATACGTTGCGAGTGTTGTACTAATCCTAAAATGGTAAATTTCTGACTTGGGAAATAGCTCAAGAACACACCAGGTGTTAACGATAAGCTATTATTAGCAAAGCTATCTTCTTTTTTTCCGAAGTTATATTCGGTATTTAACTCGGTAAACACTTGCCATTTGTCTCCTGGAAAAGTATAATCATAGAAAAATCGGTTTTGAAAAATGAATCCTTTTTGATCAAGAAACACTCCATTTTCAGTTTCGTTATCGACCAGCGGAATATGAAAAGCCGTTTGAATTGTAAAATTGCTTATACTTTTAATCGGGTTAAATTTTACTGCAGGAGCAAAGGATGTAAATCCCGAACGCGCTGTTCCGCTTTCGCCATCAAAAGCAAATACATCTAGGGCATTTCGGTCATTTATCACATTAGATCGAAATTCTAAAAGCAGACCTATATTAAAGTTGCTTGAATTTGAAATCCCTGTAAAAATATCTACAGTCGAGGTAAAAAATGTTTGTCGTGGCTCTGTGCCTTCAGAAAATGTGCTTTCGGTTTGGGTGTATAAATTGTTAAACCATTTGATATCCCATTGGCCTTTATTTAATAATTTAGATGGTGTATACTCTTGAATAACGCTCTTTTCCTGATTAGATTCTTCTTGTGAAAACCCTGAAAAGCTAAGACTAAGTGTAACTAAAAATGTGATTATTTTTTTCATTTCAATTTTGTTTGGTTCTTTTAATATGATTTATTGTTGGTTTAAATTCCAGTTATAGGCGTAGTAAGAAATTTTAGTTTTCGGAGCAATTTTTTCGGTTCTAAATCTGTTGATATAATCAATTTCATTACCTTTTTTTACAAAATCCTCCTTATACCATTTAAAAATTTCTGAGAGCTCGACTTTAGATTTCTTGACCTTTATAAAATTTGGATTGTTTAAGGCTAGTTCTGTTTGCTGCTGCAGTTGCGTTTCTAAAGTATCTGGCAAATAGGCTTTGTTAATTAAGGGCGGACAACCCACAGCGCCACAAACCAATACAAAATGAAATCGTGCATCAGAAAATTGAGCTCTTAATTTTTTGTTTTCAATGGTATTTAGCGTTAGAGATTCGCCCGCAATTTTGTAAACTGTTTTATCAAAAAAGCCGACTTTATCCAGTGGTGAATTGATAGGATAATGATCTATAATTCCTTTTATGACAGAAATATTATAAGCGTTAATCCAAAACGCCTGATAAGTTTTTGCATCTGATATTGGTACTGAAATCGTTTCAGCTAAGTTTACTAATTTGTCTAATACTTCTGGGTTTTCATGTAGTTGTGCATAAGCGACTTTTCCGTTGGAAACATGAGCTTTGAAGAAGGCATCTGCGGTTTTAAAAAATTCGGCAGTGCTTTGAGAAAATACAGCACTATTAATTCCGAAAATTGCGATTAAGATGATTATTTTTTTCATTATTACTGAGTCTTAAATTAATAATTTCATAATCGCTAAGTCGTTCAAAACACCTTTACTTACAAGGTTTTTAAAAAAATTTGAGTGTCTTATTTCCGAAGAAAACCTTACAAAAAATTTTAATTTAAAATTGATATAAATTAGAAAGCGTAATTAAGTTCTTACCTTTAGTTTCGACAGAAGCGTCATAACAACCAAACTTTATGGAACACATCGTTATAATAGGAAACGGAATTTCTGGTGTCACACTTGCGAGACATATTAGAAAACTTTCTGATAAAAAAATCACAATCATATCTGCAGAAACCGATTACTTCTTTTCTCGTACAGCATTGATGTATGTGTATATGGGTCATATGAAATTTGAACACACACAGCCTTATGAAAACTGGTTTTGGAAGAAAAACAGAATTGAACTTCGTAAAGCCTATGTTGAACAGGTTGACACCGACAACAAAGCGTTACAGTTTGCAAACGGTGAAACGCTCAACTATGACAAACTTATCATTGCCACTGGAAGTAAGCCCAATAAATTTGGCTGGCCAGGTCAGGATTTAAACGGTGTTATGGGCATGTATCATAAACAGGATTTAGAAAATCTTGAGAAATATGCTCCAAATAATAAGGTTTGTAAACGTGCTCTTATTGTTGGTGGTGGATTGATTGGAATTGAGCTGGCTGAAATGCTAAACTCCAGAAATATTCCTGTAACCTTTTTAGTAAGAGAATCCAGCTTCTGGAATGGCGTATTACCTGAAGGGGAAAGTCAAATGATTAACAGACATATTAAAAATCATCATATAGACTTACGTTTATCTACCAATTTAAAAGAAATCAAATCTGATGAACACGGAAACGTTAAATCGGTAGTCATAGAGGAAACAGGTGAAGAAATTCCTTGTACTGTTGTAGGACTCACGGCTGGTGTTTCTCCAAATATTGACTTTTTAAAGTCTTCAAAAATTGAAACAGATCGCGGTGTGAAAGTCAATCGTTACCTTGAAACAAACATTCCAGATGTCTATGCTATTGGCGATTGTGCAGAGCAACATGAAGCTATTGGAAACCGCAGACCTATTGAAGCTGTTTGGTACACAGGTCGTATGATGGGAGAAACATTAGCGCAAACCATTTGCGGAAATCGTATCGCATATAAACCAGGTCATTGGTTTAATTCGGCTAAATTTTTAGACATCGAATATCAAACCTACGGATGGGTTTTTGGTGAACGTGGTCGTCCAGATTACGAATCTCATTTTCACTGGAAACATGATGATGACACCAAGTGCATTACTGTAGCTTATAACAAAAACAACAATGAGTTTTTAGGAATTAACACCTTCGGAATACGGATGCGTCACGAAACTTTTGACAGATGGCTTACCGAAAAACGAGATGTAGATTATGTGATGACGCATCTCTCTGACGCAAATTTTGATCCTGAATTTTACACACATTTTGAAAAAGACATTTTAAACGCTTACAACAACCAACTACAAACCGCATCATCATGAGTAATAAATTAAATCCAAGTATGTCTTTAGCAAAACCTGATGCTCAAGATCTATCTCTAAAACAAAAAGTAGCTGTAGGAATGGGAGTTATCGGACTCTTTATTCTGGTGTTGGCATTGTTCAATTTAGACTTACCTAATAAAGCTATCTTTTTAACCATTTCATTATCCTTGATTACCATTGGAACTATTATTTATGCAAATGATGCTTATCTCACCAAATTAAAAGGGATTAAAAATGATGGTGTATGGTTTAAATCGATATCGTCAAGAGGGACTTTAGGCTGGATTACGGGTCTCGTATTAACCTCATTTTACGTTGTACTCTATTTTTATGAAGGTCTCTTAGGTGCTGGAGCTGATGGCGCAGAAAACACAGGCTTAATTGCTTTATTTGATCCTTTGAGCAAACTACTTAGTGGCAGACCTGCAAGTCAGTGGTTTGTATATGGCACCTTATATACAGTAGCCATTCTAGCCTTTGGTTATAAATTTATATTAAAATATCGTCACAATCGCTATGAGCAAATTAGAACCATTTCGGTGATGTTTTTTCAATTAGCTTTTGCATTTCTAATTCCGGAATTTATGTATGTTATGAATTCTGATTTACCCTATAACGACCTTAAAAACGTATGGCCTCTTAACTACTATAACTTTGAGCAGTATCGTGTAGATTCATTTATTAATGGTGGAACTATAGGAATGGTGATGCTTATTTTTGGAATCCTTTCCATTTTTGTAATTACACCTATTCTTACCTTTAAATATGGTAAACGCTGGTACTGTTCATGGGTTTGTGGATGTGGTGGTTTAGCCGAAACTGCTGGAGATTCGTTTAGACAATTAAGCGATAAAAGCCAGAATGCTTGGAAAATAGAACGTTGGGTGATTCACAGTGTTCTTGTTTTTGTTGTATTAATGACCACAGCCGTAATTTATACTTATCTAGGCTATGACCCAAATAAATACTGGCTCACAAGAGATGTTTTCTTGTTTTCTGTTGCTGGGTTTTTAACCTTGGTTTTCGCACTCACTATGATTTTTAAACGTCAGGAATTAGGGAAAGATGCCAAATATGGTGCTATTGGTTATTTTGTTATCATCATTGCACTTATAGGGATTCATGTATTTAGTTCGGAAACGAAACTATTCCTTTTTAAAGCTGAAACGCTAAGATCTACTTACGGCTTTTTAATTGGCGCCATTTTTTCTGGTGTTATTGGAACCGGCTTCTATCCTATCTTCGGAAATCGCGTTTGGTGTCGTTTTGGTTGTCCGATGGCAGCAATTTTAGGATTTCAACAGCGCATGTTTTCGCGTTTCAGAATAACAACTAATGGCGGACAATGTATTTCATGTGGAAATTGTTCGACCTACTGCGAGATGGGAATCGACGTACGTGCTTATGCTCAAAAAGGTGAAAATATTGTACGTTCTAGTTGTGTTGGCTGTGGCATTTGTTCGGCTGTTTGCCCAAGAGGTGTGTTAAAATTAGAAAATGACAGTATGAAAGGGCGAATTAATCCGACTGAAGTTTTATTAGGTAACGATGTTGACTTAATGGATTTAGTCAATCAAAAATAAGCCTCAACTCATTTTAATCAAAAAAAAATATGAAGTTCATTGCTAGTATATGTCTACTGTTACTAAGTTTTAACAGTACGGCACAAAAAACATATCAAAAAAATTATTTTGATGATGGCACCTTAGCGTCCGAAGGATGGCTACTTAATTCTAAAAAGACTGACTATTGGAAATTTTATCATGCTAATGGAACCATTCAACGCGAGGGACATTTTGCTTTAGGAAAAGAAACCAAATACTGGACATACTATAGACATGATGGCACTAAAGAAAGTGAAGGTCATTTTGAACATGGTAAAAAACATAAATGGTGGCTTTTTTATGATTCCAATGGAAAAATAAATCATAAGTGTCAGCTAAAAAACAATCAAAAAAACGGATATTGCCTCATGTATAAAAATGAAAAGTTGGTTGCAGCTGTAAAATTTTCCGAAGGAAAGAAGATTAAAACATGGACCGATTATCGTTCATTTAAAAAAGAGAATAGCTTAAAAGACCTTCAATGACCAACATAAAAGTCATCATTCCGGCTTATAACGAAGCCGATTCTATTGCACATGTGATTAAGGATATTCCAGACATTGTTAGCGAAATTATCGTGGTGAGCAATAACTCTAACGATGATACCGAAATTAATGCTAAACATGCTGGAGCCACAGTTCTTAAAGAAACCAATAGAGGTTATGGTTATGCCTGTTTAAAAGGCATGGATTATATAGCAAATTTAAATACTGAACAGCAACCAGACATCATCGTTTTTTTAGATGGTGATTACAGTGATTACCCTGAAGAACTCACAAAAATTGTACAACCTATAATAGCAAATAATACCGATTTTGTTATTGGCGCTCGTGTGAAAGCCTTACGAGAAAAAGGTGCGATGACTGTACCTCAAATCTTCGGAAACTGGCTTGCAACAACGCTTATGTCGATTTTATTTAGAGCAAAATTTACAGATTTGGGTCCATTTAGAGCAATTAAATATGATAAGCTGCTTCAGTTAAAAATGGAAGACAAAACCTATGGCTGGACGGTTGAGATGCAACTTAAAGTCTTACGCCAAAAACTGACCTATGTTGAGGTCCCAGTAAACTACCGAAATAGAATAGGTGTCTCAAAAGTTTCAGGTACGGTAAAAGGTGCTATATTTGCAGGCGTAAAAATCTTAGGTTGGATTTTTAAATACAGTTTTAAAAAATGATTCTTGAAACTATCATAATTGCTATATATACCGTAGCTATTCTGCTCATATTTTTATATGCATTAGCTCAGTTAAATTTGCTCTATAATTATCTGTCTTCAAAAAAATCAGATACAACCTGTGAGACATTTGACTTTTCTAATCCAGATGAAGTGCCTTTGGTAACAATTCAACTTCCTGTATTTAATGAAATGTATGTTATGGAGCGTTTGCTCGATAATATTGCCTGTATCGATTATCCCAAAGACAAACTTGAAATTCAGGTGCTTGATGATTCTACAGATGAAACTGTTGAAACGACCAGAAAGCATATAGAAACACTTCAGGCTTCAGGTCTAGACATACATCATATTACCAGAACTGACCGAAGTGGTTTTAAAGCAGGAGCACTTAAAGAAGGACTTAAAATTGCTAAAGGCGAATTTATTGCCATATTTGATGCCGATTTTCTTCCGCAGAAAAGCTGGTTAAAACGTACAATTCCTTATTTTAAAGATGCTAAAATTGGCGTGGTTCAAACCCGATGGGGACATATCAACAGAAACTATTCGATACTTACAAAAATTCAAGCCTTTGCTTTAGATGCGCATTTCACACTCGAACAGGTCGGAAGAAATAGCAAAGGTCACTTTATAAATTTTAATGGTACAGCAGGCGTTTGGCGTAAAGCATGTATTATTGATGCCGGAAACTGGGAAGGCGACACCTTAACCGAAGATTTAGATTTAAGTTACAGAGCACAACTTAAAAACTGGAAATTTAAGTATTTAGAACATGTTGAAACACCTGCCGAATTACCTGTGGTGATTAGTGCTGCGCGTTCGCAACAATTTAGATGGAACAAAGGTGGAGCTGAAAACTTTAGAAAAATGCTTTGGCGCGTATTAAAATCTAATAATATTTCGACCAAAACGAAAATTCATGGCTTGCTTCATTTGCTTAACAGTACTATGTTTTTAAATGTATTTATCGTTGCGATATTAAGCATCCCGATGTTATACATCAAAAATGAATATGCACATTTACGGTTTTACTTTTACTTTATGAGTTTCTTCGTTATGAGCACTGTTATTTTCTTTATCTGTTACTGGTTTATGTATAAGCAGATTTATGGAAGCGGGTTTAAGAAATTCTTTGGATATATTGGTATGTTCTTTACTTTTTTCTCAATTGCCATGGGCTTTTCTTTGCATAATTCGATTGCGGTTATAGAAGGTCATGTTGGTAAACGCAGTGAGTTTGTTAGAACACCCAAATTTAATATCAGTTCAATTAAAGACTCCTGGAAAGGCAATAAATATTTAAGAAAAAAACTCTCCTTAAACGTTGCTATTGAAGGACTTCTGATGTTGTATTTTGGATTTGGGTTGTACTATGCTTTTGTTGTTGGTGATCAAGGTGGAGATTTTGGATTATTTCCTTTCCATTTGATGCTCTTTTTAGGCTTTGGCTATGTGTTTTTTAAATCTATATCTTCTAAAGTGTAATGCAGTTCTGGAAACTTTATAAAGTTCCTCTATTGCTCACCTGTGTTAGCTTTTTTCTCTATGGTTTATTTGCTTATGATTTAGTAAGAACCGATTACACAAAACTGATTGTTCTCTACAGCTTACTTTGGGTTGTCTTTCTTTTACTACTGAAATATGCCAAAAACAATATTAAGTTTTTAAGTATTGTTGCGTTTATAAGTCGTGCTATTTTTATTCTAGCCATTCCGAATCTGTCCCAGGATTTCTACCGATTTATATGGGATGGACGCATGATTTTAGAAGGATTAAATCCGTATTTATACCTACCACAATCGTTCATAGAAGCAGGTGGTGAGTTACCCGTGGCTGAAGCTGAAGCGCTTTATGCTGGCATGGGAGAACTCAACGGAAGCCACTACACGAATTATCCGCCAATTAATCAATTGTGTTTTGTCATTGCTGGTTTGTTTTCGGGGCACACAATTTTAGGTGCTGCCATTGTGTTGCGTCTATTAATCATTGCTGCAGATTTTGGAACATTAGTCTTTGGAAAGCGATTACTCAAACATTTAAATCTATCTGAAAAAAACATTTTTTGGTATATTCTCAATCCGTTTATTATTATAGAATTAACCGGAAACCTTCATTTTGAAGCTGTAATGATTTTCTTTTTAGTGTGGAGTTTATACCTTCTACATATAGGCAAATGGAAATGGGCAGCCGTGGTATTTGCCATATCCATTTCGGTAAAATTAATTCCGCTACTGTTTTTACCTTTATACCTTTTCTGGTTCAAAAAGACTTCAAATACGAGGTCTATTGATTTCAAAAAACTGCTTTCTTTTTATATCATAGTTGGAAGTATTACTCTTGTATTATTTGCTCCGTTTTTCTCTTTAGAATTTGTAAATAATTATGCGCAAACCGTCGGACTCTGGTTTCAGAATTTCGAATTTAATGCCAGTGTATATTATGTTGCTCGTGAAATTGGGTATCTATTTAGAGGCTATAATGAAATAGCTGTGATAGGAAAAGTATTAGCTATTTTGGTGTTTTTAATTGTGATAGGCTTAGCCTTTTTCCGAAGAAAAACAGAGACCCAACACCTCATCATAACGATGCTATTTGCATTTACGATTTACCTGTTTTTAAGTACCACTGTTCATCCATGGTATATTGCCACGCTTTTGATATTAAGTGTTTTTACTAATTACAAGTTTCCTTTGGTTTGGAGTTTTGTTATTATATTAAGTTATCTGGCGTACATCCACCTCAACAAAGCTGACAAGTCTGAAAACTTATGGATTATAGCTTTAGAATATATCGTTGTGTATTCTGTTTTTATATGGGAAGTGTTCATAAAAAAGCCAACTCAAAAAGAGTTGGCTCCATCATAAATTGATATTAAAACTAGAGTTTTTTTAGGGCTACAATTGTAAGTATTTCAGTTTCATCATCCATACCATACTCATCCTTTTCTATTTCTATTTTAGTAGTATAAGTCACTTGAAACTTTGTCCCAATCTGATTAGCAGAGTTAAGATCAAACGTTTTTAAAACAGAAGCTTCTACGTTATGAAATGACATATTATACTCCTCACCTGCTGCATTGATTCCAGTAAAACTGTAACCATATTCTTCGCGACCATCGTACTTTCCTTCAAAAGTAGATGAATCTTGTAATGTATTCATTGAAGTTAATGCAATAAAAGACATTACTAAAAAACTAATTAAAACTACTGATTTTGTTTTCATGTTACACGTTAGTTTGTGTTGTTAATATTATGTTTTTTTATAAAAATTTGCCGTTTGTATCTAAAGTCATTTTTAATTCTATCGCATATCGATTCGTGTACGGTATATTAGATATACGTTTTTATGGTACGTTTAGATGTTAAAATTTCAAGGATGCCTTACAATTAATCCATGTCATCTAAATCATCATCATCTCCTGCTAAATCTGGATCTTGAACTGCATCTGGATCATCGTTATCAAAATCTTCATAATCATCTTCATCATAATTTTCCATAGTCACTTCTAATTTTGTACTTACTTTAACTAGGTACTTTGTATCCTCGGTTGTGACTTCAACAGCTTCAACAATTTCATTATTGGCATTTCTAAATGATATGATATGATCATCATCATATCCATCGGGATATTTATCAACCAATAGTGCTAAGATTTCAGGTGTTAACTTTTTAAAATCTACAATAACTCGTTTTAAGTTTGCGTCTTTGTGTTTCATTTTTTTATAATAATTGGAGCTAATTTATGATAAATATACTATTTATTCTTTTACACGTATAACGTCATAAACATCTTTTCTTCGGTCTTTTAAATTTTTCACCGCACCAAAAGAGTGTAATTCTCTCAATAAGCTCAAATCGACATCTGCAACCAGTATCATTTCAGTATTAGTTGTGGCTTCAGCTTTGATTCCATTACTTGGAAATGAGAAATCACAAGGTGTAAATACTGCAGATTGCGCATACTGGATATCCATATTATTTACGTTTGGTAAATTACCAACGCTACCAGCAATAGCAACATAACACTCATTTTCTATGGCTCTTGCCTGCGCACACAAACGTACTCGAGAATATCCGTTTTGAGTATCGGTTAGGAAAGGCACAAACAGAATATCCATACCTTCATCAGCTAATAATCTTGATAATTCTGGAAACTCAGAATCATAACATATTAAAATGCCTATTTTACCAGCATCTGTTTCAAAAGTATTTAATTTATGACCTCTTTGCATGCCCCAAACTTTAGCTTCATCTGGAGTGACATGAATTTTTTCATAGCGTTCTAAACTACCATCTCTACGACATAAGTAACCAACATTAAACAACTTATCTTCTATAAGTTCTGGCATGCTTCCAGTAATGATATTGATATTGTACGAAATAGATAATTGTTGCATTTTTTCAACAATAACCTGAGTATATTTAGCTAATTCTCTGATAGCATCTGGTTCGTGCATGTGATTATACTTCGCCATCAATGGTGCATTGAAAAACTCTGGAAACAACGCAAAATCAGATCTGTATGCTGCTACGCTATCCACAAAATATTCGACTTGCTGCATCAACTCCTCTAAGCTGTTATAGGTTCGCATTTGCCATTGAATAAGACCCAATCTCACGACTGTTTTTACAGTACTAGCAACTTTTGTTTTTTTTGTGTAATAGATATTATCCCATTCCATTAATACCGCATACTCATTAGAAGCTGTATCACCTTCCAGATAGCCTTTTAAAATGCGAACCGGATGAAAATCATTAGAAATTTGAAAATTCAAAACAGGATCATGTATTTCCTTTCGTTTTACTTTTTCAATATATTCTTTAGGTGTTAATGCTTTATGTTTATGGTAATTAGGCATTCTTCCTCCAAATACAATACCTTTCAAATTTAAGTTTTCGCAGATTTCCTTTCGGTAATCATACAAACGACGACCTAAACGCAAACCTCTGTATTCGGGTTTGATAAACACATCTATTCCGTATAAAATATCACCATCAGGATCATGATTTTTGAAAGAATCCCCTTTAATAATATCGGCATAGGTATGATTATCGTCAATACTATCGTAATCTACAATTAATGACAATGCGCATCCTGCAATATTTCCATCTATTTTGATAACGACTTGTCCTTCAGGAAATATTGATGTTAATTGTTGGATATGCTGTTTTTTCCAATAGGAATTCAATACACCTCCATAGGATTCGAGTGTTGCAGATTTCAATTCTTCGAAATCATCAACAGTCAAATATTTCAGCTCTATATTTTCAATTTTATGGTCTTCCATTACAGTCCTAGAAGGTAAGCAAATATTAATGGTGCTACAATTGTGGCGTCACTTTCGATGATAAATTTTGGTGTATCAATATCAAGTTTACCCCAAGTTATTTTTTCATTAGGAACAGCTCCAGAGTACGATCCATAACTGGTTGTAGAATCACTTATCTGGCAAAAATAACTCCAGAAAGGTGTGTCTGTACGCTCCATATCCTGATACAACATTGGCACTACACAAATAGGGAAATCTCCTGCAATGCCACCTCCAATCTGAAAGAACCCTATCCCATTATCTGAATTATCGGTATACCAATCTGCCAAAAACGTCATGTATTCAATTCCTGATTTCATGGTACTGGCTTTTAATTCGCCTTTAAGTACATAACTGGCAAAGATATTCCCCATCGTGCTGTCTTCCCATCCTGGACAAACAATAGGCAGGTTTTTTTCAGCAGCTGCATACATCCAAGAATCTTTTAAGTCGATTTCATAATGCTCTTCTAACACACCAGAAAGTAATAGTTTATACATGTACTCATGAGGCAAATAACGCTCACCTTTAGCTTCGGCATCTTTCCATATTTTCACGATATGCTCTTGTATTCTTCGGAATGCTTCTTCTTCAGGAATACAAGTATCGGTAACTCTGTTTAAGCCTTTTTCTAATAAATCCCATTCATCTTGAGCTGTTAAATCACGATAATGAGGCACGCGCTTATAGTGTGAATGTGCGACTAAATTCATGATATCCTCTTCTAAGTTGGCTCCAGTACAGGATACAATATGTACTTTATCCTGACGAATCATTTCTGCAAATATCTTTCCTAATTCGGCTGTACTCATGGCACCAGCAAGAGACACTAACATTTTTGACCCTGAATTTAACTGGGCTTCATATCCTTTTGCTGCATCTACTAAAGCTGCTGCATTAAAGTGTAAATAATACTTTTCTATAAATTGTGAAATACTTCCTTTAGTTGTCATCGTCGTCATTAAATTTAGAAACCTTGTTATTAGCTATTTTAGATGCGTTAAAATTGTTATCAAAATCATCATCTGCATCATCATTCAAAAATTTATAAGTAAGCATTTTATAATACAATTTAGCCGCTAAAAAATCTGAAGATTTTTCTTTTGGATTAGGACATAATTCTACAATATCAAAACCTACTACATTTTTTTCTTCAAACACCTGACGTAAAAACTCTATCGTTTCATACCACAATAATCCTCCAGGCTCTGGAGTTCCTGTTGATGGCATAATTGAAGGATCAAAAGCATCGAGATCAAAAGTGATATACACATTATCGGTCATTTGATCAATTGCAGAATCCATCCAGCTATCATCTTCAGCCATTTCGTGAGCAAAGTATGCTTTTTCAGTATCCATTACTGTTGTTTCCATAACATCCATACTACGAATTCCAACCTGAATCAAATTTGTTGTTTGACTTGCTTCATATACAGCACAAGCATGATTACATCGACTTCCCTGATATTCTTTTCTGAGATCGGCATGTGCATCAATTTGTAAAACCGTTAGATTATCGAAACATTCGTTAAAAGCTCTAATGGTTCCGATAGATATAGAATGCTCACCTCCAAAAGTCGTAACAAATTTGTTCTTTTTAATATAAGTTTTAGCTGTTTTATGAACAGCATCAACCATCTGTTCTGGCGATGAATTTTCAGTCACAGGTTCGGCTAAATACACACCTTGCTTATACACTTCTGTTTCAGTCTCAATGTCGTAAAGCTCCATGTTTTCGGAAGCATTCAAAAAAGCTTCAGGTCCTTGATCTGCTCCTTTTTGCCAGGTACTTGTACCATCATAAGGTACTGGAATTAATACAATTTTAGAACTGTCTAATTTAGAATACTGGTCTTCTATTCCTGCGTAAGTTTTAGTTTTCATTTTTTTAATTATTGAGTATTTAAGGATGTTTCTAATATTTTGGATGTAGGTTCTGAAGTCTCCATATTATTTTCATATCCTAGTATTTTAAGTAAGTCTTCACTTTTTTGTTGTTCATTAAATAGTTTTGTGGTGATGTTACCTTCATCATCCTTATCAATTAAAATATGCTTTGGTGATGGAATTAAACAGTGTTGTAATCCTCCAAATCCTCCAATAGTTTCCTGGTAAGCTCCTGTATTGAAAAATCCAATATATAAGGGTTTGTCTTTATTGTACTTTGGAAGGTAAATAGCATTCATATGCTGTTCGCTATTGTAATAATCATCACTATCACAAGTTAAACCACCTAAGAGGACACGTTCGTAACTATCATGCCATCGGTTGATTGGAAGCATGATAAAACGCTTGTTGATGGCCCAAGTATCTGGTAATGTTGTGATGAATGACGAGTTAATCATATTCCACTTTTCACGATCGTTTTGTTGTTTTTGATATAATATTTCATAGATCGCTCCGCCACTTTCACCTACTGTAAAGCTTCCAAATTCTGTAAAAATATGAGGCACATCAACACCTTCTTCTTCACAAACTAGTTTGATTTGATTTACAATTTCATCAACCATATATGCATAATCAAAATCAAATGCTAAAGAGTTTTTAATCGGAAATCCGCCACCAATGTTTAAACTGTCTAATGAAGGACAAATTTTCTTCAGGCTGGTATACACCTTTAAACACTTGGACAATTCGTTCCAGTAATATGCATTATCACGAATTCCTGTGTTGATAAAAAAGTGAAGCATTTTAAGTTCTACGTTCTCATTATTCTGAATTTGATTCTTATAAAAAGGCACAATGTTTTTATAACCAATACCAAGTCTAGACGTATAGAATTCAAATTTAGGTTCTTCTTCCGAAGCTATTCTAATTCCAACATTAAACTTCCCGTTGATTTCAGCTGATAAGAGTTCAATTTCTTCGTAATTATCAATAATAGGAATTGCATTTTTATGACCATTATTAATCAATCTTGCAATATTGGTCACATACTGAGCACGTTTAAATCCGTTGCTAATCACAAAAGTGTCGTTAGTTATCTTTCCTTCTGCTTTTAAACGTTCAACAATATCAATATCAAAAGCTGATGACGTTTCGATATGAATATTATTTTTTAAAGCCTCATCTAAAACATGCTTAAAATGTGAACTTTTGGTACAATAACAATAGTTGTATTTACCCTTATAATTGTTCTTTTCTATAGCATCGGCAAACCATTGTTTAGCACGATTTATATTATTAGATATTTGAGGTAAATAGGTGAACTTTAATGGAGCGCCATACTGTTCAACCAATTGCATAAGGTTGACGTCATGAAATTCTAAAGTTTTATTTTCAAGTTTAAATTCTGGTTGTGGAAAATCAAAAGTTTGATTTACCAAATCAATATATTTTGTATTCATTATATGTTTAAAAAAGTTAAATGTAAAAGGTAAAGGTTAACACGAGGTTAAGCTAAAATGAAATTGATATCAAAAACTAACGACATGTAGCCCTTTTGAAATCAAAACATTAAACACAAATAGATATCATACCTGCAGTTGAGGATGAGTAGTAGGAATAAAGCCATACAAGTGTTGGCTCATAAAAATGTAGTAAGCGGAAGTTAGCTCTAAAATTCGGTTACTTAATCTATAAGCAGCTTTTGAATATGACTTCCTGATGTTCAAAAACCCGAACGTAAAAACACGTTTCAATTTGTTCAGCTAAATGCTATGATCTTTTGTAATATTATTTCAAAAGATGGCGCAAATTTAATTTATTTTTTGACACACAACATTTTTTTATGTTTTTTTTGATTTTATTTTTAACTATTATTTTCTGTGTATTAGTGATTTAATCTTTAATTTTATAAATCACTCAGTGAAAAGTGGTTTTCACTAACCCAAGTCTTGCATTACCTAAAAGGTATTTTAATACTATAACAAGAGTTATTAGATTTGATTAAAACACTATAATTATGAAAACACAATTTAATTTTCCAATGAAAAGCTTTGGCTTAATTGCTATGATGATGATAGCAATATTAGCATACAACCCTATGTATGCGCAAACCCAAACAACAGCCACTTCAACACAATCTAATCAAGAGGTTACTGTTAAAGGAACTGTCAATGATGAAAACGGACCTTTACTAGGTGCGAGTATTACGTTAAAGAATAGTAAAATTGGAACTGTTTCTGATGAGAACGGAGCATTTACTTTTCCTAAAGCTTTACAACCTGGTGATGTATTAGTATTTAGTTTCTTAGGCTATGAAATGAAAGAAATTAAAATTCAGAAAAACACAAGCTTTTTAAAAGTCGTATTAGAAACAGACATTGTAGAAATCTTAGGAGCTTTAGAGTCTAATAAGCCTTACAAATCTAAACGCTCAAATTAACACCTATAACCTTATTTAAATGACATTGATAAGGTACATAGCACTCTTCATTATTGCATTCCAATCTAATGCTCAAATTTCTGATTTTGATCATATAGATTTTCGAAAAGCAGATAGCATTGCATTGGCATGCAAAAGTGAAGGGCTAGATAATTTACCTCAACTTTCCTATAAACTGACATCGAATTTACATACAGATGTAGAACGGTTTAGAGCGATTTATATGTGGGTGTGTACGAATCTTACAAATGACTACGGGCTTTATGCTAAGAACATGAAAAATCGAGACAAGTATCGCAATGATAGTCTTAGTCTTCAAGCATGGAATGACGAGGTTACAAAAGATATTTTTCGTAAGCTAGTAAAACATAAAAAAACCATATGTACTGGATATGCCTATATTCTGAAAGAGTTATCTAAATTAGCCGATATACAATGTGAAATCATCCATGGTTATGGCCGTACAAGTACCATTAATGTAGCTAAACTTCATGCACCTAACCATTCCTGGAATGCTGTTATGCTGAATAACAAATGGTATCTCTGTGATCCAACTTGGGCCAGCGGACTAGAAAATCCTGTTTCCGATAGTTTAAAATATGAATACATCAAAGGCTTCTTTTTAGTAAACCCAAAATTTTTTGCAGTAAACCACTATCCTATTGACCAAAACTGGACACTTTTAGGTGATCAAGCGCCTTCTTTTGAGAGTTTTATGGAAGCGCCAATTATCTATGGCAAGGCTTACAGAAACCTCACAATGCATAGTACTCCCAAAAAATTTCATAACTTCATCAATAGATATCAAACGGTTAGGTTTCAATATCAACTTCAAAAATCTGTAACTCAACAACACATCAGATTGGAAATTGACGATGGATTTAACAGTAAAAAAATACGACCTGAAATCATTTCAACACATGACCAGTCATTAACCTTTGATTATACATTTAATTATGATGGTTTTTATGATGTACATTTGTTTATAGGTGATGATTTGGTATCAACATATACCTTTAAAGTTAAAAGTTAATCAAGCTTATGAAAACACACTATAGACTAGTACTGATTTTATCTGTATTTGCACTATTATGCAATTGTAAACCTAAATCAGAATCTGTTAACATACCTATTGATGAACGGCAAAAAGTAGAGATGATTACCAGTCATGGTACAATGACATTAGAGTTATATAATGAAACCCCATTGCATCGCGATAATTTTATAACGCTTATTTCTGAAAAAGCATATGACAGTTTACTGTTTCATAGGGTCATTGAAAATTTCATGATTCAAGGTGGTGATCCTGATAGCAAGTATGCAGCATCAGACAATTTGCTAGGTGAAGGTGATTTAAACTATAGAGTAAATGCTGAATTTAATCCTGATTTATTTCACAAAAAAGGTGCACTCGCTACTGCACGGGAAGAAAGTCCTAATAGAGCTTCAAGCGCTATGCAATTTTTTATTGTACAAGGAAAAATTTTTAACGATAGCCTTTTAGATAGTGCACAGTCAAGAATTAATAAAATGCTTGCCAGACACTATGTAATCAATGATTCGGCATACAAAACACTTTGGGATAGTTTTTCAAAGGTCATAGATACAGATGATGATGCTCAAATACAAAAACTGAATGATAGTATTAATGTTCTCGCGGAAGACTATACTAACTTTGAGCCTTATACAATTCCAGAATCACATCGTAAGGTGTACAAAACCATTGGAGGCACACCTCATCTGGATCAAAATTATACTGTTTTCGGACAAGTTATTGATGGAATGGAAGTAATTGATTCTGTTGCTAAAACTAAAACTGGAGCGTATGATCGTCCGATTTCAGATGTCAGAATTCTTTCTGTACGTTTAAAACATTAAAACAATTACAGCATCTGTAAGGTATTCGCCTCTTGTTGCGTTAAATGTTTCCAGTGACCTCGTGGTAAATCTTTTTTAGTTAGATGTGCTATTTGAACACAATCAACACGAATAATATCGTATTTAAAATAGTCGAAAATAGTATGCAAAATGGTATTACCTGTGTTTTTGATTTTTAGACCAATTTTATTTTTTGGTTCTCCATCAATATAACTCACTTCTTCTACAGACACGAGTTTACCTTCAATTTTAAAACCTTCTTGAATCTTCTTAAAGTCATCATGCTTTAAGTTTTTATCCAACTCAATTTCAAATAAACGGCTCACACCATTTTTAGAGTTTGTAAACTTTTTTACAACTGCATCATCATTAGTAAATAAAAGTAACCCTGTTGAATTTCGGCCTAATCGACCTATAGGTTTAATACGTGCATTGGTAGCATTGGCAACCAAATCCATAACTGTACGTCCTTTACTTTCACTGGTTGTGGTAGCGAATCCTTTAGGCTTATTTAATAGTATGTATTCTTTCCTTTCTGGGTTAATTCGAGCACCATCAAAGCGCACTTCATCATCTAATTTTACTTTATAACCCATTTCAGTGATCACTTTTCCGTTAACGGTTACACTACCTACGGAAATGTGCATATCAGCATCTCTACGCGAGCAAATTCCAGAATTAGCAATGTATTTATTCAATCGGATTTCATCTGGATTAGATGACTTTGATGCAGAAGCAGGTTTCTTTTTCACTGGCGCATTTCCACGAGCAAAGCTTTTACCTTTGACATGTTCTCCTCCTCTACCTGATCGCTTATTGGTAGGCTTACTTTGTCCTCTCCCTGAAGATTTTCCCTTTTCACTACGTCCTTGCTGTCTGCTCATGATAACTAAATTTTGCGCAAAGGTAGTATATTAGTTGAACTAATCTACAAATTTAATTGTAGATTGTCGTTCACGATGTACTGTTAATTGAGTAACATCTGGTCTGGAATAATGACCTACAGGATCAAAATTTTGACGTTCTTCTAATACACGATTAAAATCAATGGTGTGATAAATCAATCCTTCTGTATGTAAAACAGGAGCTACAAGCCACTCACCATCTGGACCAGCAATACAGCTACCTCCATTAGCCAAAACTTGTGGTGCATTTTCTAATATTCGATTTAAATGAGGCGTATCCTTCGGAAAATCTTCAACAGTCATTAGGCTCGATACTGAAATCACAAACGAACGTGATTCCCGAGCTATAAAACGTGTAATATCCTTAGTATTATGCTCACTGCCTGGCCATACAGCTACATGTAAATTTTCACCCAAACCATAAAGTGCCGCTCTGGGCAAAGGCATCCAGTTTTCCCAACAATTCAATCCACCAACAGTAAATGCTTTTAAATTGTGAACTTGCAATCCGTTACCATCTCCAGGAGCCCAGGTTAAACGTTCATCATAAGTAGGCTGAAGTTTTCGATGTACAGATTGAATAGTTCCTTCCTGATTAATATAAACCAATGACGCATAAACACTGTGACCTCCGCGATCTTGAGGACGTTCAATAACACCCAAATATACTGCCATTTCATAGTGCTTTGCCAGTTTACAAATGGCATCTAAATCTCCTTTTTCTATGGTAATAGCATTATTTACATAATGAGCATGTAATTCTTTATTGACCTTTGTATTCCATTCTGCTCCTCCAGTTAAAGCTAACCAAAATGGATATCCAGGCACTAAGCCTTCGCCAAAAACAATAAGTTCAGCCTGCTCTTGAGAAGCCTCAACAATAGAACGCTCAACTTTTAAAAGTGTTTCCGATTTATTCAGCCAAACTGGTGCAATTTGAGCTAAGGCAACTTTAAGTTTATGATTCATTTAAATACGATTTAAAACAACATTGACATTTATTAAGACAATACAAAATACACCTGCGACAATAATAAATTTTAAGATATTATGTAATATCAGGTAGTGTGTTTTGGTTTTTGACTTCCAGAGTAGTAGTAGAAAAATAAGAAGTAAAATTACAGAGAGGTAAAAAAATAAATCCATGTGCCCAACATCAAAACGACGAAGTAATAGATACACCGGCACACTTGTTAATACGATTAAAAGTGTCAACATGATTTTTGAGGCTTTCTCTCCGTAAACAATAGGGATGGTTTTATAGTTTAGTAATAAATCACCCTTCATATTTTCTAAATCTTTGGTTAACTCTCGCATTGAAATCATTAGAAACAAGAATACTGCATGAACAAAAATGACCGTTTCGAAGTTTTTATAATAAAGAAAAATGGCAAAAAATGGTAATATGGTCAATACAGCAGAGGTCAGGTTTCCAATGAAAGGCAGCTTTTTCAACTTATGTGAGTAGAACCAAATGCTAAAAATGTAAAACGAAAAAAATAATACGGCATTAAATGAGACATAACTTGCCATGATGACAGCCGCAAAATTGAGCACAAAATAGAACGAGAGTTTTGTGTTTTGACTAATGAGTCGATCTAACTTTGACTTATTAGGTCGGTTGATTAAATCTTTTTCAGAATCATAAAAATTATTAATAATATAACCTGCTGCTATGGTTGCTGCAGAAGCCAAAACCAACATCAATAAATTGACATCAAACAGTACTTTTTTTAGTGGTTTATCATGGGCTAAAATATAAACCGACGTCAAGTATTGTGCAATTACGACAATAAGAATATTGTACCCACGAACGACAGAAAACATGCTAAAAAACTTAAGTAGAATATGTTTTTGTCTTCGGTTAAACATAAAAAAGGTTGATGAAATTCTGAAATAGTTTCAGAATGATAAGCGATTAGAAGTTATAAACGACTTCTAATTTATAATCTTTAAGTGATTGCTTAGCTCTTTCAATATCTTGTGTAAATCCTAAGATATAACCTCCTCCTCCAGAACCACAAAGTTTAAGATAATATTCATTAGTTTCAATTCCCTTTTTCCAAAGTTCATGAAATTGTTTAGGAATCATAGGTTTAAAATGGTTAAGAACCACTTTTGATAATTGCTTCGTATTTTTAAACAATGACTTTACATCACCTTTTAAGAAATCATCTACACAGGCATCGGTATGTTTAATGAACTGATCTTTAAGCATACTTCTAAAGCCTTCTTGCTTCATGTTTTCCATAAAAATACGAACCATAGGAGCCGTTTCTCCAATAATTCCTGAATCTAATAAAAACACAGCACCTTTACCATCCGTTTGTTGCGCTGGGATTCCTGTGGCTTCAATATGATCTTTTGAATTGATTAAAATCGGAATACTTAAATAACTATTTAAAGGATCTAATCCAGATGATTTCCCGTGGAAAAATGATTCCATTTCAGAAAAAATAGCTTTTAATTTGAGTAATTTTTCTCGTGTTAGATTTTCTAAAACTGTGATTTTATCAAAGGCATATTTATCATAAATCGCAGCGACCAATGCACCACTACTACCAACACCATAACCTTGAGGTATAGAAGAGTCAAAATACATACCAGCATTGACATGCTGAGTTAAAGTCTCAATATCAAAGGTTACCAACTCAGCATCGATATCTTTTAAATAAGCGACAAAGCGTTGTAAACTTTCATTAGATCTAATAGCCTCTTGAGACGGATTTTCATCTGTCTTTAAAGCACCTTTATAAAAGTTATATGGAATCGATAAACCTTTAGAATCTTTAATGATTCCGTACTCACCAAAGAGTAAAATTTTTGAATAAAATAATGGTCCTTTCATGTATTTAGAGCAATTTCCTTTAACAAATATACGTATTATTATTGTATTTGGTTTGCACCAAAACCAATTTGGTCGCTAATATAATGCCTGTTTTGACAATAGACAACTAATTCATTATTAATGAATTCCATAACCGCATCCTTTTCATTTTCCGGATATAATACATGAACATTGGCTCCTGCATCTAAAGTGAAACAAATTTTGGACTTGGTTCTATTTCGATAAGCCCAAATAGCATTAATGATTTCTAAAGTATTGGGTTTCATTAAAATAAAATAAGGCAAGCTTGTCATCATCATGGCGTGCAAAGTAAGTGCCTCGCTTTCAACAATTTCAATAAAAGCATCTAAGTCTCCTGTTTTTAATATCGCTATTAACTTAGACATATGTTCATGCGCTTGCTCAAAACGACGCTTGGCAAACGGATGGTTATGCATTAAATTATGACCTACAGTGCTACTTACTTGCTTTTCGCCTTTATCGACCAGCAAAATTGTATCCTGATAGTTTTTAAAATGGTCATGAACTTCGTAAGGATATACGATACCATAAGCATCAGAACTCCCTTTAATTTCTTTATGTTCGCCCCAAACGATTAAGTCGCCTTCAATACTGCGACAAGCACTTCCGGAACCTAAGCGCGCTAAAAATGAAGCTTTTTTGTTGAAATAACTTTGAGACATCTGATCCTCACTTGAAGACGTCTCAGACAAGGCTTTCTCAATACTCATGATACATAATGCTAAAGCACTCATTCCAGAGGCTGAAGACGCAATTCCTGAACTGTGCGGAAATGTATTAGAGGTTTCAATTGTAAAATGATACTCTTTTAAAAAAGGGACGTAATGTTCAATACGCTTAAAAAACGTTTCGATTTTTGGTTTAAAATCATCTTTTTGTTCTCCATCTAAATAGATTTCAAATGAAAAATGATTGACATCCTCTTTTTTAGCATATTTAAGAGTTGTTGTCGTTTTACAATCATTTAATGTAAAACTAATAGACGGATTCTCAGGAATTTGACTTTCCTTTTTTCCCCAATACTTAATGAGAGCGATGTTACTTGGAGAAGACCAAGTGACAACACCCTCATTTATGTGATTTATTGCTGACTTAAAATTGAAATCCAATATATTTTTTTTTCAAAGATAAGTCTTTCCTGTTATATGTAAAGACAAATATAAGTTTGCAAATTACTTTTTGTCTTCAACTTTTTCTTCTTTAATTGCTTCAGCAGACTCAGCTTTACGATCTTCTAATTGTTTGGTATTAGAGTTTCTTACTTTCGTAAGTTCTTGCTTCTCTTTATTTGCATTATAAAACATCCCTTTTTCCTTTGGCTGATTGTACAATTCTGGATTGAAATACTTACCATTTCTAGATCCTTCTTTAGTTACAACATCCTGTTTTTTTTCAGGGTTTTGCTGGAAATACGGGTCATTACGTTCTGCCGTAATTTGCCATGATACTTTTTTGTTAGGCACACCGCCTGCAATTACAAACTGCCCGTTAGCAATTTCAGACTCTATATAGAGATTAGGCATTGCTGCTCCAATTGGTGTTAATTGATATGAAGGGTTTATATTGATACTGTCATAATAATCTGGTAAACTCACAATAGCTTTTCCACTGGCATCAAACGCCTCAACACCTCTGTACATATTTAAAACCTCATTAGATTCAACCGAAAAATGTTTTAACATCATATTGGCTGGATCTTGCGGATGATCTATGGTAAAAGCCTTAGCTCCAGTTGCTGTAAAATCTCCTATAGAAGCAACTCCATACCAATTTCCTGTCCCAAGCATACCTATTCCCCATCCTGCTGCTGGAGTTGAAGCACCTTCTATTCCTATATGATCATCTATATCTGTACCTGTATAGGCAAAATCTGCAACCGTAATTGTTCCTGTAATCGCATTATTTTGGTTTTGAGCTACAATAGCAGAGCCTTGTCCTAAATGAACCGAAAAAATTGCGGCATCTGCATTAGCAGCGTTAGTGATATTAAACTCGGCATTACGACCAGCAGTACCAGAATGTGTAATAATGGTTCCATGACCTACACCAAATTGTTGTCCTGCTAAAACGCCTCCATTAACAAAAGCTCCTGTTGCCGTATTTGTTCGAACTATACCATTAAATGCAAATACATCACCTCCACTCGTTGGCGCTGCACCATTATCTACACCATAAACTAATACTCCGGTTCCATCATTATCATCTAAATCTACAAAATCACCAATACCACCATGGTCTGATAAATCATTGTAAACACCAACAATACCTGAACCATTAATTTGGTTGTAAATACCATCACCAGCTCCATTTTGAAAAACAGCTAATGCATAGGCTCCAGTTGTAGCATCCATATTTATATCAAGTCCACGAGAAATGGCACCTGTACCAAATTGAGTAATGCCCAAACTAGGAAAATTACTTCCAGTATTTAAGGTTTGTAAATTAATACCATAACCTAAACCTGAATTTCTTACCCAGACCGATGAACTAGCATTAGTAGTATTGTCATCGTTAACTTGCAGTGCATTTCCTGTTGCAGCAGGAGCAACAATATCTAATTGTGCATCAGGTGTTGTAGTCCCAACACCAACTTGTGCATTAAGACTAAAACTAGAGAATAAAAAAACCATACAAATGGTTAATGTAAGAGCTAATGAATTGTAACTTTTCTTCATAATATTCTATTTTAAAGACTAAAGATAATTAATCCACTAGTAATCAAACAAATAATTCGTCAAAAGATGAGTTTTTATCTATAAACTCAATTCTAACAACTTAACAGTAGTTTTAAAATTTCTTGAAGTTGCTCTGACTTTCAGTTTGTTTTCAAACGTAGTCATATTAAACTTAGAGTTACCATATCCTGCAGCTGAAAACAGATAAAGGCAATCATTTACTATATGAAATTCTTCATTAAGGTAGTTTATCGTATGTACCTCATCAACTAAAGTTTTAAGTGGAATTTCGCTTAACAAAATAAAATAACTGGCCTGCTTTTTTTCAAGCGGAAATGGGCAAGCATCAAATATTTGCTGCAATTCACTTCTTGTTTTAGCGATAACAGGAACATCAAATCCGAAATGAGATTGAATGACTTTATGGATTTTAGTTTCAACCGCATCTGTCGTCTCATCTAAAGATTGTAAAATGATATTTCCTGTTTGAATATATGTTTTAACAGCTTCAAATCCCGATTTTGAGAGTATTTCGCGTAATTGAGCCATTGGGATTTTTTTATGACCTCCAACATTAATGCCTCTTAAAAGTACAATATACGTGTTCATTATTTTGACATATTACAAGCGGCAATATAGGCTCCAGACCAGGCATTTTGAAAATTAAATCCTCCAGTAATGGCATCTATATTTAAGATTTCTCCAGCAAAATAGAGGTTGTTGTGGTGTTTACTTTCAAAGGTTTTGAAATTAACCTCTTTTAAATTAACACCTCCAGCAGTGACAAATTCTTCTTTAAATGTGCTTTTACCTGTCACCTGAAATATTGCTTTTGTTAGCTGAGATGCTAAGGCTTCTAACTGAGATTTGTTAAGGTCTGCCCATCTGACATCATCATTCACATGAGACGCTAACACCAATTTTTGCCATAAGCGTTTTGGCAATTCAAATTGTGCCGATTTGAGCACTAATTTTTTTGCTAAATCTTGTTTTAAGGCTTTTAAATGCTCAAAACAATCGTCATAAGATTGCTTTATGAAATTGATTTCTATTTGAAAATTATAGTTTCGCTTGGCTAATTCGATAGCTCCAAAAGCTGATAATTTTAAAATAGCTGGTGCACTCATTCCAACATGAGTAATTAGCAGAGGTCCTTCACTGTATAAATTTGTACCAAGTACCTTTACCTCAACATCTAATGCTACAACTCCTGGGATACCAGCAATACGTTTGTCTTTGATATCAAAGGTGAAAAGCGAAGGAACGGGCTGACTAATAGTATGCCCGAGATTTTCTAAGAGTTTCCATATTTTAGGATTACTCCCTGTTGCCATCAGTACTTTTTCAGTAAAAAAATCACCTTGAGATGTTTCTAAAAGCCATTGATTCTCAATTGGAGACAAGGATTTTAAAGCATGATTATACAAGATATCCACCTGATGTTTTTTAGCTTCACTAAGAAAACAATCAATAATAGTTTGAGAACTGTTACTAACAGGGAACATACGACCATCATCTTCAATTTTTAGTGCTACGTCTCTATCTTCAAACCATTGAATGGTATCTCCGGTCATAAACTGATGGAAAGGACCAAGCAATTCCTTTTCGCCTCTGGGATAGTTTTGCACTAACTCTGAAGGGATAAACTCGGCATGTGTCACATTACAGCGTCCTCCTCCAGATACTTTCACTTTTTGAAGTCCTTCTTTTCCTCGTTCGAGAATGGCAACTTTTAAATTTGGGTTTTGCTCAGCACAGTTAATCGCGGCAAAAAATCCAGCAGCGCCTCCACCAACTATTATAATATCGTATTGGGTCATAGGTTTTCAGGGTTATCAGAAATTATAGCATCTACTCCATAAGACTTCATTCGTTTGATGGTATTCACGTCGTTTACGGTCCATGTAATTACTTTACACCCCTCTTTTTGAGCTTGTTGCACATTGTCTCTAGATACTAAAGCAAAATTAGGATGTACAGCATAAGCGTTTATCGTCTTTGCAAATTCTAAAGCATCAGAAACGCTAGCTTTTGTGAGTACTCCTAAGCGTAAATTTTTATTATAATTATATACATCTTCAAGTTCATGATGTTGAAAGCTCGATATGATAAAATCATGGGCAGACCAGCCTTTTACATTCATATAATGACTGATAATTTCACAAGTATCAAGTGCTGTGTGTTTACCTTTGAGTTCAATATTGACTAAACATTGGCGATCAACACAATCTAAAACCTCTTCTAAAGTAGGTATTGAAAACTGACCATTTACTTTAAGCTCCTTTAATTGGGGTAATGTCGCTTTTGATAGTTCTCCAGTACCATTTGTCATACGATCTAAGGTAAAATCATGAAAGACAACCAGTTCTCCTGACGCACATTTATGCACATCAATTTCGATACCATCAACACCAATGTCAAGTGCTTTTTTAATAGACTCAATAGTATTTTCGGCTAGGTGGTTTTTAGCACCTCGATGACCTATTTTAAGTGGTTTTTGCATAGGATATAAAAGTATTAATTTCAGATAAGAAATTGTATCAAATCTATTTTTATAAAACCTTTAAGAGTTTAGATTTTTAATTGTAATGAAAAACCTATTTATTTAATGGCTCATAAATACATGATATGCAATTTAATACAACACTTTTATTTATAATCTTTTTTTTAACAAACTCCTGTTATTCAGGAAAGCTCACACCTCTTGCCGATTTACCTTCTGGATTGAAAGAAATTTCAGCGATTGAAAAAACGTCAAAATCAGATATATTATGGGTTATTGAAGATGCTGGTAATAACAATCATTTGTACGGACTGGATGCAAAAGTTAAGATTACTAAGGATATTGAAATAGAAAATGTACAAAATATAGACTGGGAAGATTTAACTTCAGATACTGACGGAAACATCTACATAGGTGACTTTGGTAACAACTCAAAAAAACGAAAGAATTTTGCCATATATAAAGTTTCACATCCTGAAAATGCTGAGTCTTCAGCTAAGGCTGAAGTTATTAGTTTTAAACTTCCAAAGGATATGAAATCTGAAGATTTTGAATCTTTTTTCCTTTATAATGATGCCTTTTATATGTTCAGCAAAGACCATAAAAAATGTGAACTTATAAAAGTTCCAAATCAGGTTGGAGATCATGTAGCCGAGTACATTTCCGAAGTAAAACTTAAAGGAAAAAAAACAAAAGTAACTTCAGCAGATATAAGTCAAGATGGTAAAACTGTTGTCTTGCTAAATCATGATAAACTGTGGAAACTTAGTGATTTTGCTTCTGATGATTTTTTTAGTGGAACCATTGAAGCCATGGCGTTTGAACATGAGTCTCAAAAAGAAGGCATCAATATATTAGACTCTAATGAAGTCCTTATAACAGATGAAAAAACGAAACATGAAGGCGGAAAACTTTACCTGTTTGGCCTAGATTGATTGCAATCGAAACTTCGAATCATTCTAAAAGTTTACGCATTTTTACATAACTATAATTGATATCGCCTAAATGCTTATAGCGTTCGCCTTCATCTTGTAAATCTCCCCAACCAAAATTGCGTTTTATTACTTCATCTTTGTATTGATTTAATACCTGTTCTGAAATGAGCAAGTATTCGTCTTCTTTGATATCGTTTTTGAGCAAACGATGAGCAATAATCACATCTTCACCCATAAGTTTAATACGGTTTCCTATTTGAACAGACTCCACATTTTTTCCAAAGTGAAGAATAATTTTCAACCCAAGTTTTGGTACTTGATCAATACCACGCTCGTCACTGTATTGCTGAGACAACACCTCTAATTGCTGATAAAATTGAGTGAAAAACGATTTACATTGATTTATTAAATCCTGAAAAGGAGGTAGTGGCCCTTTTTTAAAGAACAAAATCGCATCGCCTTCAATTTCGGAGACTCGTAACCCAATTTCGTTGGCATAGATAATTTTATTTAAGAGTGCTGGAATAACTTTAGCACTTAGTTCGATATTGGTATCACTCATAAAACGCGTAAATCCGCTGATATCAGGAATACAAATTAATGTTGGATTAGAAGCCATAATGGTCTTTTATAATAAGGTTTAAGTATGTATAAGCATTTGCTTAACTAGTTTTATATCGGCTTCATTTTTCAAACTTTCAGTAGCATCTTCAACAAGGTTATTTAGCTCTTGCTCAATAGCAGTTTTATAGCTTTCTATTTTAAACTCTTCACGGGTTTTAAGAAAATTTAGCATCAAAACGAGTCTTTGTACGATAATCACATCATGTTTACAGTAGGTTCTCAAAGCTGCCATGACCTGAAATAACAGATCTTTAAAATCAACCGAATTGATTTTTAAAACAGGTACTTCATCAGAATCACAAACGATATTAGTGTCATACTTTTGAAGCCTAATTGCAAATAACTCAGTTAAATAATCAATGGCATTAATTGCCGTTCCAGGATCATTTATTCCTGGAGACATCGCTTTTACTGCAATTTCTGAAATCTGTTTAAAGGCGAGTAAATAATTATCTTCAACCAGTTCACTTCTTGAAAAATGAAATGCGCTACAAACTTCTTCTATCACATCATCATCCAATTTCTCACTCGATTTAGCTAAAGGTAAGCCTTTTAATACGTACCTACCTTTAATAGGCATAATTTCTAATTTGAAATTTTTAGAATGGGAAATATCCTTAAGTGCATTGATATTTAAATCTTGAAAATAGCCTGACGTGTTTGAATAAATGACGTTCCAATCAGAAGTATCTTCAAAATCTGTATTTGATTGCGACTCGATAAGAATTTGCAATCTACATTTAGCGGTTTCAAAGATGCGGTCCATGATGTTATTAACCTGGATTTCCTGAGATATAGAATGTATAAAATATATAAAAGCTGCCAGGCAGCATGTCATTGCAAAAATAGCCAAGAGTACAGAAAATCCAGGCAACTGGTATTTATTACCATCGGGTTCTATTGACACCAAAGTAAAAATGCAATACAGTAAGGTAAAATTATAGACACCAAGTATAATTTGATGTCTTCTATTGGAAATTAAACCGGGTAGGATTCTCGGAGAAAAATTACTTGAGGCCTGATTGAGTAATATCATTACCATTGAAAAACTAAAGACCATTATTGAAATCAAACCTGCTATAAACGTAGTGAGCAGGTTTCTTGCGGTTTCGGTATCATTTACCACCAAAACAGGTGCATTTTCAAGTAAGTATTTAGAAATTCCTTTACTTTCTAAATAAAACATTATAAAGGCGAATAGCAGTCCGACAAGACTCAATACCGAAGGATAGAACGCTATTTTGCTTTCGAGTTTAAAGATGTATGATAATGTCGAACTAATATAGCGTTTCATCAGACTTAGAAATTAAGTCCAAATCCAAACGAGAATCGCAGACCTTCGGTACTGTTAAAGAGGTTAAATGTTCCTGAAAGGCTATCGGCAGCTGTTATCCAAAATCCACCACCATAATCGTTGTGCCATTTATCTGAAAAATCGCCTTTTATCCAAACACGACCAACATCAAATCCACCAAAGACTCCAATTTGAAGTGGTAAGGTTTTCGTTTTGAACGACTCAAAACTATAGCGTAAATCAGCACTACCTACAAAAGAATTTTTTCCTGTAAAACGTTCGGTTCTGTAACCTCGCAATCCATTTCTACCTCCAATATTTGCCGCCTGGTAGAACACCAAATCATCTCCTACTCTAACTTGTAATCTTGCGTCAGTTTTTAAAACCAGTTTTCGGTTTCGGCTTAATGCGTTGTAAAAACCTAAATTTGAATTTAAATAACCATAGGTATTTTTAGTATCCTTAAATTCGGTTTTACCACCAACATTAATTAAAAATGTCATACCTCTAGTAGGATTGAGTTTATTATCAAAACTTGCATATTTATACTCGGCTTCTAAGGCACCAAAGAGACGTCTTTCATAAAATTCTTCAAATGACGACGGCACTAAATCGGTTATAAATCGATTGTCAGTATCTTCTATTTCAATGGCTTCAAAAATGGCTCTAAATCCATAATCACTACCAAAATTTCCTTTTTTCAGAATTCCGGCTTTAGCCATATAAATACTTGTTTTGACTCGGTTATAATCGAGATCTAATTCATCGTCTAAATTTTCAGTTTCATTTCCGTAGCCAAAAAAGTTATTGGTGAAATTTTCAGATGTAAACTGACCACCTACATGCAAGTTCCAATCATTCATGATATTAGCAAACTCACCATCATACAAAAGTGAAAACCCGCTGGTAGCAAAAAAATAGCCTCCTCTAAAACGGTGTTGCTGAGAATAAGGATTGCGCTGAAATCCTTTTTTAGTTTTTACAAATTGTAAGCCCAGAGACACACCATCGTCAGGATTGAATCCAATGGCAGGTGTAATGACACCAGTATTTACAATATTTTTTTGATAATCAAAAAGATTGAGTTTATAGATATCGGTTAGCCTGATTGTTCCGCCTTTATTTTCTTTAATAGTATTAGGTTTACTTTCGTGATCATAGACTTTAACTCTTCGACCAGATGTAATGATATAGGTGTCATTTTCCTGTCCGCCAATAAGTCTTGTAAAAATGAGATTATTCGCTTTTCCGGTAACTTCAAAAATATCTTTGTCGTCTAAACCGTAAATCCAAAGCTCTTTAGTGACATCTTTGTTAAACGTTTTATCAACGATAACTTCCCCTTTTTCGCCATCTATAATCCTCGATATTTTAACATGGGTTTCGTTATCGCCAATTCTGGTAACTTCGATATAATCATCTTTATCAGTACCTGTCAGAATAACCAGTTCGTTTAATACTTGATAATATCTGGCAGCGATATCCAGTAAATTAGCACGTCTTCCTCTAAGCTTCTTTTTTATATCTTCTAAGGTTTCATCCTGTACAGCTTCAGGAACTTTTGAGAAGGCTTTTTCAATGACTTCATCTGTTATATGTTCCTGTAAAAACTTAGCATGTTCTAACCATTTTTCTTTGGTTGACTGCTGAACCATGACTCGGTCTAGTTTTATTCCGGCAGCATTCATCCACTCAATATCTTTTAACTCTTCATCATAAACCTGCAATTGTTTAGTAGAACCTGAAATAATTCGCATCACATCTAATAAGGCACCATCAAAATTAGAGAATACCTGATCTCTGTCTCTAGGTATTGGGCGATACCACTTATCGCCATTTTCCTGATCAAATTGTGCCCAACGCCATTGGTCCTGATGTCGATCCCAGTCACCAATAAGCATATCAAATAAACGAGCTCTTACATAGGCATTTTCATCAATTTTATATTTTTCATCCTCTCTAACTTTTTCAATAATATCGTGAGTGCTTTCAATATCATCGGCATAACCAAAGTTACGCTCATCTGTATAATTTTCTTCAGGACGCTCTTCAATCATATACAATTCATCACCATAGTCATTATTGTATTTTCCTAGATGCTTATGCTTTGGTATATAATAAATTTTTGGGTTAGTGTGATATATTTGTGCAGCATCTGATAAATCAGGAACAGCCATAAATGCATAAGGATGAGCAGCAGTATAAAAATCTTGTATTAATCCTTCAACGGCAGTTTTTTCAAATTCATCTTCAATATAAGTATCTTTAAACACTACGGCTTGCAGATATTGCGTTGCACTCTTTTTTAAGGCACGCATATTGAGTTCTCGCCCATCTTTGGTTTTTAAACGTATAGATCGTGTTTGATGACCTCCACCTGCTCTAACGACTTCAAGTCCGCCATATAGAGTATCTAATGTTGCAACTTTGGCTGTAACTGTCGTACTGTATATATCACGATAATGGTCACCCCAAACAGATTCAAAAAATCTCGATTTATCGGTAGCTTCTTTAGTATAAATCGATGTTTCTATTTCCTGCGGAAATGTATCTGGCAGTTTAGATACATCATAGTTTTTTGTAGGTTCATAAATTTCTTTAGCGAAAAGTCGTTTAGGCTGCCCGTTTTCTTCACCATAGATGCTTACCCAACTACTACCATCTTTAAAAACAGTTAACTCAGCAAATCCTTGTTTTCCGTAAGAAAAGAGTCCGTTATGACTTAATTGAGCAAAGGATTCTTTTGCTCCAGAACCTGATACAATTTGCTTGATCTGTTCGTTTTCAATATACTGAAGTGTATGCTCATGTCCTGAAACGAAAATTAGATTATTGGCATCAAAAGCTAAAGTTTCAAGACGCTTCATTAGCTTGTTATATCGTTCATTAAATCGATCTTGAATAGACACGCCACCTTGTGTTCTAATTTGTGCAATTAGAGATGCAAAAATCGGCACTGGAATTTTACTTTGAGTTGGATACAAGTGCTTTTTAGCAGCATAGTAACCACCATGAACACCATTAGTGTACATAGGATGGTGCATTGCAAATACGATTGTTTTGTTTTGAGCTTTTTTTATCTCGCCTTCAATCTCTTCGAAAAAACGTTCTCTGGTTTTGATTTCACACTCATCATTTATCGTGGGATTCTTATTCCAGTTTTCAAGATACCATTGGGTATCTATTGCTATTAACTGAATTGTTTCACCAACATCGATACTTTCTAAAGGACAACCATTTTCTGGTTGAAACGTGTTTTTACCGAGAGCATCTTCAATATATTTTTCTTGTCGCTTAAGCCCTTTTAGTTTATCGGCATACCAATCGTGATTTCCCGGAATAAATAATACCTCTCCTTTAAAGTCTTTAACAGCTTTTATTTGACCGTTGAGCGCATTTTCGGCCTCGCTTCTTCCCGCTGAATTCTTAGATGGCAAACCATCTGGATAAATGTTGTCTCCCAGAAAAATAGCATAATCATCTTCTGTATTTTTGTTAACAATATGGTTTTGTAAAGCAGTTAAAGCTTTAGACATACCGCCTTGAGGTGATTTTCCAGCATCTCCAATGAGATAAAATGTTCTATCTATCTCTTTATCTGGCATGGTTGCCTCTGCGCTACCTTCTTCTTTATATTGCGCTTTATAGGTTGCACAGGCGTTTATAAAAAAACTGATGATAAAAAGTGTGATTAATTTCTTAAAGTTGGTCATTTTAGTTTAGTTTGAGTTACAAAAAAAAGTATTCTATTTAATACTTATTATCTGTATCCCTAAAGATATTGATTCTTAAGCTAATTTTTCCCAAAGACTATCTGTAAAATAATGCTTACAATCTAAAAAATGATGTTTGACGCTAAAATTGGCTTTATGAGCTAAAATCTCAATTTCAGAAAGCGCATACTTTTTTGAAAGTTCTGTCCATATCAATTCATTTTGCTTAAAATGTATTGAAGTGTTCAAAGTGTTGATATGAACTGTTTGCGCTTTTAAACTTACAATATAACTTTTCACCTCGCCATTTAAGGGGTTATAATGACAATAAAAATCAAAATCATCAATTTTAAAATCGGCATCAAACTCTCTGTTAATTCTAATTAATAAGTTTAGATTAAATCGTTTTGTAATACCCAATGAATCATAATAAGCATTGTGAATAGTGATTGGGTTTTTCTTTAAATCCAAACCAATAAGTAGCTTATCATTACTATTCATATTATCATTAAAAAGTTGTAGAAGCTGACTCGCTTTTTCTTCAGAGTAGTTTCCAATATTACTTCCTAAAAACAATAACAGACTTGGTATTTTATGCTCTGAAGTTTCACGTAATATCTCAAAATAATCACCAACCTTTGGCTGTAGAGATAATTTAGGTAAACGCTCTTTTAACTTTTCAGAAAGTAAGGTGATGGCTTCTTGAGAAATATCGATAGGCACATAATTAAATGGTATGTCTTTATTCACTAAATACTCTAGCAGTTTAAACGTTTTTAAACCATCTCCAGCTCCGAGTTCAATGATATTAAAAGCTTGATTAAATCCTAGAGCCTCAACAATTTGCTGAGCCTGGAGTGAAAGAATTTCAAATTCTGAATCGGTAAGATAATATTCAGGCATTTGCATTATTTCCTGAAAAATACGGCTTCCATTATCATCATAAAAATACTTTGAAGATAGATACTTGTTTTTGGCCGTTAAACCTTCTATAATGTCTTTTGCAAATGTATTGTTCATATTATTTTACGAGTCTGATTCCTGAAAATTGCCATCTCATTTCTGGATGAAAAAAATTGCGATATGTTGGTCTGCTATGACCTTCGGCTGTAGCTACTGAAGCTCCTCTAAGCACCATTTGGTTAATCATAAACTTGCCATTGTATTCGCCTAAAGCACCTGGTGCTTTTGAAAAATTCGGGTAAGGCAAATAGGCGCTATTGGTCCATTCCCAAAGTTGTCCGTAAGGAAATTGCTTTGAGGCTACTTCCCATTCAAATTCTGTAGGTAATCTCATGTGTTTCCATTCGGCAAAAGCATAAGCTTCATAAAAGCTAATGTGACTAACAAGTTGGTTAGGTTTAACTTCCTGAAAACCCTGAAGCGTATAATAATGCCACTTACCTTCGATTTGATGCCAATATTCGGGAGCCTTAATATCGTTTTGCTGTATAAAGTCCCAACCTTCAGCATGCCATAAATTGAAATTTTTATATCCACCTGCATCAATAAACTCCATATACGCTTTGTTGGTTACGAGTTGATCTGAAATCTCAAATTCGTGTAAAAACACCTTGTGATATCCCATTTCATTATCATAACAAAAGGCATTGTTATCATGACCAATAGGATAAACCCCTTCAGAAATTTTTAACCATTTTGAAGGTTGTTCAATTTCAGTTAATTCTATCTTATTTTCTATGGTAGGAAACGTTGGTTGATGTCCTAAAATATATTTGATGTCGTAGTAAAACAATTCTTGATGTTGCTGTTCGTGCTGAATCCCGAGTGTGATAATATCTTTTATAGTTTCTGAAGGCTGAGTGTCTAAAAACAGAAGCATTTGTTCATCAACATACTTTCGGTAAGCGTACACCTCATCTACTGTTGGTCTTGTCATCAAGCCTCTGTTTGGCCGCAATACCCGAGTTCCTGCATTGTTGTAATAGCTATTAAATAAATAGGCGAAATCTTCATCAAAGACCTTATAATCAGGCATGAATTCGGAAAGTACGAATTGCTCAAAAAACCAGGTGCTATGTGCTAAATGCCATTTTGGCGGCGACACAAATACTTCAGGTTGCACCGAATAGTCTTCAGTTTTAAGGGTTTTACAAATAGTTACAAACCGTTTCCGAGTGTATATATACGAATCTTTTAATGTCATTGATATTTCTGAAACTATAAATTAAATAAGTTCTGTGTCGATAATAACTTCACTTTGCAATGTTTTATGAACAGGACATTTGGAAGCAATTTCTTTTAAGCGTTGTTTTTGAGACTCGTCTAAGTTACCAATAAAAGTCAACTTTTTTGATAAATGATCTAATCGTGTTGGTTTTTCAAGATCTAACATTAAATCGTCACTGTGCTTTTTAGAATACGTAATATAGGCATACACTTCTTGTAAATCCCATTGTTTACGTTCTGCATATAATTTTAAGGTCATTACTGTACAAGCTGCCAAACCTGCACTAAGAAAATCATAAGGCGAAGGTCCAAAATCATCACCTCCAACCGAACTAGGCTCATCGGCAATGAAGCTATGCTTAGCCGTTTGAATGGTTGTTGTAAAATGATTTTCCTTTAAATCTAAATGTGCCACCAACTGTTCACCAGAGGTATCGAGCATGGTATTGTCTTGTTCTGGAAAATAGCGATTGACCCAACTTCCAATCATATCGCCTACATACAAACTATCTTGAGTATTACTCAATAAATGATCGGCATTATCTAAACTTATAAAGCTCTTAGGGTGATGTGCGTTAACGTATAACTTTTCGGCATTTTTAATTCCTACAATGGTATCAATTGGAGAATGTAAAATGAGTAATGGCTTTCGTAAGGATTTGACAATAGAAGGTAAATCAGTTTTATCAAAATCGGACACAAAGGCTTCATCAATCTTAAATGGGCGTCCGCCAATATTAACTTCTACTCTTCCTTTATCTTTAATTTCCTCTATACCATGAGAAAACAAATGTTTCACATGGCTCACACTTGCTGGAGCACCAACAGTCGCGACGGCTTTTACATTATCTAATTTAGATGCTGCAACTAAAACAGCTGCACCTCCCAGGGAATGTCCAACTAAAAGCGAAGGCGCTTGATACTCTGCTTTTAAAAAGTCGTTTACCGCTATTAAATCCTCAACATTAGCTGAAAAATGACTTTCGGCAAACTCACCTTCACTACGTCCTAATCCCGTAAAATCAAAACGTACAACACCAAAACCATGTTGCGTTAATGCTCTGCTTATATTTTTCACAGCATTTAAGGAACTGCTACAAGTGAAACAATGCGCAAAAATGGCAAAGTGTTTTGGCTTTTGGTTTGCAGGTAATTCTAAATAAGCTTGAAGTTTAAGCCCTTTTTTATTTTCTATTTTAAGTCGTTCGTTATTCATAAATCTTTTGGTAATTATTTAAAAATTGAATTACTTTTTCTTCTGGCATTTCACAAGGTTTTAATACTTGTTTATTCGACGTTATGTAATAATTAAAACTAATAACGTTGTTTCCAGATAATGCTTCGGCATAAATTTTTATACTTTTCCCCTCATTAAAATTGGTTCTGGTGACGCCATATTTTGTATTCTGAAATATCACTTCACTATAACCTTCTGGCAATGCTTGAATTTGCTTTAACACAGACATTAGGAACTACAAGATAACATCGAACAACCTACCTTATGTTTTGCCCAATCTGGTCGTTTAGCAAACCACTTCTCATATTCAGGTTGTTCGGCATAAGGTTGTTTTAAAAGCTGAAACAGCTCATCAATGCGTTTGTAATCTCCTTTATTGGCATCGTCTATGGCTAATTGCGCCATGTAATTTCGGAGCACATATTTAGGATTGGTTGCATTCATATTGACTTTCCGTTCTTCATCTGACAGCAGCTCATTTTCTAATCTCGAGTCATAGGCCTTAAACCAATCGCGCCATTGTTGCGCTACATTATCTGCAATATCATTAGGTATATAAAAGGCGTCTTTTACAATATCTAAACCTTTTGCGCCATCTCCTTTTTTGAAGTTGCTCAAATTTCTGAAGAACAAAGTCATATCCGTTTCCGTTAACAACAAGGCATCTTCTAAATCCTGAATCAACATAGAATCTTGGTCGTCATTTTGTGCTAAACCTAATTTGGAACGCATCATTTCCAGAGATTTTTTTTCAAAATCGTCTTTATAAGTCTCCAATATATCTTCTAAAGGCTCAGTATCTTCTATGAGCGGATATAAGGCATTGGCGAGTTGATACAAATTCCAGAGCCCTATATTAGGCTGATTCCCATAACGGTAGCGCTTATGCTGGCTATCTGTAGTATTTGGCGTCCACCCAAAATCAAAACCTTCCAGCCATCCATAAGGTCCATAGTCAATAGTTAATCCGAGAATAGACATATTATCAGTATTCATCACACCATGAACAAAGCCAACACGTTGCCAGTGGATAATCATTTCTAACGTACGTTGAGACACTTCAGCAAAAAACTGAATATAAGTTGCTTTTGAGGGTAATCCTAAATGTGGGAAGTGATGCTTAACGGTGTAATCAACTAACGTCTTTAAGGTCTTATGATCTTGTCTCGCGGCGAAAATTTCAAAACTTCCAAAGCGTAAAAAGGAAGGTGCAACACGGGTTACAATAGCTCCTTTTTCATATGCTGCATTACCATCATACATCATATCTCTCAAAACGTCATCTCCCGTCAAAGCCAGAGATAATGCTCTTGTTGTTGGTACTCCCAGATAAAACATAGCTTCACTGCATAAATACTCCCGAATGGATGAACGCAACACCGCTAATCCATCGGCTGTTCTGGAGTAAGGTGTTTCACCAGCACCTTTAAGTTGTACTGCCCAATGTTTATTGTCATGTTCAACTTCAAACAAATTGATAGCTCTTCCATCACCTAATTGGCCTGCCCAATTTCCAAATTGATGACCTCCATAACACATCGCATAAGGTCTTGTATTCTCTAAAACTTGTTGTCCTGAAAAAACATTTAAAAAGGCTTTAGTGGAAATATCAGCCTCTGTAATTCCCAAGTTCTTAGCCATATCTCTCGACACATGGAGTATTTCAGGCTGACTCGGTGACTTAGGAATAACGTATGAAAAGCAAGCCGACTTAACTTGGCGTCTGGAGTTCTCTAAAACAGGATCTGCAGGCAGGTTTTGAGTAAAAGATTTTTTTGTGTTTAGTTGCATTTTATTGCTTTAATCGATAAGATTAATATTTTTAGTCATAAAGACATAATTTACGAATTATTTTGTCGTTTTTGCTGATTGGAAATTACATATTATGTTAATTCTTAATTTCGTAATTTTACTTTAATCTATAATTGATGTTTATGGCTACTGACCTTATTAAAAAGACTGAAGAATTTGTATTTGATTTATTAAAAAAAGAATTAGATCCTATATTTCTTTATCACAATTTCAAACACACCGAACGTGTTTTAAAAAGCACTCGAGAGATTATCGAAAATACAGATGTCACTAAAGACGAGGCGCAAATTCTTGAAATAGCAGCTTTATTACATGATACGGGCTATACACAAGGCGCAGAAAATCACGAAGAAAAGGGGGTTAAAATTGCTACAGATTTTTTAACTAAGCATGATGCAGACCAAACCTTAATTGATGCTGTAAACACCTGTATCATGGAAACTAAATTTAAGGAGGTCCCAAACACAAAACTTGGCAAAATCATAAGAGATGCTGATGCGTCCCATTTTGGAAAAAAGTATTTTGAAGAAGCGAGTGAGTTTCTAAGAAAAGAACTCGAATTAAGAGGTGTTGCTACGTATTCGCCAACAGAATGGCGTAACGAAAACATCAAAGTACTTGCTAAAAAACATCAATATTATACAGATTATGCTTTAAAAAACTGGCAATCCAGGAAAGATAAAAATCTTGCCAATTTAATGAAAGCCAAGAAAAAGCAAAAAGCAAAATTTAAAAAAGAGGAAATAAAAGCTAAATACAAAGCACAATACAAAAATGAAAGTCCGGAACGTGGTGTCCAAACATTTTACAGAGTTGCATTAAGAAACCATATCAAACTCAGTGATATTGCCGATACCAAAGCCAATATTTTACTGTCGGTTAATGCCATTATCATTTCAGTAGTTTTAGCTAATTTGATTTCTAAATTAGACACCAATCCATATCTAACCTGGCCAACAGTAATCTTTACTTTATTTAGTGTAATCTCAATGGTGATGTCTATTATCGCTACTCGACCAAATGTAACCAGTGGACAATTCACAAAAGAAGATGTAAAAAACCAAAAAGTGAACTTGAGTTTCTTCGGTAATTTTCATAAAATGGAACTTGAAGATTTTGAGTGGGCTATACGAGAATTGGTAAACGATAAGGATTACATCTACAAAGCTTTAACCAAAGATTTATATTTTCTAGGCAAAGTTTTAGAACGTAAATATCGATTATTACGTATCACCTATACGGTCTTCATGGTTGGGATTATTGTGTCACTAATTGCCTTTGGTATTGCTGTAAAAAATAACCCTGGAATTGATATCCAAGAAGTATTGGATCCTGAAAATCAAAGTCAACTTTTAAAGCCTGAACTAGATGACAAAGATCTATATGTTGTCAATTAGGCTTTAATTTCTTTCATCAAGTCCTCGTAGGTATAAAATGATTTGTCATCTGGATCTTTATGATATAGTACGCTTACTCTGATCGCTTTTAAACCAGTTACTGCTTGTAAATCCTGAAGCTCTACGATTTCAACATCATCATCCAGATATTTTTTAGACTGTAAAAATCTAATATATCTCATGTATTCTATTTCATCTTGCTTTTGAGAATAGACAATACTAATCTTCCCTTTTTGTGTAACTCGCTCTTTCGTACCTTTAATATAGGCTTTGTCTACACGTTTTTTTACAATTTCATATCTGGCGTTGTAAGTACCATCAACATCAAATTGCTTTTCATCCATTCTAAAACTAATCGATAAAGGCTGATTAAATACCAAGATCATCGAAGCAACATCAAGTTTGACAGGGAAATTTGACTGCATTAAATAGAATGAATTTTCCATTTCGCACATCACCTGTAACTGCCATAATCTTAAATTATATAAATAAATGGGATTAAACGATTCTTCTTTGGTGATAGACTCTCCAATGTACATATTATGCTCAACACCATCGGTTTTAAAACGCTCAAAATAGTGCGGATACATCGCTTGGGCGTCGACTTGCTTTTTATCTAAAAGCGCAGCCATTTCTTTATTAACCAAAGCTATAGTATCATCATAATCTTTTCGGTGTTTATATAATACATCTACTTTTTCATCGATACTTTTAAAATAAGTATAGACCTCATCTTTTAAAGACGGAATCACTTTTAAATGCTCAAATAACGGGTCAATATCTTGTTTAATAAACGATGAAATTTGTTGTTCACTATCGACTTGAAAATGTTCATCTAAGCCTTCAAGATATTCATTTATCTGATATAAAAACTGTTCGTATATTGGTAACTTTTCCAATTCAAAAGCATTTAATATGATAGACTTTATCATATTTAGCTGAATTTGTAAATCCTTTTGAGTTGCCGAATTTCTGGCTTCAGAAGATCCTTTTATATCAATTTGACCGTAAAGCGGATAAATATTTTCGAACGCAATTTTATTAAAATTAGGTTCATTACCGTTCATTTCATCTTTAATAAATTGTCGCGCTTCTTTTTCAAAACGCCAGTTGACACTCGGATGAATTGATGTACACTCTTGTTGAATAATAGCTTCAATTAAGTTTTGCTCTTGGTTTTTAGAACGTTCAACAGCCGTGACGATAAACGGCATTACATCCACCAATTTATTAGCATTGATACTGTTTAAAACCTTAGGTTGTTCTGAAACAATTTCTAGAATACCCATGAGACCTTCATCATTAGCTATAGGAGCTAAGATTGCACTTTGTATGTTCTGGTCTTTGAGTGATTTATATTGTGGTGCTTTACCTTTAGAAAGGTCGTAAAACTTATTAACATCAGAAATGGTATAAAACTTCTTTTCTTTGAGTAAGGTATTATAGGACATTTCACAAAGTGCGCCACAACATGATTTAGACTCAGAATCATTCAATAAAAAGCTATTCATTCCGACGCCATATACACGCTCAAAACTATCTTCTTCTTTATTATAAATAGAAAATCCTACTTTGATATCTTCAAGGCCTAGGAGTGATTGGAAAATTTTATGAAAATCTTTCATAAACCCTTCATCTTTCCGTTTTTCCTCACCAATTAAACTCGACTTGATATTTGAAATAGCCTGATCTGCAGTGACATTAAAAATATTAGAAATTACAAACCCTTTAAACGTATAACTGTTTGGTGGAAATTTCTCTTTCCATAAGGCCATGTTTTCATAATTATCTAATAATTCATCAACATCTTCCTGCGTGATCTTTGGTGCATTTTCAGAAGGTACAATTTCAGTAAAATCGGCATTATATAGGATTTTATAAAATTGAATAATCCCATTTTTATCAGGGATTTCATAATAAAACGGACGTTTAAAATTAATGGTATAACCGTAACAAAAATCTAAGATAATGGTACATGCAATGATATATGTATCATCCTTTGGCATGTTTTTTATTTGCAATTCAAAATCTTCTCCAGCAGTTTCAATTATAGATTTAAAACGCTCAGATGAATTAAAAATGAGATTATGAAACGGTACAGAAGCCGTTTTAATTTCATTTTTTGTGAGCACAGGACTAAATGAATCCTGAAGTATGGTACTGATTTCTTTTTCTCGTTCTTTTAAAATAGATACATCACTAAACCCTTCGCGAAGAATAGGGTAAGCATCAGCAGTTTTAATTACACGACGTGCCTTTGCAGCAATAAACTCATCGTCACTTTGAGAAAGCTCCTCATAGTGTTTTAAGAGTTTATCGAAACTCACTTTTAAACTAAAAGGAGATTCAATATTTTCATTAATATCAGTCATTGTAACACTTAGTAACATGCAAAGTTACGAATTAAAAGATTAGTCGTTTAAAGTAAGACTATCTTACAGACATAATGTTACAATTGTAATATGTTAAAAACCGATATGACCATAGGTCCAATTAGATCCATCACTAATAAACATTAGAGTTTTGGTGCGATCGCCTCCATCATTTCCAACATCGGCAGTCATGGTCACAGATTTTGAACTTACCCGACTATCTCCTGGAAAGAATTCCACACCATTTCCTGGTCCGGCTACAAATCCAAACGAATAAATCACAGCATCTACAGCATTAGAGATATTACGTACAATATAAACTCTACCTGGAACCGTTGTGGCATCTGGTAATATAAATTCTACATTACCAGCTGTAGGTGTGAAATTAAGATATATACCATCATCAATTACAGTTGCACTACCGCCAGGACCGCCATTATAATCAACAACTTTCAATGATAAATTCCCATTGATATCTAATGTACTCCTAGGGTCTGTAGTACCTATTCCAACTTGAGAAAAGCTCATTCCTGAACATAATAAAATCACTAATACCACTATCCTATTCATCCTATTCCTTTTTAATTATACTTATAGCACAACCGCCACCTTCAGCAAGAACTAATGTTAATTTGGAGCTATTATTAACTGTCTTTTTTTCTATATCTATGGCCAAAGGATTGTTATTCCAATGGGCATCTTTTCCATCTCTATAAATGGTTGCTTCATACTCTTGATTGGCATCCAAAAAATTTAAATCTATTTCAAATGTTCTGGCATGTTCATCAGTAATACTTCCTAAAAACCAGTTATTTGTTAGACGCTCTTTACGAGCAATAGTCACATAGTCGCCTACTTCACCATTTAAAACTTTGGTAGTCTGCCAATCGACTCCTACATCTTTAATAAATTGTAAAGGCTCGGGATTAGCTTCATAATGTTCTACCAGATCAGCAGCCATTTGTACAGGGCTATAAATCACAACATACAAAGCTAATTGCTGAGCTAATGTGGTATTAACCTGATTGTCTTTTTTATATTCGTCGAATTTGATATTGAAAATTCCAGGTGTAAAATCGATTGGTCCAGCTAACATTCGTGTAAAAGCAACGATTGGCAGATGCTCTGGAGGATTGCCACCATCTTCAGCCCAAGCATTAAATTCTTGTCCGCGTAAACCTTCTCTAGATATAATATTTGGATATGTTCTGCGTAACCCAGTCGCTTTAATAGGTTCATGTGCATTGACTGCCACCTGATAGTTTGCCGCTTTAATCGCCGCATTATTATATTGATTCACCATATATTGTCCATGATGGTATTCGCCTTTAGGCAAAATTTTTCCAACATAGCCTGATTTCACAGCATGCATGCCGTATTTCTGCATGAGAGCATAAGCTGTGTCTTGTTGTTGTTCGTAGGTTTCGGTTGCGGCAGAAGTTTCATGATGCATAATAATATCTACACCTTTCTCTTTTCCATAGCGTACAACCTCATCAATATCATAATCAGGATACGTAGTCACAAAATCGAAGACACCTTCGCGATCTTCAAAACCAATCCATCGTTCCCAGCCTGTATTCCAGCCTTCTACTAAAACTCCACCGATGTTATTTTCAGCTGAAAAATCAATAAAGCGTTTTACATTTTCGGTCGTTGCGCCATGTCTGCCATGTGCTTTACCAGTGTCTTTCCATTGGCCATCGACCATTTCCATACCGTAATCCCAAGATGATTTTCCAAGATGCATTTCCCACCAAACCCCTGTATATTTCATCGGTTTAAACCATGACACATCTCCTAGTTTATTAGGCGCATTCAAATTAACGATTAACTTCGATTCAATTAAATCTGGTGCGTTATCTGTAATTTGAATTGTTCGCCATGGCGTATGAAAGGGCAAGCTGCGTTTGACTTTAAAATCTGTGTTTTCTGAACCCACTAAGTGACTTTCAAGATTGAGATTTTTAGTGTCTACTTTTAAGGTCATCCCAGAATAGTCCACTAATGCAGCTTCATGAAAACTTAAATGCAGCCCATCTTCACCAACCATTGTGACAGGTGTATTTACTGCATTTTCGGGAATATACGTTTGTGCTAAATTCACATGACCAACATATTTTAAAGCATCGATTTCTGAAAGTTTTGTCGTGCTATATAAATGCTCATAAATATCCCAATCACCAGGAATCCAGAAGGTATTGTAATCTTGAGTCAGGTTAAACTGTGTATGTTCTTCGGTAATTTCAACCTCACTTAAACGGGCTTGTTTAGGGAATTCATAACGTAAGCCTACACCATCATCGTAAACTCTGAATATGATATTAAGAAAACGTTCAGGAGTCACCTTTTCTTGAAGCATCACCCTAAGTTCTCTGTAATTGTTCTCAACAGTTTCTTGTTCGCCCCAAGGCATTTCCCAACTTTCAATATGGGTTTCTGTCTCGGATTTTTTAATGATAAAGTGTTTATCAAATGCAGGTGCATTTTTAAATTCAAATCCCAAATAGGAGGTATCTATCACCACTTTATTATTTCGAGTCACCAGATAGTAAGGTTTACCGTCTTCGGAAAGATTAAAATTAAGTTTTAACAATCCGTTAGATGACACAGCTTCAAAAACCCGATCTTCGGATGAGTTACAACTCCATAAACTAAAGGCTAATACGACTAATACGAGGACTCTCATAGGTATATTATTTTTGTTCTAAAAGCACGATATCAAATTCGGAATCAATAGTTACTTTTCCGTCTTTAACAGTAACATTCTGGTTTGAATAGGCATCGTGTAACACCAGACCATCTTTGAAAATTTTGGCAACCTCAAGTGTTTTTTCTCCAGACTGTAAATCTAAACCAACAACCACGACATCTTTAAAATTTCCATCAGAAAAACGTCTAGAAAATGTATACGGTTGTTGTGAGATCATTTGATGCTTTCCTGCTCCTATTGCCGGGTGATTCGCTCTAAATTGTCCGAGTTTTTTCCAATGCGCTAAAACCAATGTCGTTTTCTCTTTATTTTTAAGCGCATCCCAATTCATTTTGGAACGCAAATTCGCATCTCCAACGGCACTATCTACTACTAAAATTCGAGCCGATTCATCACCATAATACACCTGAGATGTTCCCGGACCTAATAACAATTTGGTTCCGGTTTCAAAAGGCTTATCTCTTAGCGGGTCAAAAGGTTGTCCGTCATCATGCGAACTTAAATAGTTAAGTATTCCAAAGCCTTTCAATTGGTGATGTAAAATACTGTCGTACTTTGAAAACATTGCTTCAACTTCCATTTGCTTGACATTCCATTTGTATTCAAAATTGATTTGACTTGTAAATTTATCATCGTAATAATTCACTTCTTTATCTCCAAAATTGAAAAGTTTTCCGCTACTAATTCCGTAGTTATACACTTCACCAACCAGATAAAAATTGTTATCGTCTAAAACCTTATCAGGATGGTTCTTTTTATATTCTGAAAACGCATAATCACATTCGGTTTTGAATTCTTCCCAAACAAATTCTTCGGTGTGCTTAACTGTATCACATCTGTAGCCATCTATACCGAATTCTGTGATATAATCGGTTAACCATTTCATGATATAAAAGCGTGGTGCTCTTGGGTGACCAGTACGTTCAAAAAAGGCATCCAACTCTGCAACTTCTTGTTCATAGCGTCCTTCGGTTTTCCACTTTTCAACGAGTTGTGGCGGTAACTCTACGGCTTCGTTACTTTCGGTTTTAATATCTGGTAAATTCTTTACCAGTGTACAAGTAATGGTGTTTTCGTAATTATTATATTGGCATTGAGGCTCTGTTCGTACCCAATCGCTAGGCCATACAGGGTCTTTATCGGTTACTGGTCCTGTATGGTTAATTACAGCATCCAATACCACTCGAATTCCTTTAGAATGTGCCGCTTCTACCAACTGTTTTAAATCTTCTTTTGTACCATAATTGGGATCGATAGCGGTCCAATCTTTAGCCCAATAGCCGTGAAACCCATAGGTGACTCCTGTGCCTTCATCGGTTCCACCATGGATTTGCTCTACAATTGGTGTCATCCAAATTGCATTAATTCCCAGGTCTGTAAAGTAACCCTCTTCAATTTTTTGAGTGATTCCTTTTAAATCACCACCTTCAAAACCACGAAGTTTTCCTGTTTTTTTAGTTCTGTCAAAATTAATATCATTAGAAGGGTCACCATTATTAAAACGATCGGTTAGCAAAAAGTATAGATTTGCAGCTTCCCAGACGAAAGGTGTTTCTGGAGTTTCAATAGGATGATCAGCTTTGCTGACTTTAGTTTGACAACTAAAGCATACTGCAATTATTAGAATTAAAACGAAACTTCTTTTCATGTTACTTTTTTAATTTAAGTATCAACGATTGCAATGGCTTTAAGGATATCTTAGCCAAACCTTCGCCATTGGCAACCGTTAATTCTGTTGAGTATGAATCATTCAGTTGATCTGATAACTCATACGATTGATTGTTTAATTCCCAAGTTTCTGTAATACCTTCCGGAATTTTGAGTTCAAAATCACGTCCGTTTTCGGCATCAAAATTGGACATTATAATTAAGTGTTCTTTGTCACTCCATCGAACAAACGACAAGACTTTATCATCATAATTTGGAGTATTTTCTCGGTTATAGTGATGGATATCCTGATAGTTTCCAGCCAACGCAGAGCTTTGAATTGTAAAATTTAATAAGCGTTTGTAAAACTCACGAAGTTCTTTTTCTTCAGTGGTTGATTGTCCGCCATCAAACTGTTTATTATTAACCCATCTTACGAGGCTTGGCACACTTCCGTAGTCAAAAATTGAAGTCCGCGTCGGATCCCCAAAACCTAAATCTTCGGCGCCTGGCTCTCCAAATTCTTGTCCGAAATACACCATCGTTGGCGATGTACTTATAGTTGCAGATACAACCATTGCAGGCTTTCCTTTTTCGGCACTTCCAGCAAAATCGGGACTCGCTATTCGTTGCTCATCATGATTTTCAAGGAAATGAAGCATATGATGTTCAATATCTTTTAAATCGTCTTGAATTGGCGGAATATTATCCGTTTTCCCGTGACCTTGCATGACATGTTTGATTGTATCATACAATTGTACTTTGTCGTAGAGGTAATCCATTTTTCCTTTTTTGATATAGTCTCTATACAAGCTTGGATTATAGACTTCAGCTAACAAGAAAGCATCAGAATTTTTCATTTTGATATGTGAATTCATATAGCTCCAGAATTCGACAGGCACCATTTCGGCCATATCGTAGCGAAATCCATCAACTCCTTTTGCTGTCCAATACAAGGTAATATCTTTAAATTTCTTCCAGGAACTCGGAACGGTTTTAGCTTTCCAAAACTCGAAATGGGCTTTATAATCTTCGTTGTCAAACCCTTCTGGCAATTCATCAAAATCTTTATGACCATCAGGAGACACACCATAATTCACCTTTACAGTTTCATACCAATCGTACATATCTGGTTGTGATGCGCGTGAGCCATTGCCTGTCCATTTTGCTGGGTTTTCCTCAAATTTACCGTCGGCCATAGGATGATGTTCACCACCTAAAGGCTGATAACCATTTTTCCATTCTGGCACTTTAAAAGCCTCTCCAGGATTGTAATAAAAGTTATTGTTAACAGCGTAAGCTACTGTTGTATCATCTTCGGCACCAAAATCGGAAGCACCTTCAGGATTTGATGCACTTTGATAATTTCGAGCCACATGATTTGGAACGATATCAATGATCACTTTCAGACCAGCATTGTGCGAGCGCGCTATCAAGGCTTCAAACTCTTCTAAGCGATTGTCAACATCATCGGCTAAATCGGGATTTACATTATAGTAATCTTTAACCGCATAAGGTGAACCAGCACGTCCTTTAACGATATCTGGATCGTCATTAGAAATGCCATATTGCGTATAATCGGTAATGACATCATGATGCGGCACACCTGTATACCAAATATGAGTCACACCTAAATCTTTAATTTCTTTTAAAGCTTTATCGGTAAAATCGCTAAACTTTCCAACGCCATTTTCTTCGAGAGTACCCCAAGGTTTATTTGTAGTATTTGTATTTCCAAAGAGTCTTGTAAAGACTTGATAAACGACTTCTTTTTTCTTCATGCTTTGTTTGGCCTCATTAACCGTTTGTTGGTGTTCAATATCCATTTGTTTGGGTTCATTCTTACATCCAAAGAAACCAATCCATACTAGTGTAATTAAGATAAATTTTGTGTGTTTCATTTGGGGTTAGTTTTTAAGTTTAAGTTTAATTGTTTTTGCTTCGGAAGTATGCCACGGAAACGTAACAATGAGATTTTTTAAAGCCTCACTGTAAAAGAATTCTACTTTTTTTTCGTCGATTTTCACATACTTAGGACGCTTTGAAATATTATGAATGGTGAAATCTATACTTCTACTTTTTGCCGTAAACATTTTTCCTGTTTCGGCCTCAAAGTCAAACTGAAGGTTACGACCTTTGTAATTAGCTTCAAAGTTTAAGATTTGATAGTTTCCATTCTCATAAGCAGCAACTGTTTTGCCATCATCGTTGTAAAATTCTCGTCGACTTTGGGTCACAGAATTGTGATGCCCATAACTTAAATATAAGGTCTTATTCTCAACGAGTTTTGTGCTTTGTTGTGGCCTTAGCATTGGAATAAAAGCACCAGCTCTTATAAATGTTGGGATGGATTGTTCTTTAGTTGAAATTGTTTTTGTTTGTCCGCCTTCAAACACTTCAGCAGTATCAAAATCAAACCAAGCGCTATGCTTCGGAAAATAAATCGTTTGCTCTTTTTGTCCCGCTTTTAAAATTGGAGCAACCAAGATATCTTTTCCCCAGAGATACGCATCAGAATAGGCATATAAATCTGGGTTATTAGGTTCTTCAAAAAACAGAGGTCGCATTAATGGCGTTCCCGTCTGGCTATTTTGAAACATCAAATTGTAATTATATGGCAAAAGTGCGTAGCGTAATTCAATAGCTTGTTTGGCCAGTTCTTTTGCCTTTTCACTTCTAAAAACAGGTTCACTAGCGACGTCTTCTTGCGCATGCGGACGATAAATAGGCTGAAATACGCCATATTGTAACCAACGTACATACAGCTCATCATCGAGATTCGCTCCAGCAAAACCACCTAAATCACTATGCATATATGCCAAACCTTGCAGTCCCATTTGGAGTGCAATTTCGGGTTGAGACTGTAAACCTCCCCAAGTACGATTGACATCTCCTGACCAAGGTACCATACCATAACGTTGTGATCCAGAATATCCAGCACGCATTAAAATAAAAGGTCGTTTATCTGGGCTTACCTCCAAGCTGGATTCATACACCAATTTTGCCCAATCGTGTCCATATATATTGTGGACTTCATCTGCAGTTCCAGCCTCAAATTTAACCCAAGATGGTAGCACTTCAGGTTCACCAAGGTCTCCCCAAAATCCGTTAACGCCAAGCTGTACCAAGTCTTTGTAGATGGTTTTAAACCATTGTTTTCCTGTATTGCTATAAATATCAATAATTCCTGTGTTTCCGAAGTAAAAATCGTAGGTAGCAGGATTTCCGATAGTATCTTTCGCTAAAATATCTTTTTCAACAGCTTCATCCCAACGTTTAGACGTGGTAAGCATAAAAGGCTCTGTGATTAGAATGGTTTCTACATTTTTAGACTTTAAGTCTTTTACCATTTGTTGCGGATTAGGAAAAGAATCTCTATCGAAAGCCAAGTTTCCCATAGTGCCTTTAATATCTTTTCCAAACCAGTACAAATCCAGAATTATGGCATCAACCGGAATCTCTTCAGCTCTAAATGCATCGATAGTTTCTAGCACTTCCTTTTGAGAATGGTATCCAAAACGGCTTGAAAAATTACCTAAAGTCCAACGCGGCAACATGGGTTGCTTTCCAGTTAAATCGGTATAATTATCCACGATGTCATACCAGGATTCACCTACTATCACCTGATAAGTTTTACGACCAGAAATTGTCTCATAAGCTAAGGTATTATCACCTTTACTATCTAGGTCTAAAAAGCCTATTGGCGCATTATCAAAATGTACCATATACTGGTTGGACGACATCACAATTGGTAATGTGAAATTCATCAATTCGGAATGCGTTTCATAACCATAATGTGCACGATTATACAGCTGTAATCGATGTCCACGACGATTCATTCCAAGAGCTCTTGCACCTCCTCCATATAGCACTTCATCTTTAGAAATTTCAAATTGAATGGTTTCCAGGCTATCATTTTTTGCATAACCTGCTTTTTCAGAAATGACGTGCTTGTCTTTATAATAATATGAGATTTGAAACGGAGATTTTGTAATAGTAATATAAAGTCCGTTAGTTTTCAATAGTATATCCTCAGCCCGTTCTGTCACCTGAACATTTATAGCGTTTGGTTCTAAAACAACTGCATGAGAAGCAGCCATAGCGGTTTCTCCGATAGGCAAAAAGGACGTTTCAGCAATTTCTGGAGTATACATTTGAATTGTATAAACACCATCATTAACATGTACCTCAAGACCATTAGATATTTCGTTTACACTTATAAACTTTCTGTCAGCGTTTTGAGACGTCAGTAAAGCTGTTACTAACAGAAATATATATGTTATATAGTGTTTCATTGCTATAAATTATGTGGTTTAATGACGTCTTATTTTTTCAATAAAAAGGTTAATGGCTTATCGAGTCGCTTATTCCAAGAGTTTTCTGAATGATCTTCACCTTCAAAAAATAAATTAACTGAATTAGCATCAGTGTATCCCTTTTGTTTTAATATTGAGTCAACTCTAGGCGCATATTGTGGGTAATGTGCATCTAAGGTTTTATCTCCATAATCGAAATAAAGTTTATGGTTTTCTGGTGAAGGAAGATGTTCTTCCATATACTCAAAAATAGCATTAGGCAATGGATTAAAATCTGCTGGTGTAGCACCAACCCAATGCGTAGAGATACAAGCTGCTCCTCCAAATACTTCTGGGTATTCAGAAATAGCATACATTGACATGAGTCCGCCCATACTTGAGCCTATAACAAATGTATTCTCAGAGTCTGTTAAGGTTGAAAAGGATTTGTCTATAACAGGTTTCAACTCTTCAACAATAAACTTAAGGTACTTATCTCCTGATAATGCAATCGATTTATCGGCATTAATTGTTTTCACATATAACTCATCAATAACTTGTTTATCAAAACTTTCGAAAGCTTTCTGCGGAAATAAATCTTGCCATCTAATGTCAGCAATATTATGAATCGCGACGACTATAAAGTTTTTAGTTTTATTTTCACTCATCAGCTTTGAAGCCCATTCATCGACTTTCCACTCTTGTTTATTCCATGTTGTACTAGCATCGAATAGCATTTGTCCGTCATGCATATAAAGCACTGCATAAGCATTTTGGTCAGAATAATTTTCAGGCAACCATACGTCAACAGGTCTTGGTGTGATGTATGATGATGGAAAGCTATCAACTCTTTTTAAAGTTCCTCCATATAATTTAACGTCCTCAACTTGATGAAATGTTAGCTGGTTTTTGTCTTCGGAAACGTTAACTTCTTGTGTTTTGTCTTTACATGAAAGCATTAAAATCATTGCTAAAATTAGACTACAATGTTTCATCTCAATTGGTTTTAGTTGTAAGTAAAATTGGTCCTTTGGTTGTTAGCTCAATAGCATTATTCCAAATAAATTTATCTCCTGAAATAATGTTGTGTAAGGTTTTACCATCCAATCCTATTTCGGAGTAACGCTTTAAATCAATTGTAATGGGCTTATCATTTTTATTAACTATTAAGACCACTGTTTCGTCACCTAATGTTCTAAATAAGAAATAGGTTCCCATAAAAGGTGCAAAGTGTACTGTTTTACCTTCATGGATTGCTTTACTGTTTTTTCGATAGTTGAGTAAGGTTTTTACAAATGCTTGCATGTCCTTTTGTTGCGGAGTTAAACCTTCTCCAGTAAATGCATTAACGGTATCACCTTCCCATCCTCCAGGATAATCGGTTCTAATCAATCCGTGATCTCCTGGCTTATCAAAATCATCCATTAAGATTTCGGTACCATAATACATTTGCAAAATTCGAGGCATGGTCGCATAGGTCGCCAATGCCATTTTTGTATTCGGAATATCGCCCTTTAATTGTGTAAAAATGCGACTCATATCGTGATTTCCTGGAAATATTAGGATGTCTTTCGGACTAGCATAATGGAAATCGTTAGCCAGGCCTTCGTAAATTTTCACAAGACCTCTGTCCCAGGATTCTTCTTCATTAAAAGCTTCAACAACTTTACTTTGCATTGCGAAGTCCATTGGTGATTTTAAATTAGAATCATAACCATCTCTATTGTTAGCACCTTCCTGCCAATAACCGATAAGTAAAGGATTATAGCTCCACTCTTCACCTACAATACTAAAGTTAGGATACTCTGTCATAATTGCACCAGCCCAGTCACTCATAAAATGTTTATCAGGATAGGGATAGGTGTCTTGACGTATTCCATCCAGCTGTGCCGTTTCAATCCACCAAATACTATTTTGAATAATGTATTTAGCCATAAATGGATTTCTCTGATTTAAATCAGGCATTGCTGATACAAACCACCCGTTAGAATTTCCGTCGCTATCATATTTAGAGGCATAAATATCTTGATTGGTAGTTCGTATATGATTAGAATTAATCGTCACATCATTATTCCAGTTATCAATGTTTTTTTCGTAATTATCTTGAAGATTCACCCAGTCTTTAAATGGTAAATCTTTCATCCACCAGTGTTCTAATCCGCAATGATTCGCAACCTGATCCATCACGAGCTTCATTCCTCTTTGCTTAGCCTTTTGAGACAATTCTTGATATTCTGCTAGCGTTCCGAATCGCGGATCAATTTGATATAGGTCTGTGATGGCATAACCATGATACGACCCCCTTTTCATATTATTGGTTAGTAAAGGTTGTGGCCAAACTGCTGTGAAACCTAAATCTTTAATATAATCTAAATGGTTAATTATACCTTCAATATCACCTCCGTGACGTGCATAATTATTAGTTCTATCAATTGTTTTTTCTAGCAAACCTTCCTGACCTTCCATAGCAATTGGAGTATCATTATCAGGATTAGCATTTGCGAAACGGTCTGGAGTTATGAGGTAAATAGCATCGCTACTATTAAAACCTTTATAGTCTTCGGCAGGTTTCGAACGTGTTTTTAATTCGTAAACATCAATGAGTTCATCTCCATTATCATTTTTAAACTTGATATTAAATCGTCCTGCAGGTGTTCCATCAGTAATGATTACATCAATAAACAGGTAATTATTACTATTGTCGCCTTTACTCACCTTATTTATTGACACACCATTGTAAGAAATACTCGGTGTAAAATCTCCAATATTATCATGTTTGACCAATAATTGAAGGGTGTCATTTTTAAAACCTGTCCACCAGTTTGGAGGCTCTATGCGTTCAATATCACTTTTATCAATAACATCTGATGGTGAGCTACTATCTACTGCGCTTTCAGACGTATTTCCATCTTTACAAGACACACTTAAAGCAATTATGAATGAGAAAAATAAAAAAGCTAGTTTTTTCATAGAATAAAGTTTTTAAGTCTGAATTATTAATTAGTTATACTGTCACCAAATTATTAGCGCTTATTGTTACTGCTTTACCATTTACCAAAATCTCTAAATCGCGATGACCTTCGAGTTCAAATTTGGTTTCACTTTTAGTGACATGTATCTTTAAAATTAGATTTCTAAAGTTGACTTTGAAGGAATAACCATTCCATTCCGCTGGAATTTTTGGCTCAAACGACAACGTATCGTTGACGATACGCATTCCGCCAAAACCTTCAACAATACTCATCCAAGTACCCGCCATTGAAGTTATATGTAGTCCTTCTTCAACTTCGTGATTATAATCATCCAAATCTAATCGTGATGTACGTAAATAGAATTCATAAGCCTGATCCATACGTCCGAGTTTTGCTGCTTGAATACTATGTACACATGGGGACAACGAACTTTCATGAACAGTAAATGGCTCATAAAAATCAAAATGACGCTCCAGCTCTTCTATAGTAAAATGATCTTCAAAGAAATAAAACCCTTGTAAGGTATCTGCTTGTTTGATATAAGGTGAACGTAAGATTCTGTCCCAAGACCATTTTTGATTAATAGGTCGCTGGGATTTAGGTAAATTCTCAACGGTAATCAATTCTTTATCTAAAAAGCCATCCTGTTGTAAATAGACGTTTTTAGTTTCAGAAAATGGAAAATACATGTTATTGGCAACTTCTTTCCAAAGATCTAACTCATTATCTGTCAATTTTGTTTTACCAATAATTCGTGAATAATCATCACTGTAACCCTCTTTAACTTTTGCCAGTGTTTCAATTGTATAATCGATGCACCATTTAGCTATATAGTTCGTATACCAGTTGTTATTGACATTATTTTCATATTCATTTGGACCAGTAACTCCAAGAATCATGTATTTGTTTTTGGCTTCAGAAAAATTAGCCCGTTGTTGCCAGAATCTTGCAATTCCGATTAAGACTTCCAAACCTTTTTCAGGAATATAACTAAAATCACCCGTATATCTGAAATAATTAAAAATCGCAAAAGCAATGGCACCATTACGATGAATCTCCTCAAAGGTAATTTCCCATTCATTATGGCATTCTTCTCCATTCATCGTTACCATAGGATATAAAGCAGCGCCATTGGTAAAGCCTAATTTTTCGGCATTTTCAATAGCTTTCTCTAAATGGTGATAACGGTATTCTAATAAGCTCTTAGCAACTTGTTGATCTTTAGTTGCCATATAAAACGGGATACAATACGCTTCGGTATCCCAATAGGTACTACCGCCATATTTTTCACCTGTAAAACCTTTTGGCCCAATATTTAATCGAGCATCCTTACCTAAATACGTTTGGTTTAACTGAAAAATATTAAAACGAATTCCCTGTTGTGCTGCCACATCACCTTCGATAGTGATATCTGCCATGTCCCAAATTTTTGCCCAAGCTTGTTTTTGTTGTTCTAGCAACGTATTAAAGCCAAGTTCTGTAACCTGATTGAGCGTCTTTTTAGCGACAGTAATCAGTTCGTTTTTATCATGATTTCTATCAGATGTATAACCACCAAATTTTGTAAGTGTAATGGTATCTCCTTTAGTTACCTGGTTTTGATAAGTAAATGCAATTGTATCAATAGCATCATTTACTGTTTTATCCTGTTCTAAAATTTTACCATTTAAAGACACTTGTGTTTGCATTGCTGTACACACATAAAAATTAGTTTTCATGGTACGAGACACAATAAATGCTTGTTCATCTTCATGATTAACACTCAAAACGTCCCAAAACTTATCATCCCAGTTAGAATCTTCATTGGTAATCCCATTATCTAAGTAAGGTGAAAAATTAATTTGAGCATCGTTATTTAATGGCGTTACATGATATTCTATAGCTCCTATTTCATCAATTTCCAGACTGAGAAAACGTTTGGTTTCTACCTTAACTTCAATAAAGTTTTGAAGTGTCGCTGTGAAACTTCGAGACAACCAACCTTCTTTCATATTAAGTTCTCTTCGGAAATTTTCTACTTTATTACATTTGGCTAAATCTAACGACTCACCATTAATAGTGACGTTAATACCAATCCAATTCGGTGCGTTTAAAACTTTAGCAAAATACTCTGGGTAGCCATTTTTCCACCAACCTACTCTGGTTTTATCTGGATAATACACTCCTGCCACATAGCTTCCCTGAAAGGTTTCTCCTGAGTAGTGCTCTTCAAAATTGGCACGTTGTCCCATGGCACCATTTCCTAAGCTCATTAAACTTTCTGAAGATTTTACACGCTTTGCTTCAAAACCTTCTTCAATGATTGACCAGTTATCTGGTTGTATATATATATTATTCATTGTCTTTAAAAATCAATTATTGATTGATAAATTATTTTCTTTATTATTTTTCTTTACAGTTCCAGATATAAGTCCTTCTAAAAAGGCTGGAGACATTTCAGTAAAGTCTTTAAAAATATAATCTGCTTCACGAAGCACATCCTTTTCTCCTATACCTATAGAAATCATATTTGCTACGTTAGCCGCTTGAACACCAGCAACAGAATCTTCAAAAACAATACAATCTTCAGGCTTTAAGTCTAAGAGCTTGGCTCCTATTAAAAATACTTCTGGATCTGGTTTAGCTTTCGACACATCATTGCCATCAACTATAGCTTGAAATTTATGAAACAGGTTTACTTTCTGTAAAATTGGAGTTGCATTTTTACTTGCTGAACCTAGAGCAATCGCTTGCTTTTTTTCAATTAAAAAGTCTAGTGTTTTTGATACATCTGGAAGAATCTCAGATGCGTCCATTTTATTTATATAACTTAGATAGTCATCATTTTTTAAACCCATGAGTTTCATGAATTCATCTTCAGACAGGGTTTTATTTCCCCATGCTAATATTTTTTCTAATGAACGTACGCGGCTTACTCCTTTAAGTTGTTCATTTTGTACTTCGGAAAAATCTACACCAATACTATTGGCTAATTTTTTCCAAGCTAAAAAGTGATACTTTGCGGTATCGACGATGACACCATCGAGGTCAAATATGAATCCTTTTTTATGCATTTGTTTTAATTGTTGTTTTGTCATTTACTGTTAATGATAGTATGCCTGCAATAATCATGGAAACTCCACCTATTAATAATGCATAAATGGGTTGGTTATCGAAAAATTTAGAGACTAAAAATCCTAAGATAGATGCAGCTACCAATTGAGGTATAACTATAAAAAAGTTAAACACTCCCATATAATAGCCCATTTTATTTGCTGGCAAAGATCCTGATAACATCGCATAAGGAATAGACAAAATACTAGCCCAAGCAATACCAACACCAATCATTGGCAACCATTCAATTGTAAAAACAGAAGGTTCAGTTATAAAATAAAGTGACATTAGCCCTAATCCTCCGGCAACTAGTGCCAAAAAATGAGTGAATTTACGACTCGTCATTTTTGCAAGTAGTGGTAATAAAAATGCAACTGCTGCTGCAATAATATTGTAATTAGCAAACATTGCACCTACCTGATTTGCACCCAAATTGTATGCACTTGATGTAGTGTCTGTAGTTTTGTAAATATGTTCTGTTACAGCAGGTGTCATGTAAATCCACATAGAGAACAAAGCAAACCAAGAGAAAAACTGAACCCAAGCTAACTGCTTCATTACTTTTGGCATGGATTGAAAATCGTTCATGATATTAACAAATCCGCTTTCAGTATTATTATTCTTTTGAAGAATTCCTGAGATGAGCATTGCAATTCCACCTAAAGTAATAAGCCCTAACGTTAGGACGAATAAATCCTTTTTTAGTTCAAAATGATAAACGACATATGTAGACATCAAACCAATAATGGTTGTAATTATTCCAGTGATAAAATGAGATTTTCCATTATTTCGAAACCAATCTGCTGAAGGTTTTTCTGTAGTAGATATTTCTTTTTCTTGTTCAAAAGCAAGCATCTCTTCTGGTGAATATTCTTTCGATTTCAACACTGTCCATAAAACAGCAATTAAAAAAGCTGCGCCTCCAATGTAGAAAGAGTATTTTACCGAATCAGGAATTACACCTTCAGGAGCCGTATTAGAAATACCAATGTAAGTCATAAATTCTGGTAAGCGAGATGCAACATAAGCACCAACACCTATAAAGAAACTTTGCATTGCAAAACCTTTAGTTAACTGATGTTCAGGAAGATTGTCTCCAACAAAAGCTCTAAACGGTTCCATAGACACATTAATAGAGGCATCCATAATCCACAGCATACCAGCTGCGAACCACAATACAGGAGAATTAGGCATTATAAACAATGCCAATGAGGCCAAAATTGCTCCAATTAAAAAGTATGGTCGACGACGCCCTAATTTTGGATGCCAAGTACGATCACTAAAATAACCAATGATAGGCTGAACAATTAATCCTGTTAGAGGTGCGGCAACCCAAAGAATAGGTATATCTTCGACTTCGGCTCCAAGAGTTTGAAAAATTCGACTAACGTTGGCATTTTGAAGGGCAAAACCCATTTGTATCCCTAAGAAACCGAAACTCATGTTCCAGATTTCCCAAAAACCTAGCGTGCGCTTTTGCATAATAGTATGTTTAAATTAATACTATTGACAAGCGATAAAACTTATCAAAACTTAAATGTAGAAGTGAAAATATAAGTTTTGATTTGGCTGTAAATATAGTAAAGTTTTTAATTAATCAATGATAAATCTATTATTTGGTTGATTCTCTTTCGATTAATTCGGTCTCAATTATGACCGTTTCATAGATGTCTTCTTCCTCTTCAGCGCTTTCATCTAATTCTAATCTGTTGATTAATAAATCGGCCGCTTTTTCCCCGATTTTTTGTCCGTGCTGACTCACTGTCGTTAGGCTTGGTGTAGAATGTTTTGACAAGACACCATCAGTAAAACTAATGACCTGAAGCGATTTAGGAATTTCTAACCCTAGCTTTCTGGCGACCTTCATTGCTGTAACAGCATACAGCTCGTTTACGGCAAAAACACCATCAATATTTTTGTTCGATTTGAATAATTGTTCGATTTCTTTTTCGAGCGCTTCCAAATGATTTTCAGATAACAACTTATCATCAACTTTTAAAATTAATGATGATTTCGGACTTATCTTATGGTCTTCTAAAGCTTCTAAATACCCTTGAGTTCTTAATTTTCCGACGCTCACATAATCCTTAGTAGTAATAATTGCAATATGTTTACAACCGTTACCTATTAGCTTTTCAACAGCTTGTTTGGCGCCTTTCACATCATCAACAATAACTTTATCGCAAGGTATTTCATTCACCACACGATCAAACATCACGATAGGCATACCTTGATTAATGGTTTCGGTAAAGTGATGATAATCCTGCTGTTGCAATGTCTCTTTTGAAATTGAAAGAATAAAACCATCTATACTTCCATTAGCCAGCATTTGCATATTGATTACCTCTTTATCAAACGATTCATTTGACAAACCAACAATCACATTATAACCTCTACTGTTTGCAACCAGTTCTATACCTGTAATCACTTTAGAAAAAAAGTGATGCACAATTTCAGGTATAATAATACCAATTGTCTTGGTTTTTCTGTTTTTTAAACTCAGAGCAATATTATTAGGCCTGTAGTTGTATAGTTTTGCAAATGCCTGAACTTTCTGTCTAGTATCTTCACTTATTTCAACACTATTTCGAAGTGCTTTTGACACTGTTGAGATAGACACATCGAGTTCTTTAGCTATTTGTTTTAGGGTTACTTTTCGTCTCATTTATAGGGATTATAATCAACAGATTTTTTATTTCTGAAAGGTTAAAACTAAACAATAATTTGCGATTTTAATTAAAAAATGATATTTTAAAATTCCGAAGATGACAATAATTTCATGTTTTTATTACTAAAACAATAATTCTCACCCATTTGAACTACGGTACTGTTAAAATTTAAAAAGTTTTTAACACGAAAACGTTTGCGTTGCTGAAATACAAAGGGACAACAGTAAATACACATAAATTTTACATAGATTTAACCCAGAAGTGAAAATATAGTCAATTTAACTAAAGCAACTAACTTTAAAAATATTTTATGAAGACATTTTTAAATAGCTTATTGTTACTAACATTTTTAATACCTGCTACCATCTTTGGTCAAACCAATGTAACAGGTGTAGTAACTGATGAAGCTAACGCACTACCGCTTCCTGGAGTTAATATCCTTGTAAAAGGAACAACCACAGGAGCATCAACTGATTTTGATGGAAATTATTCTATTACAGCAAACGAAGGAGATATTCTCATATTTTCTTACTTAGGGTATGCTACCAAAGAAATCACATTCACTGGGCAATCGCCTCTTAATGTAAGTTTAAGTGAAGACATTGGTCAATTAAACGAAATTGTGTTAATTGGTTATGGTACGACAACAAAAAAGGATGCTACAGGTTCATTAGAATCGGTTACATCTGAAGATTTCACAAAAGGTAACATAGTAACACCAGAGAACTTATTACAAGGTCGTGTTGCGGGTGTAACCATAAACACAAGTGGAGCTCCTGGTTCTGGTTCTGAAATTAAAATTAGAGGAGGATCTTCAATTAATGCATCTAATAATCCTTTAATTGTTATTGATGGATTACCAATTACAAATGATGGTGTTGGAGGTTCTAGAGGTATTCTAGCAAGTATCAACCCTAATGACATTGAGTCGTTTACCGTTTTAAAAGATGCTTCTGCAACTGCAATTTACGGATCTCGTGCATCTAATGGTGTTATCATTATTGTAACTAAAAAAGGAAAGGCTAAGTTTAGTGCAGATTACGACGTACAATTCACATTTGGTGACATTGACGAGCAAGTTGATGTGTTTTCTGCTGATGACTTTAGAGCGCTTGTAAACTCTCAACCAATTAACGGAACAACCTTAAACACCGACTTATTGGGTGATACAAGTACAGACTGGCAAGATGCAATCTTTAGACAAACTGTATCAGCTGTACATAATGCAACTTTAAGAGGTTCATTATTTAACGTATTGCCTGCACGTTTATCTTTTGGTGTAACAAATCAAGAAGGTGCGCTTTTAACGTCTAAGTTTAACCGACGTAATTTATCGGTTGCATTGAACCCTTCAATGTTTGACAATCATTTAAAAATAAATGTGAATGCTAATTTAGCATTTGAAGATAGCCGATTTGCTGATTCTGGACAAATTGGTGCTGCATTACGTTATGATCCAACACAGCCAATTTACGATCCAACCTCTCCATTTGGAGGTTTCTACCAACACAGAAATGGTAATACATTATTATTAGGTACTACAAACCCTGTAGCATCGTTATTACAAACGAATAACCAAGGTGACGCCAATAGATTTTTTGGAAATATCAACTTTGATTATAAATTCCATTTCTTACCAGAATTAAGAGCAGTCCTTAATTTAGGATTTGATCAAACCGATGGTAACACAGATAACTTTTCTGTTTTTGCTACAAATGATGATGTAACTGCAAATATTTCAAGAAGTTTTCAAACAAGAAAAAACCAATCTCTTGATGGGTTTTTAAACTATAAGAAAACTTTTGGTGATATTGAAACAGATCTAACAGCAGGATATTCTTATCAAAGATTTACTAATGATGGTTCATTTTCTGGAAACAGATTAGACCCATTAAGTGTTGGTGATACTTTCGCCGATCCAGATATCGTTTTAATTGGTTTCTTTGGTAGAGCTAATTTAACCTTCTTTGAAAAATACCTAGCAACATTTACATACAGACGTGATGGAACATCACGTTTTAGTGAACAAAACCAATGGGGTAACTTTTATGCAGGTGCAGTAGCATGGCAATTAAGTGAGGAAGATTTTCTTAAAGATTCTGAAACCATCTCTAACTTAAAGTTAAGAGCGAGTTATGGTATTACAGGACAACAAGAAATTGGTGAACGTGATTTATTTTTAAGTCGCTATAGAGCAGGTAATGAAAACTCTCAATTTCAGTTTGGCAATACAGTGATACGATCTTTAATCCCTTCTGAAATTAACCCAGACCTAAAATGGGAAGAGACTAAAACACTAGAATTTGGTATTGATTACGGTTTATTTAATGATAGAATTTCTGGTAGTTTAAATGTATTCCAAAAAGACTCTGAAGACTTATTATTTAATGCACCTGTTCCTGATGGAAGTAACTTTTCAAATAGTATTGTACAAAACATTGGTAACTTAAGAATTCAAGGTATCGAATTTACAACCAATGTAGATGCTGTTAGAAGTGAAGATTTTAATTTAAACTTTAACTTCAATGCTACATTCCTTGATAGAGAGATTACTGAACTAGCCTTTGGTCAAGATGTTACTACTGGAGGTATTGCTGGTGGAACTGGAAACTTCATACAATTATTTAGAGAAGGTGAAGCTCCAAATTCGTTTTACGTATTTAAGCAACTTAAAGATGCTCAAGGTAATTATATAGAAGGTGCGTATGTAGATTTAAATGGAGACAATATCATTAATGATGAAGATCGTTACCTTAAAGCTAACCCTGATCCAGATGTAATTCTTGGATTTCAAACCAACTTAGAATATAGAAATTTTGACTTTGCGTTCAACCTAAGAGCCAACATAGGAAACTACGTTTATAATAACGTAAACTCTTCAAGAGCTCAGTATGAATTATTACAAGATAATGCTGTATTAGGAAATATTCCTACTTCAGTAACTCAAACTAATTTCCAAAGAACATCAGATGTAATCATTTCTGACGTCTATGTTGAAAATGCTTCATTTTTGAAAATGGATAATATTACTTTAGGATATACATTTAGAAACCTTTCTAACGTTATTAAGTCTGTTAGACTTTGGGGAGGTATCCAAAATGTATTTACAATAACAGAATATAGTGGTTTAGACCCAGAAGTATTTAACGGTATCGATAATACAATCTACCCTAGACCTCGCAATATATTAATTGGTGCTAATATCAAATTTTAAAGACTATGAAAAAAAGAATTAAAAACATTAGTGTCCTTTCATTATTAATGATATTTACATTATTCTCTTGTACAGATGATTTAAATATCACTCCAAATGACGATGACACATTATTAGGCGAAGACCTTTTTGAAAATGAAGGGGCTTACAGACAAGTTATTGCTGGTGTGTATGCTAATCTGGCCTTGACAGGAACAGATGGTGCTGGTACGTCAAACATCGAAGGTATTGATGCAGGTACTAGCCAATTTGGACGTGTACTTTTATACATGCAAACCTTATCAGCAGACCAGATGATCTGGTCGTATGAAAATGACCCTGGAACACGTGAAATCCAACGTAATATTTGGACAGCACAAAATCCACTTATCTTAGGAATGTTTAGTAGAACGCATTTAACTATTGCACTTGCTAATAACTTCTTGAGAGAAACTACAGATGAAAAGTTAAACAGTCGAGGTGTCTCTGATGCTGTTCGCGCTGATATTGTTGAGTATCGTGCCGAAGCAAGATTATTAAGAGCATTATCATACTATTATATGATGGATCTCTTCGGAAAAGCAAACTTCGGAACAGAAACTGATCCTTTAAATTCAGTTTTACCTGTTGCTGAAACTCCTCAACTTTTTGAGTTTATAGAAAGTGAATTATTAGATATTGAAGCTGATTTAGTACCAGCAGGAGAAAATGAATATGGTAGAGCAGACAGAGGTGTTGCTCATATGATTCTTGCTAAAATATATCTAAATGCGGAAGTATATATCCAAACAGATAGATACAGCGATTGTTTAAACTATTGCCAGCAATTATTATCATCAGGATATAGCTTAGCCGATGACTACAGACATAATTTCTTAGCTGACAACAACACAAACTCAGCTTTAAATGAAATCATTTTCCCTATTGTATCTGACGGATTTACTACACAAAACTTCGGACCAACTACTGTTATGATTAACGGTTCTGTTGGAAGTATTGAAGTCAATGGTACTGAAGTTGGCGTTAGTGAAGGTGGCTGGGGAGGCGCTCTAAGAGTGCGTCGTGAGTTTGCCGAACTATGGCAAGGTGGTGATTTTATTGATGATGATAGAAACACTATCATTTCTGATAACAGACCTATTGGTATTGTTGACATTTCAGATAGAGATTCTGGATATATTATCCAAAAATATGCTAATGTCACTTCAACAGGAGCCAATGGTATCGATCAAACTTTTGTTGATACAGATTTCCCTTTATTTAGATTAGCTGATGTACATTTAATGTATGCTGAAGCTCATCTTAGAGGTGGAGGTGGTTCAACACCTACTGCAGTTGAGTTAATAAATGATTTAAGAATACGAGCTAATAACCCTAATTTAATTTCTAGTGACGAGCTTACTTTAGATTTTATCTTAGATGAAAGATCAAGAGAACTACACTGGGAAGCTCATAGAAGACAGGATTTAATTCGTTATGGATTATTCACTGGTGGAAACTATAACTGGGCTTGGAAAGGTAACGGAAGTAATGGTATTGCAATACCATCTCACCTTAAACTATATCCAATACCAAGTTTAAGTTTATCATCAAATCCAAACCTAACTCAAAATTCTGGATACTAAAAAAATAACACAATGAAAAAAATATTAAAATTTAAAGTTGTATTGTTTGCTGTATTATCACTTGGATTCTTAATGAATTCATGTGAAGATGATACATCTGAGTTTACAGCAACTCCAACACAAGCTATAACGCTTGCCGATCTTCCAATTACGATGATTGAGTTAGATGCTACTAATCCTGGTAATCCAGCAATAACATTTAACTGGAACGAAGCAGATTACAATCAACAAGCATCAGAAAATTATACAGTACTTGTATCATCTGATGAAGCATTCACAAACCCTATAACTGCTACTTCTGTAGTAGGAACAACGTCTGCGACATTATCTGTAAACGAATTGAATTCTGCTGCAGGTGCTGCTGGCTTACCTCCTTTTACTTTTAGCACATTATATGCTAAAGTTGAAAGTTCTATAGGAACTCAAAACGGACTTCCAGTAAGTTCTAATACTATTAATTTCCAAGTGCAGCCCTATTTCAACTATGTATTTGATGATTACTACTTAGTAGGAAATGGAACGTCTGCAGATTGGAATAACAATAACAATAACCCACCATTATTTAGAGATGCCGAAAACGGTAATTTATATACCTATACTGGTTTCTTCACTAAAGGTGGAGGTGGTTTTGATGATGGTCGTTTTAAAATCCTGGAAGTAAGAGGTCAATGGCAACCACAATGGGGTGTTGCTGCCGATGAAGGTAGCGATACAATCGAAGCTTCAGGTGACATCGCTGGAAACCCTGCTACACAGGATAATGATCCTGGACGATTTGGTGTAGCTTCTGATGGTTACTATACATTTACCATCAACTTTTCATCAAACACATATACTATGAACCCTTTTAATGATGCTGGTGCAACTACATTTACTAGCATGACATTACAAGGATCTGGTGTAGGATCTGATACTGCATTTACACAATCTAGTTTTGATAGCCATTTATGGTATATCTCAAGTGTAAACCTTCAACCTGGAGACTTACAAATTATGACAAATGCAGGAACGACATGGGCTGGATCAACTTCTTTTTCTGGAGTTGCTACCGAAGGTGGAGATAGCATACCTGTTGTTGTTCAAGATGATTATGAAGTTTGGTTTAACGACTTAACTGGGGATTATATTATGATTCCACTTAACTTATAAAAAATAACACTATGAAAATCAATAAAATTAGTGCGTTCATACTAAGTCTCTTCTTAGTCCTTGTAGCGTGCGAAACGGAAGAAAGTATTGATATTACATCTCCTGATGCTTCATTTACATTATTAGAACCATCAATATCTAATATCAACTTAAACTACAACTTACCAAACAATGAAGCATTTACTATTGTATGGAATGATCAATTGACATCTGGAGACAGTTATATGATTGAATTATCTCCTGATGCTTTATTTGAAAGTCCAACAGTAATTGGATCATCTACAACAGATCGATTTACAATGACGGTTGCCGATTTCAATAGTACAGTTCTTGGTGAAGGTGCTGCTGCATTTGAACCATTTACCGTATTTATGAGAGTAACTTCTGGATCTGAAATATCTAATAGCGTAAGCTTTAGTGTATCTTCTTATTCTGAAGCTGAACCAGTAATTACAACTCCTGACAGTTCATTTTCACTTGTTCTGTTAGAAACAACTCCAAATGATGAGGCTATAAGTGTTACTTGGGAGGATCCAGATTTTGGTGAAAACAGTTCTGTCGATGTTATTTACGAAGTTCAGTTTGCCGAAGCTGGGACAGATTTTGCTGGTGCCGTAACTGAAACTGCAACCGACATGTCTTTTTCAAGTACTCATGAATTATTTAACGAAACTGTTCTTAATGCCGGACTTGCTGCTGAAGAAGCTGGAAGTTTAGATATTAGAGTAAAAGCTACTATAGAAATGGATGCAGGAAACATGGAACGTTTCTCTGAAGCTGTAACTATTACAGTAACGGCATATAGTGTTGAGCTTGCTCCTGTTTTATACGTAGTTGGTGCTGGTGCTGCTGACGCTGGATGGTCTTGGGATACACCTGTTGAACTGCCTTTACAAGGCACTAAATACTCAGGAAATATTAACTTGGTAAATGATGCATTCAGATTTTTTACAGTTAATAACGATTGGGGATCTGGTCTTAATTACCCGTACTATGAGTCTGTTGGTTATACAATTGATAGTAATTTAGCCAATGCAATGGATGGTGATAGTAATTTCCAGTTTGTTGGTACGCCTGGTGAATACTTTATTGAAATAGATACCGATGCAAAAACAATTACCTTAGGTCCTCCAGTAGTTGGACCAAACTGTAACTTTGACCAATTATGGTTAGTTGGTGCAGGTATTGTTGATACTGGATGGTCTTGGGATACACCTGTAGCTTTACCTTGTACTGGAAACGGAACTTATTCTGGAAATGTAGCTTTAACTAATGATGCATTTAGATTTTTCTCAGTAAACAATGACTGGGGAACTGGAACTAACTATCCAACTTATGAAGGAAATGGATACACTATCGATTCTAACTTTAATAATGCAATGGATGGTGACAGTAACTTCTTCTTCAACGGAACTCCTGGAACGTATTTCCTAACCGTTGACGACATCAATAAAACAATCACCTTAGGCCCTGAACAGTTACAATGTGATTTTGAGCAATTGTGGATGGTAGGCGCTGGTGTTGTTGACGCTGGATGGTCTTGGGATACGCCTGTAGCTTTACCTTGTACTGGTGCTGGTGTGTATTCTGGATCTGTAGCTTTAACTAATGATGCATTTAGATTTTTCACGGTAAATAATGACTGGGGAACTGGAATTAATTATCCAACTTACGAAGCTGATGGATATACTATAGATTCTGATCTCATCAATGCGATGGATGGAGATAGTAACTTCTTCTTCAACGGAACTCCTGGAACTTACACTGTAACAGTAGATACTGGTAATTTAACAATCACAGTAGAGTAACTTATATTATATAAAAAAAAGCTATGTGTAATGCATAGCTTTTTTTTTAAAAATCAATTACTATGAAAAAAATTTTATGCTCTTTAATAACTTTAATTTCTTTAAACACATTTGCTCAGGTAACATTAGATGTTGGTGCTATTGAAGTTGATCAGCCTGTCACGATAACAGTAGATATTAATAGTACAGATTCAAATTGCAATGGTTTTAACAATCCGGCAAAAGTATATATGCACTCTGGTATTGGTGACAATTCTAATGCATTCGGTTTTAGTGTAGTTGGAAACTGGGGACAAGATGATGGTGTTGGTGAAATGTCTTCAAATAATGATGGGACTTTCAGCATCACTATTACGCCAGAAAGTTATTACAGTCTTACAGCACAACAAGCAGAAGACGCTACCCAAATAGGTATGGTATTCAGAAACGCTGATGGTACGGAAGAATTAAAAGACGATGGTTGCAATGATTTTATATTTCCTATTGGAAGTGTTCAAATTGACATTACTCAACCTACTACTGACTTGGTAGTCGTGAATTCAGGAAGTAACCTCTCGGTAAGTGCCGAAATCGTTTTCCAAGGTGGTACAACCGTCATGGGAAGTTTTGAAGTATTTTATAATAATGTTTCTGTGGCTACTGGGAACTGCGGATTTCCAGCATGTAACGCTACAATTAATAATATCACAGAAAATGGCACTGTAAGATTTGTTGGAACGCCTCCAGGGTCTTCAGAAACTGGTGAAGCCAGCTTTGAAGTGGTCGTTGCTCCAACTGTTGTTGAAGAAGCACTACCTTCTGGAGCCAAGGATGGAATTAACTACGGAACAGATCCAACTAAAGCTATATTGGTGTTAAATGCTCCTAAAAAAGACTTCGTTCAGGTAGCTGGAAGTTTCAATAACTATACACCTACTAATGCAGATGTTATGAAACGTGACCCATCAACAGGAAAATACTGGATAGAAGTATCAGGTCTAACATCAGGTCAGATAGAAACTTATCAGTATTGGGTATTTGACACAAATCCAATAGCAAACTCGCCTACGTTGGTAAAAACAGCTGACCCATATTCGACATTGGTATTATCGCCTTTTGATGATCCGTTTATTCCTGCTAATACATACCCAAACTTACCTGCATACCCTTCAGGGCAAGAACGTGAGGTCACTGTATTGCAAACTGGGCAAACACCTTATAACTGGCAAGTTCCAAATTTTAATAAGCCTAAGAAGGAAGATTTAATTGTTTATGAAGTTCTAGTAAGAGATTTTGATACCGATAGAAACTATCAAGATTTAATTGATAAAATCGATTACTTTAAAAATTTGAATGTTAATGCCATACAATTAATGCCAGTAATGGAATTTGAAGGCAATGAAAGTTGGGGTTATAATACGTCATTTCATTTAGCCTTAGATAAATATTATGGTACTGAAGATAAATTTAAAGAATTCATCGATGTATGCCATCAAAATGGGATAGCCGTGATTCTTGATGTTGCTTTAAATCACGCTTTTGGAAGAAACCCTATGGTACGCATGTGGATGGATGATCCTGATGGTGATGGTTGGGGTGGACCAAGTAGTGAAAACCCATATTTTAACCAAACGGCACAACACAGTTATAGTGTTGGTTCAGATTTTAGTCATACTGCCGAAGAGCCTAATGATCCTGGCGCCAGCTCTAATGATACTACAAACCCTATTACCAATCAATATGTTGAACGAGTAATTGAACACTGGATTACCGAATTTAAAATTGATGGTTTCCGATGGGATTTAACTAAAGGGTTTACTCAAAACTGTCAGAATGATGAAGGCTGTACTAATGGCTATAATCAAGACCGAGTTGATATTTTAAAAGCCTATGCAGACTACTCATGGTCATTAGATCCAGATCACTATGTTATTTTTGAACATTTAGGTCAAGAAAATGAAGAAAAAGAATGGGCAAACTATCGTTTTAACGAAGGTAAAGGTGTTATAATGTGGGGCATTATGAACAGTCAATACAACCAGTTAACAATGGGCTTTAATTCGGATAATAACATTAATAACATGGGTCATAAATCACGTCCGCAATTTAATGGTCCTAGAGTTATAGGGTATGCTGAAAGTCATGATGAAGAACGTTTAATGTATAGAAATGTGACATTTGGAAATAATTCTAATGGATCACACAACGTTAGAGATTTAAACACAGCCTTATCTAGAATGTCTGCTTTAGGTGCAGTAAGCTTAACAATTCCTGGTCCTAAAATGATTTGGCACTTTGGAGCTTTAGGTATGGACAACTCTATATTTACCTGTAATAACGGAACTGTTAATGACCCTTCAGGCACTGATGGTGATTGTAAATTAGACACCAAACCTCAACCGCAATGGTCTGAAAACTGGTTGGCAGATGCTAACAGAAGACAGATATATGATGATTGGGCACGATTGAACGCCTTAAAAATTAACGAACCCGTTTTTGAAGGTGATTATGCTATTACCTCTGGAAACTTAACCCCTAGAATTGATGTATTTGATACCTCAATCCCGACTTCAGAATTAAGAAATGTTATTGTACTTGCTAATTTTGATGTTGTTTCTCAAACTATAAATACAAGTTTCCCTACTGGTGGAAATTGGTATGACTTAATGGATAATACAGGTAATACAACCTATAGTGCATCTACTGTTACTATTCCTGCAGGTCAATTTAGAATTTTTGGAAATCAACCTGTAACATTAAGTACAGATGAATTTGAAGCTAATGATACCTTTAGCATTTATCCAAATCCTGTAAATTCATCATTTAAAACGAATAAAGTTTTAAATCGATTAGACATTTATGATATTACAGGTAAGTTGGTAAAGTCTTTCAATGGAGATTTTACTGAAACAGACTCTTATGATATTTCAGATTTAACACAAAGTATTTACTTGGTTAAGATTGAAAATTCTAATGGTCAGTCTTTAACCGCAAAGCTTATTAAACTTTAATATAGATTAATTAGTGATTTTGAATTAGCCTAAAACCTCCAAGTTAACTCTTGGAGGTTTTTTTAGTAGTAAAAACAAAAAAAGCTAACCCGTTAGAGTTAGCTTTTCCATTTAAGTACAGGCGGAGAGACTCGAACTCTCACACCTTGCGGCACTAGATCCTAAGTCTAGCGTATATTGCACCAAAAAAACACAAATAAAATCATTTTCAATGATTTAAGTGTTTGTCAATTTTCTTTAAAGTCAAATCAGGTCAACGGTATCAGCAACAATTATTACTACAGATGATCTCAGGGATTTTAAACTTGAATTGCTCCACGACATTCAAAACCTATTAAGCAAACAAGCGCAAGGCAAACTGAGAAATATCTAAAATATTCAGAACTCATGGACTTACTTCAAATTAGTCTTGGTACTCTACAAAATCTTCGAATTAAAGGCACACTACCCTATACAAAGGTTGGTGGCATCATTTTTTATGATTCAGAAGGTTATGGACAATAATCGAGTGCATCATAAAACGGAATAAGTATGCATGAATTATTTAAAACATCTCAATGCTGTATTTCAAAAATTCTATGCAGACAAAAGGCTAAACACAACTCATGTCAGCTTGTATATGGCTTTGTTTAGTTTTGGAATTTAAACCGATTTCGAGAAGAATTTTACATAGTCAGACAAGAAGTTATGAAACTCTCAAAAATTGGTTCTACAGCAACTTATCATCGCTGTTTAAAACAAATGGATCATGGGATTATTTAAAATATTCCCTTTCATAAAGTCCATATGAAGGCAGTAAAATTAAGTTGTTCAATTTCGGTACAACCTCTGAACAAGTTGTGAATGAGTTTGAAACAAGTATTGAACAAGCATTGATACGTAATACAAACATTAATAAACAAATAGAAAACATAAATAAAACTAAGCTACCAAAAAATGAATTTGAAGTGATTGATTTTTTTTAAAAAGAAAAAATGGCCTGAAAATGAAGCCAAGAAATTCTACAACCACTACCAGGGCATCGGATGGAAAATTGGTGGCAAAATAAAAATTGAAGATTGGCATGCTACAGCGAGTAATTGAGTGTGAGGGTAGCCTGGAAGTGAGCCTGATTATGCTGTTGCTCAAAGCTGAATGTTGTTATTTTGCTGTCAAAAAAAAGGTATGTCGGTGTTGGGTTACGGAATTGATTCTAAAGTCTTTGTGAAATACAAAATCATAGGAAGTGAATAAAAATGCAGATATATTTTCCTTCTCTAGCAGACTTGATTCACAATTTTTAGTTGGAAATAAAATGTTCCTTTCCAGAGCAACGGAAAGGGTTAACGGAATGAAGAGTCAGAAGTGGGGATTAGGTCCAAGAATATTGTTAAAGAAGCTATTTTGCTGGAATGTAGCTTTTACGGAATGGAAGGAAATGTGCTGAATGACTTCTAAACGTTACTTTCCCAATAACATTTCGGGCGTAACAACAGTCCTAAAACCAATATGTTCTGCAGAAGAATCATTAGCATTTCCCATTCTTGAAGATACCCTGTAACTCGCACAGTAAGAATCGCTACATAAAAAAGAACCTCCCTTAATTACTCTTTCTTGAGAATAGGGGTTGCTTTGGTTAAAAGGATTAATTGCTCCTTTAGGATTTATAGATGTTTCATTTTTAGAAGCTAACTCACTATAATAGTTAACGTTGTAATAATCTGTTGTGATCTCCCAAACATTACCTGCCATATCAAATAAACCAAAGGTATTTGGTGGGTATGATTTTACAGGTGCTGTTCTTTCAAACCCATCTTCTAAGGTATTACTCACAGGAAATTCTCCTTCCCAACTATTTGCATTTTGAGATAAAACATCCTGAGTATCTCCCCAAAAAAAGATAGTATTTTCCTTACCGCCTCTCGCCGCGTATTCCCATTCTGCCTCTGTTGGCAATCTTCTTCCAGACCATTTGCAGTAGGCTTGAGCATCTGCATATGTAATGTGAACTACAGGATGATTATCTTTTCCAATTATATCTGATTCTGGTCCATTTGGATGTCTCCAATTTGCTCCTATTTTCCATTTCCACCATTGTGAAAAATCATATAAATTAGGAACAGGCTCTTTCGTTTTCTTAAAAACAAGAGATCCGGGTTGCATAATAGAATCATGAGGTTTCGGTGTTCCTTCTGGTAATTGTTTTTTCATTTCTCCCCAATCAATTTCACGTTCGGCAACTGTTATGTATCCTGTTTCATTTACAAATTCAGAAAATTGAGCATTAGTAACTTCTGTTATATCCATAAAAAAACCATCAACCATTACCTGATGTTGTGGTTTTTCATGTTGCATCGCCATCTTGTCGTGAGACACAGCACCTTGCATAAATGTTCCTTCGGGAATCCATACAAGACCTTCAGGAGGATTGCTTATGAGGCTATCTAGTGTTTTTTGTGAGATTACAACTTCTTTTTTAGGTATTGTTAATTCTGAATTGTTTTTAGATTCAATTTTAGGTTCATTCTTACAACCTAAAGTCGTAAAAAAACAAATAGCAAATATAAATACGTGTTTAACAGTTATCATTATGTATATCGTAACAAAGGTTTACCTAACTATCAAAACTAATATATTGTCAACGATTAGTGAGAAAAAAACATGAAATTATAACAACTTTATAATTACTTCAATTTATTAAGTCTGTTTTTGAAAATACTTACTTAAAATCAAAAATAAAATACCACATAGCAACCAAGCTGGTAATGTAACAAAAGATAAAAACACATCAAATTGTATAGATATAAAGTAAAACAACCCAAAACTAATGGCCCACGCCCAAAACACTGATTTGTTAAACGAAATATTTGCAGATTCTGCGTAATTCTTTACAATGCCTGCCTTTTTATGGAAAAAGTGCTCAAACACTATGATCGCTCCAAAAGGGGCTAAAATAAACCCATACAATGCCACAAAACCTAGTAATTTCATTGCGAATGCAGGGAATAATCCTGCAATTGTTGCTATTGTTCCAGCTATTATAGTAACCCAAAAGGTTGACACTTTCGGGATAATAGCTTGAAATGCCAAACCTGCTCTATAAATAGTTGGGTTAGCTGTAGTCCATCCTGCCAATACAACAGCAATAATTCCGAAAACACCAATAGCATTGTGAGCCAATGGCCCTGGTGCAACAGGAGGTGCCTCGCCATTGCTTAGAAAAGCTTGCGCCTCTGGTGATTTTAAATACACTGCATATAATAATGCAGCTGCAATCCATGCCATATAATGCCCTACATACATACCTGCAGCAGTCGTCCATCCAGAACTTTTCTTCTTAGCAAATCTAAATACAGATAGATCCGACATACCCACATGCATGGCTGCATTGGCAAACCAAGACCAGATTACAACATGCCAGAATGTAAATTTAATTTGTCCAGGAAAAGGCTCCGATCCTTCACCCCAAATATCCCAAAATTCAGCAAAACTATTAACGCCTAATTGACCCAAAGCTACAACTCCACAAGCTACAAATGCCAATACTATTAGTGGTGACATCCAGTTGGCAGCTTTTGATACGGTGTCATATCCTTTTGAAGCAATTAGTGAAATAACAGCTCCTATAATTATAACAATTATTATCCATGTAAGACCATTGGGTGTAGTATCCGTAAGTTTGGGCATTTCCATATCAAAAGGAATACCTACTGCCGTTGCAGAGACCGTGATCATAGCTCCAGCCAGGAAACAAAATAATATACCATTGGCTAAATTATAACCAATGACTAATTTTTTACCACAAATCTTTTCTAATTGGTAGTAAAGCGTTAATCTATTCTTTACGGCTATTTCTGCTGTTAGAAATCTCCAACTTAAGACCGCTAATAAATTACCTAATAACAATCCAATAATTAAATCAAAAGCACTTACACCTGCTGTTAAAAACAGAGGCCCTATCATAAATTCCGTCCCAGCTGCATGTTCTCCTGCATACATACCTAAAAAACTTTTCCAACTTTTAAGTTTAGATTGTGGCACTGGTGTTCTTTCAAATTCACCTCCTGCTATTTCTTCGATGTCTTCTTCTATATTGAATTGGCTCATATAATTTATTTTTAGTTAGTTAGATGTTTGTTTGTTTGGGTATAAATTATTTAATTAAGTGATTCGGAAAATCCGTAGTTTTCTCGCAACACAATTGCTCCATAACTTGTTGTAATTCTGTTTTTAATAATGAAATCGTATGTTCTCCACCTTTTTTACCCAGAGCTGATACTCCGTACATGAATGAACGTCCCATAAATGTAAATTTTGCTCCACTGGCCATTGCTCTAGCCACATCAGGACCAGAACGTATACCACTGTCCATCATCACTTCAATTTGGTCGCCATATTTTTCGGCAATAGTCGTTAGTGGTTTTATGGTAGATTGACCTGCATCTAATTGACGACCACCATGATTAGATACTATAATACCATCAATTCCTAATCGTATTGCTTCTTCTGCATCATACTCTGAAGCTACTCCTTTAAGAACTAATTTCCCTTTCCACATATCGCGAATTGGTTTTATCTTATCAGCGTTGAGTCTACCACTAAAAGTATCATCCATAAATTTACCAAGTTGTTTTAAGTCTAAACCTTTTGGCATATATGGTTTTAAAACTTCAAAATTAGGTATACCATGTTTTAAAGTTTGTAAACTCCAATCTGGCCTCCCAATGGCTTGCAAAATATTAGTTAAGTTCATTTTAGGTGGCATCGCCAGCCCATTTCTGATGTCTCTTGGTCTAAATCCAAATGAAGGAACATCACAAAGAATAACTAAGACAGGACATTCCGCTGCCTCTGCGCGTTTTATGATATCATCTCGCAATCTATTTTCGGTTGGATGATATAATTGAAACCAAGCTTTTCCTTCTGTTAATTCGCTTGCACGCTCAATACTTGTTGTAGTCACCGTACTAAGAATAAATGGAATATTATGCTCAAAAGCGGCTTTTGCTAAAATTTCTGGTGAGTTTGGCCACATTAGTCCTTGAAGACCAACTGGTGCTATGCCAAATGGTGCATCGTATTCAATTCCAAATAATTTAGTTTTCAGTGAAGATCCATGGTGCTTTCTTAAATAATTTGGTTTAAGTTGTACATCTCTAATCTCTGTTGTATTTCTCTTTAAATTGACATCTTCATTACAGCCTCCATCCAAATATTCGAAAGCAAATTTTGGAATTTTCTGTTTAGCTCTCGTACGCAAATCGTCGATTGAAGGGTATCTTGTATCAAACTTTATAGCCATAAACTAGTCATTTTAATTACTCAAACTTCTAAGTTACTATAAAAGGAACATGCTTTTTTAAAGCATAATTCTTTTTCAAGAATTTTGAGTTTAATTTGGTATCTGAAATTGATATCGCAGCTCCTAAGGCAGAGCCTAAAGAAGCTTTAGTAGTTCTTAATTTTTTATCTCTAAAATGATGCGATAACAACTTAATATAGATATCGTTATTGCTAAAGCCACCATCCACATATATTTTAGCGATGTCATTATTGCCAAGAGCCTCTCTAATACAACGTATTTGAAGTAGTACAAGCTCTATCATTAACTGATGATACGCATGCTCATATTTATCATAAGATATTTTCGTTTTATTTGGCATATCTTTATCAACGATACTATCCCATTTAAAACAATGTTCAAAATCTTGCATAATTTCAAAATAGGTGTCATAATCAAACTTTACTTTTCGGTGATAATTATCATCGACTCCAAATTTTTCATCGAGTTTAGCCACTTGTACTTTGTATTCGTTCCCCAAAAACATTCGCGTCGCTTTAACAGGTTTTCCGTTAATACGCATGTAATTTAAAGCATCTTTATTATCTTCAACATCCGAGATAGGATTCTCTGTAAATGGATTAAAAACAATACTCCAAGTTCCTGTAGATACTAAAACAAATTTATTTTTTATACTTCTTACATAAGGTAATAGTGCAGCAGAACTATCGTGAATGCCAACACCAATTTTAATACGATTACCATTGTAATTCATATTAATACTTGTTTCTGTTGAAACTATTGGCGGTAAAATGTTATCAAACCCTTCTTTGTAAACCCAAGAATGATAATCCTTTTTACTATAATCCCATAAGGCTGTGTGACAACCTATACTAGTATATTCACTTAAAGGGATACCAGTAAAAATATAGCTTAGATATTGCGGTAAGTGCAGAGAATATTTAATTTGCTTAAAAATTTCTGGCTTTGTTTTCTTTAACCAATAGAGCTGCAAACCAGAATTTAACATACTTAAATCCCCACAGCCTGTTGTTTTAAGAAACTCATCTTTTGGACCATAGGATTCAAAAAAAGAGGTGACGATCTCATCTGGTAAAGGTTTTGTATAATTATATAGAGGTGTTAATGGCTCTCCATTGGCATCTATATGCACTAAGCTTGCACCATAGGTTGAAAAGTTGATTGCTGTGATATGGAATTCTTTTGTCTCTAAAATACGATCAAAAACATCTTTTAACCATTTTTGTAATGCTGGTAGATTTTCTGTAGGATGATTATCCTCATCTACTATTTCATCAAAAGTGATATACTCTTTATGAACTTCTTTAAAGTCTTTATCGAATAAAAAGAATTTTTTATTGGTTTTACCAATATCAAAAACAGCCGTAACTTTTTGTCTCATAGGGATAATATTATAGTCCTGTAGCTACAGTATGCTTACCTCTTTCTTTAATAAGTTGACCTCTTACATCTAAAACTCTATAGGCATTTATTGGACTTATAACTCCGCCAGCGTCAAGGCGCGCCTTTTCAATTAAAGGTCTCACATCTGTTCTGTAAGCATTTTGTAAAATTTCTTGGCATTTTACAACGTCATTATCATTCTGTGCTGCCTTTAGTAGATCTTGATCTACTAAGAGTGCTTTTGCATAGGCTTCTTGAATAGCTTCTAACGACTGAATTAAATCTTCTAATGGATCTTTTATATTATGACTGGCATCAATCATCCAAGCTAAATCAGGGTTTTGTGGATTGTTTTCAATGCCATAAACCAATTCATTAAAAATTAAGAATAAAGCATAAGGCTTTATACTACCAACCGTTAAATCATCATCACCATACTTACTATCATTAAAGTGAAAACCACCTAGTTTCCCTTTTAATTGTAAAATAGCAACGATTTGCTCAATGTTACTGTTTGGTAAATGATGACCTAAATCTACAAGTGTGTATGCTTTATCTCCACAACCGTTGGCCAACATTAAAGATGCTCCCCAATCTTGGATTACAGTACTGTAGAAATTAGGTTCGTATGGTTTGTATTCTACCAACAGTTTCCAATCATCTGGTAAACCTTTGTAAATATCAATTAAACTGTCTTGTGTATTTTGAAAAGCTGTTTGGAAGTTGTTTTGTCCAGGAAAACTAGAACCATCGGCCAACCAAACGGTTAAGGCTTTAGATCCTAATTTATCTCCAATTTTAATAACATCGAGATTATGTTGTATCGCTTGATCTCTTATCGCTTTACTTGTATTACTTAAAGAGCCAAACTTATAACTTTCCTTTGCATTTTGCTGATCCTGAAATGTATTAGAGTTTACAGCATCAAATTTTATATGTAAAGCATCTGCTTTTTCTTTGATGGCTTTATAATCTGAAGGGATATCCCAAGGTATATGGAGTGAAACGGCTCCTGCTGTTTGCGTTAAACTGTGCAGCACACCTATATCGTCTAATTTCTGTTCTAAGTCTGAAGGTTCACCGTAAAATGAAAAACGTCCAAAACGTGTGCCTCCTGCACCTAAAGCCCAACTCGGAATTGCGACTTGAAAATCAGCTAATTTAGACACAATATCCGAAACATCATAACCTTGTTTATTTAGCTTATGTGCCAAAAAATCAAAATTTTCACTGTGGTTCTGTAATCCGTTTTTATTAAAATCGGTAATCTGCTCTTTTTGTATTTTCATATTATAAAATTCTTTAAAAAAAATAAACTTCCAATACTTCGGTTAGAATTTTTGGAAGTTTTCTTTAACTAAACTAAACAAATATGTTCTTTTAATATTATTATCTAACAAAGGCATTTGCCATACCACCATCTACATTCAAAATATTTCCTGTGGATTTATCGAGTAACCCAACAAACGAAAAAACACCATTGGCAATATCATCTGGCGTAATAATTTCGTTCAATAAGTTTCTCTTGGCGTAAAATGCTGGTAATTCTTCAACTGTAATACCATTTGCTTTTGCACGACCTTCAGCCCAAGCTCCTTCCCATATTTTACTTCCTACAATAACGCCATCTGGATTTACTGTGTTGACTCTTACTTTATCTTGTGCTAATTCGGCAGCTAATAAACGTACCATGTGTTGTTGCGCTGCTTTCGCAGTACCATAAGCCACATTATTAGGACCTGCAACTAAGCCATTTTTGCTTGCTATTGCAATATAATCTCCTCCAAGACCTTGTTTGCGTGTAATGGCTGAAAATTGTTTTGCTAAGTCAAACTGACCCTTCACTAAAATACTTTGTAAAATATTCCAATCTTTATCAGTAGTATCTAATAAGGGTTTAGAAATTGCTAGTCCTGCACTATGCACCACAATATCAACACCTCCAAATTCAACACACGCCTTTTTGTAGGCATTTGCTATAGATTCTGTGCTAGTGACATCACAAACAGCATAAGTTGATACATCTCTTTTATAGGTGGCATTTGCCATGATAAGACTTTCTTCGTTAATATCTGTTAAAACAACGTTAGCTCCTTCTGCAGCTAATTTATCTGCAATCGCTTTACCTATTCCACCTCCTGCACCTGTTATAAGCGCTACTTTTCGAGATAAGGATTGCTCTTTTGGCATACGTTGTAGTTTTGCTTCTTCTAACAACCAGTATTCAATATCAAAAGCTTCTTGTCTTGGTAAAGAGGTGTATTCTGTAATTGCTTCTGCACCTCGCATTACGTTAATGGCATTAATGTAGAATTCATTCGCAACACGAGTTGTTTGCTTATTTTTTGCGAAACTAAACATTCCAACTCCTGGGTAAATTATAATAACAGGATTCGCATCTCGCATTGCAGGACTATTATCCTTTTTACACGTATTGTAGTATTCTGCATATTCTTGTCTATATGCTTCAAAAGCTGGTTCTAATTTCTTTAAGATAGCATCAGCATCTGATAAATCTTCATTCTTATCTAATGTTAATACTAACGGCTGAATTTTTGTTCTTAAAAAATGATCTGGGCACGATGTTCCCATAGGAGCCAATCTTTCTAAGTCATTACTATTTATATATTCCAATACCACATCTGTATCAGAGAAGTGACCTATCATTCTATTTTCAGAAGAACATAATCCTCGCAATAATGGCATGATTTGAGCCGCTTTTTCTGAACGTTCTTCTTTTGGAAGACTTTCTATTTTTTGACCACCAAAAACGGAACCTTTTTCTTTGATTTTTTTAGAAATATACTCAGAAGCCATTTCAATAACTTCTAAGCTATTCATGTAACACTCGTAAGACGTGTCTCCCCATGTAAATAGACCATGACTTCCTAACACTATACCTCTAATACCTGGATTATCTGCTAAACATTTTTCTAGCTGCAACCCTAAATCAAAACCTGGTCGTTGCCAAGGGACCCAACCCATTGTATCTCCCCAAATCTCTTTGGTAACTTTCTCGCTATCCTTGGCTGCAGCCACAGCAATTAATGCATCTGGGTGTAAGTGATCTATATGAGCAAAAGGTAACAAGCCATGCAATGGTGTATCAATTGAAGGTGCTTTACTATCTAAATCATAAATACAGTGATTAAAAAGCCCAACCATTCGATCTTCATCGTGTAAACCTTTATAAACATTTTTTAAATCGCGCAATCTTTTAGTATATAAACCTGCAATTCCCGATCTAGTTAAAGTTCCAATATCACCACCAGAGCCTTTAACCCACATTACCTCAACCTCTTCGTTGGTTAGTGGATCGGTTTCGATGGTCTTACAACTTGTATTTCCACCACCATAATTGGTTATTCTTAAATCGGCTCCTAAAATATTTGAACGGTATAAAAATAAATCGACTTGGTTATCACCAAGTGAAGAAGCTTTATCTTCATCCCATAAATAATCTACGTACTTAAATTTCTTCGTAATTGTCTCCATAAATAGTGTTAAATAAATTCTTAACCCAAATATATATTTGATTAAAAACTTTTGTATCCTGTACTGTACCGTATGGATAGGATTAGTTTAAAAATACGATTTTCGAGTCATTATACATAAGTGAAAGCCATTATAAAGTATTTACATTAGTTCTTATTCTCAAACATACTATTAAACACTACTCGAATAATGTAAAGTCTAATCGAAAATTTGAGTTAATTCTAGACTTAGATTTATCGTCAAAAATGAATATTTGCACCCTAAAAAACCTATTAATTCGTAATATTTGTTTATACTTGAATAAGTTTTATTTTTTTAAATTCTGTTATATTTTGGAACTAATTAAATTTATAAATATCGATGAAGAATCAAGGGTACCTAAGTACCAGCAGATTATAGATTCGATAATTCATAATATTTCTGAGGAAAACTTAAAGATGGGAGAAAAAATCCCTTCGATAAACAGGTTTAGTGAAGAGTTTTATTTATCGAGGGATACTGTTGAAAAAGCTTACAGTATTTTAAAGGAACGTAATATTATAAACGCCATACGCGGTAAAGGTTATTATATCAATCGAACTAAATTAATCTCCAAAACCAACATTTTGTTTTTGGTGAACAAATTAAGCTCTTATAAGTTGAGAACTTATAATTCCTTTATAAATAGTATTGGGGCAAATTCGCACACAGACTTAATGATTTATCACTGTGACGAATCTTTATTTCTAAACCTATTAGATAAACATAAATCTTCCTACAACTATTATGTGATTATGCCTCATTTTAAAACAGACGATTTAAAGCACGTCAGTTTTACTGATAAAACCATTAAAGCTTTAAAAAAACTACCACAAGAGAAGTTAGTCATATTAGATAATGTTAAATCAGAAATGATTGGTAATCATATATCTGTTTATCAAGATTTTGAAAATGATATTTATAATGCCTTAAAAGGAGGCATTTCTAAAATCAAGAAGTATGAGAAAATAATGTTATTCTACCCTGAAAATGCAGTCTATCCTTATCCACGAAGAATTTTACATGGCTTTAGAAAGTTCTGTGTAGAGTTTAAACTCGATTTTGAAATTCTTGAAGAGGTGTTTGACGATATGATTATTAAAAAGGGGGATTTATTTATTACGATAGAAGAATCTGACTTAGTTAATTTAGTAAAACAAGCTAAAGAAGATGAATTTGTATTAGGGAAAGACATCGGTATAATTTCTTATAACGATACACCTTTAAAAGATTTATTGGGAATTACGGTCATATCTACAGATTTTAAAATTATGGGCGAAACTACCGCAGACATGATTTTAAATAATAAAAAAGGTCGGGTTAAAGTTCCTTTTAACTTAATTGAAAGAGATTCACTGTAAACATCTGAAGGCCTCAAGCTAATTTAACAGAGAATAGTTAGGGTTTCGACTGCGTTCAACCAGACACTAGTTGAATTTATATCTTATCAAATTACAAACCATTCTTATAGGTTCGCATTTGCAAACTCGACGGATTGTTAACAGCTATATCATTAGGTAGCTTACTCAGCTTTCCCGTTTTAATATCGCGGCGAAAAACTACTATATTATCAGAAAATTGATTCGCAACTAACAAAAATTTACCTGAAGGGTCAATGGCAAAGTTTCTTGGATGTTGACCATAAGTTGGTTCATGGCCAATTAAATTAAGCGTTCCATTGTCTTGATTGACAGAAAATATGGAAATGCTATCTTCTTCTGGATCACGATTGGAAGCGTACAAAAATTTTCCATCATGTGAAATGTGAATATCTGCCGCTCTATATATATCTTGTTGTTTTTGATAAGATTGATAATCTTCAATAAATTCTAATTGACCATCTTTATAATTGAAAGCGGTTATTTTACCACTTAATTCGGCAATACTATAGCCGAATTTACCATTTGGGTGAAACGTAAAATGCCTTGGTCCACTTCTTGGTTTCATTTTAATTTGGTCCTCGTTCAAAAGAATTGAATCCTGATTATTCATATCAAAATTAAATCTTCTTATTTTATCAGCACCAAGGTCATGCGCAAATAAAAATCTATTATCAGGTGAAAAATTTGATGAATGAATATGTGATGCTTCCTGTCGACTTTTAATGATACTACTATCCTTAAATTTTAAAACTTGGGGATGCGGATTAAGACTTCCATCCTTATTAATTTTAAACATACTCAAACTACCATCAGAATATTGAGAACTTGCTAAAAACTTTCCTGTTTTATCTATGTCGATATGAGCTGGATTTAAGCCTCCACAATCTTGTACATTTATCAGGTCTAGTTTTCCTTGAATGGAATTTATAGCAAAAGCGGCTATTTTCCCATGATATGGCATTTGACTATCCATCACCGAATACAAATGCTTCCCATTATTAGATACTTTTAAAAACGAAGTATTGGTCACACTATTTAGCGTGAATTTCAAAGAAACTTCACCTATTTCATTGTTAAACTCATACACATGGATCCCTTCTCCTAGTTTTTTATCCGTAAAACTACCTACAAATAGTAATGTTGTTTCTTTTTTTGACTGACAACCAACAAGTAATAACGAGACTAAGATTAGCGATAAGCATTTCGATATTTTATTTAGTTGCATAAACTTGAGTTAATAGGCCTTGTAATAGGTTTTACTGGCATCCGTTTGTATGGTTTCGTTTTTATAAACGAGTTGGTCTCCTTGTCCAATGTAAATACTGTGCAAACTTTTATTTTTATTCAATGAAATTACAGCAAAAGTACCTTTAAAGTAAATACCTAGTGCTTCATCTTGAAATATGTCATTTTTCGATTGGGTTATCACATATTGTGTCAACTTTTCGGTTGGTGTATTACTAATAATCTTTAATCCTTTATAAACACCACTCTCTTCTAATTTTTCAACCGATTGTATTGTAGCCGTTTCATTTTCATTAAAAGGTTCAAAGACCACAACAAAAGGATTTTTCCAAGCTTCGCCTTTATTGCGAATAACCAATGTTGGTGTTGACAAATCGTCGTAAGGTTTTGGCGATTCAAAAGTTGTTGGCGCTTTTGCTTTGGTATATTCCCTGTTTTCAAAACCTGGAATATGCAATTGCATAAACACGCTTCCTGCACTTAACTTTTTCGTATTAAATGTGGCCTTAACATCCTTGCTGTAGGCTTGGGATGATTTTACATTTTTAAAAAAATGCCACCCTGGGTTTCTATAGACTTTATTATGCCTCCACTCCGCATTGGCATTCGCCATATAGCGATTTGGTGTTTTTTTGAAATTCAGATCTTTAGTTTCAAACACCAATTTATCACCAATATTATGATATAAATAGTCGTGATATTCATCTAGAAGCTTAGATCTTGAACGAAACACATCCACATAATAGCCCGTTGTAGGTGATGTTCGAATTAAGGCTAAAGTCCTTTCTTGAGTCGCTTCGGCTTTATCACCCTCGTTGTCTTCAAAACTAGTGTGACTAAAAGAATGGTAAGGCGAGACCGCTTCTTCGCCTACTTTAGGTTCCATAGAAATAAGTTCAACAGTATTTATCCCTAAATTCACCCATCCACCTTCACCTTGAGAGCTTCCATTTACGATAACCGTATTGTGTGCCGCAAATAGTCTTGAATAATTTTCATGCAGGTCTTTTCCATAGCTTTTTCGTCCATTATCTGCACCTAAAACTTGACCTTCTCCATACAATTCAATATTCATACCTTCGGCATGACCGTGAACCATATGTGCTCCACCTACAAAACACATTAAACCATCTTTTGGATTATTTGTACTACTCAGGTTCCGCTGTAATATAATACCTGCGTGATACACTCTATCGGTTCTTGGTAAATCTATCTTAGCGACATTTTGACTCATATCATCCTTGTACCAAAACAAAGCTTCTGGGTTTTTTCTACGATATTTACCTCTACTCATGGCACGCTTAATAAGTGGTCCAAATTTATCTTCCAACTCTTGTAATCCGTCCATTTGAGCTAATACAAAAGAATTTTCATAAGCTTCGTATGGTACATGAGCTTTTCTATGTCCATCTCCCCATCTTACAATCTCATTATTTGGATACACAAAATAGTCTAGTCTTGGTAAGGCATATAATATGTTTTGATATTTTTTTCCTAACTTTAATGATGGATTATACTTATTCACCACCAACAACAATTTAGCTAAAATCGCTGTAGAATGATTTAAATACTGTGAGGTTTCGGGCCAAATATCACCTTTGTTTTTATACTTTTTATACATGACGTTGAGTGCGTCTTGATTGTCTGTATTTTCAGTTAGAAAATAGGATAATAATGTTTCACGCTCTTTTTCGTCATCCATAGCTAAGGCATTATAGACTAAACTTGGCGACTCTAAAATCGAATGGTTAGAGCCCGTATGACCGTAATTAATAGAAATATCGGCATAGGTTCTGCAAACGTCTTGAAGCTCATTTATTGGGAAATCTACTTTTTTGTTTTTGATGATATCAAATGGTTTTCCACCGCTTTTTAGGTAAGATGCGGTAAAATCGTAAATCAAAGGGACTTTATAACCTAGAACACGTACTTCTCTAAAGCCATCATACGGAAACAGCCAACCGCCTCTGCCGTGCCAATCTGAAAGTTCAGATTTTTGAACCGATTTTGTAAAAGCATATAAAATACTGCTTGCCACATAAGCGTAGTTTTCATCTTGGGTTAAATAATACATCATGCCACAATCCATAGCGATTTGCAGATATTTGTCCAATAACTCCATATGTTTCGACTCGGCACCTGTGGCATTATCAAGATTTTTTTGAACACCATTTTCTACATGGTAGGTTTTATAGAATGGTGGAAAGCTATTCTTTTCGCCTTCAGACCAATTGAATGGTAGTTTTTCTAAATAGGTTTTCGGATTTTTAATAAAGGATTTAACTTGAAAATCTGCTTTTCCTTTTAATTCAGTAAAGATGGCTTTTGCCCAATCTTGAGCCTCTATTTTTTCTAGTACTTGATTGTGCTCCTGAGCAGTTACTAAAATAAATGGACGTTCTTTAACCTGACTACTCATTTTAAAAGTAACGAGTAATAATAATCCAATAAGTATTATGTTTTGATTTAAACAATTAAATTTCATAGACATCATTTTTTATAATGTGGTCCAGCCCTAGTTACTAAACCATTCCGTATGGTATATATTTCGTAACCTTTTTAAATCATCTTTAAATTCCTCGTCATTGGTAAAGTGTGTAGTTTCAAAAGGGTCTTTCTCTAAGTTTAATAACTGTTCTTCAATGCCATCAACATCATAGCGCACATATTTTAAACCGTTTTTATCAACTACCATTTTACCAATTTCACTTTCTACACCAAGGGTTTCTCTCCATATCACATCTTCACCTTGAAAAAGTGGTCTCAAGCTTTTACCTCTATGGTCAGAAACCCCTTCTATATTGGCATAATCACATAACGTAGGAAGTAAATCCAGTCCGTTTGAGATTAAATCCTTCTCGTTGACCTGACCTTTTGGAATATGACCTTTCCACATCGCCATAAATGGAACATTTGCAGATTCCTCATATAATGTCGACTTATGCTCCATACGATGGCTCGCGCTCATATCACCATGGTCGCTTGAAAAAATTATAAGCGTATTCTCTTCTTGTTCGCTGTTTTTTATAGCATCTAAAAGTACTTGTACTTCCTGATCCATAACCTCTGTTAAGCGATGGTAAGCATATCTATGATGTTTCCAATCCTTATCGGTAAAATGCTCTCTAGCGTTTTTACGAAATGGTCTGTTATTAATTAAACGCTTTACTGCTCGAGGTTCATCGTTTTGAGGTTCGTAATTTTTTGGTAATGGCGGACAATAACTTGCATAAAATTCTTCTTCGCTAACGCCTTCTGGAATTTTCATGGCTTCATCTAATGCTGCCAATTCAACTTTTGCACGTTTTAAAAGAACTGCATCATTTTTACTAGTCGCCTTTTCTCGTAAAGCCATGTAGCAAATGTCATGTGGGTTTATTAATGAAACCACCATGAAATATGGGTTTTCATGCTTTTTCTCAATAATATCTGCTGCTTTGTTTACTAGCTCACCTCTTTCGTCGTCACTAAATTTATTAAAACCAAGTGCTGCTGGTGTTAAGTACTCTGGTAAATGTTCTTTACCTCCAAAATACAAGTCATAATTTGCCTTTTTAAGGTACGACGCAATGGTTGTATTCTTTACGTCTTCAGTAACAGTTGGAATCTTCATGGACCCTCTATTTTCTCTAACCTCATTCCCTTTATCATCTTTGAAATAACCTGGAAAGCGACCTGTCATTAAACTCACTCTTGCCGGTGAACACACAGGATTGGTGGTATAGGCTCTTGTAAAGCGGATACCATTATTGGCAATGTAATCTAACGCAGGTGTCTTTAAATAGGTATTACCAGCATTACTCATCATATTTGCGCTCATTTGGTCTACATACACATATATAATATTCGGTTGTGTTTCTTTTTTAGTAGTTATCTTTTTTTCTTCGTTTTTACAACTAATTATTACTAAGAAAAGGATGAAAAGACATATATAATTCAAATTTGTTGCTATTTTTCTCATATCTAGCATTTGATTAAGTTCCAATTCATTTTATAACGAGCTACTTTATTTATAACTACTTGCTTGTTCTTGCTTTATTTTGAGAGTATTTCGCATGTCTTCAAGCACATCTCTATAAGTATCATCTTCTACGACATTCTTATTCTCCTTTGGATCTAATTTACGGTTGTATAACATCTCATCACCATTTTCGTATAATGAATAGGTAAAATCTTCCGTTACAATAGCATCAGCCTTTTTAAAACGCGCATAAGCGTTTTCTCTAAACGATTGTTTAGGATTATCTAAAACGGATTTAAAACTCTTGCCCATAATATATTCAGGTGTATCTAAATTGGCTAAATCACAAAGTGTCGGGTAAATATCAACACTCTCCACCAAAGCTTTGGTTTGCTGTCCTTTGGATTTTCCTGGTACTTTTACAATTAGCGGTACTTGCAACGCATTATGCAAGGTATTGTGCTTTCCCCAAAACTCGTGCTCACCTAGATGCCAACCGTGGTCTCCCCATAATACGACAATCGTATTCTCTGCTAAACCAAGGGTTTCAAGCTCACCAAGCACCTCACCTACCAATTCATCTACATAACTAACACAGGCATAATAGCCATGACGCATCATTTTGTGAAATTCGTCGGTATTAGGTTTATATTCTCCAAAACTATAAGATTTGAATTCGCCACTTCCACGTAATAACTTAGGTGCATTTTCTGGTAAATGACGGTTGTCTGCTATCTCTATTGAATCTCTATCATATAAATCCCAATACTTTTTTGGTGCATAAAAAGGCATATGTGGACGAAAAAATCCACAAGCCATAAAAAAGGGTTCTCCCGATGCTTTGAAATTTCGTAAATCATTAATGGTTTTTTGCGCTATTTTATAATCAGGATACGCACTATTATCTACTTCTGGCGCCTCGTACACACGACCATTCCCTGATTTCAATAATACTTTAGTGGTCTCAGGGTCATAACTCACTCTGTGTCCTCCATCTGGCATCCAAGGGTTTCGACTCCAACTGGCTTCCTGAACGTCTTTATTGTAATGAAAAATCTTTCCGTTAGAAATACTGGTGTAGCCAGCGTCTTTAAAAATGCCTGGTAATGTTTTGGCATTCGGCACGTCTTCTTCGGCCTTTGCTCTATAATCTATAAAACGTGTTTTAGTAGGCAGAATACCGGTAAGCAAACTTGCTCTTGAAGCGCCACAAACCGGAATATTACAATAGGCGCGGTTAAAAACGATAGCTTCTTGTGCCAGTTTATCTATGCTTGGCGACTTTATTTGTGGCGCATCATAGCAACCTAGTTCAGGTCTCAAATCATCAATGGCAATAAAGAGAACGTTCACTGGTTTTTGATCTTGTTTCTCAACGGTTTCCTCTTTTTCATTTTTGCATGACATAAAAAGGATTACTAAACCAAATATGTATGTGAAGAATTTATTCATTTCATGATGTTTTTTTTACCAATGTTCAATTACCATATAATCGTCTTTTGTAAGTATATTTTTTATGGAATCTGGTATTTTTCGTCTTGGTGTGTCTTGGTCTAACTTAAACCCCTTTTTTCCTTTAGGTGTAATTATTGGCATATTGCCAGGTTCTTCATTCAAAATATCACCTTGCTCATTCATCCACACAAACAAGTCTTTTACCAACCTTTCTTTAACAGCTTTTAATTCTGAATTATTAGCCAAATTCTGTTGCTCAAAAGGGTCATTCTCTAAATCATATAATTCCTCGAATGGTTCGTTTTTGAATGCTTTAGCACCTCTTTTGATAAAGTAGTCCACATTTGGTTTTCCTGTCAAATTTTGTTCTACAACTTCCAATGAATTGAAATTCCTAATGTATTTATATCGCTTATCTCGAATCATACGAGATGGAAAAATTTCAGAATTTAAAATGTTTTGATTGGTTCTTACACCATAAACATACGTGTTGATTTCATCATCTTTTCCTATAAGTAACGGTATCAAACTTTTACCATCCATATCCTCGGTTATCTTACCACCTGCAACCTCTAAAAAAGTTGGTAAGATATCTGTATAATGAATTAATTGATTTGATGTTGAACCTGCTTCTATAACTTCTGGCCAACGTACCACAAACGGAACTTTTAACCCAATATCTTTTACGGTAAACTTACCTGAAACGCCGTGATCTGCACTGTATATAAAAAGTGTGTTTTTATCTAAATGAATGTCGACAAATTTTAAAACGTTCTCCAGTTGCTTGTTGTCTTCCTCGATACTTCGATAATAACCAGCTCTACTTTTAATATATGCTTTGTTATTTTTTTTATGTGCATTAAAAGGATAAAATTTAAGGTCTTCTGCATTTGGGTTTTCAACATCAAAATATTTTCCGTGAGGATATTTTGACGTAATAAACATGCAAAACGGTTTTTTAGCTGTTTTAAAATAATCTTCTATACTGTCCAATGGAATATATTCTCTTGGCACATTCTTTTTAGGAACAGGTTCCCATTCCTTGTCCCATTGATATACGCTATTTGGTGTTACGTGACTTTTTCCAGCTAAAACGACTTCATAGCCTAATCTTTTCATGTGTGCAGTCACGCTTTTAATGTCTTGTTTCGTCGCCGTATGATTTGCAAAACAGCCGTTTTTTAGCGGATATTGTCCTGTGAAAATTTGAGATCGACTTGGCGCGCAAATGGCTTGTGCTGTAAATGCATTTGTAAAGCGTAGGCCTTCTTTTGCCAATCGATCTACTGCTGCCGTATTTACTTTTTCATTACCATAGCATCCGTAATCGTAAACATCTTGGTCGTCTGCCAGATAGAAGATGATATTTGGTTTTTGATTATCATTATTTTTTTTTTGTGTAGATGATGTATTGCAACTTAAAAAAACAATTGCTAAAAAAACAAATATTGAAATCTTTGAAAATATCTTCATATTAACGAATCTTCTAGTTGTCAAACGCTCTTAGTAAAACAATATTTTTTTGTAAGAATTATTTAATTTTATAATATACATTCCATGTGAAAAATTAGAGATATCTATTGTCTTTCCTTTTCCAGACAGAACTTTAACTCCTGTTAGGCTATACACTTCCCAAAGCTCTGTTGTATTACTTTTTATTGTAAATAAACCATTAGAACTTGGATTTGGAAAGACAGTAAAAGTATTGTCTAAATTATTTTCATCTACAGATAATCCATCTTGAACAAATGTTGCTGTGATATTTAAGTTAGAATTTACGGTAATTGTTAACGGATTTTCTGTGCTTACTATATCACCAGACCAACCTTGAAATACCCAACCTTGATCTGCAATGGCATTCAAATCAAATGTTTGTCCGCCTAAAGAAGTTCCGCTTTGATAATTTAATAAGCCATTGCCTACTTTAGTAATTGTTACATCAAAAATATTATTATCAATAGGCATAAACTCAATTCTATCAAATACAATACTACCTGTATTCACACTTTCATATACCTTAAATTCGTTAATAATACCTTCCCAATGAGACCAGTTTGTTAAATCTACATCTATAGTATGCCACTGATTATCATTAGGAATGGTAATTTTTTTTCTTCCTGAAGAAAATTCTGTACCTGGAATATTTGCAGCCATTTGAAGAAAAATATCTTCTGTGCTATTTTTAACAACTAACTGTAAAGTGTCATACAAATCAGAATTAATATTTAGCCCTGTAATAGCAGCCATTGGAAATGCAAATCCATTTGAATAATTTAAAGTTAATTTATCATTATCTGTATTTACATTCATTCCAGCACTAACTGCTGTCCAAGGCGCAAAATCTTCTGAAGTTGTCCAAACAACGGTAGCAGGTGTAATAGGGATTGCAAAATAATCTTCGGTTCTAAATTCAAACTTTTCGAACGCAAATGAAGGAACTTCTGTTTGTACGCTTATTACTGAGCCAGATTCACCATCATTTGGTGCAGTAGTTACTATACTTTCCCAATTACTATATTGGTGTGGGTTTGGATTTTCATAAGCTTCATATGCAGCTAATCCAACTTCAGTTAAAATTCTCTCTGGATCTCCTTTATCATCAAATCCATTCATTACATAACCTTGTCCGGAATTTTCTTCTAAGAAATTCTGAAGTTTATTATTGGTTTTATCATAAGAAATGCTTCTATAATATAAGGTTGTACCTTCTGGTAATTCGGACGTTATAGACACGTTTACGGCTTCATTATCCACATAGTTTAAAGAATTATTATTGTAATTAAATATTAACGCATCATATTCTGTAGCGCTATCATTTTTTGAAAAAATAGCATCAATATCATTTGTTGGAGTTTCAGGTGTACCAGAAATATCTGTTGTGTAATGCACTTTATCATTCATAGAATTTAAAATACTAATTCCGGGAGGATCTTGCGAACCAGTTCTATTACCCCATCTGTATATTAAATCTAAGCCATTGTCTTTGTTCTTGTAAAAAATATTAGAAAAATATAATTCTACAACTTCTGCATGAGATGTTTCTGCATTGATAAACCCATTGCCATCAGCACCATTCATTGTGGTTACTGTTGCATACTCCATTAAATCAATGGTTGCATTGACGTTCCATTTTGGATGACTTACCAAATCTGCAAATAAATGATCGTACTTAATGCTCATATTACGTAAATTGCCATTACCTAAAACTACGTAATCTGAAATCCCCCAAAAATCATATTGCACATTATTATCAAAACAATATTCAATTAAATCCTCAGCAAAAGAAGCAAAAGGTTCTCCTTTGTAATTTAATACAGTGCCATTTTGAAAGAGAAAATCTGGAGCTCTTGTATGTAAACCAATAATTGCATCTGGTAAAACTGACCTAACTGCACTTTCTGTATTTTCAAAATGCTCTATAAAATCTTGTTTGGTACCAAACCAATGGTCTGGTGTTTCGATTTCAGAACCAACTCTAAAACGCCAAGACAACACCATTTCTTCTCCATAGTTTGCAACTAACTCGGTCATCAATGCTACGATATAATCATGGTATGCAACTTGGTCTGCAGGAGGTAAAGAATTTCCATAAATAGATATTTGTTCGTTCTCTCGAAAATTAACGTTATCTATCGTCCCTTCTGGAATAAACGTATAGCCGTGTTGAAAAGCCCAAGGCGGTTGATCTAACACAATTTGATGGATTTCTGTTTGAGAATTAATAATATTATCTAACCTTTCTATTAGTGGCTCAAATCTATATACGTATTGATTAGTAATAGAATCATACAAACAGGTATCAAAATCTAGATCTTTCATTCGTACTCCATTTACAATTTTATTGATTCCGCCAATCATTCTAACGGTATTCATTTTAAGTCCTGGACGTACATTTGAACCATTTTGAGGACTAATTCTATTGGCTATAGACCATATATTATGTAAAGGTGCGCGTTCATTAGCTTCATCTGTAAAATCTGTTGATAAAGTTACTTGTGCATTAAAGTTGTAAAAACTAAAAATGCATAATACAAGAACAAGTTTATTTTTAGAAAACATCGGTTATATTATATATTAAAAAAATTATTATAAAATTTAACGTAAGATAATTCTATTAATAACGCTAACTATCCTGCTCTGTCTTGAAAAACGATTCAATATCATTTTTGAAGATTTATATGAATTACCTATCAGCTCCAATAGCCCGCACTGGTTTATTTTCTTCTCCATTTACACGAGTCTTTTGCTCTACAAAATAAGGTTGAAATGTATAGTTAGATTCTGAATCCCATTTTGAATTCACCTTTGGTAAGAGTACTTTTAATGCTTCTATCTCACTTTTATACTTGGGATTATCAGCTTCATTATGCCATTCATTCGGGTCTACGCTGTGGTCGTAAAATTCTTCTTTACCATCTTCATAGCGAATGTATCTGTAACCATCTTTTTTAATGGCATGATTGTTCATCCCAAAGGTTGTAATGGCATAACTTTCATTTACCCCTTCATTTTTTTGCATCAGACGTGCTAAACTTGTTCCTTCATTTTTAGAATAGGCTGGCAATCCGCTTAATTCCAAGAGTGTTGGATAGATGGAAAGCATCTCTACTGGAGCATCTATCTTTTTCCCTTTAGGTAAATTAGGTCCTGCAAACAATAAAGGTGCTTGAGTAGCAGTTTCCCAAAGGGCATGTTTTGCAAAAGTACCTTTTTCGCCCAATCTGTAGCCATGGTCTGACCATAATACAATCAGCGTATTATCGGCATATTTACTTTGTTTTAAAGCATCTAAAATACGACCTAGTTCATAATCAACATAACTCATACACGCTAAATACGCTTGAATAATTTTTTTCCATTCGCCATTGTCTTTGGCCCATTCTGTGGATGGCATCATTGGTAAGTCGTTGATTTTCAAACCTACTGGTGGAATATCATTTAAATCGCCTGCTAAATATGGTGGTGTTTCTATACTTTCTAAAGGATGCATATCAAACCATTTTTGAGGCACATAAAGCGGCACATGCACACGTAAAAACCCAAGTCCTAAAAAGAATGGTCTATCATAATTTCTGTGTAATCGTTCTATTGCCCAATTTGCTGAAGCATGGTCTGGCATTAATGAATCTTGTTCAGGAAAAGCGCCCCAATCAGTGTTTGTTCTTCCATGAATGCCTTTTATTCCATTACCTCTACCGTCCCAAACAAAACGCTTTTTAGGATGTGGTCCAAAACCTTTTACGCGTCCTCCAGATTCATTAAACATACTATCTGGTGCATGTACATGAAATAATTTGCCAATACCCATCGTATGGTAGCCATTTTCTTCGAAATATTCTGGAAGGAAGGTAATATCCTTGGTTGCTGGATTGCCATTACGACGTATTTTATTATCAGGCGTCATCCCATAAATACCTGTTGTTGATGGACGTAAACCTGTCATAACTGATGCCCTGGATGGTCCACAAAGTGGTGCTTGCACATGCGCATTAGTAAAGGTTACACCCATTTTTGCCAACCTCTCAAAATTTGGGGTTATAACGTTCGAAAAATTATCAATAGGACTAATCCAATTGTTTAAGTCGTCAACAGAAATAAACAATACGTTTGGCTTTTCATTTTCTGTTTCAGCAGGCGTTGATTTTTCATTTTTACATGAAAACATCAGTAGTATCAAAAATATGAAGCCTATGTTTTTCATAATTACCAATTACTATTCTGTTCTAAATGCTTCAATTTTTTGATTCAGTTTTTCGACCAATTCAGGATTACTGCTCGCAATATTTTGTTTCTCAAAAGGGTCTTCATCAATATTAAATAATTGAATTTTTTCGTTTGGTTTTCTAACCGCATCAGGCACAATCAATTTATATGGTGGCGCAATTACTATAGTGTAAAACAAACTAGACTCTATAGTCGTAAAATCGTGTGCGTAGATTTCTCCAAAAATCTCTTCTCTATTCTGAAGTGTTTTTTTGTCTAAAACATTGATGCCTGGTAAGTTTTTAGGTTTATCAATATTCAAAATATCTAGAACTGTTGGCACCATATCAATACTACTTACAACAGTCGTCGTATCCATCTTAGGCTTAATTTCTCCTGCCCATTTATACATAATAGGCGTACGCATTCCCAAGTCGAAAGGCGAGCGCTTTGATATTTCATTATACTTGCTATCATTTAAATTTTGCACCCAACCATTATCACATACATAAACAAAAAGGGTGTTTTCAGTTAACCCTTTTTCTTCAATAATATCGAATAATTCGCCACAAGTTTCATCAAACCATTCGCACATGGCCCAATACTTGGCAACATATTCTGTAGGTGCTTTTGGAAGATATTTATCTAACAAACGTTTTGGCGGTGTATGTGGTGCGTGTGGTAAAAAAGGTGCATACCATAAAAAGAACGGCTTTTTTTCTTTAATAGCTAAATCCACGTAACTGGTTAAAGTATCCATTCCTTTTCGTCCAATTTCTAAACCATAATCACCATGACGACCTCCACGATTTGGATCTCCATGAGTCATTCCATAATCAAATCCACCAACTTTATGATTACCATGCCACCATTTACCAGTTTGAAACGATAAATACCCTTTTTCTTTCAGTAAATCAGGCAATGTCGTTAAACGCTCAAAATGAGTAATCATAGGCTTATAGGCCTCACTTCTATTCTTTCTCTTAACTGCTCTATCTTTAGCCCTTTCATAAGCCACATCGTTTCCAAGGATGCCATGGTCTTTTGGATACATTCCTGTGATTATGGTTGCTAAGGATGGTGAACATAAGGAAGTTGGCACATAACCTCTGGTGAATGTTAGACTTTCTGAAGCAAATTGATCTAGCCTAGGTGTTTCAATATTGTCATCTCCCATAAAACTGTAATCGGTCCATGATTGGTCATCTGAAAGGATGAATACAATGTTAGGCAATTGCGACTCTTCAGCCTCTTTTTCGTCTTTATCTATCTTGTTTTTCGTCTCATTTCCGCAAGAAAAACAAATGGCTGCAAGTATTATTAAACAACTTATATGGCTTAATCTCTTCATGATAATTATTCTATTTATTTATCTGTTTTCTATTTTATTTATTATTTGCTACTCATCTTCATTTTTTAAAACCTGTGCTTCATTTTCATTACGCATCACAGCTCCATTATCTCCTAAGAGGTACATCTTTCTGAAATCTGATCCTTCATCTTTTTCTCCAACAATCAGTCTAGCATCAGGATGCGGATTATCAATTAGAGAAGATATCACAAATCCTGAGTTCTTTCGACTTAAAAGGACAGGTCCTTTATTAAAGGTTTTTCCAGCATCAGAACTGTCCCATCGACTTATTTCTCCCACACCATCGTTGGTCTGGCTTTCTAGATATAGGCTTACTTCTGTGTCTGATTTTACGTCGAAAACACCATCCCCTTTCGGAAGATTAGAAGTGTCGCTTTTTAACCAGACCTGTCCATCCCATCTAAAATGTTGCATACGTTTTGGGCCACTTCTGTTGGCTCCTACGTCTGGACCAACCAAGACCCCTACATTTGGATTACCATCTGGGTCTACGTCTGTTATCGCCTGAAACGTCCAATCATCAGCGATAATACTCACTAAGGCTTTTTCATCTGCCAATTCCTTGGTTAAAGGCATTGCTAAAGGTTCGTTTTTTACGTTTTTCCATTGATTGGTTTTGGTATCAAAAACCATGTAATAAAGGTTATGCCGTTCTGGAATATGCCCTCGTTCGTCCTGAGTGTTATTTCTATCTCTACAAATATGATAATCGAATGCCACAATAATATCGTCTCCATTACCTCTAGTCACCCAAGGATACCAAGAATCTTCAGCTAATATATCTATTCTGCGTTTGTGTTTTAGAAATGAAACGGGTTCGCCGAAAGTGACACCATTGTCGGTTGATTTTTGATACACCCAATTACTTCGATGTGCTCCGTGACGATAAAATAAATACATATCGCCATTATCCATTTTTATAAACTGACTGTAGGTGCCAAATACAGAAATATTATCCAGTGTTTCCCATTCAGAAATATCTAAAGGTGTTTTAGAAACGGCATGCAAGTTTTTACCGTAATGGTAATTGCCTAAAGGGTTATCACCATCATCAGGTGTCCCACCATGACCTCCAAAAGCAATATGAATATAGTCCGCATCATCAATAAGGATAGCCGGTTTACCGTGATTATCTATTCGTTTTTTTCGATTTGGGTCTTTACCCATTTCGCTAATTCCCGCTTTATATGGGCCTTTCCATTCTTTAGTTTTATGGTTATATGACGCCACATAAGGGTCTTCTAAAGCACCTTGGTAAGCCACATAAGTAATGCCTTTATGGTAAATACCAGATGGATGTTGCACAATGGCCACCGCATTTCCAAAACCATTATCGGCAAAATAGTCCACCATTTGATGTTCTTCTGAGGTTGCTTTGGCATCTTTGGTTTTTGATGCACATCCTAAAAAGCAAAAACAAATCAAAAGAGTTTTAAAAACGTGTTTATTCATAACCATTTTAAAGTTTAATGCTTTTATAAAATTGAATCTGTACAGGTCCCAAAAGTCCGGATGTTTTGAGTTCATCATTTTCGCTCCAATGTTTCCATGACGGAAACGTGGTTCTTTTACTAGGTCTTTCTGTATTATTGAGCAACCAATCGGGTAAATGTTTTATTTTATTGCCTTTACGTTCAAAATCTAATTCCAATTTTTCATCGCCAATTAATCGGTTTGGCCATAGGTTGGCTACTTTAATTTCAAGGGTGTTTTCTCCAGCTTTTACAACATCAGTAATGTCTATTGTGAATGGTGCTTTCCAGAGTATTCCTAATGTCTTACCGTTTATAATCACTTCGGCCATAACGGCTACACTTCCTAAATCCAGTTCCAGTTTATTATCAGATTTTAAGTGTTTTTTAGACAATTTGAACGTCTTTTGATAATTCGCTGTCCCTGAAAAATACTGAATATCTTCATTTGAAGATTCTGACCAGGACATCAATTCATCGAACTTTAATTTAGTTTCTGAATTAGATGCCGATGGAAATGAAACGTCCCAAGCACCTGATAACGTAATTGGCTCAGGCACAGATTTGACCTTAACAGTTTTGGTTTTTCCAGACGCACTTGTGCACATAAGATTGCCTGGATAAGGTGTCAACCATTGCCCTTTTCCTTTATTTAAAACTAACTCAGGTTTGCTGATGTTTTTTGAAAGATTTAAATATCTTCCCTTTGGAATGAACAACGTTTGTTCTTCACTATCTGTTATAAAGGTTATTTTTATAGCCGTATTATCGCCTTCAGGTGTTTGCCCATCAATCAACTGATTGTTTACAGGAATACTGTATTCTTTTGAAGCTATCTTTTCTTTGATTTTATTGGTAACATCATAAACTGGAAAATATTTTGGTACGCCTTTAGTTTCTGGCTTAAATTTTCCAAAAACAGCTTTTAATACTTTTAGTTGTTTATCGCCTCCATCAATGTCAACAAACTCTTTTTCGCGAACATATTTGGTTTTTATCTCATTGCCAATTTGATATTCCATTCTGAATTCTTTTACATAACCCATTGCAGGGTCGCAATCACAAAAATGCCGTGTGGCTTGTATATGCAACTGATTGTCTTTTACCTCAGCAGCTACTTTATCTGTAATATCCACCACACCTTCTTGTAGAAATGTACCATATTCAGCTTTTATAATTTCTAAATTTGAAAGCGGTTCCAATTGAGGGTTTTCAATATCCATTTGTGCAGAAACCAAATGGTGTTTTGCTTTTGAAGCGTTCTTAAACACCACGAATACTGCTTCTTCTAAACCTAATTGAATTGGCAAACTTGTGGTACCATCTGTATGATTTTGCCATAAGGCTGGTTTTTTAATTTCGCCCGTTTGAGCATTCCAAAGTTCTGGCTGCTTTCCTGACACTCGAAAACGAACATCTATTTCCTGGCTTTCTTTTCTAGCATTCGCGATAAAATAAATATCGGCTTCTTCGGTTTTTCTGTGCACGAAACTGATATCTGAAGCATCATCGCTTTCAATTTTAAAGTCAGGGGGTAATTGGCTTTGTTTTAAAAAATCTACTATCGAAATATCCTTTACTAATTCTTTAGTCCATAGTGAATTCGTTAGTTTTTCAACTTCCATATCGCATAAAGGGAAGTTTTCCAAACTTGGTGATTTTTCGGGCTTAGAGCCTATGACTTTTCCTCCATTCGTGACTAATTCTTGAATTTTTCGTAGTGTTTCAGGTTTAATCCAATCAGATTCAGGTAAGACTAAAACCTTATATTTTCCGCCAACAGGTGTACATATTTTTCCGTCTTTTACGAATACATCCGACAATTTATTAGAACCGATTAAATCATAATCGTATCCCAAGTTCTTGATTTCGGGTAATAAAAAAGCGATATTGGGTGAAGATTCTCCCGTAAACACCAAAACATCGGCTACATTTCGACCTTGTTGAAGTAAAAACTGAGAACGTGCGATGTAATCCATAAAGCCTTTAGCTTGGCTCCACCAGGTATTTAATCGATTGAAATCAGTACCATGATAACTTAAGGCCAATCCTGGTGCCACGTCCCAAGGTTGGTGCACATAGGTGTGAAAAATAAAACGTGTGATGCCTTCTGCCCAAGCCTTATCGCCAATAGATTTGAGTTGCGCAGGATGATCATCCCAACCACCAATACCTGTAAACGATTCGGCTCCAACGATGGAACTTCCATTTAAATGTGCAATAGAGGATACGAACTTAGGCGAATCAAAAAACGGATAGCCTCCACTCCAAAACTCACACATTACAATATCTCCAGTCGCACCAACTTGCATATTATCAAACGGTCCCCAATAGGGTTCTACTGAAAATTTCAATCCATTTTTATGGCATAACGCTCCAAAATGTGCGTAATAATTTTCAGCTATTAAATCACCAATAGTTCTCCTAAAATCCCAGAGAAAGCGTTCTGTAACTTCGCCACTTTCAACATAATAACCTGCTAAAGTTGGCAAATATGTGGTTAAATCATAACCTCTTAATTTTTCGAATTCAGCATCAAAACCAGTAGTCCAATTTGTGGTTCCAACTTCATAACTATCAATCAAACAATTATTTACTGTAGTACCTACTAAATCTCCTAATGTATTAAGAATGGGTTGAATACCACCTTCCCAGAAGACATCTACAGCCTTTTTACTCATTTTATCTACTTCAAGACCGCGTCCACTTTCTGGTGCTGGATGATTTGTTTTTCCTTTAGCTGTATGTCCTATTCTTAAAACAATCCATTCGCCTTGAGGCACATTCCATTCTATAAAACCGTCTTTGCTTAGTTTTGACGTTAAATCAACGATTTCTTCTTTATTAATAAAAGCCGAAGTAGGAATGCCTTTTGTATCTGGTAATAAATGATTGCGAATACGTCCTGTAAGATTTTTATAATCTAATCCATCAATTTTTATATCCACGTTTGGTTTAGGAAATGCTAGTACTGCAATATCTCTGTAATAGTTTAATTTGGTTTCGGGTTGTGGTAATTGGTCTTTAAATAATTTTCCACCTCGAACCATAACTTCGCTAAAAACCGTAGTTTGCATGGCATATTCTGGTGTCATCCAAGGTCCTCCAGACGATGACCAACCTGCGCTATTATGAAACGTCAATTCTAAACCTAATCGTTTGGCTTCCTGTGCCGAAAATAAAAACAGGTCTAACCATTCTTCACTTAAATATTTTATTGAACCTTCTGGAAAACCTAAATGCACATTAAACAATTGGGCTTCTTGAATGCCCACGTCTTTCATCGCCTCCAAATCTTTTGTGATTCCGGATTTAGAGACGTTACCACTAATCCAATGCCACCAAGTTCTTGCTTTGGCTTCGTTTGGTGGATTTTGAAATCCAGATTCTAATTCATCCATTATAGGTGAGTTTTGACCATGTACTGCTATGCTCAGCATAGCTAGGAAGAAAAAATTAAATATGATTATTTTTTTCATTGCTTTTTATTCCTGTTTTTGTAATTCCAGTTGAACTGTTTTTCCTGCTTCATCACCTGTCGGTAACTGTAATGTTATCTGAGTTTTTCCGTTGACATATTGACTGCCATTTGCTTTATATTTACCAGAAATAGTTATGGTTATTTTAGTCAATTTGTGCGTTGGGTCACTTACTAATATTATGAGTTGATTTGCTTTTTCTTCTAACATCATCATGCAAGGTTGATTCACCGAAACACCTCCTTTTATACTTGATATTCCTTTTGAATAAAACACCATACCTGCCAATGTTCCATCCATGCTTTCAACAGATTGTAGCGCTTCATTATTCACGATTTTAAAAGGCTTATTTTTATTAAAATCCTTCAGTTTTGCTTCTGTTGCATTAGGCACCAAAATGTAATTGTATTTTTTATTTTTAGGTTGTTTACCATGAGTAAACCATAGTTTAAAAATATGTTCCGTTAGTATCACCGGACGATAACGTTTTGCAACTTTAGTCCAACTGCCTTCTAAAATATTTGTTGATAGATTTATGGTTCCTCCATTTGGAAATAAATAGCCTATGTTATCGTGTAGCAACCAATCGGGATTTATCTCTTTGTGTTTTCTTACATTAGTTTCTACTTCATCATCTTTTCCTATAACAACTCCTCCCCTCGCAAAGGCTTGATTTATGGCTGTCGTAACTGGATATTCTGTATTTGCTGAAATTCCACTTCCCAAACACACAATTTTATCATCAAACATAAACCATGATTTTTTAGCCTTTAAACCATCACGATTATAGTCCATTGCAGCAATTCCATTTTCTCCATTACTAACACCACCAACAAAAACACTATTGGTTTTAAAGTCACTAAATTTTATAATTGGTAAAGGTTTGTTATCTTGAATAATTGTAGTTCCTGGTAATTTTTTCCAATCCCAAAACGGAAAGATATTTTCATATTCCTTTCCACTAATGGATAGCAGCGATACACCATCACCCAAATAATAACCTTGAATATTTTCTTGATTAACCGATTCAGTTCCAACCACGCGTGTCGAACTCATTTTAACGGAAAAGTAAAAATCTTTTGTTCTGTGTACTTGAAAATCGGATTTCCAGAAATGTTTGTTTCCTGATAGAATTTTTGAAACTAAAGCATCATCATATACTTTTGAATGTGCTTTATCCAAGACCTTCATTTTATGAATACATGCTTTTAAACGTGATGCTTTTTTAGCTTGTTCGTTTTCAAAAAGTTGTCTGCCAGATGCGCTTATATCATAGGTGTCATCCCATAATATCCATTGCTGACCTTTAAGGATAATGTTTCTTAAAAATTCAATTTTGTTGGCTTCAAAATGATATGGTGTGTCGTGAACAAATGAGTAACACTTTATCATATCTTCTAAATACGACAGACCGTAATTACCAAATTGCAGTTGTGCGCCATGTTCGTGATACGACCAATCTGGTTTTACGCCAACACCTTTTGCTATTTGTAATTCGTTTTGAATGGCTTTACTTGCAATAGCCACAGAATCTGGTTTTCTTAACAACAGTGAACGCAACATGACGTTGGTAGATAACCATACTTTATTCTGCCCAGACATTTTTATTTTAGCACGATCAAGCAATACTTTAGCTTTTTTAAACTGCTTTTCACTTAACTCTGCTTCCATTAAAAAAAGTGTCGGCAATAATAGCTCTGGCACTCCAATATGTTGATCGTGCCAATTGGTGCTTAAAAAATCATTATCTAACCAATAATTTAAACTTTTATGGATTTTTTTTGAGAGATTATTATTCAGATAATATTTAGAATCTTTGTTCTTGTAATTGATAGCTAAGGATTGAACATGCTTTAAATGATTTTTCACAGGCCATCCACCTCTAATTTTATTAGAATAATCTATGGTTGCCCATGAGCCATCTTCCTGAAAATTTTGCAATAATTCTTCAATAGTATCATCATCATTTTCTTGATTCAAATAATATTCTATAACGTTATTATGAAGTTGTTTTAATTCCTTTGGATACAGAAATTCTGAACCATTACTTGTACCTGAATTATCACAACTACATATTATAACTGAAATAAACGCAATACAAAAATGGATAAGATTTGACTTCATATTATTGTGTTTTCTAAAACAATTTTAAATTCAATAATTTAGTTTTTAACCTCATTTTTTTGGTTTAATAAATGAAGTGCTTCATCAAAAGATGTTTCTTTCAATGTTTTACTCACATAATTTAAATCAGCGACTAATTTCTCTTCGGAACTCTTTATACTGGCAATTTGCTTGTACTCCCATTCTTTTTCTTTAGTGAGATAAGGTACCATATATTGATAGCCCTTCTTTATACTTCTGCCATCTTCTGACTCAATATTCCATAAATCAATTCCTACTTTTTGTCCTATACGCACCAATTCCATAAACCCATGTAAATTCATAGTTGAATATGAAAAGGATTTGGTTCTTTTGAGTTCTCTTGGTTGACTTCCATCTGGTTCAATTTGACTAAAGATTCTTGCCTTTGTTACGGTAGACAGATGGTTTTTGACCTCATCTGCTCTATTGAGATATAATAGTATATTAAGCAATTGAATATCATAATGCGTTCCGTGATTATTTTCTCTTGTGGCTTCTTCCTTACCTAATTCACTGTTTTGCAACCAATCGGCGTATTCTGACAACCATGACTCCATACCTTTCTTCGTTTCATCGTCAAGTTGATTTCTATCTTCTAATACCTCTAAGCATTTAAGGACTTCAACTAAACCACCAAACTCAATAATGCCAAAACATCGTCCATCATTTTTCCCTGGTATAGATTGGCCATAATTAAGATTGGGATTCATTTTGGTATCCGCATCTAAAAACCAAATATTAATTAATTCTACAGCTCTATTTGCATAGCTTATATTATCGCTTAAATAATAAGCATTACTTAAGTCTCTAATTGCTCGTAGAAAGTTTTCGTTCTCAACAAAATCAGTATAATTGTTTCTTGTCTCCGGATTTATTTCACCGTCTTTTCTTATATATGGTAATCCGTCTGCTGTCTCAGGATTAGGCCACCAATAAGGCCCAATACTCATATAATCGTGTTTGCTTTTACTTGGTGGAATACCTACTTTATTTACAACAGAAAACGTTTTACCTTTCAGTAAATTATCTGCTTTCTTGATTAGTTTCTTATAATTATCAACGGCTTTCTTATTGCCCTTGTTAATCAGATTGTTTTGACTCTCTAGTTTCTGATAGTCTATGACTCTTACTTTCTTTGAAGTTTCTTGCGCAAAATTACAACCCAAAAAGCCTATTAGGCATAAGACTAATATTTTTTTAATCATTGTCTATTATTTCTAAATTATCAAAAAGATTCCCGTGATATGAACTAGCAAAAGCAACGTAACCATTACTAACGATATGAGTTGCTTGGGTAATAGATTTGTTATCAACAAAAACTTCGACGTCTTTATCTTGAAACCTTATTTTTAATTGGTGCCAAATATTTCCATCAAAACCGTTAATATTTCCTTTGGTCAACGTTTTTTTATTATACATTAACTTCCAATTTCCACTTCTTTCAATCAAAAATCGATAACCGTTCAAAAAACTTCCTTTTACACGTCCGCCTAATTCCACATTTCCATTTTCAATATAAATGTCTGCACTACAGGTGAAATTTTTCCAATTAACGTCTCCTATTAAAGTGTGCGGTTTTATATTAGTTCTTCGGTAAATTCGCATCCAGTCATAACCTGGTTCTGGCGCAATTTGTTTTAAGCAATTGGTGCCATCTTCTTTTAAAGCGATTTCAAAACTTCCTTTTTGATCTGAATGATACTTTGGTAAGTCACCAACTTTTCTATCCTCGTAATCTTCTTTATATGGAAATGGAAATGCTTTAGATTCAGGAATCTCATAAGCTCCTTTTTGTTGACCAGTTGTTGTGGTTAAGGAATAAATGCTTTTGGCATCAAGTTGTATCGCAAATGAACTTCTTTCTGGGATGATACTTGCTAACTCTACAAATTGATTTTCTGCATCCGATTTCCAAACATAAATCTTGTCGTCTGCTAAGCCCTTTTTAATTTTCACCTCTAAAGTTTCTGCATTTTCAGTACAAATAATCATACTCCAGTTTGTACTGTTCTTATCTTTCAAAGTAACAACACTTCCTTTATATGTTGATGCATCAAACAATCCACAGGCTTTGTCTAAATATTGCCATTTGTGTGGCGTTGCAAATTGTGTAGTATGCGCTGTTGCCCAAATTGTTGGCCAAACCTTATAATATCCACTCCAAGGTTCATTGGCTTTCATTGCGCCTGCCTTATCCCATGTTACAGATTTATATACTGAGCCAATAGGCGCCCAAATCATTGATTTTGTAATTTCATCTCTAATGTAAAATTTATTGTATAGTCGTGCTAAGTTGAGTGCTCCAGCACCATCCCAATCTTTGCCTGTCCAGCTCCAATCTTCGCTTGCCCAAAGTGGTTTTCCCGATTGTTTTGCTTTCTCTGTGGTTGGGCGTCCACGACCATCTACCATATTTTCAGTAAATTCTCTACCGGAAACATAGTGATAACCTACTGCTTCAATGACGTCATCAAACTCACTATCTTTTTCTAAGTCGTCAAATATTTTCCAGTCACCACTGTTATCATCAGGGCCTTGAATTTTTACGTTTTGATAACCACTGGCATCTAAAGTTGGTCTCATATGGTTTACTAACCAATCACGATCAGTATCATTTTCATTTTCTGCGGCTGCCACCCAATCTATATCTAAATCCCACTGTTTTTTTGCCACATCTAAAAAGGCTACAAAATACTCAGCGGATTCTTGCGTGTAAATGTTTGGTTTTAACCACCCAGGAAAACTCCAAGGCAGATACTCAAGAATCATATCTGGATTTCGATTTTTGGCTTCTCTCATCAACCAGAACTCATATCCTCGAGAAACTGGATTTTTCAATTCTTCTCTCGTAAAAGCATGTGAGGGTTCTGATCCACAAGTAGAATTTTCTCCTCCACCCATTTCAACTTTTAAATGTTGAAAACCAGCACCAAATTTAGGCTTGAATAAAAGGTCTAAAATTTCACCTCTTATCGGGTCTTTATAATCATATAATAAGTCTGTTGAAGCACCTGCACTAACCGCTCCAACACCTTCAAAAGTTCTCCCTTTATCTTTACTGTTTATATGGATTTTTATGACACCTTTTCTAGATTTAGAAAACACATAAGGTTGAAATGCTTTTTCAGGATTTTCTATTTCTCCCATTTCAAACCAAGACACTTCACTATGCACTGCGCCTCGGTTATTTCCCCAAATGGTAACTTTCCAGTACACGCGTTGTCCGTTTTTTAAAGGTGCTCCTGAATACTGTATGACACTAGATTGTGATGAACTGGTTGGTCCTGAATCCCAAAGATCTGGATATTTTAATTTTTCGGATGAAGTTGCCATTACAATTCTATAACCTCCTTGTTTAGGACTTTTTGCATCACCTATAAAAGTCCAACTAAAATGGGGTTTATTAATAGTTATACCTATTGGATTAGTTTTTGATTCACATTTCAAATCTTTTACCTCCATAGCATAGGTATTTGAACACATAAAAAATATAAAACATACTATTTTGTTCATCACACCAATACTTTTTTACAATTCAATCTTTATTACAACTATAGAACAACAATACTGCGTTAAAAACCACTAGTCCACTAATAATAAATACTATTGTTATCATCTTTAATATACTATTTTAATCTACAAACAACTCGTCAATAAAAGGACCACTTTTACCTGTCGTTTCTAATTTTATACTATTAGCACCTGCTTTTAATGTGATTATAGCGGGCACAAATTTCCACTCTTTTTCCCAACCACCAGTTGTCTTAAATTCTAATGTTCTGATGTATTCGTCATTGACGTACAATTTCATAGGATGTAATTCTCCTTCATTGTTATGCATGTAGCGAAAACGAATACTATAATCGCCTCCTTCGCCGTCATTTTCTTGATAAAACTCTAAAGAACCTTCTTTTCCATCAAAGCGTACAAATCCTGTTCCCTTGTAACGTCGCGCTTCTGTACTTGCCTTTGCTCCACCTTCTAAGATGCCTTCTTCTGCAGAAATATTGATTCCTCTACCAATCCACATATCTTTAGAATGTTCGTCGCCCCAAAACAAACCTCCATTTTTTCCGAAAGCTTCTTCCATTTTTAAAACAGTCTTACCATTTTGTATAACAACAGCTTTTACTGTGGTGCCATCTGAAACCTCAAACTGACCTTTGTAAACGGCACCATTTGTTTCAGGATTATCGCCATTGACTGTATATAGAATTTCTAAATTATCAACATTTGAATTTCCTAAAACTTGAATCTGTTTGGCGTCAATGGTGATTATATTTGAAGTATATAATGCTTTATCACCTAAAATTGATGCCCTGATAATCGAAGCCGCTTTAGCACTGGGTAATTCTCTTAGGAATAGTCTTGTTTTTCCAAAAAATAAGGCTCTATAATCTGATTTTGTTCGACTAGTAGAATCAATAGGATTTCCATTTTCCATGGAAATCTTCTTCACATCACCTTGAATATTATAATAAACTCTGTTTTCTCCGTAAGGGTATAAATTATTGTTTTCGTCTAAACTTTCTGAGGTGATAATATGACTTGTGGTAAAACTATCTTCAGCTTCTAATTTCTGAATTGTTGTTTTTAATTTTGAAGGTTGTTTACTTGTTGAAAAAGAGGTGCGTTTGACTTCCTTGCCATCGTTATAAGCTACGGCTTCTAGTTTTCCTTCTTCATAAGGCACTAGCCATTCGCATTGCATTTCGTTCCAAATGATTCCTGATTGGTCTTTTCCTAATGATTTTCCATTTAAAAACAACTCTACTTCATCAGCATTAGAATACACCCAAACCGGAATAACCGTTCCCTTTTTCATTCTTGGATGCGTCCAATGTGGTAACATATGAATCATTGGTTCTTTGGTCCATTGACTTTGATAGAAATAGAATAAATCTTTTTTGAATCCAGCAACATCTAAAGCACCACCCATAAATAAATTGAACGGTAAACCTCCATGTACTAAACCAGCTTCTCCATAATAGTCAAAACCTGTCCAACGAAAATGACCACTATGCCATGGGTTATCTCTCATGACTTCCCAATATTTTCTTGCCGACACTCTTACCGTTGCATTATCATATGACGAATTGAAACTTTGCTTTCTGTTTCTCCAGTTTTTAGGATTAATGCCTTCATAAAAGAAAATCTCTTTTTCTGTTAGATTTGGCAAATCATACGTACCAGGCAACTCATTATCACGCCACCAAGTTTGGGTGCGGTAATAACCTCTAGTTTGCCAGGTATGTGGTGCTTCCGTTGAAATAAATGGTTTCTCTAATTTTTTGCCATTCATCCCATCTATAAACGATTTGGTTTCAGAACCTCCATTAACGCCTAAAATATCCATGTCTTCTGGATTTCCTGCGCCTGAGGTAAATAATCGTGTTGGGTCTAATCGTTTACCAAATTTCACCAATTCCGGCGCCACATCGCTATGTGTTTCATTGCCTAAACTCCAGACAAAAATACTTGGGTGATTTCTATCTCTGGTTATCCACTCTGTTACATCACGTTGCCACCATTCATCAAAAGCTTGCTTGCCATAATCTTGAGGTGCTTTTTTATGCCAACCATCAAATATTTCGTCCATAACGAGCAAACCGATTTCGTCGCAGATATCATAAAACATTGGTGGTGTTGGATTGTGTGATGGACGAATGGCATTGATTCCCATATCTTTTAAGGATTGAAGTTTCCAACGCAACATCGGTTTTGTCCAAGCTCCTCCAACTGGACCACCTTCCCAATGTTCGCAAACCCCTTTTAATTTTACATTTTCACCATTCAACCAAAAACCAGTCTCAGTCTTCCATTCTACGGTTTTGAAACCAAAAGTCGTTTCTACCTCATCTATAATTTTTTTTCCATTTAAAATTTGAGTCACAGCCATGTACAAACTTGGACTTTCTGGACTCCAAAGTTTTGGGTTCTCTATTTCGAATTGATAAGTTGGATTGAATACTTTTAATTGTTCACTTTTACGAGTTAATTCGTTTCCTTCTGGTGACAATAATTTTACCTCATAATTAAGGTTCTTTATGTTGCCGTTAATTTCTGCATCAATGTTCACAATTGCATTTTTATTGGAAATTGAAGGTGTTTTAATAAAAATACTGTTTGGTTTAAAATGTGTTGGGTTAACTTCTATTAGTTTTACTTGTGCATACATTCCACATGGATGATACCAACGAGCTGAAGGCTCTAAACTATTATCAACTCTTACGGCAATTGTATTTCTTCCTGCTTTTAAATGCTTAGAAATATCGTATCTAAAACTGATGTAGCCATATGGTCGTTTTCCTAAATGGTTGCCATTGACCCAAACATCGCTGTTCATATAAACGCCATCAAAATTGATGTAGGTGATGCTAGAAAGACTTGTTTTGTTGACATCAAAAGATTTACGATACCAACCAATACCACCATCGTGATAACCACCACCTTGACCTTGGTCTCCACCTTTCCGCACGCCTTTTTCAAAGGACCAATCGTGTGGTACGTTTAATGTTGTCCAAGATGAATCGTCGATGTTTTCTTGTGAAAAATTGGCGTTATCCTCTAAAATAAATTGCCAATTATTATTGAAATTTGTTACAGACCGCTGCGTATAAACAAGATTTACACCTATGAATAAAAATAGAAGTAATAGCGGTTTTTTTCTTTTCATTTGATTGACCTTGACGCGTCACTCAAACTTAATTTTAAAAATTATGAATATAATCCTGTAGTGTCATGCTTTGACTAAGTTAATTTTAATGCTAAAAATGTGAATTAAATTAGGTTATAAATATGTATTATCTTCTTGGCTGATCATTTTGCGAAAACGGTTGACCCCTAGGAAACTGTTCTTCTAATAGTTTTTTCAGTTTCTTTTCTATTTTTTGATGCGTTTTATTTCCTGATAAATTAACATAAGCTAACAAACTATTTTGATGCTCATAGAGTTCTGCTTCTAATATTTCATTCGTTACAGAATCTCTCCATTCGGTATATCTCCAGTTACCATCAGTAACTGTACAACCCATTATTTTTTTACCTCTCGCATAAACACTAAATGCTGCTTCATCCCATTTTTTATTGGGTTTATCAATAACCGAAAGAAAACTTTTGCCGTCAGAATCTGGTCCTTCCAAACCGCAATACTCAACTAGCGTAGAAAAGATATCCACATTTTCTATTAAAGCATCAGAAGTTTTACCAGTTACTCTTTTTTTATAGCTCGTTTCTCTACTAACAATTAAAGGCACTCTAACATCTATTTCTAAATTAGATTGCTTACACCATAACGCGTATTCCCCAATTTTATAACCATGATCGCTCATAAAAATCACCATCGTATTTTTTCTTAAATCTAGCTTTTCTAAGGTTTCCATGACTTTCCCTACTTGTGCATCTATGTAACTGATTGAAGCATGATAACCATGTATTAACTCTCGCGTTAAATTATCATCTAAATCACCTTCTTTAGGAATTCCGTGATAGCTTTTTAATTCTCCCCATTTCGGAAGTGCCAACCTGTAAGCGCCTTCTGGTTTTTGCCTTGATGGAATTTTAAAATCATTTTTATCATATAAATCCCAGTATTTCTTAGGTGCATTATAAGGCAAATGTGGTTTACTTAAACCTACAAACATTATAAAATTATCGTCTTTTACCTTGTTTAAAGTTTCGATGGCATAATTAGCTGCACGTCCGTCTTTATAGGCGTCGTCTGGTACATCTGCATCTTCAAAAGCAGGTCCTTTTAAGGGTTTTACGCCTTCGGATTTTAGGCGTTCCATTAATGCTATATTTTCAGGTTTATGGTAACTGTTTGCTTCTTTTTCGAAATAGGTTGTCCATTGGTTTTTATCATCACTACCATGATGATATACTTTACCAATACTTACCGTTTTGTATCCATTGTCTTTGAATAATTGCGGCATTGAAACCACCTCTTTATGCACTTTACGTAGTGGTGTGAAAATACTATAAATACCAAGTGTTTCTGGACGTAAACCTGTTAAAGTGCTCATTCTGGAAGGTGCACAAATAGCTTGTTGTACATAAGCTTTGTTAAACATAACACCTTCTGAGGCTAGTTTGTCTATGTTTGGTGTCATTGCGGTTTCGCTTCCATAACAACCTAATTCTGCTCTTAAATCATCTACATAAAAAATTAATACATTAGGTTTTTCTTTTTGAGCAGAAACTGATGTGTATGCACATAGTATGAGAAGTAAACCTATAATTTTTTTCATTTTTATAACCATTGTATTATGCGATATTGATTCGTACTACTTTTCTATATAGTTTAATAAGATATTTTTGACATCGTCGACGTTTCCTTGTTCTAATCCACCATTAGTAGCTCCTGTAATCCAATACAATACCATACCAGCATCTGAACAATCCCACTTTCCTTTTTGGAACTTTACGATATTATCTAGTTCTGCCAGCTTTCCTTGAATCCATATGCCTTGAATTCTAGGGTCCGAATGATTTTTTGCCCAATCCCAATCTTCAAGATTAACTTTTAGCTTAATATTCTGGTCAGGAATCCGAACTTCTTCTACTCCAAAATCTAATATATCTTGCCATTCGTAGAAATCGCCTGCATCATCGTTTGCGGAATGATGGGTTACGACCTTGACAAATTGATGCTTTTCTTTTGGCGAAGCTTTTAGAGCAAATCCGATGATATCTGGTTCACCTGCTTCGATAATCCAAAGTGGGTCCTCTGCAGTAGAAATGCTTATGGCATGTGCTAAATCTTTAATCGTCTTTTCCATTTGCCATTTCGCATCTAAAAATGTAAGTGACTCAAAACCGCCCCATCGTCTTGCAGTCACGTCACAGGAACTTTGCATTAAGGCGTGACGCTCTTTTTCGGCGGACTCTGAGATTCTTTGGTTTCTCATCAAATCACAACTGTGTGAGTAATGCACCAATCTGTCCTGTAGTCCTGATGCTCGTAACAAAGCAATAGAAACTGCCGTTCCGCCAAGGTCATCAGGATCTGGTGAATTACCATCTGCTACAATGGCAATACGACCTGCAGGTGCTTTAATTATAGGTGCCGTATGTTGCACCACTTCTATGTTGCTTTCGAATGGTGTTTTTATAATCGCTTTACCTTTACCTACTGGTGCAAAAATGATTCCCGACCAACGTGCTCTAGCCCATTCTTTTCCATCGGCACTGGCTATTTTTGCTACGACTGTAATTTTATCACCTTTTTTAAGTTTTACATTTTCCCAAAGCGCATTATTATTTTCGCCTTCTTCAAAAACATCTTTTGATAATGGCGGTTTAAACGTGCCTAATTTTTTACCATTAATTAATATTTTAAACTCCGATTGCCCATCATTTTCTCCCACACCAACAAATACCAAATCATAGGTTCCATTTTTAAATGTAAAAGTTGTCGATGTTTCGGCTTCTTTTTGTTTATTTGGATTAATACCAAGCCATTTGCCACCTGCATGCTTGTAAAATCCTGTACCTTTTATTGGAAAATCATCAATAGGCAAGGTTTTATTTTCAATATTGGAAGCTGCAATTTGTTTGTAATAGGATTGCATAGGCCAAAGCGTAGTGACCTTTAACCCTTCATCTATTGGAATATATGAGCTGTCCTTTGTTAGAATAAATTTATCAAACTCAAAACCATCCTCGCGCATACTAAATTGTATGTCATGAACTCCCGCTTTTTCAATATCTAAATAGATTTCTTTTGGAACACCACAATGCACTTCTTTTGTACGTTGCTTGTTTTCCCATGTCCATTTATTTTTTCCTTCGCACCATTGCATACGTTGACCATGTTCTGGCCACTCACCATTTAACCCAACATGTACGCCATTATCTTCGCTTCCAGTACTAAAAGCACGTACCCATACATAATAGCGTCCTGGATTATTTATTCTGACTTTATAATGTAAAACACCAATTTCACCAGCTTTATTAGAGAAATTTTCTCCTTGAATGAGCTTATCGGAATGCGTGACTCTAGTATCTGGTAATATTTCAATATAAGCAGCATTACTTGCTCCTGAATGATGTTGCGAATCTACATCTCGACTTACATGAGACACAGCGTCTTTTGAGGCGATATACCATTGTCTAACTTCTGATTTACTTTGCTTATTAAAGTATTCGGCTTCAACGGCTACCATGCCATTATTTTCCATAAAAATAATAGCGTCATCAACAATCGGCCTATTGAAAATTGTCGATTGGGCATTCAAAAATAAACTTGATACTAGAAGTAAACATATTATAAATTTTAGCTTCATTTTTTCAACTTATTTAAGTTTTGATTGAAATGTGTATGTCCCAGGCTGCACTTCTAATTCAAAAGTATCGTTTCCTGTGGCAATCAACTTCATATTTGAATTATCTTCAAACGTTTTTCCATCAATTTCGAGTGCTTGGTTTGTGTCAGCAGGAATAATGACTTTAGCCGTTGTATTTGGTGGAATTACGACTTCCAAATCGAACTTCCCTTCCACAATTTCCCATGAAGACGATACTTTTCCGAAAGGTGTGTTTAAACTTACCGAAGCAGATGTTAAGGGCTCTTTGGCTTGAGGCGCAATTTTAATGACTTTATATCCTGCTTCCAAAGGTGCAATGCCTGCAATACGTTCATACATCCATTCACCAATGGCACCATAGGCGTAATGATTTAAACTATTCATGCTCATAGGATTGTAACCTTCGGTTTTGCTGTAGCTATTCCAACGTTCCCAAATGGTTGTCGCTCCTTGATTGATAGAATAAAACCATGATGGATAGGTTTCATTGAATAATAATTTATAGACCAAATCTACCTCACCCATATCGTCTAAAACTCTTGACAACAATGGTGTTCCTAAAAAACCTGTTCTTAGATGATAATCTGCATCTTTAAGCTTGCGCAATAAATTAGTCTGCGCGTTCTTGATTTTAGATTCAGGCAATAAATCGAATGCTAATGCCAACAAATAAGAGGTTTGCGTTTCAGTAACACCTTTTACTTTTCCTCCATCATCAAAAAACTCATCATCAAAGGCTTTTGCTACGGTTTGGTATAGTGCTTCGTATTTAGCTTGCTCTGCTGTTTTACCAAGAACTTCGGCAGTAAGAGCCGTTAATTTTGCAGAATGCGCAAAAAACGCCGTACCAATTAAATTTCTAGAGGTGTCTCCTCTATTATCACCACTTTCAGGAAAAGGTTGCAACCAATCTGAAAACGACATCATATTAGAAATATGTTTATTTGATTTTTTTTGATGATACCCAACCCAATTCTTCATCATCTCAAAATTATCTTCTAAAAAACCTACATCGCCAGTACGCCTATAAATTTTCCACGGAATAATTGTACACACATCTCCCCAACCTGAGCTTCCAATTTTATTGCCACGCGAATCTGGAACCGTCCACGGAATTGCACCATCTTCTAACTGTGCTTCCCTAACACTTTGCAACCAACTCGCCCAAAATTTATACACATCTGCATTGAACATGGAAGTTGGCCCGAATACCTGCGCATCTCCTGTCCAGCCTAAACGTTCATCACGTTGCGGACAATCTGTAGGGATATCTAAAAAATTACCTCGTAAACCCCAAACAATATTGCTTTGTAGTTGATTCAATTTATCATGCGAAGAGGTAAACGTACCGTTATCATCAAAATCAGAATATAATACTAGACCTTTAATCCAATCTTTTGAGGGCTCTTTCGACGTATCAAATCCGCTAAGTTCTACATACCTGAATCCGTGAAACGTAAACTTAGGTTGGTATTCAATAACTCCATCTTTAGAAGCAATATAATAGTCGGTAGAATGCGCACTTCTATAATTTTTAGTATAAAACGTACCATCTGGCGATAGCATTTCAGCGAATCTAATTTGAAGCGTATCACCTTTTTTCATCGGAACATTGACAACAGGAATACCTACCATATTTTGTTTTAAATCAAATACAGCCGTTCCGTGGTTACTAATTATCTCTTGAGGCTCTAACTCTATTTTACCTTTTACAGCAGTGTGTCGCTTTGGCTCTAACCTAACATTATCATCAATAGCTGCAACTTCAACAGATGTCCATTCTTTATCATCAAAATTGTTAGTCGTCCAATTAGCCATTTCTAAATTCGCATTATAAATTTCGCCATCATAGATTTCTGCGAACTGTAACGGACCATTAGTCATTGCTTTCCAACTACTATCAGAAACTATAATTTCTTTGCTACCATCACTCATCCTCATTTCTAACTGTGTTAATACTTTTGGCGAAATGGTATTATCCCATGGTGTTGTTCCCCAAAGTAAACGACCAGAATACCAACCAGAAGCCAGCTCAACACCAATGGTGTTTTGCCCAGATTCGATTAAATCCGTAACATCATAGGTTAAGGTTTCAATACGTTTGTCATACGTTGTAAAACCAGGTGACATCGCATCGTCTGAAACGTTTTCACCGTTGATTGACACATCGAACACACCTTTAGCTGTAATGTATAAGCGTGCTGAAGTGACATCGTCGGATAATTCAAATCCTTTTCTTAAATACTGTGGTTTATGTATAAGTACTTTTCCTTTTCCACGAATGCTATCCTTAGCGGTATCTAAACCAATCCATTGAGCTTTCCAATCACTATTGTTTAATAAACCCAATTCGAAATGATTGGTTTCACTCCACTTTGAAGCTCCATTATCTTGATTCCAATATTTAACTTGCCAATAAACTTTTTGACGAGATTCGAGGGGTTTTCCTTTGTATGTAATCCAAGTTGATTGCTCAGAAGTTTGCTTTTCTGAATCCCATAAATCGGCATTATCAGGTAATAAATTTGGGCTACTAGCTGCTACAATGTGATACGCAGACTGATTTTTATTGCTTTCTGACACAGGTAATTTCCAAGAAAACGTTGGGTTAGCATCATAAAACCCTAATGGATTTTCAAACCCTTCGGACACTGTTAAATCTTGTGCATTTTCTAATGAGCCTTTAGAGTCACAAGACATTAGGACACTCAAAAAGACCAAAGCGTATGCTAAATATTTGAAATTGGATTTTTTAAACATGATTTAAAGTTTAGTTTGAAAGTTATATGTTCCTGGTGCTGCTAAAATCTCTATTGAATCACTATCAGAACTGATTAATTTTAAATTTGAAGTTTCTTTGAAAGCTCTTCCATTTACGATTAAATTATCTTGTGTTCCATAAGGAATTTGAATTTCAGCAGTTGTATTTGGTGGAATAACAACATCAAGGTTAAAAATACTATTTTCTATTTTCCATGACGATGATGCTTTTCCATAAGGCGTTTTTACACTTGCAGAAGCCGATGTTAAAAACTCGGTATTCGGTAAAGGTGCAATTCTAATTTTCTTATATCCTGATTCTAATGATGCTAAACCAGCTATGCGTTCGTACATCCATTGGCCAATGGCTCCGTATGCATAATGGTTAAGGCTGTTCATGCTTTGAGGATTATAGCCTTCAGCTTTACTGTAGCTGTTCCAACGTTCCCACATGGTGGTTGCTCCTTGATTTATGGAATAAAACCAAGAAGGATAGCTTTCCTTAAAGAGAATTTTATACATAACATCTATCTTGCCCATATCATCTAATACCTTGGGTAAAATAGGTGTTCCTAAAAACCCTGTTCCTAAATGATAATCGGCTTTCTTAATTTCTTCAAGCAAGTGTTTTTGTGCTTTTAGTTTGGTTTCTGCTTTAAATAAGTCAAAATTTATGCCTAACAAATAACTTGTTTGAGTTTGTCTGTCTTGTTTAAACCTAGCATTTTCGTCAAAAAATTCATTTTCAAAAGCGTCGGCAACGGCTTTATATAAGGCTGCATATTTTTTTTCGTCCTCAGTTTTACCTAAAACACCAGCAATTTTAGACAACAAATTAGAAGAATGTGCAAAAAATGCTGTATTAATTAATTCTTTTGGTGTATCTCCTCTATTTGCTTTTTTAAGCGTTTCAGATGGGTATGGTTGCAACCAATCTCCAAACGAATGCATTATCGGTATATATGACTTCTTTTTAACTTTAGATTGATAGTACCCAACCCATTTTTGAGCCGATTCATAACTTTCTTCAAGTACTGTAATATCTCCTGTTATATTGTAAATATCCCAAGGAACCATAACACAGGTATCGCCCCAACCAGAACCTCCGTTTTTGTTTTGAAGCACATCTGGCACTATAAAAGGCACTAAACCGTTTTTGTGTTCAGACTGATTTTCTCGAAGACTTTGCAACCAAGCTGTCCAAAACGCATGGGTATCATAATTAAACAATGCCGTTGGCGCAATGACCTGAGCATCTCCTGTCCACCCCAAACGTTCATCGCGTTGCGGGCAATCTGTAGGAATATCGAAAAAATTACCTCGCAAACCCCAAGTAATATTCTCTTGAAGTTGATTTAGCTTATCATGTGATGATGTAAATGTTCCTTTAGCCTCAAAATCTGAATATTGTACTAAACCTTGCACCCAATTTGATTCTGGTTTTACTTCTTCATCATAACCACTTAATTCTAAATATTGAAAACCGTGAAAGGTGAATTTAGGCGTATATTCTATAATGCCGTCTTTAGATGCTATATAATAATCTGTGGAATGCGCGGAACGGTAATTTTTGGTGTAGAATGTATTATCTGCTAATAGCATTTCAGAAAAACGAATTTTTAAGGTGTCCCCTTTTTTCATCGGCACTGTTACTTTTGGAACACCTACCATGTTCTGTTTCAAATTAAAAACAGCCGAATTATCATGTACTGAAATTATTTCCACATCGTCAATAATGGTTTTATTTTTTACAGTATAATGCCTTTTTGGTTCAAGTTTTACGTCAGAAGATATTGATTCTGCTTCTATAGTTTCCCAAGACGTATCATCAAATTCTGCATTTCTCCAATTTGAAATTTCAAGATTTGAGTCGTAAACCTCACCATCATAAATACTTGCTAATCGTATTGGTCCGTTAGTAGTACCTTTCCAAGATTCGTCTGATATAATCGTTTGTTTAGAACCGTCTTTCATCGTTATTTCTAACTGACATAGAATTTTGGGTGAAGCAAAATTTTCGTATAATGCTTTCCCTCTGCTAATTCTTCCTGCATGCCATCCAGAGGCTAACTCAACAGCGATTACATTATTACCTGATTCTAAACATCTTGTAACATCATATGTTAATGTTTCTATGCGATGATTGTATGGCGTCCAACCTGGTGGCATGACATCATCACTTACATTTTTTCCATTTAAATGCACATCAAAAACACCTTTTGCCGTAATGTATAATCTTGCAAAAACAACATCCGAAGACAACTCAAAACTTTTTCGTAAATATTGAGGTCTGTGCATTAAAAATTTTCTAACACCTTTTATGCTATCCTTTGCAGTATCTAATCCTGACCATTTGGCTTTCCAATCACTATTATTTAACAAGCCTAATTCAAAAGAATTTATGTCGCTCCAATCAGATACCTTTTCATCTTGATTCCAATACCTCATTTGCCAAAATACTTTTTGTCGAGATTGTAATTCTGAACCTTCATACTTTACAAAAGTAGATTGAGAACTTTTTTGCTTTTTAGAATCCCACAAATCAGGATTATTTGGTAGTAAATCTTTAGAAGATGCCACAACTATTTGGTATGCCGATTGCGATTTAATCTCTTCAGAAACCGGTAATTGCCATGAAAATGTTGGATTGGCATTGTAAAATCCCATAGGATTTTTGAAATTCTGAGAAATCGTTAAATTTTCTGCTGAACTACTATAATCTCGATTGCAGGATGGACAGAAAAAAAATGATACAATACAGCACCAAAATAATAAGGGAAATTTTGATTTTTTTGATTGTTTCATTTTACAAACACTGAGCTATATTTTTAAAGCTCTTCTAAGATTGACATAGTAATTACCAAAGTCTTATTTTTTTACATAAAAACTATCCTGTACTGTCTCGATATTTCATTATTTAGAAGCGTATCGTTTTAAAACTAAAAAAACCAGAGATATTAAAATCTCTAGCTTCTTTAATTGATTAAGTGTTATTTATAATTTATCTAATCATAAGCTTTGTATGGAAAACCCTTTGATTTTCATCAACAACTTTTATAAGGTACAATCCTGATTTAAATTGCCCATTATTTGCAATATCAATTCTATCAGAATTCATAGTATCTTGATAAACAATTTTACCAAGCATATTGTAAATTATAACATTGGCTTTATTGACACTATTTAACTGAATTGTAAACGCATCGTCAGCTGGATTTGGAAAAATATTTGCCGTAAAGACATCAGCTTCAACCTCAGGAGTACTGAGCGTTGTTGATTCTACGATCCATTTTGATCTATCGTCTGTGTTTCCGACATGTTCAATAACACCATTTGCATTGTGATAGATATAGTTTGAACCGTTTCGAGTTTCGAACTGATACGAACCATCAGTGCTATTATAAATTACTGTAAATTGTTTGTCGGAATCTTCTCTTGGTGCCGCAAAACCAGTATTAATGATATCATTTGCAGGATTTCCTGCAGCTCTTAAAATACCACGATCAGGCCTTTTACTTTCTATATTATAATAAGCACCAGCCAGTACAAACTCCCATTCTTTATCGCCAGGAGCGACATTGGTACCATCATCAGCCTCAACCACATCAGCACCTACGGAATGTAAGTACTTTCCTGTGACGAAATTCTTGATGCGGTAAATATCACCTGTTAAATCAGTAGGATCAAAAACTTGAATATTAACTGTAATTTCAGTAGAATTCACAGTTGCATTACTCGCGTTATAGGCTACAGCTTGAATATCATAAGCACCTTCCGTAGTTGGTGTCCAATCTAAAGCGTAAGGTTCTGTGGTATCTTCACCAAATACTGCTCCATTAAGTAAAAACTCTACTTTAGAAATACTCCCATTTTCATCTACAGCATCTGCGGAAATTGGTGTTGTTTCTCCTATGTTATAAGTTTCACCATCGAACGGAGAGGTTAACGACACTCTAAAAGGTTCTTGTATAATATCTAAATCAATAATTTGAAGATATAATGGTTGGGCGCTACCAGATGCATTTTCCATCATATAATAGTACAGTTTGCCATTGGCAATGTGTACCCGACCATGATCAAAGGTTTTTCCTGATGTAGCTTGATATACTGTAGTAAAATTATTAGTACCACCTTCCGTTTTTTCAACTTTAACTCTACCATTACTTAAACCAATAATAAAGACATCATCTCCAGCAGTGTAAATAGCATCCGCACCAGAAAAGTTTTCTGAGGTTATAAAATCGGTAGCACCAGCCGGTTTATAAGTATGTAAATTCTTAGTAACATTAAATTCGTTATCTCTTACTCTGCTAATGATATGTACATCACCATTATCTGTAACCGTCCAATCGAAACCTTGTACGATGTAAACTTGATCAGTCTGGGTTGTTTGCACATAATCTCCAGGCTCCATTACTTTAATTAAGTCGGCATCGTATAGTGGCAAGCTGAAACTAGTACCTTCATGATTTTTCCAATTAGAAGCACCAGTTTGATCGTCAGAATACGCATAATATACACCGTTTTGATATTGGTACCTATCATTATTATCTGCAGAGCGTCGTTGAAAGCCGATTCTCATTTTACCGTTGACGTACTTTATGCTACCATAAAGTCCCCAATTATGAGATACACCAGATTGATTACCAGCATTTAAAGCATTAAAATCAATAAAATTTGACCATGTAGCAGTTGTTGCATCGTACTTAGTGAACTTATACTTGCCATTATTATTACCACCTTCACGCATATTCATCAAAAGTTCTCCTGCATCATTTAGAAAGAAAGATGGATAAGTTAATCCATCAAATTCATTTTGATTTTCATTACCTGTTAATTTTAAATGCTTGTATCCACCACTTCCATTTTGAACGAATTTATCTAAAGTAAATTCGACATCAGAAAGGGTTGCCGTATTTGCAATTGAATAAGAATATCTGAAATAATCATTGGCTAAACTCCCATCTGATGGTCTTGTTGCACTATAGGCATGCATATCGTACAATAAGTGTATGGTTCCGTCTAAAGGACTTACACCAACAGCAATAGTATTGTGAGATTCTCCGAGCCACCACTTATTTTGAAAACCCGTGTGTGTATGCGGAAACTCTATAGTTGCCATGGTACCAGTAACGGTGTTGTAACGCGTTAACATGACATGTCTATCTGTTTTTCCACCACGATACCAAGTCATAAACACATAATCTCCGTAAGTCTTTATACAATCGCCATGTGCAGAAATGTTTCGTCCGAAAACATAGTCGTAAGTAGTGGTACTTCCATTATCAGCTGATGTATTTGGCACTTTGCTTCCATTAAAGTGTAAACCAAAATCTGTAATATGTACTTCATTTTCTAAAACGACTTGTCCAAACTGAAGTTGAACAAAGCACAACATGAGAAGAAGGCCTAAATTTTTTCTTAAAAGCTTAATGCCTAGTGTATTTTTTTTCATGCTTTTTCTTTTTTCTTAGCTATAAAAATTCAAAGAATTTTGTAAAATTAGTTGAAAAAACGATTGAATGCATCCTGTACAATACTGAGGAATCTCTAAATCAATTCTATTTCATGTAGAAGATCTCTTATAAAGGAGCAGAAATTGGTGAATTTTCTAGATTAACAAAAAATCCCACCTTTTATATTTTATAAAAGGTAGTATAAACTAAAAGTGTTATAAATAAGTTGTATTAATTATTCTTTTATTATTTTTTCACTGAAATTACTAAAGTTTTCTCCTTTTAGTTTTACGATATACATACCACTACTAAATGAACTTATATCTAATTTTAATGATGATGTGTTATTTTCTATGTTACTTAACAATACACGTTGTCCAAGTAAGTTGTAAATAGAAATTTGCTTCACATTTGCAGTTAAACCATCTATTGTTAATTCTTCTTTTACAGGATTGGAGATAAAGATAGAGTTTGTGTCAAACTCATCAATACTTAATGTAACAGAAGGCTCATAGTCTAGTTTTAATGCACTTCCACCACTACATTTAACCTCTGTACCTGAAAGACCACTAAGCGGTCCACCAGTAGTATTTTGCACTCTTCTTTTAGCTGCACCCCAAGGTGCTGGTGAAAGATTGTTTTCACTAAAAAGTTGAGTCCCTGTACCTCTTGTAGGATTCCACCAATGCAATTGATTTGGCACATCTGCAGCATCACGACCTTTGACTACCACTTTAGGATTCGCTTCTGTATCATCAATTTCTACCACTCCTTTGCCAGTAATAACAGATGTGATAGTATAATTATTTCCTGATATCTGTTGAATGTCAAATATTTGTCTATTATTTGTCATATCTAATGGCTGATATGTAAGAACCTGAGATGATCCTGGTGCTAGTGGTGCATCATCTGGTAGTGTCAAATATAGGTCTTGAGTATTTACTTTAATTCTATACGTTCCTGCAGCGCCTGAGCCACCCCAAGCTTGTCCGTTAACTTGAATAGCAAATAATGCTAAAACTAATAGCAATAGTGTTTTTTGTAATTTTGTTTTCATATGGATTAATTTTAGTCGTTCAATATTTAGTATATAGACTCTATTTATCTCAATATTAAACAGTTAGTTTTCCCTAAATTATTGTAGGAAGCCAGAGGAACTATCCTGTACTATACTGCAAAACCCATGAACTTCTGTAATCTTCGATAAATAACATACATTCGTATGTCTATGCTTTCATTCTAAATAAAAAACTTCTTCTAACGGAATTGAAACTGGTGAATTATCTGGATTTACTTCCATAATATCTGCCATAAAATCCCACCATTTTTTTACGATAGTATTTGATGTTAAATCTTGAGAACCTCCAGAGCCTGACACTTTTTGAAAAGCGAACAACGTATGTGTCTCTTCATCTAAAAAAATAGAATACTCTCTAACACCATTAGCTTTTAAAAGTATTTTAAGTTCTAGCCACAACTCGTCATGACGTTTTTTGTACAGCTCTTTTTGGCCTTTATTGAGTTTCATTTTAAACGCAAGTCTTTGCATAATATTTAAATTCTATATCAACAAAAAATCCCATCTTTTATTAAGTATAAAAGATGGGATAAATTAAAAGTGTTATAAATAAGTTGTATTAATTACTCTTTTATTATTTTTTTAGCAACACTAACACCATTCTCACCTTGTAGTTTTACAATATAGATACCACTAGTGAGTATACTTACATCTAATATTGAAGATGACGCGTCATCTTCAATATTACTAGAAATTACTTGTTTTCCTAGTAAGTCGTAAACAGAAATTTGCTTAATGCTTTGATTTAAGCCCTCTATTGTCAACTGATCTTTCACAGGATTTGTAATAACAACAGAACTCGTATCAAATTCTTCAACGCTCAATGGTAAATCCTCTACATAAATCCAACGCATCTCTTGAATTGTACCACCACTTTGCATCAAAACTGGGTCACCTGCCATCGATGGGACTGTACTATATCTTAAGTTTCCTTGTGCGTTTCCTCCTGTTGGTGACGGTTTAGCGAATAAGGCATTGTTTCCAGGTCCACCCCAGCCACTTTCTCTTCTTCTTTGAAACTGGTCAAAACCGTATGCTTCAGGATTAGGAGCTACAACAGTTGTATCATCTTGTGGAGTGCCAGGTCTAGCATCAATTTGAACTTCAGAATCACCTCCAGATCCATCATAACTTGCTTGATTTACAACCATAGTCCATTCTCCAGCACCAAGAGAAGTAAGGTCTGCTGTAATTTGTATAAAACCAGAACCAGCTGGAGCTACATGATCCTGTATAGCCCAATTTTGTGTTACTGCAGCAGCTCCTGTTAATTCAGTTTGCCATATTAAAAGAGGATCACCTTCACCAGCAGAAGCATTAATAGTTAAATAAAGTTCTGGAGACAAACCACAAGTTGCAAGCTTATAAACAGCATCACCATTACCACCATCTTCTACACCGAGATATATCTCAGGGCATGTCTGACCCTGTACTTGAAGTGCAGACAGAGCAAATAGTAAAAATGCACTAATTTTTAAAGTAATTTTTTTCATAATTGTTGTTTTTAGTTAATTAAAATATTTAATATGCTTTATGTTAAAATATTAATTATGGATTAATATACGTTCAATATTAGTCCTAAAAATCAAAAAATCCATCCTGCACTATCCTGTTAAAATTCGGTATAGATTATTTTGTTTTAATTATTCTTTCGTGTACTATAATTTGCAGTTTTTAATCAATCTTAAGCTTGCTTTTCCACCAGATTTCGTTAGGTTGAAAATCTTTGGACAATACTTTTAGTCTATCCTCTTCTAAGGATGGCCACTTATGGTTTATGGTATTAAGTTTTCTCTTTTCGGCTTTAGCTTTAACGTATTCAGCGTCTTCAGTTGGAAACTTAGCATTTGCGTTTTTTAACCATAACATTAAGTTATCACTAAGATTTGTGGCTAATTCTGAATGTTTGGAAATTACATTTAATGAGTCATGTTCAGCTGATGGTAATTTATAGAGTTCTTGATGTCCATCTTCCCAATAGTGAATCAGCTTCCATCCATTTTGCTGAATAACCGAAGAAGGTTCTCCTCCTTGATTCCCATAATGTGGGTAATGCCAATATATTGGTCTGTTTAGGTTTAATTTTTCACCTTTTAATAAAAGCTTAAGGCTTATGCCATCTATATGTTGCTTTTGATTTAAAGGTAAATCTGCTAAATCTAAAAGTGTTGGGTAAAAATCAGTTCCACTAACCGGAAAATCTGTTTTAATTCCGCTAGTATTTAACCAAGGGACTTTTATAAAAAAAGGAACTTTTATACCTCCTTCCCATTGGTAGCCTTTGCCTCCTCTTAAAGGTAAATTACTCGTCGCATAATGGTCACCAGAAGCTACCCCTCCGTTATCTGATGTAAATACAACAATGGTGTTATCTGAAAGTCCGTTGGCCTCAAGCGCTTTTATCACAATTCCAACGGCAGCATCCATGGTTTCTACTAAACCAGCATAAATAGGATTGTCTTGAACTTGACGAATAGGTAAGACACGTTCCATTGCATAACCATTTTCTGTAATCCCTATGCTATCAGCTTTATCTCTGTATTTACGCCATTTTCCTTCGGTAGTTTGAATTGGTGCATGTACCGCATAAAATGATAAAAAGGCAAAAAATGAAGAATCTTTATGCTTGCCAATAAAATCTGCTGTTTCCTCAGCCAATCTTATCGTTAAGTTCTCTCCTTTATTCCTGTTCTGAATTTTAGGGTTGTTCCAAGGCGAAAAATAACCTCCTCTCGGCGAGCCAGCATCAATACCTGCAATATTTAAATCAAAGCCATGATTTTCTGGATAAGAGCCTTCACCACCCAAATGCCACTTCCCTGAAAAAAAAGTCTTGTAACCTTCTTGTTGAAAAGCTTCTGCAATTGTAATATCGTCTTTTGGCAATTGCATCACATATTCGGCTGGTAATAATTTATCATTACGATTTCGTTTGCGCCAATCAGTACCTGCCTTTGCGCCAATCCAGTCTGTAATACCATGCCTTGCTGTAAATTTCCCTGTCATAATACTCGCTCGTGATGGACTGCAAACGCGACTTGAGGCATAGCCATTAATGAATTGTATGGATTGGGTTCCTAACCGATCTATGTTTGGTGTTTCATATAATTTACTTCCTGTAATACCTAAATCATGATAACCTAGATCATCAACTAGAATGAAGAGGATATTAGGTTTACTATGTTTATTTACCTCCTCTTTTCTACAATTAAAAAAAAGAATTACACTTATTAACAGTAAACTTCTAAAAATCTTAATCAACTTACAATTTAAGGATGTTATATCTTAATAATTTTTTTTACAAAATAATTATTTTTATCAGAATTGGATATAAAATAAATACCACTTTCTAAATTACTAATATCAATAATTTCTGATGAATTTGTTGTGTTTATTTTTCGGATGACGGCTCCAGAAATATTAAAAATAGTTAAACTAGAATTAATAGATAGGTTACTAATTTCTATTTCCCCCATTGTTGGGTTTGGGTAAATTTTTGTTTCTCGTTTGTTTACATCATTTACAGATAGCACGTCATAACAGGAAGATTCTTGATTATTTAAATTAAACGCTGTACTATCAGAAACATCCGTTCTGCGCAATACCATTTTATCCATAAAAAAGAAACTAGACCTAGCATCTACAATTACGGAATAGTTACCTGGAGCATTAAAAGTGGCCCATATAAACCTAAATGAATTACCATCGTTTGTATTAGTAACGAAACCCCAACGCTCATCGATAGGGAGGTTTACAGGGTGTCTATTCATAAAGGCTTTGAAATATCCATTAGTACTAGAACCTACTGGACAGTCTCTATTTGGATTACTATTACAACTAGGTCTTGGCTCTAACTGAGGAGTAGCTGTTGAATTGTTTTGACTAGTAGCATAAAAGTCATCAGCTACTATACGAAGCCACGCATCATTGTGTTCTCCTGCTGAAGTACCTGTACCAATTCGTCCTCGCCATGCAAGTCTGTAAGTACCAGGATTATTAATTTTTATATTGTAAGTAATTGGAGCTCCAGTTAAATCATTGAAAGACTGTGCTCCATCCCAATATATATAATTTATGGTCGATCCAGATAAATTAGGATCAGCTTCACTGCCAGTTTGCCAATCTGACCCAGAAGGTAAGACACCAGATTCCATCTCTATTGTTAACAAGCCGTTCTGTTCTTCAAAAGGTAGAGTTCCATCACAAGTTGCTGTTTGAGAAAACGTTTTATTAAAAACTAATAACAGGATAAATAGAGCTGTAATCTTTATCGTATTATTTTTCATAACTCTTTGATATTCAAAATTAATTATTTTCACATTATTTGACATTTATTCTCACTTTTTGTAAATCCTTTTCTAAGGATGATGTCCCAACAGAAATTGTAAAAGTTCCAGGTTCCACAACTTTTTTCATGTCTTGATTTAAAATATTAAGCTCATCAAAACCTAACTTAAAAGTTACGGTTTTAGTTTCTCCTGGTTTTAAGGTCACACGTTCAAAACCTTTAAGCATTTTTAAATAACGACCAACAGACGCATAATCATCTCTAACATACATTTGAATCACTTCATCTCCTTCTCTTTGCCCAGTATTTGTGATATCTATAGAAACCGTAGTTGAACCATCTGCATTAATAGTTGATCTTTCTAGTTTTGGTGAACCATATTTAAAAGTGGTATAACTTAAACCATATCCAAAAGGAAATAAAGGTGACTTATCTGCATCTTTATATAAACCTTTACCAGAACCTATAAAATCTGGTCGTTCTAAATACGTTACAGGCAACTGCCCTACATCGCGAGGAAAGGACACCGTAAGCTTACCTCCAGGATTTGTATCTCCAAAGATAGCATCGGCAATAGCATCACCAGAACGCATACCTAGATACCAAGTTTCTAGAATGGAAGGGATATTTTCTGCTATATAGTTAATCGTTAATGGACGACCATTAATTAAAACAACAATTACTGGTTTTCCTGTTTTGTGGATGGCTTCCACCAATTCATTTTGAACACCATACAAATCTAAATTTGAACGGTCTGCACCTTCACCACCTGTCTTTCGCGAACCACCAACGACAAGCACTACAGCATCTGATTTATTGGCTGCCGCAATAGCATCCGAAAATCCTTTTTTAGAATTACTCATCAAATCACAACCTTTAGCATAGTTTATTTTCACTTTGCCTTCGGTTTTACTTGTTAATCCATCTAGTACTGATGTATAGTATGGTGGCAATCCTGAATATCCACCTAACAAAGAATAGGTGCCTTTACTTGGTCGCTCTTCATGTGCATTTGGACCAATGACTGCCAAGGATTTAATGTTATTGATATCTAGGGGTAATAAATTATTTTCATTTTTCAATAAAATCATAGCTTTTTTTGCCATTTCGTATGAAAACTCTTGATGTTCTTTTGTACTAGCATATGCAGTTTCAGGATCAATCTCTTTTGGTTCTGCATCAAATAAACCCAATTTATATTTTGCGGTTAAAATACGCAATGTTGCTTTATCGATATACTTCATTAATTCAGGATTCTGCCTTATTGTATCCTTCAATACAGTTGTATGATAGGCAGATAGATCAACACTCTTTCCTATAACTAAGTCCATATCAACACCAGCCTTTAACCCTAAAATAGCTGACTTGGCTCTAGTTTCAGAAATAAAATGCATGGTCCCTAATCTCGCAACATCATTATTATCAGAAACTATAAAACCGTCGAAACCTAGTTCATCTCTTAATATATCCTTTAGTAACCAAGTATTCATATGGTTTGGAACTCCATTAAAATCTTGATGTCCTGGCATAACCGAACCTACCTTTGCTTCCTTTACGGCAGCCTCGAAAGGTGGAAGATAAACCTCTCGCAATCGACGCTCAGACATATCACTAAAACCTCCATTAATACCACGTCGATTTTCGGGATATCCAATAAAATGCTTAGCTGTTGCCATCACATGATTTTCATCAAATTGTTCATCACCTGTACCTTGTAAACCTTCGATGAATGCAACACCCATTCTAGACACCAAAAATGGGTCTTCACCATAAGATTCTTCAACACGTCCATATCTTGGATCACCAGAAATGACATCTAAATTAGGTGAATAGCAATGTGTAACCCCTAAAGCACGCGCTTCTATTGCCGTTTGCGAAGCCATTGTCTTTATTAGTTCAGGTTCCCAAGTAGAGCCAGCGGCAATAGCTTGAGGATACACAGTTGTATTACCATAGTAATCTAGAACAAGCCATAAGCCATGCAATGCTTCTCCATATTTCATATACGGAATACCGAGTCTATCATTAGCAGGTGCATCTTGAGTCATTTCGGCAATTTTTTCTTCTAATGTCATTTTACTGAGAAGTGTTTCTACCTTTTCAGCGATATTTGAATCGTCCTGACGTTGATCTTGTGCAATCACTTTGCTAGAATTACATCCTAAAATCAAGGCAACAAAACTTCCTAATACTAACTTCTTCATAAATACACTTTTAATTTTTAATCTATTCATAATTTCTTAAACCTGGTACAATTTTAATATTTACTTCTTCTTTATTTTTAGGCCATTTTAGTACAATTAATTTTTGACTGTTGGCATCCCATATAAAATCTGTTGGGTCAATGTCTTTGGCTATTTTATAAATTTCAAGACCAGTATTTTTTAATGGGTTAAAATACAATATTGATTGCTCATCAATAATTATAGAAAAACCATCTGGATAATGTCTGTTAGCACCAATAAAAACTTTCGATGCTCCTTTACTATTATCTGGCTTAATTTTGATATCTAAAGTTCTGGTGGCATGATTAAAGAAAAAAGATTGAATGTCTCCTGCTATAGCTTGAGGAAAGGGTCTTGATATAACGTCCGTAATATATTTGCGTTCTACTGTCCCAGCATCTGTACTATCACTAAAAATAGACCAAGTTGATGATCCACCAGGTAAAAAATGCTGCATGGATCGGTTACCTAAAAACCAAGCCTTAATGGAACCAACTCCCATACGGTCAAAAACCTCAGCAGTTCTTATATAGAGTTCACGGTATTTTAATTGACCTAATTTACCATCAATCAAAGTATCAGTAGTGGCAAAGGTTGGAAAACCCCATTCACCAATCAAAATTGGTGTATTCAACATGTCTGATTCCTTATCGAAACGATCCATATTTCGTTTTATGAGATCAATATTATTTTGATATATGTGTGGTGCAAAAATGATGTTCTTTCTATTAATTGGTGCCTTTATTTCTGAATATTGATTATTGTCTATTTTCTCACCTTTATTCATAAAAATAGATTGAAACAATATCATTTTGTTCGCATTAATTTTTTGGCTTTCATCAATTATTTTTTGATATAGCGGAATAAGATATTTGCGTGTTAAATCATCATATGAAATATCCATTGTTAGCTTTCTAGGTTCGTTTACTACATCATAACCAAGTACAGAATTATTTTTAGAATAGCGATTCCATATCACTTTCCAAGCATCAATATAGGTTTTGTATTCTCCTTTATTATTTAGCCAAAATTCTTCCCATATAAACTTATCCACACCATATACCGTCATCTTAAAGACCGTTTTTATGCCATGCTGTCGTCCTAAATCAACTAAAGTATCGAGTTTTTTAAGATAATTTGGTTCAAGTTGGCCACCAGGAAAGTTACTTAGTTTGCCCAATTCTAAACGAATAACTTGGGTATTAGCTCCCATTCGTACCATTCTGGCGTAATCATCACTATCAAAAAACACTTCACCTTTGTGGTCGTTTGTATTGACAACAAATCCTCTTGGAATAATATGACGTCCTGTATAATCTCTTAGGCCGTGCTTAATTTGTGCAAAAAAAATGAACGGTATGCATAAGAAAAATAAAAAAAAACGCAGTTTCATATTTATTCGTTTGTGTTTAATAATGAATACTTTCTACTCATCTCCCGCTACTTAAAATATTCAATTAGGTCGAAAAATCACTCTTCCGACCTAATTAAATAAGTGACTAACTCAAATAAAAAATTATCTCTTTAAAGGTATTCATATATGGTAATACCAGCATCCTGTTGTATCCTGTTGAGATTATTAACACAACACATATACTTTAGATCAGTAATCAGTATAGTTCAGGATGGTTCGTTTATTTTTATTATTTATTTTTGAGAAAAATAGACGATATATGAAAAATTTCAATTTTAAAATCAAACTGGGATTGATTGCCTTATTACTTGTTTTTGTAGCCTTCTCTTCTTGTACAAAAGATGGGCTTGGGTTATCTGAAGACATAATTGTTTATGAAATCCCAGACCCTGACTCTGACCCAGATCCAGATCCTGTTGTTATAGCTGCTGATGAAGATACAAGCACAGATTTAGCTTGTCCAGTTTCAGGTGAATTCCAGAACGATACTACTAGAAATGTAGATGTACCAAACCCTGCTAATGATGGTGAGGTAGATGATAGAAGTTGCTACTCGGATTACTCAGAAAGTATTATTGAAGGTACTACTTGGGGAATATATAATATTACTGAGGGATCTAATCACTGGGATGCACCAGGAACTTTACAACCTCGAATAGAACGGGCATCAACCATAGCAAACGCTAATGTAGGGTCATTTGTAAAATTTACAGCAGACTTAAGAATCCTTGAAGCAGCGGATGCAGGATCTTTTGGTCAAGATGGAACTTACATAGCGCAAGCTAAAGGGCAACATACAGGCGGAGGCGGTTCTCCAGATCCTGCTATATGCTTATATAGAGCACATCCTGTTTATGGTACAGGTATTAATGCTGACAAACAAGTGGCGTTCGACATTTATGCAGAGCGTATCTTAGAACGCGGAGGAGAAGGAAGTGATGGTAGAGAAGTTGTTTTTCTAACACGCGTAGATAAAAACGAAATAGTTTCATTTGAACTAGAAGTAGGATTTAGAGAAGACCCTAGTGATCCTACTTTAAAAATACATTATTGCAATGCTGTAATTGGAGGAGAAGCATTTAATTGGAATATCCCAGAACCAGAAAGAGGTACGCAATCAAAAATGAGATATGGTGCTTACCGTGTTAGAGGAGGTAGAGCACAAATTAGATGGGCCAATACCACAATTGAAAGTGTTAATAATTAAATATAATTTCTAATTTTAAAATAAAAAAGGTTGGGAAAATTCCAACCTTTTTTATTTGTTCAAAAACCTATCATAAAGATTAATGTTTAGATTGACTTTTTAAGTATTCTATTTTATAAGATCCAGAACCTAATAATAAGGTAAAATCAGATTCTATTTCAACATCATAACTCGTCTCAAATTCTTTTAAAGTCTTACCGTTTAGCGTAACGAATTTGAATTCATTTTCATTTAAAATAAGTTTTGCTTTTGTGTTAAAGGGCACGTTCAAATCCAGAGTAATTTCTGAATTGTTAGTAGTCCAATTATTCATAATATCACCATAAGGTGTTGGGACAGATACTTTTGTATTAGTGATGGTACTCGGAAATTCTGGATTTACCGCAAACATCTTATATCCAGGGTTTGATTCCAAAGACTTTATACCTCCTAAAGATTCGTAAAAGTAAGCTGCAAAACCACTATGCATAGGATGATTTAATGAATTGGTCGGTCCTTCCATTTTCTCCCATTCAAACTGTCGCTCTGGCCATGTGGTGAATCCTGAATTCATCACATATGTCTGACTAGGAAAATCAGGTGTGGTCAATATCTGATAGGCTAAATCTGCCTTTCCGAATTTGGATAGAACCGTATATATGTATCTGTTTCCATGAATTCCTGTAGAATGATGCCCTCCTTTAACGTCTACAATATCATGTACTAATCCGTTAACCACATTTTCTATTTCATATTCAGGAACCATATTAAACTGCAATGCTTGAACCGTTGCGGTTTGACTTTGATACCATTTGTGTTTTGTATTCGGAATTTCAACTAAAAATTCGTTATTAAATGCGTCTAACAAGGCTTCTTTTTCTTTTTTCATTTGTGCTTCATATGCCTTATCCTTATTCATCTTTGCGAAGGTTTCCATAATGCCCAAAACATCATAGAAATACGCATTAGCAGAGATAATTGGGTCACATTCCATGGCTGATGGATTTTTACGTCTGTCCCAAAGTGGTGGACACCAATCTCCCATACCATCTTGCATGATGCCGTTTTCGCCTTTAAAATTGAGATAGAAATTGGTCAAACCCTTCATTTCTGGGTAGTACTCCTTGACAATGGCCTCATCGCCATAGTACCTGTAATTATACCATGGTAAATACATCGTTGCCACTCCCCAATCTATTTTTGCATAAGTTGATGTGCGCTTTCCAGGCGCAATCATAGTAGGTACTTGAAACTTAATTTCTGGATTATTATGACCCTTGGTTGGACGCATTTGCGTGCGTATGTCTTCCATATATTTCTTATAGAAATCGTACATGTCATAATTATACAGCGCATACTCACAAAAGGCATGTGCATCTCCTAACCATCCACATTTTTCGCGATGTGGACAATCTTCTGGAATACCATGCAGATTATCCACTATGGTCCATTTACTGATGCTGTGCATTTTGTTTAATAATTCGTCTGAAGAACTAAAACTTCCAGTTTCTTGTATATCAGTAGCCACTAAAACTGCTTTAATCATATTGGTATCTGGCTTATTGGAAACACCTTTGATCTTTGCATATCTAAATCCATGATAACTGAACTTTGGTTCCCAAGATTCTAAACCATCACCTTTACAGACGTACTTATATATTTGAGGCATCCCATTGGCTCCACCACCTGTTGAACCTTGGAAAATGTCTTTACCGTTAGTTAGCAAAGCTTCCGTGGTAATGACTTCAATCAATTGCCCTTCTTTTTCTTTAACATTGAGTTTTACCCAACCTGCAATGTTTTGTCCGAAATCAACAATCCATTCTCCATCTACACCTTTAAAGACATGTTGAGGTTCAAACTCTTTAAGCTTTTTAATAGGTGTAATTTGCTGAGCACTTATTCTTTTTAGTTTAGGTGACGTTTCTTTGGCATTTCCCCATGTTTTATCATCATAATCAGCAGTAGTCCAATCACCTAGTTCGAAACGCGCATCATAAGTATCACCACCATAAATATTATTAAACACAATAGGACCTGTAGCTTCTTTCCATGTTTCATCCGTGTAGAAATCGGCTTCAGTACCATCATTATATTGCAATTTCACTAAAAACTTTACTGTTGGTGCACCATAAGACACCCCTTTTTTATTTGATTCTGGGTCTCGGTTCCATGAAATATTTTGTCCATAGAACCCGTTTCCTAAAATAATTCCAAAGGCATTTTTTCCTGATTTTAGTTGTTCAGTAATATCATAATTGACATAATAAGCTTGCTTATCGTAGTTTGAAGGCGCAGGATCCAATACATGATCACCTACTTTTTCGCCATTTAAATACAACTCGTAATAGCCTAATCCGCAGATATACGCTTGGGCATTTTTAATGGTTTTATCAATAGTAATCTCATTTCTAAAATAACTAGCCGCAAATCCATCAACAGGTTCTGGTTTTTCCATTCTTCCTGTTTTATAATCTCTGAAACGGTGTTCTGAAGTTCGTGTATCATTATTTAAGGTAATCCATTTTGAATTGCCCCAATTTTCAGAAGTCATCAATCCGGTTTGGAATGTCTGAACTTCAGACCAATTTGAAGCGACATCATTTTCATCCCAAATTTTTACTTTCCAATAGTAGCTTTTCATTGGTTCTATTGCTTTGCCTTCATATTTTACAAAAGTGGACTGCTCACTATTTACTTTATTTGAATTCCATATATATGCATCATCTTCATTTAATCTTTCTTCTGATGATGCTACCAAAATATGATAGGCTGATTGTGACTTATTATAACCTTCTGCAGTAACAATCCATGAAAGAAGCGGTTGTTCACTTTCTATGGTTGATGGGTTTTCTTTGGAATTGACTAACAATTTTTCAAAAGCTATTGACGAATTTGAAGTTGTTTCTTCACTACATGACATAAAAAGTAATGCAATGAAAACTATAGAAAATATAAATGGCTTCTTTCTCATTTTAATGGGTGTGGTTTTATTTTTAAATTAATTAAACACGTTCTAATTTTATAGGATAGGCCTTGTTTGCATTCCATTGACAGACGTATAAATTTTCATCATTGTCTATACATACATCGTGGCAATGGCGAAAAATGGGTTGGTCTTGAACCATGCGTTGTAGTTTTCCCTTCTTATACTTGGGCTTTGTTCCGCCAGGATTAGACACTACTTTTCCTTTTTCATCTAAAATAGTTACAAAACCTGATTTTGGACTCGTCTTAAAGGGATGTGTACTTTGGTCGCCTTCTACATAATCGATATCTGAAGACCAACACACGCCTGCGTATAAGTTTTTATCATGAATGACAGGTCGGCACACAAAGGCTCCAGGTACTTCTATTTGCTCAATATATGTACCATCTAGTGTAAACCGTTTAAAGCAATTTGCAGCTCTCGATGTGATTAGTAAAGTGGGCTCGCCATCACCTCTGTAATCGATACAAACACCATGTGCCGTTTGAAATTGGTCTTTTTCCGTACCTCTACCACTTCCAATTTTTCTAATAAATTCTCCATCTTTTGTAAATTGAAGAATATAATTTGAGCCATAGCCATCTGCTATATAAATATCGCCATTAGGACCAATGGCGCTCTCCGTTGGCTTAAACGCATCTTTTTTTTCATAAGCGCCATATTGAGATGGATGTTCAATTAGCATGAGTTCTCTACCATCAGTTGTTGTTTTTATTAAGCTTTCACCTTTGGCATCACAGATAAATAAAAAATCTTCGGAACCGTCATTCCATAGGGACAAACCATGACCACCTTTGTAACGTATTCCCCAAGAATCGAGAAGCTTTCCTGATTTATCATAAATTAAAATATTATTCTTGGTGTTGTCACCTACCATAATCAAACGGCCTTTAGAGTCCATAACCATTTCATGACAATTTTTTACAGGTGTTACAGCCCTATCTAAATCTCCCCATGATTTATGTACTTTATATTTAAAATCTCCATGACCGATAATGGTGTGATACATTTTCGGCTTGGATTTTAAAATATTAAAATGGGGAACAATCGCTAAACCTATACCAGCTATGGCTGTAGTATTAATAAATGTTCTACGACTGATTTTAGATTTTGTCATGATTGTAATACCTTTTTAAGCGACATTTTCTTTTGATGATTTTATTTCTTTTCCGAACAAATCCAATATTGGCTGACCCTTTCCGTCTGGTGTGGTGTAAAATGGTCTGCCTTCTATTTCATAATGGGTTTGAGAATCGATACCCAAAGCATGATAAATAGATTGATGCACCTGATCTATTACTACTTTATTTTCTATAGAAACACATGGTCTTTCATCTGCTGTTTTTCCGTAAACTAATCCTTTTTTAACACCGCCTCCCCACATTAATATGGAACCGCCATCTGTAAAATGACGATGCATCCCATAATGTCGAATATGCTCAATTTTATCTGGTTGTCTGCTTGCTTGATCCTTAACTTCTTCTCCTGGTCTTCCTTCCATTATGGCATCTCTACTAAATTCACTCGCCAAAATAACTAAGGTTCTATCTAAATGTCCAGATTCGTCTAAATCTTTTATTAATTGCGCTACAGGTCTGTCTATTAAAGCTTTCATTTGTTTCGCTCTTGTATGTCCGTTAGCATGTGTATCCCAACCTAAAAATGGTTCATATTCTGTTGACACACTAATAAATCTACCTCCATTTTCAACCAAACGTTTTGCTAATAAACACCCTAACCCAAAACGACTTGTGTTGTAGGTATCATATTTTTCTTTAGGTTCTTGAGATAAATCAAATACTTTGGCTTCTGGCGAATTTAAAAGTCGGAACGACTGTTCCATAGAACGCATTAACGATTCTCTTTGATAGTCACTAGCTTGCTCCATCACCTCACTTTTATTGGCCAGTTCTTTATAAAGTTTGTAGCGTGCTTCAAAACGTTTTAAGGACATGCCTTGCGGTGGACGCACACTATCCAAGCCTTCTGATGGATCTGGAATTAAAAATGGACCATATTCACTTCCTAAAAATCCGGCTGTATGGAACGCTTTTAATTCTTCAGCTTCTCCCATAGTAAAACGTTGTCCCATTGAAATAAAAGGTGGAATTACAGGATTTGCTGGTCCTAATTCTTTTGCAATCCATGCTCCAATATGAGGTGCTTGAACCGATTGCGGTGGTTCATAACAAGTGTGCCAATGAAATTGATGTCTTGTATGTAAAATATGTCCTAAATCGGCGGCTTTATAGGATCTTATAATAGCACCTTTATCCATTACATTTCCAATAGATTGTAACCCTTCGGAAAACTCTAGTCCATCAACTACTGTGGGATGTTTTGGAAATGTACTTAATACTCTATTGGTCTCTAAACCTTTTTTGAAAGGTGCATACGCTTTAGGGTCAAATGTTTCGGTATGCGCCATGCCGCCTGCCATCCAGAGTAAAATAACACTATCTGCTGTAGCGGCACTTTTCTGAACTTCGGACGAACAGGAACTTAAAAAACTCGCTAAAGGAATGCTTGTAGCAGAAGCTGCCAAACTTGCTGCGGTCATTTTTTTTATAAATTCTCTACGCGAATTAACTTTGCTATTATTATCCTTCATAACTCAAAAGCGATTCTTACTAGTTTATAAATTGAAATTCAGGCGACATCAAAACCGACCAAATCACATCCTGAACTTGTTCTGAACTTGGTTCATTCCCTAAAGCTTCAATTAAAATCTTTTGTTCGTCAGAAGATGGATGCCTTCCTAATAATTTCTGATACAGCGCATCTACCATTGCATTGCTATCGTTTCCATAAGTACCGAACCATTGTTTTGCTCCTTCTTCTAAAATACCATTGAAAAAAGCACCATTTGTAAGTTCCAAAGCTTGCAACAATGTTGCTTGTTCTTCTCTTGTCGTAGCCACAATTTCTCTATTAGGTCTTCCTAAAGCTTTTAAAAACGGATGTTGTTTTACCAAACTAGCTCTTGCAAAGGTCTCCTTAGGCTCATTAAATGTAAATTCTAATAGCTTACTCCAATTATTTGTTCCGTAATCACGTACTTCCATCCATTTACTATCATCAAAATTTAAATTTACCCAGTTACTTTGAGGTGTTTTCTTTGTACTGACCCAAGTATTATCTGAAAATACCTTAAACGTTTTACCATCCTTAAAATCTACTTTCATCGCAAATAATATACTGGCAGGATTATCAATCTTTCCTAAGTTATTGCCCTCTATCGCAATCACGTTATTTCCCTTAGTCAAGAGTTTTGTGATATCGAATTTTCCAACATCTGCCCAATTATTGCCTTCTCCTACTGGCTTTCCGTTAATGAATAATTTATAAGCATCATCCACAGAAATTAAAACGGAAGCTTGTTTTATATCATCTTTTAATAGCTTGAATTCCTTTCTAAAATACCGCTTACCAGGTAATGGTAATACCGTGTTTGTTAAATCTTTTTCATGATGCCAAATACGTAACGCTTGCATTTTTTCTTCATTAGGATTAAATTCTACCGCTACATAAACTGGTGCAATTGTCTGACTAATTGCATCAGAAAATTGTTCTGCACTTAAACGTCTTAAAACAGGTCCTTCAAATACATAATCTTGCTTTAGATGTTCTGATGATTTATAATTGACTGTAGGCAATTGGTATGCCTTAGAAGTTATAATGCGTTTAATTAGGTGCTTTAAGTCTGTACCTGAATCAATAAAATCAGCTGCTAACCAATCGAGCAATTCAGCATTCCAAGGTTCATTGTCCATTTCGTCAACAGGTTCAATAATGCCTCTTCCTATTAAACGTTCCCAAATACGGTTAGTGATGGTTCTGTATAAGCGTCCATTCTTTTTGTCAATCATTATTTTAGAAAGCTTAAAAAGACGTTCTTTTAGAGTTGCACCTTCAACACTGCCAAGTTCGGGATATAAAAAATTAACTTTTGCTATTTTACCAATAGGCTTATCACATCTATTGAGTTCTAAAGGCTCTTCAGCAAAAATTGAAGCAAAACCATAAGCTTGTTCTAAGGTTAGATTACTTACAAAGCTATTATGACAAGACGCACATTTTACATTGACACCCATTAAAGATTGACCTATATTTTGAGCAGCTTGCATTTCTGTACGTTGACTGGAATTAACCACACCTCTCCATTGAATTCCTTTTATAAACCCCTCTGCTTCTTTGTCTGGATTTAATAATTCACTCACCATTTGGTCATAAGATTTATTATGCTTTAATGCCTCATACAACCATCCTGTAATTTGCGATCTACCTTTGGTAATAAAACCTGTCCCACTATAATCGTTTCGTAATAAATCGTTCCAAAAGCTTAACCAATGTTGTGTATAATTGTCGGAATCATTTAATAAGTCATCTATTAAACCTTCTCGTTTATTAGGATTATTATCCGCTACAAACGCATCTATAACTTCTGGTTCTGGCAGTAAACCAACAACATCCATATAGGCTCTTTTAATAAACTTGCGATCATCAACAACAGATTGCCATGGCACATTTTTAGAATTAAAATAAGTACTTACGATTTTATCTATAGGATGGAATTCGTCTAGAACTTCTGGTAATTCTGGCTTTACTAAAGCCAATTCAGCTTCTGGAAATATTTTAACAGCTTGATCCGACCAATGTGCCCCTTCTTCTATCCAAAGTTTTACGAGTGCTATTTCATCTGATGTTAGCAATTTACCTTTTGTTGGCATCACGTCCTTATGATTGGCTGGAAGCGAAATACGTTTGTAAATTTCGCTTTCTTCAGGCTTACCTGCAACAACGGCTAATCCTGATTTTCCTCCTTTAAAAACACCAGCTTTTGTTACGAGAATGAGTTCACCTTTTTGTTTATTTTCACTATGGCATTGATAGCATCTATGTGCAAAAAGCCCCCTTACTTCTAGGTTTAATTTATCTTTTTGTAATTCTGATAATGTATCTAACGATTTAAGTTCGGCTAGTAAAGCTCCGGATTCCTTACTTGTATAATTATCTTTATTTCCAGGTAAAATTGAAGAAAGGTAATCTTCTCCATGCGTTAAATTCGCACCTAAATGTCCTGCAATAGTCAATAAAATTACTGTCATGAAAAATACAATGCGATAGGCTTTTAAATTTATAGGTGATTTTTTTAAGCTTGATTTCAAAACTAAGGCTGTAATCAAAGCTAAAATTGCCGTGGCAATTCCTGTGTATTGATGATTATCTACTAAGATGCCTGTATAGTCTTCTTGAATTTTTAAGAACCAGCCAAACAGTGCCGAAAACACAGCAAAACCTGCACCAATATATACCATAAAACTGATGCCATCTCTAAGTCCTTTTCGGTTTCCTTTTAAAGTCAGTAATTCTAAAATAAAACCTATGAATAAAAGCCCAATAGGAAAATGTACCAATAAAGGATGTAAGCGTCCAAGAAATTGAAGAATCCAATTTGTGTTTTCCATAAGTCAAGTATAATTAACTTATGATTATTTTGTATCCTGTACCTTACTGTATTTTAACTAACAGCTATTGATATAAGTAATTCGTTGACATCTTTTTCAAAGAATATTTCAAAAGGAATAGCTTCAACACCAGGCACCATATTAAAGGTTCTAGCGCCTTCAATGTCTTTTATTTTGATAGGTGAATTTGCTTTAATAGTGACTAAACCCTCTGGCTTTTGAATGGTGATTTCTGTATCGCTTACGTTCGTCACAACTTCATTATTTGGTGAAATTATAGGTAAAACAAATGCTGTTGGCTCACTAATGTCTTGTTTTGTACTGACGCTTATTTGTGTTTTATCCGCAGAGCACTTGTATGTAATATCAAAAGCTGAGGCAGTTTCTGTTACTTCTTCTCGATCTACATTTTTCAACTTAACTTCAGCTAATAATTGAATAGAACCATTTTGGTCTTTAGTTGTTACTGTTGCTGGCAAATCGTATAAGTTTGTGTACCAAACGTCATCTTTAACGGTTTCAATTCTTGGTGTTAAACAGATGTCTTTATTGGGCTGTACCTGTTGGTTGTTTTTTTCAACCAAAGCATATTCCGCCATACTCGCTGCACATAAAAGTCCTACTTTATTATGATATAACACACCTAATGCTCCACCTGAGGCTTGGCGAAAATCCTCTTTGTAATGATACTCTGCATCATAAGCACTTACAGTCCCTCTCCAATCACCTCTTGCGAATAGAAAAACATCTAAATCTTTAAAATGTTTTACACCATCTGCGGTCATTCTTGGTAAACTCGTACTTGAATTAATTTCTGGTAAATGCTCCCAATGGTCTAACAATGCTGCTAAAGGTTTTGCATGTGTAAATGTGTGGTGCACACAAGGTGGAATACCAGCTTTTATAAAACCAGGACCACCATGAATTAAACCATCTGCTGTACAACTTTGTAATAATTCGGTGTTTTTTACGGCTGCAGTTCCAAATGCAGGGTTGATGTGCGACATCATACCAAAGGCTGGTTGGCTGCCATCACAAGTTCTACTTCCCCAATACGTCCATTTATACATTCTATTGCCCCAACTATTATCCCAACCACCATCTGGCAACATAAATTCTAAATGGCTATTTAAAGATTTGGTTAGAATTTCAAGAAGCTCTTTATCATTTTTTTTAAGTGCATACATTACCAAACTATTTAAGGTTTCTTCTACATTATACCCTAAATCAACACCGTTTAACCCTTTGTCACTCAGCTTGCTAGAACTCTTTTTACACTCTCCAAATAACAACCCTTCATTTGGTGTAAAATAATCTTTTACTTGTTGCGCTAGTTTATTACTCTTTGCTTTAAAATCATCTCTTTTAACGACTTCTCCTACTAAATCTAAACCATAAACTGCTGTCCCTGGATAATTAATATTAGTGAAATCAATGGTGAACGTATCGTAAATGTACTGCCCTGCTTTTTCTAGTCGTTTTGTCCAAGCTGTACGCGTAGCTTCATCTAAAACATGACCATGATAGTGTAATGCTTCTGCTAATGCTATAGCTCCAAAAACGGTTATGCCTTTCCAAGATTTCGGGTTTTTAATAACCGTCCAAGCACCATTGTCTTGAGATATATTATTTTCTGCCCAAAGCATAACTAACTTAGCCCCTTCAACATATTTTTTATCTCCTGTTTTGTCTGCCATGTATAAAAACGGATATACCGCATCCATACAACGACCATGGATATGCGAACAAGACGGACAACCTAATGCTCCATGTTCATCTAAATTTGATGGATTATTGATTTGTACTTTCAACATTCCATCTGACCAATCTTTTAATAAACTTGAAATTAAGTTTTTAAATTCTAAAGAATGTTCTGGATGACTTTCGCAAGCATTAAATAATCCTGCTATGGACAGCGACAAACCTACACCTGCAAGTGTTGATAGTTGAATAAAGTTGCGTCTTTTCATTGTAGAATGTTATATGGTGATATGGGAAAATTAACACTACTTCAAAGAAAAACTGTCCTGTTTTGTCCTGTTGTAGTTATAAAAACAAAAGAGGCTATCTTTTAAGACAGCCTCTTTTAATTACTCATATCGTTTTATTAATTTATTATCAATTTGGTCTGAACAGTTTTATTATCATCCTTTGCAGCACTTACTATGTACAAACCAGGAGTTAAATTTCCATTATTACTAATTTCAATTTTTCCGTTAGTTGTTGAACCCTTAAAGACCACTTTTCCTAGCATATTGTAAATTGTTACATCTGCATCTAAACTATTGTTTAATGCAATGGTAAAATTTGTATTTGCTGGATTAGGATATACTTTAAGAGACGATACTGCTAATTCATTATCCTCAACACTTAAAGTTTCACTTGTTGGTATGGCTTCCCATACGCTTCTCATATCTGACTCAGCAGCTGGAATATGTGTTACGGTTCCATCCACTTCATGATACATAAATCTGCCACTAGTACCAGATTCAAATCTATAGGTATCCTCAGTATCGCTATAATGTAAGGTCCACACTTTATCACCGGAACTTGTTGTCGTACCTGTGCTTAAAACTACATAAGGACCTCCTGGACCTCCGGAACCTGGCGCACGTAATATGCCGTTGACTTCACTGTCTATATTAACTAATGCGCCTTGTTGCACAAAAGTCCAATGAGTGTTTAGCGGTTCACCTGAATCGGTCATCGTAACTGGCGTAGCTGATGCCTCAGCATCGGTTAAGAATTGACCAGTAGCTACATTTCTAAATCTAAAAACGTCATCACTAGGTGGTGGACCTGAGTTGTCAACAACTTCAACTTTCTCATAAGTTGTATTTGCCCATCTCATTTGAGCTCTACCACCTCTCACACGATAAGCACCATATCTTATACCTGATTCCGTACCTCTTTCTGGTTCAGGTATATCCCAGTTAAAAGCTTCCCCACCAATTACCGCGTCACAATAATGAATTTTTAAGGCTGGGTCATTAGTGTCTTCTCTAAAACCTATCTCTAGCTCAAAATCAATTTCTTCATTTTTATTGACTCGCTTTAGAAAAACAACTTCTCTATCGCTACCTGATCCACCACGGACTAATATACGTTCGGCATAAATATCGAACGCCACCTGTTTGTCCGCATTGATACCTGTACCGTAAACAGGATGCGCTCTATATAAACAAATTGCAGGATCTGGCGGCCCTCCGCCACCAGTATGCTTACCTTTCGCTTGTATTAAATAACTACCATCTTGGCCAAATGAGCCTCCGTCTCCTACTTCAAGAATTCTAAAAATTCCAGTGAATCTGGCATAACTTCCCACACCTGATTCTCCAGATCTAGGTAAAGAACGTTCTATTCTAGGTTGTAAGGTGCCTGGAGCATCCCAATGGTTTGACCCATCGGTAATATTATAAACACCCCAAGTTTTTCCATATAAATCAACTTCTGAGTAATCGGAATAGCAACTTCTGTCGTCTACAGTTCCAACATTAACAGAATTTGGTATATCTACATTTCTAGTATTATCGTTTTGAAATTCACCTGAAGCAGGACAAGTTAGATCTGGATTTGTATCTTCATCTGGAGCTGTTTCTAAAGGGGTTTCTGTAAAAGGAATGAGTTCCCAATTACTTCTATCATCAGTCTCTGGAACTACTATATGTGTTACAGTACCATTTGCATCATGATACATAAATCTTCCACTATTACCCGATTGAAATCTATATGTATCATTCGTTTGATTATGTTGTATGCTCCATACTTTATCAGAATCAGTTGCTGGTGCAGATGTAGCCGTACTAACAACTACAAAAGGACCTCCTGGTCCACCAGCACCTGGTCCGCGTAATATTCCTAAAATTTCACTATCTATATTATAAAATGCACCACTTTCTACAAACGTAAAATGGGTGCTTTGATCTTCTTCACTCAAATTTGTCATGGTAACTGCTGTTGCACTTACTCCTGCATCTGTTAAATATTGCCCAGTCTCTACATTTCTTAATCTAAAAATATCATCAGAAGGTGGTGCGTCTTGCGCAGTTATGCCTAGTGAGCATAACATAAAAACCAAAAATAACATGGCCTTAAACGTAATTTTTTTCATAGCTTTTTTAAATTTTGTTTAATGATATTAAATGTAGCTAAAAAAAGTATCCTGAACTATGCTGAATTGAACGATAATTACCTTTTATTTTGTTAAAAGTAAATTTTTAAAGATTAATAAAATATCTAAAAGTATAGAACAAAGAGCCAATTAATTAAGTGTTTTTATTACCACTGGCCCAATTAAACCCGAATCTTCTAGTTCCGTCTCATTTTTTTTTGGTGGATTGGTTGTCCAAGTTTTCTTTTGGTCTTTTGGTCTTTGATTATCAAAAATGAGCTGATTTCTCCAGGTATTGGTCACTTTTATCTCTAATTGATTTTCACCATTTGTCACAAATTCACTAATATCAAAAGTAAAAGGAGGTGCCCATTTTACACCGACTTTCTTATCATTACACCAAAGCTCTGCGATATCTGAGACCGCTCCTAAGTCGATAATAGTTTGTTTCCCTGAATATTGTAAATTGAAGGTTTTGGAATATGTTGTGGTTCCTGAATAATGCTTAACAGCATCATTCTCCAATTCGGTAAGTGATTTTAATTCTGAAATTTGAATAGACTTCGGAGTATCCCAACGGTCATTAAATGATAATTTCCAATCTGTTTGTAGGGATTGCTCATTGAATGTAATGGTTTTAGATGTTTTCTTACCATTTTGATAAAAAGTATATACTCCTGCTTTTGAAGCAAGCAAATTATCGCCTTTCCAAGATATGCTCGGAAAGCCTTCTGTATCATGAATGTTACACCACCCAGTTTCAGCATTTAAAATAACGGCATTGTCATAAGTTACTTTTGAAGCAAAAGGCAATTTATCACCTTTTGAAAACACTACAATTGCACTTCCACTTGGTGCAAAAGATAAGGCCACGTTGGTTCTATCATCTGATGTACTCCAAACTTTAGCATCTTGTTGTTCTCCGTTAAAAGCATTCCATAGTTGTGGATACACATCTTTAATTCTGAAACTCAATGAAGCATTAACTGGTTTATAATGATTTGAAGCCACAAAATAAATATGGGCATCGGCTGTTTCTCGGTGAATCCATTTTATATTTAAATCATCTGGAACAATGACATCTTGTGTAATACGTTCCGCTTCTAAAACAGCATCAAGTGATTTTCCCCAATATACTTTTCCTTTTCCTACTTGCTTAAAACCTTCGCTTGTATTTCCCCATAACTCATCGGCTATTGCGGCTAATTCTTTTAAATCATTCTCATCATCCATTAAACTAGGTGAACCTAATGGCTTATCACCAAGAATTACGGCTCCTGCCAGCACTAATTCTTTTAGTTTCTTTACCGTAGACAATAACATTTCTTTTGAATCTCTAAGCGTAATGATACGGTAATCTCCAGCATTCTCTACATGAATTTTACCATTTTCAACACTCAACTTATCGTGTAATATTTCAGCATTTAAATAGTCAAAACGATAGCCTTTAGGAAATTCATCTAAGTCAAAAGGTGGACGCTCAAAATGGTCTCCATAGTATCTCAATACATCGGCAACATATTCACCTTGTTGCAAAACATATTGGTTTCGCGCTAAATAGTCCGTCCAATCTTTCATGTATGGCCACCAAGTTTGTTGACGCACTAATGGAAAACCGATGTTACCTCCAAAACTAGATCCTGGAAACACATCAGTTTGTGGTGTATGTGAAAAGGTATGAAACACCAAATGATTGACTCCCTTGGTAAAATTATAGTCGATTAAATATTTTACAGAAAACGGATGTTCATTCCATTTCACACCTAACTGTGTACAGGCTTCGGCAGCTAAAACTGGCTTATTATATAGGTGAACCGCAGACGCTGCATTAAATATTGGTTTTGCATATTCTCTTTGGGCAGATGGTTCCTTAGGATACCAAAACTCGGTCATTGGAATATCACTAACACCATAATAGCGCATAGGATCAATAGGTAAAACTTCGCCTCCTGCACCTTCGGTATATACTTCCGCTCCCATATCGTGCGCCACCGTTGCAAAATGTGTGAAGAAATTATCAATAAATACTTCATCCATGGTATGACGTAAATCTCTTAAAAACTTAGTTGTTACTTCAGGGCTTTCAACGATATAACCCATGGTTGCAGGCAAATAGGTTTTCATGCTATAACCTCTACGGTTTTCGAACTCGGCAAACATATCTTCAGAATTCATGGTCCAAGTAGGCACATGGCTTTCCCAGCTATCAATTAACAAACCGTGTAATTTTCCATCACCAATTGGACCTCCATCTTTAATTAAGTTTCCAATCATACCGTTTCTTAAATGGTTTTCAATGGCAACTTTATCTAACTTACTAGATTCCCAACCCGTAGCTTCGGGCACTGCAGGTTTATTGGTTAATCGCATGTTGATATGACCAAAACGTACAATGGTCCAATTGCCCTCGGGAACGTCCCAAATTAATTGCCCTTCGGAAGTCATTTTATCAGAAAGATTAATAATTGCATTAGATTTAATAATAGTGTTTTGGGCATACTCTATTTGTGCATCGTCTTTAAGACGACGCAATACTTTAGCTGCTTTAGCTTGGTGATTATGTAGTTTCGGATTTGAACTTAATCGAATAAATTCTGGTGCAATATTATGATTACCTTGAAACGTGAACACGAATGAATTTGATGTAGTTTCAGGAATCGCCAATGTGAGATGCTTACGACGATCATTCCAATTAGCATCAGGTAGTTTTACCGTTGTAATTGTTTTTAGTTCGCCATCAACTAAAGCTTCAACTTTAAGAGCTACATCTACTTTTGGATATTGCGTACCTACAATGATATGACGCAATTGCGGAAACGTAATTGTGCGCAGTGTAACAGGGTTTCTAAAGGTTATTTTTGTCCAAGCATCTTGACCATTTACTTTTGAAATACCTTTGGCTCTATATTGTTTTAAAGGTTGATCTAAATACGTATTTTTCCGTGTAACGATGAGTTTAGAACTTGGGTTAAAGATGGCTTTCCATGGGACTGCGCTATTATTGGTTTCAATTTTTGAAGGATTTAAGGGTTCTAAATCATCTCCTTCTGGTGTTGGAAAAGCCAATACTTGAATATCTTGATAGTCATAATCTGGTATTGTATATAACGCATCTAATTCTAAAACCTCATTATAGGTTTGTCCACCTGAAACTCTGTAAACTGACTCAACCACCTCGCGTTGTGCCTCTTCCACAGGCACCCAAGGACCACCTGTCATAGACCAACCAGGACAATTTTGCATGGTAAATTTTAAGCCTAATCGCTTACATTCGTCTGCTGCATGCCTAATCATATCTTCCCATTCTGGTGATAGAATTTTAATAGGATCTACATTTGGAAATGGTCGTCCGTTTTTATTAAAAAGATGAATACCCTGTAAACCAGCAGCTTTTATAGCTTCTAAATCTAAAGTTAAACCTTCTTTACTAATGTTATTTCCGCTAATATGAAACCAAGTTTCAGGATAATATTTTTTAGATGGTGATTTAAATTCGTCACTTAATTCTGTCAATGCTATTGACAATTGCGGATTGTCATCCTTATGATTTTGTTCATGGGATTCACAACAAATCAGGCAAAGCGAAACTAGTAAACATAAAAAAATAGAGTACGAGATTTTCATTTTAAAAGACTAATTACTAGCGATTTTTAAGGTAAAAAGATGCCTATGAAAAACTATCCTGTTTCATCCTGTACCGATTTATCAATGTGATTTGATTTAGAACTATTTATTGGATTTCAACAACTGAACTAGGCTTAAACCCAATACGATGTGCTTGTACTAATAATGTTGCACCTTCGGGTAAGTCTATTGCACTTTGATAAACTTCCCAAGATTTGGGAGTCTTTTCGCCTGTTTTGACCACCTTAAAACCTATAGAAGCACCTTTGGTTTCACAATTGATTGTCACTTTCCCATTATCATTAGTAATGATAGGATCTAAAGTTACAGGTTGAGCATTATTCCCATTCCACAGTTTTTTAATTAATTCTCCTTCAGGTAGATCAGGATTATCTTTTATGGATTCAAGCCAAATATCCATTTCGGCACTCAGCTCATTGAGTTTGTCATGATATTCGGGATTGTCAGCAAGATTATTCAGTTCAAATGGATCAACCGAACAATCAAATAATTCCTCTTTTGGTTTACTTTCTCTAAACCATTGTCTTTGAGCTTCATTAAGTTTACCTACATCACGCAATCGCAATAATTCTTGCATAGTTGGAATGCGTTCTCTATATGTTATTGGCAGATAATAGCCTTGTTTTGGTCTGTAGTTTCTAATGTATTTATATTGTTTATCTCGTACTGCTCTGATTGCATCAGTCTCTGCATCAAAACGATCTGCTGCTGCATGAATATAATTGCGCTCTTCAGCTTTATAGTCACCTAAAAAAGCCTGCCCTTGCATGTATGGTTTTGGTTCTTCGCCAATAAGCGACAACAAAGTTGGTGCGAAATCTACAAAACTAATTAACTGCTTGTCTTTAGTACCTGCTTGCAATTTTTGAGGAAATCGAATAATCATAGGTGTGTTTAAACCTGAATCGTAAATTAATCGCTTTTCTCTAGGTAAGGGGCCACCATGGTCTCCGTAGAAAAATACAATCGTATTCTCTAGTAAACCATCGTCTTCCAACTGCTTCAATACTGCTCCCACTTGCCTATCCATTTCCGCAATATTATTGTAGAGTTTCCACATGTCACGTTGGGTTACCTCATTATCTACTAGATAAGGTGGAACTTTAAACTTAGTATCCTTAGGAATATGCACAGGTGTTTCTTCTTCGGTCATTCGATTATTGGCATGAGACGCTCCTTTATTTTTCCAATTATATAAGCTATCTCCTGCATGATATAATCGTGTTTCAATTTCTCTAAAACCGTAGGGTTCAAACAAACCAGATTCATGTGTTTCGGTGAAGTTTATTACTGAAAAGAAGGGTTGATCGCCTTTTCTATTTCGCCAATGTGCGTAAGGACTACTCTCGTCCCAAGCTGTAACTGGTGCTTTAAATTGGTAGTCGGTTTTATAATTATTGGTGCAATAGTAGTCTGCTTGTCGCAACCATTCGCTTATCATTTTTACGTTAGGCGGCGGCACTGCTTCATAAGCTGGCAGACCTGTTTGATCCATATTAGAGTTTGTCCGCATATGGTTTGCTCCAATACTTGATGGATACATACCTGTGGCTATCGCAGCTCTGCTTGGTGCACAAACGCCGGACGTTGAATATAAATTTGGATATATGACACCCTCTTCAGCCAATTTACTCAAATTAGGAGTTGCAACCGTAGTATCTCCAAAAGGTGGAATATAAGCTCCCATATCTTCGGTGACTAACCAAAGTATATTTGGGCGTTTGGGTAACTCCAAAGAGACTTCATCCTTAACTTGTGTATTGGATCTTTCATTTGATTGACACCCTACCAAACAGACAACAATCATAAGTAATGCTTGAAAAAATTTCATATCCTAGCAATTATAAAAAACAAAAAAGGATAATTATTAATTCAATATCCTTTTTTACTTTTTTTTAATTTCAATTTATTCTAACTTCAAAATTTCACTTCCTGCCAATAAAAATGCTCCGGTTCCAAAATTTTGCCATGAATCTACTGAGGCTGGTTCTGGAAAAGCACCAATATTTTGTACCCAACCAACGCGACCATCCTCATGTTGGCAAGCCGCTATAGCGTTCCAAGCTTTAAGCACGGAAGGTGTATGTTTTTTATCGACTAAACCATTGTTAATTCCCCAAGCTAAAGCAAACGTGTGGAATCCACTACCACTAACCTCGCCATGATTATAAGATTCTGGACTTAATAAACTTGTGCGCCATAAGCCGTCTTCTGGTTGAATTTCTAGAATTTTTTCCGCCATTTCTTTGTATAAATTCTCATAAAACGGACGGTGTTCATAGTCCTCTGGCATATCTTCTAGAAGTAAAGCTAAACCTGCAATTACCCAACCATTGCCTCTAGACCAAAACACTTTTTTACCATTTGGCTCTTTACTATCCGCTTCCGAACCTGTCCATACAAAGCGCATATCTCTGGCAAATAATTGCTCTTCTTTGTCATAAAGCTGGTTATAAGTTTCCATATAAAACTTATGCATCTCATCTAAGTATTTTTGCTGTTTTGCATGTTTTGCATATAAATTAATCACTGGAGGTGCCATAAACAAGGCATCACACCACCACCATAAAATGGTTCGACCGTATTTACTTTTATCGGTTCCAGCTTTCCAATTATCATCTTCAAATAAATGAGCATCGAGAAACTTTTTTGTTGGTTCTAAATCCACAAAATTCTTTCTGCCATCGGTCATATCGACATATAAATAGCTGTAAGAAATAGCGACATCATCGGCATGATGCACACGATTAAACGTATTCCAATTATTCCAATACCCTTGATTTTTCAACGCAGCCATATACATCATGTCTTTTGTTGCCTTATGAGCTCTCGCAACACCTGTATAGTAAGCTCCGTTTGTCCAATCGGTTGGTGCTATTGCTATTATTGGGTGTGCTTCTTGCCATTCTAAAGCCTTAATCATGGATGCTTTAATTTGTGCTTTATCTACCGTTTTATCTTCTGTAGTTTTCTGTTCAGTAGCTTTTTGAGCGACCGAACAATTAAAAAGCGTAACAACTGCTATAAGTGTTAATAACGACTTCTTCATTTTTTATTTTTTTAGTTTGAATGTTGTTTCTAAATAGTCTTGAGACGACGTTCCGATTTTAACGGTATAATCGCCAGGCTCCAAAACTTTATCCATTTTAAGCCCTGTAAATTCTAACATTTTTGGCAGAATCTTAAATGATACCGTTTTACTTTCACCAGCGTTTAATTCAATTTTTTCAAAGCCTTTTAATTCTTTATCTGGTCTTACAACGGAACCAATTTCGTCCTTGATGTACATTTGCACCACTTCTTTAGCTTTTACATCTCCAGTATTTTTTACGGTTACGCTCACTTCAATTTCAGTATCAGGCGTCATATCTTCACTTGATATTTTTATATCTGAATACTCAAAATTACCATAACTCAATCCATGACCGAATGGATAAATTGGACCGTCCTCTAAAAATAAATATTCTTTTTTATAATTGATTTCTTTCATACTGTAATGAAATGGTAATTGCCCAATAGATCTCGGAATAGTAACAGGTGATTTACCAGATGGTGACACTTCACCAAATATAATTTTAGCCGTGGACTCATCTCCAAATTCACTTAAATCCCAAGTATCTAAAATGGCATCGGCTTCCTTAGCTATTGTATTAATAGATAAGGTGCGTCGGTGTTTTAAAACCACGATAACAGGTTTTCCTAATGCTTTGATTTTTTCAACAAGTTCATCTTGTGGGCCAACTGGGTCGATAGTTGCGCGATCACCTTTAGTACTGTTACTAAAATATGCTTCCTTGGCAGTAAACTGATCTCCACCTAAAAATAAAATAGATATATCGGCATTTTTAGCTGCGTTTACTAGTTTATCTATAGCTTTTGGATCTCTCTCCAATAGTTTTGGCGCGCCTCCTTTCTCGTTGGTTAAACTAAAACCCTTTTCTGCTACATATCTAATATTCGGTCCAGAAACCGATTCGAACATATTTTTAGTATTATCTTTTAACAATGGTCCCAGAAGTGCAATTCTAGTCGACTTTTCTTTATTTAAAGGCAATGCGTTATTTTCATTTTTTAATAAGATAATCGATTCTAAATCGGATTCTTTTGCTAATTCTAATGACGATTCTGCCCTTACACCTTTCTTTACGGCTTCTATATCTATGTATGGATTATCAAACAATCCTAAGATAAATTTTGTTCGCAACACACGTCTTACAGAACGGTCAATTAATTTTTCCAATTCAGGATTTTTCTTCACCATTTCAGATAAATATGAATAAGAATCTTCGGCATATAAATCGATATCAATTCCTGCTTCTAGTCCCATTTGTGCTGCAGCCTCTGGTGACTCAGCTACATTCATGAAATAAAATAAACGAGCAATATCATTAGAATCTGAAACGACATACCCTTCAAATCCCCATTGGTCGCGAAGTACACCTGTGAGCAATTCGGGATTTCCATGGCTTGCAATGCCATTAATGTCACCATGAGACGCCATTATCCCGATAGTTTTTGCCTCTTTTACAGCCGCTTCAAATGGTGGGTAAATTTCATCAATTAATGTTCTTGGTGAGATCTCAATCGCTGCAAAATTTGAACCACCCAAAACCTGACCATAGCCTGCAAAATGCTTGGCCACCGCACCTATATGAGTACCATTTCCTAATCCTTCATAATCACCCTGTACACCTATTATTGCATTTTTAACCATTTGAGTAGTTAAGTAAGTATCTTCTCCAAAAGCTTCACTCATACGACCAAAACGAGGATCGCGAACAATATCTGCCTCAGGTGAATGGCACATGTGCATTCCTCTTAATCGTGCTTCTCTGCCGACCACATCCCATTGACGTCTTACTAATTCAGGGTTAAATGAAGCAGCAGACGTTATTGGGCGACCGAATTTGGTACAACCTTCGGCATCCACTCCATTGTAAGATTCTGTGACAAACAGTGCTGGAATTCCCCAACGATTGTTTTCAATAATATATTTTTGAAGTTCGTTATTGAGTTTAGCTGCAGCTACAGCATCAATATGTTCTCCTGGGTTTTTGATTCCTGCAATCCCTAATTTTAGTTTTTCAATGACTTTCTCGGAAAGTTTTAAGTTGCCGTTCTCATCTGGTTTAGTCCCTATATTGGCATGAAAAATTCGCATTTGTGCTACTTTTTCTTCAAGAGATAATTTAGGCAATAAGGCTTCAACGCGTTCATCTATTGATAAGGACGCATCTTTATAATCTTTTTCAATTGGTTCAGAGCAAGATAATATCGCTATTGCTAGAACTGTAAATATTATGAGTGACTTTCTTTTCATTATTGTTATACTAATTTTAGTGTCTATTTTTATTTAAACTTAAATCTATTAATTTTTAAATTTCCAATTGCAGACGATTTAAAAACTAAACTTATGGTTTGACCATTGTACAATGCTTCCGTATTGAAACTTTTAGTTTTAAAGGCTTTTGTTTTGTTTGAATCAAACTTACAGGTTACTAGAAGTTTTCCATTTTTATCACCTTCTCTGACTTCTATCTCTGTATCTGTTTGTGATAGAAATTCAAATTCTATGGTGCTTTTTTTATTTAAATTCTGAATGTTTGGATAGGTTACAAAACCATTAGTTACCTTTGCATTTATGGAAAACCCACCCATTACGTTTTCTGTTTTATCTACATTTTTTGCCTTAAAATAATCTTCAGCTTCTATGGAACCATTATTGGCATCATACTGACCAACACCAATACCATCGACTCTTATCGTTGCCATTTCACCATTGTCTTTATAATGCACATAACTTATAAAAGCATCTCTAAAATAACGATTACCGGTTTGACTGATGTCGCAATACACAAAATATGATTGATTATGCCACTCGAAAAAACTACCGTGACGTCCTTGTAAAAAACCATTTGGCCATGTTGGACTATCATAGCCTTCAGCGAAACTGCTTTCTTTTATGATGGTGTCGACATAATCATATGGTCCGTATAAATTATCGGACATGGCATAAAAACAGCCCCAAGACAAATAATATTTTCCATTGTACTTATGCACAAACGGTTTATCATCTGTTGGCATATCATTATCTTTTCCGTCTCTATTATATGGCCCTCTTGGATTATTAATGATAATCTTTTTTGGTTTCTCAGCCAAACTTATCATATCGTCATTGAGCTTAGCCACATAATAATCCCAAACTCCAAAAAAGATATAGTGCTCTCCTTTGTCTTCGAAAATAGACATGTCGTACTCGTGTGTTGGTGTTAAATCTGAAGTTAGCAACGGTTTTCCAAGTGGGTCTTTCCATGGACCAACAGGTGAGTCACCAACCACAACTCCGGTTTGCTCGTTACCTTCGGAAAAATACCAATAGTACTTTCCATTATTATAAGTAGCATCTGTTGCCCAACATCTTGAATAATCCTTTCCAATATACGTGTCTTTTGGATGAAGGATACTTCTTTTGGTCCAATTGACTAAATCTGGTGACGACCATATCCACCAATCCTCCATGATGAATTTATCATTGGTTATGGATTTATCATGTGAGGCATAAACGTAAGCTGTATCATTAAAAACATGAATATGAGGATCGTTTAAGCCTTGGTTTGGCACAATTGGATTTTGAGCGTAAAGTGAAAAACCACACAGAAATAAGAAGACAACATATGGAAACTTTATATGCATGCCCTATGACTTTAATTCTGGATGATTATTCCATTTTTTCATATTGTCCCTTTAGACTTTAATTTTTATTAAAACGAGTTAATTTTTAGCTGTATGGTATGTTTTCCAGGTGTTAATCTTATAGATTCAAAAGCAGAAGGTACTTTTTCTCCATTATGGATTAAGTCCTTTCCGTCCAAACCGTTTAACGTAAACTCAGCCACCATATTCCCTGGAATTTCGATTTCATACGTTTGCAATCTAGCTCCATTATAAGTGTACTTAGCTTTAATTGTTCCTCTCACGGTTGGTACTTCAATCTCGCTCGATTTTAACTTACTCATCTGAGGTTTAATCGTTGCTATACCAAATCCTGGTGTTTTAGGTTTTATTCCCCATAATCCGCGAGGAATTACATTTGCAGGAACAGCTCCCCAAGCATGGTTCCAGTCTAGATTATTCTTGTATTTATTGTCCCAAGCCTCCAGAGTAATAGTAGAACCGATTTTTATCATGTTATACCAACTTCTATCTGAAGTATCCGTTAATAAATCTAGTGCATAATCAGCTTCACCAGCATTGTATAAACCATCCATTAAAAATTGTGCTCCGTAAACACTACACGCCATTCCTCTAGATTTTACGTAATTTACAACAGATTCAAAATGTTCTTCTGGCACTAAACCAAAGGCTAAAGGCATCATATTAGCATGAAGCGATGCATGGTCTGTACCAATACCATCTACGTAGATACCACGTTCTGCATCGAACATCTGTTCGTTAACCGCTTTTTTAGCTTTAGCCGCTCTATATTCAAAGTCCATAGCTTCTTGCGTTTTACCAAGAATCTTTGCAAACTCTGCCATAATCTTCATGTTCTCATAAAAAAATGAGTTAATCACAGTACTGTATGGTTTAAATACAAAGCCGTCGCGTTCTCCTTTTGTTTTACTACCGTTAAAGTTTGGTCCAGGCCAATCAACGATATCTGTTAATGGCTTTTTATAACCCTCTGGGAAACCTAATTTTTTCATGAATTCCGCATCAACTTTAGTCGATGTTATGAGACCATCTTCATTAGATAATTCGAATAAAGATTTATGTTTTAACGCCTCGTAATAACGCTCAATAAGTTCGGTATTACCTGTGTACATGTAGTCGGCATAAATTAATAAAGGTACATGTTGTTGCCACTCTGTTGGCCATGTAGGATTTTTCATAAAATACTCAATGGTACGTCTTCCTATTGCATATTCTCTATCTGTAGTATAATGACTTAATTGATTTAAATAGGCATCTGCTTCATAAGGAATACGCTCTCTATCACCATCTACGTATAAGCCATTAAAGGTTGTTGCTTTAATTGAGTATTTACATAAATCCCAAACTTGATTTAAAATTTCATTATTACTCTCAAAACTACTAGCTTCTTCATCCCAATAGGTATGAAATGCTAATTGTGTAAAGTCTTCAGCTTTAACATCATTTTGAGCACCTTCTATCTCTGCATACCTGAAAGGTACTAAGGGTGGAAAACCATTTGGTAAAGGCACAGCTTTGTTTGCTCTTGTGTTGCGTTCGTCTTCATGCACTTTAATCTGATATTTTGTTTGACCCGGTTTTACATCCACCTTAATTTCTTGATAACGAATATTACTTTTTTTAGGTGGCGTTCTATTTAAATTCCCTTTATCATTAGCCATTTCGCCTACATGTATGGTTAAGGTATGTGGTGTTTTGGCGTTATAGCTAAAATCCATGGTTGCAAAAGCCGCTTTTCCGAAATCAATGAAATAGAAGTCACCTCTTTTTTCAAACTTTACTGGTTTAACTTCTGTGGTAACAAATTTATTTTCTGTTGAAATGATGTAACTATCACTCTTTCCAGTAGTAAACTTTTGTGCATCTGCATAGTCAACTAGTCGGTTGGCTTCATCCCAAATTCTAACTTTCCAATAATAGGTTTTTCCAACTTCTAAGGCTTTACCTTCATACTCAACATTCGTTGATTTTATAGATGCGACTCTTCCACTATCCCAAACATCTCCGTTATTATTATCAATATGAGTCTTATTTGATGAAACTAGAATTTGATAAGCACCTTGGTATTTTGCACCTAATGGGACTGTCCATCCAAATTCTGGTTTTAAATCGAAAATCTTAACATCCTTGCTTGGTTCTCTTATCAATTCTACTGTTAAATCTGTTGGCGCAGCTCTATATTCGTTACTATTTTTCTTAATTAGCTCATCAGTTTTTGCTCTTAAATTATCTAATATGTCTCTATATTTCTTCTTGCCAACAAGATTTTTAATTTCTTGTGGATCTTTCTCTAAATCGTAAAGTTCTTCAATAGATTTATCATTAACATATCTGAAGTATTTCCATTTTTTAGTCCTCACACCTTCACTTGGAGGTATTTCTTCAAAATCCCATAAATGCTCAATTAAAATAGTATCTCTTGCGATTGTATTTGCTTCCTTATTAACTATTGGCATTAAACTTTTTCCTTGCCATGATTCTGGTGCTTTAACACCTGCCAAATCTGCAATAGTTTGAGGTACATCAATATTTAACACCATATCATTAATATCTTGATGCGTATTTACTCTAGGATCAAAAACTATTAATGGTACTCTAATAGAGTTATCGTACATTAACCATTTTCCTGCTAGTTTACGTTCACCTAAAAAATAACCGTTATCTCCCATAACTATGATAACCGTATTTTTATCAAGTCCCTTTTCCTTTAATTTTGCTCTAATTTTAGCGATTTCTAAATCAATACCAGAAATCATTCGGTAGTACCCTTTTAAACTATGTTGGTATTTTTCTGGAGTATCGTAACGCCATGTCCAACGTAACCAGTTAAATCCTTTCTTTACAATTTCAGGTTGTGCGTTAAAGTATTTATCATCGCCAAGTTCTGGTCCTGGAATGGTGGTATTTTCTAAAAGCTTATCTGTAGTATTTTGCCAGAAGTATTGTTCTGGAGCTCCATCATGAGCATGAGGTGCACTAAAACTTAAAGATAAACAGAATGGTTTTTCGTTTGTTGCATTATTATCGATAAAATCGAGTGCTTTTTGACCTGTATAACGCGTTAAGTGGACTGTGTCGTTATCAAGTGTTTTATAATAATAACCTCTTCTATCCTTATAACGGTTATTTCTGTCGTAAGATTCAAACTCATCAAATTGCTTATCTAAATCATCATAACGCACACCATACTTACCATAAAACCCTGTGTGATATCCATTATTTTTAAGAACCGTTGGGTACGATTCATCCATATATTCGCTTCTAATATTTCCTGTTTGAAAATTGAAGTTATGAGCACGTTCTTGCAAACCCGTTAAAATACTTGCTCTACTTGCCGCACAAATAGGAGTTGTTACAATAGCAGAATTAAAGTAAGTCCCTGATTCAGCTAGTTTGTCCATTTCTGGAGTCTCAACGTACTTGTTTCCAGCATAACCGATAGCATCAAAGCGTTGATCGTCTGTAAGAATGAAAATGATATTAGGCTTTTCAGTTTTGGTTTGTTGTTGAGCATTAGCCATATTCAAACTACACACTACACCTAAAAGCACTAATAAATAACTATTTTTAAACATATATAAACGTCTTAATTGTTTGTTTTAATTTAGATAACTTTGGACTATTATCATAATTTTTAAAAATAAGTTTTAATCCTCCGCCTTCTATCCTGTTCTATCCTGAAAACATAAATGTTATCAATCTATTTGTTTCAGAAACAAGAATTAAAAAAAAATCTCACTAAAAAATTTACTTAGTGAGATTTAGTTTTTATTTCAATTTTACTTTAAAAATCTAAAACGGAAGAGTTCCACTTTACAATTTGGTTATTATACATAGCATCAAGTCCCATTTGCACGCATATTGCAGTTTTTGCACCAGTAATAATATCCGATTTAGGATGTTTATTATTTAAAATGCCTTCTCTAAAATCTAGTAAGGCTTGTTTTGTTGGATTTAGATGTTCCACATTTATTTGGTAGCCTTTCTCTTTATCCCATTGAACTGTTGCACCGCTAACGCCATCGACATCTCCAAGAACTCTATTCTTCTTTTGGCCTTCAGGATAAAACCAAGCATTTTTCATATCAATAATTATAGTGCCTTTATCTCCAATGACCTTTATTTGGTAACCATCTTTAGCATTATTCGTTAAGTAGGTAAATTTTGCTTTAACTCCGTTTGGATAGCTATAAGTTAAATGTACATTATCATAAGTTTCTCTTCCATCTTTCCAGTAATCCACACCTCCAATACCCATCACTTGGTTTGGGGTTTCGTTTAGCACCCAATTCACAAAATCGATTTGGTGCGATGCTAATTCGGCCGTCAATCCTCCTGAGAATTCTCGGTACATTCTCCAATTAATAGCCTTTTCAAATTGAGGTTCAGGAACTGAACGTCTCCAATTGCCGTGTCTGTTCCACTGGCATTCAAACGCAGTGATATTTCCCACTTTCCCTTCTTTAATAAGGTCAACCACATGTGTGTAAAGTCTCGAACTATGATACTGATGACCCGTTTGAAATATGTTTTTAGATTGGTTTGCTTTATTGACGAGTTGCTTTACACCATCATAGCCTTTTGCTAATGTCTTTTCGCAAAACACATGCTTACCAGCATCAAGTGCATCAACCGCAATTTTTGAATGTAAATGAAAAGGTACTGCGATGATAACAGCATCGATATCCTTATTATCTAATAATTTTCGGTAATCTGAATAGCCTTTGGGATTCGAATTAGCTCTGGCTAAACCTTTGTTTAGTCTAAATGGTAAAACGTCGCAACCAGCAACTACATTTACATGGTCAATTTCGTTAATCATTGACATGAGCCCACCTCCACGAACTCCTGTTCCAATGGTACCAATATTAATCGTTTCATTAGCATTTATATGAGATAATACATTACCATATAAGTATGAAGACCCAGCTACTACTGCTGTAGCTGCGGCGGTTTTCTTAATAAATGAACGTCTTTTCAAATTTTATAGTTTTATTTCCCAACCAGGTTCGTAAGTTCTAGACCACAATTTCATAGCTTCTCTGTTGTACATCTTACCAGTTTTGTCATCGACATCAAAACCATTTTTAATTCTAAATGCAATGTTGGCATAATGTACCATAGCCATACTTTTACTAGCATCATCAATTGGTGCTGTTAGTTTGGCTTTACCTCTAATAGTATCAAACAAATTTTGAACATGTTGTGTTGACGTATCTCCGCCACCACCTAAAGCGTTTCCTGCTTCTTTTGATGCCGAATTGTACTCTTTTACGACTTTACCTCTACGGTCATATAATATATATTTACCTCTATCTACAAATACAGAGCCTTCTGTACCATAAATTACAGTACCTCTTCCTCCTCCATAGGTACTATAGCTATTTCTAGATTTTCCATCCCACTTAATGACTTTATTATCTGCAAATTTAAACGTTGCTTCCATATCATCATACATTTCCCAACCATCATCTAAAAAGTGACGCTTTTCTGCTTCAACATATACATGCTGCGGAAAATCTACTTGCAAAGCCCAACGTGCCACATCCAACTCGTGTGTTCCATTATTACCAGCCTCAGCTGTTCCATAATCCCAACCATACCAATGCCAATTGTAATTCCATGTTTCGGAAGTATAATTGCGTCTTGGTGCTGGTCCTTGCCATAAATCCCAGTCTAAACCTTCTGGTATAGCCGCACTATTTTGAACAGGCACTTTACCTCGTCCATTATTATAAAATGCAACTGCCTTGTATGGTTTACCTATGACGCCATTATGGATTTCTTTTATAATTTCAATCGTATGACCTGAGGAACGTTGTTGATTACCCATTTGAACCACTTTACTAAAATGCTTGGCTGCTAGCACAAGCTGTTCATTCTCGTGCATGTTATGACTACAAGGTTTTTCAACATATACATGCTTCCCTGCTTTCATTGCCATAATCGAACCTGGCGTATGCCAATGGTCTGGTGTGGCATTAATTAATACGTCAACATTTTTATCGTCTAATACTTTTCTAATGTCATTCTCTAACTTTGGGCTGTAGTCAATATGCTCTCTAAATCCTTTTAAGGCTTTTAGGCGCTGGCTTTCCATCACATCACACAAGTAACTTAATCTGACATTGCTCGCTTTGGATCCAATAGGTGATTTAAAAGCATTTAAGCGCCTCCCTAAACCAGCAATAGCAACATTTAAACGATCGTTGGCTCCAATAATATTATTATAGCTTTTTGCGGACATGACATTAATTCCACCTGTTAAACTGACTCCAATAGCCGCTGCTGTTGTCTTTTTTATAAAATCTCTACGATTGTTTCCCATTTTACTAATTCTTTATTTTTGGAACTTTGATTTTTATATTTCTGAAGGATACTTTATCACCATGATCTTGTAACAATATCTGCCCTTTTTCTAATAGTCCAAAATTCGGCCATTTCTCATATTTACTTTCAGAAACTAATTTTAGAAATTCTTCACTTCCTCTTTCGTACTCTAAAACCTTAACATCGTTAATCCAATGCTCAACATGATTGTCTATGGATTTTATGTATGCTGTGTTCCATTCACCAATTGGTTTGATTGGTTTGTCAGGATTAGCTTGAATTAAATCGTATAATGAACATACGGTTCTACTACCTTCATGAGAACCTAATTTAGCATCTTCATGAAGCTCATCATCTAGGATTTGATACTCCAAACCAATTGATGAGCCTGGTCCTTTATTAATTTCGGTATCGACGTAATATTTAATACCACTATTGGCTCCTGGTGTTAATTTAAAATCTACCAACAGTTCGAAACTCGCGTAATCTTCAGTAGTAACGATATCACCACCAGCAGCAGATTCTGCTCCTCCTGTAGATAAGACAATCAGTTCTCCATTTTCAATTACCCAACCTTTATCTGGGAATGCATCTAATTTAGCACCTCGCCAGCCATCAGTAGTTTTACCATCCCAAAGCAATTGCCAACCTTCCTTCTTTTCTTGAAATGTTAAGGTGTTTTTAGTAACTACAGGCTCTAAAGATGATTTTTTTGAATATTTAGAAAGATTCTCCGTCAAGATTTTAGCATTCTTCCACATCACTTGCTTGCCAAGCTTATCCTTGTTTTTTCCTATAGAGTGGACTTGTAACCCAAAAAAACCACTTGCTGTTTTATCATCAATTAAATAAGACGCAGGTATATTGTTTATCCAAGTTTTTATGGTATCTCCTATGGCTTCAACTCTGTAGTGATTCCATTCATTTTGTTTAAAGGCCTTTTGCGCTTCAGGATTATTTTCTAGAGTGTGTAGCCATTTACGTCTTTTTTCATCATAAATTCCACCACTCCATGCACGTTTTGATGGATCTATTTCTACTTGATAGCCATGCACCATTCCATCTCTATAATATGGTAAGCTATTACTACGAATCTGGATTCCTGAATTCATGGTAGAATCGACTTTAAAATCAATTTCAAAAATAAAATCTCCATACATTTTATTAGTAGTTAAAAATGTATTTGGTGTATTCGCAGCCGTTGTTCCAATAATGACTCCGTCTTCAACTATATATTTTGCTTCACCACCTTTAATATTCCAACCCTCTAAAGAATTGTTATTGATAAGATCTACCCACGGTATTTTATCTTGTTTATTGTTACAAGAAAATAAAAAAACTATAATTAGAATACTAAATATTACTGATGTAATGGATTGTAATTGTTTCACTTGAATTTATTTTTTAATTAATACCATTTTAAATTACTGTGTGAGATATTGATGCTTGATCTAAGATAAAGATTATTAATTTTTAATAAGAAACCCTCCATTATTTTACTTATAATGAAGGGTTTGAATTATACTTAAAACTATTTAGTTATAATTAAAGCCTGACTGACCAAATACAAAGTACTTTTAGTCCACTGTTAAATCAACAACAAACTCTTCGAATCTCACGTTTCTGTCTCTTATAACTAAGGTATCATTTACCTGATGATTTAATTCAAATGTTGCTGTTGTTGTTGAAACTAATGAACCAAAAAAGAATTCCTGAGTGACTTCAACATCTTGTTCTACGTATTGAAAATCTAAGTAAATTACGTCTCGAGGTTCTCCTCCCCATTCATCACCATCTTCTACAAAGCTTCCTGTGCCGGTTACGGTAATATTGCTATTTGGATCAGCATTAGAAACAGTAATTTCTTCATTCTCGTTAAATGTCAATAGTAAAGATAACTGAACGTCGGTAGGAATACCAGGTCGTCTGACATCAATAGTCGTAGTTACTTCACTTCTTCCCGAAGTTGCTAATGGAATAAGTTCATCTTGCACAACAAATTCTGCTCTATACACTGTAGAGCCATCAATGACCTCAGATACTGTTTCTGTGGGATCTCCATTTGCATAAACCGTAACCGATTCGTTAAACCCTGTAGCTGCATCCTCACCGCGCCTTAAATAGATGGCATCATATTTATTCATATATTTAATACCGAAAAGCGTATAATCTTTTGGCAACGGATCCCAATCTTCATCTCTAATTTTTATAGGATCATCAACTAAAGGAACACCTGTTAAAAGCGAATCTAGTTCTTCAAAATCTGTAATCCTTAAAGGAATTACATAATGCACTTCTTCAAACTCTGCAAATGACAGTGGATCGTCAAAGAAGGCATCTGAAAGCTGCACTGGAATGCGCCCACTTATAGAACCCGAAGGAATTGTTACAGGGCTTTCCTGTTCAATAGTATAGTAAGAAGCTGGTAAGATCTTAACATTTACAGTATCTACACCTAAGGCAGCAGCATCTATTAAGTCCGGAGCTAACTCAAAATGTACTCTTCGGTCTATATCATTATTATAAACTCCTGACATGACTACACCAATTTCAAATCGTCCATTATTATCGTTTTCGTTAAAACCCAAATCATACTCACCCTGAATTATGGTTCTTACGGGTGTTTGAAATGGAAAATACACTGAAGTTGAGCCAAAGTCGTCAAAATCATTTTCCTGATTTTCGCAAGCTATGAAGCTAAAGACAATTGCGCATATTATTAAATATTTTATTTTCATGTCTATTTTTTTTATCTTTTTAAATATACAAATTTATTCTACCAGCCCATGTTTTGCTCAAGTTCAGAAAATTTTAAAATCTCAGAATTTGGAATAGGCATATAAGTTGCAAATGGTTGGAAATTTCTAATTTCCACAGACGGCAACTCAATATAATTATTTCCGTCAAAAAAGTAACCTCTAGCTGGTTCATCTAAAGGTAATCCCCATCTTCTAATATCCCAAAATCTATGCCCCTCAAAACTTAGCTCTATACGACGTTCATTTCTAATAAGATCTCGCATTTCCTCTATAGTTGAAATAGATGCTAGGTAATTATCTGGTTGTGAAATTCCTGCTCTATTACGTATTGCTGCAATCACATCACGAACGGAAATACCATCAACCTGATGGTCAGGACCTCCAATTTCATTAGCAGCTTCAGCTAATATTAAAAACAATTCAGTATATCTAAAATACACATTAGCATGACTTTTACCTTGAGCAGTTCCATTATTATTAATAAGAACATCTGGACGTAATAATTTTTTAAGGTAATACCCAGTAGTTGTAGACTGCCCAGGAATAGAATCTAATCTATCATTTCCTCCTCCAAAACCAGTATTAATTATACCTCCTCCAAATTCAGCGCCATTAACAACGACATATTTTTCTAGCCTAGGGTCTCGATTAGCATAAGGGTTTTGAGGATCAAAACCATTAGCCGCGGTTGCAGGAAAGCCGTCTTGCATTGGAAATGCCATTACAAAATTATGTGTTGGATTAATTTCACCGTTTCCATTCACTGAAGGGGGAAACATTCGTTCTTCATAATTAAAAGTGTTCCCTCCAATAGATCCACGCCAGAGTGATTCACTACTAAATATATTGTCATCAGATGTATAAAATTCATTACCATTTGGATCTAATCCAGCAACACCTCCAATAGTATTTAAAACTTGAGCCGCGTTAGTTGCTGCCATATCATAATAGCTTTGACTATCTAAAAACGAAGGACTCGCCGCAAAAAGTGCCAAACGTGCTTTTAATGCTCTTACTATTTTGCCTGAAATACGTAAATCAAAAAAGTTATCATTTACTATTCCATATTTATCAAAGTCAAAATTTTCTAAATCTGAATACCATGGATCTACTTGACCTTCGCCCAATCCATAATCTGTTGGCAATAAATTAAGTGCTTCATCAAAATCTGTCATAATAGCCTGAACAGAAGCTTCAAATGACAAACGTGGTACATTAAAGTTACCATCTGCTTCAATAAATTCAGTATAGTATGGAATACCTAGCAGTTCTCCAGATTCTCCAATACCTGCATGCGCTTGAAGCACATAAAAATGATGTAATCCTCTCAATGCCAACGCTTCTCCCTTCATGCGCATTTCAAACATTGTGTTAGTTAATGTGTCTCTACTCCATTGTGTAACTCCTGTTTCAATTACTTCTAAAAATCTGTTTACCCAGAATACACGTTCAAAACTACCCCAACGGGCTGCAGGATTAAATTGAGCATTTAACTCACCAAGCGCCATTCGCTTATAGTTGTTATTTAAAATATTATTAACAGCATCATCGGTAGCTGCTTCAGAAAATGAATATTGATTAACTAAACCCGTATATCCATTTAATAATACACCTTCAGCTGCATTTGGATTCGTGAGAATATCATCAAAGTCCAACCTATTTTCTTCAATAGGATCTAAATCACAAGAAATCATAGCGGCAAAAACCGACATGAGTATTAAATATTTTATTAAATTCTTCATTTTATTTATTTCAATTTTCTAATTCTATTAAAATGATGCTCTTATACCTAAGGTAAAAGATCTAGATAGTGGTGTACTACCTATTCTTAATCTACGAATATCTTTATTTTTTCCTATTTCAAATAAATTAGTTCCAGAAATATTTAGACTAAAATCCTGCATACCTATTTTTTTATTAAAAGCATCCTCAAATTCATATGTTATCTGTGCACGGTTAATGTTAAAGTAACTCGTGTCGAATAGCCAAAACGTAGATTGTCTAAAATTATTTTGATTTGTTTGTGATGATAACCTTGGGAATGTTGCCGTACTTGCAGTTTCTGGTGTCCATCGTCCTAGAACGACTTCTGAATATTTATCTGCTCCATCTACTGAATAATATTCGTTAAAACTATTATTTAACTTATTACCGTCAGCTCCTGATTGACCTACAGCCAAAACAAAAAAGTTGAACCTTTTATAATTTAAGTTAAGGTTGAGGGCATAAGTCCATGGGCTACTAGATTGCCCGATTGCTCTTCTGTCATCATTATCTATAATATTATCACCATTTAAATCCTGGTATTTTATATCTCCTGGTTGTACGATACCAAATTGTGGAACAGGTAAACCAGCATTTAAATTACCATTTGTATCAAAATCTGCTTGAGAATAAAAACCTTGATCAACTAATCCAAAAATTGTAGAAATCTCTCTTCCTTGTGTTTGTAGATAATCTTCAGTAAACAATTCAGATCTTACAACTCTTTCAGTTTGACTATATAGCACGTTTGCACCTACAGTAAATGAAAAATCTCCATAAGTTTTATTGAAATTCATACCGATTTCAAAACCAGTGTATACATTTTTATTGAAATTATTATACGGTCTAAACGTATCATAAAAAGACGGGAATTGGTCTTGTAAGAATGTTATTTGCTTGTCTAGTTCTGTTTTAAAATAATTAGCTTCTATCCAAAAAGAATTCATTAAATACGTTTCGAAACCTAAATTTAAGTCTATACGTTCTTCAAATGTTAAATCAAGATTTTCTGCTTGTGAAAGATCTATTCTTCGATTAGTATTACCATCAGCCCAACTAATATTGTTACCAAAAGAATAGTTTGCATCATATAAATAGTAAGCGCTAGCATCATCATCAACACTACCATTAGCATTAAGCGCAGTAATACCACGATCTGACTTTAAAATACCTCCAGAAGCCTTTAACTTAAGGTAATTAATAAATTTACTGTTCTTCAAAAAAGGTTCTTCACTTATAATGTAAGCTATACCCGACGTTGGTGAAAATGCTCCTCTATTTCCTTTCGCTAGTTTTATTGAATTAATATAGGTTCCTGTAAAATCAAAAAATAGTTTCTTTTTGTAATCATATGCCATTTGAAAGCCTACGTGTGCATCAACATCAGTTTGAATAACATCATTTCGTCTTTGTGAATTATAAAAACCTAATAAAGTAGTATTTATAGAATGGTTCTTAGCAATAGTCCTATCATAATTTATAAGTCCATAAAAACCAAATCGAGATAAAAACCCATTGGTACTAATATTTTCTCTCTGATCTTTTAAATCTTCACCAAAAACATTAAGACCTATTATGCTATCACCCTCCCAAATTGGTTCATAGGTTTTAAATTGGTTCTCTATAGATAAATTATAAGAATCAAAATAATCAAAACTCACATAGGTTTTAGCCGACAAGCCTTTTGTTATCCTACCTAAATCAAAATTGATTGTGTTGTTAAACTGCGTAGAACGAAACACGGTGTCTAGATAGCCACCTGCAATAGCTAAAGCTATGGGTGCATCTGACCCAAACTGTTGAGTTGACCCTAAAAGAAACCCATCAAAGGTATTTGCATCTTGTAATATTCCTGCAACTGTAGGGTCACTAACATCTACTAAATCAACGGGTAAAAATGGTGAATAAGCATTTGGTCTTAAAGTAGTACCAGCGCTTAATAAATCGGCTCTAGACCCTCTATTTGTGCTTATAACTGCAATTCCATCAAGACTGCTTGAAATCCAATCGTTTATTTTAAAATCTAGGTTACCTCTTACATTAAAACGGTTAGTTCCTGCATTTATATCTTCATTAATATCCACCCATGCATCCTCACGATTCCATCCAACGTTAACATAATATTGATTTTTATCATTACCACCTGAAAACTCAGCTATAACATTTGTAAAATTGATAAAAGGTTGAACATATTCATTTGAATATAAGTCTACATCGGGATATTTAAACTTATTAGAACTTGTTCTAAATTCCTGGATAAGTGCTGGATCATAAAAATTATCTAACCCGTCATTATTTCTGGCTTCATTAAAAAGTGTCATATACGCCGCTGAACCTAAATAATTTGGCAAGGAGATAGGCGTTCTAATACCAGAACGAATATTAACGTTTACTTCTTTTTTATTAGCATTTCCACGTTTGGTATTAATAACAATCACACCATTTCTTCCTTGACTACCATAGAGGGCAACAGAATTAGCATCTTTAAGTACAGTTATCTGCTCAACCTCTTCCATATTTAGGATATTGGGATCACGGCCAATGACGCCATCAATAACAAAAACCGCATCGCCTACACCGCCTATACCTCTAATATTATCAGAACCTCTAACCCCTAAGACGAGTCCGTTAATATAATCTCTAACCACTTGGGTATTGTCATAAGTTAATCGGTCTTTTGTGTTAATTGAGGATATTGCCCCAACAATATTACGTCTATATTTAGTGGCTACTCCCATCTTTATTTCGTCATCTTCCGAGGCGAGGAAAGGAGATTTTTTCATTGTAATATTACCTAATATATCAGAAATAGCAATAATGACTGATATATAGCCCTTTTTTTCAAGTACAAGGGACTCATCATCTAGTAATTTGATTTTAAACTGTCCGTTAACATCCGAAGATGTCTTATTTCCACTTTGGCTAAAAATATCAACTCCATCTATTGGGTTACCTTGCTCATCAACCACAGTTACTGTTACCTCCGTACCATTTGTTTGAGCCATTGCAATATTACAAATGCAAAACAGCATTAAGATAAATAGAGTGAATAACCTATATATATTTTTTATCTTCATTTTTTTCTTTGGATTAGTTATAACGAATTTGTAAAAGACTACCTCTACCATCCCGGGTTTTGAGGGAAGCCTTCGTAAATTAGAGTTTGCTCAACTGGAAATGGCAACCAATAATGCTGAGGGAACTCACAAATTCTATCTACAAGAAGTGTTTCTGTGAAATTACTTCTGTCTTGCGGAAAATCTAAGGCTAATTTTCTTCTATATTTATCTAAATGGGCTAATCCCCATCGTCTAATATCTAACCATCTGTGCGCTTCATAACTTAACTCAACAGATCTTTCTCTTCTTAATTCATCCATAAACTTGTTGTTATCTCCAACTATATTTGGATGTACATTAGGAATACCAGCTCTATTACGTAATAAATTAATAGCGCTCTCTGCTGATAATCCATAAGAACTAGGTGTAGCCATTGCCCCCATTGAAGCATGTAATGCTTCAGCATACATTAAATAAACATCTGTAAGTCTCATATGCATTCGTACCCCTACGTATTGATTTATTATAGGATTCCATCTACTATGATACGTACCGTCAACTTTAGGGTAAAATTTTGTCCACATATACCCTGTATTATTTTTTATTTTGATGTTTTCAGCACCAGTGCTGCGGTGGAAACCTTTTTGACTTGAATTTTCAAACCAAAGTTGAGCAGCTACATGCTCTGGTTCCTCAGCTCCTGCATCTATAATATCTCCATCAATAATATGCCATTTGTAAAAACGTGGATCACGGTTTGCAAAAGGCTGAGTGGGATCGTAAGTTGTTTGTCCATAATTACCACTAAGATCATCTTCTATAGATAGTCCATTAGCCATCCCAAAATTGTTATGAATAAAATTGTGTGTAGGACTAATAACCTCATATCCAGCAGAATTGGTATGGATAGCTCTATTTACTCCTGATGCCATAAATCTTGTGGCTTGCCCAGTACTGCCACCAGTTGCAGAGAATATAAACTCTGTACTTCCTGGCCATGTACCAGGAGCTGGTGATCTCCAAAACACATCATCGTAGTTTTCCCAAGAAGCTAATGCATAACGTCCTTGGTCGGCTAATTGAAGAATTTTTGAAAAAGCCTCAACAGCCATATCACATAACTCTGTATCATAGTCATATGTATTTATACTTACATTGTTACCTTTCATTAATGGACTTGCTGCTAAAAGCAAGTTTTTACCTTGAAAAGCATATGCCGTACCTTTAGTAAGCCTACCTCTATTTTCGCCTTCTGTTAATTGTCCATATGGTTCAAAGTCCCAATTTACTGGCAATAATTCAGCGGCTATTATGTAATCTTCATTAGCTCGTAAAGCAACTTCTTTGTAGGTCTCTGGACGTGGTAATTCAAAATCATCTACTATAACTCTATCAATATATGGATAACGTCCCCAAAATTTCATAATCTCATTATGGAAAAATGCTCTAAAAAAATAAGCTTGTCCAAGAATAACATCTTTTTCTGCTTGCGTTGCATTTACCATTAAATCCCTATTCTCAACATTCTCAATTACAATATTAGCTTTACGGATACCACGTAAGCTTCCATCATATAACCCAGGTCTTTGTCTATTAAATGAGTTATTGTTTTCGACATTAGCAGAGTTAGTACCTGTTGATCCATAATCTGCATTGTAGTGATTATTTAAGTAACAAAAATTATCTCTTATCACATCATAGAATCTTCCAGCATCAATATCTCCACTTGCCTTTGTTGGCCTGTCAACAAATCCATCATCTCCCAAAAGAAAATCTTGAAAAGTATGCGTTTGCTGTTCATAAGATACTACTAAGGCATACATTTCTTCAACAAAACCTTGTGCATTATTAAAGCTAGAAAATATCTCCTCTTCATCTATGATGGCATCTGGTGCTACATCTAAATAATCCTCGCATGAAAACGAGAATACAAATCCTAAGATTATGAATATTTTTATCTTATTATTTTTCATTATTTCTCTTGTTTAAAAATTCATATTAAAACCAAAGTTAAATCTTTTTAAGGTAGGATAATCACCTCTTGACTGTGCTGTTCCAGATGTATTAAACTCTCTATCATCGGGCAAATTAGACCATAAAAACAGGTTATTTCCATTTGCGAAAATTTGAAGCTTCTTCAACCCAAGTTTTTCACAGGTCGCTCTGGGTATATCATAAGCTATAGAAACTGTTCTAAGTCTTGTTAATGATGCATCCAACCAATTATCTCTAGGATTAGTTCCTCCCGGAACTCCAAATGATGGTTGGGTATCTGTATTATTTGGCGTATCTACGGTCCAATAATCTAAATCTTGCTCAAAGATTAACGGTGTTGAATTACTAAAAGTTTGGTTACTGAACAATCTAGACGCATTTTGTGTACCATACAACTGCGCTGAAATACTAAACCCTTTGTATTGTGCGCCTAGAGTAAAGCCCCAAGTTCTTTGAGGTTGATTTGGATAACCGAAGGGTGCATTATCAAATTCAGAATTATAAATGCCGTCTCCATCAAAATCTACAAGACCATAATATCCAGGACGCACTGTACTTTGATTTTCATTTAGAGGTGTTGAACTGTAAATATCGTCCCAACTTGTCAATATACCTGCAGGAATGCCTGAACTTCCTTGCCCAATACTGTAACCAGCTTCATTTAGATGAGCAGCCCGTAAAGCTGGGTCATCTCTTACTATTACTTTATCTATAGCTTGCGTAAAATTAAAATCACCAGATAGAGTTAAACCGTTATCAAAAGTATATCTGGAACCTAAAACAATCTCATAACCTCTTACCTCAACGACACCTCTATTAACATATGGATTTGCTGCCACAAAATCTGGTGTAGTTTGACTATTAGCAATTACAATTTTACTACGATCTTCTGCAAAATAGTCTAACTCTCCAGTTAACAAACCATTAAATAAATTAAACTCAGCACCTATGTTATACTTAACAGCTTCCTCCCACTGAAGGTCTGGATTTCCAACGAGAGTTTCTCTGTAAAACGTGTAGGGTGAATTTCCTTGATAATCACTTGGCACTAAAAATGCAGAATCACCAGACTCCCATTGCGTAATGTAAGTCCATCTTGCTGCTTCATCAGTCGTGATAAAAGTATCATCACCAATAAGACCGTAAGACCCTCTAAACTTAAGTAAATTTAACCAATCTACATTTTCCATAAAAGCTTCGTTTGAGACTGTCCAACCCAGTGCTATAGATGGAAATAAGTCGAAACGATATCCTGGACCAAATTGTTCAGAGCCATTGTATGCACCGTTAATATCTAAAAAGTATCTTGAGTCGTAATTATAAGTGGCTCTTCCTACCCAGTCTTCACGATATGTTGGAAAAGCGAAAATCCCAGTACCGCTTGCAGCCTCCTGTCTTCTCACTAAAAATAGACCTGTTATGTTATGCTTTTCATCAAAAGTTTTATTATAATTAAATGAAACATCATAAACCATTCTTCGTCTTCGTCGGTTTTCCTCTACTTGAATATCTTCTAAAGTCCATGGTGGTTGAACATAACCAAATTGTGTATTATTATCTGGAATAAGTAAAATCTCTTCATCACCATCAAAAACCCTACTAATTACACCTCCATCAATTAAACGTTGCCTACTTCTCTGTGTATTATCTAGAGAAAATCGTCCTTGAAACGACAATCCTTCAGTAATAAAGTCTAAATTTTGTTTTAATATAAAATCAGTATTGATTTGAAATTCTCTAAAAGTGTCATAACCCGAACCCGCTAAAGTAATAAATGGGTTGTTATATACATTAAAGGGACTAAAAGGGGCTCCATACACACCATCTGGATACACAGGAGTGTAAAGCGTTGGTGCTATTAAGTAAAGTCCATTAGTTACATTACCTAAGTTACCAGGATTCTCTCTAATACCATAAAAACCAGCTAGATTAACTGACAACTCAGTAGTTTTTGTAATGTTAAAATCAATATTACTTCTAAAGTTAAATCTATCATATCGATACTCACCTAAATAGCCTCTTCCATTATCGTATCGTCCTCCATCAAAAATATCTTCTACTGTTTGAAAAGCTAAACTACCAAAATATTTAGCCGTTTTATTACCACCTCGCACAGACAAGTTAACTCTATAATCTTGTGCGTAATCTTTTAACAATTCATCTTCCCAATCAACATTAGGATAAATATAACTTTCTTGTAAACTGGAAGGGTTACGATATCTATCTATAATAGCTATTGGCGTATAATTATTCCATGTGTTTGGAGCTTGAGCTATTCCTCTTAAAATAGAACTATTTGCTTCTAATAAAGCATTGTAAGCATCTAATTTATTTGGCAATTGAGAAACGGTTTTAATGGTTGTATTAACACTAAGCGACAGTTGCGCTTTTCCTGTTTGACCTCGCTTAGTGGTAATTAAAATTACCCCATTAGCGCCTTCTACACCAAAAACTGCCGTTGCAGAAGCATCTTTAAGCACTGATAAATTTTCAATATCGTTCATATCTATGTCGGACATTGACCTCTTAACACCATCCACAAGCACAAGAGGATCACCATTACCATTCCATGAACTTCGACCACGAATAAAAATCCTAATATTGTCTTCACCAGGAACACCACTACCTTGTATAGCCGTAACACCTGGTAAATTTCCTTGTAATGCTTGTTCAACATTAGATGTACCAAGTGTCCTTTCCATCAAATCCTTACCTTTTATCTGCGTAATAGCAGCTACTACGCTTTCTTTTTTCTGAGTACCATAACCAACAATGACTACCTCATCTAGACTTGCAACATCCTCTTCTAGGACTACATCGATGGTCGTTCTACCATTAACTTGAATCTCCTGAGTTTTAAAACCTAAATAAGAAAACACTAAAATTTCTTCACCCAAGGTTAATTCAAAAGAATATTTTCCATCAAAATCTGTTGATGCACCAGTAGAAGTTCCTTTTTGTATTACACTTACTCCTGGTATTGGTATTCCTTCAGCATCTGTCACAACACCAGAAACCCTATTTTGAGCCTCCAAATTAATTGTTGTAAAGCTGGAAAACACTATTGCCAGTAATAATGCTAACCCAGAAACAGGAAATTGTTTTTTTAATTTTTGTTTCATATTCAGTTTAAGTTTCAACATATAGTTAGTAATAAATTTATCAAAATACTTAAACTTTAGTGCGTCAAAGTCAAATCATAATGATATGTTAACAATATTAAAAATAACATTATATAACTGTATCCTGTACTATGCTGCCAAGCGTATTTTTTATATAGGTTCTGATTAAATTTAACATTTTTATGCTTTAGATTATTTTGATTGACCAGGTGAGTTTCTAAAATTTACGCTACAACTGCTATTTTTAATTATTTTACACTAAAATTTAAATCATTTTTCAGGGTTTTTAGTATCATTATTAACACTAAAAATTAACAACACCATGTTCTAAGATTAAAAAAATGCTATGATTAATATTGTTGTCATTTTAATCTATTACAGAAATTAATTTAAAATAGATTTATATCATTTGAATAATTTATGATCTGATTTCTCCCAGAGAATTTACATTTCTTCTAGAGTTTTCTCTTTTATTTCAGGTACAAATTTCCAAACAAAAATTATAGCAAATAAAGACATCAAACCATAAGTCCAATAGGTAAATCCATAATTAAACTGCTCAGTCAAGTAGCTTTTCGTCCATCATTGGGAATATTAACTACCTAATAACTCGAGGAAAACTCACAATTCATTATATAAATTAGCTAAAAATAAAATAGGTAGATATTACAATAGCACATATTATTAAACCTACTACTTTAACATGTTTCCAAGGGGTTACATCAACTTGCTGTGTATATTCTTGCACATAATCTGTTCCTCTTGGTTTTAATTTACCAATAATCAGCATCAATATTACAGTTAAAACAAATGCTGCGAATTGAAAATGTAGAAAGTGAGGTAAATCCATTTCTAAACCTTTTGATAAAATAATATAGGTAACGTAAAATGTAAAAGCGAATATAATACCTGCCTTCGCAGCAATTGCCGGCACTCTTTTTGTTAAGACACCAACAATAATAACTGTTAAAATTGGCACACTATAAGCACCGTTTACAGTTTGTAAATATCCGAAAAGTCCGTCTGAAGCATAGTATAAAAAAGGCGCTACAAACATAGAAAATACTGCCAAAAATATTCCAAAACGTTTTCCTACAGTAACTACTTTTTTATCTTTAGCTTCTTTATTAATATATTGTTTATAAATATCAACACCGAATAAAGTGACACAACTATTTAAAGCAGAATTAAATGAACTTAAAATAGCCCCAAACATTACTGCTGCAAAAAAACCGATTAAATATGTAGGTAACACCTCTGCAACCAACCTTGGATACGCCACATCATTATTCGCCAATACTTCTCCTCCCCATTTATGGTAAGCAATAATACCAGGAAGCACTACTATTATTGGCCCTAATATTTTTATAACTGCGGCTAAGGTCAAACCTTTTTGTCCTTCTGCTAAATTTTTAGCACCTAAAGCGCGTTGTATAATTTGTTGATTAGTTCCCCAATAAAATAGTTGAACTAGCATCATTCCTGTAAAAATGGTTACAAAAGGAATTGAAGACTCTGCACCTCCAATTGCGTCTAATTTTTCCGGATATTCGCTTGTTAATTTTGATAAACCTCCAAAAAAACTACCATCATCACTAATAGACATCAATCCGAAAAAAGGAATTAGCAATCCACCAATCAATAAACCAATAGCATTTATAGTATCCGATACTGCGACGGCTTTTAGTCCACCAAAAATGGCATAAATAGAACCTATGACACCAATACTTATGACACAAATCCAAATAGATTGCCATTCAGTTACTCCCAATAATTCTGGAAGGTTAAACATGCCACTAATACCTAAAGAACCAGAGTATAAAACGATTGGCAACAGAACAATTGCATAACCAGATAAAAATAAACCAGATGTCATTGCTTTTGTAGTGACATCAAAACGCCGTTCTAAATATGTTGGTATGGTAGAAATACCACCTTTTAAATAGCGAGGTAATAGATATATAGCTGTAATTACCATAGCAATTGCAGCTAAAGTTTCCCAAGCCATTACTAAAATACCATCTGCATATGCGCTACCGTTAAGCCCAACAATTTGTTCTGTAGATAAATTTGTAAGCAGTAATGAACCTGCTATAACGGTTGCTGTTAAACTTCTCCCTCCAAGAAAATAACCATCTGAAGTATTTTCGTTTGTTTTTCGTGTAGATAAATAAGCAATAATAGCTACAAGTAAGGTAAAGCCTACAAATGAAATAATTCCTAACATATTTCGTTTAGTTTTAGTTGATATGAAAATTCCATGGCGTAATGATTACCATAAAGGAATTATTTTTTATATATATTGATTAATGATATTCTCAAACAATTCTTGCTTACCACTTTGTAAACTTAATTCTCCGTTTTCTTGAGCAACTTTGTATAAGTCTTGTAGTGATAATTTACCATTTTCAAAATCTTTTCCTTTACCAGAATCAAAAGACGCATAGCGTTCTGTTCTTAATTTCTCATAAGGAGAAGATGTGATAATCTTATCGGCAATTAACAAAGCTCTTGCAAAGGTATCTGCTCCACCAATATGCGCAAGGAATACATCTTCCATATCAGTTGAATTTCTCCTGATTTTTGCATCAAAATTAATTCCTCCTCCTTGTAGTCCGCCAGCTTTTAAGAATACCAACATGGCTTCAGTTGTTTCTTGGATATTGTTAGGGAATTGATCTGTGTCCCAACCATTTTGGTAATCACCTCTGTTAGCATCTATACTTCCTAACATGCCTGCTTTAGCAGCAACTGCTAATTCGTGCTGCATTGTATGTTGTGCCAAAGTAGCATGATTGACTTCAATATTCATTTTGAAATCTTTATCTAAACCATATTCTTTTAAGAAACCAATTGCTGTGGCTGAATCAAAATCGTATTGATGCTTCATTGGTTCCATTGGTTTAGGCTCGATAAAGAAAGTTCCTTTAAAACCTTGTGCTCTTGCATAATCTCTTGCCATTGTTAAAAATTGAGCCATATGATCTAACTCACGCCCCATGTCTGTATTTAAGAGCGACATATAACCTTCACGTCCTCCCCAAAACACATAGTTTTCACCACCTAATTTAATGGTGGCATCTAAGGCTAATTTTACTTGACCTCCTGCTCTTGCAACCACATCAAAATCAGGATTGGTTGACGCACCATTCATATAACGTGGATTAGAAAAACAGTTGGCTGTTCCCCAAAGTAATTTAATGCCAGATTCTTCCTGTTTATATTTTATGTAATCTGTAATTGCAGCCAATCTTTCTTCAGATTCTGTAAATGTTGATCCTTCTTGAATTAAATCAAAATCATGAAAACAGAAATAATCAAATCCCATTTTGCTTATAAATTCAAAAGCAGCATCTGCTTTGTCTTTAGCTGCTTGCACTGGGTCTGATGATTGATCCCAAGCAAAATTTTGTGTTCCTGGACCAAATGGGTCTCCTCCTTGCCCACAGAAGGTGTGCCAATAGGCTATGGCGAATTTAAAATGCTCACGCATCGTTTTGCCAGCAACAACTTGTTCTGGATTATAATATTTAAACGCCAAAGGATTGTCGGATGCTTTACCTTCAAATTTAACTTCTCCTATTCCTTTATAATATTCTTTTTGTCCTATAATTGCCATTATTACTTGTTATGTGTTATACTTTATTTAATATGAGTTCTAATTCTTTTTTCCAGTTATTGTAAGCTTCCTGATAAGGTGTCTTGTCTTTTAAAGGCGTAAATGTCATTACATAGTCATTATCCATAATTACTTTTCCGAAGGCTTCAAAATCATCGTTATGTAAATTTACTGCTCTAGCTGCTCCAATAGCACCTGTTGTATTGTAAATTTCTATGTCTTGCGTTATTAAAGTCGCTACAGTATTTGAAAATATTTCTGAACGAAATAAATTATCGTTTCCGGCTCTAATGACACTTGGTTCAATCCCATCTGATATCATTATTTCCATACCATACACAAATGAAAACGCTATCCCTTCTAAAGCCGCTCTACATAAATGACTTTTATGATGGTTGTTTAAATTCATATTTACAATACGTGTCCCTATGTCTTTATTGTTAAGCATGCGCTCTGCACCATTTCCAAAGGGAATTAAACACACGCCGTCTGAACCTATTGAAATTTCTGATGCCAAATTATTCATCTCTTCATACGAACTAACCGACAGATTATTTAAAAGCCAACGGTACTGAATACCTGCACCATTGACACATAAAAGTTTCCCTATTCTTGCCTCACCATCTTTTTTATAATTGACATGTGCAAAGTTGTTAACACGTGCACTTTCTTTCACCGACAAACTATTTGTAACCGCATAAACAACGCCAGAAGTTCCACCAGTTGCTGCTACTTCGCCAGGATAAAATACGTTTAGCGATAAGGCGTTATTGGGCTGGTCGCCAGCTCTGTAATAAATTGGTGTACCTGCTTCCAATCCGCTTTCGGTTTCACCTTTTTCATCTACAACAGATTGTATACCAAAAGTTTCAACAATATCTGGAACTAATGCTTTGTCTACACCGTAATAATCTATTAGAAAATCTGCTATACTATCATTTTTAAAATCCCAGAAGATACCTTCTGATAATCCTGATATGGTTGTGTTAATTGTATTAGAAAATTTATAGGCGATATAATCGCCAGGTAGCATAAATTTATAAATGCGCTTGTAAATATCTGGTTCATTATCTTTTACCCATTTTAATTTTGAGGCGGTAAAATTTGCTGGTGAGTTTAATAATTGGGATGAACATTTGTCACTACCTATTTCATTAAATGCTTTGTTTCCAATTTCCACAGCTCTACTATCGCACCATATAATACTTTGACGTAAAGGATTGCCAGCTTTATCAATTAAAACGAGTCCATGCATTTGATAAGATATTCCAATGCCTTTAATTTGTGTTCTACTAATATTATGTTGCTTTTTTAGACGCTTAATAGCATTACATATATGAAACCACCATTCGTCTGGATTTTGTTCTGCCCAACCATTTTTTTGAGCAAACATGCCCATTTCTTTCTCAGGTTCTTGCACAACACCTATACTTTTACCTGATTCAACTTCTACTAATGCTGCTTTAATTGAGGAACTTCCAATATCTAATCCTAAGTTATAATTCATTTATAATTAACCTCTTAATATCATTTATTAGTTTTTTAAACGCTTTACAAACCCAATATATGGCTTCACTATTCGCCAAAATATTTTGAAGAACAATGTACTTTTGTTAGTACGATATCATATCCTGTACTGTGCTGTATTTTGAATATTACTTGTATTCTACTTTGCGAAACCCCTTAAAATTAATTAAAATCTAACACTAATCAGTATAGCACAGGACGGATAATATTTAAAACTAAATTATTTTGGTTCATTAAACGATTTCTTTTTAAAACACAGTAAATTGGTTAAAAATATATAAAATGAAAACTTTTATAAACGACGATTTTCTATTACAAAGTGACTTTGCAAAAACACTTTACCATAATTATGCAAAACCACTTCCAATAATCGATTATCACAACCATTTATCACCACAACAAATTGCCGAAAACACTAAGTTTGAAAATATAACACAAGTTTGGTTATACGGCGACCATTATAAATGGCGCGCTATGCGAGCTTATGGAGTCAATGAAAAATACATTACAGGAAATGCTTCAGATAAAGATAAATTTCTAAAATGGTCAGAAGTAGTACCTTACACTTTAAGGAACCCTTTGTATCACTGGACACATTTAGAACTACAACGTTATTTTGGAATAAAAGATCTGTTAACACCCGAAAATGCTGAAAGTATTTACAATACAACTTCAGAACTACTAAAAAAATCGAGCCATACAACTTGCGGATTATTAGAACAACAAAATATTGAATCGCTCTGCACGACAGATGATCCTGTAGATGATTTAAAGCATCATGAAGATATAGCAAATAGTGATGAGAAGATTAATGTATTTCCTACGTTTAGACCAGATAAGGCTTATGCTGTAGAAGATGAAAAAGCTTATGCAGAATACATTAAAAAATTAGAAAAAGAAATCGGTTTTTCTATTAAAACCTATGATGACTTATTAACTGCCCTAGAAAACAGAATAAACTATTTTGATTTACGTGGTTGTAAACTTTCTGACCATGGTTTGGAACAATTACATTTCTTTTCAAACAAAAAGTATAACATTTCAACCTTATTTACGTCTGTTATATCTGGTAAAAAATTAACTAAAGAAGAAGCGCAGTTTTTTAGAGCAGAAACACTACTTGCCTTAGGTAAATTCTATCATAAAAAAGGTTGGACGCAACAATTACATTTGGGTCCGATTAGAAATAACAATAAACGATTATTAAAAGAATTAGGACCAGATACTGGCTTTGATTCGATTGGCGATTTTTCGCAAGCTGTTGGCTTAAGTGGTTTTTTAAATGCTTTAGATAGTTCAAATCAGCTTACAAAAACTATTGTGTACAATTTAAATCCTGCAGATAATGAAGTGTTTGCCACCATGGTTGGTAACTTTAACGATGGAAGTGTAAAAGGTAAAGTTCAGTTTGGTGCCGCTTGGTGGTTTTTAGACCAAAAAGATGGTATGGAAAAACAATTAAATACGCTTTCTAACCAAGGTCTATTAAGTTGTTTTGTAGGTATGCTGACCGATTCTCGTAGTTTCTTATCCTTCCCAAGGCACGAATATTTTAGACGAATTTTATGTGATTTAATTGCGACTGATGTGGTTAACGGAGAATTACCAAATGACGAAAAATGGTTAGGAAAAATAGTCAGTGATATTTGCTATTACAATGCAAAAACATATTTCAATTTTAAAGGTTAAAATGAATACAATTAATTGGGGAATTATAGGTTGTGGAGACGTTACAGAAGTAAAAAGCGGACCTGCATTTAATAAGGTTGAAAACTCGAGTTTAGTTGCTGTTATGCGTCGAAATGCAGAGAAAGCTGAAGATTATGCCAAAAGACATAAAGTTCCTTTTTGGTATAGTAATGCTGATGATTTACTTCATCACAAAGATATAAATTCAATATACATTGCCACACCACCATCTAACCATTTAGAATATACTTTAAAAGCTCTAAAGTTCAATAAGAATGTTTATTTAGAAAAACCAATGGCACTAAATGCTCATGAAGCCAAACAAATTTATGAAGCGCTTAAATCTAGTAAAGCCAAGCTAACGGTTGCACACTACAGAAGACAGCTACCTATGTTCTTAAAAGTAAAACAGCTTGTTGATGATAATGAAATTGGAGCGATTCGTTGTGCAGACATACAGTTATTACAACCCTTAAACACGGACATGATAACCGTTACAGAAGATAATTGGCGTACAAATAAAAGCATTTCTGGAGGAGGATTTTTTCATGATTTAGCACCACATCAATTAGATTTAATCTATTATTTTTTAGGAGACTATAAAGATGCACATGGTTTTGCTGTTAATCAGAGTAAAACTTACAACGCGGAAGATGTCGTAAACGGTATAATTGAACTTAAAAATGGTGTTCAATGCAGAGGATTGTGGGCATTTAATGTCAATGATTCTTCAAGCAAGGATGAACTAACCATATATGGAAGTTTAGGGAAAATTAAACTATCAATTTTTGGAAATGAAATTGAAATTACAAAAAAGGGAAACGTAAAAAATTTAAGTTTTAAACATCCCGAAAACATTCAACAGCCTATGATTGAAGCTACTGTAAATTATTTTCTTAGTAAGCAGGATAATCCGTGCTCTGCTTATGAAGGCATAAGAATTATGGAAATCATTGACAGATTTAGCACCTAATATGTATTTGTTCTAAAGCCCCCCTTTAAATAATGCATAAATGGATTACAAATAATAGAACTAAGTCAAATGTAAAGTATTGATTGGAAACTTAATTTAAACATATCAATGTTAGACAAAAAGGCATTTAAAAGTGAAGTCGTAATTGAATCACCTGGAAGAATAAACTTAATCGGTGAGCATATTGACTATAACGGCGGTTATGTGCTTCCTGCTGCAATAGATAAAAAAATAACATTACATTTTAGAAAAAATAATTCTAATTCCTGTGAAATCTATTCTAGTAATTTTAAAAATAGTTTCACCATTAGTCTTAACAAATTAGAAAAAAGTGAAGTTGAGTGGCACAACTTTATTTTAGGAGTTCTTTTTCATATTGATGTTATTAAACCTAATTCAGTTAAAGGTTTTGATTGCATTATCGAAAGTGATCTTCCTCTCGGTTCAGGAATTAGCTCTTCTGCAGCTCTGGAATGTGGTATAGCAAAAGGTATAAATGAATTATTTGATATTGGGTTGAGCGATTTAGAAATCATTAAATTATCTAGAGATGCTGAACATACTTTTGTTGGCACAAAGTGTGGTATCATGGATCAATTTGCAGTTGTAAAAGGAGAGAAAGACCATTTAATTCTTTTAAACTGTGAAACTTTAGATTACGACTTAATTGAAGCCGATTTTAATCCTTATGTAATAGTATTGCTAAACTCTAATGTGTCTCATAACTTAGCGAGTAGTGCATATAACGTGAGGCGAGATGAGTGTAAAAAAGCATTAGTCGCTATTCAAAAAAAAAATCCAAAGTATCAGTTTTTAACAGAAGTTCCAGCTCAGATTGTTGAAGAATTTAAAGTGATTTTACCAGAAAAAATATATAATCGTGCTTTATACGTCACTCAAGAAAACCAACGAACTTTAAAAGCAGTTAAATATTTAAAAAAGAAAGATTTATATAGTTTTGGACAATGCTTATACCAATCTCATCATGGTTTGCAAAACCTATATGAAGTGAGCTGTAAAGAATTAGATTTTTTAGTTGAACATACTAAAGATTTAGACTATGTGCTTGGAGCTAGAATGATTGGAGGCGGATTTGGTGGTTGCACCATTAATATCGTTTACAAATATAAAGTCGAATCATTAATAAAAAATATATCAGCTGCTTATGAAGAACATTTTAATATAAAACTATCTGCAATACATACAACTATAAGTCATGGTGTAAAAAATATATAAACATGGAATCTACATTAAACGCACAGCCACATAGAAGATATAATATATTAACAGATGAGTGGGTCTTAGTGTCACCACAAAGAAATAAACGTCCATGGCAAGGGAAAACAAATAAATCTATAACCTTAAAAAAGACGTCATACGACGAAAACTGTTTTTTGTGTCCTAAAAATAAAAGAGCAAGTGGAGACATTAATCCAGACTATAAAAGTACTTATAGTTTTAAAAATGATTTTTCTGCTTTGCTACCAGACACACAACAGAACACCTTTGAAAATGGACTTTTAAAAGCAACTTCAGAATCTGGAATATGCAGAGTTATCTGTTTTTCTCCATACCATTCCATGACCTTACCATTAATGTCTGTTTCTGAGATTAGTGATATCATTAGCTTATGGCTACAGGAATATGTAGAACTTAGAGCGAATCCTAATATAAATTATGTGCAGATTTTTGAAAACAAAGGTGATATTATGGGCTGTAGCAATCCACATCCTCATGGTCAGATTTGGGCACAACGCTCTATTCCAGAAGTGGTTTTAAAAAAGCAAGCACAACAACATCACTATTGGGAAGCTCATAACAAAAGTTTGTTATCTACTTACATCCAACAAGAAATTAATTTAGACAAACGCATTATTTTAAAAAATGAACACTTCGTTGCATTGGTACCATACTGGGCAGTTTGGCCTTATGAAACTATGATAGTTCCAATAAAACATTATCCGCACATTGGACAATTAAACACTGAGGAACAACAAGCTTTTGCTGAAATAATTAAGGATTTGACAACAAAATATGACAATTTATTTGAGACATCTTTTCCGTATTCTTCAGGAATACATCAAAGCCCAACTGATAAAGAACATCCAGAATGGCATTTTCACATGTCATTCTATCCACCTCTATTGCGTTCAGCAGAAGTAAAAAAATTCATGGTTGGATATGAAATGTTTGCAAATCCTCAAAGAGATATAACGGCAGAACAAGCAGCAGATATATTAAAAAAGTTGAGCACAAAACATTACAGTGTGACTACTAGAACCAACTAACGCCTATTAAATGACTTAAAATAATTGGAAAAAAGATTAAGCTTAATAGAAGTCGTAGAAGTCATTCCGAAAGCTTTTATTAGTAAGCAGTTTAAAACTTCAATATTTATCTAAAGACCAAACAATCTTGGTAAAAACATAGATATTTCAGGTATAAAGCTGATAAGCATTAATACAATTACCATAATTAATAAAAATGGTAACAATGGCCTTATTACCTGAGTAACCGAAACTTTGGCGACTCCACTACCTACAAATAGCAGCGTTCCTACAGGAGGTGTACAAATTCCTATACATAAGTTAAGAACAATCACAATTCCGAAATGAACAGGATCCATGCCTAAAGCCGTTACAACCGGTAGAAAAATTGGTGTAAAAATTAAAACGGCAGGAGTCATATCCATAAATGTTCCTATAACTAATAAGATAAGGTTAATAGCCAAAAAGATCGCGAACTTATTGTTTAATGACTCTAGTAAAAAGGTGCTGATCATTTCAGGAATACCTTCAAAAGAAAATAACCACGACATGGCCATAGACGTACAAATTAAAAACATAACGACAGCTGTGGTTTTTGCACTGGACAATAATACTCCAGAGAAATCTTTCATCTTCATATCACCATAAGCCAAGGATAATATTGCTGCATATAGCACAGCAATTACAGAAGCTTCAGTTGCAGTAAAAATTCCTGCGACAATGCCACCAACCACAATAACTAACAACATTAAACTGAAGAATGCCTTTCTAAAAAACGTCCAAATTTCAAAAAACGATGCACGCTTACCTTTTGGAAAGCCTTTACTGATAGCAATAAAAGCCACATAACCCATAATAGCAAAACCCAATAATATGCCTGGAAGATAACCAGCAATAAACAAGGCTGCCACTGAAGCCGATCCTCCACTAGCTAAAGCATATACAATTAGAATGTTACTTGGTGGTATTAAAAGTCCAGTGGTTGAAGCTGTAATATTTACAGATGCACTTAAGGTTCTCGGGTAGCCTTCTTCTTCCATTCTATCCGTCATTATACTTCCTATGGCAGATGCAGCCGCAAGTGCCGAACCAGAAATTGCTCCAAATAACATAGAGGCTAAAATGTTGACATAAGCTAATCCTCCTGGAAGGCTAGACACTAATGATTTCGCAAAATTAATGAGTCTGTTCGCAATGCCACCACGTTTCATTATATCACCAGCCAGAATAAAAAACGGAATAGCCAATAAGGCAAAACTATCAATACCAGTAGTCATTCGTTGAGCGATAGTTGTTAAACCTGGTAATTTATCAATATTTAATAACAGACTTAATGTAGTTGCTATACCTATACTGTAAGCGACAGGCACTTTGAGTAACAATAACGTAAAGAAACTCACAAACAAAACGATGATACTTATAACTTCTATACTCATAATTAATAATCGTTTTTGTTATTAAATATTTTTGAAATGTGGTATATAGAAAAGCACATAATTAGAAAACCACTGAATGGCATTATGGCATATACATAGCCTAAAGGAATTCGTAATGTTCCTGAAAGTTGTTCTAAATGCAAAGTCGTATATACTAAATTTAAGCCACCAATAACCATGACAATAAGCGCAAATAAAAATATCAATACCTCTATAAGAACAGAGGCTTTTCTTTTATTAGACTCTGAGAATTTCTGATATAAAAAATCCATAGATAAATGCTCTTTTTTTCCATTGAGATAGGCAGCTCCTAAAATAGTCATCCAAATTAATGCGAATCGCGCAAACTCTTCGGTCCATGTAAAGGATGTTCCTAAAAGATATCTTGAAAACACCTGGAACAAAACATCCAGAACTAAAAGCGCAAAAATGACGATCATAAACCATTCGAGAATTCTAAGAACTTTATTAAAAATAAGGTCAGATTTAGCCATTACTTTTTATTTTTAATTTGATTTACGATGGGTTCCATTTCCGGAAATTCCTTCACAAACTCCTCTACAACAGATTTTGATTTTTCGGCAAATAAGGATTTTTCTGGAATGATAATTTCCACGCCAGCATCTTTTGCAATTTTCATGGATTCATCAACAGAATCACTCCAAAACTTCTTCTGAGCCTGAGCAGATTCGTCTGCAGCTTCTTGCACCCATATTTTTTCTTCTTCCGATAATTTATCCCAAAACTTAGTGCCAATTAAGAGGACGTCTGGAACCGAAGAATGCTGGTCTAAAGTGTAGTATTTACTGATTTCGTAGTGATTAGAAGATACAAATGAAGGTGGATTATTTTCGGCACCATCCACAACACCTTGTTGAATTGCCGTATATAATTCACCATAGGCAAGAGGCGTTGCCGATCCTCCCATAGAATTGACCATATTAATAGCCATTTGATTGTTCATTACTCTAATTTTGAGCCCTTTTAAATCATCTGGTGTTCTAATGGCTTTTTTACTGGTATAAAAACTTCTGCTTCCTGCATCGTAATAACACAATCCGCGCAACCAAAATTTAGAACCTTTTTCTAAAATCGATTTGCCTATATCTCCTTCTAAAACATTAAATTGATGTTGCTTATCTCTAAATAAATACGGAATACCTAAGAGGTGATATTCTGGTACAAAATTAGATAAGGTTGCCGCACTTACTTTGGTAGCAGCTACACTTCCAATTTGCAATAATTCCAAAACTTCTCTCTCTGAGCCCAATTGTGCATCAGGAAAAATCTTCACCTTTAATGTTCCATTAGATTTCTTTTCTAATGCCTTTTGAAATTCTACAATGCCCTTATGTACAGGGTGAGTTTGTGGCAACGTATGACCAAGGTACATTACTTTTGTCCCTGTTGCCTTATCGCAAGAAAAAGTATTTATAGAAATAATAGCAAGAAATATAATTGATGTTATCGGGAAATCTTTCATACTATTTTAATGGTTTTATAATATTGACTTGTAAAGGATTATCTAAACATTTTGAAAAACGAGACAGGTATTTATTCCAGTCATCTTTAGATTGAAATTGACCACTCTTTTTCCAACCAAAACCAGCATAATACTCAATGACTCCAGATACGTTAGCTTGGACATACAAATTACTCTCATCTTTTTTATCAGTAACATAGTTGTCAAAACCTATGATACTTTGTGGATTAGCATGCACTACTCCTTGACCTAATTCTGAATCATCAAATGGTTCCCAATAGCTCATCCATCCTTCAGCTGTATTTGTCGTTACTTCACCATCATTTTTGTGAAGCGTTAAACCTATTGAGACTTTATCTGTACCTTTTAATTCAACAATATGTCGCGTAAGATTTTGTCCATAATCGAGCATAATGTGTTTTCTTTCTTTAATTTCTTTACCATTAGCATCCCAATTGGCATAATCTAGAATAAAACTCGTTCTTATTGGTCCATTAGTAATTGTTTTATAGTTGGTGAAGTTTTTAGACACTGCATAAGCAGAATCTGTTTTTACAGCAACACCACCAACACCACGACTAACTCCAACATGAAAATTATCTAAACCTTCACCTGTATCTTTATGATATGCTCCTTTTTCGACAGCATCTTTTGCATACCATTTATTAATTATTGGATATTCTACACGTTTCAACCATGCATCCATACCACTTGTCAACGTACCTCCTTTGACACCATCTTCAATCATTTTTTGAGCTACTGGTCCAAAGGTTCTAAATGCTACTCTATTATTTTCCCAAGCATAATCATCTGTACGCTCTGGCACAAAACGCGAGTAGCATCTTATTAAGGTGCTATCAAGCTCTTCTTTAGATTGAATTAAGTTTATTTTAAAAGTGGCTTCTGATTTTGCCGAAATTTCTGGTTGAAAAAGTAACACTTTACCTACAGCACCTTTTCCATCATAATCTACAATTTGTGAAATTAAAATCTCACTAGTTTTAGAGTTTACAACTTCTAAGGATTGTCCGTTAAGCTCAATGTCAGTAATATCAACTTCAATCGTTTCAAAAGCTCTATCTATATCTAATGTGTTTTTGACTGTTACTGATAGCACTTCTGAAGAATTATCGGCACATGAGAAACAGAATAAAACTAAAACAAAAAAGATACTTTTTTTCATATTATAATTCGTTTGAAGGTTTACCTATAGTCGCTAAAATACCACCATCCACATACAAAATATGGCCATTTACAAAGTCACTTGCTTTTGAACTTAAAAATATGGCAGCACCTGCTAAATCATTAGGGTCTCCCCATTTTGCAGCAGGAGTTCTATTGACAATAAAATCATTAAATGGATGACCATCAATTCTAATCGGTGCTGTTTGAGATGTGGCAAAATAACCTGGTCCAATACCATTCACTTGAATGTTGAATCTTGCCCATTCTGTTGCCATATTTTTAGTCAACATTACCAAACCGCCTTTTGCCGCAGCATAAGCTCCAACCGTGTTCCGACCTAACTGACTCATCATAGAACAGATGTTAATAATTTTGCCGGCTTTACGTTGCATCATGCCCTTTACAACATGTTTTGATACAATAAAAGGGCTTACCAAATCGATATCTAAGACTTGTTTAAAATCTTCAACTTCCATTTCTGCTAATGGTGTTCGCTTAATAATTCCTGCGTTATTAACCAGAATATCGATATTTCCGACTTCGGTTTCAATCTTTTTTATAGCTTCAATAACGTCACTTTCGTTTGCAACATTAAATTTATAACCAACAGCGTTGATGCCTTCTTTTTTGTATTCAGCAACAGCCTTATCAATTTTTTCTTGAGACGAGTTACCATTTACAACAATCGTTGCACCTGCCTTACCTAATCCCATTGCCATAGCCATTCCTAGTCCATGCGTACTACCAGTAACTAAGGCTACTTTTCCTTTTATGTTGAATAATTCTTGAGACATATTATCTTAAATCTGTAATTTTTGCAACGTCCATATCGTTGTAATCTAAATTCTCACCTGCCATTCCCCAAATAAAGGTATAGTTTGAAGTCCCAGAACCAGAGTGAATAGACCAAGGTGGCGAAATTACAGCTTGGTGATTATGCATCCATATATGACGTGTTTCTTGTGGTTGTCCCATAAAATGGCAAACCGCTTGCTCTTCTGGTACATCTAAATAGAAATAGATTTCCATTCTACGATCATGAACGTGAGCTGGCATGGTATTCCAAACGCTTCCTGTTTTTAGTTCTGTCATTCCCATTTGTAATTGACATGTGGCAACTATACCACCAATTATCATTTGGCTAACCGTTCTGTGGTTGGCTGTTTCCAAACTTCCCAATTCAATTTTATTAGCTTCCGCAAGACTTGTCTTTTTAGTTGGATAAGTTTTGTGAGCAGGTGCAGAATTCATATAGAATTTTGCAGGATTGTTAGCGTCATTACTTTTAAATATAACATCTCTTACCTCTTTGCCAATATATAAGGCATCCTTATGATTCATTTCATAAGTTTCGCCGTCTACATAGATAGTGCCTTCTCCACCAACATTAATAATTCCTAATTCACGACGCTCAAGAAAATATTCTGATTTTAAAGGGTCAATCGTTTCTAATTTCAAATTAGAATCAGTAGGTACAGCACCACCAGCCATATATCGGTCGTAGTGCGTGTAAACGAATTTTACTTTTCCAGTTTGCATTAAATCTGGAATTAAAAATTCATCTCTTAATTGTTGTGTATCGTATTGTTTAACTGCTTTTGGACTAGAGGCGTAACGTGTTTCGAATGTAGTTGACATATATTATTTGTTTTATTTTCTGTTTTAAATATTTTTTCAGACCTGCAAGGTTTTGAAAACCTGCTAGGTCATTTTATAATGAACGACGGATTCCAAGTTCTAACCCTCTAAGTTCTGCTAAACCTCTCAGACGTCCTATTCCTGAATATCCAGGATTTGTTTTCTTTTTTAAATCATCGAGCATTTTATGACCATGGTCTGGTCTAAATGGCATGCGTAAATCTTTACGACCTGCTTTAGCACGCTTTTGCTGTTCTAAAATTAAGGCTTTCATCACGGCATACATATCTACATCTCCTTCTAAATGGTCGGCTTCATGAAAGTTGCCTTCAGCATCACGTTTGGTGGCTCTTAAATGAATAAAATGAATACGATCACCTAAGCGTTCTACCATACCTGCTAAATCATTATCTGCTCGCACTCCAAATGAACCTGTACAGAATGTGAGTCCGTTATTAGGACTTTTAACCGCGTTGTATAAATCGACAATATCTTGTTCTGTACTCACCACTCTTGGTAATCCCAAAATCGGAAAAGGTGGATCATCTGGATGTATGCACATTAAAACTTCAGCTTTTTCCGCTGCAGGAATAATTTCAGATAGAAAAGAAAACAGATTTGCTTTCAGTTCTTTTGGTCCGATATCATTATAAGTTGCAAGAATAGCATTAAACTCTTCTAGTGTATAACCCTCTTCAGCACCAGGTAAACCAGCGATGATATTTCTTACTAAGGTTTTTTGATCGTCATCGGATGCATTTTCTAAATAACGTTTTGCGTTTTCTTTTTGTGCATCAGTATAATCATGTTCTGCTCCTGGACGTTTCAATAAAAACAATTCGAAAGCAGCAAAAGCAGCAGCTTCAAAACGAAGCGCTGTTGATTTATCATCCACTTCGTAATCTAAATTGGTTCGTGTCCAATCCAAAACTGGCATAAAGTTGTAACATACGATATCAATTCCGCATGCACCTAAATTAAGTAGTGTTTGCTTATAATTCTTAATATAGCTTTCAAACTGACCAGTTCTTGTCTTTATGTTTTCGTGAACAGGAACACTTTCTACTACAGACCAAGTTAAGCCAACACTTTCAATTTCAGATATACGTTTTTTAATTTCATCTGTTGTCCAGACTTCTCCATTGGGAATATGATGTAATGCAGAGACTATACCTATTGCACCAGATTGTTTTATATCTAATAATGAGACTGGGTCGTTAGGACCGTACCATCTCCATGTTTGTTCTAATTTCAAATTCATTTATTATTTTTTAAACTCCACTGTAAGCTGCAAATCCACCATCGATTGGCACAACCACACCAGTTACAAATTTTGATCCTTCACCACATAACCAGAGTGTTGTGCCCACTAAATCTTCAGGTTCACCATAGCGATTCATTGGTGTTTGATCAATAATTTGTTGTCCACGTTGTGTTAAACTTCCATCTTCATTGGTTAATAGCGTCCGATTTTGATCTGTTAAGAAAAAACCAGGTGCTAAAGCATTAACACGAATCCCTACTTTTGAAAAATGAACAGCCAACCATTGTGTAAAATTAGATACTGCAGCTTTTGCGCCACTGTAAGCTGGAATTTTAGTTAAAGGTGTAAAGGCATTCATTGAAGATATATTCAATACACTGCAACCTTCTCGACCAACCATATCCTCTGCGAATACTTGTGTAGGTATTAAGGTCCCTAAAAAATTTAAGTTGAATGTAAACTCAATCCCTTTTGGATCTAAATCAAAAAACGTTTTGAAACCTTCGGTTGTATTTTTAAGATCTTCCATTTCAAAAAATGGATTACTTGTTGTGCCTAAAGGGTGATTCCCACCAGCTCCATTGATTAAAATATCGCATTTGCCAAAAGCTTCATTTACTTCTTCTTTTGCCTGAATTAGTGACTCTTTTTCTAATACATTTGCTTCAACACCTATAGCATTTCCTCCATTTTTATTTATGGTTTCAGCGACCTTATCTGCAGCTTCTTTTCTTAAATCCAGGACAGCAATATTATGTCCTTTTTTAGCTAAAGCTTTTGCTATGGTGCTACATAATACACCTCCTGCTCCTGTTAGTACAATGGTTTTGTTCATTTATAGTTAGTTGTTAGTCTTTTTTAAATTTCTATTCTAGTGCTAAGATTAGCAATTAATAGGTATTTAGTATCCTGTTCTGTTATGCTTTTTTAGCTAACTTAAATTTACTTTATACCTATCATTAAAACTAAAAAAAAGAATCTATCTTCACATAAATTACAATTTAAAACGGCATCCAGTTACATTTAGAGAAATATAAGTAGGATGGCACAGGATAATAAAAAGTTGAAAGTGAATTAACTTTGATCTTTGACAGCTAGTTACTATCAAAACCTTTTTAATTAAAGACTTAAAAATGTACAAAATAGAACGTAATAAAGACGATAGATTTAGCGAGATTATATTGACAAATACTCAGAATACGTCTTATGCTAAAATAGCTTTAAACAAAGGTGCGAATCTGCAAGAACTATGTTTAAATAACATGTTAGTTATTGAAAGTTTAGCCCCTTTAAAATATTCTGAAACCTATGCTTCTTCTATTTTATTTCCATTTGCAAACAGGATCAAAGATGGAACTTATGCTTTTAAAGGAGAATGTTATCAGTTTGAAATAAATCGAAAAGAAGAAAACAACGCATTACATGGTTTGGTTTATGACAAAACCTTTATAGTTTTAGATAAACATGCCTCTGAAACTGAAGCTATAATAACACTCGAATATGAGGAATTAAATGAATCTAAAGGTTTTCCTTTTACATATATTATTCAGTTAAAATATACTTTGAATAACCATGGATTAAAATTAAATGTTTTAGTGAAAAACACAGACTCAAAAGCTTTTCCTTTCACATTAGGTTGGCATCCCTATTTTAAAAGCGATAATTTATATGAAAGCACATTGCAGTTCGACTGTAACAAAAAACTGGTTTTGGATGAAAGAATGATTACTACAGGTATTGAAGACTATAAAAATAATAACACATTTGAAGTTAAAGACAAAAAACTAGATGACTGTTTCATTTTAAATACCAATACTATAAAATTCTCAACTCCAAGTTATGATATGGAAATGACCACATCATCAAACGAAACTTTTTTACAACTCTATACTCCTCCTAAAAGTAATACAATTGCGATTGAACCTACTACAGGCGTGTCTGATAGTTTTAATAATAAAATGGGATTGCAAGTTTTAGAACCTGAAAAAACCTATAGTATTGATTGGGAAATTAAATGCAATACAAAAGAGTAACAAAATATTGCAACTAAACAAAAATAAAAGTTTATTAATCAAAAAAACAGATTTCTCATCTGCTTTTGTACTACCGACGATATTTAAACATGGTAAGAAATAGTTTTTAATATTAAATATACTTAAAACTTAATATTGTAAATTAAATCAAATAAAACATCAAAATGTTGTACTCAAACAAAAAAACCTCTCAAAATTGAGAGGTTTTTTTAACTACATATTTGTAGTTAAACAAGTACAGGCGGAGAGACTCGAACTCTCACACCTTGCGGCACTAGATCCTAAGTCTAGCGTGTCTACCAATTCCACCACGCCTGCAACTTTCCATTAATAATGGGATGCAAATATAAACAATACTTTCAATATTCAAATAACTTTAATTAGGAAAAAATAGTCTTCATTTTTGTACTTTTGGAAGAATCAAAAAAACAAACACCTATGCAACATATTCAATCTTATATTGAAGACCATAAAGATCGCTTTCTTAACGAACTTATTGACCTGCTTAAAATCCCGTCAGTAAGTGCCGATCCTGCATATAAAGAGCATGTTTTTAAAACAGCTGAAGTGATTAAAGCTAGTTTACTTAAAGCTGGATGTGACCATGTTGAAATTTGCGAAACAGAAGGGTTTCCAATCGTGTATGGCGAAAAAATTATAGATGCTAATTTACCAACAGTATTAGTCTACGGACACTATGACGTCCAACCAGCCGATCCTTTAGAACTATGGGACTCTCCGCCTTACGAACCTGTAATCAAGAAAACCGATATTCATCCTGAAGGTGCCATATTTGCACGAGGAGCTTGTGATGATAAAGGTCAAATGTACATGCATGTGAAAGCCATGGAGTTTATGACAGAAACAAATCAACTCCCATGTAATGTCAAATTTATGATTGAAGGGGAAGAAGAAGTTGGCAGTGTAAATCTGTCTAAGTTTGTAAAAAACAATCAGGAGAAGCTTAAAAATGATGTCATTTTAATTTCTGATACTGGCATGATTGCTCAAGATGTACCTTCAATTACAACTGGTCTACGCGGATTAAGTTATGTTGAAGTTGAAGTCACAGGACCAAATAGAGATTTGCATTCTGGTTTATATGGTGGTGCAGTGGCAAACCCAATAAACATACTAACAAAAATGATTGCCTCTCTTCATGACGACAATAACCATATCACTATTCCAGGGTTTTATGATAAGGTTGAAGAGCTTTCCGAAGCTGAAAGGGCAGAAATGGCTAAAGCTCCATTTTCGCTAGATGATTATAAAAAAGCTCTAGATATTGATGCTGTATATGGTGAAAAAGGATACACTACTAACGAACGTAACTCTATACGACCAACTTTAGATGTCAACGGAATCTGGGGAGGTTATATCGGTGAAGGTGCAAAAACCGTTATTGCCAGTAAAGCTTTTGCTAAAATATCGATGCGACTTGTTCCTCATCAGGATTGGGAAGAAATTACAGACTTATTTAAAACTCATTTCGAAAGTATTGCTCCGGCTGGTGTAAAAGTAAAGGTTAAGCCTCATCATGGCGGACAAGGTTATGTCACACCAATAGACAGTATTGGCTACCAGGCCGCTTCAAAAGCATATCATGATACTTTTGGCAAAAACCCAATTCCGCAACGAAGTGGTGGGAGTATTCCTATTGTATCTCTTTTTGAACAAGAATTAAAAAGCAAAACTATTTTAATGGGATTTGGATTAAACAGTGATGCGATCCACTCTCCTAACGAACATTTTGGGGTCTGGAATTACTTTAAAGGTATAGAAACCATCCCTTTATTTTATAAGTATTTTACTGAGTTGAGTCAATCATAAAATTTACCATAAAAAAACCTTCAAGTAACATTGAAGGTTTTTTTATATTTTGAAATTAATTATTCTTTTACGATTTTATAAGTTCCGGTTTTTTCAGAAGACGAGATATTTAAGAAATAAATTCCCTGTGGAAACGCTTTTAAATTTAAGGTTGTTAATGATTCCGAAGTTCTTAAATTATAAATTAATTTTCCAGAGATATCATACAAATTAATATCTAAATCACTCATATCATCACTTAGCCCGATATTGAGGTATGATGTAACAGGATTTGGATATATAGAAATGTCTTCTTCTAAAAAAGTATCAAACCCTAACGTATTAAAAAACAAACAACCACTGCGCTCTGTACAATTTCCTGAAGAAACTTCAACAGCATAACTTCCATTCGACGAAGGCATAAAAGTTTGATTTGTAGCTCCCGAAATGGCTAAATTTGTATCGCAATCGTACCATTGGTAAGATGCCGATGATTGATTGGATGTGATGGAGGTTGATGTCACAGTAAGGGTATTATCAATGGCGACTAAGCTTGCTTTTGTTGCCATATAAGCCGCTGATAACTTAACCATTTCAAGATAAAAAGGTAAATCTAAATTACTTACAACATCTCCAGTAGTGTGATATTGGTCATTTTCATCACCTTCAGACCAAGCTTCTCCAACCAATACTGCAGGAAAGCCTCTATTCCAAAAACTAGAATGATCACTTAATTCGGTTCCTGGATTAATAATATTAGCATTCAAATTAAATGTATAAGAATTTAGAACCGTATTAATTTCATTTCCCATATTGATTGAAGCTGTATCACCTTGTCTAACATCTATATCAAAACTATTATCACCATCACCATCGTATGCCATCATATCAATATTATAAACACCTATAATATTATCATTGTTATTTACGGCGTCAATAGCATAATCTCTGGAGCCTCGTAGTCCAATTTCTTCTTCATCCCAAAGTGCATATACAATTGTATTATCTAGACATTGTGTCGATAAAATTCGTGCAATTTCTAAAATAGCCGCAACTCCACTTACATTATCGTCGGCACAAAAGTCGGCTACCGAATCATAATGAGCACAAATGATGTAAATATTATCAGGATTTGTTTTTCCTTCTTGGGTAGCATAAATATTACGTCCATTAGTATTAAAAGACTGATCTGTAACCGTTACGTTATCTAGCGCTTCAAATCGCTCAACCAAATAATCTGCTGCCAAATCATTATTGGCTTGCTGTCTGCTTAAAATAGTTACAGTACTACCATTAACTATGGTTGACTGTTCTCCGGAAAACTCATTGAGTGTTAAAGTTAAATTTGCTAAATCGACCTGATTAATAATTTCCTGTACTGTCTGTCCATAAGAAAATATGGTGCATAGAAAGACACCTATCAAAGTAGTTTTAATCGTTTTCATTTTGGGCAATTTTCTATTTATTTTTTATCAAATATAGTTGATTTTATATAAAACACTTATTAAAACGATTAGCCAGCTCTTGTGTTTATTAAGTTTATACCTCTAAATGACATTGTTTCAAAAGGAAAAATTATAAGCTGTGGACTTAATTTGACATAAACATGCCCTTCAACATCTATTTCCACGTAGTTTTACGTGGTTTAGGTTTAGGGTAGAACACAGCTAAAATTGCAATGCATATGATCCTATTTTTAAGCATCATCTTTAAACCATACGTAATGAAAAGATCTGACAATCCTAAAGCTAGAATTTTACAATCCTTGATTTTTTTCGTAGTTCTAGCTATAAACTTGACCATGTGCCAAAAGGCAGAAGCGCAGCAAAAAGCAGTAGAAAAGACTCCGATGTTACCGCTTATTCATGACAAAATAGAATATTTAGATTCGCTTTTTACAGCTGCCATGAAAGATGCTCAAAATCCGGAGCCTCATGAAATAAGCAATAAACTCATAAACTTAGAAACTAATAAAAATCTTTTGGATACAATCATTAATGGTGAACGCTATATTAAAATGGTTTCGTGGAAAGCTAAACCAGAATGGTTTCCTAAACACGGTAAATACAACACTAAAACATTTGATATCTGGGTAACAGTAGCACCAATTATTCAGGATAGCTGCAGAAATTATTACAAAACACAAAAAGACCCTAATATGCGACTTCGTCAGTTATTAGGACTACAACCTTTAACTGTTGAAACGTTTTTTTTAGAACTCTGGGTTAAACCTGCAGATTTATACAGACCGGCTCCTGACAATGAAACCAATGATAGCACAAGTGGTCTTAACTTACCCAACAATGTATCGCCAGCCTACCGCAAATGGTTTAATCAAACCAGAGCATTTCAGTATAGAGACTGTAACGACAGCTTATTTCAACAATATGGATACCCTTGGACCCAGTTAGGTTACACTTACGACTGGAGTCCAGACAACCCATCACACCATGGCTTATCAGAGTTTGTAATTAACCAAAAAACTATCGTGTATGTAAGCGGGAAATACAGTAATAAAGTGTATTGCACTAAAGATTAAAGAGACATTATTACACAATATTATAATTGACCTTTTATTACTATAATTAGTATAAAAGGTCTTTTTCTGTTAAAAAATGTAACAAACTTAAGCATCTTACGTTCTAATAGGTAATCAATCAAAATCAATCATCATGTTAAAAAAATTCTTCATTATCTGCTCTGGAGCAGACACAGACATTCTCGATACTTGTGCTATAGGTGAACAAAATAAATATGCTGGCATTGGAGCCACAGTATTTTTTACGGCTGTAATGGCTTTTATCGCTTGTAGTTATGCTTTATATTCGGTTTTTGATAACCTCTTTGCTTCTATAGGTTTTGGGTTTATTTGGGGTTTGCTCATTTTTAACCTCGACCGCTTTATTGTATCAACCATCAAAAAAAGAAACAATATCATAGATGAAATTATTCAGGCATCTCCTAGGTTAATTTTAGCAGTTATCATTGCTGTGGTCATTTCAAAACCTTTAGAGCTTAAAATTTTTGAAAAAGAAATTAACCAGGTACTCCTTGAACAAAAAAATGAATTGACACTAGCCAATCAAAGTCAAATTGCAGAACAGTTTACTCCAAATGTTAAGGCTTTAGAAACCAATATTTCTATATTAGAATCACAAATTACAGCCAAAGAAAAAGAAGTTAACGCTTTGTATGACGTCTATATTTCAGAAGCCGAAGGAACTGCTGGCACGCAACTTTTGGGCAAAGGTCCTGTTTATAAAGAAAAACGTGAAAAACATGATGCTGCACTGGCTGAATTACAGCAATTAAAAGCCGATAATAAAGCGAAAATTGCAGATATTGAAGCACAAATCGCACAGTTAAATACAGATTACAAAACTCAGGTCAGTTCAACACAACCAATTATTGACGGTTTTGACGGACTGATGGCTAGAGTTAATGCTTTAGGTGAATTGCCATGGCTCCCTTCATTTTTTATTCTATTACTGTTTTTAGCCATTGAAACCTCTCCTATTTTTGCCAAATTATTATCTCCAAAAGGAGAATATGATTATAAATTAGAAGATGCTGAAACTGCAGTGAAAACTTGGGTAGAACAAAAAGTGAGTGAACGTCAAGTTTTATTACATACCGATCAGGTTTTAAATAATAAAATTTATAATGATATTGCCGAAGAAGACGAACTCTACACCTACAAGCGCAAAAAAGCACGCGAATTGATGCAATTACAAGCTGATGCCTTTTTTAAGCATCAAAAGAATGCATTATAAATAATTATAGTAGCAATAATAACTAGGCTGCAGCTTCCTCAGTCTTAAAATGATTATAAAGACTACTGTGCCCAAGACCAATAATTGAAAGACGTTTGTTTTTAACCAAAGCTTCATTATGTAATTGTGCAATAGCACTCACACCATAACGATCAATGCTTGTCAAATGTTCTATACTAACAGTAATTACGTTAGCACTTTCAAATACATTTCTAAATTGCTTTTTAAACACATGTATGTTGTGTCTGTCTAAAGCTCCTTTAACTTTGAAGAAGTTGTTTGCGTGGGTAATTTCTAGGTTCATAATAAATTGATTTAGGTTAATGTTGTAAAAAACTCTACTTTGCTATTAATCAATATCATGATTCATGCCATTTACTATTTTCTTACATTTATATAGTAACTAGCTTTGTAAATATCAGAAATTAAACAAGGTTTCTATGATATTTTCGATTAAATGTATATTTGGTTGGTTTTGGATTATTAACGGGATACTTTACCCGATAAACTACACATAACGAACAGATTGCGCTATCTCTTTTTTAAGATTTTTGTAATTATTTTCTGTAATATTTCACCTCAAAAAGACTTTTTTGTAAAACTTAGTTTTAATTATTAGCTATTTTTACCTTCAATTTGACCCTAATTTTAATCTAAAAAGGAAATTAATTACAATGAAACTACGCAATTATTTATACGCCTTACTCATATCATTAAGTATTGTTGGTTGTAAATCGACTAAAGACGTACAGAGTACATCGATTCAAAACGAGATCTCCACGTTTGAAAAACTATCAAACATAAAGAACGTTGTTACTGTTGAACTCAAAACCCCAACAAGTCATTTTGATGAATTTTATGAAATTTGGTTCGAGCAACCTATTGATCATAACGATACCTCAAAAGGCAGCTTCAAACAACGCGTACTTTTAGGTTTTGAAAATTCAAATTTACCTGTCATTGTAGAATTAGAAGGTTATGGTATTAACTCTGAAAAAGCAGGCGAACTTACAACGCATTATAAGGCAAATGAAATTATTATTGAACACCGTTATTTTAATAATTCCCGTCCTGAAGAAATCGATTGGAATACTCTAACATTAGAAAATGCAGCAAAAGATCAAAATATGATCATTAAAAGCATCAAAGATGCAGTATTTCCTAAAGCCAAATTTATAACTACCGGAATTTCTAAAGGATGCCAAACCACTATGGCACATCGCCGATTTTTTCCAAATGCAGTTGATGCCAGTGTATGCTATGTTGGACCACTAAATTACAAACGTGAAGACCCTAGAGTTTACAGTTTTTTAAAAACAGTTGCTACTCAAGATGAAAGAGACAAAGTAATGGCGTTTCAAAATTTATGTTTTAAAAATAAGTCTGCATTGCTAGAAAAAATGAAAGCAGCAGCAATAGCTAAAAACATGTCCTGGGAATTTGGGGTTGAAAAAGCTATCGAATATACCATCCTTGAATACTCATTTGCATTTTGGCAATGGGGAACATCTACTGATGACATTCCTTCACAAAATGCCTCAATCGATGCAATTTATAAGCACTTGATTGATGTTGTTGGCTATGGCTTTTTTGAAGAAAGCTCTGTTAATAAACTTCAGCCCTATTTTTGGGCAGCTCTAACGCAACAAGGCATTTATGGCTATGAAACTGCGCCTTTTAAAACCTATTTAAACACTGAAGATATTTATAAATTTGATTGGGCATTTCCTGAAGGCATTTCCAAGACCTATGATCTTAAACCTATGCAAGACATCAAATGGTTTTTAGACACTACAGCCGAGGACATGTTATTCATTTATGGTGAATATGATGCTTGGAGTGCTACAGCTGTTGAATTAAATGATACGTCTAAAGACAGAGAAATATACAAATATGTAAAGCCTAAAGGAGATCACACCACTCGTATTAAAAGTTTTTCAGAAGATACTCAGCAATCTATTTATTCTATCATAGATGGATGGCTAAATGACTAATTAAAAGCGTCTGTCGGGATGAAACATCTGTGTTGGAATAGATGTGCTTTTATCATTAATAATTTCTGAAACTAATTTACCTGTTGCTGTTGCCATACTCCAACCCATCATAGCGTGGCCAGTTGCAATAGTTAGATTTTCACATTTTGAAGATTTACCAATATAAGGCAATCCGTCTGGTGATACAGGACGTAAACCGGAAGCTGCATTATTTTTCTCTTCGGAATTTAAAGTCACTTCAGGATAATAACGTGACGCAGCCTCTGCTATAGCTTCAACGCGTATGTGATTGATATTATGGTTAATTCCTGCTATTTCCATAGTGCCTGCAAATCGAGTAAATCCGTTCATAGGTGTGACTGCTACTTTAGCTTCGGCTAAAATTGCAGGAAGCGTAATTCCTGTGATTTGAGTGGTATTAATTCGGTATCCTTTTCCCGCTTGAAGCAATAGTCTTAATCCTAATTTTTTACTTAACATATGAGACCATGAGCCTGCTGCAAGTACAAATTCGTCGGCTTTCAACACTTGTTTATCTGTAGTAATAGATTGTATTCTCTTATCTGAAACCTCTAAATCTTCAACTTTTTCATTTTTAAAAAACTGAACACCTGCAGCTTTTAAATGTGCTTTCATTTCATCCATAAACTCATGCGGTGTTGTATGTGAATCACATTGGTAAAATGCAGCGCCTTTTGCTTCTATTTTGGCATTGGGCTCTAAAATTTTTAATTCTTCAGGAGCAATCATTTTTGCAGCTAAACCTTCTCGTTTTGCAAGTTGAACAGTGTGAACCTCTTCTTCAAGCATTTTTTCAGTTTGACACAACATCAATAAGCCCTTTTTCTCATACTGAAATGTAAAATGTTCATCTTTTTTGATATCATCGTATAAATCTTGACTCCATACAGCAATTGACTTTATAGCAGGAATAGCCTTATTTACATGACTCAAATTACAAGATTTATTAAACGCCCAAACCCATTTTAAAAAGTCTGATTCTAATCTGGGTTTTATATACAAAGGACTCGAAGCATTAAACATCCATTTGAGCCCTTTTTTCATAACTCCGGGAGCAGATAGTGGTATAATATGACTTGGTGATAAATATCCAGCATTCACATAAGAAGCTCCAGCATCTAAATTAGACTGATCGACAATGGTCACCTGATGCCCTTCTTTTTGCAGGTAATATGCAGAACACAATCCTATTATTCCGCCTCCTATCACGATAACTCTTTTACTCATTTATTCCCATTCAAAGTTCCAAATTGGTGTTTCATCACGTAAATGTTCCACAAAGTAATTCCATCGTTTTTTGATAAAATACTTACGATGTTGGTCTCTATATCCATGACGCTGACTTGGTAAAATCAGTAAGTCAAACTCCTTATCTGCTTTTACTAAGGCTTCAGCAAGTTTAAACGTTGCCGAAGGGTTTACATTATCGTCTAAGCCTCCATGAACTAACAATAATTTTCCTTTTAAATTTTTAGCATTAGTAATATTTGAAACAGCCTCATAAGAGTCATCTACAGGCCAACCTTGATACATTTCTGGCCACCAAGCTTTCTCCATTCTGAAATCATGATCTGCTGAACTTGCCACACCAACTTTGTAGAAATCAGGAAAAGCTAGCATCGCCCTTCCTGTATCATAACCTCCTGCCGAATGACCAAAAACTCCAACACGATTCGTATCAATCCAACTAAATTTTTTACCTAGATATGTAATAGCCAGCACATGATCTTCTAAATTATTCCCCATGTTTTTATACGAATGCTCTCGAAATTCTTTTGAGCGGCCTGAAGTACCTAGCCCATCTATTTGAACCACTATAAAACCTAATTCTGCTAAGGATTGATTATCAAAACCACGATTAAACGATTTAGGAAAACGTTGTGTGTGTGGTCCTGTATAGGTAGCATCAATTATGGGATATGCTTTGGAAGCATCAAAATTTGTAGGTTTCCAAAGTGCGCCATAAATGGTCGTTTTTCCATCTTTTGCTGTAAGTTCAAAAACTTCTGGAGGAGTCCACCCTTTTGACTTTACAATTGAAACATCAGCTTGGGTCAAATGGGCCACTATCATTCCTGATTTAGCCTCTCTTAAAACTGTTGTTGTAGGCATATTAATCGTTGAATAATTATCTACAAAGTAGTTTCCATCTTCAGAAAATTGAAGAATATGATGTGCATTTTCAGGTGTTAGCAGTGTTTCTTGTCCGTTAAAATCTACTCTATAAAGTTGCTGATGATAACAATTATTTGCGCGTTCTTTTCCTGAAGCTAAAAAATAAATTATACCATGGTCTTCATCTATATATTCAATATTATTGATATAATACCCATTACTGGTAAGCAATCGTGTTTCGTTTGTTTTAAGGTCGACAATATGAAGTTGTCTCCAACCTGTTCGTTCGGATAAGAAGACGATTTTTTGTTGGTCCTCTAAAACGCGATACTCAAAACTATCAATTCCTGAATTACTAGTTTCTTCAATTAGAATTTCCTCTGTATCAGAATTTAAATCCACACGTTTTACATATTCTTTCAAATAACCACGCTCTGGATACCTTGCATAAAATACACCTGACGCCTTAGACCAATGCCCAGAAACAGAATTAATATGAGTTCCGGTAGGCAATTTTGTTTTCACTTCTTTTTTTGTGTCAACATTATAAAATACTGGTGTGATTTTTACCATGGTGGTATCTCCTGGTGAACCGCGGAAATAAGACAGCAATTTAGGTTTATACAAAGAATCAATACTATAGTCCAAAAGGTACATTTTTTCAGCAGTTCTAAAATCGACTATAGAGGTAGATATCCATTTAGAATCTTCAGACCAATTCACATAAAAGTGCTTTTCACGCTCGCCATTTTCACCTTCCATTTTATCGAACCATCCATACCAAGTTGCGTATTCATAATCTTTTTGACCCTTAAAACTTAATTGATGTTCCTCCTCATTTTCTGTAGATTTTATGAATAAGTTATAATCTTTCGTGTAAGCAATCCATTTACCATCTGGTGATGTAGACTCTAATGGGTTCTCTTCTTCTTCTTTTTCAGGAGGTTTAATTTTGAGTTCGTAGGTTTTTAAATTTAATTCGTACTGTATTTCTTCTGAAGAGAATAAAAGCATTTTTGAATCTTTTTTGATCTGACTTAATTCCAACTGATTCGGACTAACAGTTTTATTAGTCACCTTTGTTATGGCTTCTGCTAATTTTTGATGATCAAAGAGTAATTCTACCGTATTGCTTTTAAACGCTACAGTTTTATAGGTTTTGCCTTGTTTATCATAATCAATAAACCAAAGTCCGGAGTTATCTTCAAACCAATTAACCTGAGTATAAAGGTTGAACGCTGTTTTATTGTTATAGTTATCATACATAAAACTTACAGCACTTTTGTAATGATCTTGTGATGGACTTTGAGCTTGAATAGTTCCTACATAACAACTAAATGCAATAAAACTTAAGAGTAGTGTCTTCATTTGTTTATTTTTTACAATTTCGAAACCAATTCGAGATCATTTTCAACTTTGTACTAAATCACCTGAAATCCATACGCATATGGATCATCTTCAGGGTCTATTGTTATGGTGTTATAGCCATATATTTTTGCCCAACCTTGAATGCTCGGAATTATAGCTTTTATGCCATTTAAAGTGGTCTCTTCTTGTACTCGACCTATAAATTTTGAACCTATAAAACTTTCATGAATAAATGGTTCATCTAATTTTAATTTCCCTTTGGCATATAACTGCGCTAAACGAGCTGACGTACCTGTGCCACACGGACTCCTATCGATAGCTTTATCACCATAAAATACGGCATTTCTTCCAGAAGATGTTTCGTCTATTGGAGAACCTGTCCATAAAATATGTGACACGTCTCGTATGGTTTCATTCTCAGGGTGTACAAATGCATTGGGATATCTGGTATTAATTAATGTTCTTAGTGTTTGAGAATACTGGATAATTTGACCTGCTGAAAATTGATGCACTCCTGAAAAATTCTCTTGCGGATCGATAATGGCGTAAAAATTTCCACCGTAAGCTACATCAAAAGTAAGTACACCTAATTGCGGACATTCTATAGTTAAGCCTTCGGCTGCCAAATAACTTTTGACATTCGTCAATTTCACCCAATCTACTTTACCTTTAGTTTGCTGATAGTCGATTTCAACCAAACCCGCTGGCGTTTCCATTCTAATTTTTCCAGGAATTTTTGGTATAATTAGTCCTTCTTCAATTGCGATGGTAATGGTTCCTATTGTACCATGACCACACATGGGCAGACAGCCAGAAGTTTCAATAAATAAAATGGCAAAATCATTGTCTGAGTGATGTGGTGGATACAAAATACTGCCACTCATCATATCATGCCCACGAGGTTCAAACATCAAACCTTTACGAATCCAATCGTAATGTTCTAAGAAGTACTGACGCTTCTCGCTCATGGTATTTCCTAGTAATTCCGGACCACCTTCTTTGATGAGTCTTACAGGATTACCACAAGTGTGCGCATCAATGCAAACAAAGGTTGATTTACTCATTTTTAAGTCGATCAATATAATTATTTACGCGTCTTTCAAGTATTGATAAAGTCACAGTACCTTGCTCTAAAACAATTTCATGAAATGCTCTGATATCAAATTTAGCTCCTAATTCTTTTTCAGCTTTTTGTCTAAGCTCTCTTATTTTAAGTTCTCCTATTTTATAGGATAATGCTTGACCTGGCCATGAGATATATCGGTCTGTTTCGGTATTAATCTCATGCAACGATAAAGCAGTATTAGAGGCCATATACGTAACAACCTGATCTCGCGTCCAGCCTTTTGCATGAATTCCTGTATCGACAACTAATCGGCATGCACGCCACATTTCATAGGTTAATTTACCAAACTCTTCATATGGAGTGGTGTACATTCCCATTTCATTGGCTAAAAACTCAGAATACAAACCCCATCCTTCACCATATGCAGACAAGTATAAATTCTTTCTAAACTGCGGAATACTATCACCTAATTCATTATTTAAACTGCCTTGTAAATGATGACCTGGAACCGCTTCATGAACCGTTAAAGCTGGTAAAGTATATAGAGTTCGGCTAGGTAAATCATACGTATTTACCCAATAATAACCAGGTTCTGTGCTTTCTTTTGTAGTTCCTACATAACGTCCGCTAGTGTATTTTGGAGCAATTGCATCTGGAACTGGTGCAACACCATATGGCTTTCTGGGTAAAGTCTTGAAAAATTTTGGCAGTTGCGCATCGGCACGTTTTGCCATACCTCTTGCAATCATTAAAAGTTGTTCGGGTGTCTTGGCATAGAACTGTTCGTCTGTTCTTAAAAAATGAAAAAAATCTGCAAAGCTTCCTTTAAAGTTTAAATCTGAAATGATTTGTTCCATTTCCGCTTTAATACGAGCCACTTCACTTAGTCCGATTTGATGAATATCTTCGGCTGTATAAGCATCACTAGTTGTATAAAAATTGATTCGGTTTTGGTAATAGGCTTTACCATTCGGAGTTTCAGACACACCTAAAGTTGTTCTAGTTTTAGGAAAATACTCGGTTTCAAAAAATGTCTTTATACGTTTAAATTGCGGTATAACATGCTTTTCAATACTAATTTTAGCTGCAATTAATACTGAGTCTTTTTGAGCTTGAGTTATATCTGATGGTAAATTTTTAAACGGAGAATAGTAATGGCTATCTTCAAAATTCTCAACAATATTAGTATCGTAAGTTGACTCATAACCTTTAAAAATCACAAGTGGTTGAGAAACTCCTTTTTCTAAACCCTCACGAAGGTTATCAAAATGCTGATCTACAAATTCGGGAATGGCATTTAAGGTATTCAGGTAATTTTTAACCTGATTATAATCATTTAACGGTCTGACTTCATACGTTAAATTGCTATGAAAACCTGTATCAGAAAGTAATGGATTTAAATACTGCTCAAATTCATAAAAATGTATCTGATCTTCCAATACAAACTTTAAAAGCTCTGCTGAAATCTGTTCGGTTTCGTTTAATTCATCGAAATTAATATGAGATAACTCTTCTAATTTGGTTTTTGCAAATTCTGCTTCCGATTTATAATAGTCTTTTGTAAAAAGACCCAAAGGATATGCATTTTTATCATATCCTTCATGGTCTTGATAGCTATTAATTATTTGGGTTAAATCTTTTGTAATTGGTGTCGATTTTTCTTTTTCACAACCAAAAATTAATAGCAGTATTATTAGTGAAATTATAGTATAGTGTTTCATATAGCATCACGTGTTTGTGTGTTATTTAACAATCTTGAAATCTCTAAAGGATTTTCATTTTTGAGTTCATCAGGTAGTAAGTTATTAGGCCAGTCTTGATAACTAAACGGTCTCACCCAACGTTTAATCGAATGAATCCCAACTGCCGTAAAACGACTATCTGTAGAAGCTGGATAAGGTCCGCCATGCACCATTGACGGACAAACCTCAACACCCGTTGGAACACCATTATAAATGATTCGACCAACGCGATTTTGTAGTGCCGAAATGACTTTAGAGTAATTAGAAACCTCGTTCGTTTCGGCAATCACTGTTCCTGTAAGTTGCCCTTCTAACTTAGTAATGACAGTCTCCAGCTCTTTAGCATCTTTGCATTGAACCACCATTGAAAATGGACCAAAAACCTCTTCATGTAAGTCTGAATTTTTGATAAACGACGCCCCTTTTACAGTTGTTACTGCTTGCCTGGCATAATTGGTTTGCACCTCCATATTATAATCGGCTGATATCTCAAGTTCAGAGTGCGCCAAAGCTTTAGCCTTTTTAGAGTTATACGCACCCATAATATTAGGATGCAACATACAAGCAGGTTCTATGTTTATAATTTCTGCGGAAAGTTGCGTGATAAAGTGAGATAAGGCTTCACTTTCAATCCCTAAGATCAAACCTGGATTGGTACAAAACTGACCTGTTCCTAAAGTAATAGAACTCGCATAGGTTTTTGCCAAAGCTTCACCTCTATTTTTTAAGGCTTCCGGAAGCATCACTACGGGATTGACACTTCCCATTTCAGCAAATACAGGAATAGGTTCTTCGCGTTGGGAAGCTAAATCATACAGCGCTCGACCTCCTTTTATACTTCCAGTAAAACCAACGGCTTTAACTCGAGAATCCTTAACTAATTGCGTTCCTACCTCAATGCCGCTACTATTTAAATTTGAAAACACACCCTTAGGCATACCCGTTTTTTTTGCAGCTTTTACAATAGCAGAGGCCACCAATTCGCCAGTTCCAGCATGCATAGGATGTGATTTTACAATCACAGGGCAACCCGCAGCCAAAGCAGCAGCAGTATCACCTCCTGCTGTAGAGTATGCTAAAGGAAAATTACTCGCACCAAACACCACAACAGGTCCCAAAGGCACCATCATTTTACGAATATCAGATTTTGGCATCGGTTCTCTATCAGGTTGCGCTGTATCAATTGTGGCTTCAACCCATGATCCTTCTGCAACTAATTCGGCAAAGGATCGTAATTGACCGATAGTTCGTCCACGCTCTCCTTTGGCGCGACCTTCAGGCAATCCTGTTTCAGAGCAATAAGTCTGAATCAGTTCGTCGTCTAGAGCTAAAATTTCATCAGCAATAGCATTCAAAAAAGCGGCTTTATCTTTTCCTGAAAACGTTTTATAACTATGAAATGCGCTTTCAGCTAAGAGACACGCCGTTTCAATTTCGGCAGGTGTCGCTTCAATAAACGTTGTTTGGTTTTCAATATTTAATTGCGGATTGAAGGTTTTGTAGCTCAAATTTCCTTTCGCTGACAATTCAAATCCGATGTAGTTTTTTCCTGTAATCATAATCAATCTTCCCTATGTGTTATGTTTTATTGATGCGCTCTAAATGCGTTTTTAAATCTACGGGTTTATGTATCACTTTTGTCGATACGGGATATTTTTTTAATAAATTTTCTGGTCGGATAGGTCGTTTTTCAAATCCGCCACCACAATTAGGACACACTTGTTGTAATATGTTTTCGACACAATCTATACAATACGTGCATTCGAAAGTGCAAATCATAGCCTCTTGTGAATCGAAAGCCAATTTCTTATTGCAATGCTCGCATGTTGGTCTTATTTCTAACATTGTATCATTTGTTTATCTAATTGCTAGTTATCCAAAATTCGTGTTAAGGATTGCAGCGACATCCTTTTGTTTTACAAAAGATATAGCGGAAAGCCTGACCTCGCCAAAGCGAGGTAACACCCAAATTATATTATAAATTTTTATAATCTGGAAGCGTTGGTCGTCTTTTCAAACCATTTTCAATAACGTTTAGAACATGTTTGCGTTCTTCTCCATGTAAAGGCAAACGTGGCTCACGAACGGTTTCTGTTCCTAAACCAGTTGCGACTTCAGCTAACTTTATGTTTTGTACTAATTTAGGGTTTATATCTAACTCTAGCAATGGTAAAAACCAGCGATAGATTTCAATAGCTTCTTGAATACGTCCTGCTTTTTGAAGTTCATAAATGGCAACCGTTTCGGCTGGAAAGGCACAGACCAAACCTGCAATCCATCCCTCTGCTCCCATAAGTAAACTCTCTAAGGCGACTGTATCAACACCAGTCATAATTTTGAGTCGGTCACCAAAACGATTTTTAATCCTTGTGACATTAGAGACATCTCTGGTGGATTCTTTAACCGCTTCGATAGTATCACATTTGAGTAGCTCCTCAAACATATCTAGCGTTACTTCGATGTTATAATCAACTGGGTTATTATACACCATAATTGGAAGTGAAGTGTTATTTGCCACGGTTTTAAAATAGGTCACAGTTTCCCGATCGCCAGATTTATAGCGCATTGGTGGCAACATCATTAAGGCAGAGGCACCATCATCTTCGGCATGTTGAGCCGCTTGAATGGCCGATTTTGTAGATTGCTCGGCAATATTTATAAGCACAGGTACTTTATTATCTACATGACTGACCGTTGCTCGTGTTAAAATGCGCTTTTCATCATGACTCAAAGTACTCGCTTCTCCTAATGTTCCACCGAGAACAATGCCATGAACACCAGCTTCTAATTGCGCTGTAATATTATGTTCAAACATCTGTAAATCTAAGGTGTCAGAATCTGTAAATTTTGTCGTGACTGCAGGCATAACGCCTTTCCATTGGATACTCATATGTTTACTTTTTTACGATGTAAAACTACTGTAGTCTTGCAGAATTAAATAATGGCTATTTATCCAATATTGATATTATATTATCCAATAAATGTTTTAAAATTAATAATAAGAATAGTATTTGCGTATATTAGTACATCAAATGCATTTTATTTCGTGAAAGTTTTACCCTTTAAAATACCAAAACCCGACTTTGAAGCTTTAGTTTTTCAAGAAGATAAAGGTCCCTTATTTTTTGATAAGTTGCATCAGCACGAGGAAATTCAGGTGAGTTTAATTGTTGAAGGTGAAGGCACATTAATTGTTGGAGATACTATAAACTATTACAGTTCTGGTGATATTTTGGTGATAGGAAGTAAGCTTCCGCATGTATTTAAAAGTGATGTTTCCGCAGAAAAAGAGGCTTACATGATAAGTTTGTTTTTTACGGAATCTTCGTTTGGATTACATTTTTTTAACCTTGAAGAATTAAAAGAATTACAACCTTTTTTCAAACGTGCAAAACATGGGTTTAAAGCGACATCTCATAAAACACTAATGCGTGATTATTTCAAACAATTAGAATCAGCATCAAAACTAAAACGGTTTATCGTGCTACTTGAATTACTTCAGTTATTATCGAAATCTGCATATACGAGTTTATCAGCTTTCATTTATAATAAAACCTTTACAACGGTTGAAGGCAATCGTATGCGTGATGTGTTTGAATATACGATGAACAATTATGACCAACCGATTTCATTAGAACACATTTCGAGTGTCGCCAATATGACAAAAACAGCGTTTTGTAAGTACTTTAAAAAGCGTACAAACAAAACCTATATAACCTTTTTAAATGAATTGCGTGTGGAGCATGCCTGTCGATTATTGCAATCGTCACAAGATTTGTCAATAGCAGCCATTGCTGAACTTTCAGGCTTTCAGAATATTTCAAATTTCAATCGACAATTTAAAGCTGTGAAGCTGGTAAATCCGTCAAAATTTAAAGCTTCAAAAACTGCTACGATTTTTTAACGTACTGTGTAATGATGACAATCTGCTGACCATCGACTCTACCTTCAATATACTCGGCATTTTCGTGATCTAATCGAATGTTTCTAACCGCAGTACCTTGTTTGGCAACCATACTTGAGCCTTTCACCTTTAAATCTTTAATGAGTACCACAGAATCTCCAGATTCCAAAATTACACCATTAGAATCGCGGTGAATGATTTTGTTTGCTTCATCTTCATGCTCTCCAGTTGCTCTTGCTAAAGCTAAAGCATCATCGTCAAGGTACATCATGTCTAATAAATCTTGCGGCCAACCTTCGTTACGAAGTCTTTGCAACATTCGCCAGGCCATAATCTGCACTGCAACGTGCTCACTCCACATACTGTCGTTAAGACTTCTCCAATGGTTAGGATCCATGTCGGTTTTACTCTCAATCTGATCTAAACAGGTATTACAAACTAAGACATCATTAGCGACATTTTCATTTAGAGAAGGCGGAATTGTATATTGCTTTAAACCATTAGTAGATGCGCATAATTCACAGGTATTGTTGCTGCGTTCTTGTAGAGTTTGTAGTACGCTCATATTGACTATTTTTAAAAGGCAAATATATGAATTGTTCACTTTTAAAATTAAAAAAAGAGTTTATGATGCATAGGATGTTTTATGATTAAGATTTCTATCGATATAAACTTCTAATAATTTGGCATTTGAAGCTTCGAAAGTTACAGTATCAGTGACTGCTGGCAGTAATATTGTATCTCCCATTTTTAATGTTTCTTTCACCTCACCTGCAGTAATGTCTACCTGCCCCTCAACACACATAGAAATGATAAATGAATCTAATAGCTGATAGTTTTTGACAAATCTGTTTTTGACCTTTATAATATTCGTAGTAAAAAAATCACAATCAACAAGATTAGCACTGTCATTTGATTTTAATTGGTATTGCGCTTTACTATTAAATGAAAATTGTTTTGTTGCTTGTTCTGCTAACTGCGTATGTAACTCTCTTTTATCACCATTATCATCGGTACGATCCCAATCGTAAACACGATAAGTTATATCTGAAGTTTGCTGAATTTCGGCTGCCAAAACACCAGCTCCAATAGCATGAATCTTTCCTGCTGGAATAAAAAAACTTTCACCCTTTACAACAGCTTCCCTATTAAAAACAGTATTTACATTCTCTGAAGTGATGTGATTTAAAACTTTAGGATTGGTAATGTCATCTTTTAATCCCAAAATAATATTAGCGTCATCATCGCTATCCATGATATACCACATTTCAGTTTTACCAAAAGAATTATGGTACTTTTTAGCCATTGTATCATCTGGATGTACTTGCACAGACAAATCAGTTTTAGCATCTAAAAACTTAATCAATAATGGAAAGTTATGACCAAATTGTTTAAAATTATGAGTTCCTAAAAATTGTGATTCATGATTTAACATGAGTTCTTTTAGACTTAGGCCTGAATAAATTCCGTTTTCTACTATAGAAACATTATCATTTACATCAGATATTTCCCAACTTTCCCCTATGTTATCCTTATCGGTGTCTTTTGATAACAGGGAACTTAATTTATGGCCTCCCCAAATCTTTTCTTTAAGTATGGGATTAAATTTTATAGGATATACTTTCATTTTTGATTTGGTTTTAAAATTTACTTTGATAATGTAAATTATCAACTTGCTTTTCTAGTTCGATTTTTTTCAAATAATCAACCACTGAGAATAGCTTTTGAAATAGTGTTTGTTTTTTATTTTGATCTCTTAAAATCTTTTTATCATACCTGATAATCTCATCTTGATATTCATTAATCATTACCATGACAGTATTTAGACCATGATGTCTTGTATTTAATGAATTCGCATTGACATATCCTAAGTGTTTCAATTTAAATGCATTGAACATATACCTTGCGCCACATTTAACTGCTGAAATATCTGATTTAAATCGTTTGATATTAACTACTGAAACATTCTTAAAGTGTTCTTTTAGGTCTTTTAGAATTAAATATGTATCATCCTTACTATCGTTATTTACTAAGCAGAATTCTATGTGCTTTAATTCTCTACAGTAACTCTTAAAAAAATCAATATCAATTTCATTTTCATAGTTATGAAAAACAATGATGATTCCAGTTTTCATAAAATCAGTTTAATATTAATTGACAATTGTAAACGTAGGTTTGACGGCTTCTTGCGTTATTGGTTTTTTACTTCGATACACCCAAGCGATTTGCGCCAACTGACCTATAATTTTAAAGGAATCTTTCATAGATAACTTAGATCCATCGGCATGAATCCATCGTTTCAAAGGCTGTTCACATAACATCGATTTAGCTTTCGTTAAGCCAAAATGTAGTGTGATTCTTTTAAAGATTTCCACATCAAAAATCCATTGTGTGACAAACTTTTTATCAAAGGCAACGGCTATAACATCTTTATGAAAAATTTTAGCACCACACTGCGTGTCTTTGAAATCCATTGACAAAATCTTTCTGATGATAAAATTGATTGTTAAACTAATAATTTTTCTAGCAGATTCTTTAGTTATATTGGCTCCCATTCTAGAAATCCTAGATCCACTAACAATTTTAAAATCTGATTGTTCAATGGTTTTTACCAAGTCATCAAAATCAGATAAATCTGTAGATAAATCTGCATCCAGAAAGCCGATATAATCCAAATCTTCCTTTTTGGACATATGAAGCATTCCTAAACGAACCGCTTCAGCTTTGCCTCCATTTTTTTCACAATCATAAACCGTAATAAAATCTTCTCTACCCTCTTGTAATTCTTTTAAAACGTTTAAGGTATTGTCTTTACTACCATCGTTTACAAAACATAAGTGATATCCTGTATTTTTATCGATATAGTCTATAAATTCTTTACTTAACAAGCGTTCTTCTTCATTATAGCAAGGAATTACTACACCAACACAACGCTGTTGAATCATGACATTACTATTCGTGTTAGCTTCTGACAGGTTTGGTACACCTATTAATCGCTTAACTCTTGCACAAATTTCATTTAGGCTTAAAGGCTTTTTCATATAATCATCAATTCCTAAGTCAAAACCTTTGGTAATAGTTTCATCATTAGTATTTCCTGAAAGAATCATTATTGGAGTTGAATGCTTTTTAGTACGTCTTATATATTTAACGACATCCAATCCTGATACACCTGGCATATTAATATCTACAATGACCAAATCTGGTTGAATTGAATCGTATATTTCTAATCCTTTAGCAGAATTAGTTTCTATATTCACCTCATAACCGAGTTCTAATAAACGCTTCTGTAAAGGAAGTAAAACAAGTTGTTGATCATCGATTGCTAAAACTTTCATAATAGTATATTTTTATTGTTTTGTTAGGTCAAAAGTAGTCTCATTGACGTTTGAAAATTGTTTATTTAGTTTATCTAACACTTAGTGTAGACGAATGGTAGATTGCTGTAGACGACCGATAAATGCCTCACTGTTATAATTATATATATTTACAATATCTAATTAGCTTAAGCTTAAATGAAAGAAACCACAAATAAATATTTAATCGCAGCACTGCTTTTAGGGTTAACATTTCATGGGACTTCCATCTTTTTTACTTTGGAATCTACCTACGATGCACTAATCCATTTGTTTTTCGCTGATCATTATGCCAACAGCTGGTTTGAGCCATGGAATTATAAGTGGTATACCGGATTTACTGTTATGAGTTATCCACCTTTAGTACACCAAAGTATTGCCTTATTCTCTATTATTGGAGGTCTGAAATTTGGCTTGTTTTCGGTTGCATTAATAAGCATTATCTTATTTATTACTGGTGTATACCGATTTTCATTACTTCTAACTGGACACAAAACAGTAGCAGGATATGCTGCCTTACTTGCTGTATTTTCTTCATCATTTGTTGAAACATTACATGTATTTGGACAATTGCCTAGTATTATCGGTATTTCTATTTTAATGCATGCATTACCTGAAATATACCTTTGGTTAAAAACAGGTAAATATTGGTATTTGGCTACATCATTATCTCTTATTTCGGTAACAGTAACATCCCATCATGTCACTCCTATATTTGGAATGGTCTTTTTCATTTTTCCACTTATTGGAATGGTGATAATGGATGTCGCAAAAGAAACATCCGGATCGATTAAAAGTGTAAATTTCAAAGTGTTTTTAAATAGTTTTCTCAAACTTTTTAAACGTATTATTAGCTTCGGGATTCTATCACTAATCATTATCATTGGTTGTATTCTTCCTTATTGGATTAACTCTAAAAACAACCCAATAACTCAAGTTCCAATTCCGCATGGTTCACGAGACAACTTTCTTGAGGTTACATCATCAGGACTGGTTTTTTTCTTAATTCCTTGGGGCGTCTTGCTTATTCTTTTACCTTATATTTTTTATAGATACTATAGTAAACGCTATCTCTTTTTTGGTCTGTCCATAACAATTCTGACTGTTTTGGGTACAGGAGGCAGCACTCCAATTCCGCGAATCGTTTTAGGTGAAACGGCTTTTAACATATTAACCCTAGATCGATTTACGCTTTGGGCATCCATTATGTCATTGCCTTTATTAGGAGAATTTGCTTATCGTTTCATCCAAGGGGATTTAAAAACTCTAATTCAAACAAAATTTGGTGCAGTTTACCATAGAATCTCAGGTGGCATCCTAGCGGGACTTTTTATATTCATGACCATTTTCACCATGAGTTTAGGATACTTTAGACCTTCGCAACCTCAACAAATTAAAATGCTACCGATAGTTAATTTCTTAAATCAGGATGATCATGATAAATGGCGTTTTTTAACCTTAGGTTTTGGAGATCAAATGGCTTGGCTAAGTGCACAAACGAATGCAATGACTGTAGATGGAAATTATCATTCTGCAAGACGCCTTCCAGAATTAACCACAAGACCTATTGAGCGCTTAGAAAACTCAAAATTTAAAGGTGTCGCAGGTATTGGATCTTTGCAACAATTTTTAACTACACCTGAAAAATATAATCTCAAATACATATTTTCTAACGACAAATTCTATGATCCAATTCTTTATTTCTGTGGGTGGCAACGTTTACAGCAATTGGAAAACGGGATTATGGTTTGGGAACGATTAAATGTGCCTCCAGTGTCATCCATTTTACCAAAAGAAGATGTTTCAAAATGGCAAAAATTACTTTGGGGAATTGTACCACTCCTCACTGTTTTAATTGCTTTTATATTAAATATTCAAATGCTTTGGGTACATGCTTTAAAAACTAAAATTAAGAAAGCTCCAGTATTTTTCAGCTTTAAAAAAGAGTATTCAAAATTCTCAAATACCATTCTTAAACTTACACATCTTTGGTCAGTTATACTGGCTATTTTACTTTGTTTTTGCGTCTATCAGTTTTACATAAAGAATGACTCACAACGCAGTCCGGAAAATGCAATTATGGCCTACTATGACGCCTTAGATTTTAAAGAATTTGAAAGTGCTTACAATTTAATTAATCCAAAAAGCAATAAGACCATCAGGCAGTATATGCTGGAGGTTTCGGTTACCGACGGACTCTTAAGCAGCTATGCCAAATTGGATGCTATAAGTTCTGAAATTATCAACCAGAATGACAGTTTAGCACAAGCCAAAGTCATAACCCATTGGATTACACCTCTTGAAAAAATACAAAGAATAGATTATAAATCGCTGACAAAGCAAAACGGGAAATGGTTTTTAGAACCTGATGATATTGACACCGACTTACCGCCAGACCAGCTTTACTCAAATGCTACGACTAGCTATTTTAATCAAGGACGCAGAAGGATTACAACCGAACAAACTCATCATGAAGATGTTTTAAAACAACCCGTTTTAGAAGTCCTTTCTGCCAAACTCGTCAAATACAATACACACTACGCTATTATAGGCGAAGTACAAAATATAGATAATGTTCCAGCAGATATTGTTTTAAAAGGCACCTTATATGATGCTAATCATAAAGAACTGGCCACTTATAATGCCAAATATCATATGAAACATAAACTGATGCCGAAAGAAACCACCAGTTTTAAAATCAATTTTGAAGGCATCGCCTGGTCTAAAACTAAAGACTCGATACCACATACATTCAACCCAGATGAGTTTACACCTGTAGAATTAGAACATCAACCTATTACATTTAATATTCAGGCTGCTGGCAATGTTTCTGGATCTGATTTATATAAAAACGTAGTATTGAGTGATATTAATTTTAGTGAAGATTATATGTATGGTACTTTATTTAATAGTGGTCTCCAAGAAATCACTGTACCTCAACTTCTGATAAGTTATTATGACGAAAATAAATCCATAGTATGGGTGGATCACTTGTTTATTAAGGAAGGTATAAGACAGCAAAGGCAACAAGGATTTCAATATGATTTGATATCTAATACTACCATCAAAATCATTAATGAAAGTATGGAAAACATTTATGTTAATGGGTTACCAAATGAGCCCATTTCCAATAAAATAGTTCCTGATAGAATTGAAAAACATCTCAATTTAGAATTACAACAAATCAATCATCCAGATTTTAGCTACATAAAAGTTGAAACAAACACTTATATTGGAAACCCAAACTAATGCAATTAAAACATATATACATAGGATTTTTAGGTTTGATAGTATTGTCATCATTTGCTATGATTCAAGACGACAACATAATCCTTGACCTCAAACTATTAACGACACAAACAGAATTCGAATCTGGAAGTTCGATTACCTTAAAATTCTCAACTTCTAAAATGTCAGACCTCATACTGTATTGTTCTTCTAGTTACGGAACAACTTTATTGTCTCCTAAAGTTGAAAAATCTACGATTACATATACTATTCCTGATCATATTAGCAATAAAAGTGGACAAGTACAATGGCAACTTATAAATGGTAATAACAGTTTATCCGGACAATTTAATATCATTCCTAAATCAGATGTTGCCACCATGGAAACATATATTGGTCCGCCAAGCATTGAAGCTGGAGGAACAGATTATACGATGTTAGTCGTGATACCTACAGATCGTCTGGATAATCCTTTACCTAAAAACACCTTAGTCAATGCAAAGCATCAGTTTTTATCATCTCAATTTTCTGACAGTATTACAACGAATCATATCATTGCTTATAAAACTATTTATTCCAAAAATGAAAGTGGACGAATACTTGTTTCGTCAGAAAGTTCAAACACCAATTCTAAAGAATATTCAATTACAGTATTTCCGGCCATACCGACTCATTTCAAAATTTCAGCAAAGCAACCTCATAATTATGCAGATGGCAATCAAGTGACAACTTTTGAAACATCTGTTATAAGAGATAAACTAAACAATATTGTAAGTGATGGGACTTATGTTTCATTTTTTATTACCAATAGTAAAGGAAATAAATTAAAAACCTCTGGAACAACCATAAATGGTGTTGCAAAAGCAATGATGATTCATCCAGATCACCAAACTCAATGGACTGTTAAAGGTTATGTTGATGGCATCTCAGAAAGTGATCCTATTTCAGTAAATTTCAAGCAGGTTATTGAAGATTTTGATGTAACATTTTCTAATAACAATAGATTAATATCTATCGGACCGCTTCAGAGTTTTATGAATCAACTCATTCCTGATGGCTTTAAAGTAGAGTTGCTCTTATATAAAAACGACAAGCTCTTAAATATACTCACCAAAACATCAATTGATGGTTATGTGAATTTCAATTTAACATCTAATATCGCAACAAACGACACTTATACTATTGTAATTAAATCTGCTGGATTGGAGAAAGCATTTAATACTATAAACGTATGGTAAATCTCAACAGAACCATAATTCGAACAGTTTTAATCGTATCATACATATTGATTATCTCACTTGTTGTCTATGCTATTAGTGCATTATTTGGTTACCTCAATACTGGTGCTGACAGAAGTACAATTCTTCATACCGAACTAAAGAAGATAGAACAGTACAAACCAAAAGTCATTTGGATGCCTCTAACTAATGAAGGCCGACCGATAGATAATGAAAGTCTCAAGGCAATTGAAACTGATTATTTAGATGCATGGTATGTAAAACAAGTGGCCTACAAAACCAATACCACAGCTGGTATAAACGATTATTATACAGATAATGCCCGAAAGAATATTTTTGATTTTATAACACTAAATTCAAATGAAAATATTAGCATAGAATCTACAACTCTTGAACATCATCCCAAGCTAGAATTTTTTAGTGAAGACGGACAATTAGCAGTAATTACCGACAATGATGTCATTGAATATAAGCGTGTTTATAAAGACAATAAATTGGTAATAGAAACTAATGAAATTTCCACATATAAAGTGGTGCTTTTATTAGAAGATGGGTTTTGGAGAATTCGTCATTTGATAAAAGAAAGTACTGAAGACTATATAGTAGAACTCCATCAAATCGCTACCAATCATCTCAATATAAAAGGCATTAATTACTATCCACAAGCCACGCCCTGGGACATGTTTGGCGACTCATTTTCTAAAGATACGATTGCAAAAGATTTTAAAATAATTAAAGAGGCAGGATTAAATTCTGTACGCCTTTTTGTACAATATGATGACTTCGGAAAAGCTAATGTTAACAAAGAAAAACTCGACAAATTAAAATTAACTTTGGATGCTGCTGAAACGGTAAACCTCGGAGTAGTTATAACCCTTTTTGATTTTTATGGTAACTATGATGTTCTTGATTGGACACTAAACATGCGTCATGCAGAAACCATAGTCTCTGAGTTAAAAAACCATAAAGCCATTATAGCCTGGGACATTAAAAATGAGCCTAATTTAGATTTTGAAACCCGAGGTAAAGCTAAGGTCATAGCCTGGTTGGAGCATATGATTGCTCATGTGAAATCTATAGACAAAGTTCATCCTATCACAATAGGTTGGTCAAATACGCAAAGTGCTTCTTTACTCAATGAGCAAGTCGATTTTATATCATTTCATTACTATGAAGATTTAGACAAATTAGGCACATCACTGGAAGCTTTAAAAAATGAAATCCCGAATAAAACTCTGGTAATGGGCGAATTTGGCTTATCATCTTATGATGGCATTTGGAAACCTTTTGGCGATAGCGAAAAAGATCAAGCGAATTACCATAAAAAAGCCCAAGACATTATTGCGCAACACAATTTGCAATATTTATCATGGACTTTATATGACTTTACTGAAATACCAAAGGAAGTCGTAGGTGGACTTCCTTGGCGTAAAAATGCTCAAAAAAATTTTGGTTTTATAGACGAAAATGGGGCAAAAAAGCCTGCGTTCACTTATATTTCTAAGCCGCAGTAGAATCAAATTCTACTTTGTTTTTAATCGCTTTATCAGCTATTATTGTTGAAAATGTATTGACATACATATTTGAAATTTTTGACATTGGATAAGCTGTAGCGGCTTGATAATTTGTTTTTCCTAAAGCTATTCTGTAAGCTTCATTAGTTACAATGTTTTCTATAGCCAAGGCTAAACTCGATACAGAGTTAGGGTCAAAAAATTCACCTAAATATCCCTCATCTTTAACTAGTAAAGCTAAATCTCCTAAGTCTGGCATCACAACTGCTTTGCCATAACTTCCTGCCTGATGCAAAACTCCTGAGCTTCCTGTTGTTGACGTATACGGAAACACAACCACTGCGCTTTCATGAAATAAAGTTGGTACTTCATGTTCTTCAACATAACCTGTAAAACGAACTTTAGGCACATGCTTATAATTTTCTTCAACTTGAGCTAAATATCCAGGCACATTTGGATTATCAGTTCCTGCAATAACAACTTCCAAATCTAATCCTGTCGATGCTCTAACCATCTCTACAGCCTCGATCATAGCTTCTACTTTTTTATAAGTTCCAAACTTTCCAAAAGTCATGACTTGCATTGGTCCTTCTGGAATGGTGTAATCTGGTTGTGTATTTGAAATTTCAAAAGTTCCGTGTGGAATTAATTTCACATTGTTAGCTTTATATTTTTCTTCTAAAATCGTTACATATTTTTGCATGGTTACTGCAACTGTATCAGACTGTAGTATTAATTTGGTTAAGCTTGTTCCTATAAAACCATATACTTTTTGCATTAGTCTATTTGTTGTAAATCCTGCAGATCCTAAATCGACTTCCTCTAAAATATTATGAAGTAATACAATGTTTGGAATCCCTTTTAATTTACAAACTAATGGTAACATTAACCCTAAAGCTGCAGCAATTTTTTTATCGCCAAACTTCATAAACTGCATATTAAATAAGACAGCGTCTGGTTGCGTAGCATTAATCGCTTTGGTAACATTTATAATGTTTGTATAACTATTAAATGACCAACACTCATTAACTGTTACTGTACAACCGTCTTCAGTAAAAGCGATGTCTTTTGCGCCTTCAGTTTTATCAGTTAATAAAATAATTTCGGTAATAGACTGGTGTTGTCTAAAATGCTTAACTAAGTGATAAGCATATTCATTTAATGTCACTTTACTTGGTGGATATGCTGTTACAATTGCTAGTTTCATGGGAATAAATTTTTAAAGTATTTATTAATTATACTACAAATTTGCACTATAATATCTAGTAAAATAGATGTCTATAGATAAGGCGCTGTTTACTGTAGGTGAATGGAATAAAAGTTTCGATTTAGATTTTGTTAGCTTTTGATTTTGAATCAAAAAAGAAATAGATTATTTGGAATATGAGAAGTAGTAGCATGGCTATAATTTGTACATGTACCACTTGCTCTAAATTCTTATGAAAGAACACGACTAGAGCCATTTGCAGCATTCCGAAGAGCCCTGAGAAAATAACAGGAATATAGCGATCTAACGACAAATAATAATATGCAAAAATGTTTGAGATTGCAAAGAGTCCGGTTGCCAAAGCATATTTCCAAAGAAACGGAGCCATGGCTAAATAATGTTCTCCAAATAATAAAGTGATTCCTGTTTCAGGAAATAAAGCGCAGATAAAAATAATTACTGATGCTATCACAGCAATATATCCAACATACTTAAATAATATCGGAGTTGTTGCTTTTCCTTCCTTTTTCAATCGAACAACTGTTGGTAATAATAACATTACAAACATCCAGGCAATAAAATAAACGATACGGCCAATAAGTGCCAAGGACGCATATAAACCTGCCTCATAAGATTCAAAATAGTGCTTTACTAATAGAATATCACTGTTGTTGATAATGATTTGTGTGAGCTCATAAAAAGCTGTAATGATAAAAAAGCTACGGACTTGTTTCGATTGATTTGCTTTTAAACGTATTGAGGTTTTGAAGCGTAAATTTTTAAACTTAAATGGAATTAACCCAAAACCAAAAGAGATTAAAATCCCTAAAGCAATCACTACAGAAGACTGTATATTAAAAAGATAAATCAACCCAATTGTTACCAGTAATCGGGTTATCATTTCTGATTGATAAGTCACTGATAATAGTTTATAGGCTTTTTGACCTTGAAACACGCCACGATTTACACTCATGATAAAGTATATTGGAACTCCAATACCAAATATGACAAACATAAGTGATGATGAAGTGTAAAAAACCTGTTGTAATTGTTTTGAAAACAGTATAATTAATACACCTAAAATTACACCTGTACCTATCGCGTTTTTATAAAGCTGTGAAATAAAACGCGTTAATATTTTATGTTCAAACAGTACTGAGAATTTTGCTGTTACTAGCTGAAAGGTCATCGCTATAAAGGATAAAACCAATAAAAAGGTGATTAAAACTGCAGCATCAGCAAATTGCTCTGGACCTAAAAGTCGACCCAAAACCAAATTATATAAATAATTACCTCCATTAACTAATAATACACTAAGCATAAATAGCTGTTCTGGAGTTAATGTTTTTGATTTAATAGCTGAAATAACTTGCATGTTTTTTATGTTTTGATTTTTAAAATTATGCTGCGACTGAACTCTTATACTCATCATAAATATCTTTACACCCGTTTCCTATAACTGAAAATATATGATTAGAGCGCAAAGCATTAGTCATTACCATTTTTAAAGCCTCAACACCTGTTGCATCAATTGTGTTTACATTATCAATATTTATAGTAATATTTTTCACCGTATTGATCATGTGCTCAAAGTGCATAATAAAGGATTTTGTTGTTGCTGTGGTTAAACTTCCATGTAGTTCAAATGTTCCGTTTTCTTCTAAAATTTGTAAAGCCATAATTGTAATTTTTTAATGGTTATGTGTTTAAATCTGACGCTAATATCTTAACAACTTCTGTGTAAACCCTTTTGATTTCGACGGATGACATTTTACTGTAGATGAATGAAGCGGTATTCATCCGTAACTTGCAATTAAGCAAATCAAACAGATATGAAGACTTTAAAATCATTGATATTAGCCTCCTTTTTATTACTTGTAGTTACGAGTAATGCTCAAAATATGCAGGAAGGTTTTAACCACTTAGAAACTGGTGAATATGCATTAGCAGAAACATTTTTCGATACCGTATTAAAATCATATCCTAAAAACAAAACAGCTCGTTTATGCTACGGAAGAGCTGTGGGTTTAAATGGTGATCCAGAAAAAGCAAATCATATTTTTTTAGAACTGCTGAAAGAGTATCCAACCGATTTTGAAGTCAAACTCAATTATGGTGAGTCTTTATTATGGAAAAATGAATTTAGTGATGCCAAAAGCTACTATGAAGCATTAGTTTTTGAAGCACCTGAAAGTTTTCCTGCTCTATTAGGATTAGCAAATACTTTGTCTAACCTAAAAGACTATAATAATGCATTGATCTATGTGAATAAAGCTTTAGAGGTCTCTCCGGGAAATCCTAACGCTTTGATTTCTAAAAAATATATTTATTTAGGATTTGCTTATCAAAAGCAGCTCGCACAACTTTATGATGAAGCTGAAATATTATTAATTAAAAATTTAGAATTATTTGGTGAAGACAAAGAAACTTTAATGAATCTCGCGAATCTCTACTTAATTAACAATCAGTTAGATTTTGCAAAAGGCACATACAAGCGATTGGCTGAAAACCCTTTACACACAATAGAGGCTTTAAACGGATTAGCTTTAGTTGCTCATTTAAACGGAAAAGAAAAACATGCTTTACAATTGAGTCATGATGCTTATACTAGCATAGATACCAAAACATCTGAAGTTTTGATACAACAAACCACTGAGCGTTACATTCAAGCCTTAATCTGGAATAAAAAATACAAACAAGCCGAACACAGTATTGATGAGTTAATAGCTAATAGTCCAAATGCAAATTGGGTTTTAGCATTAAGAGCAACATTAAATATTTATAAGAGTAACTTTAAAAAAAGTCTTAGTGACTACAATAGAATATTAGAAAACGACAGTACATCATTTGATGGCAATCTAGGAAAAGCGAATGCCTTAAAAGCATTGGGATACTATGATGACGCTTATATTTCAGCAGAAAACACTTTGAAATTTTATGACAATCAAAAGGATGCTTTAAATTTCATCAACATCTTAAATACTAGTTTTATACCTGTTTCAGATTCTAAAGCAGCATACACTTTTGATAATGGCAATAACAGAGCGTTTACATTTAATACTAATGTATCGTTTCCGCTTTCAACAAAATTTAAGCTTTTAGGACGTTACAATTACAGAACAACAAATAATTCGGTTACAAATAACGAAGCAAATTCTAATGATATTTCATTGGGTTTATCTTACCAGTTAATAAATAATATCACCTTTAATGGCACTACTGGATTAACCACAGCAAACACTGAAAGTAATAACTATACCCAACTTTTAACAGATGTATCCTTCAATATTAAACCCTTGAAACTACAAACTTTAGATATTGGCTACAAGAGAGACATTCAAAGTTTTAACGCCGACTTATTAGATCGTGAGATTGTACAAAATAACTACTATGCAAATTATAACCTAAATACAAATTTTAATTTAGGCTGGTTTACTCAATTTATGCACACTTCTCAAAATGATGGTAATAAAAGAAACTTACTATTTACATCTCTATACTATAATCTATTCTCAAAGCCCTCTTTAAAAATGGGGTTAAATTACCAATATATCACTTTTGCAGACCAAGTGCCAACCGTATACTTTAGTCCAGAATCTTTTCAAGCAGGAGAAGTATTTTTAAATTTAATTAAAGATGAAAACATCACTAAATCCAAACAGTGGTTTTACGAGTTAACAGCTGCAACTGGGTTTCAATTTATTGAAGATGGAGAGCGCCAGAGCACCTATCGCGTTCAAGGAAAAATAGGTTATAAATTTTCTGAACGTTGTATGGCAAATGTCTTTGGAACAAGAAGTAATATTGCTTCTGCAACTGCTGCAGGTTTTACCTTTACCGAAATAGGCTTACGTTTTAAATGGCACTTATTTGATGCACCTGTATTTAGAAAGTAAATATTTGGATCAAGGCTAATAGATGGATGATTGTTTGAAGTTTATCTTCATATCTCCTCACTATAAAAGCCAAAATCAAGAATAATGAAGGTGTTCGTTCTTTAACTAACACCTTTTTATCGTTATCTCTGAGGTTATCAAAATAAAACAATGCGCTACTCTAATTAAAGTCATTAGATAAATGTCTATAAATCGTCATTTCTCATGACAACACAAATTTGCATTATAAGATTCAGTGATTTCCATTTGCGGTTAAACACCATTCTAAATTATTAGATCAACCACATCATTACTAAAGGATCTTCCACAAGACAAATCCATTTGATTCAAAGTTAAGTTAGTGATAATCATCAATACCAGTCTCACCTATTGGTGATTGTATTCATTTTATTCAATTCAAAATCATTAGCAATAACTTAATACCATAGTGTTCTTGGGTTTAAGCATCTACTACTTTCAGAGTAAGGTTTTTGTGTCTCTTAAATACAATTATAGACTTAACTAAAATCTTGCTCAACTCCAGCATTACAGTCTTTCATTTCCAGGCAGTATTATCACTATATACTATGTATTTAACGTATACCAGAACGAGATTATAATACCATTTGTAGGTACGTTTTGTAAATACTGGTTCATAAGTTATAAAACAGCGACAACTCTATTGATTAATTAATTGACAGTCAATCTTTCCTGTACTAAATAAAAAAAGGCAAAAGTTTTCACTTTTGCCTTTACTAAATTCAACTTTGCTGCAAATCTCAATGCTCAGTTGAATTAAGATTAGTCTAGGGTTATCTAATAATTAATTTTAATGGGGTATATAAGGTGTCGTGACTTAGTATCTTACAGAAATACAAACCTGCACTCAAGTTATTTCTATCTAAAGTCATTTCATTTGTTCCAGGAGTAGTTTTGTGAGTGGTTTGATACACAATCTTTCCTAATTGGTCATAGACTACAAATTGTACAGTCTCTGTGTGTTTTGCTGAAAACTGAATACTTGTTGATGACGTCATTGGGTTTGGCACAGCAGATAGCTTCGATGTTTCGTCAGCTATATCTTCAACTGATAAAGTATCTTGAGACAAACGTAAGTTTTCTAATGTCAATTCTTTTGTAGTTGTAATACCATCTTCACTTACCATAGTAAATACTACAGTCACAACGTCATCTAAAACGGCATCAAACCCGCTTTCAGACTCAAAACCAGATATTGGTAATACATAATCCTGAATAACATTGTCTAATGTGATATTAGCGTGATATTGTTCTTCCCAGTTAGAAATACTTTCTTTTACAAAGGTAATTTGTAATTCACCTGTACCTCTAGCACTAAATTTCAGACTATTATAATCGCTAAGATCAACCGCCTTAAATCTTGGTGTTAATGCTCTATAAGCAGCAACATAGCTACTTGTAGTTGCTTTTAATACAACGTTTCGTTCTATTGGGAAGTCTAAAACGTCATAGGTATAGTTGTTAGGAATAACAGCATACGTATCAACTGTTGTATCTTGTTGAGAATCGTCGATTCCCCATGGTCCATCAGACATGAATAAATCGTCTGGTGTTGCGATGCCATCACCAATTCTAAATCCGATATCAAATAGATTTCCGGTTTCTAACTGTAGGTTTGTAATGTAATCTTGGTTAAGGTTTATGGTAGAGTTTAGGGCTCCAAATTCGCTTGTTTCAGTCGTTCTAAAACCTGCGTCAAAGGTGACGTTTTCGGTAGCATTGGTATTAATGATTTGTAGGTTAAGGGAACCATTAATATATTTTCCTTTTCTAACGAAAACCGTCGGAGGGATTGAATTATCATAACTTGAGATAGGCTTTTGAACCTCTAGTAGATTTAAGACTTCTTGACCCAGAGCATGTAAATCGTCTATAGCGTTGGTCCAAATTTGAAAGTTGTAAAATGTAACATTTTGTTCGTATTGATCTAGATTCCAATGGCTTTCGATGGCAAAATTTTCGTCATTATTTACCACTTTAGCAGATAAACTCAATACAAACTCATAAGTGCCATCAACATTCTTGATAATAGATTTGATAAATGAATGTCCGTTGATATCAATGGTGTTGACTGAGATTAATTCGGCACCCAGCAGTCTATCACAAATATATTTTGTGTGTTCATAAACGCCATTTTCAGTTTTTAGTGCCATGATTGAAGCTACAGGAGTATTGCTTTCTATATAATCAACTGCATAAATTTCGGTAGCATTGGTAATTGCTAATAAATCACTTGGCGTAGACTCGATAACTTCATCTTCATTAATCACGTCTAATGGAATAAAATCTTCGAGTGTAAATTCAGAATTAGCATTTCTCTGAAAATAGCTATCTAATTTTGTCAAGCGCTTAGCTTTACTTCTATCGAATGTATAACCTGTTTTTGCACGATTAAAGTTTCGTGTATTTATTTGCTCTGAAAGTCTGTTATTACTTTCCAGTCCGCCATCATTTCCACCAGATGTCGGAGGTACAATGACTGCACAATCACCAAAACCTGAACATGAAGGATCCTCACAATCTATAAGTCCGTCGCCATCATCATCAATTCCATTATCGCAAATTTCTTGTAAAACCGGAGCAGTAGGACAACGTGCACCATCATTACTTGAACTAGAAGGACCGAAAGCAAATAAATTAGAGTCCATTATACTATTCACAGCCAAATTTTGAACATTTTGAATGACATAAATCGTCCCTGTTTGATTAGCCGACACATAAAAACGACCGTCAGCATCAAAATAGACAGCACCATAAGTGTAGTTTAACCCAGACAAAATTGGCACTTCGCCTAGAGCTAGTACATTTCCATTAGAAGGATCAATGCGATATAAAATATTACTGTTTTTTTCTACAGAATATAAGTATCCATCAACAGCATTAAATGCCCAATCATGAATATTTATATTTTGAGACAACGTTGTTGTTTCTTGATGTTGCGTGTAGTTTTCAGATTCGGGATTAAGATTAATTTTATAATACGTTGTTCCTCCTCCTTTTAAATAATAAACTCCTGTACTACTTATATCGCCAACATATCTGTTATTTGTTGGTAACTCATCTACATAAAATGTTGTTGTGGTAAAATTTCTACCAATACGAACAATTGATTTTGCAGGTGAAGTTAACGATCCCCAAATAAAACCATCAGCAGGATTGTATGCTGCTGCATTGATATTACCCGACGTGACATCTTGTGCAACTTGATAAGAATTACCTGAAGCCAAATCTACTGCGTAGACATCATTGTATTGAAATAGATAGGCGTTATAGTCACAATCGAATGGAATATCTTGCGCTTTTGTGATGAAACACATCAAGATTGTACTTAATAGGACTAGTTGATTTTTTAAAGTGTAAAGTTTACTCATTATCTGTTTTATTTGAGATTCTGAAGCAAATATATTCTGTTATACACTCTGTTTTTCTGATTTTCGATAGACGTATCTTAGACTAGGTTGGATTGTCTTTTTGTATCGATGAATGGTTTTTAATTATAAAATATATCGACTGTGTTTCATAATCAGAATCACACATGTTTAGAACACTATAATCTGACAACTATAGACATATGACATCAAAGGTGAGTTGTGAAAATAAAAAAGGCAAAAGAATAAAATCCTTTTGCCTCTTAAGTTGCCATTAATCAAACAAACTACTTATCTCGTATTTGTTACAACAAAAGTAAAAGGAATATTATGATACCTATAACAATTTCGACTGTTAGAACCGAAGGCTAGGTAGAATACCAAAAAGTGTCGATTAATGGTTTTATAGCAAGTTTAGACGCTTCATTAATTCTGGTCTGTTAGAACGACTAACAGGAATCACATCCTTTTTAATTAGTACACTGTTATCTTCAATATCAATAATTTTATCAACGTTGATGATATAAGAACGATGTACTTTTAAGAATAAGTCGTTTGGTAATTTCTCTTCGATTTTCTTCAAAGTAGAATGCACTGTATAATTTTGATTTTCGGTTTTTACATGAATATAATCACCTTTAGCTTCGACCAAATAAATGCTTGGAATGTCAATTTTTATGAGTCGGCGGTCAATATTCACATACAAATCATTTCCTGATGTAGATTCTACTTTTTCAGAAGCAGACGCCTCTATTGGCTTATTCGTTTTAGCTTCAGCTTTTAGGATTGCTTTTTGAAAACGATCTAGTGCAATAGGTTTCACCAAATAATCTACAATACAATCGTACTCAAAAGCCTGAATAGCAAAATTAGAATCGGAAGTTGTTAGAATAATTTTTGGTGGATTTTTAAGCGTTTCTATGAAATCAAAGCCTGTAAAATCTGGCATATGAATATCTAAGAAGATTAGATCAATTTCATTTTGATTTAAATATTTTATAGCTTGAATGGCATTTGGAAATTCCTCTAAAACATTTAAACTTTTTACATTAGAACATAACTGACCAATAATTGCTCTGGCTGTTGCTTCATCATCAATAATAATACAATTCATAAAAATTTTACCTCATTATAACTCTTGTAAATAATTAGTCATGATTTGTAAAATAGCTTCAAACTCATCCTGAAGTAATGTTTTATCTTCAAGCAAATTAGTTTCATAATTTACGGCAACATCATAACTTTTCTCAAGGCCTAAAATACTAATTTTATGTTTAAGTTTGTGAACAATCTCAGCAGTAAGTTTATAGTCTTTTGCTGAAATGTTATCAAAATAGACTTGCTTTTCTATAGGAAATTCTGTTTTTATGATGTGGATTAACTTTTGTTCAAAAGCTTGATCTCCTCCAGACATACTATGTATATATGACAAATTAGGTTGTTCCATAACTATTTTTTTAGTGTAAAATAAAATATTGTGCCTTCGTTAACTTTAGAGGTCAACCATATTTCACCACCATAAAGTTCTACAATTTTTCTAACGATTGACAACCCAATACCTGTTGATTGATTTCCACTATCTAGGGTTTCAAAGGTTTTAAAAATCTTTTCAAAATAAGCGTCGGGAATACCTTTACCATTATCTTTTACGTAAAATTGCCAAAGGCTTCCTTTATCTTCCGCTCCAATTTCAATTCGTCCTTTATCTTTATCATTATAATTAATTGCGTTTCCGATTAAGTTTTGGAAAAGCTGCTGAAGTCTGTATTTATCTCCTTTTACAACTGGTAATTTAGATCTAGAAATCTGAATGTGTTCTGGAACTTGAATAATCTTTAATATATCATCAATAAGCGTATTTAAATTGACATCATAAACCTCTATTTGATTTTTACCAATGGTTGAATATTCAAGAATTCCATTAATCAAGGTATCCATCTTTTCGACATTATTCCTAATAAGACGTATCGTTTTCTGACCATTCTCGTCAAAAGCATCACTATAATCTTCTTTTAACCAGGCTGTTAAAGCATCGATACTTCGTAATGGTGATTTTAAATCGTGAGATACCATATGAGCATAATCACTAAGCTCCTGATTTTGATGTGCTAATTCATTTAAAAGCGATTCTTTCTGTTTATTTATTTCTATAATCTCTTTGGTTTGATTGTCAATAAAGTCAACCAGTTTTGACCCATTCAAATCTAAATGTTCAGTGGGTTTATTATCCTCAAGATTATAAAATTTGAGCGTATCAATAACATTTTTGAGTTTATCTATTAACTCTTTCTGCTCGTTTGCCTCTTTTTGTAGTTGCCTGTTAGCCTTATACAATTCATCTGAACTTATAGACATTGCTCTTTGAATCATGGCAGATTGCTCGTCAAAATTATTGTAAGACCTATCAACAGCATTGATGAACTCCTCTAAAGATGTATCATGCTTAAGCTCTTCACTTAAATATTTTCGTATTTGACGTTTGAGCAACGAATTCATTATTCACTTATTAACGTTATCGTCATTGTTTGATTATGTAACTGGCAAGCTATTTCTCCATGAAAAGGTGCAATTTCACCATAGGAATAAAAACCGCTTACTGTAGTATCATCGCCTAAAACTTCTATTACTTCTTCAATTTCTTCTTCTACGCGTTGATCTAACACCAATTTACGACCAATACAACTGACTAAAAAGGCAACTTCTGGTTTGTGTTCTCTATATTCTAAAGCCTGTTTTGCTGCTCGTTCTGATGCGTTAGCAATATGATCGACATTAGTCATCATCAATTGTACTTTTGAGTTTTCAGGAATATCTCCTGCAAGAATTACTGCGTTTTCAGCTTCATTTATATTTAAAATAGACCTTACTATCGATTGACTTTCGTCTTTTGAAGTGACATTTAAAGGATAGAGCAAAGCTGCTCCTGGTAAATCTTTAGCTTTATCACCTAAATAGGTTTTGTATAAATCTAAAGCAGGTTGACCATCTAGTTCGTATAGCGTATTATCTTTAGATTTGGTGACAATTCGTTCTGGACCAAAAGGTGTCCAGCCTCCATGAATTGAAAATGTAATTTCTAGAGATTCGCCATAAAATCCAACAGCTACAATTTCGCCTTCTTTTGGGTTTTCATTATACGAAGCTAATGTTTTTTCAAAGCGTGTATCATCACCACATAAACCTCCTGTAATTAACAGGTTATTTTGAGTAGAAGCAGTCATTCCTTTTGTAAGTTGACTTCCGTTAATAAAACTTCCTTCAGATACGACAAAGACATATTTTAAATCTTTTTCAGGAAATTGTTTTATCAAATCATTTCCTGTTTTAAAACTGTCTAAATCTGCATTTAAAACGTTACTTGTTTTAATAAGAAAGCGGCTTTTTTCAAACTCCATTGCAGTTATGGTGATGCTGTCTTCATTTACTGTACTTGAAGAAATTTCAGCACATGCTGATCCAAATACGATGTGACCATCTGGAAATATAGCTTTTATTTCCTCATAGATAGAATGCTCTTCAAGCAAATATCTATTACCGAACACAAGAACTAATGGTTCATTTAATTTTTGATTTTCACCAACATATGTCCACTGTTGATCTTTATGTTTTACTAATTGTACTGTTTTCATTGTTATTTTTTTAATGTAAAGTAGAAGGTTGTTCCTTTCCCTAATTCACTCTCTAACCATATGTTACCTTCATGCTGATTTACAATTTTTTTCACTATTGACAAGCCAATACCAGTAGAGTCTTTACTTTTATTTAGAGCATGGAATATCTTAAATATTTTATCATAAAACTGTTTTTCAATCCCTATCCCATTGTCTGAAATCGAAAATTCATAACAATCGCTTTTAGATGTAACGTCTATGGTGATTATACCTTCAGGTTTATCTATAAATTTAATAGCATTGCTTATTAGATTTTGAAATAATTGCTGGAGTTTGACCTTATCTCCTTTTAGACTTGGGAGCTTATTGCTAACTGAAATTGAAACATGTTCTGGAACGTACAAAATTTTAATTAAATCATCGACCAAAACAGCAATGTCTACATTGGTTTTTTCATCATTCATTGCACCAATACTGGAGTAATCTAAAATATCTGAAATAAGCAATTCCATTTTCTCTAAAGTACGCTCTATATGATTAAAATTTTGTAAACTGACATCATCTAACTTACCTTTATTATCTTCTTTTATCCAGTTTATTAAAGCATCAATACTTCGCAATGGCGATTTTAAATCGTGAGAAACAATATGAGCATATTCTTGAAGTTCGTTATTACTCTTTTCCAGTTCTAAAAGCAATTTTTCTTTTTGATACTCTAAAGTTTTTAAATCTGTAATGTCTAAATGAATCCCTATAGAGCCGACGACTTCACCATTTAAATCATAGTTTGGAGCACCACTAATTAACCAATAGCGAATATGACCTTGTTTGGTTTTCACTTTTAGTTCATATGAATTAGATTGTCCTTGTTGCCGTTTTTTATTTTCTTCTGAAATAATATCAGACCCACCTTCAATTGGGAATAATAGCCCTGCCTTTTTTCCTAAAACTTCATCTTGAGTATAACCTGACATCTCAGAAAAACTCTGATTAATCATTAAAATTTCATCATCGTTATTGACTTCGACTAATCCCAAATGCATATTAGCAATTATGCCATAATACTTTTGCTTTTGTGTTTCTAAACTTTTACGATATGTTCTTTTCAAAGTGACATCAGTAAAGGTCCATAAAAACCCTTTCGATTTTTCTCCAATGGTTATTGGCATATAGTTACGCTCAAGGATTTTACCATCTAACATCTCTAATTCATCACCAATGACTAATTGCTTATCCTTATCTATAGCTTTCATTCTTTCAATAAAAGCTTCAGGGTCTTTAAATAGCATTTTGTTTTGTTCAGAAGCCGAGGTACAATCTATACCGATTAAATCATCAGGTTGTGCATTGATATTAAACAGGTTACAAAATTTCTTATTAGTTAATACAATGTTTCGGTTTTCATCTTCTAAAACAATACCACTATCAAGATTAAGTATGAGTGCCGCTAATCGGTTTTCAGATTCGATAAGTTTTTCTTCAGAAGCTTTTTGGTCTGTGATATCACGAACAATACCTTGTGCTGCAATGGGTCTTTTCTTTTTATCAAAAACGACACTGGCATTGATATGTACCCATTTAACTTCCTTAGATTTTGTATAAACTCTGGCTTCGTAATCTTTAAAAAAACCATTGGTTTTGAGCTGATGAAACGAATTCATAGCGTAGTCGTAATCATCCTTATAAATCAGATTTTGAACATTCAAGGATTCTTTACTTATATCATAGCCAAATAATTTTGTTGCAGCTTCATTGAGTTTGAGAACCTTTCCTTCGAGATCCATTACCACATATGCATCGACAATATTTTCGAATATACCTTGGAGTTGAGAAGATTTCTCTTCTAATAAAAGTTCTAATTTTTGAGATGTTAGAAATAGCTCTCTTGATTTTTCTTCAAGAATTTTTTCGGCAGCTTTTCTGGCAGCCTTTTCCCGCTCTAGAGCTCGTTTTAATATGTCAAGCTGATCTTGACTCATTAATTTTGTTCAATTATAAAACGTACTTCTGTTCCATCGTCCTTAATCTTTTCTAAAACGATACTTGCAGAAGAATTAAAATACTCAAATGTTTTATTCATTAAGCCCAATCCAAAATGATGCATCGCTCTACTCGATTTATAATCCATTATTAATGAATTTTCGGTTTTTTCAATAACTTCAAAAGTAGGTAATTCGGCATCAGGATAAATTTTCCTCACCTCCACATGAATATGGTTTTCTATAGACGATATCATTTCGATAGGATCTTTGTAGGTCGCTAAAAGCCCAGGATAACTATCTTCTAAGACACCAAAAAAATGTTCGGCATATACCAGTAATAAATCATCAATGCTCATTTTTGTCCTAGTACTTAAATGCTGTAATAATTGAAGCATCTCTGAGAACTTATATGTTCCTACTGCAGTATAAACACCTTGAGATTCTAAATCAGAATTAGTTATGATATGATCTACCATTTCTAAACCAAACTTATCTTCTACTAAATCTAAAAATTCTGTAAATACAATACCTTTCATTATGCTTTTATTAATTCGTTAATACTCCAATAGGCAAATATCTTTTCTATTTTTTTAACATAGTCCTCATACTTCAAAGGCTTTAAAACATATCCTGCTACACCAATTTTGTAACACTCTAATAAGTCTTTTTGATTATTAGACGTTGTTAATATGATTGTTGGTATGTATCTCAACGTTTCATCGCTTTTTAAAATACCTAAAAATTCTATTCCATTTATTTTAGGCATATTTAAATCTAATAAAATTATGTCTGGTAACACTTCTTTTTTCTTTAAAATATCTAAAGCATCTTCGCCATTGTTGGCTTCAACAATTTGATGTTTAAGGTTCAAAGACTTAATTACTCTGTTTAATTTCATGACTTCAATAGTGTCATCTTCAATTAAAAGAACTTTTAGTACATTACTCATAAGGGAGGACATTGATTATTTAAATGGCAAAATATGTCAATTACAACTGTTGTAAAGTATATTTCGCTTAATCTAAATTAAGTGTCGGTGAATAACCTTTAAGTGTCGACGAATGGAAATGATGTTTATGATTTCTGATACTCAATTAACTTAATCGTATTGATTTGAGAATCGTATTTAATTCTTTCAAGTTCAAGTAAAAAATTCAAAGAATAGCTATCTGCTTTACGAACATCAATATGAGTTTCAAAAAAACTTATAAACTCTAGATGTTTTAAACTTGCTTGTAATTGTTTTCCTGTTGACATGGTTTCTTTTGAAATTAACATCAAATTATCGTTCTCTTCATATGTTACTGAAATGTCTTCAGAGAATAAGTTCTTTAATTTGAATACTAGTTTGGGTACAAAAGGGAGCATGGATCTTTATCATTAATTAATCTGTAGACAAATTTATAATGACAAGCCTTTGAAAATTAAAAATTTCTGTAGTATAACCGTCTCGTTAGACGGATGGTTGTTTTCTGTAGATAAACGAATTATGATTCCAGTTCTTGACGCTTTTTCTTGGTCATTCCTTTGACGACCATATCGTAAGAATGATCGATAAGCTCGCAAACCAATTGAGGCGACAAATCGCCATTATGGAGATAAACGCTGTTCCATAGGTTTTTATGCATGTGATAACCTGGTTGAATGCTATCATAAGTTTCTCTAAGCTCAATGGCATATTCTGGATCACATTTTAAGTTGATAAAAGCATTGCCTTCCTCCCACTTTTTTAAAGAGACCAAAGCGAACATCTTATCCAAGACCTTAAACACAAGCGTATCTTCATCAAACGGAAAATGCTCGGTTACAGCTTTTTTATCTAAGCAATAAGCTCTTAGTTGTTCTATATTCACTCTTGAAGTTTTTTAGGCGTTTTATCTTCTATTTTTAATGCTGAATAATCGAGTTTCCAGCCAATGGTTTCTACGATACTTTCGATAAGTAGAACCGAATCTAAAGCTTCTCGTTTTGCAATGTCGTAGAGTCCGCTTTCTGGAACCTTATTCATAATATGTAGTTTGGCTTCGTTATGAAGCTCTGTTAAATCGGAAGCTTCAAATTTGTTAAACATGCCATCAGACTTATCATAGTAATTTAAATCGGTTTCTATGCTTAGCACTTCAGGTTGCGGAAAATGAAATAACCTGACCGTTTTCGTTTTGACATCTGAATCCATTTTTATTTTAGACAAATCAAAACCTACATGCGCTTTGGCATTAATCACAACTAAAGCTTTTTTCCGACTAGAAATAAGTTTTAAGAACCGTTCTTTAACATCTTCGTAATGATAAATCTCAGCAAAATCACCTTCCACAGAGATTAATTTGCAAACTCTTTTAATTTTATCCAGCAAGATTAATGATTGTGAATTGGTTTGTTTTTTTAATCTGAATTGTTTTACAAGGGTTACAATTCCGAGTGTCACAAGGATGCTTAAGATGATTATAAAAAATGTGTCCATAGGTGGTTTTTCTATACAATGTTATCGTTCAGAACTTTACTTTCAAATTTTAAGCCATAATTTGAATCGGATATATTTCCGAATAAAAATAACATCTGTTACTCTAATACTTTATACAAAATAGGTTTACTTGGTGAGGCATCATTTTCAAAAGGCGCAATTTGTAAGTTTAAAAAATACTCGCCATCTTCGACCTGATTAGGCACATATATAAGTTCTGTAATTGTGGCATCTTTACGCAATTTTCCGTGGTAATTCCAGAAGGCTTTATGAGCTTTTAATTCGCCACCATCTTCTTCGCGATCCACGCTAGGCAAATCGATAAGTAGATGTTTGATGCCTTTTTTTACTAAAAATTTAACAGCCTCTTCTTCCAAATAGGTCCAATTGGTATGCGAATACTGTTGTGATAATTTTTCGTTGGTATTAGGCATTGTTCGTATAACAATCGCATCTCTTTTTTTATTTCCCAAGGCAAACTGCAACTGCGCTTTAGAAATAACTGTATCTTTTTTTATATGTTCTGGCGCCACTGTAATGACTTCTGCTAAAAAGAAAAACTGCTTTAAATGCTGATTTATAGAATGCACTTTTTTGGTGATATGCCCAACACATTCGGTATGCGTACCATGTGCATGCGGATTAAACTGAATCGAATTAAAATTAACAACAGCACCTTCGGCAACGCTAATAATATCGTCATCAAATTTAACCGGTTCGATTTTGGGTTCGTCAATATACCAGGCATTGACATTGGATGTCGAAGCACGCAAGGGCATAGATATATCTAAAGGTTGTGATAAATCGATTTGAAGTTTTCGGGAGTTGTATTGAATTGTGGCTAACATTATAAATTAATTTTAAACAAATCTGAAGCTATACCGTCACTCAAAAATTTTCCTTTTTTGGTCACTAATAGCTTTTCATTATCAATATACAATAATTGTTGATTTATAAAAGATTCGGCTTGAAGTAAAAGATAATCTTTGTAGTTTTTTCCAAAATCCTGAGCAACTTTATCTAACGAAACACCCCAAATAGTGCGCAAACCTGTCATGATATACTCGTTGTATTTATCGGTTGTTGTTAAAGTTTCTGTTTCCTTCGGAAGTATATCATTCTCAATATTTTGAATATATATTGAATTGTTACGAACATTCCAACTACGCTCGTTTCCGTTAAACGAATGTGCTGATGGCCCAATTCCTAAATAAGGTTTGCCTTGCCAATACGCCGAATTATTCCTGCTGAAGTAATTGGCTTTGCCAAAATTAGACAGTTCATAATGTACAAAATCATGTGCTTCTAAAGTATCGATTAATATATGAAACTGTTCTTGTGCAGCATCATCGTCAACGTTTTCAATGATTCCTTTTTTTATAAATCGCTCCAGAGCCGTTTTGGGCTCGACAGTTAATGCATAACTTGAAATATGCGGAATATTATAGCTCAAGGCGGTCTCAATATTCTCTTGCCATTTCGCATTAGTCAAACCTGGAATTCCGTAGATTAAATCGATTGAAATATTATCAAAATGCTTCGTTGCTTCCTCCAAACATTCGATAGCTTCGGTACTGTTATGGGCTCGATTCATCAGTTTTAAATCGGCTTCAAAAAAAGATTGAATTCCAATGCTCAAACGGTTGATTGGGCTCTGCGCCAGCATTTCAACTTTAGAGACTGACAAGTCATCAGGATTAGCTTCAAGCGTAATTTCTGGGGCTTCGGAAACTGTAAAATGTTGATGAATTGTATCTATTAAAAACTGAATTTCACTAATGCTTAACAAACTTGGTGTGCCTCCACCAAAATAAATGGTATCAACCGTTGAATGTTTAAATTCTGTTTTACGCATTAGCAATTCTTTGGCTAAGGCATGTATAAGCTCGTCTTTCTTTTTTAATGAGGTCGAAAAATGAAAATCACAGTAATGACAAGCCTGTTTGCAAAATGGGATATGGATGTAGATGCCAGACATTAGTTTTTGCGTTTTTTACCACCTTTTACATAGCGTCTTGAATCTTGCCTGATGATTCTTAATTTAGAATTAACATGTTTAATGGCAGCTATATTATCATCGGTAATTATCTCATGATCAACTAATAGATGCGTTAATGTTTTCATGTTTCCAACTTCAGATGGAATGCTCTTAAAGCTATTATTATTCAACCATAAATTATGAATTTTGTGTAATTCTAAAACTTCCTCAGGAAAATCTTTAAAGCGGTTGTAAGCTAAAGCTAAAAATTCGAGGTTCTTTAAATTTGAAAATTCCGTAGGTAATGTGACTATATCATTTCCACTTAAACTTAAATGTTCTAAGTTATTAAGTTGGCCCATTGACTTAGGTAACTCACTAATATTATTATATGCTAAATTAATACTCTTAAGCTTTGTAAGATTTCCAATAGCATGAGGAAGGGATTCAATTTTAGCAGCATTTCCTTTAATTATAATGAGTTCTGTGCATTGCAAAACTTCATCTCTTAAACGAGATAGTCGTGTTCCTGACACATCTAAAAGTTGCAAGCATGTTAAGTTTTTGATGGTTTCAGGTAACGTTTTTAAACTTTTATTATTGGTCAAATCTAAAAGTTTGAGTTTTGTTAACTTCCCAATGGTTTCAGGAAGAAAGCTAATACGGTTACTTGCTAAACATAAAACTTCTAAGTTTGATAATAATTCAATATTATCTGGAAGGCTCGTAATTTTAGACCAGTTTAGGCGTAGTACTTTTAAGTTTGAAAATCTAGATAAATCTTTGAAAAGCTGTTTTTTATCTGTAAAATTATTACTCGAAATATTTAAACCTACTAAGTTTTTAAACTCAAAAAGCTCTTGTGGTAGCTTAGTCAATTTCATCGCAGACAAATCTAAATAGGTGACCTTTTCTTTATCAGGTAATTCTCGAAAATTTTCATTTCTCGGTTGTCCTGCTAATTGCTCTAAGAATCCTGATCTGCTAAAAAGAATTTCAAGTTTTAAATCGATTCCTGTACATGAATCTACCAGTTCTGTTTTAGGAGTAGGTGTAATTTCCGAACGATCTGAATTTGATTCTTCCTTTACATCTTTACAAGCTATTACACATAAAAACAGAAAGAAACAGATTAGGTTTTTCATTCGATTATTTCTTAACGCGATCCTCATTTTGCTTTACAAAAGCACTCCAACCCGAATAGCTTTTACCAATCTCTACGCGACCTTGATTATAAAAATGACACACCGCTGCTGCAAGTCCATCGGTAGCATCTAAATTTTTTGGTAAGGTTTTGAGGTCTAATAAACTCTGTAACATTTTAGCCACTTGCTCTTTACTTGCGTTACCACTTCCTGTGATAGCCATTTTAATTTTTTTTGGAGAATATTCAGTAATAGGCACTTCGCGAGACAAACCTGCAGCCATAGCAACACCTTGAGCACGTCCAAGTTTAAGCATACTTTGTACATTTTTTCCAAAGAAAGGCGCTTCGATGGCAATTTCATCTGGATGATGCGTATCGATGAGCTCAATAGTGCGCTCAAAAATGAGTTTTAGTTTGAGATAATGGTCGGAGTATTTTTTTAAATCCAACTCATTCAATTGCAAAAAAGACATCTTTTTACCGACAACTTTTATGAGTCCGAAACCCATTATTGTCGTTCCTGGGTCAATGCCTAATATAATTTTTTCGTTACTCATTAATCGCAGTATTGACAGCCACTTATAGAGAATGTAACTCCAAAGCTTACCGTTAAAAGGTTTCCGTTAAACGAACCAAAACCTTCTGTTTCTGGGTCAAAATCTTTTCCGAAGCCTAAAATATAAGACGTATCGGCAAAAACAGAAATCTCTTGGGTCAAGCCATAATGAAGTTCAAAACCACCCATCACATTAAAAAACGACGTTTTGTTACTCCCAAAATCACCTAATGGTTTCACAAAACTATAACCCGGTCCAGCATGCAAAACTACTCCCATACGCTGAGGCAAAAAAGTAATAGACTCTGTTGGATCATACACCAATTGTGCATTGAGTCTTGTGTAATTGGTTTTAAATTCTACTGAATTATCATCACTCGAAAAACGATTAAAGCCAAAATCTAACTTGGCACCTAACTGTCGCTTAAACATGTGTTGTAACCCTAAGTTTACCGTTGGAAAATTAACAGATTTCGCTTGAAAATTGTCGACAAAACCTGATTGTGACGGACTATTAACTCCCAAAGAGATTTGGGCTTTCCATTTATTTGTATCCTTTTGCGCATAGGTATTTACAAAACATACCAGCACCATGACTAGAATACTCCATTTTTGAAGTCTATAATTTGAGGTCATATCATTATAAAGGTTTATTTTGTGCCAAGAACTCATTTTGGTTTTATGTTTTTTGGCAGCCTTCCTTACAAAACTAAACAATTCTTTTTTGTACTTATTAAATTAAGTATCGTAGTTGGTGCTTTTTATTTTATCTACAAGAAATTAGCGACTAATGAAAATTTAGATTTTTACGAATTTTGGGCATTTTTAAAAGAAAACGACTCGTTTTCGGGTAAAAACATTCTTTTTTTATTCGTTTTAACCCTTTTTAATTGGTTTTTCGAAATTTTAAAATGGAAAACTTTAGTCAGTTATATCAAAGCTATTTCATTCAAAAATGCATTAGAGCAAAGTTTAGGTGCTTTAACCGCTTCATTATTTACTCCAAACCGCATCGGAGAATATGGAGCAAAAGCGATTTACTTTACCTCATCAAAACGCAAACAGATTATGCTACTTAACTTGATAAGTAATATGATGCAAATGAGCGTAACCGTCCTATTGGGCTGTATTGGGTTATGGCTCATGCATTCTAAATATCACATAGAGATCAATTACTTTAAAATATCGAGGGCTTTAGCGATTATAGCTGTTGCAGGTGCATTCACTGTTTTTGGATTAAAGCAAAATAAATTTAGAATTAAGGGGTTTTCGATTGACAAATTAAAATCATTCATTAAAAATGTACCTGTTAGTATTCATATCATCACTTTCGGAATGTCTGTACTTAGGTATCTTATATTCTCATTTCAGTTTTACTACTTATTACAATTATTTGGTGTTAATGTGAGTTATTATAATGCAATGGTAGTGATTACCAGTATGTATTTACTAGCTTCGATAATTCCGTCGATTTTCATCTTTGATGTTGTCATTAAAGGTAGTGTTGCGGTGTATTTATTTTCATTGGTTGGTGTAAATGAGTTTACAACTCTTAGTATTGTAACCCTTATGTGGCTGTTAAATTTTGTACTCCCAAGCGTGTTTGGTAGTTATTATGTGCTTAATTTTAATCTTCCAAAAACAAACGATGACTAATGCTTATTTTAATCTTACTTATTACAATAGCTTACCTTTTTTTAATAGGAAGTTTCGTCTATGGCTTTGATAAAATCAGTGATTTCAAACTTACTGATACCAGTCCTAAAACAAAATTTTCGGTTGTGATTCCGTTTAGAAATGAATCGAAGAATTTGCCACAGCTTTTAGCATCGGTTGTTGCTTTAAATTATCCGAAATCATTATTTGAAATTCTTTTTATAGATGATGAATCGACTGATAATTCTGTAGACTTAATCCGCACAACACTTAGCAATTTTGATCAATTAGATGTTTCTGTTGTACCTAACACCAGAACTACAAAATCTCCAAAAAAAGATGCCATAACGACTGCTATCGCTCTTGCAAAATACGATTGGATTGTTACTACAGATGCCGATTGTGAACTACCTAAATACTGGTTAGATACTTTTGACAATTATAGCCATACTCGTCAATTAAACATGTTGGTTGCACCTGTTACTTTTAAGGCACCCGATTCTTTTTTTCAACGATTTCAATTGTTGGATATCTTAAGTCTTCAGGGTGCTACTATTGGAAGCTTCGGAATTCATAAACCCTTTTTATGTAATGGTGCTAATCTTGCTTATACGAAGGACTTTTTTTATACGGTTAATGGTTTTGAAGGCAATACTAAAATAGCCAGTGGAGACGATATCTTTCTGCTAGAAAAAGCAGTAAAACATGATACATCTAGTGTTCAGTATATTAAAAGTAGTCACAGCATAGTCACAACACAAGCACAACCAAACTTTAGTACTTTGAAAGCACAACGAGTGCGATGGGCTTCAAAAACCTCAAGTTATAAAAACGGTTTTGGAAAACTTACCGGATTTATAGTGTTGCTCATGAATGCGTTACTTGTTTGTTTACCGTTGTTATATGTTTTACAAATCATAAGCCTAAAAACATTGATGTACACCTTTAGCATTAAGTTGTTAATTGATTTTTTATTGATTTTTAAAACAGCACGGTTTTTTAATCAGGAACAGTACCTGGCATCTTATTTGTTTTCGAGTTTAATTTATCCTTTTTTTAGTGTTTACATTGCTTTTGCTTCTATGTTTAAAGGCTACAAATGGAAAGACAGAGCCTATAGTAAATAGTGCTATTATCATTTATTTTTGTTAGATTTACCTAAACTGAAACCCATATCGAAATGCGAAAAATTGTATGTTTAATCTGTTTTGTCTTAAGCTTTTCATTCTTAGAAGCACAAGACACCTATATAGTTAATGGTGAGCAATTAGAATTAAAAAAAGAAGTCGATGGTAAACTCGATTTATTTTGGAATATCATCGATGGCAATTACAGGTACTTTGTTAAAAGTGAATCTAGTGCCATAATGGAACTCACTAATACCAAAAAAGACGGTAAGTTTCAGGAGGAGTATAAAACCTTACTCAATGAGTTAACCAATGCTACAATGTCGACTAAACGGTTAAATTTGACCCTTTTCAGTTTAAAAGAGTTTGTTGACTCCTATAATAGTTCCGTTGATTCCAGCTATCAATCTACAGTAAAAAGAAATAAACTTATGTTTAGACTGGGTGTTTTTGGCGGAATTACAAACAGTCCTTTTGTTAGCAATCCAGATAACTTAACAACACCTTTTTTTGGAGGTGAACTAGAAGTGCTGGACGTGAATCAAATTTCTAGGCATGCTGCATTTTTACAAGTAAAACATGTTCTTGAACAAGATGAATTACAATATTCAACAACAGAATTAGCCTTAGGGTATCGTTTTAGATTTATTAATAAAGCTAAATTTAGTCTCTACGGAAATGTAAAATTTGCAACTCTTAATTTTTCAAATGTTACAATTGCTACCGAAGACAACGGGACTATAACTACCGAAAGTTTTAATGACACCTCATTTGATGCGCCATTAATTTTTGGTGTTGGTGCAGACATTAGAGTAAGTGAAAACAGTTTTATTACTTTAGGCTACAATGAATTGTTTGCCTTATTCTTAGATAATCAAGGTAATTTTTCAACCGATTTCTCTATTGGCTACAAGTTTAATTTATAATGTCACTCACAAACTATAAAACAAATAACCCCGTTTTCTCTGGCTACTTTTGGGACAGCCCAAAAACAAGTTCAAAAAAAATGACGGTTAGTGGGATTTTTATCAAATCTCTAGGATCAATTTTAGTCATTGCAGGAATTACTGCCTATATATGGAAGCTCAACGAAGAAGGTATGTCGGTAAAATGGTTTACTCTTGGAGGTATGCTGGCGGCACTCATTATTAGTGTGATTATTTCAGTGAGGTATCATTGGGCTCCTGTTTTAGTTCCCTTGTACACCATCGCCAAAGGCTTTTTTTTAGGAGGTTTTTCTGCGTATGCACATCGTAATTTTCCAGAGTTGCCCTATCAGGCTATCGGTGTGACTATCATTACGTTTTTTGTAATGCTTCTACTCTACCAAACCCGAATTATTAAAGTAACTAAAAAACTCCGAAGTGTTATCATCACGTCTGCAGTCAGTATTTTTGTCGTGTATATCATATCATGGATTTTAGGATTTTTCGGCATTGAAACCTATATATGGGGAACCTCATGGTTTGCAATAATATTTAACTGCATCGCTGCTATAGTAGCTTCATTTTCATTACTATTAGATTTCGACTACATCGAACGTTATAAAAACAGAGCTCCAAAATGGAAAGAATGGCTGGCAACCTGGGGACTTCTGGCAACCCTTATCTGGCTATATGTAGAAACATTACGATTGATGCAAAAATTAGCTATTAGATTTTAATCAATAGCTATAATCACAGGAAGTACAAATTTTGTAGTTACTTGCTGGCTTCGCTTTATCGCTGGGTAAATTTTAGGTAAACTGTCCAGACTTCTTCTCAATAAACTATCAAGTTCAGGGATTTCGGTTTTAGTGAGGGCACTACTTACAATATCATCAATAAAAAACTGACCTTGTTTGTCAATTGTAATTTTAAGTTGAATAGTATCGTTTATATCTTCGGAAACGATAATTTGATGTCGAGCCAGACTTGTGTTAAGAATACTTCGTAAGGTATTTTCAAAGCATATTTTTTTGTTTTCCTTTCCTGTTGCAGAATCACACGATTCAAAAGAAGGGTATTCATCAACATCTTTCCAATTAAACGTTTGCAACTCTTCTTCAAGAAGATCTTCTGGATAGACCTTTTTCTTGTCGAAATAATCGCAAGAACAAATACAAAAGAAAACAACTAAAATAAAGAAGCGGTTCATTATGATGTAACTGAAACCGAAAAGTACAATTTTTTTGGATATTAAAAGCTTTAGTCTTCAGCCTTTAAAAATTTCTCTTTTTTTAATTCGGAAATACGCCGATCTGCAAATTGCGCATAAAAGGTATCGCTGTGCTGATTTCTAAAGTTTTCATAGAGTTTTATTTTGGTATCTATATCCTCGTAATACTTATCCTTAGACAAAAGAATATAAAACTCTGAACTTACATTTTTCGGATTTTCTTTTAAGGATTTATTAAATGCTGCAATAGCATCTTTATACTTTTCTTGCCTATTTAATACAACACCTAGTTTTTGATATTCATAATCTAAAGGCACATCTTTTAAAAGTAAAGCCTGTTTGATATAAGTTTCGGCTTTGGCGTAATCTTGTAAACTCTCATAATATGTACCAATAAGAAACAGAGCATTAGAATCAATAGGATTATATTTCAAAACCAATTTCAGTTGTTCAATAGCCAGTTTATAATCGGAAAATTCTGCATGAATTTGACTTAGTTTTTCATGAATAAACTCTGAAGACTCACCTAAGCTCACTAATGTTTCAAACCAGGTTCTGGCATTTTTAAAATCATCCTGATAGTAATAATTTTGAGCCTTTAAGCTAATGAGTTCGAGATTGTTTTGATAACTTTCTAATCCCTTATCTATGTATTTGTGAGATAACTCGTGTTTTCGTTTTATTAAAAAATGCTTGGCAACTTTAAAAATAGCTTTTTGATGGGTCTGATCTAAATCATAAGCAGATCTAAATCTGTTCATCGCTGTAGAATCTCCGAGTTTTTCGAGAACCACGCCTAATTCATAATGATAGTTAGGATTTTTATAATCTTCATATACCAAATCATTAAATAAAATGGCTGCCTTGTCAAACTTTTTAGCTCTGGACAATAGTTTAGCATATTGATATTTGATAAGTGCGTTTTGAGGGTTCGATTTGATACTCGCTTCATAATTATCTATGGCCAGGTCATAATTCCCAATAGCGACATACGCTTTAGCTATTTTATCATAAACATCAGGTGGTGTATCATGAGTTTTATAAACTGTAATGGCTTTACTGAAATTTCCATTAGCATAAAGGCTATCCGCTTGATTTAAAACTGAAGGTTGAGCTAAGGTTTTATGAAAACTCACCAAAACCAAAAGAATACAGAGAAAACGCATTTAATTTTTTTGATTATGTACTTCAAATATAATAGGCAATGAATAATTCGCAGTAACAACTTTGCCATTTAATTCTCCCGGAGCAAACTGAGGTAAACTATTAATTACTCGAATAGCTTCGGCCTCTAAATCTGGATGTGCTGCCCTTGCTCTTGCACCTTGAACACTTCCATTTTTATCAACTTTAAAAAGCACGTTAATTCGTTGCTTTCCTACCAAACCTATTTTCGATGCTAATTTGACATTAAAATTTTCATTTACAAATCCAGAAATGAAACCACTAAAACAAGATTTACTCTCTTTTTCAGATATAAAATCCTTACAACCTTCACTTACTGGTGCTTTATCTAACGCTACAAATGGTACTTCATCAGCATCTTTAAACTTTTCTTTAAGTGTCTTTACTCTGGCTTCATCAATTGGTGCTGCTACAGTCTTTTTATTTGATTTACCTTCAATTTGAAACAAAATTGGCAAACTATAAGGTACAATTACTGTTTTGCCTTTATGCTTTCCAGGAATCAGTTGTGGTAAGGTTTGTACAACTCTCTTAGCTTCTTCCTCTAATTGAGGATGAGGCGCTCTTGCTTTTACATCGGTTACGAAACCTTCCTTATTAATTTTAAACATAACATTTATGCGTTGCCTGCCTACGAGACCCAAACTATCACCAATACTGGTATTGAAGTTTAAATTAACATGCCTAGCAATGTTTTGACTCATACATTTTTTTCGTTCGTCATTCGTTTTTAAGTCTTCACAAGATTGATAAATGGGTACTTCATCGACAACTGCAAATGGAATTTCAGCGCTATCGATAACTTTAGTCTCCGTTTTAACTACAGTTTGATTCGTTTTCTTCTGAAAAATTGAACATGAAGAATACACTAACATTCCGGTTAAAATCGGAACTATTAATAAGTACTTAGAAAGATTGATTTGTTTTGATTTTGACTTACCTAACATAAGAATTCGTTTTTTGATTAATGAGTGTTTAAAAAATGGATTGACAAATGAAAATTGCTGTGTTTCAAAAACTTGAGCCAACAAACTGTTATAGTAATCGGCTTTATTGTGCTGCTCCACAGCTTGAGAATCTGCAATGTATTCATGTAAGGTCGCCATCCTGCTTTGATAGATATAGACGAATGGATTAAACCAAAACGCAATGCGCAAGATTTCAAAAAATAGCAAATCTAAAGTATGTCGTTGGTTGACATGCACCAGCTCATGTTGCAAAACTGAAGCCTTTTCCTGCGCGTTTAATTTTTCGCCTAAAAAAATATAGTTGAAAAATGAAAATGCTTTGGTACTGTTAGTCAAATTAACAATAACCAATTTACCTTTTGATTGCTTGGAATGTTTAGAAAGTAAGGAGACAAATTTTAGAATCTTTAAGAGTAAAACACAGGTAGCAATGACCATTCCGGAAATCAAAATAATCATCCAAATAGAAACCGAATCTGAACTAAAATCACCACCTGCCTGCGTTAGAGCTTCAGGATTAACACTATAGATACTCGTAGTTGCATTTCCGATAAAAACCTCAGGTAAACTAATAACAAGGTCTTTATCAATAAGTGCTCGTATTTGATCTATTTTAATAAATGGAATACTTAGTGAGAGTACTGTTGTTCCTAATAAATACAATCGGTTTAGGTTAAAAAAAGTTTCTTTACGAAGACATACATCGTAAACAATTAAGAACAGAAATTGAAACGCAATAACTTGTAGATAATAGTGCAACATATTTATGATTGTTTTTTGTTGATCTCTTTTAGAATGGCTTCCATGTCTTTTAAATCCACATCATTTTTTTTAACAAAAAACGATACCATACTTTTAAACGACCCTTGAAAATAATTATCTACAAGATTATTTATAGACTGATTGCTATAGTCTTGTTTTTTAACTATTGGAAAATAGATATGTCCTTTTCCTTGTTTTTCATAATCTACAAAACCTTTTGTTTCAAGGATTCTCACGATAGTTGAAACCGTATTATAAGCTGGTTTTGGTTCTGGAAGTTCTGCAATAATTCCTTTGACATTGGTTTTTTTTAATTGCCAAAGTAGATGCATGATCTCTTCTTCTGCTTTTGTAAGTTGCTTCATTTGTATGGATTGAATACACAAATATAACTAAAAATTTAGTTTCAACTAAAGATTTAGTTTAAAAATGTAACAATCTTAACTTTTTATCGTCTAATCATTAGAATTTTAAACATTTTTGATGGACATCTTTTTAGTTATTTTGGCTGCCTTTTTAATGATTTTAGGAATCATTGGAAGTTTTCTCCCTGTTTTACCGGGACCACTTACCAGTTGGGTAGGCTTACTTGTATTTCATTTAGCCGATGTGGTACCTATGAACTGGACTTTTTTAATTATCACATTTATCTTCGCTCTTGGTATTTGGATACTAGATTATATTATTCCTGCCATGGGAACCAAACGCTTTGGAGGAACAAAAGCAGGAATGATTGGAACTTCAGTCGGACTCATCATTGGCTTACTTTCTCCTATACCTGGCGGAATTATAATTGGCCCTTTTTTTGGCGCTTTAATTGGAGAACTCATTAATAAAAGTGAATTTGACAAAGCCCTAAAAGCTGCCTTTGGTTCTTTCCTTGGGTTTGTAGCATCAACCTTTATAAAGTTTATTGTTGCAATGGTCTTTTTAGGCTTCTATATTGTAAAATTCTTTGAATACAAGGATTTTTTATTTTAAAAGAAAAACCCATTATAAAAAGAAAAACCTAAAGCCTGTTGAGAAGCTTTAGGTTTTAGATCTTTGCTATTAATTCAACAAATTACTTAGAGGGATTAATTAATTTTGTTGACTTTTCAAATATATCTATTGTTATTAACTTTTTGTTACGGAAAAACCGTAAACTTGATGCGGAAAAACCGTACTTTATAGCATTGACAAGGCATTCAAGAGAATTCAAAAGTGTAAAAAACCATAATTTTAACAGTTATTTTTATAGAAACCCCTTTTTTCGAGCCTCAATAATCAACGATTCATCCTTTCCGTCATTAATTGAGAACAATATTTTGAGTTGTTTTTTGCGTTTTTCAATAGCGCTCATTGACAAATCAATGTACTCTGTTAAGCTTCTTGTTTTTATGCCTTGAGATAATAAATGAAGAATTTTACGATTAATCTCATCGACATATATTTCGTTAATTACCGATTTATTAAGAAAATTACTAACTGTGCTACTATAATAAGGTGGATCAATTAATATATGATGAAAGGCTTCGGCGAGCTCACTTGAGGTTAAGTCACTTTTTATTAAAAAGCCATCTGGATTTATTTCTTTAACGATGCTATGAATACGGTAAGATTCATTAAACATTGTTAAAATAATCACTTTAGCATTAGGTAGAATATTACGAGAAATTTTTGCCAAATCTTCTCCAGAGGTAATTTTTCCATCGGATGAAGCAGGTAAGCTAATATCAAAAAAACAAACATCATAAGGTCGTTCTTTAGCAGCTCTTTGCATTAATAAATTTGCGGCATCACAAGTATTAGCTGTATCAATGACTAAGGTTTGATTTTCCTTTTTAGTAGCCATTAATGTGTTTTGATATCCTTCAATAATGATTGGGTGATCATCAACCATTAAGATATGAATATGTTGCATGATTTTAATTTTTGTAAGGTATAGTAATACTAACCTCGGTCCCTTCTTTTAATGTAGAGTTAAAATCGGCTTTTCCATTGACCTCTTTTACTCTAGAGTTTATGTTTTTGAGGCCAATTCCTTTTTTACTTTTATTGACATCAAACCCATCTCCATCATCAACTATCGATAAGCAAATTACATTATTTTTTAATTGAATGCTAATTTTTACGTCGTTTGCATTAGCATGTTTATAAATATTTTGAAGTGATTCTTGTATAATCCTGTAAATGTTGATTTTAGTTTTGTTGGGTACACCTTCCCAATTTATATCATCGGTGTAATTAAACGATGATTTGAGTTGATATGCTGCAGTTTGCTTTTCAATTAATTCTGAAACAATATCCATAAAACCAGAACCGGATACAAAATCGGTATTCAAATCATGAGAAACTTTACGAATATCATTCTCAATACTCATAAGTTCTTTTATATATGTTGCTCTATTATTTATTGCTTCTTTCCCTTCTGAAAAATTCAAACTATCTAAGCTCAGTCTGGTTCCGAAAAGTCGGCCTAAAATACCGTCGTGTAATTCTTCAGATATTCTTTTTTTCTCATTTGCTCGTGCTTCATCTACCTTATCTTGTTGTGATAACATGAGATTATAAATTTCCTCATTCGCTTTTTGCTGATCCTTTTCAAACTGTAGCTCTTTGTTTTTGGCACGTTGAGTTAAAATGATATAAAGGAATAAAAAAGTACCCAACAAGGCTGCCGAAATAATTAACAACCACATTCGTTGCTGAGAAATTTTTTCGTTTTCTTCCTCTAATTCCTCAGTCTCTAATTCGATTCTGGCAAACTTATTTCTAACATTTCGCTCTACATTAAGTAAACTGTCACTGAGTCGGATATATTCATTTAAATACGCTTTTCCTTCTTCACCTTCTTTTAATTTTGAAAGCACTTTAAGGGCATCTAACAAGATTTCATTAGAAGAGGTTTCTTTAGCAATTTTATAGGAAATGTTCACGTATTTTAAAGCCGAATCACTTTTCTTTTGCTGTAGATAAAACTTTGAAAGATCAATACTTATTGGAAGCTTTGTTAAATCATCATCAATACTATCACTTATGCGATACGCTTTTTTGAATAAGTTTTCAATAGCTTCATGATCTGAATGATTTGCAACAAATTTTGTGTAAGCTAAATTATCAATAACAAGCGGAAAAAACGTAGGATCAGCATCATTATACTCATCTTTTATATCAACTAAACCCTGATACAATTCTAAAGCTTTATCGTAATTGTTCTGCTTACGATACACAAATGCTTTATTGTTAATCGTATAGATTTCATTGAAAAACCCATTATTGATATCTGCATTTATAGATTCTGCTCTATTATGATATTCAAGAGATTCGTCATAATGACCAAGTTTTAATGATATAATACCCAGGAGATTATTAAGCATATATAATTGTTGCAAATTATATTGGCTTTTAGGAAATGTTTCAAATAATTTTAAAGCAGCAATAGCATTTTCTTCACTACTTATATAATCTTTTTCAGTTTCTTGTATATCTGAAATGGTCATTAAAATGTAAGCTTTGCTTTCTTCTGAACTGAGTTTATCGTATATTTTTATGGCTTTAGAATAATAAAAATAAGCACTATCATTGATGTTTTCATAATAGTAAGATTGTGCAATATTTTGGTAAGCTGAAGCAATTTCTAAAGAATCCTTCAAACGAGATGCTAATTCTAAATTAGTTCGGTTTAATGATTTAAATGCATCATAATCGTCTACCTCAAAACTGAGCAAAGACAAGTTCTTTCTTGCTTTAAGTATTAAAGAATTAGCTTTTAATTGTTCTGCCAGCTCTAAAGAAGATTTGGCATAATGCATTCTATCATTAAATGGAATGCTATGGTCTTTCGACAATTGAATTAAGCTATCTATTTTAGATATATTACGACCTGATTGCCCATTGCTATAAATTGAAAATAGAATAAAGGAATAAAAAAATAGAACTCTCATTCAAATAATGCATCATTTAAGTAATTTCAAATTTAGCTTAAATAAATTGAATTCTAGACAGAAAAAGAAAAGCACTATCCCAAATTGAGATAGTGCTTTTCTAAATTATTGTTAGAGTTGACTTATAAGCCTGCTGGAGGCAAAGTTTTAGATTTTTTAGCATGAGCCATTAAATCATAAGTCGATGTGTTTTTCTTAATAGTAGTTACTTCTTCTTTAATAACCTCAGAACTAGATTGTCCAGAGACTGTTAATAATAGTACAGCAAGTAGTAGGAAAGTAATTTTTAGAGCTTTCATGTTAATCATTTTAGGGATTTATATTCAATTTAATTATGTTAATACCAAAACAGCATCAAAAATGCCAGTTCGAGGGAAGAATGGATTATTAACTTTAAAGCATAAATATGCCTGTAAAAATTGAGGGAAATATAAAATGGATAATTAAAAGTACCTTAATAAGAGATTTTAGGGGCTTAAGAAGGACTTCAAACATACTACTTTTTAGAAGATAAACAAAAATAAATCCGATTAAATGTATATTTATACCGTTAAAATGCTAAATAACGAAGTTTTATTGTTAATTACTTGTTGATAACTATCACTATTGTACGTTTGGATTGAAAGGTGCAGCATCTTGATTATCTGGTGTGCCATCTAAATCTGAGTCTCTAACATCATCAGAAATTACTAATAATTGCCAATGTAATGGCAAATAGGTTTCCATGATTAGATTGTCATACTCTGTTGTTGGACCAGATGCTAAGGTTACAGAAACAAATGTATTGCCAAGGCTAGGCATAAAATGAGTTTGAACAATAAGCAAAGCTGTAAAATTTCCGAAGCGAATCAAACGTGCGCCAAACGTTGTTGGAAAACCAAACTCATTGGTTTGTTGTGTTGTGGTACAAAGTACTTCTGGAGTTCCATTAAATCCATGAAATTGCATGATCTGATTCAACTCAAAAGCAACGACATCATTAATTGGTATTTGTCCAATTAACGGACTTGAGGGAATATACCTCCAAACCACATTATTATCAGTTCTAAATACATTAACACCTATAGTCCCAGTTTGTTGGTCTGTAATTTCTTGAGCAACATAACCTTGAGGCATGGTAAAACCTAAAGCCGGATACTGTGGATGAATAAATTGCTGACCAGGATTTGCAATAGTTGGTATTTGAGCCAAAGGCGTAGGTAAACTATGACCACTATCCCAGTACACTGCTGTAGGTCCTGAAATACCATTACATATTTGAGAGTTGAACTGATTTAACTGTTGATTGCCTCCATCATCATTAATGCTACAGGCACACAAAAAGGAAACAATGGCTAGTAAAATAATATATCTAAATGCTTTCATGATGTCATAGTTTTTAATCACATCGAAAGGCTATAGAAATGTCATCACTTATTTAAATCAAAAATGTGCTACTAGAAATTTAAAAAAACTACGTTTTTAAGCATTATTTAAATGTCGAGTTCTAATACCTGATTCACAATAGTTTACTAAATTTGAGTGATCAAGACTTTGAATTTTAAAAATGAATACATCAGATACCTTCAAAAACATTATTGGATTAGCTGCTAGTGCTGGACTAACATTAGCTACAACATCGGGTTCAAATGTTTTAATGAGTCTTGTAAATACTGTTGCTGGAGGAATCTTAGGCAACTATGTAAACGATCTTAATTATAACAAAGTAAAAGGGTTAATCCAAGGCATAGATCCAGAAGATCTTAATCATGATATTAAAAAGTTAATTATTAAAGCAATAGAAAACACTATAAAATTAATAGCGTTTTCCTATAACAAAAAGTATTTCTTAGCGGATTACCAAAAATTAAAATTAGATAATTTTGAAAAAAAATTACTTAATGAGTTAAAAGCTTTAAAAAGTACCATTTACAATCATGAAGATTCCATTTATCAAAAAATAGAAAACCCTGAAAATGCAGAAGATCTTTTCAATTTATTTAAAATTTCAACAGAAGATTTTCCAAGCATCCATTCAAAATATCCTTTTGGAGTGTACTTTAAAGAACAATTCATTCCAATGCTACAATTATGTTTTGGAGAATTATTAAAGGATGAGAAAAATAGACCTGCACTCATAGCATATCAACGCGAAATTTATCAAACTTTAGATAGTAAACTAAACCAAACTATTGCTCAAAACGATTTAATTTTAGCAAAGCTAGAATCTCCTAATGATAATTCTCAATTAGAGAAATATAATGAATCATTAACCCTTGCTAGAGCAGAAATATCTTCTAAAAAAAATACAGACATACTTCTTCCAGAATTTGAAGAAGAAATTAAACGATATTTTGAAACTTTAACTACTGATATCTCTTATATAAAAGATGGCATAGAAGATATTCGGGTTAATATAAAAGATAATTGGTTATCAAAACATAAAGTATATGTAGCTTTTATAAGTATAATTGTTTTAGCAATCTTTGGATTTATAGGCCATACTTATTACTCTCAACCCATAAATACATCTGTTATTTTACATCAAAACCCAAAGTATGTCATTAATGATAATTACCCAATGTTAGGGAAAGAAAAAAACCCAGAAGTCCTATTCTATTTTGATAATGAAAAAAAGCTTAGAAAATATACTGAAGATGGCATAGCATTAACTGAAATAGATAAAAAATACTTGAGTAAGCCTATCAAAATAGAACTGATTGACCCTTATTGGAAGTTTTCTAAAGACAGTTGTTTGTTGCAGGATAATACCACTACTATATATGTGGAGCCAAATAGTAAATTGTCACAATTAAAAGGCACCATAATATCATATATAAACAATGAAAGAGTTATTATTGATAGCGCATTAGTGAAACTAGATGGTCATAATATTTCTACATATACAGACCAGAATGGAAAATTTTTAATTGAGATCCCAATAGACTTAAGAAAGCCATTTCAGAATATTACAATAAAAAAAGAAGCATTTGAGACTTTGCCAATTAATTGGTTTCCAAATGTTGACAAGCCTATTAGAATTTATAAAAGATGAAAGTATTGTTTAAAATCCTTCTTCTGCTTCATATTAATTTTATAATTGGTCAAAGTGTTTTAGGGGAAAAAGTATATTTAAAAGGACATGTGTATTTAATTAATAGTGGATCTTCTGTGATTGAAGGTATAACTGTTAATTCTTCCGATACAAATGCTGATATTACTGACGGGCTTGGTGAATTTATTTTAGAGTTTAACAAACTTAATCCTGGAGATACAACCTCTGTATTTATTGGAGATTCAATAAAAACCAATGTTGCATTAGACAAATATAATGACGAATACGAATTAGTAAATCCTAATACATATAAAATAGTTGTATTATCGAAAAGCACTATTGAAGTTCCTTTAAAACTAACTGTTGCAAGGAAAGGATATATTGAAAGAGAAGCGCAAAAGGTATATTTAACTCTAAAAAAGCATGTTGATAAAAAGCTAGAAATTGAACAACAAAAAATCTTGAAACTCGAAGCTGAAAATATCGTTTCTCAAGATTCAATTTTAAAGTTAAATCATCAATTACAGAATTTTAAAACCATTAACGATTCAATAGCGCTCCACAATACATCACTTAAAATAGCAAGTTTTAACCGAGATGGTGCAGAAGAATCTGTCAAAAAAGCTTTAACACAGCTAAGAGCAAATAGAGACATTGAAGCGGCATTAAAAGAGCTTAATCCTCATTTGTCAAACTCTCAAATAAAGCAAAATTTGAAGAGTAATGAACAAGCTTTTGAGGCGCTTGAACTCAGATCTAGATTACTGTTATCTGATTTAAAAGTCAATCAAGCAATAGACCAATATAAACTGATGATAGAAACTCTATCAGCAGACGAAAGTGCTTATACCTATAAACTTATTGATTACATTTCTATGTTAGGAATTTTACTAAACCGAAATTTAAAACATGCCGAAGCAGAAGAATACTTAAAATATGGCCTTAGTTTATTTGACAAACACAATCTTTCTAAAACCCAAGAGTCTAGATTAAGTATCCTTCTAGACTTGGGTAAAAGTCTTTGTGAACAATCCAAAAAACAAGAAACGATTAAAACCTACAATGAGGGCATTAGAACTATACAGTCTAAATCGAAACCAGATGAATTTGATGACTTTAACATGGTACGATTTGAAATTGGTTTAGCCGAAGTTAGTCTCAATCAAGATGCTACATCCGTTAAAATGATGAAAAAAATCAGAAAAACGATTTCAAGTTATGATGATGAATTGAACGACATGTTTGGTGAGGATATACATAAAATAACAAACAAAATGCTATTAGCTATGCAATTAGCTGTGAAAGATAATCGAAAAAAAGCTGAAAGCCTTTTACTAGAAATACTTTATGATCTTAAGATTATTATAGAACTAGAAAAAAAGAACCCAACAAAATACAACCCTTTGGGAGTAAGTCTTGAGCCTCTGGCAAGTTCTATACTCGTTTCTCTAGCCAGACTTAAAATAGAAGAAAAGAAAACATTTGAAGCTATTGATTTATATGAAGAATCGATTCCTTATTTTCAAACTCAAATAAATAAAGCCAATCGACCTAAGGACTATATGGATTTATCAGAAGTTTATGGCCAATTGGCATACATCAACTACAGTTTACTTGAAAGAAATTTAGCTTTAGAATTTTTAACTAAAGCAGAAAGCTATGCCTTTAAATGTTCTGAAATTTTAAATTATCTTAAATCAGAACAAATAAATGTAGGTTACCGTTCCGTAAGATTAAATATTATAGATAAAAATATTAGCGACTTTAAAACTAATAATACAGATTTAATTGAATCTTTAAACCAATTAGAACAACTTGAGACCAGTATCAATAGTAGTGATGATCTAGTTTTTAAGTTAAATGCTCAGCAAAACAAGGTTCAAATTAGAATTACACTTGATGAAAATTATAAGACAGAAAGATTTAAAAACCTTTTAGCGTCTGAGTATGGAGGATTATCTTGGCATGCACTTGAAGCTAAAGAATTTGAATTAGCCGAAACTAGTGCAAAAAAAGGCTTAGCAATCAATAGTACTGAACAATGGATTTACACCAATTTAGCTTTAGCTTACCTCTTCCAAGGAAAAATTAAAGATGCAAAACAAATTTATAAATCCTTAAAAAACGAAATATATGATGGGGAGACGACTTATAAAGATATATTTCTTCAAGATTTAGAAGATTTAAAGCACTTAGGCATTAAAAAGAAACATCTATCTGAGGTTTATAAAATACTTTCTAATTAAAAAGTTTTTAAAACAAAAAAGCATCCCGATTTTCAATTAAGAAAAAAGGAAAGCTTCTCATCGGTAAGAACTCAACAACATTGAGTATCTCACAACTCTCAGGTTGCCCTGAGAACAACACAACATCTTGTCATTGCTAAAAAAAAGCCCTAATGTATTAGAGCTTCCTTTTTTGCAATTTTTAGCGGTCTGGACGGGACTCGAACCCGCGACCTTCGCCGTGACAGGGCGACATTCTAACCAACTGAACTACCAGACCGTTGCTTTATTGCGAGGGCAAATATACATTCGATTTTTAATATCACAAACATTTTGTAAAGAATTTTGACAAAAAATTTAAATAAACTTTTGTCGCTCTACCATGTAAGTCGTTAAGATTTTATCAAAGGGTTTATTGATATCGGCTTCCACGTATTTAATTTGGTATTGACCACATTTTAACCGTATGCTCTTAAAGTAATCATCTACAGCACTTTCGTAACCCTCTTTTACTGTATCTGGATATAAATTAATATACTCATTAGTCTCTACATCAATAAACCGTTTGGGTGTATTATCAAAGTCAAACTTGAGCTCTTTGTTTTTATCTATCACATGAAATAAAACCACTTCATGCTTGTTGTACTTTAAATGTCGTAACGCTTCAAATAATTTCACCTCATCGGTTGCCGTTTGAAACATATCTGTAAAAAAGAAAATTAACGAACGTCTATGAATATTTTCAGCAATTTGATGTAAATAAGTATACGTTTCTGTTTGCTTATTCACTTGCTTTGACATCACCATATTACTCAATTCAGCTAATAACATCTGATGGTGACGTTCGCTTCCCTTTTCTGGTGCGTAATAATCATAAGCATCACTATAAATACTTAAGCCTACAGCATCACGCTGTTTCTTTAAAATATGCATTAATGAGGCAGATGCTAAAGCAGAAAAACCAATCTTATTTAACTTAGAAATACTAAAATCCTTGAGCTCTGGATAATGCATCGAACTACTGTTGTCTATAATTAAATGACAACGTAAGTTGGTTTCATCATCATAGCGTTTGGTATAAAGTTTATCGGTTTTAGCGTATAACTTCCAGTCAATATGTCGCGTGCTTTCGCCTTGATTATAAATTTTGTGTTCGGCAAACTCTGCAGAGAATCCGTGAAACGGACTCTTATGCATTCCAGCAATAAACCCTTCCACGACTTGCTTGGCAAGTAGCTCTAAGTTTTTAAAGCCGCCTGCTTTATTAAGTTCTGCCTGTAAATTCATTTGATTATTTTAAAATCCCATCTACGATGCCATAGGCTTTAGATTCTTCAGCACCCATCCAATGGTCACGATTAAAATCTTTCATTACCTTTTCAACATCTTGCCCACAGTTGTCTGCTAAAATTTGAGCACTTAATTCTTTTGTCTTTAAAATTTCCTGAGCTGTAATTTCTATATCACTTGCTTGTCCGCGAGCACCACCACTTGGTTGATGAATCATCACTCTGGCATGTGGCTGAATAAATCGTTTGCCTTTGGTTCCAACAGATAACAAAATAGAACCCATCGAAGCTGCCAAACCTGTGCAAATGGTAGACACATCACTATTTAACGACTTGATACAGTCATACATCGCAAATCCTGAAGTGACATAACCTCCCGGACTATTGATATACAAATGAATATCTTTCGTTTCTAACGCGTCTAAATACAATAAACGATCAATCACATGTTTAGCCGATTTATCATCTACCATACCCCAAAGAAACACCTTTCGGTCTTCTAATAATTTACTATCTATTAAGTCTTGTGCTTTTGTTTGCTTACTCATACATTATAATTTTAGTTAAAAATAAAAAAAGGTTCACCATAATGGCAAACCTTTTATCATTTCTTTTAGATTATATCTAATAATTCTTATAATAAAGAATCAATCGCGTCTGTATATGCATTTTTAGGAGCAACACCAACCTGACGACCAACAACCTCTCCGTTTTGGAATACCAAAACTGTCGGAATATTACGTACGCCATACTTAGCAGCAAACTCTTGATTCGCATCAACATCTACTTTACCTACTACAGCTTTACCGTCGTATTCTGTGCTAATTTCATCAATGATAGGTCCAACCATTCTACATGGTCCACACCAAGCAGCCCAAAAATCAACCATTACAGGTTTATCACTCTTTAATACTGTTTCTTCAAACGTTGCATCTGTTATTTCTAATGCCATAATTATAATATCTATATGTTTAACTTCGTTTTTATTTAATACACAAAATTAGTCAAAAATTTTGCCAAACCTTACATTGTCAGTATTTGTTTTGATTATGAGCATATTGAACAATTGTATCATAGCCTTTTGGGCGCATAAACCAGGCTCTCACTACTCGCTTCCCAACTAAAAAGTTGGGAGAGCTCAAACATACCGTTCCATCCTTTGCGCAAAATTAATTCTAAATGCAACTAAAAAGTTGCGTGTTAATAATTTTCTTTATAATTTAGCAACCACAAAGTTGCATATTAATCAAAAAACAAACAGTCATGAACGATGTCATTACAAAAGAAAAAGTATTTAATCATCCCATAAATAAGGTATGGGATGCCATTTCTAAAGCTGAAGAAATTTCAACGTGGTTTATTCAGGCCGATTTTAAAGCGCAAAAAGGCTATCAGTACACCTTCACTTCTGAACCTAACGAAAAAGGCTGCACAACCATTAGCGGAACCGTTAAAGAAGCGCATCCTTATGTTTTAGTATATACATGGATTGTCGCCGACACAAACGTAGAAACAACCGTAACCTGGAAACTAGAATCTGTTGCCGATGGTACTAAACTACATTTAGAACACTCTGGAATTTCCAATTATGAAGGCGACACAGCTATTGCCATGTTTGAAAGTTTTAATGGTGGATGGGAGAGCTGTATTAACGGACTTACAACTTATTTAAAACAAGAAGTGAATGCAGGATAAAATCACTCAGGTATTTAAAGCTATTGCCGATCCAACAAGGCGTGAGATTTTCCACGCCTTGGTCATAGCAAGTTCCGCCTTATCAATTACACAAATCGCGAGTCAGTTTGATATGAGCCGACAAGGCGTCACCAAACATATCAAAACCTTAGAAGGTGCTGGTTTAGTATCCCTCGACACTCAAGGGCGAGAACGCTTTTGTAATGCTAATGCAAAACCGCTTAAAGAAATTAATAAATGGATGACGTTCTATGAGCAATTCTGGGATGACTCATTAGAAAACCTAGGCAGTTATTTAGATGATAAAACCTCTTAAGATGGTATGGTATCTTGATGCTTTAACTGGAAATAACCATAAATTAAACTAGCACCACATACTAAAGTCATCAAATGATCTATAAAGGCATCTCCGTTGAACAATCCGTAAAAGGCTGCAGACAAACCTGCAATACCAACAAATAATAACGCATATCTTGTCGCTTTCATATCTGTAATTGATTTACTTTTTGATAGGTAGCGATTTAGAGGATATTGTTACATTTAATTCAACTTATACATCACATCGTTGCTTTCTAATTCCTGTAGCAATTCTTGAGAAATCTTGATTTTTTGCTTACGACTCGGCATGTTTAGTTTAATTTTTTCAAGATTGTCATAAATCACAAAATTAAGTGCTTTGTCACCTTGATGTATTCTAAATAAATCTTTAAGAGCCGTAATACGTTCTTGCTGTAAGTCCTTTATATTTAATTGTATTGATAGCTTTTTTGCATATGTATCCATGACATCATGAAGTAGTTGAAAACTATTAAACTGTAATCTTGGATCACTCTTTTTTCCTGTATCTCTATTTACCCAGCCTTCTCTAATAAAAGCTTTTACATATACAAAACTGTTTTTTACCAAAAAGTGTCGGTACTTGAGGTACTCTTCTCCAAATATCCTAAACTCATAACTATCGGTATAATCTTCAACCATAAACAAAGCCCAGCCTTTACCTTGTTTACTCACACGATGTTGTACATCGGTAACAACACCTCCAAAGGTGATTTCACGATTGACATAGTTTTCCAACTCGTTAAAAAGTGCCAGATTTCCATTACAAAAGGTTTTCATTTCTACTTTAAAATCATCTAAAGGATGACCAGAAATATAGACACCAACAACTTCCTTTTCCTGAGCTAATTTTTCCATAGTTCCCCATTCTTCACATGGAGGAACAACAGGCTCAGCAATTTGAACTTCACTGGTAGCTCCAAACAAACTCACCTGTGCCGAATTCTCGTTTTCCTGGTGTTTTGCTCCATATTTGATGGCTTTTTCTAAAAAGGTAATGCCATCACCATCATCATGGAAATATTGAGCACGATGGGTATCTCCAAATCCGTCAAAACCTCCAGCCAAAGCTAAATTTTCAAAGGCTTTTTTATTAGCAGCCCGCAAATCGATACGTTTGGCCAAATCAAAAATCGATTTATAATGACCGTCTTTTTTACGATTTTCAACTATGGTCATTACAGCGCCATGTCCAACACCTTTAATCGCTCCCATTCCAAAACGAACCGCATAATCTTGATTTACCGAAAACTTATAATATGACTCATTAACATCAGGTCCTAAAACATCTAAACGCATGCGTTTACACTCTTCCATAAAGAAGGTGACCTGCTTAATATCGTTCATATTGTTAGATAGAACGGCAGCCATATATTCGGCAGGATAATGTGCCTTTAAATAAGCGGTTTGATAAGCAATCCATGCATAACAAGTAGAGTGCGATTTATTAAAGGCATAACTAGCAAAGGCTTCCCAGTCTTTCCAGACTTTTTCTAAAATTTTAGCATCATGGCCATTCGCACTAGCCTGCTCAATAAACTTTGGCTTCATTTTATCCAAAACCGCAATTTGCTTTTTACCCATAGCTTTACGCAAAACATCGGCTTCACCTTTTGTAAAACCAGCAAGCTTTTGAGACAAAAGCATCACCTGCTCCTGGTATACTGTAATTCCGTAAGTTTCTTTGAGATACTCTTCCATTGCTGGTAAATCGTAAGCAATCTCCTCGTCACCATGTTTTCGTCTGGTAAAACTCGGAATGTATTCCATAGGTCCCGGACGATACAATGCGTTCATAGCAATAAGATCCTCAAAAACTGTTGGTTTTAACTCTTTTAAATGCTTTTGCATTCCGGGAGATTCATATTGAAATACACCAACCGTTTCTCCTCTTTGGAATAACGCATAGGTTTTTTCATCATCTAACGGAAAGCTATCTGGATCAAGCTCAATACCGTGTTTTGCTTTCACAATTTTAACGGTATCTTTAATTAAGGTTAAGGTCTTTAATCCTAAGAAATCCATTTTTAACAATCCAGCATCCTCAACCACCGAGTTATCAAATTGAGTGACATACAAATCTGAATCTTTTGCTGTTGCCACAGGGACAAACTTAGTAATATCATCGGGTGTGATAATCACACCACAGGCATGAATACCTGTATTTCGAACAGAGCCTTCCAGTGTTCTGGCCAGATTTACCGTTTCAGATTCTAAATCGCTACCATCTGCAATATTGAGGAGTTGATTAACTTTTTCTAAATCTTCAGCTCTAAATTTCTTCCCTAATTCCTTTTCATCTAGACCAAAAATTTTATTGAGTTTAGACATGGTCGGAATCAACTTAGCAATTCTATCGGCATCAAATAAAGGTAAATCTAAAACCCTTGCCGTATCTCTAATAGATGACTTTGCGGCCATGGTTCCGTAGGTAATAATTTGAGCGACCTGATTACTGCCGTATTTTTTAATCACATAATCCATAACACGACTACGACCTTCATCATCAAAATCGATATCAATATCTGGCATGCTTACACGATCTGGATTTAAAAAACGCTCAAAAAGCAAATCATACTTTAAAGGGTCGATATTTGTAATCCAAAGACAATAGGCAACTACCGAACCAGCTGCCGAACCACGTCCAGGTCCAACCGACACATCCATATTTCTTGCCTCTCTAATAAAATCTTCAACTATTAAAAAGTAACCAGGATATCCCGTGTTTTCAATAACACTCAGTTCAAAATCAAGACGTTCTATGACTTCTTCAGAAAGTTCTTCACCATAACGTTTTTTAGCACCTTGATAGGTTAAATGTTTTAAGTAAGCATTTTCTCCACGTTTTCCGCCATCGTCTAAATCGGCTGCATCTTTAAATTCTTCTGGAATATCAAAAGCAGGTAATAATACATCACGAGCCAATTGAAAGGCTTCAACTTTATCAACAACTTCCTGAATATTAATAATGGCTTCAGGAATGTCTCTGAAAAGTGCTTTCATCTCTTCCGAAGACTTAAAATAGTACTCCTGATTTGGTAAGCCATAGCGATAGCCGCGACCTCTTCCAATAGGAGTTGCTTGTTTTTCACCGTCTTTTACACATAGTAAAATATCATGAGCATTGGCATCATCTTGATGGCAATAATACGTATTGTTGGTAGCAACGAGTTTCACATCATGCTTTTGAGCAAGCTTAATTAATACTGGGTTAACACGGTTTTCATCCTCTTGATCGTGTCGCATAAGTTCTACATAAAGATCATCTCCAAATGTAGATTTCCACCATATTAAAGCTTCTTCGGCTTGATTTTCTCCAACATTTAATACTTTGCTTGGCACTTCACCATACAGGTTTCCTGTCAAACAAATTAAATCGTCTTTATACTGTTCAATGAGCTTTTTGTCAATTCGCGGTAAGTAGTAAAACCCATCTACGAAAGCATGAGATGACAACTTTGCTAAATTGTGATATCCGTTTTTGTTTTTAGCAATAAGAACAATTTGGTAGCCATTATCTTTTCTAGTCTTATCGGTATGATTTTCACACACAAAAAACTCACAACCTAAAATTGGCTTAATTTCTCTTAAGTTAGATTGTTCGCCTTTAGCTTCTGCTTCTGAAATTTTAGCTTTAACCGATTTGTTATGATTGTTAACAGCTTTTACAAAGTGAAAAGCTCCCATCATATTAGCATGATCGGTAAGTGCCACAGCTGGCATATTGTGCTCTGCTGCTACAGCTACTAAATCTGTAATACTAATTGTAGATTGTAATACTGAAAACTGAGAATGATTATGAAGATGAACAAAATCGACGGTTTTTAAATCTGAAATGTTCTCTTTTATTTCAGCTTCTGAAATATCATTAGTTTGAAGCTTTTGGAGTCGCTCATTTATTTTAGCACTTTCTCTTTTGAGATTGATATGCCGTAACCCGATAAGTTGGATGGGTTGAGGATTCGCCTTATTGAAGTTTTCAAAGTAGTTTGGCTGAACATCTAATTGTTCTTTGGTATACTCCCCTAATCTAACCAATTCAAAAAAGCAACGTGTTGTGGCTTCAACATCGGCTGTCGCATTGTGAGCTTCGGCAAAAGGAATGTTAAATAAATGCTGGTGTAATTCGGTTAAGGTAGGAAGTTTAAACTTTCCGCCTCGTCCACCAGGAATTTGACAAAGCTCTGCTGTATGTTCTGTACAGGTATCTAAAACCTGAAGCTCCTGAAGTTGATTAGCAATATCTTCTCTTACAAATTCGGCTCCCATAATATTGAGATCGAAGGTCACATTTTGACCAACTACAAATTTGGTTTTAGATAATGCGTCATTAAATTTTTCTAATACCTCTTGAAGTGGCACACCTTGCTCTTGAGCTAATTCGGTAGAGATTCCATGAATCTTCTCAGCATCATAAGGGATGTTAAATCCTTCAGGCTGCACTAAATAATCCTGATGATCGATACAGTGTCCCATCGCGTCATGAAGTTGCCATGCAATTTGTATGCATCTTGGCCAATTATCAACATCTGTAATTGGTGCATCCCAGCGTTTAGGTAGTCCTGTGGTCTCGGTATCAAAAATTAAATACATGTAATTCTATTTCAATTTTAGTTGAATTCTTTAGCTAAAAGAATCAAAAAGTAAGTCAATAAAATTACGAAGAAACTCGGCTTTTTTAAAAGGAAAGTTATAAACAGTTTTAAACAAAAAAAGTCAGCTTATAAAAGCTGACTTTTAACTATTAACTTATAGGTATTAGGATACTAATTCCTCATGAACTTTCTCTGTATTAATTGCTGATTGAATTGCATTTCTATGTTTCAATAGCATACGATCAATTGTTGGAGGCAAATTAGGCTCGTTAATCAGTTCGTTATAAACTTCTAAACTTGCTTCCTCACCGCGAATAGCCTCTTCTAAAACCGGCTCTTCACTATTAGAACTGAACGTCGATTTTAAAGTCGTCCAATTACGATGCATTGTACCTTTAAAACTACCTGAATCTTCTGGGATTTCTCCATATTGTAAGATTTCGGTTCTCAACTCCTTAGCAAATTCGCTTCGCTCTGAAGCCCTTCGTTTAAAAAACATTTTTAATTTATCACTTTCAACATTATTAATGGCATTTAAATACCCTTTCTCGGCATCATAGTTTTTTACTAATAATTCATTTAACTTGTTTGAAATTTTTTCTGAATACTTCATATTATCTTTTACATTTTTAAATTTCAATACCTTCTTTTGGGATGCGTATTGTTTCACATCTTGTTATATATAGTATACTAAAAATTGTAGGAAAAATCAAACAAATTAACATCTTTAACAAAGACTTAAGACTATTTAACAAAAAAACCCAGACAACTGTTGTCTGGGTTTCATATTATAATCGTTTATAGCAGATAATTACATATCATCTAAATAGTCTGGCAATCCATCCATGTCTGTGTCTAATGCATCAGCAGGATCTCCATCAAGGTTAGGATCGGCATTTTCATTGATGGTTAAAATAGTATCATCATCATCATCGGTATCTAAATAATTAGGAATCCCATCGCCATCAGTATCACCTGGTTCAAATTGTGTAAACAGTCCGTCACCATCATCATCATTATCTAAATAATCTACATCAGTATCACCATCAGTATCGATTGGATTTCCATCAGCATCTTTAGCTTCATCTATAGTTAAAACACCGTCACCATCATCGTCATCATCAAGATAATTAGCAATCCCGTCATTATCTGTATCATCATTTGTTAAATCACCATCACCATCAAAGTCTTCAAAAGCATTTGGTACGCCATCATTATCATCATCACCGCAATCTAAATTATCTAGAGCCAATTGAATACTTCCATCGTCATCTCCACAAGTTTCTAATTGTTGTTCTAAGTAAAATCTATAATTATCACAAGCTACAGCGTAGTTAGCAATAGTTGCTGCTTCGATAGCTGCTTGTGCTGTATTTCTGTTTTGTGTAGCGAAAGTACATCTAAACGGACACACGTTTAATTCATCTATAGCTTGCTGAAGTTCACCATCTAAATCACCACAATAGTCACGTTGAACTCTTAGAGCTTCTCTGTACGTATTACAAGTACTTTGGTAAGTATCTTGATCTATATATTCTAAACTAGGATCAAAAGAAGCCAGCCAATTCGCTCTTGCTTCAAGTGCAATTTCTTCGGTATCATCACAAGTTATCACTACAGCAGGAATACTTCCAGACACTAATGGAACTCTATAAAAGATTCCACCAGTTATTGGATCTTGTTCTGTAATGCCTCCAAAATTTATCACATTTAAGCCAGATTCATCAAAAGCATTAAATTCAAAACTACCAGTAAATGTATTGTTATTAATTTCATCCAATTTCACAAAGCCGTATTCAGGATATATTGAGACTGTTGGATCAGGTCTGTTATTCGTAGAGTAAACCGTTCCGTTAGCATCGACATAACGTCCTTCCATAGAATTCACGTCACCAAGAATATAAGTTCCAACAGCAACCGAAGGTATTGTAAGCGAAACTGTTTCTACATTATTTCCGGCATTGATTGTTAAATATCCGTTTTCATCGATAGATGCGTTAGTAAATTCAGCTTTCCAAAGCACTTCATTTCTATTGCCTTGAAATGCAGGCGAGTTGAATTCTACTTCATCACCACAGCTTACTAAAGTTAATACAGTTATAAAAAGTACAGCTAATCTTTTCATTGCTTTATTTTTCTACCTCAAAATATAAAGAGGTACATTTTAGGTTAAACATAACGTTTTAGAACTCCCAAAAGTATAATAAAATTTCAATATGTCTTAATTTGAAATAAAATGTTGAGAATTAAATTATTGTATTATCTTTGCGCCTCATTAATAATCGAGGTCGAGAACCTCACAAATTAATTACACATATGCCTGTAAAAATTAGATTACAAAGACACGGTAAAAAAGGGAAACCTTATTATTGGATCGTTGCAGCAGATGCAAGATCAAAAAGAGATGGTAAATACTTAGAAAAATTAGGTGCTTACAATCCAAACACTAATCCAGCAACTATTGAATTAAATGTTGATGGAGCAGTACAATGGCTACAAAATGGTGCACAACCAACTGACACAGCCAGAGCAATTTTATCTTACAAAGGTGCATTGCTTAAAAACCACTTAGCTGGTGGAGTTACTAAAGGTGCTTTAACTGAAGAGCAAGCAGAAGCTAAATTTAATGCTTGGTTAGAAGATAAAGCTGCTAAAGTACAAGCTAAAGAAGCTGGATTATCTGATGCTCAAGCGAAAGCTAAAGCTGAAGCATTAGCAGCTGAAAAAGCTGTCAACGAAGCTAGAATTGCAGCCGCAGCTCCTGTTGTTGAAGAAGCAACTGAAGAAGCTGAAGGTGAAGGTGAAGTTACAGCTTCAAACGAAGAAGAATAGAAATTTATTTTTTTATACTTTTAAACTCCGATACGCTGTGTCGGAGTTTTTTAGTTTTATAACTTATATGTTCCAATACTTAGGAAAATAAAATTACACGCTACATGCAAAAAAAAGACTGCTTCTTTCTTGGTAAAATTGTAAAAAAATACAGTTTTAAAGGTGAGTTACTCGTTAAGCTAGATACCGATGAGCCTGAGCTTTACGAACAGATGGACTCTGTATTTGTAGAGGTTAGAAATAATCTCGTTCCGTTTTTTATTGAGTCCTCTCAATTACATAAATCTGAATTGTTACGAATTAAGTTTGAAGATGTTGATACCGAGGCAGATGCAGATGCTCTTATTAAAAGCGAATTGTATTTACCTCTGGAATTCTTACCAAAACTAGATGATGATAAGTTTTATTTTCATGAAATTATCGGCTTTAAAGTCGAGGACAAAAATTTTGGACATGTAGGCATTATTACATCTGTTAATGATTCTACGGCGCAATCCCTTTTTGAAATTGACAGAGATGGTATTGAAATCCTGATTCCGATGAATGACGAGTTTATCTCTAAAGTCGATAAACCAAATAAGACCATTTTTGTTGATACACCTGAAGGTTTGATAGATTTGTACTTGGAAGAAAACTAGTTTTTGTCATGCTGAATTTATATCAGCATCACATCACGCATAACAATAATGAGATACTAAATCATGTTCAGGACAACATAATGAATAAACCTTTTCAATTCAAACAATTTACGGTTAATCAGGATCAATGTGCCATGAAAATTGGTACTGATGGTGTTTTGTTAGGTGCATGGACTTCAGTAGAACAACATCCGTTTTCAATTTTAGATATTGGTGCAGGCACTGGTGTTTTATCCTTAATGTTAGCACAACGAAGCCATGCTGAAGTTATAGAAGCTTTAGAAATTGACGATAGCGCCTATGAGCAATGTGTTGACAATTTTGAGCAATCCCCTTGGAATGATCGCCTTTTTTGCTATCACGCCTCTTTAGAAGAATTTGCCGAAGAAATTGAAGACCAATACGATGTCATTATTTGCAATCCGCCTTTCTATTCTGAAACCTTTAAAACCAAGAGCAAGCAACGTGACTTAGCACGGTTTCAAGATGCGATGCCTTTTGAACACCTCATAGAAAGTGTTGCTGTTTTACTTTCAGAAAGCGGACTGTTTTCGGTAGTAATTCCTTTTTCTGAAGAACAACAATTTATAGCAATGGCTTCAAACGCTGGTCTTTTTCCGAAGCGAATCACACGAGTTAAAGGAAGTCCGGCTTCAGAACTTAAACGCAGTCTTATCGAATTTACATATTCAAAAACCGAAGTTGAAACGTCAGAATTAATCATTGAAACTGAGCGTCATCACTATACGAAAGACTACATTGAACTTACCAAAGATTTTTATATGAAAATGTAAGATAGCTTTTGCTCTATGAAAACGTTTTCGTTACTTTTGCTTTAAACTTTGCAAACAACAATATGAAGCCAGATTTATTCGAAGCACCAGATTATTACAACTTAGATGAATTACTAACTGAAGAGCACAAATTAGTGCGTGATGCAGCCAGAGATTGGGTAAAACGCGATGTCTCTCCAATCATTGAAGAGGCTGCCCAAAATGCTGAATTTCCTAAATCAATTATTGGAGGTTTAGCTGAAATTGGCGCATTCGGACCTTATATTCCTGTAGAATATGGAGGTGCTGGTTTGGATCAAATTTCTTATGGATTAATCATGCAAGAGATTGAACGTGGTGACTCTGGAGTACGTAGTACAGCCTCAGTACAATCCTCATTAGTGATGTACCCTATCTGGAAATATGGAAACGAAGCACAACGTCAAAAATATTTACCAAAATTAGCCTCTGGAGAATGGATAGGTTCCTTTGGTTTAACCGAACCAGACCATGGAAGTAATCCTGGCGGAATGACTACTAATTTTAAAGATATGGGTGATCATTATCTTTTAAATGGTGCAAAAATGTGGATCTCTAATGCTCCTTTTTGTCAAATCGCAGTGGTTTGGGCTAAAAATGAAGAAGGTCGAATTCACGGCTTAATTGTTGAACGTGGCATGGAAGGCTTTACAACGCCTGAAACACATAATAAATGGTCGTTGAGAGCATCTGCTACAGGTGAACTTATTTTTGATAATGTAAAAATTCCTAAAGAGAATTTACTCCCAAACAAATCTGGTCTTGGCGCACCACTTGGATGCCTAGATTCTGCACGTTTTGGTATTGCTTGGGGCGCCATTGGTGCTGCAATGGATTGTTACGATACCGCACTTCGTTATAGTAAAGAGCGTATTCAATTTGGAAAACCCATAGGACAGTTTCAATTACAACAAAAGAAATTAGCCGAAATGATTACCGAAATTACGAAAGCGCAATTATTAGCTTGGCGACTCGGTGTGATGCGTGAAAACGGCACAGCAACATCTGCTCAAATTTCTATGGCGAAACGTAATAATGTTGATATGGCAATTAACATTGCTCGTGAAGCAAGACAAATGTTAGGCGGCATGGGAATTACAGGAGAATACAGTATTATGCGTCATTCAATGAACCTGGAAAGTGTAATTACTTATGAAGGAACTCACGATATTCATTTATTGATTACTGGTTTAGATATTACAGGTCTAAACGCATTTAAATAAACTTAGCGTCTTAGTTGCTTATTTAACTAAATATGCTTTAAAAATTTTTATGCCTCTCTACTTGGAGAGGCTTTTTTATGACAAGCATTTTAATCGTATCTTTATAAGAATGAAAAACACCTATATCCTTTTTCTTCTTTTAATGTTTTCGTTATCCTGTAGTTCAACAGATATTACAAATAGCGATATAGTAACTATTGAAGAAACCGAAACTACAGACACTGAAGACACAAATGAAGATACTGATTCTACATCAGAAACCTCAAAAAGCTATAAGCTTCTTTCGCTTGGAGACAGTTATACTATTGGACAAAGTGTTTGCGCTACTTGCAGATTTCCGGAGCAATTAAAAGACAGCTTGCTTAATCGTATAAACAATAGTGAATTCTCCCTGAATGTTATTGCGCAAACTGGATGGACAACACGTAACTTAATAGAAGCTATTGAAAGTAACCTATTGGATAACGATTATGATATAGTCACGTTATTAATCGGTGTCAATAACCAATATCAAAACAAACCGTTTTCATTGTATCAATCTGAATTTCCACTATTAGTTCAAACAGCTATTACAGCAGCTCAAGGTGATAAAACAAATGTGGTTGTACTATCTATTCCAGATTATGCCTATACTACTTTTGGACAAAATAACGGCAATCCTGAAGAAACCTCAAGCGAGATTGATATGTACAATGCTTTTGCTGAAAACTATTGTAATCAGCAAGACATCATATTTTTAAATATTACCGATATTACAAGGCTGGGTTTAGAAAATACCAGTTTAGTAGCTTCTGATGGCTTACACCCTTCTGAGTTAGCTTATAGTAAATTTGTTGAACGTCTGCTTCCCATTGTTATCGAAAAAATTGAATGAGATATTACAGGTTGACTAATTTCTGCTTATTTTAGTTGAAAGTTTATTCATGTCATCAAAATCCAGACTAGATCGCGCTTATAAAACTGCAAAAGTTGTCAACTTTGACGACTCTAGTAAAATTGTTCTGTTTAGTGATTGCCATAGAGGCGATAATAGTTTCGCTGATGATTTTGCTAATAATCGCAACATATATTTTCATGCTTTAAAGCATTATTATGCTGAAGGTTTTAGCTATTGTGAATTAGGTGATGGCGATGAACTCTGGGAAAACCTTTCTTTTGAATCTATATTAAACGCTCATAAAAATGTGTATATGCTTATGAAGTTATTTCATGAGCAAGATCGCCTCCATATGATTTGGGGAAATCATGATATGGTGTATCGCGATCCTAAGTATGTAGAAAAAAACTTATCGACTTATTTTGATCCAAAAATAGGTGAAGATGTAGAACTGTTTTGCGATATTAAATATCATGAAGGTGTGGTTTTAAAACATTCGGAAACAGGACAAGAATTATTTTTAACGCATGGTCATCAAGCCGATTGGTGGAATTATCTCTTTTGGAAATGGAGTCGTTTTATGGTTCGTATTCTGTGGAAACCGTTAAACGTCATGGGCATTGCCGATCCTACCAGTCCAGCTAAAAACTACAAAGAATTAATTAAAGTTGAGCGTCGCACAAAAAAATGGATTATTGAAAATAACAACCTTATCACCATAGTTGGTCATACTCACAGACCACGTTTTCCGGAGCCTGGGGATATCGCATTTTTTAACGACGGAAGTTGTGTACACCCTCGAAGTATTACAGGTATTGAAATTGAAAATGGTGAGATTTCTCTCATTAAATGGCAAATTGCAACCACAGATGATGGCACGTTAAAGATAGTTAGAGTGTTATTAGAAGGTCCGCGAAAATTGATAGATTATAAAACAGATTAGCTTTCGGGAGCTAGTTCTACTTCTAAGCCTTCCATATCTGGAGTCATTTGAATTTGACAGCCTAAACGCGAGTTGTCTTTAACATAAAAGGCTTCACTTAGCATCGCCTCTTCATCATCTTGCATTTCTGGTAATTGGGTATCACTCAATACATAACACTGACAAGACGCACACATGGCCATTCCGCCACAAACACCAATTGTGCCTTCAGGAGCAAGCTCGTATGAACGTACAACTTCCATAAGGTTCATAGCCATATCTGTAGGTGCCTGAATCTCATGAGTCACGCCTTCCCTATCGGTTATTTTTATATTGATGTCTTGTTCCATGAGTTATTCTATTGCTTTTACAACTGCTTTTGGTGCTTCTTTTCGCGTGCCATCAAATCCGTCTACTCCTGCAACCGTCGTGTATTTCATTACATAGCGTTTTCCTGGGTTGATTATTTGATATGCCGCTTGACACATTAAAGTAGCTTCGTGGAAGCCACATAAAATTAATTTTAATTTTCCAGGATAGGTATTTACATCACCAATAGCAAAAATGCCTGGAATATTGGTTTGGTAATCTAATGCATTGTTAACAACAATCGCATTTTTTTCGATCTCTAATCCCCAATTTGCAATAGGGCCGAGTTTAGGTGATAAACCAAAGAGTGGAATAAAATGATCGCACTCTATTTCAAACTCTTTTTCGATATGTTGTGCTTGCTTTACTACAACCGCTTTTACTTTTTCATCACCAACAATAACAATGACCTCAGCAGGTGTTACCAGATTTATTTTCTTTTTATTTTTTAAATCCTGTACTTTTTCTACAGAATCTAAGTGCCCACGAAACTCATTACGTCTATGAATTAAGGTGACTTCTTTTGCTACATCACTCAAAAAGATACTCCAGTCTAGAGCCGAATCGCCGCCTCCAGCAATAACCACTTTTTTATTTCTATACATTTCAGGGTCTTTGATGATGTACTCCACCCCTTTGTCTTCAAAATGAGCAATATTATGAATTAAAGGTTTGCGTGGCTCAAAGCTCCCCAATCCGCCAGCAATTGCCACGACAGGCGCATGATGTTGTGTCCCTTTATTGGTTGTAACAATAAAGCTGCCATCATCTTGCTTATCGATAGTTTCGGCGCGTTCACCCAGTGTAAAACTAGGTTCAAATTGTTTGCATTGCTCTAATAACTTATCGGTTAAATCGCCAGCGAGAATCTCAGGATAAGCAGGTATATCATAGATAGGTTTTTTAGGATATATCTCTGAACATTGTCCGCCAGGTTGCGGTAAAGCATCAATTAAGTGGCATTTTAACTTGAGAAGACCCGCTTCAAACACAGTAAATAACCCTGTTGGTCCAGCTCCTATGATAAGTATATCGGTTTTAATCATAATTTAACCCACAAAAGTGGGTGTCTCTTTAATTTAACTTTGCGCTTCCAAAGTTCGTATATTCAACATGTATTTTTTATGATATTTGTCAGTTTGCGTGAAGGATTGAGCGGCTTGTTTGAGCTCCTCGAAGAGAGCGAGTAGTGAAAGCCTGACCCTTGTGGTCACGCCCAACTAAATTTCAATATTAATAACTTGTTCTATTTGAGGCGCGTATTTTTTAATGGTCATTTCGACGCCAGATTTGAGTGTCATCTGGTTGACACTACAACCAACACAAGCGCCTTGAAGCTGCACTTTAACCAGCTTGTCATCTTCAATAGATAACAGCGAAATATCTCCACCATCACTTTGTAAGAATGGACGAATTTCGTCTAACGCTTTTTCGACATTTAATCTAAGTTCTTCTGTACTCATTTATTTTTTATTTACTGCTGAACATCCAGCCATAGTCGTTATTTTAATAGCTTCGGTTGGTGGTAAATCGTCATTACGTCTAACCACTTCTTCAACCACATTTTGAGTTAATTTCTCAAAAGCCTGTTCCAGAGGTGTTGCTGTTTGCAAAGCTGCTGGTCGACCAACATCTCCTGCTTCTCTAATGCTTTGTACCAATGGTAGCTGTCCCAGAAAAGGAACTTTTAAATCTTCAGAAAGGTTTTTTGCACCTTCTTTTCCGAAGATATAGTACTTATGATCTGGAAGCTCCTCAGGTGTAAAGTAAGCCATATTTTCGATAATACCTAGTACAGGCACATTGATACTTTCTTGCTGAAACATAGCGACACCTTTTTTGGCATCTGCAAGGGCTACATTTTGAGGTGTACTAACAACCACAGCTCCAGTTATAGGAAGTGATTGCATGATACTTAAATGGATATCACCTGTTCCTGGAGGTAAATCGATAAGCATAAAATCAAGTTCTCCCCAAGCGGCATCAAAAATCATTTGATTTAATGCTTTTGCTGCCATAGGACCTCTCCAAACTACAGCCTGATCTGGTTTGGTAAAAAAGCCAATCGATAATAGTTTAACGCCATAGTTTTCAACAGGTCGCATTTTAGATTTTCCGTCTATAGTCACTGCTAAAGGTCGCTCCAGTTCTACATCAAACATAATGGGCATAGATGGCCCATAAATATCGGCATCTAAAACGCCTACTTTAAATCCCATTTTTGCCAATGTAACGGCTAGGTTAGCTGTTACAGTAGATTTTCCTACACCACCTTTTCCTGAAGCAACAGCAATAATATTTTGAATACCAGGAATAGACTTTCCTTTTATGACATTTGGAGCCGATTGTGTTGGTGCATCTACCTTAACATTTACTGTAATCTTAGCTTTTTCATACACGATGTCATGAATGGTTTTCATGATGTCGACTTCGGTTTTCTTTTTGGCTTGAAGACTTGGATTTGTGATGGTGATATCGACAATAACTTCATCGGCAAAAGTTACCACATTAGTTACTGCGCCACTTTCGACCATATTTTGTCCGTCACCAGGTGCTGATATGGTTTCTAAGGCTTTAAGTATATCTTGTTTATTTATTTTCATAGCGTTTTTTACGTTGTTTTAGAATTCATCTTATTCAGACTAATTCTAAATGCAAAGATACTGTGAATTGTTTAGAATTTGAAACCCTTTTAATTGAAATGAGTAATAGTAATAGTGAATTACATTATACTAGTTTAAAAAAAAACGTAACTTTAATAACTTGAAAATCAACCTTTATGAAATTACTTTACGCTTTACTTGTTGTCTTATCAGTTTCATTTACTTCGAATGCTCAAATTATTGATATTCCTGATGCCAATTTTAAGAATGCTTTAATTTCAATTGGAGTTGATACTAATTCGGATGGGGAAATTTCAATTGCTGAAGCAGAAGCAACCATATATATGGCTATTAGTGGGTTGTCAATTGCATCATTAGAAGGAATTGAATACTTTGTGAATTTAGAATATCTGATCTGTGAAAACAACTTATTAACTGAATTGAATCTTGTAAATAATCCTTTAATAGATGTGCTTTATTGTAATGACAATCAATTGACATCCCTAGATGTAAGTACATTAACTTATATTTCTGAGTTCGATTGTAGCAATAATCCTAATTTAACTTCAATAGCATTAGGTCAAGGCTTCGATTACCTGACTATAAATTATACTGGTCTCACTGAAATCGATTTAAATGGGGTTTCTGCGCATTATATTAATATTAGGAATAATGCCAATCTAACATATGTTCAATTAGGATATTTAGATTATTATAATTTTCACTCATATACTGTTACCGATAACCCAATACTTGAAATTATTTCATTCAAAAATGGTGTTACTCAGTTAAGCGGTATTGATTATGATTCTGGAAGTTATTACATATGTAATAATCCAAGTCTAATTTATGTTTGTGCAGATGAATCTGAAATAAATGGTTATACCTACACCAATGAAGCTATGGAAGAGGTTATTGTTGAAGGCGTTCAAGATCTTGTGAACAATTGTGGTTATTCAAATGTTGTTGTTAACTCTTACTGTTCGTTCACTCCAGGAGATGAATATTATACAATTGAAGGCAATACGATTCTAGACCTAGATAATAATAACTGTGATATCAACGATCCCATGTTTCCTAATGTAAACTTTGAAATTACTGATGGAAATGAAACCGGGAATTTCATTTCAGACACTTCTGGTGTTTATTTTATTCCTGTTGCAGAAGGCATTCATACTTTAACACCTCAGCTTGAAAATTTAGAATACTTTACTGTATCACCTTCAAGTATTACCGTTGATTTCCTTACTGATACCAGTCCGTTTACTCAAGATTTTTGTATCACACCAAATGGTATACATCACGATTTGGAAATCGTACTAATTCCTCTTGATGGCGCACGTCCAGGCTTTGATGCTGATTATAAATTAGTATACAAGAACAAAGGCACAACCACTTTAGATGGAAGTGTCGATTTGACCTTTCAAGATGATGTTATGGATTTAATCTCGACCTCTCCTACTGAAGACTTGCAATCTGGAAATACACTCACATGGAATTTTACAGGGTTAGCTCCTTTTGAAAGTCGTGAGATTGAGATCACCATGAACATCAATTCACCTATGGAAACACCACCCGTTAATGGTGATGATGTACTGGTTTTTGATACTTCAATTAGTGCTTCGGAAACCGACGAAACTCCTGATGATAACAGCTTTACATTGTATCAAACTGTGGTAAATTCATTTGATCCTAACGACAAAACCTGTTTAGAAGGCGGTGTCATTTCTCCAGAAATGGTAGGCGATTATGTACACTACAGAATTCGTTTTGAAAATACAGGAACAGCTAGTGCCATTAATGTGGTGGTAAAAGATCATATCGATAGAACCAAATTTGATCTGTCAACGCTCGTTCCTATAGATGCAAGTCATGAGTTTTTTGCTAGAATCGAAGATAATACTTCAGATTATTTTGTAGAATTCATTTTTGAAAACATCAATTTACCATTTGATGATGCCAACAATGACGGTTATATCGTGTTTAAAATTAAAACACTCGATACTTTAGTCTTAAACGATACTTTTGAAAACGAAGCTGAAATTTATTTCGACTTTAATTTTCCAATTATTACAAATGTTGCACAGACGACTGTAAGTACGCTGAGTACAGAAGATTTTGAATTTGAGAATCAAGGGTTGGTCTTATATCCTAATCCTTCATCAGATATATTACATGTAGAATCAAAGCAGGCTATTGAACAAATCGCCATATATGATAGCTCTGGAAGACTCATACAAAACATCTCATATCTTGGTTTTAAAACGAAGGTATCACTTCCAACTGAAGATTTTTCAACAGGTACATATTTTATAAAAGTTCTGGCTGAAGATAGTCAAGCCATCAAAAAATTTATTAAGGAATAATGCAAGTTGTTTGTAGCGACTAATTTTAAATTCGTGCTTACATCACTGGATGTCTTGGGTATGATGAGATTCTGAAATTGAAGATTCATGACTACTTTATTTTAAAATGAAAGCATATGAATAAACACGTTCAAAATAACACAATTACTTCAGCTCTTTTGATGGGTCCCAAAAAACAGACTCTAAATCTTGTATTTGATTGTCAACTACTGTTATGCCTTCACTCTCTAAAAGTTGTTGCATTAAATTAGTCCCTTCAAAATGATGCTTTCCGGTGAGTAACCCCTTTCTATTAACAACGCGATGCGCTGGCACGTCTTTTCCAACCGATCCGTTCATGGCATAACCAACCATTCTGGCACTACGCTTAGCACCTAAATAATTAGCTATTGCGCCATAACTGGTTACTTTTCCGTAGGGAATACGTTTAGCAACGTCATAAACTTTATCAAAAAAATTTAAAGTTTCAGGTTTCATTATAAATCCATTAGAATATTAATCAATGTAATTCCTGCAACAATTCCTGTTAAGGCTCCAATCATATAATTCATATTCTTTTGAGAAGTAAACGACTTATTCTTTATTTTATCAAAAAAGAAAATATACACATAGAGCATAACAAAAGTTCCCATTGCTGCACCAGTAACATAAGAAAGGATGCTTGTTTTTTCAAAATTAAACCATCCAAATCCAGCAATAGTAATCGTCATATACGCCTGATATGGAATAGGAAATACGTTAATCGCTGATAAAAACATCCCTTGAAAAAAGCGGCTCTGACTACTTCTTGTATGAGGCTCTATATCTGGTTTTGTAGAGGTTTTTGCAAGCAGTAAAAAATAGATGGTAATCAAAACAAATATTACAAATGCTACACGCTGTAAAATAACCACAACATCGGTATGATTATTAAGATAACGTGCAAGCATTGCTGCAATATAAGTTTGTAAAAATACAATTAAGCACACACCGATAGAGAAAATAATACCTCTGTTAGGGCCTTCTTTTAAACTTACTTTTGCAGCTGTCATATTTAATAGTCCGGGAGGTATCACACCAACTAGTGCTATGATAAGTCCGAGAAAAAAAATAACAGTAATATTCAACTTTATTTAATTTTAAACCTAATATACGTAATTGGTTTGTTTTGTTCTAAGTATTGCGACTCATAGTAGGTTTGAATGCTCGTGACTTCTTCAGGGCTGCCTTCTTGTTTATACACATTATGATTAGCGTAAAGGACTTCATGACCTTCACCATGTAACAAGCCAAGTGTATAGCCATGCATAAACTCGCTATCTGTTTTTAAATTAACAACACCATCTGGTTTTAAAATGGTTTTATAGCGTTTTAAAAAGTCTGAATTGGTCATTCTATGCTTGGTTCTCTTGTATTTAATCTGAGGATCTGGAAATGTAATCCAGATTTCATCAACTTCATTTTGGGCAAAAGCATAATCGACAAGTTCGATTTGTGTTCGTAAAAAAGCAGCATTTGATATGTCATTTTCAATAGCTGTTTTAGCACCTCTCCAAAAACGTGCTCCTTTGATATCGATACCTATAAAGTTTTTCTGCGGAAACTTCTTTGCTAATTCCACAGTATATTCGCCACGACCACAACCTAACTCTAAGACTAGAGGATTATTATTTTTAAACACTGAAGTATTCCATTGTCCTTTTAATTCATATTCTGAATTGACCAAGTCTTCTCTTTTAGGCTGATATACGTTACTAAACGTCTCGTTTTCTTTAAATCGCTTAAGTTTGTTTTTACTTCCCACTTTAAAAAATTAACAATTTCTTATTTTTACTAATCAAGCCGTAAAATTAAGGAAACATTTTAAGCTTTAACTTTGTTTTTAAAATAGACTTTAAAAATACACGACACTGAAAGACATCAAGCCTAACAAACGAATACTTATTGCGCCTCTAAATTGGGGCTTAGGTCATGCTACACGATGTATTCCTATAATAAATGCACTAATAGCGCATCAATTTGAACCCGTTATTGCTAGTGATGGTATTGCATTATCGTTATTAAAAAAAGAATTTCCGCAGTTAGAATCTTACGAATTACCATCCTATCACATTACTTACCCTAAAAAAGGGGAGCACTTTAAATTAAAAATGCTCAAAAGCTCTCCTAAAATGATGAAAGCCATCAAAGCCGAAAAAAAGATGGTGGCGACCATCATTGGAACTCATAACATTAACGGTATCATATCAGATAACCGATTAGGTGTTTATAATAAAAACTTACCTTGTGTATTTATCACACATCAACTTCAGGTTTTAAGCGGAAATACAACTTGGCTTAGCACAAAGTTGCATCAAAAAATAATAAAACGCTTTCAGGAGTGTTGGGTTCCTGATAATCTTGGCGATGCTAATTTGAGCGGCAAATTAGGTCATACTCATATGTATGAAATGCCAATTAAATTTATAGGCCCTTTAAGTCGTTTTACAAAATCTGATGTTCCTGCAACTTATGACGTCATGGTATTACTTTCGGGTCCAGAACCGCAACGTTCGCTATTGGAAGAAAAGCTTATGTCAGAATTTCTAAAGTTTAAAGGCAAGGTCATTTTTGTGAGAGGTGTGGTAGAAAATGATTGTCATAGCTATAAAAAAGGTAATCTCTCTGTTTACAACTACATGACCAGTTCACAATTAGAAACGGCCATAAATGAAAGTGCTTTAGTCGTCTCGCGATCAGGATATACTACGATTATGGATTTAGCCAAATTAAATAAAAAGGCCTTTTTTATTCCTACTCCTGGTCAATTTGAGCAAGAATACCTCGCCAAACGTTTAACGAATTTAGGCTATGTACCTAGTTGTACTCAGGATGAATTTAGAATCGAAATGCTCGAAACTGCTTCTACCTATAAAGGTTTGAGTGTCATGGACTATGAAGTAAATTATAATAAGTTATTCGGCCTTTTCTAGAGTAAAAGAAAACTCACTTCCAACATTTAATTCACTTTCAATATAAATTTTTTCGTCGTGAGCTTCAATTATATGTTTTACTATTGCCAATCCGAGTCCCGAACCACCTTCTTTTCTTGAACCACTTTTATCAACTCTAAAAAACCGTTCAAATAAACGCGGAATATTTACTTCAGAAATTCCTTCACCATTATCAGTTACTCTAACTATAACTTTATTTTTTATAAGGTTCTCAATGCTAATTTCGGTAGTTCCTTTTTCCTCTCCATATTTTATAGAGTTCACAATAAGATTTGTTAAAACCTGCTGGATACGCTCTTTATCAGCCATTACCATTATAGGCTCATTATAATCCATATCAAACATTAATGATATCTTCTTTTTTGAGGCTTTCATTTCGAGCAAATCAAAAACACTTTCCACCAATTCAATAATATCAAATTTTTCGATGTTGAGTCGTAAATCACCAACTTCTAGTTTGGTAATCATATCTAAATCCTTGACTATGTAAATGAGGCGTTCTAAGCCTTTATTTGCTCTGTGCAAATATTTCTCACTAACTTTTTTATCATCAATAGCACCATCAATTAGTGTTAGCAAATAGCCTTGAACGGTAAATAAAGGTGTTTTAAGTTCGTGAGACACGTTGCCTAAAAACTCCTTTCTATACTCTTCCCTTACTTTAAGAGTTTCAATTTCTAACTTTTTATTCTTGGCGTATTTATCGATCTCTTCAGTTAAGGTCGCCATATCTGTAGTAATTGGCTGCTTGCGTAAGGATGTTGATTCGAGAAGGGTTAAATCATCATATATTTTTTTTACCCTTCTGTAGATAAATCGTTCGACACGATACTGGATAACAATAAAAGACAATAGATACGTAAATACTGCAAAAGACACCAGATATAAAATATCTACTGAGTGCAATAAATATAAAAAAACACTCGATAAGAGCGTTAAAAAAATCGTGATATATAAGGACGTTTTAAAAGCGAACTTATATGTTTTTTTTAATTTATTTTGCATTAGTCGACAAACTTATACCCAACACCTTTTATGGTTTTAAATTTTTTGTCTCCAATTTTTTCACGAAGTTTTCTGATATGAACGTCAATTGTACGGCCTCCTACAACCACCTCATTACCCCAAACTTTGTCAAGAATTTCTTCACGTTTAAAAACTTTATTGGGTTTTGTTGCTAACAAAGATAATAATTCAAACTCTTTTCTAGGTAAAACCAGTTCTTCACCTTTAATCGTAATTTTGTATTCTTCTCTGTTGATGGTTAAATTTCCTATTTTTAAAATATCCTCAGCTTTTTCTTCATCTTTTAAACGTCGGAGTAAAGCTTTAACTTTACTTACTAAGACTTTAGGCTTAATAGGTTTGGTTATATAATCATCAGCACCAGCATCAAAACCTGCCATTTGCGAGTAATCTTCACCTCTGGCTGTTAAAAATGTAATTATGGTCTCGCTTAAATCTGGTAGTTTTCTAATTTGTTCACAAGCTTCAATACCGTCCATTTCTGGCATCATCACATCAAGAATTATAAGCTGTGGTTTTTCTTTTTTTGCTTTTTTAACGGCTTCTACTCCATTTTCTGCTGTAACAATCTGGTAGCCTTCAGATGATAAATTATATCCAACAATCTCTAAGATATCTGGCTCGTCATCGACCAACAAAATTTTTATATCCCTTTTTTTCATTATTTATTTTTTGAAAAACTTAGTGATGTAAAGATAGGATTAATAACAAAAACTTACACTACGGTTCAAATTGATAACGTTATGTTAACTTAATACTTTACAACTACTATTGTTTTTGAGAGACCTATCATACAATGTTATTTAATTGTAAATTACCATTTTATTAACCAAAATATTCTTTAAAACTGTAAAAACTGAGTATATTTGTATGCTTATTTTTAAAACATTTAAAACTAAATAATTATGAAAAAACTTTACTTTTTATGTTTAACTGCTTTAATTGGTTTGACTTCGTTTGGTCAAACAACATTATACCAAGAAAGCTTTGAAACAGACACAAATGGAACTAATTACACTACTTCTGTAGCAGAATTTTCTGATGGCGCTGGAGATTTCTTTTTAAGAACTGACGGTTCTGACATCGGATCTTTTTATGAAGTTTCTGGTACCGACGGTACTTTTTTCTTCGCAGGACAAGATTTAGATGGTGAAGGTGCTACGTTACCTTTATCGTTATCAACTATTGCCATTGACGTAACAGGATTATCAGATGTTGATTTTGCCATTTTACTTGCTGAAGATGATGACGGAACAAATCAAGATTGGGATGAAGCAGATTATATGCATATCTTCTATTCTATTGATGGTGGTGCTGAACAAAACTTACTTTGGATAGAAAGCGAAGCTGCTGGTTCGAATAGTGCTCCTAGAATTGATGCTGATTTTGATGGTGTTGGTGAAGGTGCTGAAATTACTTCTGCATTTACTGAATATGTTCAAAATATTTCACTTTCAGGAAACTCTTCAATCGTATTTAGAATTGAAATGAGTCTAAATTCTGGTGATGAAGATATCGCCATTGATAACATTAGAGTAGTTGATGGTTTTGTAGCAACGCCAAGTATTACAATTACTTCTCCTGCTGGAGGACAAGAGTTTGCTCCAGGAACAACATCTGTTGATGTTGAATTTACTACAGCTAACTTAGCAGGTGGTGAAAGCGTAGATATTACAGTTAATGGTACAACAACAAACAATGTTACAAGTCCTTTTTCTGTAGCAACTGTAGATGGTCAAACTTATGATATTACTGTAGAATTAGTAAATGGTGGCTTAATTGATTCTGATATGGTATCATTTAGCGTATTAGCGTCTAACACTGTTTCGAATATCGCTGAGCTAAGAGCTGGTACTATCGGACAAGCTTATGAATTAACTGGTGAAGCAATTATATCATACATCGTTACAGATAATAACAGAAATCAAAAGTACATTCAAGATGCTACTGGAGGTATTTTAATTGATGATCCTTCTGGTACTTTAGCAACAGCATTAAGCATTGGTGATGGTATTACAGGCCTTCAAGGACAATTAGGAGAATTCTCTGGAGTATTACAATTTATTCCTGTTGCCGATTTAGCTGGTCCTTCATCTACAGGAAACACAATTACACCTGAAGTTGTAAGTGTATCTCAATTTTTAGCAGCTGGTGAAACTTATGAAAGTGAGTTGATTCAAATTACAAACGTAACTTTTGAAGATACTGGTGTATTTGAAAATAATACAAACTACAATATTGCAGATGGTGCAGATGTTACTATTGCCAGAGTTTCTTTTGCAGATGAAAATTTAGTTGGTGCAAATATTCCAACGACAACATCTTCTGTAATTGGTTTAGGTGCTGAATTTAACGGTGTATACCAAATTTTACCTCGTTATGTTGATGACGTAGCTGGTGCTTCACTTTCAATTGATGAAGTAAATGGTACGTCGTTCTCTGTGTATCCTAACCCAACTTCAACTGGATTTGTAAACATTACAAGTGCAAACAGCGATGCTATTTCAGTTTCTGTTTATGACATCTTAGGAAAGCAAGTCATTAGCAGTACGTTATCGGATAACCGTTTAAATGTATCTGAATTACAAACAGGAGTTTACATCTTAAAAATTTCTCAAAATAACGCATCGGTTACTAAAAAATTAGTGATCAAATAATTCGTTATTATAAATTATTACAAAAAGCGTCTCGATAATCATCGGGACGCTTTTTCTTTTTGCATATTTTTGCTACGATGATTAGCACAAAGGATATTTTTTCAATCTCTTCAGAACGTACATTCAATACAGTAGCATTGGATGTTTTTAAATTTCAGTTTGATAACAATCCCGTATATCGCTCATTTTGTGATTTACTGTACAAACATCCTAGTGACATCAAACGTGTAGAAGACATTCCATTTTTACCCATTCAGTTTTTTAAAAGTCATCAGGTATTGAGTTCTAGTGCTCCCGTTGAAGTAACCTTTTCCAGCAGTGGAACAACAGGTGCAATTACCAGCAAACATCACGTTACAGACTTGTCGGTTTATGAACAAAGTTTTCGTCGTGCGTTTCATCAGTTCTACGGAAATATTAACGACTATGTCATACTTGCCTTACTTCCTAATTATTTAGAACGTCAAGGATCCTCATTAGTTTATATGGTTGATGATATGATACAACAATCAGGTCATCCTGAAAGTGGTTTTTATCTCAATGATCTCGATGCACTTAAAACGCAGCTTATCACATTAGATACCGAAGGCAAAAAAGTTCTACTGATAGGCGTTTCTTTTGCCTTGTTAGATTTAGTTGAACTGCAGCAGTTCCAATTAAAAAACACCATCATTATGGAAACAGGTGGCATGAAAGGCCGTAGAAAAGAATTAGTGCGAGATGAACTTCACGACATTTTAAAATCTGGGTTTGGTGTATCACAAATTCATAGCGAATACGGCATGACCGAACTCTTAAGTCAGGCCTATTCCTTAGGCAACGGACGCTTTAAATGTCCTAATTGGATGCGTATTTTAACCCGAGATCCTGAAGATGCTTTAAGTCTTCAACACATAAATAAAACTGGAGGCATCAATGTGATTGATTTGGCTAATATCAACTCCTGTTCATTTATTGCTACCCAAGATTTAGGTCGTGTTTATGATGATAGAAGTTTTGAAATCATTGGTCGCTTTGACGCCAGTGATATTAGAGGCTGTAATTTGATGGTCTTGTAATCTTTATCGTTTCCTACCGACTACTTCATCATGAAGTTATCATTTTTAAATCTTTTATTAGTTTTCGGAATACTTAATACCTCCGCACAAACTATTGATTATAATACTAAAGCAGGTTATGTTGCCAAAGGGTATGATGTTGTTGCTTATTTTAATAATGAAGCAATCAAAGGGCGAGATACCTTTCAAACGACTTATGATGATGTAAAGTTTAAATTCTCTTCTGAAGCTAACTTAAATACTTTTAAAAACAATCCCCAAAGATATATCCCTCAATATGGTGGTTATTGTGCTTATGCCGTTGCTGTAGACTCAAAAAAAATAGATATCAATCCTAAAACCTTCGAAATTAGAGATGGAAAGCTGTATTTATTCTACAATTCCTGGTTTAACAATACATTAACGTCATGGAAAAAAAATAATGTGAAAGGTTTACAAGAAAAAGCCGACCAACATTGGGAAGTAATAAAAATAGAATGAAAATTCTATGAAAAAGAAAAAATTACTTCAAATAATAGTTGATTGGTTAATGTTAAGCGTCCCATCTCTCGATGGGACGTTTTTCTTTGTAAAAAAGTTTATGATTGTGATTGTGTCGCCCTGAATTATTTCAAGGTCTCATTGTCAAAATGGTTGTATTCGTGATGTGGTTCTGAAACACGTTCAGAATGACACTACAGTTTATATAAACCAAAACAACAATTAATCTAAGACACTTTTATGATATACGTATTCTTCTTTCCTTTGTTAAGAATGATGTATGTATCATTAATTAAATCATCTGACGATAACTGGTAATCTTCAGTTACCTTTTCCTTATTGACTGATACCGCATTTTCCTTTAGAGCACGTCTTGCCTCGCTATTCGATGCTAAAAAATTTGTTTGAGCAGCAAGTGCTCCAATCATATCAAGTTCTGATAATTCTGCTCTAGAAATTTCAGCTTGAGGCACACCTTCAAACACATCTAAAAAGGTCTTTTCATCTAAAGTTTTAATATCTGCTTTAAAGGTTTTACTGAATAAAATATTTGATGCTTTTTCGGCATTTTCAAAATCAGATGCAGAGTGTACCATTGTAGTAATTTCTTGCGCCAAACGTTTTTGGAGCTCGCGTCGATGTGGCGCTTCTGAATGTTCTCTTATAATGGTTTTAATCTCTTCTTCGGTTAAAAAAGTAAAGATTTTTATATACTTTTCAGCATCTTCATCACTGGTGTTTAACCAAAACTGATAAAACTTATAAACTGATGTTTTTTCAGCATCAAGCCATACATTACCACCTTCACTTTTACCAAATTTTGAACCGTCTGCTTTTGTAATTAACGGACACGTCATAGCGTATGCTTTGGCATCTTCTCCAACATTCATTCGTCTTACAAGCTCTGTCCCTGTGGTAATATTTCCCCATTGGTCGCTACCACCCATTTGCAATAAGCAATGATGCGTTTTATATAAATGGTAAAAATCATACCCTTGAATTAACTGATAAGTAAACTCTGTAAAAGACATCCCTACATTACCTTCATCTCCACTTAAACGTTTCTTTACAGAGTCTTTTGCCATCATGTAATTTACCGTAATACGTTTACCAACATCACGAGCAAAATCTATAAACGAAAAATCTTTCATCCAGTCGTAGTTATTAACTAATACTGGAGCATTTTTTTTATCTGAATTGAAATCTAAAAATCGGGCTAGTGTATTTTTTATTCCTGCAACATTGTGGTTTAAGGTGGCTTCGTCTAATAAATTACGCTCGTCACTTTTCCCTGAAGGATCTCCAATCATTCCTGTTGCTCCACCAACTAAGGCGATAGGCTTATGTCCAGCCTTTTCCAAATGCATTAATAAAATAATAGGAACCAAACTACCAATATGTAAGGAGTCTGATGTTGGATCAAACCCAATATAAGCTGTGGTCATTTCTTTTTGCAATTGCGCTTCTGTTCCTGGCATGATATCATGTACCATTCCTCGCCACGTTAATTCTTCTACTAAATTATAGTTCATTTTTTGAGTATTAATCTAAAGTGCAGCAAAGATATGTTTATCAAACAAAAGAGAAAAGCGAATACCAAAAAAGACTATTTTTGTTTTATGATTTTAGTTACAGGAGGTACTGGCTTAGTTGGTTCGCATGTGCTGTTCAAATTAGTGAGCAGTAACAAACCTGTTAGAGCAATTTATAGAAGAGCCCATAAATTAGAGTCTGTTAAAAAAGTATTTGGTTACTATACTCAAGATGTCGACACACTGTACAATTCAATTGAATGGGTTGAAGCTAACATTAATGATATTCCGGCGTTAAATATTGCATTTAAAGGCATTACTCAGGTATATCACTGTGCTGCCTTTATCAGTTTTGAACCCGATAAATATCATGAACTTCGAAAAGTCAATATTAAAGGAACTGCTAATATTGTCAATCTTTGTATTTCAAATGCTATTGAAAAATTATGTTATGTGAGTTCAATTGCAGCTATTGGACATGAACCTCATCCAGATACATTAATTACTGAAACTACCGAATGGAATCCTGAACAGGATAATAGTGTGTATGCCATTACCAAATATGGTGCAGAAATGGAAGTTTGGCGAGGCACTCAAGAAGGTATTAATGCTGTTATTGTAAATCCGGGAATCATATTAGGTCCAGGATTTTGGAAAGGTGGTGGCAGTGGCAGTTTATTCAGACAGATTTATAAGGGTTTAAAGTATCATCCAAAAGGTAGTTCGGCTTATGTAGATGTTTGGGATGTTGTAACGACAATGATTGAACTTATGGAGAGCGATATTATTAATGAACGCTATATTATTATTTCTGAAAACCTAACATTTAAGGCCTTTCAGCATAAAGTGGCTAAGATGTTTAATGTTAAGCCATCCTCTAAAGAAGCGTCTCCGTTATTATTAGCCTTGGTATGGCGATTGGATTGGTTAACACATAAACTTACAGGAAAACGGAGAAAGCTCTCTAAACAACTGGCTAAATCCATTTCAGTTAAAACAGTCTATGATAATTCTAAAATAAAACAGGATTTAAATTTCGAATTTAAACCTATAGATAACGCTATTGCTCAGGTCGTAACTTATTATTTAGACGACTCGTCTATATAATCTTTATAATCGACTTTCTTTTCTTTCTGAACCGGCTTTTTAATACTCTTAATCTTTGTAGAATCACTTAGAGCTCTAATAGAATCTCTTTTTCTCTGTTTATCTTTTTCTTCTTTTTCAGCCAGAGCTTTATAGGTTATCTTATCGTTGTCAATTCTTTTTTCTACACGTGCGATAATAGATTCGTACTCTTCGACATAAAAACCATAATAATCATTACTTAAAGCAAACTGTAAACTATCAATATTGTATTTTTCAAACACATAGTTTTCAGGATATATTCCTTGCGCTTCTAAAATACTTTTGTTTGATCCTTTGGCAGCATTTAAAATAAACACATCATATAAGATATTGGCCATCTTATCCTTTGAAATAAGGTTCTCTGGCTTTTTGGGTTTACTATCAGAATAGCATCCAAAAAATGATATGATTACTAAAACAATGAGTGTACGTTTCATCTGTCAAAAGTTAATCGTTTAGCAGCTTTCACGTCTAATACTTTAAAATTATTGTACACTAAAGTTCCATTTAAAAACGTGTGTGTAATACGTGATTTAAAAGTCGTTCCTTCAAAAGGTGACCAGCCACATTTGTATAAGATGTTGTCTTTTTTTACAGACCAAGGGTTATTGATATCAACAATCACTAAATCGGCAAAATAGCCTTCTTTGATATAACCTCGTTTTTCAACCTGAAATAAAATTGCAGGATTATGTGCCATTTTTTCAGCAATTTTAGGTAATGAAATTTTATCCTTGTGATACATTTCAATCATGGCGACTAAGGCATGCTGTACTAATGGACCGCCAGACGGAGCTTTAGTATACACATTATTTTTTTCATCCAAAGTATGAGGTGCGTGATCGGTTGCAATCACATCTATTCTATCATCTAAAAGTGCTTTCCAGAGTTGCTCTCTATCTTTTGCAGTTTTTACGGCTGGATTCCATTTAATATGTGTGCCTTTTTTAGCATAATCCTCATCACTAAACCAAAGGTGGTGAATGCAAACTTCGGCTGTGATTTTTTTATCCTTTAATGGTTTCTTATTGTTGAATAAATTTGTCTCTTTACCTGTTGACAAATGAAAAACATGTAATCTTGCGCCTGTTTTTTTAGCAAGTTCAATCGCTCTGGATGAGGATATATAACAAGCATCTTCACTTCGTATTACAGGGTGTTTTTCAATCGGAATATCTTCACCATAAATATCTATATGCTCTTGCAGGTTTTTTCTAATGGTAGCTTCATCTTCGCAATGTACAGAAATCACCATATCTGTACTTTTAAAAATTTTCTCCAGAATTTCAGGGTCATCAACCAGCATATTTCCTGTTGAAGATCCTAAAAACAATTTCAAGCCTGCGACTGTTTTTGGATTCACTTTTAAAATCTCCTCCAAATTATCATTGGTACCACCAAACATAAACGAGTAATTAGCGTACGATGTATTTGAAGCAATTTCAAACTTCTCTTCTAACTTCTCATAGGTTGTTGTTTGCGGATTGGTGTTGGGCATTTCAATAAAAGAGGTGATTCCTCCAGCAAGCGCTGCTCTAGATTCTGTTTCTATGGTCGCTTTATGTGTTAAACCAGGTTCCCTAAAATGCACTTGATCGTCTATGCAACCCGGAAAAACATAATTTCCTTCAGCATCTATAATTGTCACATCAGCAGATTTAGCACTAATGGTATCTGCTATTTCTTTAATAATCTCGCCTTCAATTAAAAGATCACCTTCGGTAACCTTTCCTTCATTTACAATTTTAGCATTCTTAATAAGTATGGTCTTGTTTTGCATCTTATTTACTGAATAAACTTTTAAATTTCATGTTAATTACACCAAAAATAGCTTCAGAAATAATTCCGCCACTCATTTTTGATTTGCCTTTAGTTCTATCTGTAAAAATAACAGGAACTTCAACTATTTTAAACTTTTTAAGGTAAGCTTTGAATTTCATTTCAATTTGAAACGCATAGCCTACGAATTTGATGCCATCTAAATTAATGGTTTCTAACACTTGTCGTTTATAACATACAAAACCAGCTGTGGTATCGCATATCTTCATACGTGTAATTAATCGAACATATTTTGAAGCACCATAAGATAATAATACTCTACTCATTGGCCAGTTAACCACATTTACACCATCTACATATCTCGAACCAATAGACAAATCGGCTCCATCAATAGCACAAGCATTATAGAGGTGAATTAAATCATTGGGATTATGCGAAAAATCGGCATCCATCTCAAAAATATAACTGTAATGTTTTTTTAAACTCCATTTAAAACCTTCAATATACGCAGTACCCAAACCTGTTTTATTCGCTCGACTAATCAAAAAAAGCTGATCTGGAAATTCACCTTGAAGCGTTTTTACTTTTTCTCCAGTACCATCGGGAGAGTTATCATCAACTACTAAAATATCAAAACCCTTTTCTTGATTGAAAACAGCTCTAATAATGGCTTCAATATTTTCAATTTCGTTATAGGTTGGTATAATGACGATAGCATCTTGCATATACTATGATCTCAGTTTTTGATTGTTATATTTCAGCAAAAGTAAGTGTTTTATCAATTAAATTGTAGTGTAAAATCATAAACAATGTTAATCTTGTAATAATGATTTGGAGTTACTTCATAAAGCATATCATTTCGTCAAATATTCTTCATAATTTTGTGTCATGCTTAGAGACGTTACTTCTAATGATTGGTTTACAATATTCTTGGTACTTGGACTGTTGTGCATTACCATATCAAAATATGTCTTTGCCCATAGGTTTAAAGACTTTTTAGCGGTAATTGGTAATTCTAAGTATCTTAAAATATATGCCAGGGATCAAAAATTTATAGATGGTTTTGATGCCCTGCTTTTTTTTAATGGAATTATTTCTGTATCCATTTTTGCATTAATAAGCTATTCTACCTTAGTAAATCCTTCAGAATTTAATCTTAATTTATTTTTTAAATTGCTCTTTGGTGTTGGTGTACTCTTCCTAATAAAAGTATTATTAGAGCGATTAATAGGAAGTATTTTTGATATTGACGACCTCATTGACTCGTATCTTTTTCAAAAAACGACGTTTAAAAATTATACTGGTTTTCTATTATTTCCAATCAATTGCATCCTCATTTACAGTTTAAACCCATCCAAAACTATTATATATGTAATTTTCGGACTAATAATTATGATAAATCTAATTGGGTTTATAAGTTCATTTAAGAATCATCAAAAATTACTTTTAAATAACATATTCTATTTTATTTTGTATCTTTGCGCACTTGAAATTGGACCCTATCTAATTTTATATAAGCTAATTAAAGATTTCAACACTTAAAATACTTTAATGAATATGACGAAAGTGAAAACAATTTTAGTATCTCAACCAGAACCTAAAATAGAAAATTCGCCTTACTTTGATCTTCAAGAGAAACAAAAAGTAAAAATTGATTTCAGACCATTTATTCACGTTGAAGGTGTAGAAGCCAAGGAAATAAGACAACAAAAAGTTGATCTTTCCAACTACTCTGCTATCATATTAACAAGTAGAAACTCTGTAGATCATTTTTTTAGAGTAGCTGAAGAAATGCGTTTCAAAGTTCCTGATACGATGAAATATTTTTGTCAGTCTGAAGCAGTAGCTTACTACCTTCAAAAGTATGTTGTTTACAGAAAGCGTAAAATTTATGTTGGTAAACGTACCTTTGCAGATTTATCACCTTTAATTAAAAAGTATAAAGACGAAACATTCTTATTACCTACAACTGATAAATTAAAACCTGAAGTTCCTGAAATTTTAGATAATTTAGGAGTGAAATGGACACAATCGGTATTTTACAAGACCGTTATTAGTGACTTGTCTGATTTGGCAAATGTGTATTATGATATTTTAGTTTTCTTTAGCCCATCTGGAATTGAATCTTTGTTTCATAATTTCCCAGAGTTTAAACAAAATAGTACACGTATCGCTGTTTTTGGAAACACAACAATTAAAGCTGTAGAATCTCGCGGACTACGTGTAGATATAGCTGCTCCTACTCCTGAAACACCATCAATGACTATGGCATTAGAAAAATATATTGACAAAGTAAATAAAGGAAAATAGTTCCCTTATAACGTATATAAAAAAAGCGTCCTGATAATTTCAGGACGCTTTTTTTTGTAATGATATTATTATAAGTTAAAACGAATAGCGTTGTGGTCCTCCTCTTCGAATTTCCTCGCTTGCGAACTCTTCAAACTTTTTAAAATTTTCCCTAAAAGCATTAGTTAACTTAAAAGCTGTCTTGTAATATGCTTCATCATCTCCCCAAGTAGTTCTTGGACTTAAGACTTCTTTTGGCACTCCTGGACAAGTTCGTGGTTGTGCTACTCCAAACACAGAGTGAATATGATAATCTTCATAAGTATATGAACCCAATTCTCCATTAAGAACGGCATTAATCATAGCTCTCGTATATTTCAATTTCATACGTGTTCCCACTCCATAAGGTCCACCTGTCCAACCTGTATTAACCAGCCAAACATTAACGCCAGACTCTTTCATTTTATGGCTCAACATTTCAGCATATTTTGTTGGATGTAAAGGCATAAAAGGAGCTCCGAAACAGGCCGAAAAACTAGGCACTGGCTCAACTACTCCAGCTTCTGTTCCAGCAACCTTAGCCGTATAACCAGAAATAAAATGGTATGCTGCCTGACTAGGAGTTAATTTTGAAATTGGAGGTAAAACTCCAAAAGCATCAGCTGTTAAAAAGAAAATGTTCTTAGGGTTTTTTCCAATAGAAGGAACTCTAATATTCTCAATATGATGAATTGGATAACTTACTCTTGTATTTTGTGTTATTGAAGTGTTTTCAAAATCAACATCACCTTTGTCATTCATGATAACATTTTCAAGGATTGCTCCTTTTTTTATAGCATCATAGATTTCTGGCTCTTGTTCTTGTGATAAATTAATCACTTTTGCATAACAGCCACCTTCAAAATTAAATACAGTATTTTCATTTGTCCAGCCGTGTTCATCATCGCCAATCAAGCTACGTTCAGCGTCGGTTGACAGAGTCGTTTTTCCGGTTCCGGATAATCCAAAAAAGATAGCCGTATCTCCATCTTTACCAACATTGGCACTACAGTGCATTGGTAAAGTATTTTTAAATACAGGTAAAATAAAGTTTAACGCAGAAAAAATACCTTTCTTAATTTCACCTGTATAACCTGTACCTCCTATCAGTGCAATCTTACGTGTGAAATCTAAAATTGCAAAATTATGTTGTCTTGTTCCGTCTATTTCAGCGTCGGCCATAAAACCTGGCGCATTAATAACCGTCCATTCTGGAGTAAAATCTTTCAATTCTTCTTCGGTAGGACGTAAAAACATGTTATACGCAAACATGTTGCTCCATGGATATTCATTAATAACTCTGATATTTAATCTATAGTTATCATCAGCACATGCATAACTGTCTCTAACAAACACTTCTTTTTCAGAAAGATAAGCAGTGACTTTGTCATATAACTTTTGAAATTTATCTGAATCAAAAGGAATGTTTATGTTTCCCCACCAAACTCGATCTTTGGTAATATCATCTTTTACAATGAATCTATCCTGAGGTGAACGACCAGTAAACTCACCGGTTTTTACCGCTAAAGCACCTGAAGACGCTTCCTCTCCTTGTCCTTTGGAAATAGTAAGTTCGTGAAGTTGGTCTGAAGATAATTGATATCTTACTTGAGCATTTTTGATACCGTAGGCATCTAACGAAATCGTTTTCGTGATTTGTGTATGGTTTACCATAATTTGTTTGTGTTGTTTAAAGTGCAAAATTAAACTTTATTTTAAAGTAGACTGCTTATTTTAAGAATTATCAGTCTTGTTTTTAAAAAAGTTTATCAACAATACCAACCAAGCCATAATTAATAATAGTCCGCCAATAGGTGTAATGAAACCTATATGCTTAAAATCAAAACTTGTGAGTTCATTTGTTGCTAATCCATAAATAGATCCAGAAAAACATAAGATTCCAAAAATAGTAAGGTAAAGAATAATTCGCTTTGCCTTTTCTGTAAGCAACGCTAAATTTCCAATACACAAAAGAAATAAGGCATGATACATTTGATAACGTACACCTGTCTCAAAAGTTTGCTGAGCATCACTAGAAATTAAAGACTTAAGGCCATGAGCTCCAAAAGCACCAAGAACAATTGCAACAACTCCTAAAATACAAGCTGTAATCAGAATTTTTTTGTTCATATATAAATTGAATTTAGGTTTTTATAACCCATTGTATTTAGTAAATTCGTCTAAAATTGCTTTGAAGTGGTTTAAAACTTAATAGGTAACTTTAGCTATATTTTGAACTTCAAAGATTTTAATAACAAAATTACTCAACTCAAACCATTATGCGAAAGATTTTAGTCATAGGTTCTGGAAAATCTACATCCTACCTTATAAAATATTTACTAGAAAAATCTACTGAAGAAGAACTTCATATTATTGTAGGTGACATTAATATACAAAATGCAAAAAAATTAATTGGCGAACACGAAAATGCCAATGCGATTACCTTAGATGTTTTTAATAAGTCCTCTCGTCAAGCTGCAATTGAAAATGCCGATATTGTGGTTTCTATGCTTCCTGCCAGATACCATATAGAAGTTGCGAAAGACTGTATCATGTTTGGAAAAAATATGGTTACAGCATCTTATGTTAGTGATGATATGCAAAAACTCAATAAAGCAGTAACTGAAAAAGGACTGGTCTTTATGAACGAAATAGGTGTTGATCCTGGTATTGATCATATGAGTGCCATCAAAGTGATTGACAGTATTAGAAGTAAAGGAGGAAAAATGATTTTATTTGAATCGTTTACTGGTGGATTGGTAGCACCTGAAAGCGATAATAATCTATGGAATTACAAATTTACCTGGAACCCAAGAAATGTTGTTATTGCAGGACAAGGTAGTGCTGCTAAGTTTTTACAGGAAGGATCCTATAAATACATCCCTTATAATAGATTGTTCAGGAGAACAGAATTTTTAGAAATTGATGGTTTTGGTCGTTTTGAAGCTTATGCCAACAGAGATTCGCTTAAATATCAATCGGTTTACGGATTAGATTCCATTAAAACTTTATATCGTGGTACGATGCGTCGTGTTGGTTTTAGTCGTGCGTGGAATATGTTTGTTCAATTAGGAATGACAGATGACAGTTATACCATTGATGATAGTGAAAATATGAGCTATCGCGATTTTGTAAATGCTTTTTTACCCTATAGCCATACAGATTCCGTAGAATTAAAGTTTAGACATGCGCTCAAAATTGATCAAGATGATATTGTATGGGACAAATTAGAAGAAATTGACATTTTTAGTAAGACAAAAATGGTAGAACTTAAAAAAGCAACACCTGCACAAATACTTCAGAAAATTCTAATGGATAGCTGGACACTTCAAGAAGATGATAAAGACATGATTGTTATGTATCATAAGTTTGGGTATGAACTCAACGGTGAACAACACCAAATAGATTCGACAATGGTAACTATTGGAGAAGACCAAACTTATACAGCTATGGCAAAAACTGTAGGACTACCTGTAGCTATTGCGACATTAGCTATTTTAAATGAAAAAATCACAACACCTGGTGTACAAATTCCTATTACCAAAGAAGTTTATGAACCCATTTTGAATGAATTAGAAGATTTCGGAATTCAATTTTCAGAAAAAGAAGTTCCTTATTTAGGTTATAATCCATTAAACGTCTAGATAACTTGCCTATGAAGATGGTTAATCAAAATATTCAAATTGATGGTATTGATAAAAAAATACTGAGAGCATTGATGTCTGATGCTAGAACACCTATTTTAGAAATTGCGAGACATGTAGGTATTTCGGGTGCTGCTATACATCAAAGACTTCGGAAATTGGAAAAATCGGGTTTAATTTCTGGTTCTAAATTTGTAATTAATCCTAAAGTTTTAGGCTATACAACGATGGCTTTTATTGGAATTTATTTAGATAAGGCAATCAGTAATCCTGAAGCTGTAAAACAGTTGCAAAAAATACCTGAAGTTTTAGAATGTCATTATACAACCGGAAACTGGAGTATCTTCATAAAAATTCTATGTAAGGATAATGAACATCTAATGCATGTACTCAATCGCGATATACAGTCTATTACAGGTGTATCTAGAACAGAAACTTTCATTTCATTAGATCAGCAAATTGAACGTCAGATAAAAATTTAAAACCAATAAAAAAAGCAACCTTTGAGGTTGCTTTTTTTTTTGTAATAATTTCAAGGGTATTTATTGAATAATAATCTTTTTTACTGTGGAAGCTGTATCCGAAGAGATTGTTACAAAATAGAGTCCTGATGACACTACATCACTTAAATCTAGTTCTTTATCCTGAGTAACACCATTTAAATTAAACGATTGGATGGTTCTACCATTAATATCTGTTAGTATTGCTGTTTCTAATGCAATACCAGAGTTTTTAATGGTTACTATACCATTAGAAGGGTTAGGCGAAATGAATATCGAATTCCCTAAATCAAACTCATCAACTGATAGCGCCAATATGGTAAACTTTTCAGGCATACCAGCAACCAGTCCATTATATGGAGCATCAGTTATAGCATTGACTCCAACGAAATTTGCTGGATCTGTAACCGCTATTTTAGCATCTGCTACTGTTGCAAATGTATAACCTCCTGTATATACTGCATTATCCCATTCTTGAGAAGGTGCTGGACCAGAACCTACAGCCACAGCCGTTCTTGGCAAACCAGTATCTATTAAGCCTGTGAATAAATTAGTTTCTGTTGTACTTACACTATCATCACCCGAAAATGTTGTTGAAGAACCGCTTAACATAAAAATAAAATTTGGACTAGAAGGCGTTCCTTGTAAAACAGTAATGTGATCACCTCCAGTTGAAAGCGCCATACCAGTTGTTCCTGTAATTACTGCATCTCCTGCAAAATCAACAAAATCAACTCCAGGCAGACTATCATCATAAGTAACTATTTCTCCTGCTAATAGTCCTGATGCAGGAACAGTATATACAATTGCACCTTCTCCGCAACCAGCTGGATCAAAAGTACCAGCAGGTACTGCTCCACAATCTGTAAAAATAATTTCAGTTCCAGCGTCTAAATCTACAAATGTCGCAAAGGCAAAAGAATCTGGTGTATCAGCCTGATACCAGATTATAGCAATATCGCCTGGCAACAATACTGTTTGGGCTTGAGTGTGTTGGATGCTCAATATTGAGCTCATTAAAAATGTCAATAAAAGTAATTTTGTTTTCATAATAGCTAAGTGTTTTGGATTAATTAATTAAATGTATTGATTAACAGATGAATACAACTATTATTCAATGTGTTTTCTATGAATTACTTAATTTAACGATAATGAACCCCTCAAAAGACTTAAAGCTCAGACAGCAATAAGAAAAAAGCAACTTAGGTAAGTAAGTTGCTTTTTTAAATATTATTCAATAATAATCTTTTTAACGACAGATCCATTTTCAGAAGAAATCGTCATGAAGTATAATCCTGATGATACTACCGAAGTTAAATCAAGTGTTTTATCTAATGCCGACCCATTTAAATCATACGACTTAATTGCTCGACCATTTATATCTGTAATTACAGCAGTATGTAATGCAATACCCGAATTTTTAATGGTTACAATACCTTGCGATGGATTTGGAACTATTGAAATAGAATTCTCCAAATCAAGAGATGGTGTTGACAATGTCATACCTGCTGTAAAAGAAATGGCATCAAGTCCTAACTCTTCGGCTGCAGAGTTTGATGAAAACTCAATAACTAATTGCGCTTTACATCCAGCATATGCTGTTAAATCAGCATTTAAAGTATTCCAGGTATCTTCAATACCAAGGTCATCTATATCAAGTCCAAGAGTATCAATTAACGTTAATGTAGGACTTGCACAGTCTGTAAATTGAATGGTTACTCTTAAAAAATCTTCTGCTTCCCAACTTGTAGCTTCTAACACATATTGCATGCTAAACTGAGGATTTGTTGTTCCTGCTAAATCTACAATATCAAAAGTCATTGTAATATCTCCATCAGGATCTTCCATAAAAAACCCTTGACTGCCTTCTGGTGGTGATAATGCAATTTCAGTATTGAAAAAAGCACTAGTTCCAACACCAAAAAAATCTCCATCACTAAATCCAGATGGTCCATTAGGAGATGTAGGATCTAGAGTAATAGAATACCCTAGAGTTGCTCCCGACGACGGCTCTGTAACATAAATTAAACCGCAAGGCGCATTGTAATTGGCAAGTGTATGAATTGTAGTGGTATCAAAATCAAAATATTGACAAGAACCGCCTGATGCATTAAATGTTACGCCTGGTGTATTCTCAAAGCCATTTCCCACTTGCGCAAAAATAATTGTAGGTAATAAGAAAGTTAGTAAAAGTAGTTTTGTTTTCATAATAATTCTTTTTTTAGATTAAGAAGCCTAAAGTACTGTAAATAAATACAATACTTTAGGGATTCTTTTAAAATTCGATGAATGACGCCTTTAGCTTCTTGGTGGATAAAGACCTTCCATACAAATGATATAATAGGTCCCTAAAAATGGGTTTTGAATATCAAATGGTTGGTTTCCTCCTTGTAATCCTGTATTTCCAGAAACTGATCCTCCTCCAAATGTAGCATCATTAGCTGCCGAGTTGTAAGGGGTTCCAGATCCTGCAATACCGATATTGCGTCCTGATGGCTCATTATTATCACCATCATCTTCGTTACATGATAATGTAGCTGTTAATGTACTTCCATCATGACTATGAGAAGGTAACTGTCCTGTAGTAAGTGTTACTTGTTCACGACCTGCTCTTTCTCCTAAAGTAACAGGCTGAAGTCCTGGTCCATTACCAGGATGCTTTGGCACACGTCCTCTTAAATCTGGTAAGGCAAAAGTTGTTCTACCATCACCTCCATAAGTTGTTCCTAAAATTGAAAATAAAGCCGAATAGTTTGAAATTGGCAATAACTGACCGCTACAAAACGCCCAACCTCTTGGAGCAAAATTACCTCCAAACATCATTACTGTTCCTATATATGCATCATCCATAATATTATATTTTTTAAGTTGATTATTAATTAATTTAAATTGATTTTAATTTAGCTTCTCGGAGGAAAAACACCTTGAAGTGCAATAATGTAATTGATTCCTAAGAAAGGGTTTTGTATGTCTACAGACTGACCATTACCTTGTGGACCTGTATTACCAGAGACCGTACCTCCGCCAAACGTAGCATCATTGGCTGCCGAGTTATATGGTGTTCCAGATCCTGCAATACCGATGTTTCGTCCTGAAGGCTCATCGTTGTCTCCATCATCTTCATTACAAGATAACGTAAGGCTTAAGCTACTTCCATCATGACTGTGCGATGGCATATTGGCTACAGTTATAAGCGTTTCTTCTTTACCGCCTTTTTCACCCCAAGTTACTGCTTGAAGCCCTGCACCATCTCCAACACCTTTTGGAGTTCTACCTCTTAAATCTGGCAAAGCAAATGTAGTTCTACCATCTCCTCCATAAGTTGTTCCTATTAAAGAAAACAATGCCTGATTCTGGGAGATTGGCAATAATTGTCCGTTGCAAAACGCCCAACCTCTGGGGGCAAAATTGCCAGCAAACATGATAATTTGTGCAATAAATGGATTCATAATAATCTGTTTTTTTATAATTGGTTAATAATTAGAAACAAATGTCTACTTAAACACTAAAGCATTTAAGCGCAAAACCACTATAAGTCAAAATCACGTAGAATTACCTGTTTTTAAAAACTAAGCCTGTTTTTAATTTCTATTTAATTAGCTTTAAGGATTATTAATCAACTTTAAATTTAAATATCATGAAAGAAAGTTCGCTTACTGCTAAAAAAAACCCCATTGATATTAACGACGCAATTAACTACGCTAGAAATTGGAGAACAGCCCAGCCTAAAAATTGTAAAGCTTTTTTAATTCCTGCTGAAGATTTAATCGACACACTTGAAGAAATGGGCGTCATCGCAAAAGAAACTGATGGTCATTACTCCGTAAAAAATGTCAAAAACTCAGGTGTTAGAGCCTATATGGGAATTGATCCTAGCGAGCCTGATGGTGGTGGAGAAAAACTGTTACTTGTTGGTACAAGCATTGATTGTAATGGCAAACATAGAGACATCGTTCAAGGAGAAAAATCACCAGGATGTCCTTCAAATTTTGTTATGCCAAACCCAATAGGGAGTGGTGTATATGATTTAACAACACCATGTCCTAGCGAATGTGACACATTAAGCCCTTTGGAAAATGGTTAAAATATTAACTGATGAATAAAATTGATGATTTTTTTGAATACCTAGGTGTTTTACTGCTTATCATTAATTCTTGCTTATACATTTGGAGCTACAGTGTTTTTAAAAACATTGTAGCTCTAAAATATTTTATAATTTATATTGTGAGTATATGTATCATTCAAGTTATAGGACATATTTATGCTCACAACCTACAAAATAATTTACATCTATCACATTTTTATTTTATCATTCAATTCATATGTCTGTCTTTTTTTTACAAAACAATGTTCACGAAGATTCAGAAAAGAATGGTATACTATTTATTAGGTGGTGTATTGATTATTCTGGTTATTCAATATTACAAAAACCCAGAATTGTATTTTCAATTTAATAGTTTAGAAATATTTATTACCAGTCTACCCCTTATCATTTATTCAATTGTTCATATGTACAACTCATTGAATAAGTCTCCAGAATATATGTATATTAACGCTGGGATATTGATATACATTACGACAAGCACATTGATTTTTTTATTGGGTGTCTATTTATCCTCATTTAGAAATAATGATGCAGTAAAAAATATTTGGTTCATAAATAAGATACTTTATACAGTGTATATGGTATTAATACTAATAGAATGGAAAATGAATTTTCGGCCAGTCAAGCAGAAATCATAGGAGCGCTTGTTTATGGAATTATTTTTTTAGTCTTAGTTACCTTAGGACTCATTCTGTTTTTCTATTACTCCAGAAGAAAAATTGTAGAAAAAGAAGTAGAAAAAATTAATATTAAACTCGATCATCAAAAAAAAATATTACAAACAACGATTAAAGTTCAAGAGGAAGAACGTAATAGAATAGCTCAAGATTTACATGATGCCATTAGTTCAAAATTAAACGTGGTGAGTTTAACAACAAATGTTTTAATTGATGATGATTCTATAGCTGAAGAACATAAAGAAGCTTTGAATCACATTCTTGATATTACCACAAGAACCTTAGAAAGTTCGAGAAAAATAGCGCACGAGTTAATGCCTCCTATTTTAGATAAATTTGGATTAAAAGTCGCACTCGAAGAATTATTTGATGAGTTTACATCAAATACAGATATTAAAATAAAACATCATATTGAGTCATTAAACGACCTTGACAAGAGTAATGAACTACATGTATTTAGAATCGCTCAAGAACTCATAAGTAATGCTCTTGTGCATGGTAAAGCCAATCAATTAAAAATGGAGCTTAAAAAGGAGAAAGAGGGATTTGCTTTAGTTTTTAAAGATAACGGTGTTGGGTTTGATGTTAATGATATTAAAAAGAAATCCGGTATCGGATTACAAAATATAAAGAGTAGAGTTGCGATTTTAAATGGGCAGCTTTTTGTTGAGAGCTCGAAAAAAACAGGAAGTATATTTACTATTAATTGTCACTCGTATGGATACTAAAATAACATTAGCAATAGCAGATGATGAACTATTGTTTAGACAAGGGCTCATCTCTATTTTAAGTAAAGAAAAAAACTTAAACATTCTTTTTGATGCCGAAGATGGCAACCATCTTATGGATCAATTACGATCGGCAGCTGAAATTCCTGAGATTGTCATCACCGACTTAAAAATGCCAGGACTCAATGGAGTGGAAACCACCAAACTTATTAGAAAAGAATTTCCAGATATTAAAATTATCGCACTAACCAGCTACTTTAGTAAACCGTTTATTATCAATATGATTTCTATTGGAGCTGTTGCCTATTTGGCTAAAAACAGTACACCTAAACTGATGTTAACGACTATTAATGAGGTCGCAGATAAAGGCTTTTATTATGATGAACAGGTTATGAAATTTATTCATGAAGGTTTATTAAATAATAACGATCAAATTAAAAAATCTAATTTTGACACCACCTATTTCACCAAACGTGAAAAAGAGGTTTTAGACCTTATTTGTAAGCAGTTTACCACCAATGAAATTGCCGAAAAACTGTTTATAAGTCCTAGAACAGTCGATGGACATCGCAATAATTTACTCTTAAAAACTGAAGCTAAAAATCTTGCTGGCTTGGTTGTGTATGCGATTCAGAATAAACTTGTGAATTTAGAAGAACAATTTTAAACAAAAAAAGCATCCTTTTCAGAATGCTTTAATATCATATTTTTAAAATTTAGTCTCTAGACATGAAGATTTGTAATACATACCAGAATAATAACATCAATGATGCAAATAAGCCTAATGATGCTGGTATATAATCATCTTCAGAGTATTTATGTACCAGATTAGACGTTTGGTATAAAATAGAACCTCCAGCCAGTAAACACATGCCTACAGAGAACCATAAACCAAGGTTAAATCCAAAAAGTGTTCCTGCGATGATGAGTCCGATAGCAATAAAAAATCCAATGGTCAAACCTGTCCTCAAAAAAGAAAAATCTTTCTTAGTCACAAATACAACAGCAGACAATCCTGTAAATAATGCCAGAGTCACAATAGCTGCTTGATTAAGTAATTCAGGACCAGACTCCATATAATATGCTGCAATGTAAATTAAAGGCACAAAAATGAAGGCTTCTGCCAAAATATATAAACCATAGGCTAAATATTGCTTGTTTTTATCTTGTGTTTTTAAGGCCATGCCTTCAGCATAATTGGTAATAAACATAAAACCTCCAAGCATGATAAGCCATCGCCAGCCTTGTGTCATCGACATCGCAAAATTCACAATAGTTTCGCTTTGTAAGAGCATCCATTCAAATAAAATGAATACCAACACGCCTCCTGCGACATGTGCATAAGTTTTTTTATAAAACGCTACACGATCGGCGTCAGATAACGCACTAATTAATAGTTTTCCGTCCTCAAAATTATCGAAAGGACTTGGGTTTGAGTTTTCCATAAGTAATAATTGATTTAGTAATAGCAAATTAGTAAAAGAAAACCGAATAACGTGTAAATAAACGTAATTCGGTTTTAATATCTATGTGTTGTAAGGCGTTTAGTCGCGACTTCCAAAAACCTGAAGCGCCCAATATAAAAGCGATGCTAAAGCACCAATGGCAGCAACCAGATATGTTCTGGCAGCCCATTTCAAAGCGTCTTCAGATCCCTTATACTCTTCTGGAGTTACCATGTTTTTATTTTTTAACCAGGCTAAAGCTCTGTTACTTGCATCATACTCCACAGGAAGTGTGATAAAACTAAATAAAGTTGCAAATCCCATAAAGACTAAACCTGCAACAGCCACCCAATATCCTAAACCAACACCAGCAGCAGCTCCAAGAACAAGACCACCAATGACTAACCATTGTGACATTCCTGACGTAACACTAACGATAGGTACTAATGCCGAACGCATCCCTAAAGCACTATAAGCTTGTGCATGCTGAACAGCATGACCAACCTCATGTGCCGCAACAGCTGCCGCTGCAGCATTACGCTGATTGTATACAGCTTCACTTAAGTTTACGGTTTTATTCTTAGGGTTGTAATGATCTGTTAACTGTCCGGCTACAGAAATCACTTCTACATCAGAAATACCATTATCTGCCAGCATTTTCTCTGCGATTTCTCTTCCACTCATACCGTTACGCAATTGTACCTTAGAGTACTGTGCGAATTTTCGTTTTAATTGACTACTTACTAACCAACTCACCAATGCAATGGCACCAATTAGTACGTAATATCCCATCATTCCATTCATATGTTTTAAAATTAAATTGTTAGTAGTATAGCAAAAAGTACGCCATATTAAAGATAGGAAAATTTGTCAGTTATTGATACCTATCCCTCTCTATAGATTTTTCAAGCGGTTCCTTTTTATGAAGCACTTTTTGCACGCTATTATTGTCAAAAAAGATTATGAGTCGGTCGCCAAGATGATCTTTAAAGCTAGGCGATTTTCCCATTTTATAAATGATATAGTTTTTAGAATCTTCAGTGAAAATTTCAGGTTCACCTAAGAGAGATATCACCTCTTCCTTTGTTTTTCCTACAAGTAATTTATTATCGATAATATCATCTGCTAACTTATACCGTTTTGCCGGATTTGAATGCCATAAACCTTCATCAAATCGTTCTTCAAAATACCAGGTAAGTGAACTTGTGACTACAAATGCCACGAAAAAAAACATAAGTACTTTATCATATTTTTTTAGGCCTATCATTTAGTCTATTAAATCTATCGAATTCACTTTAAAACGACCATCGACAACTTCTCCTGACACCTCAGCAGTTCTGACAACCTCGCAAAATCCTGAATCTTTATCATGAGCGTCACCATAATCATCTATATCAGCACCATCAACAAAATATGCCTTGTCATCAATACGAACAGCTAAATCACATCCCTTTTGACTTGTCAATCCAAATTGACATTGTCCACAAGACACCTCAGCAGTTTGCTTTTTGTTTTGACTACAAGCAAAACATACATACAAAACACCTATAAGTAGTATTTTTTTCATGACAATCTTTTTTTATTAGCCTACAATATTGACAATTTTTCCAGGAACCACAATTACTTTTTTAGGCTCGCGACCGTCTAACTGTGCGATTGTTTTTTCGTGAGCCATTACTGTTTTCTCAATCTCATCCTTGCTCATATCTAATGGTAATTCTAAGGTAAAACGCATTTTTCCATTAAATGAAATAGGATAGTTTTTACTACTTTCTACAAGGTGTTTCTCTTCAAACTTCGGAAATGAAACCGTCGAGATAGAGTCGTCATGACCAAGTCTGTTCCATAGTTCTTCAGCAATATGAGGCGCATAAGGAGAAATTAAAATCAGTAGAGGTTCAAGAATGGCTTTGCTGTTACATTTTTGAGCCATTAACTCATTAACGGCAATCATAAATGTAGACACAGAGGTATTGAACGAAAAATTCTCGATATCCTCTTCGACTTTTTTAATGGTTTTATGAAGCGTTTTCAGACTGTCTTTTGAAGGTTCGGTATCACTGACTTTTAAACCATTGTCATCAACATACAATTTCCAGAGTTTTTTAAGGAAACCATGCACGCCTGTAATTCCTGCGGTGTTCCAGGGTTTGTATTGCTCTAATGGTCCTAAAAACATTTCGTATAAACGAAGGCTATCGGCTCCATACTGTTCGCAAATCGCATCTGGATTGACAACATTGTACTTAGACTTCGACATTTTTTCGACTTCTCGACCTACTTTATAAACTCCATTTTCTAGTATAAATTCAGCATCAGAATAATCGTCACCAAATTCACTATCACTTTTTAAACCATCAATATCTAATTCATCTGAAGCATTAACATATTTTACTTTCACATGAATTGGAATCACATTTTTATCTTGTATAAGACCAGATGATATATAACGATTAGTCCCATCTTCCCTATAAACAAAAGCACTTGTCCCCAAAATCATTCCCTGATTTATCAGCTTTTTAAACGGCTCTTCAACATTGACGAAGCCTCTGTCTTTTAAAAACTTCACCCAAAAACGTGAGTAGAGCAAATGTCCTGTAGCATGCTCGCTTCCACCAATATATAAATCGACACTCTCCCAATAATCAAGAGCTTCTTTACTGGCAAAAACCTCATCACGCATAGCGTCTTCCATATATCTAAAGAAATACCACGAGCTTCCTGCCCATCCTGGCATAGTGTTGAGTTCTAAAGGAAAGACATGTTCATTATCAATCAATTCATTTGAGACCACACTATGAGTTGTCGTGTCCCAAGCCCAAACATCGGCACGTCCTAAAGGTGGCTCACCTTCTTCGGTTGGTAAGTATTTTTCAACTTCTGGCAAAACAATAGGCAGGTGTTTTTCATCTATCATTTGCGGCTTATCATTGACATAATACACAGGAAATGGTTCGCCCCAATAACGCTGACGAGAAAACACCGCATCACGTAATCTATAGTTGGTTTTACCTTCACCTTGACCCAATTGCTCCAATTCGTAAATGGCGCGTTTGGTAGCTTTTTTATAGTTCATTCCGTTAAGGAAATCACTATTCGCAAGTTTCACATTGTCTTTTGAAGCATAGGCCTCTTCAGAAATATCGACACCTTCAAAAATATTAGGAATCGGAATATCGAAATGCTTTGCAAAATCATAATCGCGTTGATCACCACACGGAACCGACATCACTGCACCTGTTCCGTAACCTGCCAATACATAATCACCAATCCAAATCGGAATTAGCTCTTTTGTAAACGGATGCTCTGCATAAGCACCTGTAAAGACTCCAGAAATGGTTTTTACATCTGCCATACGATCGCGTTCACTTCGTTTTGCTGTGGCTTCTATGTAGGCATCGACGTCTGCTTTTTGAGCTTCGGTTGTAATTTTTGACACCAATTCGTGCTCTGGTGCCAGCGTCATAAACGACACACCATATATGGTATCAGGTCTTGTTGTGAAAACTTCGATCTTGTACGGATGAGATTCCGAAACAAGTTCGGAATGACGTTCACTTATGTCATGCTGAACGTGTTTCAGCATATCACTCGTCATGTTGACATTGAAAGTCACAGATGCTCCAACCGATTTCCCAATCCAGTTACGCTGAATATCTTTTAATGAATCGGTCCAGTCTAAATCTTCAACATTATAATCAATTCCATGAAGTAAGCGTTCAGCATAGGCCGAAATTCGCATACTCCATTGGGTCATTTTTTTTCTAATCACAGGATGTCCACCACGTTCTGACACACCATTGACAATTTCATCATTAGCTAACACAGTTCCGAGCGCAGGACACCAGTTTACTTCGGTTTCGGCCAAATAAGTCAATCGGTATTTGAGTAAAATATCTTGCTGTTCTTCCGAAGCATAACCAGACCAGTCTTCTGCAGTAAAATACGTCACATCATCATCACAAGCAGCATTAATTTGTGCATTTCCTTCCGTTTCGAAATCGGTAATTAATTCTGAAATCGGCCTTGCCCTATTCGAATCTTTACAATAGTACGACTCAAACAATTGAATAAAAATCCATTGTGTCCATTTGTAATACTCAGGATTACTGGTACGTACTTCTCGGCTCCAGTCGAATGAAAACCCGATTTGATCCAGTTGTCGACGGTAAGTTTTTATATTGGTTTCGGTCGTAATTGCTGGATGCTGACCTGTTTGAATGGCGTACTGTTCAGCAGGCAAACCAAAACTATCATATCCTTGAGGGTGTAAGACATTAAAGCCTTTATGACGTTTGTAACGCGCATAAATATCACTGGCAATATAACCTAAGGGATGACCAACATGCAGCCCTGCTCCACTAGGATAAGGAAACATATCTAAGACATAGTATTTAGGTTTATCTCTATTGTTTTCGGCCTTAAATGTTTGTTTATCGGCCCAATAGTTTTGCCATTTCTTTTCGATCTCGTTAAAATGATAACTCATGGTTTGTTTGCAAATTTAGACCGCAAATTTAACGGTATTACAACACAATTAAAAGTTTAAGCGTTGTAAACCTTATACAAACAAATTGTTTTTTATTTTTACAGCATTAATCCAATACTTTTATGAGTACATCTTTTGACAGATATCAAAAACGAAAATTAATTTCATCATACTTTTCTGTAGTGATCAGTATCGCCTTGGTATTATTTTTATTAGGTTGCTTAGGCTTATTGGTATTAAATGCTAAAAAGGTTGCCGACCATTTTAGAGAGCAAGTTGTGGTGACCATTTATTTAAACGATTCTGCTAAGGATGTAGAAGTTAAACAGCTTCAAAATACTTTGGCCATGGCTGAATACACAAAAGAAGCAAAATATGTGTCTAAAGAAGAAGCTGCTCAAATTGTTAAGTCTGATATAGGTGAAGATTTTATGGAGTTTTTAGGGGCTAACCCATTGCAAAACTCAATTGATGTTTACCTTAAAGCCGATTATGTTACGAACGAAACTTTAGATGGCATTACTGCCGAATTATCTAACAAAGCTTTTATTGAAGATATCAAATACGACAATGATCTGGTGGAAATCATGAACAATAACGTAAAAAAAATCACATTTTGGGTATTGATACTAAGTGGCATCTTTACGTTTATTGCTGTATTACTTATTAATAGCTCGATTCGACTGGCAGTATATTCAAAGCGCTTTATTATTAAAACGATGCAAATGGTTGGAGCGACAAAACGCTTTATCAGGAAGCCATTTGTATTTAAAAGCATTCAATTAGGCATCATAGGTGCCATTGTAGCGCTCATCGGTATGGCTTTTGTACTATATTACCTCGATAAAACATTCCCTGAAGTTGAGCTTTTACAAAACCCTGTATTGATAGGTGCCTTATTTATTGGCATTTTCCTTTTAGGAATCCTAATTACATGGATTAGTACATTTATAGCAACACAACGTTTCTTAAATTTAAAGACCGATCAATTATACTATTAATATTTAATTAAGAATTTGAAGTAAAATTTCATTTATATTTACACCAGATTTAAATCATGGGAGAACAAAAACGCAAAGAGACCACTAATCAAGATTTTATCTTCGGAAAGAAAAACTATAAGTTTATGCTTATTGGTTTAGCATGTATTGTACTTGGATTTATTTTAATGTCTGGTGGCGGAAGTGATGATCCTAATGTATTTGATCCTTCTATTTTTAGCTGGAGACGTATTCGACTAGCTCCAACTTTAGTCCTTATTGGTTTTGGGATTCAAGTGTATGCGATTTTATTGAATCCGAATAAAAGTTCGAAGTCTTAACAACATCCTTAGTAACAAATTCTGAATGTTTTTATCAATAGATACGTCTATTTTGATATTTTTGCCGCATGGATATTTTAGATTCAATTGTATTAGGAATTATTCAAGGACTCACCGAGTTTTTACCAGTCTCATCTAGTGGTCATCTCGAATTAGGTAAGGTCATCTTACAAGATGAAAATCTGGGAGCAGAAGACAGTCTGCTATTTACAGTGGTATTACACTTTGCAACGGCACTCAGCACAATGGTTATTTTTAGAAAAGATATTCTGGAGATTATCAAAGGTGTCTTGAAACTTGAGTGGAATGAAGATCTTCAGTTTATTTCTAAAATTGCCTTATCTATGATTCCTGCTGTGATCGTCGGTCTCTTTTTTGAAGAACAACTCGAAAGCCTTTTTAGCGGAAACATCAGACTCGTTGGCTTTATGCTCATCGTAACTGCCGTGCTTCTATTTTTGGCTGATCGTGCCAAAAACACAGATAAAAAAGTGACTTTTTCTAATGCCTTTATTATTGGAATTTCTCAAGCCATAGCAATGCTTCCTGGAATTTCCAGATCTGGAGCAACCATTTCGACATCTGTATTATTAGGAAACGATAAAACCAAAGCAGCTCGCTTTTCGTTTTTGATGGTCGTTCCACTTATCTTCGGAAAAATTGCCAAAGACGTTTTAGGTGGAGAAATCACCTATGACAGTGCAAACTTTACAAGCTTAAGTGTAGGCTTTATTGCCGCATTTGTTACTGGCTTATTTGCATGTACCTGGATGATTGCTTTGGTTAAAAAAAGTAAGCTATCCTATTTTGCATTTTACTGTATCATTGTTGGTATCATCGCGATCATCTATTCTTATAACTTAGCTGTATGACCGCTGAAGATTTCAAAAATGGTCAAGTCTTGCTCATTGACAAGCCTTTAAACTGGACTTCTTTTCAGGCAGTTAACAAACTGCGTTGGGAAATACGTCAGGCTTTCAATATCAAAAAAATAAAAGTTGGTCACGCTGGAACATTAGATCCTTTAGCTACGGGATTACTCATTATTTGCACAGGTAAAATGACCAAACAAATTCACACTTTTCAGGGTCAGGATAAAGAGTACACCGGAACTTTCGTTTTAGGCAGCACAACACCTTCCTATGATTTAGAAACTGAAATTGACCAGAGTTTTCCCACCGAGCACATTTCCGAAGTTTTAATTCATGATACTACCAAAATATTTATTGGAGATATTGAGCAATTTCCACCTGTATTTTCAGCTTTAAAAAAGGACGGAAAACGTTTATACGAGTATGCCAGAGCCGGAGAACAAGTAGACGTAAAATCGCGAACTGTGCACATTTCAGAATTTGAAATCACAAATATAGAAGGGAATACCATTGACTTTAGAGTGGTTTGTAGTAAAGGTACTTATATTCGCTCTCTCGCTCATGACTTTGGAAAAGCACTTAACTCAGGAGCGCATCTTTCGGTCTTACGTCGTACAAAAATTGGTGATTTTGACGTCGCCAACGCAACTTCTCCTGAAGATTTTATTCAATCCTTGTCTTCGGAATAATTTTTGATACTTCCTTTGCTTCTAAACCTAACTAAATGAAGCCATACGCTACACTACTTCTACTTTTGGTATTTGCAAATGTGTATGCACAAGATGATAATAAATCTAGTGGGCTATTTTATAAAATATCGCTAGCTACCACATTAACTGTTAACGAAGATTTTACCTTTGGTGATGACACTACTGAACGTTTTTTTAGAACAAGTGCTTTCTTTTTAAACAATACTGTTGGTTTTCAATTTGATAATCGTTCTTCACTAGGTTTAAACACTGAATATAATTGGCATTCTGAAAGCGGCTTACAATTTTTTCCAGTGCACTTAAGCTTTCAATATAACATTTTCGATTTTGATGATACATTATTTATTAGAGGTAGTTACGGACGCTTAGTTGGTGTTACTAATGATTTTGAAAAAGGAACACTTTATAAAGTTGGTGTTGGTGCTCGATTGTTTGACGACAACTATAAAAACTCATGGCTTATTGGTGTTGACTTTACCAGAAAACGTTTCGGATTTAGACAATTGGAGAAGCTTTCTAGTGTTTCATTTTTTCTTGAGTTTATGCTGTTCTAATCTTTTTTTGTTAATTTGACGTATATAAAAGACCAACTTGAATTAAAATTAGGCCTACTTGAATTTTATTGAAAAACATAAAGCACTTATTATAACGACCTTAATTGCAGGCACGTTATTGCTTGCTATGTTTAGTTTAAGCATCAAGAAAAAAGCTGAATTTATTGCTGAAAGTTACTACGAAATTGAGCCTCAGACTGAAGAAGAAATTAAAGAATTAGAACGTATCAAAGCTTTAGAGGAATTAGACAATGCTACTCCTAAAACCAATCAAGCTTTTAATGAAGATGAGGAGTTTAAAGAAATGATGCGTAATTTCAAATCTATGAACTCTCATCATGAAGAAGAAGCGCAGGAAACACCTGAAGAGACTTCAGAAGACGCCTCTCAGGAGCCAGAAGAACTTATGAGTTCTAACGCACCTTATAACAGTTCAAAAACCTATGCACTTAATGATAAAGAACGTAAAACTTTTAATAAAGCTAATGATGTATTAGCCATGCATTCTGCTAAAAAAGACGCTAAAAACAGCAAAGGGAATTCGGCCAGTAGTGTCTCATTTTCATTGTCTAAAAGAACCAAAGTAAAACTTCCGCCTCCAGTATATTTATGTGAAACTGCTGGTAAAATTATTGTAAATATTACAGTAAATGCTCAAGGACAAGTCACAGACACCTATATCAATTCTTCATCGTCTAGTGATAATCAATGTCTTATTGACACCGCTTTAGAGTATGCAAAAAACGCACTGTTTTCGGGTGCAGAACGTAAAAGTCAGATTGGATCTATCACCTATTATTTCCAAGGAAAATAGAATATTCAAAAAAATTTCAATCCAGAATTGTAATACGACTAAACGCTATCTAATAGCGTAAGTATATCGTCCACAATATTTTGGCCTTTATCCTTATTATACCACACTTGTAAGTCTTCTTTAAATTCTGGCGTCAAAGCTCCATGTTTGGTTTTATACGCATTAACCAGTTGTGTCGCTTTACTTGGTCTTGGCCCGAAAGTATTAAGAACCTCACCTGAGTTATTATCAATCATGATTAACTTTGCAATAGCGCGTCCGCCATTAGTTAAAAATTGATCCATTAACGCTTCGTTTTCATCTCTAAAAACTAATTTCAGGTCGATATTTTCAGAAAGTTCAGCAAGTTTATTAAGCACCGGAATCACATGAGCTGCATCACCACACCAACTCTCAGTAATAACTAACCAGGTTACTTTTCGGTTAAAACGGGCTACCTTTTCTTTTGTCTCTTCGGAAATTTTAACCGTTTTATCCCAGCGTCTCATGCGTCGGTCATTAAGCATCGTATAGTTGACTAAAGCTTCGGTTTTATCTTGTCCGGAAGTTGATTCTTCTGCTACTAACTGTGTCACTAATTCACGATATTCCTGGTAAGAAATCGCTTTTTTTAAGCTTTCGTTTATAATGTCTTTTACGGATATAGTTGTCAATGTATTCATCTTATTTAGGTTTGCAATTTAAATGATTCTATTCGTGTACAACATGATTTAAATCATCTATTTTATATTATTTAATAGTTTCTCAGACGAACTATTGTGTAAAAACTTACTATTTTTAAAGTTCTATCAACAATAGGATGACTTATGGAAAAACATAAATGCGGTTGGTGCTTAGGCGATGACTTATACGAAGCATATCATGATAAAGAATGGGGTGTTCCTGTTCGTGACGATGATACGTTATTCGAGTTTTTAATTTTAGAAACCTTTCAAGCGGGTTTAAGTTGGATTACGGTTTTAAAAAAACGTGAAAATTTTAGAACAGCATTTGATCATTTTGACTATAAAAAAATTGCTCAATACGACCAGAAAAAAGTAGATCGTTTACTCCAAAATGAAGGAATTATCAGAAATAAATTAAAAGTCAACGCCACTATTACTAATGCACAGGCTTTTATGAAAGTACAAGAAGAGTTTGGATCCTTCTCAAAATATATTTGGGACTTTGTCGATGGAAAACCTATCAAAAATAAACTTAAAGATTATAAAAATGCGCCTGCTAATACACCTCTAAGTGATGCGATTAGTAAAGATTTAAAAAAACGCGGTTTTAAATTTGTGGGTTCTACAGTCATTTATGCGCACATGCAAGCTACAGGAATGGTAAATGACCATGAAGTTAATTGTTTTAGATATGATGAAGTTTAGACTTGTTTTAATAATCTGCATATGGTTTTCTTGTTTTAACCTGGAGGCTCAAACTAAAAACGAAAAGGAATCCAGAATACAACTCAGTCATTTTCCTGAGCAGGCTCAGTCGGTTTTAAATACGCTTACAACACAAGCAAAACGCATTCGCTATTACAAGGAAACTGATGGCAACAAATTGAGTTTTGAAAGTAAATTTAAGTACAAAGGTCATTGGCATAGTGTCGAATTTAGCAACTTAGGCGCTCTAGAAGATATTGAAGTTTTAGTAAAGGAAAAACAATTAGCAAAATCTGTTAAAACTGCCGTCAGATCCTATTTAAAAACGAATGCTACTAAATATGATATTATTAAAATTCAGGAGCAATATGTGTATTCGGGCAATCATAGTGGAGTTGCATTTTTAAACTCAATTTTAGAGAACAGAAAAACATTATCATCAAACTATGAGATTATTGTTGCAATGAAATCTCAAAAATCATGGAAACTGAAAGAACTTACATTTGATGAACATGGGGCTTTTATAAACGCTCGTAATTTACAACAAGACAGCTATGAATATATCATGTACTAGACTTCTAGTCGTGCTGTTTGTATTTGTATCCATCAGCACTAAAGCACAAGATCACACTGAAGTTTTTCACGAACACGAGTTTAATTTTAGACATAGTTTTAGTCAAAAGTACAGCGCTAATTTTGGATTGAGTTCTCGTGCTTATGTATATACTAATGAAGATGTTTTATATAACTTACGACAGGTGCAAATTAGTCATTTTTCAACTTTAAAATTAGACTTAAAGCACAGTATCGCTTTAGGTTTGATGTACAGAAATCGAGATGCCTTTGAAAACTCAAATAATGAAATTAGAGTAACTCAGCAATTTAATAGAAAATCTTTATTTAAAACCTTGCGAGTTGGTCATCGATTACGAAGTGAACAACGTTTTTATGACAGCTTTACGGCGTTTCGGTTTCGGTACCGTTTAGCACTTGATATTCCATTACAAGGTTTAAAACTTGATGTTGGTGAAACCTATTTTGTAGTTACTAACGAAGGTTTACTAACCAGTTCAAAAGTTCATAAACCTGAACTAGAATATCGAATTTCGCCTTCGATAGGCATTTTACTATCGGAAGCTTTAAATATAGAATTTGGAGTCGAACTTCGATTAGACCAATTAAATATTAATACCGAAGACTCTCTGTTTTTTAATACGTCTGTTGATATTAAAATTTAATCCAAGTAACTCAAAAACTCATTTCTTGGGATTTCTTCAGCGCCTAAACTTTCGAGATGATTGGTGTAAACCTGACAATCAAATAGCTTGTAATTTGTGTTTTGAACAAAAGTAATTAAAGCAGCTTTGCTGGCATTACTAACCAGACTGAACATACTTTCTCCACAAAACACACCATTATTGACATCGACACCATACAAGCCACCAACCAATTCATTGTTAAGCCACACTTCTACAGATGTTGCAAGGCCTAACTCATGTAACCTTATATATGCCGATTTCATATGTTTAGTAATCCAAGTCCCTTTTTGACCATCGCGTTTTACAGAAGAACAATGTTCAATAACAGCTTTAAAATCTTTATTTACTGTAATTTCAAAGTCACTGTTTCTCAGAATTTGTGTCATGCTTTTAGAAACTTTGAGCTGATTTGGAAACAAAACAAACCGTGGATCTGGTGACCACCAAACAATGGGCTCATCATCATCAAACCATGGGAAAATACCACTTTTATAAGCTAATACTAAACGTTCGGGAGACAAATCACCACCAATAGCTAAAATACCCTCTTTTGAAGCTAAGTGTACTGGAGGAAACTCGATATGTCTATTGAGTAAGTGCATTTACATCAAATGATTGGGATTCAAAAACGTATGTTAAATCTAAGTATTAACTTTGAAAATCTTCTAATTTTCTCCATATTTGAGATGACCTTTGTGAATTAAATTTTGTTCATCATTGCTTTTTTTGAGTTTGTTTGTAAAGGTCAAACCTAAAACCACAATACTAAGTCCCAAAGAAATTTGGGACTTTTTTAATCAAAAAAACCTCAATAAAAATTGAGGTTTTTTTGATTTTAAATATGATTTAGAACGGCAGATCGTCGTGATCTTCTTCGTTTAAATTAGTTGCAGGTTCAAAGGCTTGAGCTGGTGCAGCAGGTGGAACATTTCCAGCTTCAGGTTGAGCTGCTTCAATTCTCCAGCCTTGTACAGAGTTGAAATATTTTGTTTCCCCTTGAGGGTTAACCCATTCTCTACCTCTTAAATTGATATTTACTTTAACAGCTTGACCTACTTGGTAACTGTTTAATAAATCGGTTTTATCTTGAACAAATTCAACCAAAATATGTTGTGGATATTGTTCTTCTGTAGTTACTACCAATTCTCTCTTTCTAAACCCATTACTTCCAAACGTTTGAGTTTCTCCAATCATTTTGATTTTTCCTTGTACTTCCATTTTTGTATGACTTAAATTTAATTTTTATACTGTTTTTGATTACGATAGTAACAATTTCCATGCACTATCAACATCACCATAACTCAAATAGTTTCTGGCAATTTTATGTTTCTCATGATGCGCCATATCCTTGATATTAGGATAACGCTCACTTACATTACTTATAAATTCATCAATCTCATCTTGCTCAGGCAAAGCTTCAACATTACCCAACATTCCTAAATCGTTACCAGTTAATACCATACTGTTTTTTACGACATTGGGCATATTATCGACACCAATACCTAAAGTTGATAACGGTTTCGGAATTTCAAAAAACCCCTTTTTGGCTCTATTGTAATAATTCCCTCCAGCTCTAGCTACTAAATCCAGTTTTTCTTGTACAATAAGGTTTTTATCATCAAGAACATCATCTGATATATGCAATTTTACCACCTCACAAATAACAAGGTTTCCCGCACCTCCTTCTGTTCCCAGATGTATAATATCATTGACTTTACACTCCAATTGAACAGGTGATTCTGCAACTCTAAAAGGCTGAACTACATCAGACTCTAACATGGTTAATCCCGCTTTTTCAAACTCGTTAACACCTTTATCATACTCTGTACTACTTAACGACATTTGTTGTACAATATCATAGTTAACCACATTAATCACCACTTCTTTAGTTGCTTCTACATTTTCTAATGTATGCTTTGTTGTGTTATTTCTAACGCGTCGTGCAGGAGAAAATATGAGAATTGGCGGGTTGGCACTAAAAACATTAAAAAAACTAAAAGGTGACAAATTAGGATTGCCATTAACATCTACAGTGCTCGCAAATGCAATAGGCCTAGGAGCCACAGCACTTAATAAGTAACCATGTAATCGTCCTGTTGTAAGATCTTTTGGATTAAAAGATGCCATCTTTTTTGTTTTCTGTTAATTGTAACGGTTTCAAGATAATGAAATGCAAATGTAACTATATTGCACATGCTATAAAAATGAATTCACCCTCTGACTAGACAATATTATTAACATAAATCGTTTATATTTAAAAATCAAAAAAATAAGTTAATGGCATTATCCATAAACCGCAATATGACACGATGGATTATCATCGTAGCTTCTTTTATCATTATCTCACTTATTCTTTGGAATACCTATGTGTTTTTTCAGAATTTTAAAAATGAAGAACGTAGCAAAATGGAGATTTGGTCATTTGCGCAAAGAGACTATTTTCAAGCCATTCAAGATGCCGATTTAAATGGAAATGATGATGTGTTTGCCGATTTAGATTTAGCTCTGGAAATCCTTAACAATAACAATACAACTCCGATGATTCTTATCAATGCCGATTCGACAGTTGAGAATTATAGAAACATCATTAACAAAACTGAAGTTGATTCAATCCATAACATCAAAGAGGAGACCTATGTCAAAGAAAATCTTAAAGCGCTTATTTTGAAATATGGCAAGGAAAATGAGCCCATTAAAATTGAAAATAACAAACAAACCCTTTACTACGGAAATTCGCTACTATTAAACAAACTTAAATATTATCCCTTAGCCTTATTGCTAATCATACTTCTATTTGCAGCTGTTGCCTATTTTTTCTACAAGAGTGCAAAAACAGCCGATCAAAATAAACTCTGGACAGGTATGGCTAAAGAAACTGCACATCAAATTGGAACACCTCTATCGTCTTTAGTAGGATGGACTGAAATTTTAAGAAATGAACAAGTCAATCCGGAGTACTTAAAAGAAATCGAAAAGGACATCACCAGACTTCAAACTATTACAGACCGATTTAGTAAAATTGGCTCTATGCCTACATTGGATAAAATGGATGTCGTTAAAGAAACTTTAGATTCATATGAATACCTCAAAGCGCGATCTTCAAAATTAATTGATTTTGAAATTTCAGTACCACAAGAACATTTGTATGTCAACCTCAACAATCAATTATACAGCTGGACAATAGAAAATCTAGTAAAAAATGCTATTGATGCAATGAAGGGAAAAGGAACTTTAAAATTAGCGATTACCAACGATGATAAGTATGTGAAAATTTCTATTCAAGATACAGGAAAAGGGATTTCTAAGCAAAATTTTAATTCGGTATTTCAACCTGGATACACCACAAAAAAGCGTGGTTGGGGATTAGGATTGTCTCTGGCTAAACGAATTATTGAAGATTACCATAATGGAAAAATAAAAGTACTTCAATCTGAAATTGGAAAAGGTACAACCATGCAAATTTCATTGAAATTATTATCTTAGTTGCTGGTTATGAATGAAAAACAATACTTTACACTAAAAGAAGTTCAGCTCAATAACAACTGTCCTGAATGTTATTCTAACGACGGTTTAGAGTTGACATTCAAACAACGTTTTATTGAAAATAAATTCTACAAATCGATTACACAAGAAACCATTCATGACATGCATTGTAAAACGTGTAATACAGATATTTTTCCTGTGCGATGGACCAATGATATTGAGCAGGTTGTTGCCTATCAAGAACGTGCTGTGGTACCAAAACCAAAATCCTTAAAACTAAAACAACTGGCTTGGGTTGTCATTATTGCTGATGCCTTGTTGTTTATTGTAGTGTTGTTATTTATTACAGGCATCTTAAAATTTTAATTACAAAAACGACGCTATCTTACTGGCAATCATTTCAAACGCTTTAGAATCTAAATGTGTTTTGCTTATAAAACGAGCATCTTCCATAGAGTTTAACGGAATTAAATGCACATGTGCATGAGGGACTTCTAAACCAATAACTGTTAACCCAACTCGTTTACAAGGGATTGCTTTTTCTATAGCAATAGCAACTTGTCGCGAAAACTCCATAAGACCATGATAGGTCACTTCGTCAAGATCAAATAGTTTATCTACTTCTTTCTTCGGAATACAAAGTGTGTGGCCTTTCGCATTAGGATTAATGTCTAAGAACGCTAGATAATCTTCTGTTTCAGCTACCTTATAACACGGAATGTCGCCATTTATTATTTTTGTAAAGATGGATGCCATGGCTATTAATTTTAGAGTATATGTAAATATAAAAAGATTCCTCATTAGGAGGAATCTTTTGACTATATATTAACAAGTTTGGGAGTTATCTTGAGATTTCCAAGACATCAAACTTCATGACACCATTTGGCACTTGCACTTCAGCAACTTCACCAACCGACTTTCCTAAAAGTCCTTTTCCGATAGGAGAATTAACCGATATTTTTCCTGATGCTAAATCGGCTTCACCATCAGCAACCAAAGTATAAGTCATCTCCATACCATTGGTTTGGTTTTTAATTTTCACTTTAGATAATACCAACGCTTTTGATGTATCCATTTGAGACTCATCAATCACACGAGCACCAGCTAATGTTTCCTCTAATTTAGAAATTTTCATTTCTAACATACCTTGAGCTTCTTTAGCAGCGTCATATTCGGCATTTTCACTCAAATCACCTTTATCTCTTGCCTCAGCTATTGCTTGCGACGCTCTTGGGCGTTCTATATCTTTAAGTTGCTTTAACTCGTCTCTTAATTTTTTTAATCCTTCCGCAGTATAATAAGATACTTTACTCATAATTCAATCGTTTACTTAATGTATGCTTAATCACTATATTCAAAATATCCCGAAACAAGTTCGGGACTAAAGAAAAAATCTCGCTGTCACGAGATTAGTAATACAAAGATACAAAATATTTAATTCAACATTTAAAATATTGTAAATTGCGGCTCTAAATGAGCACTTAACAAATTAAAATATGCGATTCGTTATCCCAAAAATTCAACACCTAAAAAAAGCACTACTAATGCTGCCTATTTTCTTTTTAACTAATTGTGGCAGTGATGATAACATAAACAATTGCAATTTTTTATTTAATGTTGGTGTGAATGCTACACTGAATTTAAATCTACCCGAATACAGTCAACTCCTCTTTACCAGTAATTCGGTTTACGTTCCTAATCAAGGAAATGCTGGAATTTATGTAACTAATGTTGGTAATGATAATTACCGAGCTTGGGATGCTGCAGATCCAAACCATGCACCTTCATCATGTTCGCTTTTACAAATAGATGGTGCTAATGTGACTTGTGGTTGTGCCGATCAAAATGAATATAGTCTCTTCACCGGACAATCGTTGGGCGATCAGTTACAATGCGGACTTAAAGAATATCGCGTTACCCTTTCGGGTGCAAATTTGGTTATTAGCAATTAAAAATGTAGCGTTAAGCCTATAAAAAAACTCCCAATAGATACTATTAGGAGCTTTTGTTTTATAATGAGTTGTTCTTCGGAAATTTTAAAACTTTAAAGTCACTCCCACTAAAAAGTTAGTTGTAGCTTGCGGATAAAATCCTGCGAAATATCCAGTTGAAATTCCAGTAGGACTATCACTATCTTCAAAATCGAATGACCCGAAATAGCCATTAGACACATACTTTTCATTAAAGATATTATTGACTAATCCAGAAAAAATAACTGATTTAAAAATGGATTTTGGTTGCCACTCATAGGTGATATTGAAATCGTTAATAAAATAGCTTTCTAGTTTTGAATCTGGGTTTTCAGTATTACCCATAAACTGCTCACCGACATATTTACTCAATAATGACATTTGAAAGCCTTCTCTTGGTTGAAATACTAATGCATTGGCTGCAATAAATTCTGGAGAAAATGAAATATCAGTTTTACCTAAATCAAGTAATTCACCATTAACAGATTCGAAAGTTTCCTTGTTTTTGTTTGAGCTAATTGTAAAATTAGGTTGTACTGAGAATTTATCAGTCAAAGCCACAGCAGCATCAACTTCTAATCCTAAACGGTAACTATCGCCACTATTTGCTCTTACAGGATCTCCAGTAGTATCAATTTGACCCGTTAACACTAGTTGCTCATTGTATAACATATAATAGCCATTAACATTCAATCTGAATTTCTGTGTGTTATGTCTCCATCCCAATTCAAAATCATTAAGCTGCTCCGGTTTTACAGTCGCATTATTTTCAAAATCACTTCGGTTAGGCTCACGATTTGCTCTGGCATATGAAAAATACAAACTGTTATTTGAATTGACTTTATAGGTAATTCCTGCTTTCGGATTAAAGAAACTGTAATTTTCATCAACATTAAACGGAAGCCTGTCTGAAGTCAGTCCAGATGTTTCATATCCAACAAGTCGCAATTGTAAATCGCCATACAAACTCACTTTATCATTGATTCTATACGTCGCTTTTGTAAACAAACTCCAATCTGATTTTTTTCCGTTACCTTCATAATAACGATCTCTAATTTCGCTATCGCTGGCAAATTCGGCCCAAATGATTTCCCCAAAATGATCGCCATCATAAATACTGTAGGAGGTTCCGAAAAAGAGATTGACCTCATTATTTTTATAGTTAGCACTTGCGTTTATTACATAAAAGTCATTATCCAGCCAACGACGTCTAATCAAATCGGTAGTACTCACAGTTTCATCGCCAATCTCGATAGGTGTTAAATCATAATCGGCAAAGTCTTCATCTTCTTTATATTGTTCAAAATACCCTCTTCCGTAGGTATAATTCAAACCTAAATTAGTAGACCATCGGTTATTGTAACGTTGATTCCAATGTAACTGATAATGGTCTTGATTGTAATTGTCAACCTCATTATCGTAGAACTGAGGATTTCCGTCGGCATCCGTGTAAGCACCAGACGGATTAAAAGTTCGGTTGTCTTCTAAAGTTTCAGCATCAATACCATTCCAGGCCTGATAAGTCACTTCTTTTCCACCAAATGTTATGGCTTTAATTAAGGTATTGTCATCTACATAAGACCCTTGTAAAAAGTAGGATTTTAAATCGGTTTCAGCTCTATCAATATATCCATCTGAAGTAATATTTGATAAGCGACCCGCAATTTCAATATGGTCATTTATTAAACCTGTACTAAATTTTACCGTATGTTTTCTGGTATTATAACTTCCGAAGGCATTAGAAATTTCGCCATTAGATTCTGAAGAAACAGCATCAGTGAGTACATTGATACTAGCACCAAATGCTCCCGAACCATTGGTTGACGTCCCAACACCTCGTTGCAATTGTAAACTTTCAACTGAGGACGCAAAATCACCTAAGTTCACCCAAAAGGTACCTAACGATTCGGCATCATTATACGGAATTCCATTAATAGTTACATTGGTCGACTGCGCATTAATCCCACGAACTCTAATACCTGTATACCCAACTCCTGCTCCAGCGTCGGTTGTGGTCACCACAGATGGTAAGTAGTTTAAAAGCACCGGAATATCTTGCCCTAAATTACGTTTGGCCAACTCTTTTTTACTAACATTAGAGTGTGTGATTGGTGATGTCGCGTTTACTCTAACCGCTTTTACTAAAACCTCATCTAATGTTTCAGTCTTGGTAGAGTCTTGCTGTTTTTCATTGTTTTGTGCCAGGGCACTTACGGATAGCACAAAAAGTGCTACAAAAAGAAATGTGTTTTTCATTACGATTATACGTCATAATCGAATAAAAAGAGGTCATTATTCTTTGTTAATAATTAAAATTATGAACATTAATATAAATGTGATTAGAAAAATGCTTTAGCATTTTTTTGCACTCACTAAAAATGTCTACTGGACATTTTATTAACGTTCGCTTGCTTCCTAAACAGCATTACCTGTTCTAGGTTCAATGGGTATGATCTCAGCCGAAAATAGGCACCCCTTTTTTGAGAACGCTGCAAAGATAATTCAGAATTATCATTTGATCATCAAGAATTGCTGAATTTTTTTTAATCAATTTCAGGAGGTTTTCTGTTGGCTTTTTTTTCAGAAGTTCTACGCTTATTTGCTAGCCGTTTCTTAATTACTGCCTTAGGAGTTTTTGTTGGGATACGTTCTTTATCTTCTATCAAATTGGTTTTGAGTAATTCTAAAAACCGCTGTATAATAATGGCTTTATTTCTAAATTGACTTCGACTTTCACCACATTGCATTATTAGAACATGTTCCTTTGTTAATCTGGATTGTAAATTAGTTTTTAGGCGTTCTATTTGAGCTTCACTAAGCGCTAAAGAATTGTGCAAATCAAAACTTAGCTCTACTTTAGATGCCGTTTTATTGACGTGTTGCCCTCCTGCTCCTGAGCTTCTGATTGCTTTAAAGGTCAATTCATTTTTTATGGCATGCTCATCAAACATTAGTACTTAATTTGATGAGGCGCTTTAAGCAAATCATTGACCGTTTTAACCGGGTTAAAAGTAATTAAGGGCACTTCTACAAAAATGGTATTCCAATTAGCCATGCTACCATTCCATAACCCAGGAAGTTCTAATGCTTTGAGATCTTTTCCTGTTTTAGTTTTCATGGTGATGAATGCTGCTTTGGCATCTATGAACTTCTTTAAATCGAATTTTTCACCTTTGTAATTTTTAATTCCGCAAACCAAATCTACAGGATTAAAATGTGTAGCGCCTTTTAAAATATCTTTTTGTTGCTTGCTTTTTTTATTGATTTGGGCAGACTCTACGATTTGTAGAGAGGTATTTCCGCTTTCATCTTTTATCCAAAATGGGCCTCCACCAGGTTCGCCTTCATTTTTTACCATCCCACAAACACGGATTGGTCGATTTAGTTTTTCAGCTAAATATTCAATTTGATATTTAAGAGAATATTTTTCAAATTCTGAACTTATCCTCACATTCATTCTATTCACTAAAAACTCTGCAATTTCAATGAGTTCATTTTCAGAAAGATTGCCTTTATCAAGCCGGTTAAGATATATAAAAGCCTGCTCCTGAACTTTAATTAAAATTCCTGCAAGTACTTTTTTATACTTTGCTACATCGGCTTTGTATTTATACGTGACTACATTGTCGATGTTCTTAATGAAAATAATATCAGCATCAAGATCATTTAAGTTTTCAATAAGGGCACCATGACCTGATGGTCTAAACAATAAAGTGCCATCATCGTTTCTAAACGGTTTATTTTTAGGTGTAACAGCTATAGTATCTGTCGATTCTTTTTGATAAGAAAATGAAATATCAAACTTTGAACCTGTTTTTTCTTCTACCTTTTTTTCAATACGTTTAAATTCTTCGTCGAATTTATGATTGTGTTTTTCTGAAATCGTAAAGTGCAGTTTTGTAGCATCTTCATTAGATGAATACAAAGCAGACTCATACAAATGTTCACCAAAAGCGGTTGAAATTTCTTGGTTTTTATAAGTATGAAAAGGCAATAACCCTTTTGGGAAATTCCCATAATCGAGCTTATCAGCATCCAACATCATTTGAATGAACTTTAAGCGTTGTTCATTAATAGATAATGCATCAAAATCTGGATATGCTTGTTGAAGTCGTTCCTGTACAATATGGTAAAACGGAAACTTATCTAAACCAATAAAAAACAAGGACAAGTCTTTGCTTTTATGTCTATTGATATAAGAATTGATACTTTCTTTGTTAAGATCATATTCATCTAAAAACTGAAATAAAAACTTAAACATTCGTGTCGCTGCTCCAGAAGCTGGGACAAATTTCAAGATACAAACCGAATCTTTTTTGGCTTCAAAGCTGGAAATAAAGTCTTCTATTTGAGCCTTAGACAATCTTAAAATTCCTTGATCTATTGTTGCTTCAGATACCAGATTTGCATAAGGGATACCATCTTCAAAAAGTTTAATTTGTTGTTCAACTTGTTTTACAGTTAAGCCTTTGCGTTCTATGTGATTTATGTCTTCTTTCGAAAAGTTCAATGCGTATGGTTTATAAGTTTTTCTATATGATCTTTACATGTATTTAATCGTTCTTTGAAGTCGCCTTTTACCAGTACATATGGTTTTTTAGTAGCAACTAATGCTTGTTCAAACTGATTAAACAATTCTAATCTGTTATTGGGTTGATCTCGAATACCATCGGCTTCCCAAACTGTGTCAATATAAGTTAAAAAATACAAATCGTAAGTATTTTCTTGGGCATATTTTTTGACTTCTTGCGGACAATATCCATCGTAATAAAATTGAGAATACACTTGAGTTTCTAACAAATCGGTATCGCAAATCAAAAGGGTATTGGCGAAATGAAGTTGTTTGTTTTCCAAATGCATTTGTCCGATAGCAATTGGGAGCACATCATCTTTGGTTATTGACAGGTTGTTTTTTGCCTTAGCTTCGGCATAACTACGTGAAAACTCCTCAACATATACAGTGTTATAATAGGTAGCCAGTTCTTGAGCAAGTGTTGATTTTCCAGTAGATTCTGGGCCATACAACACTACTTTTATACAGTTTGGGTTTGTATCTGTGATTTGTTTAAGCTTTTCTTCCATGCTAAATAGCCAAAAATGGCAATAAATGTAAATCCTAAATATTGAAAACTAGTGAATGTAAATCCTTTATAAAAATAAAGTGGTACTGAAATTATATCTCCAATTATCCAGAATATCCAATTTTCTAATTTGCGTCTGGCCATGAGCCACATTCCAACAAAAAATATCGCAGTTGTAATGGTATCAACATAAGCAACCCAACTGGTCCATTTATCAAAGGCTTGATATACTATATATACAAATGCTAATGTCGCTATAAAAATTACTACACTTATTTGTTTTTCTTTTGACGTTGTTCTGGATATTGGTGTAACGTGTGTATCATGTACTTTTCTTGTCCATATGTACCAGCCATAAACACTCATGATAAAATAATAAACATTTATCATCATGTCTCCTAATAATTCCCATTTAACAAGTAAATACACAAATATAGCTGTACTTATCATACCTGTCGGAAACACCCAAATTTTATTTTGTTTGGAGGACCACACAGACAAAAAGCCAAATATTACAGCCGTTATTTCTAAAACAATATCAGTATTAGAATAGGTATTATATTGCCCAAAGAGAAACTCAAAAATGTGGTTCATAATCGTAGCGATCAGATTTAACGATTTTCATATGAAGCAATCCATTTTCAATAAGTTCAAAAGCCTCTTTAATTTCGACAGTCAACAGAGTCATGACCTCATCATAGGGGCCATAAACCTGAGTGCTCAAAGGGTTTTCAAGTACTTTTAAATGAGATGCACGAAGCTGTTTAATAAAATGAATAATGGCAGGCTCGTAATCGTCATGTAATGGAGTTAATGTAAGTTCTACAGATATGTTCATAATATTTTCCGTAAAAACGGGAGTCTTTTTATTGTTAATTTCATACTAGAATTTTAAGGCATCAAAGAAGTGTTCATCTTCTTCAAAAGCGGTTCCTATAACCACTAAATCTGCTCCAGCTTTATAGGCTGCATCTAATTGTTTTTTCGTTTTAATACCACCTCCAACAATTAAAGGGATATCTAATTCTTGTTTTACAAAACTAATAATTTCTAGTGGCACAGGGCTTAATGCTCCACTTCCAGCTTCTAGATATATGAGTCGCATCCCAAGTAGTTCACCTGCCTTAGCCGTATGAGCTATGCGCTGGAGATTCTCTCTAGGTAAAGGTTTAGTTTTAGTGACCTTTTCCACGGAAGTTTCCTTACCGTTTTCAATCAAAATATAACCTGTTGGAATAATTTCTAAGTCTGAATCTTTAAGTTTAGAAACTGCTTCAACATGTTTTCCGATAAGGTAATCAGGATTATGGCCTGAAATTAAAGACAAAAATAGTAAAGCATCAGCTTGATGCGTTATTTGGCTAACATCACCAGGAAACAAAACAATAGGTAATTCTGTATATGACTTAATTTCATTTACTAAAATTTCCGTAGCATATTCATCAACGGTACTTCCGCCTACAAAAATATGAGTCGCTACAGATTGATTTATTTTCTCAACAAAAACAGCAGCCTTTTTAATATCCATTTTATCAGGATCTATCAAAACAGCCAATAAGGTTTTACCTTCAGAAATTGCGCCTAATATGTTATTATAAACTGCTTTCATTTTAAGTGATAACATAAGCACATGTAAATCCTTCAAACTCTAAAAAATGCGTATTGTATCTGTATTTTTTATTATTATAATCAATCCATGCTATTGTTTCACCATCTTCTAACATAAACGGAATCACTAAAAAATGCTCTCTAAATAACATGCCTGGTGTCGCAAATAACTTGTATAGTGATTCTTTAATTCCCCAGATAACAGTAAGCTTTTTTATGTAATCTGCATCGCTTTTATTTAGATAATTAAATTCATAGTCTACAAACTTTTTAGCTATAATAGCTATTTTATCACGTTGCTTTTCGATATCTATACCAACTTCGGCATCGCTAATAATAACTCCAGAAAAGATAAACGAATGTGTAATCGATATATGTTTACCATCCTTTAAATGAGGTTTACCATTAGCATCATAAAACAAATCCTGATCTGTGTATCCAAAATCGCGTAAAAGATGCCTCACACTTAAAAAACCACGCTGATGTAATTCGCTTTTCATTCCCAAAACGCGCTCTAAGCTATTTGGTTTTAAATTTAAAGGCTGAAGTAAATCGTCGTACGACTCTGTAATCTTCCAGATTTTAACAGTAGTTTGTGAGTTTACTTGGATAGTTTTATAAAGTGGCATTTAATTATCTGAAACTTAATGGTTATCTTTGCAGCGCCTTAGGCGAATTAACATATTTAGACAGGCGAATTTAACCAATTTTAAAGTCTAAAGCCAAAGGTAAACCATATAAATAAGAAAGAATAAAATAGACAAATGGATAAAACTATGACTTACGTACCTTACAAAGTAAAAGATATGTCTCTTGCTGCTTGGGGAAGAAAAGAAATCGAGCTGGCTGAAGCCGAAATGCCAGGACTTATGAGTCTTCGTGAAGAATACAAAGATTCTCAACCACTCAAAGGAGCTCGTATTGCAGGATGTTTGCATATGACCATTCAAACTGCGGTTTTAATTGAAACCTTAATTGCTCTTGGCGCTGAAGTTACTTGGAGTTCTTGTAACATTTTTTCAACTCAGGATCAAGCTGCCGCTGCAATTGCAGATGCTGGAATTGCTGTATATGCCTGGAAAGGCATGAACGAAGAAGAATTTGATTGGTGTATCGAACAAACTTTATTCTTTGGAGAAGATCGCAAACCATTAAACATGATTTTAGATGATGGTGGAGATTTAACCAACATGGTTTTAGACAAATACCCTGAACTAGCTGAAGGCATTAATGGTTTATCTGAAGAAACTACTACTGGAGTTCACAGATTGTATGAGCGTGTAAAGAACGGCACATTGCCAATGCCAGCAATTAACGTTAATGACTCGGTTACAAAATCAAAGTTTGATAATAAGTATGGCTGTAAAGAGAGTGCTGTTGATGCCATTCGTCGTGCAACAGATATTATGTTGGCAGGAAAACGTGTGACTGTTTGTGGTTATGGTGATGTTGGTAAAGGTACTGCTGCTTCGTTTAAAGGTGCAGGAAGTATTGTGACGGTTACTGAAATCGATCCAATTTGTGCACTACAGGCTGCTATGGATGGTTTTGAAGTGAAAAAATTAGAAACTGTTGTTGGTAATTCTGATATAGTTATCACTACTACAGGTAACAAAGATATTGTACAAGCGCGTCATTTCGAAGCGTTAAAAGATAAAGCTATCGTTTGTAATATTGGACATTTTGACAACGAAATTGATATGGCTTGGTTAAATAATAATCATGGTCATACTAAAAATACAATCAAACCTCAAGTTGATAAATATACTGTAAATGGTAAAGATATTATTATTCTAGCTGAAGGTCGTTTGGTTAATCTAGGTTGTGCAACAGGTCACCCAAGTTTTGTAATGAGTAACTCGTTCACAAACCAGACCTTAGCACAAATTGAGCTGTGGAACAATGCTGATGCCTACAAAAACGACGTATATATGCTACCTAAGCATTTAGATGAAAAAGTTGCAAAATTACACTTAGAAAAAATTGGTGTTGAACTAACCGAATTACGTGATGACCAAGCGTCATACATTGGTGTTTCTAAAGAAGGTCCTTTTAAACCTGAGCATTACAGATACTAATCATTGCTTTGAAAAAGAAATTTAGTAATCAAAGAATCCCAAACATTTACGTTTGGGATTTTTTTATTTCTAAGTAAAAAAGTTCTTAACTTCACACAAATAAAGTTTATGAGCTTAAAAAAGTTAAATTACACCTTAGATAGTTTAGAGGCAAACATTGAAAATCATCGTGTTTTAAATCCAAAAATATCAAAAGCAGATGTTGCCTGGCATTTGGATCACAGCCTCAAAGTCATCAATAGTGTGATTGCTGCTATGCAAAACTCAGATCATACTACATACAAGAACAATTTTAGTTTCTTAGGAAAAGTGTTCTTCACTCTTGGGTTTTTCCCCAGAGGAAAAGCCAAAGCTCCAAAACATGTAAAACCTCCAGAAATAATTCTTAAAGACGATCTTATCTCGCAAACCAAATTAGCAAAAGCCAATATTGAAACAATTGCTGGTTTAGACAAGAATGCCTATTTCAAGCATCCATTATTTGGAAATGTAAATACGTCGAGAGTATACCGGTTTTTATGGTTACACTCAAAACATCATTTAAAGATTATCGATGAGATATTAAATGCAAAGTGAAGCGGTATTTAATGTGATGGCACCTGTAATCGGTCATTAAAAATCCACTTTTTGACTAAGCTAGAATTGGTTGATATTTCAGCAAACACATAAATATTCGAAACAAAACAAGCTGATGTTTCGGCTAACTCCATGACAACTTTATTATCGCAATAACTCGAATGTAAAAAGTAAAGCTCTTTATCCTTTATAAGCACATAACCAACATGATTATCAAGGCCGACAAAATAAATTCCATCCTGATAAACCGAATTTAGTTTTTGTTTTAAAGACTCAAATGTTTGGTTTCTATAAATTTTAAGTTCAGAATTTGATTGTAGCATCCTAGCCTCAATCAATCCTGCTTGTTGAGCCATTTTGTAACGATTAAGATTAAAACCCAAATGCTTTAGCGTCGTCGACACAAAATAGCCACAGGCTATTTCTCCTTCATTTGGACTATTGGTGTGACCATTAAAATCCCATTGGGTATTATACCAATGTGGAACAATCTCGTTTAACAATTTAGAATATAAATATTTTGAAGCCGTATCAATTGCTTTGGTCGATTGGGTTTGATATAAACGGCTAAAATAGGCTCGATCGACAATGATCTTATCAATATTAGCTTTATAATCGCCTGTAGGTTTAAAGTTTATATTAAGTTGTAATGAATCTAATTCTGGCGCTTTAATGTCAAGCAAGACCTGAGAGGTTTCATCAGTTTTTTGAGTAATAACTACTTGTTTATCAGCGCTCATCTGACATGACATTACTAATACTAGAACTAAATATAAAAAAGATTTGATTGCCTTAAAAGATTGATTATAGTACTACAACTCTTTTTTATTATAATTATTATCATAGTATATTTACATATGCAACTTACACCAAAACTGACCAATATAGACACCTCGATTTTTACAGTCATGAGTGCTCTGGCTCATAAGCATAAGGCAATTAATTTATCTCAAGGTTTTCCTAATTTTAAAAGTGACCAAAAGCTTATTGATGCCGTTTCAAAAGCAATGCATTCTGGATATAACCAATATGCACCTATGGCAGGAAATTTAGATTTACGCAATGCCATTTCTAAAAAATTTGAGTTGCTGTACCAAACAACTTATCATCCCGAAACAGAGATTACAGTAACTGCTGGAGCTACACAAGCTATTTTTACTATCATTTCTACTTTTGTAAAACCAGATGATGAAGTCATTATTTTTAAGCCTGCTTATGATTGTTACGAACCTGCAATAAAACTCAATGGTGGCAAACCTATTTCTGTAGCGTTATTAGCACCAGAATACTCTATAGACTGGAATCATGTTGAGCAGTGTATTACTTCGAAAACAAAAATGATCATTATCAATACGCCTCATAATCCGAGTGGAACTGTGATGCATAAAACTGATATGCTTAAACTTCAGGAGTTAACTGACGGAACAGATATAATTATTTTAAGTGATGAAGTGTATGAGCATATCATTTTTGATGAAAACCTACACCAAAGTGCGTGTTTGTTTTCAAATTTAAAAGCACGTAGTTTTATTACTGCTTCCTTTGGAAAAACATTTCACAATACGGGATGGAAAGTCGGTTATTGCTGTGCACCAAAAGCACTTATGGAGGCCTTTCGAGCTGTGCACCAATTTAATGTGTTTTCGGTACATCATCCCACGCAAAAAGGACTGGCCGACTATTTAGATGAACCCAATCATTACCTAGAATTATCTCAATTTTACCAAAAGAAACGCGATACGTTTTTAAACCTTATTAAAGATTCGAGGTTTTCATATACACCATCAAAAGGCACCTATTTTCAAGTGTTAAACTTTTCTGATATTACTTCAAAAAACGATATAGATTTTGCTACATATTTAACTACAGAAAAAGGTATTGCTTCCATTCCAATGTCGGTTTTTAATGACCACAATCGCGATGATAAAATGCTGCGTTTTTGTTTTGCAAAAACGGATGAGACCTTAAAAGCCGCTGCTGACATTTTGAACAAAATTTAACTTAAATTTAAGTGACCTATACACTACTTTTGTGTCTTAATTATAACTTTTAAAAACACATTTAATGAAATATATAATAATCATAATAGTGATGGCTTTCAGTGTCACAATGAATGCCCAACAAGTTGAAAAAGACGGAAAAACCTATGAGGTAAAAAAAGATAAAATTTTTCTTAATGGAGAAGACGTCACTGAAACTCTAAATTTAGAGGAAAGGGCAGCTATTTTAAAACAGGCAGCTACGATTTCGGAAAAAATGAAAATGAAAGAAAAAGCTGAAAAAGAAGCCGAAAAACTAGAAAAAGACAAGAAAAAAGCTGAAAAAGCTCAGAAAAAAGCTGAAAAAGAAGCTAAACGCGCAGAAAAGGCTTTGAAGAAAAAGCAAAAGGCGCAGGATAAGTTCGAAAAAGCGAATAAGAAGCTAAAAGATGCCGAAAAAAAATATGAAAAGCTAAAACGCAAAGGCAAACTTTCTCCAAATGATGAACTTAAATGGTTGGATAAACTTGAAGGTTTAAGAGAGGATGTCGCCAAAGCAAAAAAAAAGATGTAAATTGCTTTCTTCTAAGACAAAAATCTATTTCAGTCTAAATTTTAAATTCTGAAATAGATTTTTTTTTGCTTAAAATTTGTAATTTTAGTTCATGTATGACATATTAAAAATAGCATTAGTACAGTCTAATTTAGTTTGGGAAAATCCAGAACAAAACCGAATTAATTTTCGAAATACAATTGAAGCTATAACTGACCCAGTAGATCTTATTATACTTCCTGAGATGTTTACATCGGGATTCACAATGAATGCCGATCCGGTTGCCGAAAATATGACTGGAAAAACCATCATTTGGTTACAACAATTAGCTCAACTTAAACAAGCCGCAATAACCGGAAGCCTTATTATTAAAGAAGATCACAAGTATTACAATCGGTTATTGTTTGTACATCCTGATGGTACTATCGATCACTATAACAAACGTCACACTTTTACATTGGCTGGTGAACATAAGGTTTATGAGTCTGGTGCACAACATAAAATAATCACATATAAAGGCTGGAAACTAAAACCATTGGTATGTTATGATTTACGCTTTCCGGTATGGTCGCGAAACACTGAAGAATATGATGTCTTATTTTATGTTGCTAACTGGCCTAAAATCCGCATTGCAGCCTGGGATACTTTATTAAAAGCACGAGCTATTGAAAACATGAGCTATTGTGTTGGAGTAAATCGTGTAGGTTTAGATGGAAATGGTTATGAGTACTCCGGACATTCTGCTGCTTATGATGCTTTAGGCGAGCGTTTAGACACTATTCCTGAGGCTAAAGAAGCTATTGACATCATCACACTCGATAAAGAGCACCTATCAACATATAGAACTAAACTAGGCTTTTTAAAGGATAGAGATACCTTTACTCTAAAATAAATTCAATAATTGGATCCCAATTGGCTCTGGCATCGATAAGTTCGGGATAATGACTAATGCGTTCAGGCTGTTGTTGTTTGAGGTAATTTCCAGAATCCCATTTTTGATTACCATTAGTATCAAAAACAACTCGTAAAAAGTATTTTCCAGGGTTTAAATTTCTAAAATCAAACAACTGTTCTTCTGATGCAAACTGCTCGTAAACAACCTCTTCCTTTTCATTAGTTAATTGAACAATAACGGGATAAGTGACATTCCTTAAGGTTATTCTCATATTAGAATAATCGGCATAGGTTTTTGTACGTGCAGCAAAATTAAGAGTATCATTTACATTTCCGAAGAAATCCTCTATAGCACCTGGCAACATGGTAATGTTATAGTTGTTAGATTGCATTTTTTCAAACCTAATTTGTACTTTATTTTCTAAGGGTTGGTAACTGGATTCGAAAGGAACAATCACCGAATCTCTATCCATAACAGTAATACGGTTTTTGTTTAATTTTTGAATTGGAATCGTTGTTGTGTACTCAAAATCTTCGCTAAAACCCAGGGTTCCCGACGACAAAGATTGCACAACCAAGGTATCTTTATCAATTTGCCTAAAGCGATGGTTAACGGTATCTATATATGTTTTATTTCGGATAACAAACTTTGCAGAATCGAGTTCCATTTTAGGCTTATACCAGTAAAATAACGTATCAGAACTCGGGTCTTTAGTAATTCTATTTTCAAAGCCTTCAGGTTGGTCTCCCAGCATTTCTATCTCCATAGATTTATGGTCTCCTTCATAACCGAAAGCAATCTTTTGTCCTGCAACTTGTTTTGGTCTTTTGGCGTCAAAATTTAATGCTTCCTTAAATACTTTTATAGTATATAACGAATCGGTTGGTGCAGTAATAAATCCTTCATAAAACCCTATTTTATCATTGTTTTGCTGAAAGGTATAATTTCCGTTTTCCTCTTTTAGAGCTATTAACTTATAAGTTCCGGGTTTAATATTATCGATACTGAATGTTGTTATACTATCTAAGGTATTTGTAATGTATTTAGGTTTTTGTTTATAGACAGTTGAATCTGTATAGGTTGAATCTTGCTCATATAGCATAACCGAGACAAAAGTGTCAGGTTTTCTTTTTTCAGCATCAATAATTAGTCCTTTAACAGACAAAGAATCAATATAGTCACCTGTTGAAAACACATATTTAAAGTAGTCGTATGGGTTTTCTTCATTGTTATCTACAATACTCTGGCCAAAATTAAAAGCATAAGTAGTATTATCTTCTAAAGTATCGTTAATAATAATCTTGATGTATTTACTTGCCGTACTTAATGGCGTCACAGTAGGCTCTGTGCTCATCGGAGGTGATACTATAAGTTGCTTTTGAAGGTTTTTAATTTTGACATATTCATCAAAATAAATTCGTATTTCTTTACCCTTGAAATTTGTTGAGTAATTTTTAGGTGTAGATCGTATAATTTTAGGCGCATCTACATCTTTTGGTCCTCCAGAAGGTGTTCCCCTATTGGCACAACTCGCTAACATAGCGATGATGGTAAATAGGATAAATCCTTTTAAAACATTTTTATGCATTCCCGTGTGAAATTTCAACAAATTAACAACAAACCACTTTATCCGCAAAACAATTAACGTCGTTTTAATCTGTAATTGCCATTGTTGCTAAGCTCAATTTAAGACCTTCAATCTTTAGTAAGCAATTGGCACAATCTTCAATGGTAGCTCCAGTTGTAATAATGTCATCAACCAGTAACACGTGTTTGTTTTTTAATGCAGTGTCATTTACAATTTTGAAATTTGTGGTCTTTTGTGCATTTCGTTTCAAACGATCTTTAAAAACTTGGGTTTTAGTGTTTTTGGTTTTCACTAAAACTGAAGTATTAAAATCGGCATTTAAGGCATTGGCCAGAGCTTTTCCAAACCAATCGACCTGATTATAACCTCTGGATTTTAATTTTGTTTTGTGAAGTGGTACAGGAACAACAACATCAATAGTTTTATAAGCTTCAATAACTTTTAATTCTTCTCCAAGCCAGTCGCCCAAAACTTTTCCTATTTCTTGCTGACCTCTGTATTTTAGGTTATGCATTAATTGTTGAACAATTCCTTTTTTAGAAAAATGGAGTAAAGCAGTTGCCTGATTTAATTTTACTCTTCCATAGAGCATTTTATGAACTGCATTGTCTGTATCACTATGAAAATTTGTTAGCGGTAATTCATGTCTGCATGACGTACAAATTTGCTGCTCGTTGTCGGACAAATGTGTACTACAAGCACTGCAATTTTGTGGAAAAAACAAGTTTAACAAGTTTTTTATCATTTCAACGAATAAAATTAAGTTTCTATAACATATTATCTAGTTTCGCAAGATAAAATAACGATATTAATAATGATAGTTAACCCTCAATCATTTAACTACAGATTAATTATTGGTTCTTTAATAGTAGCGGTCGCAATTTTAACTGTTTACAGTTTTACGAGTTATAAATCCATTGTAGCGCACCAGCAATTTATAGAACAGGAAAAGAAGCTAGTTGAAAGTGAATTGTCCCAAATAATCACACGCTATGATGACGTTTCAATTTCAAATGATCTGATTTCTTCGCAGCTAGAAGATGCTAAAAGAGATACTAAATTAGCTTTAGATTCTCTTAGAATGCTTCGTAGTGACCTGTCTGTAATTTCAAAATTCAAAGCTCAGCTCTTTAATCTAAAACTTAAAAATAAGGCTTTATTCAAAACCATAGATTCATTAGACGAGGTTAATCAGGATTTAGAGCAAGAAAAACTGCTCGCTTATAACGAATTAAAAAAACAAAAGCGTGAGAATTTTTCTCTTTTAAAAGAAAACAAAAATCTGGAAAAGAGTCTCGAAAAAGGAGCGCTTCTTACTGCCAATTCATTTAAAGCTAAAGGATATGAAAAATTCTTTGGAGCCAAGCGTTCAAGTAATAAAGCAAAACGTGTTCAGAGTATAGAAGTTTGCTTTACACTTGCCGAAAATGCTTTAACTGAAGCTGGCGAAAAAGAAATTTACGTTCAAATACTCAATCCGAAAAATAATGTTGTAGCCGATAAAGGTGCAATCAATTTTGGGAATTCTTCACTGATTTATAGTGCTAAAGAATTAATCAACTATGACAATAAAGTTAAAGAAGTTTGTCTAGATATTGATGCCGACATTGACGAACAACCTCTGGTGAACGGCACCTACTATATTTCTATTTTTCATAAAGACAGAAAACTAGGAAGTACCGAAGTGAAACTTAAATAAATAACAAGACATAAATAATTAAAAAACCGCTCTGTTAATTGGAGCGGTTTTTTATTTTTGCACTATGGCAAACGAAGATCAATTTAAGAAAGTAATCTCTCACGCAAAAGAGTACGGTTACGTGTTCCAAAGTAGTGAAATCTACGATGGATTAAGTGCAGTCTATGACTATGCTCAAAATGGAGCAGAATTAAAGAAAAACATACGCGACTACTGGTGGAAAGCCATGGTACAGATGAATGACAATATTGTAGGTATTGATGCGGCTATTTTTATGCATCCTACAACATGGAAAGCTTCTGGCCACGTCGATGCATTCAACGATCCTTTAATTGACAACAAAGATTCTAAAAAGCGCTATCGTGCTGATGTTTTAGTTGAAGATTATTGTGCTAAAATTGAAAACAAAATTGAAAAAGAAGTCAAAAAAGCTGAAAAACGCTTTGGAGATGCTTTTAATAAAGATGAATTCATATCTACCAACGGAAGAGTTTTAGGCTATCAGGAAAAAATTGACAGCATCTTAAAACGTTTAGGACAATCTTTAGAAAAAGAAGATTTAGCCGATGTAAAAGCACTCATTGAAGAGTTAGAAATTGCCGATCCTATGACAGGTTCAAGAAACTGGACAGACGTTAAGCAATTTAACCTCATGTTTGGAACTAAACTTGGAGCTAGTGCCGAAAGCGCTATGGATTTGTATTTGCGTCCTGAAACAGCTCAAGGTATTTTTGTTAATTTTTTAAACGTTCAAAAAACGGGACGTATGAAAATTCCTTTTGGAATTGCTCAAACCGGAAAAGCTTTTAGAAATGAGATTGTTGCCAGACAGTTTATTTTTAGAATGCGAGAGTTTGAACAAATGGAAATGCAATTCTTTATCAAGCCAGGAACTCAAAAAGAATGGTTTGACCATTGGAAAGAAACACGAATGAAATGGCATTTATCACTCGGAATGGGTAATGATAATTACCGTTTTCATGACCATGAAAAATTGGCGCATTACGCTGATGCTGCAACAGATATTGAATTCAAATTTCCATTCGGATTTAAAGAATTAGAAGGGATACATTCACGTACCGATTTTGATTTAAAGCAGCATGAAGAATACTCTGGTAAAAAACTTCAGTACTTCGACCACGAAGATAATGCCAGCTACACGCCTTATGTTTTAGAAACGTCTATTGGTTTAGACCGTATGTTTTTAGCGGTATTTTCTAATGCTTTAGAAGATGAAACATTAGATGATGGAAGCGTGAGGACTGTTTTAAAACTGCCAGCAGTATTAGCACCGACAAAAGCGGCTGTGTTACCATTGGTTAAAAAAGATGGATTACCTGAAATAGCGAAATCTATTATTGAAGATTTAAAATGGGATTTTAATGTAACTTACGATGAAAAGGACGCTGTAGGAAGACGTTACAGACGCCAAGATGCCAACGGAACACCTTTTTGTATCACAGTAGACCACGACACCTTAGAAGACAATACTGTTACCATTCGCCATCGAGACACCATGGAACAGCAGCGCATTAACATTGCAGACTTACGGGACATCATTAAAAAAGAGGTTGATGTAAAGCATTGGCTTCAAAAAATGAAGTAAGAGTTCTTTTTTGATCAAACTTACAGAATAAAAAAACGCGCAAATAGTTATTTGCGCGTTTTTTCATAGTAATTAAAAGTAAAATCGTTAAAAACGATAACCAACTGTAATTCCTAATTTCCCTACAAAATCAATACCTGATTCGTTAGCATTAAACAAATTACGGCCTACACCAAGACTTAGTTCGCCAACAAATCCATTATTAGTTACCCACTTGCCTCCTAATCCGATACCTAAAGCAAAGTCTGTAATATTATCCTCTTCTACACTTAGAATATCGCCTTGATTGTCAAAATAGGTAATTCTGTTTCCTTCTACATTATTTAACATTCCGAAACCTTCTAAAAAGAATCCTGCAGCGTATTTCTCACCAAAATACAATCTATAATATGGTGAAATATAATAGTTAAGATCCGTATCCAGATCATTATCATAAACAACAAAACCATTGATTCCTATGGCTGATTCTTCATTTAAAAGGTATTCATACGTACCTTCAAATGCGCCAACAATTAATGATAAGGCATTTAGTTTTACTTCACTTTTAGGAAAGTCTACATCCTGATCTGCAATATCTTCATCTTGAGCAAATAATGGTATGGTAAATAAAAAGACGAAAGCACATAAAATAGATTTTTTCATAGTTATAAATAGTTAAGATTAATTAGCATATTGTAGCAACAATTATACCATTAAAGATGGTAAAAGCATCTAAAGGTTGCGTTAAAAAATTAAAAATAAGCTTTCAGTTGAACAGTCCCTGTATGAATCGTTTTGCTGGTTTCGGTCTTTCGTCCGAAATAATTTAAATTCAAATCTAAAAATTTAGTAAGTTTCTTTTGAGCTAATAAACTCCATGTAAAATTATTTCCGGGTTGTAAGCCTTCTAAAATCTGATAGGCTACAGGTGTATTTGCATTTCCGGTAAATTCATTTTTAAAGAAATTAACTTCACCAGTCAATGCCAGTTGATTCGTGTTATTATAAGTAAAAGAGAGTCCGTAATTACTCTGTAACAATTGCTCCATACTTCCAATAGTATTGTCTTTTGAAGTGTATTGATAAAACACATCAAATCGTGCATTTTCATTAAATATGTATGATAATTTGGGCTGAAACCTTACTTCATCCAGCTTGTAATTACGTGTGACAAAATTTTCATTTAAACTTTCATTCGTCTCCAAACTAGACTGTAAATTTATCAACCAGCTCGTCCAGAATTTATGGTTGAATTGCACTTGATGACTCTGCAATTTATTCTCCTGAAAACCTATTGACAATGTCGTTCTGTTGGTATTTGATAAAAAGGTATAAGATGTTGTAAAATGCTGTTGTCCTCTATTAAAGAATACTACATTTCTAATGCTATTATTTAATGCCAATTGGCTTTCTTCATCTGTCGAAAACGGATTCAAATCAAACTCCTCACCTTCTCGTTTATTTTTCCTATCAATTAAAAAAGAGGTTTGATTATAAAAATGAGACCAGAATTTCTTCATGTTATCTTCGGAAACAGACCATTGTTTCGGATTAATGGTCAGCGTTTGGCTAAAGCGATTTTGATGGGTTTTCACAAACACCTGATTAGGCAACAACACCCGAATATAATCCCCTTGATCAGAAAATTGAGCAACTTCAAATTCATTGAGTTCTTGTATACCATTCTCGTTATAATCTATCCAGGTATACGCACCTTGACCAGGTTCTACTTCAACATAGGTAAAATCCTGTTGTGGTAATGTTCCCGAATTGGTTTCAAAAACCGTATTCCAAAGCACTAAATTATTCCATAATTTTTGACTAAAGTTTAATCTGGAGTTTAATGAATTTTCATCTTCAACACTATCATCATCACTTTTTAACCTACGGAAATTGGCATAAATACCTAAATTGGTATTTTGATTTTGAATGATTTTTGATTTTAAATAATAAGTGTTAGAGCTATTTACACGTTTAACCTCATTGGCCCTTAAGCTATCATTCACTCGGTGTTTATAACCAATTTCAACAAAAACACCTGTACTGTCGCCATAACCTGTAAAGGCTTCATAAGACGTAAAACGCTGACTCAAATTGGTTAATTGATTGGTTGCTCGTTCGCGTTGTTCGCTATCTTCAAGAGCTATTTTGGCTCCAACCCATTGTTTGTTAAAAGTATAAGTTACTCTATTAAATGAACGTATAAACGTAGAGGTCGACAAGTTACTTTTATTACTCAAAAAACTTGAGTTTGTAAATATATTGAAGTCTTTTAATTGAAGATTAGCTAATACATTATGACGGTTTCCGTTAAAATTTTCAGAGTAATTCAGATGTTCAAACTTATACGTTGCAATACCCTTTTTCGAATGTATGAGGTCTAAACCCGAAGACCATAACATCTGGTTTCCTAAGGGATTTTCGAGATTCCAATCTCTATCAAATTCGGCGCGATACAGTCGCTGGATGGTATTAAAGTTTTTATTGATAATATCGACATCAGCATAAGCATTAAGATTCCAGAGGCTGTCAGTTTTAATAATAGTCTGGTTGACTTTAAGTTTGGCGGCAAAACCGTCATTATCATTATCATCTAAACTAGAAAATAAGTTAACATCATTTTTACTTCCAGAAAGTTCAAAAAAGATGTCGGTTTGCGCACTGGGTTTATAAGTTCCGTTAACCACTGCAACCTGAAGTTTTTCGGGTGCAATTAAACGCACAATAGGGTCGTAATTTCCTTGCGGAATGCCATTAACAGGAGCGATATATTCAAAAATGTTTTCAACAGCATTACTGTTTATCAAGACATAATTACCTTGGTTTTCACCAACCAGAGTAAACCGAACGCTAAACAATTCGTCATCTGGATTGTTTGAAAATACAAATACTTCATTGCCATCAACAATATCTTTTCGATATAATATTCGGTTGTCATCAAAAGCTTCAGCAACATCAGAAGGCGCAACCATTAAGGTTTCGTCGTCTCCAGCATTTGATAAGATTTCAACCTGTTCAGGAGACAGGTTTTGTTGTAATGGCTGGTTTTTTGCATCAGCTTCAGAATAGACAAACACCCCAAGTTTTAACGTTTCTGTTTCATATGATCCGCCTCCAAAAATGGTAAACCTCGAAAAGTTTCGCTCACTAAATTGGTAATCAACAGTGATACGCATTTCTGAAGTGATTGGATACGTTGAATTAAAAATAATCTCTCCAGCATTATAATCGATAATATAATCTTTGTTTTCACCACGTTCAATAGGAATGCCGTTAACGTAAACCGTTTCACTTCCCGAAACAATTAGCACAAATAATTCGTTATTGGGTCCAGTAAGTTTATAGGGTCCTTGATTACCTTCTTGAGCAGTAAATTTACTCGTTGTAAATTGTCCACGCACTAAAGCTCCAGAGGCGAAGGCATTTGTTTTTGATGTTTCACCATCAAAATTAGCACTAACCTGCAAGCCCTGTACACGCTTGGTGAAATTTGCAAAATAGCTATTGGTATTAACCAAATCGATATCTCCGGCTCTAATGTTCCAAGAGTCGCTAAACAGCTCTATAAACACTTGATCAAATTCGTCTAAGCGTTGCGAATATCCACTTTCCTGCAATGGTATATTTGCATCTTGAATGGAGGCTCTAAGTGAGACTTTATCACTTAATTTTCCGGAAATTTGCAAATCGAGTTCACTATTTAATACTGAATTTTGATTGTTCCCTAAGGTCACACCTCTCGAGATACTTCCAGATGTACTTAAACCATCAAACGGCGTAAAACTTTGCTCTACATTAGATTGGTTGAGTTTATAAAGTTTTTGAAGATTGCCAGTGTTTTGTACAATTATCTTATCGTCGAGCTGAAAATATTTCCGCGTTAAAAAATCGGGATAACGCAAATAATCGATAGCTACAGAATCGACATCGATAGGTTTTTTAAACCTGAGAACTGCCTTAGCAAAATCAACACTGTAATAAGACGTATCGATTGTGGTTTGATCTTTCCGTTTTAATATAAACCAACTTGAATTTATACTCACAGTATCGATTTGTATCGAATCTTTAACAGCCACTAGTTTACGCCTGTAATTAGAGCTATCTTCTTGAGCTAAAGCACAAAAAGACATCATAAAACATAAAATAGAAATAGCAATTTTCATTCCCTATATAAACTTCTAAAGACAGAAATTATTTTATGGTTAAAATGCCCTTAAAATAATAGTGTAAAAGTACAGTATTATTTAATTTAGACCGATAATAGACATTTAACAAAAAATATCTAATAAATTTATATTATGAAAATAGTTTCTTACAACGTAAATGGCATCAGAGCAGCAATGAACAAAGGCCTAATCGACTGGCTTACAAGTGCAAATCCAGACGTGATTTGTTTGCAAGAAATTAAAGCCATGAAAGAGCAAGTTGATATAGAAGCTATTGAAAATGCAGGTTACAAATACAACTATTGGTTTAGTGCGCAAAAGAAAGGTTATAGTGGAGTTGCTATTTTGAGTAAAACCGAGCCTGATCATGTTGAGTATGGAACAGGTATTGAATCTATGGATTTTGAAGGCCGAAATATTAGAGTTGATTTTAATGGTCTATCTATTATGAGTATGTACTTACCTTCTGGAACCAATGACGCGAGACTGGCACATAAATTTGAGTATATGAATATGATTCATCAGTATTTAAATGACTTACGCCAGGAGAAACCAAATTTAGTTGTATTGGGAGATTATAATATTTGTCATGAAGAAATAGACATTCATAATCCAAAAATGAAAGGTGTCTCGGGATTTTTACCTGAAGAGCGTGAATGGCTTGGGAATTTTATAAATAGTGGTTTTATAGATTCTTACAGATATCTACATCCCGAAAAGCAGGAATTTTCCTGGTGGAGCTACAGAGCCAATTCTAGAGCTAATAATAAAGGCTGGCGTTTAGATTATGCTATGGTGAGTGAGCCTTTACAAGAAAATATAAAACGTAGCGTTATCCTTACTGAAGCTGTCCATAGTGACCATTGTCCAATTCTAATTGAAATAAAACACTAACATTAAAACAACTTAACCTGATTACCATGATTAAAAAATTGTCATTAATAGCACTTAGTTTATTATTAACCACATCTTGTGTTTCTAAAAAAATATATACCGATTTAGAAGATAAATATGCTAACCTGAAAAAAGAAAACCGAAAATTATCTGATGATAATGCCAGTTTACAAACTGCTTTAAATAAAGCTAAAAATGAACTCAGCACTTTGCAAGATAACTATGACAATGCCATTGCTAACCGAAACCGATGGGAAGGCGAATATAAAGCTTTAGTTAACGAACATAAAAACCTTGAAGATTCCTATGAGGCATTAGAAAAAAACAGTAGTGCTTCTATTGCTGCAAATTCAAAAAAGAATAGAGAACTACTGGCACAACTAGAAGCTAAAGAACAAGCCATATTAGCTGAAAACAGGAGACTAGAACAGCTTAAAAAAGAATTAGAGTCTAGATCACAGCGCGTTGCCGAATTAGAAAATGTGATTGCTTCTAAAGATGCAGCCATGACACAATTAAAGAATGCAATTTCTAAAGCCTTAACCAATTTTGAAGGTAAAGGCCTCACTGTAGAACAACGCAATGGTAAAGTATATGTATCTATGGAAAATAAACTTCTTTTTGAATCTGGAAGCTGGGCAGTTGGCACACAAGGCAAACAAGCGGTAAAGCAGCTTGGTGAAGTTTTAGCTGATAACCCAGACATTGCTATTTTAATAGAAGGTCACACAGATAATGTCCCTTATAAAGGCAATGCACAATTAAGTGGTAACTGGGATTTATCAACTAAGCGCGCCACAGCCATCGTTAATATATTGAGAGAAAATGCGAGTATTAACCCAGAGAATTTAACAGCAGCTGGTCGTGGTGAATTTGCACCAATTGCCAGTAATGATACTGCTGAAGGTAAAGCCAAAAACCGTCGTATAGAAGTTATTTTAACTCCTAAACTGGATGAGATCTCTAAGCTTCTGAACGATATTTAATATCTAAAATCTTAACATACATTTAGATGGTTCTGTTTATATAAGCAGAACCATCTTCTTATCTTTACATTTATAAAAAAACAAGGCAACTAGGTTCGCAGATGATAATCGAACCCTATTAAACTAAAATAATGAGATTCTGAAACAAGTTCAGAATGACGATACTATGAGATACACAACATTACCAAAAACCGATATAAAAGTTAGTAAAATATGTCTTGGGACTATGACCTGGGGAAATCAAAATACTCAAGAAGAAGGGTTTGCCCAAATGGATTTAGCTTTAGACAAAGGTGTTAATTTCTTTGATTGTGCAGAATTATATCCTGTGCCAGCTACTGCTGAAACTTATGCAGAAACCGAACGTATTATAGGAAACTGGTTTGAGAAAACAGGACATAGAGATAAAATTGTATTAGCTACCAAAATAGCAGGAACAGGTGATTATACAGCGCATATTAGAACTAATGGATTTAGTAAAGCAGCACTTCATGATGCTGTTCATAATAGTTTGAAGCGTCTCAAAACCGATTATATTGATTTATACCAATTGCATTGGCCAGAACGTGATACCAATACGTTTGGAATTAGAGATTATACACATAATCCTAATGACCCATGGACTGATAATTTTAATGAAATTTTGCATAACCTCGATGAACTTATCAAATCGGGTAAGATTCGCCACGTAGGAATTTCAAATGAAAAAGCATGGGGAACCATGCGTTACTTAGAAGAATCTAAAACCAATAAACTTCCGCGAATGATTACCATTCAAAATGCGTATTCGTTATTAAATCGTGTGTTTGAAGGTGATATGGCAGAAATAGCCATTCGTGAGGAGATCGGACTCTTAGCTTATTCGCCAATGGCATTTGGTGTGCTTTCAGGCAAATATATTAATGGGACCGCAGGTGAAAATGCACGATTAAAGTTATTTCCGAGATTTTCGAGATATAGTAGTGCTAAGGCTACCGAGGCTACAAAACGTTACATGCAAATTGCTAAAGATCACAATATGACTTTAGCACAAATGGCTCTGGCTTTTGTAACCGACAGACCATTTATGACGAGTAATATTATTGGAGCAACTTCTTTAGAACAGCTGGAAGAAAATATTGATAGCGTCGATATTATACTAAACGATGAGATTCTTAAAGCAATTAATGACGTGCATGCAGAGATTCCTAATCCTGCGCCATAAGTAACATTATGACAGCTAAAATAAACTTAATATTATTCATTTTAATGATTAGCTCTATGAGCTGTAAAGCTCAACAGACAAATGGCTCCTCATCTGACGTAATTAGTATTACGTCAAAACTAATTGGCGCTTGGGTTTCAGAGGATGACGCAAATTGGACCATAGAATTTACAACAGATGGAAAATGTTATTGGCACTACACCAATGACGATACAGATACTCATGACTTTTCAGTATCTACATCATCACCTCAATGTGGATATGATGTTAGAACCAATGTTACGGAAGACTTTTATCTACGTTTAATTGACCAAAGTGATGCTTCAGAAAGCTGCTATGAAATACTAGGTGTAAATGAAGATTCCCTATCACTAAGTACAATTAGCTTAACTGTGAAAAATTATCTATTCAATAAACAGTAGATATAATATACTCATTAAAAACAAAAACCCCTTTCCGTTATACGAAAAGGGGTTTTAGATATTATTTGATTTCCTTACCATTTTTGTCAAAAAAATGATATTCAAGATATGTGTAAGCATCTCTAGGTAAAACTTTTACCCATTTTTTGTGTTCTAAAAACCATTTAGAACGTACTGATGGAAACCCTTTGGTTAAAAAGGCTGCTATAAATGGATGCGCATTTAAGGTTATCTTTTTATAGTCTTTTTTGAAAAGCCTTTCTAGGTCTTGCGTAATGTTTTGAATCACTTTAATAGGTGCTTCAATTTCACTACCTGCAACACCATTAGGATTTTCTTCTTTTGTTTTAATGTTGCGTTCTGGGCGAACACGTTGTCTGGTAATTTGTATTAGACCAAACTTACTAGGCGGCAAAATTTTGTGTTTTGCCTTATCATCTTTCATTTCGTCACGAAGATGATTGTACAATTTTTTTCGATTCTCTGCTTTATTCATATCAATAAAATCTACTACGATAATGCCTCCCATATCACGTAAACGCAATTGTCGGGCAATTTCTGAAGCAGAAATCATATTAACTTCTAGAGCAGTGTCTTCTTGATTTTTTTCTTTGTTAGATCTGTTCCCACTATTGACATCAATAACATGCATCGCTTCGGTGTGTTCTATCACCAAATAAGCACCTTTTGCCATAGATACTGTGCGACCGAAAGACGTTTTGATTTGACGTTCGATGCCGAACTTTTCATAAAGTGGCACGCCATTTTTGTACATCTTAACTATTGATTCTTTTTTAGGAGCAATTTCTTGAACATAATCTTTAATTTGTTCATACAGCACTTCGTCATCTACTGTAATTCCTGAGAATGAATCGTCAAAAATATCTCTTAAAATAGAAGAGGCTTTGTTCATTTCACTCAAGACTTTACTAGGATGATGTGCTTTGTTTAATTTTCTACACATTGCTGTCCATCTATTCAGCAAATTCTGTAAATCTTTGTCGAGTTCGGCAACTTTTTTGCCTTCTGCGACCGTACGAATTATAACTCCAAATCCTTTTGGTGTTATACTCTTGACCAAACGCTTTAAACGTTCTTTTTCTTCTTTAGATTCAATTTTTTGAGAAATTGAAATACGATCAGAAAATGGTACCAAAACTATATAACGACCAGCAATAGATAACTCGCTACTAATACGAGGACCTTTGGTTGAAATTGGTTCTTTTACAATTTGTACTAATAGAGACTGATTTGACTTTAAAACATTGGCTATGCTTCCGTTTTTGTCAATATCTTTCTCAAACTGAAAATTTTTCAGTAAAAAATCGGTATGTCTACCTGCGCTTACACGTTTAACGAATTTTAAAAGTGAAGGCAATTTTGGTCCTAAATCATGATAATGCAAAAATGCATCTTTTTCATAACCTACATTTACAAATGCAGCATTTAGACCAGGAACAGCTTTGCGTATTTTGGCAATAAATATATCACCAACAGCAAAGTTGTTATCATCTTCATCTTTGTGTAACTCGATAAGTTTTCCATCTTTTAATAAGGCAAAATCAACAATATCAGAACTCGATCTAATAATCAATTCTTTTTCCATGTTGTTAATTTTAATCTATCTCAATTCATTTTGAAACAGATGGATTTTATTTTGACACAGGATATTTAATCCAGCAAACTCATGCACCACGTAGGTAAAACGCAATGAAACTCATGAATTTTATATCAAAGAACGTTGTTTTTATAAATTGAAAAAGTAGTTAAAAAACTACTTTCTCAATTTATTTCTTTTTGTGACGATTAGCGCGTCTACGTTTTTTACGCTTATGCGTCGCTACCTTGTGTCTTTTTCTTTTTTTACCACTTGGCATAAATAAGTCTTTTTTAAATTAATGTTTGTTTTAATGTTTTAGTTGACCTCAACATTGGTCTTAACACCTTCTACAAATACTTTTGCAGGTTTAAATGCAGGAATATTGTGTGCTGGTATCTTAATTGTTGTGTTTTTTGAAATATTACGTCCAGTTTTTTCAGCTCTTGTCTTTACGATAAAACTTCCGAAACCTCTAAGGTACACGTTATCTCCTCCTTCTAATGAAGATTTTACTTCTTCCATGAATGTTTCAACTGTTGCTTGAACATCTCCTTTCTCAATTCCTAATTTGTCAGAAATTTTAGCTACTATATCAGCTTTTGTCATTGTTATTAATTTTTAGGGTTATCTATTAATTATAAGGGATGCAAATATAGGTAATTTAATTTCAATATTTCAAGCGTAATTAATTAAAATTTAACCTAGTAAAGATTTATTTTTGCAAATATTTATTCTTTTAAATGAATTTTACGAAAATTTTAACACATTGGTATTCAGTAAATAAGAGGAGTTTGCCTTGGCGAAATACTAAAAATCCCTATTACATTTGGTTGTCTGAAATAATTATGCAGCAAACTCAAATTAAACAAGGATTACCATATTATGAAGCTTTTGTTACCAATTACCCAACGGTTTTTGATTTGGCTCAGGCAAATGAACAAGATGTTTTGAAACTCTGGCAAGGTCTCGGTTATTATTCTCGTGCTCGAAATTTACATGCTTCAGCCAAATACATAGCTCACGAATTAAACGGCCACTTCCCTACAACTTACTCCGACTTACTAAAATTAAAAGGTGTTGGTGATTATACTGCCAGTGCTATTGCTTCAATTTGTTTTAATGCACCTACGGCTGTTGTTGACGGCAATGTTTACAGAGTACTTTCCAGATATTTTGGGATAGACACTCCTATTAATAGTACTAAGGGCATTAAAACGTTTAAAACTTTAGCAACGACCTTACTGGATACTAAAAACCCTGGAGATTATAATCAGGCAGTTATGGAATTTGGTGCTACACAGTGCAAACCTAAAAATCCAGATTGTACTGTATGCCCTTTAAAAAACAGTTGCGAGGCACTTCAACAACATCGTGTTGATCAACTTCCTGTTAAACTTAAAAAAACTAAAGTCACAAACAAACATTTCAATTTTTTAGTATTCATTTCCGAAGATCAAAGAACACTCTTTGAAAAACGTTCTGAAAAAGGAATTTGGCAAAATCTGTATCAGTTCCCTTTGATAGAAAGTGAAGATGCAATTTTGTCTGAAGACTTTAAAACCCATCCTTTAGTTAGTCGGTTTTTTGACACTATTGACTTTTCATATAGTCTTTACAATACTGAAACGATAATTCATAAACTATCGCACCAGCACTTATACACAAAATTTTGGATTATTGAAGTGAAACAACTTCCTGAAAAAGGTATTCCTATTTCAAAACTAAAAACGTATCCTACACCTATATTGATAGGTAATTTCATAGATTCTTTTAACTTTTGACGCAGTGCTTTCAAAATTTTAGCAACTTAAAACATACTGTTTTTATTGCTTTATAACTAGTTAAAGCTAATTATGGGCTTTCATATTTTTTTTATACTTTTATTAACCAACTTATTGATTTCAAAATGTTTAATTTTGCAGTCTAAATTAAAATGAAATATGTCAGGAACATTAAATAAAGTGATGCTTATTGGGCATTTGGGAGATGAAGTTAAGATGCATTATTTTGATGGTGGAAACTGTGTTGGACGATTTCCGTTAGCAACGAATGAAACTTATACCAACAAGCAAACTAATGAACGTGTCACCAATACCGAATGGCACAATATTGTGGTTCGCAACAAAGCAGCCGAAATTTGTGAAAAGTACTTATCTAAAGGTGATAAAGTCTATATTGAAGGACGCCTCAAAACCAGAAAATGGCAGGACGATAAAGGTGCAGACCGTTATTCTACCGAGATTCAGTGTACTGATTTTACATTTTTAACAACTAAAAATGAGAGTCAAGGTGGAAATTCGCCATCTTCAAACCCTCAGCAAGCGGCTCAAAAACCTGCTGCAAATCCTGTTTCTGAACCTTTAACTGAAGATAACGATGATCTTCCGTTTTAAATAAACTAAACTTAAATTATTTACCTTGGATCCTGAACCCACGAGTTTAATAATCACAATGCTTTCGGTAAACGTATCATTCGTTTCTGGACTTATTTTACTTTTTATTTTACTATTGTTTTCTGCATTAATTTCTGGTGCTGAAGTTGCATTTTTCTCACTAATCAAATCTGACATTGACGCAGGTTTAGAAGAGAATCCAAAAAAATTTAATATTATTTCAAAGCTTCTCTCGCGTCCAAAAAAACTATTGGCTACAATCCTTGTTGCTAATAATTTTATCAATATCGGGATTGTTATTTTGTTCTCCTATTTAGGAGAAACCATGTTTAAAAACATTGAGGTCACCTGGATGAGATTTATTTTAGAGGTCGTTGTCATCACCTTCTTAATTTTACTCTTCGGAGAAATCGTCCCTAAGATTTATGCGAGTAGAAATCGTGTTAAATTTTCAACATTTATGGCCATTCCTTTACAGGTTTTAGATGTGATTTTTTCACCCATAAGCTTACCAATGCGACATGTTACTCTAACGATTCATAACAAGTTAGGTAAGCAAAAATCTAATCTTAGTGTTGATCAACTTTCACAAGCCTTAGAATTAACTACCGATGGAGACACTACTGTTGAAGAGCATAAAATATTACAAGGTATTGTTTCCTTTGGAAATACAGACACCAAGCAAGTGATGCGTCCTAGAATGGATATTTTTGCGCTTAATGAAGACACGCCGTATATTGATATAATTCCTGAAGTCATTAAAAATGGATATTCTAGAATCCCAGTTTATAAAGATAGCATTGACAATGTTACTGGTATTTTATATATCAAAGACTTACTACCACACATAGAGCGTAAAGAGTTTGAGTGGACCACATTACTTCGCGAACCGTTTTTTGTACCTGAGAATAAAAAACTGGATGACCTTATGGTCGAATTCCAAGAGAAAAAAGTCCATTTAGCTGTTGTTGTCGATGAATATGGTGGCACCTGTGGAGTTGTATCCTTAGAAGATGTTATTGAAGAAATTGTAGGTGATATCAGTGACGAATTTGATGACGATGATGTTATATACACCAAAATTGATGATAAAAATTATTCGTTTGAAGGTAAGACTACTTTAAAAGATTTCTATAAGATTTTGAAATTTAATGATGAAGCAACTTTTGAAGAATACAAAGGTGAAGCTGAAACCATTGCTGGGTTTGTTTTAGAGATTTCTGGTATTTTCCCAAGACGTCACAGTAAAATAAATTTCAAAAATTACGTTTTCACTATAGAAGCAATTGACAAAAAACGTATTAAACAGATTAAGTTTACTATTTTAGACTAATGACCTTAAAAAAAATTATTATTCCACTACTGGCTGTTGCTTGTTTTTCTTGTGGTAACGACCCATTACCTAAGCCTAAAGCCATGTTGAGGCTAGAGTATCAAAAACCAGAATACTCCAAAGTAGATGTACGCTTACCTTTCACTTTTGAAAAGAATAGCAATGCCGATAAAATTTCAAACATCAAATTAGATGGTATTAACAATACGTATGGTGTTGATATCAATTATCCTAAAATGAAGGGCACCATCTATCTCACTTACAAAAAAGTCAATGCTACAAATCTTGACACCTTACTGAGAGACGCTCAAAATTTAACTCAAAAGCATACGATAAAAGCCGATGAGATTGAAAGTATCATATATGAAAATCCTAGTCAAAATGTGTATGGGATGTTTTATGAGGTTGGTGGCAATGCTGCATCTCAATCTCAATTTTATGTAACAGATAGCATCAATCACTTTTTAAGTGGTTCTTTATACTTTTATGCGAAACCCAATTATGATTCGATATATCCAGCTGCAGTATATCTTAAAAACGATATCAAGCATATTATGGAAACAATAGCGTGGAAAAAATAACGATATGCATTTTGTATTAATACTAAAAAAAGCCTTGACAAATTTGTCAAGGCTTTTTTAATATTCTAGTGAAAATGATTAACTCAATTAGTTAGCAACCCATTCTCCACCCATTTTGATTAGGCTGAAATCTTCTGTAGCGTTACTTCCGATATAAACATCAACAGTAACAATATACTTTTGCTCTTCAGCTGCTCCTGGATCTAAATTGTCTAAAATTAAACCTAAAGCAGTGATCATCATCTCGTCACTCCAGTTTGTGCTTCCTCCAGTTCTATTGAAGTTACCAAAGTTATCAAGGTTACCTGCTGCAGCTTCAAAACCTGGCTCATCAATTAATGCAGCTGCGGCTAAACTATAATCAGAACCTTCTAAGGTATATCTAATCGTATTATCTGGTACCCAAATACCATTTTCTAATCCAAACTGTAAAGAAGTTTCAATAACACTTTCATGACCTATCCATTCTCCGTTAGTATACGTGTATAAGTTACCTCTTGTTCCTAATCCGCTGTTACTTGAGAAGTACTTGTAAATCACAAAGATTTCATCTTCTTCCTGAGCAAAAGGATAGTTAAGTTCTAAAAATGTTGGTAAGTAGTTATCAGCTGGTGTACCACTACTAAAGTTATTGAAAGCACCTGGTTGTCCAGAACCTTCACCCATTGAATCGTAATCAGAAGTACTTAAATAGTAAACACCTTCAGCAGCTTCCCATTCACCACCTTCGTATACGAAATACTCACCTTTAGCATCTGTTTCGCCAGAAACACCAATAGCTCTTACAGCTAAATCCTGCACTCTCCATCTTGGAGAATCTGAATCTGTAGAACTATACTTAAGTGCAATATGAATTGTTTCGTCATCATAATCTGAAAAATCAAAATCTTCTGAAGTTGTTAAATTTCCGTAGATCGTTTTATCAAAAGCAAAAGCCTCCCAAGTTGCAGCCATGATATCTCCTCCAGTTGTATAGTCTGTAGATACTAAAATATCGATTAAAGTATCATCACCTAAGAAGTCGATTTCCTGAGTAATCTGTAATAATAAATCAGACTGACCTGTTAGGTCAATTTCAGGAGAAACTAACCATTCTTCGACAGCATTAGGCATTGTAGTAAAACCAGAACCTTGAACATTAGATGAACCAACTGTCCATCCTAAATCGGCAGGTCCAGAAACATCTATAGATTCAAAACTATCGTAATCTGCAGGGAACTCAGCGCTATATAAGTTAGCTAAACCAATTTCAGGAGTTGCTACATACTGGTCATACTCCACAAGAACGATTTGTCCTTCTGTTGGTGCTGCAATTTGAGCACTTAATACAGCTGGAATCTCTTCAGTTGGATCAACATTTGGATAGAATCCAAAAGCATCACTTCCTGTTGTAGCATAATCAGCATTTGTAAATTCATAAGTATCGGCACCTGTGTAATCACTTACACCTTCTGCAGATCCTACAAATAAGTTATACGTTACCAGAGCAGAAGAACCATCTCCAAAGAAAGGGTATCTGTCGGCTAGTAAACCTGGTATAGCAATTCTAGCATCTTCATCAGAGCTAAAGTTTCCGAAATCTAATTCTAACTCGTCATAATCATCATCAGTTAATGTATACTCTACATCTCCAATAACTGGATTATCCTGATTAGCAAGATCATTATTAATATCTTCAACAGGATCACATCCTGTGAAAATTGCGCCTAAAAAGGCTAATACATAAACTATTCTTTTCATTGTTCTATTTTTTTAAAATTTAAGTTTTGCTCCAACACTAAATGTTCTACCAAAACCATAGTATACTAATGCTGTCTCTGCATTTGATCCTGTACCATCTAATGCATCTGCAATATAATGGGTATTAAACACATTGTTCATTCTAGCGGTTAATGAAGCATCAAACTCTCCAAATGAGAATCCGTGAGTAATTGCTGCATCAAAAACGCCATAAGCAGGAACTTCCCAAGGATCAGGAGCACCTTCTGTACCTCTATCACTAGGATCGAAATCAGCATATAAACGATCAAAGTAGTTGTAATCAACACTCAATCTTGTTTTAGCACCAAATTTATAGTTAAGTCCGAGTGCCATTGTTGTTTGAGCAGCATCACCAACAGGTGTATCTTCGATAAATAAATCTACCGTATCAACGACTTCTTGTTCTTCATTTAAAATTTCAACACCAGTTACATCTTCTTCCCATCTCCAGTCTCCTAAAGAAACCATACCTGTGATATCTAATCTATCTGTCGCTTTATAGACAAAATCAACTTCGATACCTTGGTGGATTGCGTTTACACCTAAAATGTTAGCAAATCCTGTTTCATCTTCACTTAATTGAAATGGAATTGTTTCTGTTCTATCTCTCCATGCAGTTCTGTATAAGTTTACATTAGCAGATAATTTATCACCTCTAAATCCGTAACCTAATTCAAAACTTAAGATTTTCTGGTTTTCAGCATTCTCATTAATTTCTTCGTTATTAAAGTTAGGGAAAACCGCATCAAAATCTGCTGCTTTTTCAAAATACCCTAAGTTAACGAATACATTATGCTTATCTGTAAGTCTGTAGTTTGCACCACCTTTAGCTCCAAAACCAAAGAAGTTATAACGATCTGTTTCTCTTAAAGGATCGTCTGGAGTATATTGGAAATAATCAACTCTTTTGTAAGACGTGTTTGAGGCATTTAAAGAAATAAATGTGTTAAACTTTTCATTTACATCATACTCTAATTGAGCAAAAGCACCTAGCCATCCTACAAGACCATCGTTATAGTAAGATACTTTATCACCTACTCTAGAGATTCCTGTTGGATTATTTACATTATCTTCATTTATGATAAACTGACCACCTAATAAATCGGTCACTTCTCTAAAGTGAATTCCTTTATAGTTTCTGTAATCTAAACCAGCTAAAAGTACTAAGTCATCAGACAAATCTGATTTTAAAGTTGATAACACTCCATACCAGTTATGGTCATTACGTGATGCTCTTAATGCAGCACTAGAACCATTAGCTCCATGAGCAATGTTTTCTTCAACAATACGGTCAAAATCTAAAGGACCAAACTCTCCAATACGGTAATCTGGGCTTGTAAATTTAAATCTTGCATCACCTTCAAATCCTGGTGTCTCAGCATCACTTCCAAGAGTTCCACCTCCACCACCAGATCCAAACGATACATAAGCAGCAGTTGAAATACTTGTTTTGTCATTAAGATCCCAATAGTGATTTAATGATATTTGAGGTTTGTGATAGAAGTTATCTTCTATAAATGTTACTTGTCCATTTTTATATCCCCAATCTGAGTTATACTTGATCCCATCTTCACTACGTCTGTAGGTATCAATTAAATGTCTGTTTTGTCTTTGACCGTGACGTTGTTTTGCTCCAAAAGCTGTAAATGATAATTTGTGTTGGTCATTGATTTCTTTAGATACGTTAACAAAATAAGATACCGCATTAAACTGTGTTCCTCTAACATATCCGTCACCATCTGTTTTAGCAGCTGAAACTGTAGCAGCAAAACCATTATCCATTAATCCTGTAGAGTACGTCACACCAAATTTAGTATAACCATCGTTACCTAAAGTAGTCATGATGTTTCCACCCTCTTCAGCATCGGTTGTTTTAGTTAAGATGTTAATTGTACCACCAACAGAAGGCACAGCAACTCTAGCAGCACCAAGACCTCTTTGTACTTGCATAGAACTTGTTACATCACCTAATCCTGCCCAGTTACTCCAAAATACACGACCATTTTCCATATCGTTTACTGGTACACCATTAATCATTACAGCAACGTTTTCAGAGTTGAATCCACGTAAGTTAATACGTCCATCACCAAAACCACCACCAGATTTAGTAGCATACACACCAGGCGTAGATTTTAATACTTCAGGAAATTCTTGAGTTCCTAATTTCAATTGAATGTCAGCAGCTCTTACTGTAGATACAGCAACAGGTGTTTTTCTATCAACTGCAACAGAAGCAATAATTTGAACTTCTTGTAAACCAACTTCACTAGATTCTAATACAATAGTTCCTAAGTCCTGCGTTGCAGAAAATGGAATAGTTTTAGAAGTGTACCCAACGAAGGTAATCACGATTTCTCCAGAAGAAGCTTGTGTTTTAAGGGTGAAATTTCCATCAAAATCGGTGTTAATACCATTTGATGTCCCTTTTTCAACAACATTCGCACCTGGTAATGGCTCATTGAAATCTGAACCGACAACTTTACCAGTAATTGTGCTTTGTGAAAAGGCAAGTGTAGTACAGCAAAATACAACAAATACCAATAAACATTTTGAAAATTTTTTCATTGTTTAAGAATTATTTAAGAGTTTTAATTTTCGGCAAAAATACGCTTGAACTGGCGATACTATATTACCTTAATGTTAAGAATTATTAACATTCAAAATTACTTAAAATTTTCTTAAAATTTTGTGTTTAGACGCTTTCAGCTAAACAATTCTTCAACAACTCTAACGCAGGCTTTTATAGTGTTTAATTAGGTTTTTAGTCGAACCATCATGATTGTTGATAACATTATCATCTTGCAACTCTTTTAAAATTGAATTTGCAAGTTGTTTTCCTAATTCTACACCAAATTGGTCATAACTAAAAATGTTCCATACAATTCCTTGAACAAAAATTTTGTGTTCATACATCGCGATGAGTTTACCTAAACTTTCAGGAGTTAGTTTATCGACAAGAATCGTTGTTGTTGGTTTATTTCCTTTAAACACCTTAAATGGTGCTAATTCGTTTCGTTTTTCTTCGGAAAGATCTTGTGCATTTAATTCTTCTAAAACGGCCTCTTTAGACTTCCCATTCATCAAAGCATCTGTTTGAGCAAAAAAGTTAGACATAAGCTTGTCTTGATGGTCCTGATTCCCGTGAAGTGATTTTGAAAATCCGATAAATTCGGCAGGAATCAATTTAGTTCCTTGATGAATTAGCTGAAAAAATGCATGTTGTGAGTTTGTTCCTGGTTCTCCCCAAATAATCGTTCCTGTTTGATAATCTACAGCATCACCATTTCGGTCTATACTTTTACCATTACTTTCCATTATCCCTTGTTGCAAATAGGTTGCAAACTGATTTAAATATTGCGAATACGGAATAACGGCTTCACTTTCAGCGTTAAAGAAATTATTATACCAAACACTTAATAGCGCAGTAATTACAGGAATATTTTTATCAAAATCTTCAGTTTTAAAATGGGTATCCATTTTATGTGCTCCTAGAAGAAGTGTATCGAAATTCTCAAAACCAACGGCAAGGCTTATGGATAGTCCTACCGCGCTCCAAAGAGAAAAACGTCCGCCAACCCAATTCCACATTGGGAAAATATTATGTTCATCAATTCCGAATGCTTTGACCTTTTCAATATTAGTAGATACAGCCACGAAATGTTTAGATACTGCATCTTTAGGCGCATGATTTAAAAACCATTGTCTAATTGTATTGGCATTGGACAATGTTTCTTGAGTTGTAAATGTTTTTGAAACAATTACAAATAGTGTCGTTTCCGGATTTAAATGTTTAATAACTTCATTGACATGATCGCCATCTACATTACTTACAAAATGTGTTTTTAAGTGGTTTTTGTAAAACGACAATGCATCTACAACCATTGCTGGTCCTAAATCTGAGCCACCAATTCCGATATTTACAATATCTGTAAATGGTTTATTTGTATGGCCTTTTATGTTTCCATTAATGATGTCGTTGGCAAAGTCTTTAATTTTATGTTTGACTTCAAAAATTTCGGACATTACATTGTTGCCTTCAACAAGAACCTCAGCATTTTCTGGATTTCTTAATGCCGTATGCAATACTTCACGACCTTCGGTTTGATTTATAACCTCACCTCCAAAATACTTTGACATGGCGTCTTTTAAATCGACTTCATTTGCCAGCTCAATTAACAAATCAAGCGTTTCTTTAGAAATTCGATGTTTTGAATAATCTACGAAGAAATCGTCCCAAGAAATAGACATTTCATGTGCTCGATTTGTATGCTCGGCAAATAATTCTTTAAGGTGCTTATGTTCAATTGTTTTGAAATGCGCTTTTAATTTTTGCCAAGCTTTGGTTGTTGTCGGATTGATGGTTTTTAGAGCCATTAGTGTATTTTTGATGTTAGTGTCTCCTCTTCGATTGGTAATTCAATGGTATTGTCTTCAAATTGAATATGATCCAGCTGAGATTTTAAAGGTTTAATAAATTCGGTGTACTTTGATTTAAGCGAATCTGGAATAGATTCGGCTGCAGGCAATTTTTCTTTAAAAGGATCTACTTGTTTTCCATTTTTCCAGAAGCGATAACACACGTGCGGACCTCCTGTGTTTCCTGTCATTCCTACCCAACCAATGACATCTCCTTGTTTGACAAAATCTCCTTTTTTGACATTTTGGGCTTTCATATGAAGGTATTGGGTACTGTAGGTTCCGTTATGTTTAATCTTTACATATTTCCCATTTCCACCACGTCTGGTTGACTCGGTTACTGTTCCATTGGCAGTTGCAAGAATTTCTGTACCTATTGGAGCAGCAAAATCGGTTCCTCTGTGTGGTCTCAGTTTATAACCGTAATATTTGATACGTCGATTGAGATTATATCGTGACGAAATTCGGCTAAATTGTACTGGTGCTTTTAAAAATGTACGTCTTAAACTTTTAGTGTTTTCATCAAAATAATCGGAAATATTCTTAGTACTATCAACCTGAAAATTAAATGCATAAAATGGTTCGCTTTTATGCTCAAAATAAGCAGCCTCGATGCTTTCTATTCCAGCGTAAATGGTATCTTCAATAAATCGTTGTTTATAGACAATTTTAAAACGATCACCTTTTTGAAGTCTGAAAAAATCTATAGTCCAAGCATAAATATCGCTCATATCATTAATAAGCTGATATGGTAATCCTTGAGACTCCATTGTTTCAGACAAACTATTCATCACGATACCTGAAGCTTCTTTCTGCACAATAGTTATCGGCTTTTTCCCTGTGTAAGCTTTAATAGAATCGGTCATTTTTATGACGACATAATCAATACTATTAGGCTGGTAAATAAAACATTCGGGAGTTTGAAGAGAATCTTTAGCACATAATAAGGTATACGGCTTACCTGCTTTAAGTTTTGTAATATCAAAACTGTCTTTCGTTTTTTCGGCAATGTTAAAAATCTTAGGGTAGCCAATGTTGTTACGCTCTAGTATTTCACCAAAACTATCACCTGCTTTGATGGTATCTCGTTTTACTATATAGTCTTCAAGAACAAAGCCAAACTCTTTATCAGGTTCTGGCTCTACATAAGTTTCTAAAGGTGTTACATCTGGCTTTTCGTCTTCTTTGCATGACATAAAACCCATACAGATGAATAGTGCTATTACTAAGTATTTTGATTGCATTAAGTTAATAAGTTATATGTTTTCTCCCCAATTTTCAAGTTCTTCTTTGCTCCAAAGTTCAGGAAAAAATATGCGTTTTTGGTATTTTGGGTGCATATATTTTTTCCAGTCGCTACCACCTGTAGCTTCACCATCACCTGTACCACTTTCGATATAATGTCTTGCTGCATTATAATGCGCCATAACCCAAGTGATATTGACCGTATAATCAAAGTGTCTCATTGCTTTTACCAAATCTTCATCTTGTTGATCTTTTTTAGGTAATTCTTTAAAACGTGACCAGAGATTTTTAGTATTATAAGTTTGCATAAAGCGAATAAAATCACCTTTGTAACGCTTTTCAAAGTTAACTAACAAGGTAGATTTTTTACCTGTTTTGTAGTCTTTTCCGGCAGCTTGCCAGTACAAGTGTTCAAAAGCGTGTTCAAAAGGCGTATTTCTATCAATAGTTTTTCTAAATCTAAAGTCGATAAGGTTTATAAGTTCAGTTGACGCAAATTCAATCATTCTATATTGCGCACTTTGAAATCCGCTGGCAGGAGTCAAGGTATATCGGAATTTCATGTATTGTTCAATTTCCATACCTTCTCTCATGATATTGAATGAGGTTGTAAGCATATCAAAATAACGACTTATACGCATGATTTTATTTTCGAAAAATTGAACATTCAAGTCTTCTTTTTCGGCGACTTGTTGAATCTCCCATAAAATCATTTTAAAAATAAGTTCATTAATTTGATGGTAAGCTATAAACACCATTTCATCTGGAAGCGTTGTACGCTGTATTTGTAGATTAAGCAGTGCGTCAGTTTGTATATAGTCCCAATATGTAATAGGCTTGCTGTAAAGCAAGCCATATAGGTGATCGTCTGTATCTTGGTCTATTGAAGTATACTTCTCCTGAAGTTGTTTTATTATATCGTCAAATTGTTGTGGTTCACTCATGTTAGTTAGTCAAATTCTACTTGTATAGGATGCTTTAATCCTTTAAACGCTTCGAGGTCTGCTCGCAATGAACCTACGGCTAAATCGGCCTTTATTTTCAATGGAATTTTATTATCATCTGCGCTTACCCATAAGGTTAAACTCTCCTGCTCTTTAAATACGCGTCCAGCCATTACATAAGGTCTGAACTTTAATGTTTTCATTTTACCACCAAGATCTGTATCTATGGTTTCTCTACCTAAATATTTAAGCTTGAAATTATAGTTTTCTTCATCAAAAAACATATTAAGCGATACGATATCACCAACTTTGATATCATTTGTATTGTAATTATTTCTTAAATAATAAAACGCAGACACCATGTCTTGTACATCTTGTTCTGTAGCAATGGTCTTTTTTGTTTTATACTTTTTGTTTTCAACTAAAGCTTCTTTTTTTTGTTGGTCAAATTTAATTTCGATGTCTTTTGTATGACCGCCTTCATCTATCTTTCTGATAAATTTATAAGGCATTCCTGTTTCCTTATCAAAATAGCTTTCATATCTATCTTTAACTTTAAAAAACCACTTTATAGCTCCTGTAGTCCAACCTTTACCTACTACATGATATACTGGTTTTCCGTCTAATTTTGTTTCATTAACAGAAAGCGTAGCATTTCCAGCTTTGAGAAACCCGCTGTAGCTCATTCTAAATTTAAACCATTCACCATCTTGAAATGCGCTTTTCTCCTGGGCAAAAGAGGCTTGCATACAAAATAATACACCAATTATAAGTAGTACTTTTTTCATTGTCGTAATTATTATAAATGAAACTTTTAGCGTTTCATTTTATTGTTCAGTAGGGAGAAATACAATTACTATTCCAAAAATATAAATTTTATTGAAACCTTTATAAATAAAGGTGTTATAGTTGTGTTAGATTTTATAAAAAACTCCATCGAGTTGCGATGGAGTTTTTAGTATTTAAATTGAAATTATAAGGTTCCTCTTTTAGCCTGTTCTCTTTCAATAGATTCGAACAAGGCCTTAAAATTACCTGCTCCAAATCCTTGTGCTCCCATTCTTTGAATAATTTCAAAGAACAATGTTGGTCTGTCTTCTACAGGTTTGGTGAAAATTTGAAGCAAATAGCCTTCTTCATCGGCATCGACAAGAATAGATAGTTTTTGAAGCTCTTTGATATCTTCTTTCATCATATCCATGTGAGAACCCAATCGGTTAGGAATATCGTCATAATACGCTTGAGGTGGTGGAGGTAAAAATTCGACACCTCTCGCTTTTAATTGCGCTACTGTTTTAATAATATCATCGGTTGCTACTGCTATGTGCTGTACCCCTGAGTCTTCATAAAAATCTAAATATTCTTCGATTTGGGATTTTTTAGCTGCTTTTGCGGGTTCGTTGATTGGGAATTTTATGCGTCCGTTACCATTACTCATCACTTTACTCATTAATGCAGAATACTCGGTATGGATTTGTTTATCGTCAAAAGACAAGAAATTAACAAAGCCCATCACATCTTCATACCATTTTACCCAGGTATTCATTTGTCCCCAACCTACATTACCAACCATATGATCGATATATTTTAAGCCCACAGGTTCTGGGTTGTAATCAGATTCCCATGGTTTAAATCCTGGTAAAAATGTGCCTTTATAATTTTTGCGTTCTACAAACATATGCACTGTTTCACCATAAGTATAAATTCCGGCTCTAACGACTTCTCCAAATTCATCGGTTTCGACTTTTGGTTCCATATAAGATTTTGCACCACGCTTGGTGGTTTCTTCATAGGATTTTCTGGCATCATCCACCCATAGCGCAACCACTTTTACGCCATCGCCATGCTTTACAATATGATCGTTGATAGGAGATTTACTGTTTAATGGCGTTGTGAGCACCAATCGTATTTTATCTTGTTTTAAAACATAACTTACAGAATCCTTTGAACCTGTTTCTAAGCCTTTATAGGCATAGGATTGAAAGCCGAATGCTGTTTTATAAAAATGTGCCGATTGTTTTGCGTTTCCGACATAAAATTCGACATAATCTGTTCCTAATAGTGGTAAGAAATCTTGAGCTTCTTCAAAAATTTTCTCTAATCCGTAATTGACACTTTTTACTTCTTTTGCCATGATTGTACTTATTTATGTGTTTGTTCGTTAATGCATTTTGCCTGCTAACGAATGTTTTGTGTTTGTTTTTAGCCCTGATTGAAGCGGCATCCTTTTTTGTTTTTCTCAAAAAAGATACAGCTGAAAGCAGGAAATAGCTTCTAATACTACTCGAAAATTTATTCTAACCAGGATTTAAAATACGCTTCATCTGCAATTTTCAAAGCCTCTTCTGTGATTTGTAATGGTTTGAATGTATCGACCATCACAGCCAGTTCGTCGGTTTTAACTTGTCCGATACTACGTTCGGTTGCACCTGGATGCGGACCATGCGGAATTCCTGCAGGATGTAAGCTGATATGGCCAGCATCGATATCATTTCTGCTCATAAAATCGCCATCGACATAGTAGAGCACCTCATCACTATCGATATTACTGTGATTGTATGGCGCCGGAATACTATCGGGATGGTAATCGTATAAACGCGGTACAAAACTGCAAACTACAAATGCATCGGTTTCAAAGGTTTGATGCACTGGTGGCGGCTGGTGAATTCGACCTGTTATAGGTTCGAAATCATGAATTGAAAACGCGTAAGGATAATTGTAACCGTCATATCCTACAACATCAAAGGGATGTGATGCGTAAATCATTTCGAATATATCGTCTTGTTTTTTAACTTTCATAAGAAATTCGCCAGACTCGTTATGGGTTTCTAATTCTTGAGGCTGACGTAAATCGCGTTCACAAAATGGCGAATGTTCTAACAATTGACCGAACCAGTTTCTATAGCGTTTTGGCGTGTAAATTGGTCGGCGAGACTCTACAATGAAGAGTCTGTTGTCTTCGGTATCGAAATCCATTTTATAAATAATCCCGCGCGGAATGACTAAATAATCGCCATACTTAAAGTCTAGGTTTCCGAGTTGAGTTCTAAGCTTTCCTGATCCTTTATGAACAAAAATAAGTTCATCGGCATCAGAGTTTTTATAGAAATAATCGGTTGTTGACTGTTGAGGAGCTGCTAAAATAATTGTACAATCGCTGTTGGTTAGTACCGCTTTTCTACTTTCTAAATAATCAAGTTCTGGTTTTACTTGAAACCCTCTAAAGCGATAAGATTGAATATGATTTGCTTTTGCAATTTTAGGTGCAACACTGTATTGTTTTTTAATGGCTTTAACCTGAGTTGGCCGCTGCTCGTGATAGCTATTGGTTGACATCCCGTCGAAACCTATGGTGCCGAATAATTGTTCGGCATAAAGGCTGCCATCTTCTTTTCGAAATTGTGTATGTCGTTTGGGTGGAATTTTTCCTAATTTATGATAAAAAGGCATCTTTTTAATATTTAAAAGTTGATCTGTTTATACGTTTTGAGGTATAAATTAAAGTGTTTTAAAGATACAAAAAATGCTAGCTTATTCAGGATTTCTCTTGATAAGAAAATGGAGGTGGCTTAATAAATCTTTAAAGATGAGATTTGACATGATTCAAATATCGGGAAAATTAATAATATTTTAAAACCAAAGTTGCTGCTATTCGCTGTAACTGTAAATAAATCCTGCTTTTAGTCCTTAAAAACCTGATAATTAAGATGTAATATAAATTCAGCATGTTTTTGTCATTTCGACATAAATCACTTATTTTTAAGTAACTAAACAATTAATTATGATGTTTAAAATTAACTTATTGGGTTTGGAGTTGAAATTACCTAACTCAGTGTATATCTTTATTTGGTGTTTTTGTGGCATCTGTATTCTTGGGTATTATTTTATCATGGATATTGTTAGTCCTGAAAGCATAACTCCTTCAAAATATAAACTATCAACACAAATTTTTTGGTTTTTATTTTTTCTGTGGTACGTTGTTAAATATCTAAAATCCTTAAATACAGATAACTCCTAGGGGTTATCTGTATTTTTCTAATAATAATAATTATGATGTATTATCTTCTAGCGCCTTTATTTGCATTAGCTTTTACTAAACGTATAAGTTATTTAAGCAATGCCATAAAAAACCAGAATAGAGATAAGATAAAATTTGAAACACTATTCTTGTTTCTAACGATTATAATTTCAATTGGATTAGTAGCAACTATTCAATCGTTAAAATTCTAATAAACTGTCTGCTTTTATAAAGGCTTAAAACCAGAATCCAATATTAAAATACCAGATGCTTTCTCGTTGTTCTGGTGAGTATGCGAATTTCGCTTGTACTGGCCCTAAAAACGTTTCAATCCCATACCCTAATCCATAACCTCTATAATCGGGAAGTGTAAACCATTCTCCCGATTCGAAAATATCATCGTCAACATTTGCCCAGTTAGTTTCTAAAGTAATGTGATGCTTATCAAAAATCTCATAGTCTGCACTGGCATAAGCTTTCACATAACTATTACCTGTTAAGGTTACAAAATCATAGCCCAAAAATGGAACAAAATTATTGATGAAGTTATTTCCATAACCGCCTAAAGCAAAATCTAAAGTTGTTGTAGACTTATCGCCGATTTTAAACCCTCCACTAGTTTCAAGGTTAAAACTTAGTTTATCTGACAAACTAAACGCATAGCCAATATCTGCTTTAGCAATTGAAAACTGATCAAAATTCTTGTTGAATTTAGAAGCATAGATATACGAATGAAAATCTCCACTGAAATAAAAACCTGATGATGGGTAATATTTGTCATCGTAAGTATCCAGTTTTAATGTACCAAAAGCACTAAAGTAATCGGTATGTTCAAAAAGAAATTCATCTGTAGTAGTATTGACAGTAATGGTTTTTGATTTAATTGTCAATCGCTTGTGCTCTGCACCTAAGCTTAGCGCAAAGTCTTTTCTAAACAAAGTTTCGAGATAAAACTGATTGGTTTGATCCTTTAATTTAACATCGAGCTGATTAACACCTATTGCATTAATTTCAGCGTCATTAAGTATCACCTCACTATTAACACCCTTTTCAAACTGATTATATCGTGATCGTAATCCAACACTCCAATAAAAACCCTTGTCAATTAAATAGTCAAAGTTATATCGCACATTATCACCTAAAATAACATCTAAGGATGCAATATCATTTTTAAAAAGCAGACGTTTTTTAGTGAGATTTACAAGTAATGCACTTTTGTATAAATCATCATAATGAAGTCCAAATTTTAGAAATGTAGTTGTCATATTTTCTTGAACTTTAGTACTTAAATCATAACCCTCTTGATCCTTTGATTTTTTGAAATCATATATAAACGAGTCAAAATTATTTGTTGCAATTAAATTATTTACTCCAGTATTAAAGTCGTTGTAACTCACCTTTTCGCTTCCTTTCAATTTGAGTTTACCAAGCACATATGATCTGGTATACCGCTGATTACCTTCAATATTAATTGTGTTGATCACAATACTATCTTTACTGATTAAATCTAATTCAGACCTATAATTACGTGGTTTAAGTTTTGGAAGTTTTGACAACTCATCACATCGTTTTAAGGCGGCTAATTTTCCGTTTTCAATAATTTTTTTACCTTCTTTAAATGAAACTACCGAAAAATCTTTTATATCTGGTTTGATATAAATATCGGTCTTTTTCGACTTCAATTTCATATCATTGATCGTTCTGAAATTATTAATTTGAAGCAGTACATCAGGAGCCGATGTCATTTCCTCCCTAGTTGCCAAACCATCTTGAACATCAACACCAATTATAATATCTATGCCTTTTTTCCTAAGTTCATCTATTGGGTAATTATTTACTACTCCTCCATCAATTAACAGGTTGTTATTGATATTTACGGGCTGAAACAAAGAAGGAAAAGCACCACTTGCCGTAATGCATAAAGGTAAATTTCCGGAGTCTAACATTACTTGCTCTCCTGTTTCCACATTAGTTGCTATACAAAAAAACGGTATGGGAAGCTTATCAAAATCACTTATTTCACTCACGTGAAGTGTCAGTTTAGATAATAAGTTAAATACATTTTGACCACGAGATAAAGCTGAGGGCAACTTGAGCTTAAACTTATTAAAAGGAAGTGCAATAGCATACTTTTCGGTGTTATCGCGCTCATAAAATGTTTTGGCCGAACGCGGTAAATTATCATTAATCACCTTATCAAAATCTAAACTTCTAAAAATAGAATCCAATTGATTACCAGAATACCCAGAAGCATATAAAGAACCTACTATAGCTCCCATGCTTGTTCCAGCGATATAATCTATTTTAATTCCTAAGCTATCTACAACTTTTAAAACTCCAATATGAGCAAACCCTTTTGCTCCACCACCACTCAAGACTAAACCAACTTTAGGTTCATCTATATCAGTTTTCGTTTGTGCTTCCGAAGGAAGCATCACACAAATGAGTAATATGATGAGGATAAAATATTTCACTTTTTACTGTAATAATCGATTATTTTTTGAGCTCTAGATAAACCAACAACAGCTTCTAAATCTTCTTTTTTTGCTTCGGAAATACGCTTAACCGACTTAAATTTTTTTATTAAGGTGATAACGGTTTGCTCTCCAATTCCGGGAATCGTTTCTAATTCTGTTGTTAAGGCACTTTTACTTCGTCTGTTTCTATGATGTTCTATTCCGAAACGGTGTGCTTCATTACGTAACTGCTGAATGATTTTAAGGGTTTCACTTTTTTTATCTAAATATAAAGGAATTGGATCGTCTGGATAAAATAATTCTTCTAAACGTTTCGCTATTCCGATAATTGCAATTGTATTTCTGAGATTTAAAGCATCTATGCTTTTTAGTGCTGAAGATAATTGCCCTTTTCCTCCATCGATTATGATCAATTGAGGCAGCGGTTGATTTTCATCCAACAAACGCTTATAGCGACGGTATACGACTTCTTCCATAGATGCAAAATCGTCTGGACCTTCTACTGTTTTTATGTTAAAATGTCGGTAATCTTTTTTACTTGGTTTTCCATCTTTAAAAACAACACAAGCAGCAACCGGATTTGTACCTTGTATATTAGAATTATCAAAACATTCGATATGTCGAGGCTCTTCAGGCAATCTTAAATCGGTTTTCATCTGAGCCATAATTCGGTTGGCATGACGGTCTGGATCTATGATTTTAACCTGTTTGAAACGCTCCATACGATAATATTTAGCATTTCTAAGTGATAAATCCAAGATGTGTTTTTTATCGCCTAATTTAGGAATAGTGATCTTCACATCATCCCCTAAATTGACCTTAAAAGGCACGTAGATTTCTTTCGAATTGGAATGAAAACGTTGTCTGATTTCGACTATAGATAACTCCAACAATTCTTTATCTGTCTCGTCTAATTTTTTCTTAATTTCTAATGTATGTGATCTGATGATACTTCCGTAGGATAATTGCAAAAAGTTGACATATGCATAACTTTCGTCACTCATTATACTAAAGACATCTACATTACTAATCTTAGGATTAACTATGGTAGATTTAGCCTGATAATTTTCTAAAACTTCAATTTTTTCTTTGATACGTTGGGCATCTTCAAACTTCATCTCTTGAGACAACTTCTTCATTTGCGCTTTAAATTGCGATAATGAATCTTTAAAATTTCCTTTTAAAATTTCTCTAATCGCTACAATATTTTGGTTGTAATCATCTTCGGTTTGTAAGTCTTCACAAGGGCCTTTACAGTTTCCCAAATGGTATTCTAAACACACTTTATATTTCCCAGCAGCTACTTTGTCTTTAGAAAGATTAAAATTACAGGTGCGTAGCTGATACAGTCCTTTAATCAAATCGAGTAAGGTATGTACCGTTTTCATGCTGGTATAAGGTCCGAAGTATTCTGAACCGTCTTTAAACACACGTCGCGTCGAAAACACTCTTGGAAAACGTTCTTTTTTTAAACATATCCAAGGGTATGATTTATCATCTTTAAGCAATACATTATAACGTGGCTTATATTGCTTAATGAGGTTATTTTCTAAGAGTAGTGCATCATTTTCTGTCTCAACAACAATGTGCTTAATATGTCTTATTTTTTTTACTAATACTCTGGTTTTACCATTGTCGTGTGTTTTGGTAAAGTATGAACTTACTCTTTTTTTGATGTCTTTGGCCTTTCCAACATAAATGAGGTTATCATCTTCATCAAAATACTGATACACACCTGGTTGATGAGGCAAGGTTTTTATTTGTATGTCCAGAGCAGGCTTTTGCATTGTTCCAAAGTTAATATTTACTATTTAAAACAGCTTTTATATGTGTTAAAAAATTAAATGAAAAAATGTTTTTTAGAACCGACTAATACTTACCTTGCGCCACTTTTTAAACCCTTTAAATGACAAAAAAAATTATTGGACGTGTTGATAAGATTGACTTTCCAAAATTGAATTTAACCCATATTGATGTAAAGATAGATACTGGTGCCTACACATCAGCAATTCACTGTTCGAAAATTATAGAAAAAGATAATACATTGATTTGCACCTTTGAAAGCAAAGGACATCCAAACTTTAAAAGTGAAAATATTGTATTTGAAAATTATACATTCACAGATGTAAAAAGCAGTAACGGATTTAAAGAAAATCGTTACAAAATAAAATCTGAAGTCATATTCTTTGGTAAAACTTATAAGATTAACTTAACTTTAAGCACTAGAGACGATATGAAATTTCCCGTTTTAATAGGACGACAATTTCTTAGTAAAAAATTTCTAGTTGATGTTAACTTAGAAAACGTTTCTTTTAATAATACGCACAAATGAATATAGTCATTTTATCAAGAAACCCTCATTTATACTCTACACAAAGATTAGTAAAAGAAGGCGAAAGCAGAGGTCATGACATGGAAGTTATCGACCCTCTTAAATGCGATATCATTATCGAAAAGGAGAAGCCTACCATCTATTATAAAGACCGATATTTAGACTATGTCGATGCTATTATTCCAAGAATTGGTGCTTCGGTTACCTTTTATGGATGTGCTGTAGTGAGACAGTTTGAAATGATGGGTGTATTTACAATTGTTACCTCAGACGCCATACAACGCTCTAGGGATAAATTACGCAGTTTACAACGTTTAAGTAAAGCTGGTATAGGCATGCCAAAAACGGTGTTTACAAATTACTCACGTGATGTAGAAGAGGTTATTGAACATGTAGGTGGAACACCTGTTATCATAAAACTATTAGAAGGAACGCAAGGTTTAGGAGTTGTTTTAGCGGAAACTAAAAATGCTGCCGAATCTGTTTTGGAAGCCTTCAACGGATTACAGGCACGAGTCATTGTTCAGGAGTTTATTAAAGAGGCTAAAGGTGCAGACATTAGAGCTTTGGTTGTCGACGGACAAGTTGTAGGTGCTATGAAACGTCAAGGTAAAGAAGGTGAGTTTCGATCTAATCTTCATCGTGGCGGAAGTGCAAATATTATCAAATTAGATACTGACGAATTAAAATTAGCAATGAATGCTTCCAGAGCTTTAAAACTACCTGTTTGTGGTGTTGATATGTTACAATCTGCAAGAGGCCCTTTGCTTTTAGAAGTTAATTCTACACCAGGATTAGAAGGCATTGAAGGCGCTACAGGTAAAAATATAGCACGAGCAATTATTACTTTTATAGAACGTAATAGAAACTAACGCAACACTACAATGAGCAACAAAGAGATCTTAGAAATTCTTGGAGAAGAGGTGCCTTTAGGGAAAAGTGCTACAGTAAGTTTTAATGTCGCCAAACTTCATACACAAAATAGTATTGATGTTCCTGTCATTATTGAGCGTTCAAAAAAACCTGGACCAACCATTTTAATAACCGCTGGTATTCATGGTGATGAAATTAATGGTGTTGAAATTGTCAGACAAATTATCGCTAAAGGCATTAACAAGCCTAAAAAAGGAACTATCATTTGTGTACCTGTAATTAATGTGTTTGGTTTTATTAATTTAAATCGTGAATTTCCTGATGGACGAGATTTAAATCGCGTATTTCCTGGAATTAAAGGTGGATCTCTAGCCAGTAGAGTGGCTTTTAAACTTGTAACTGAAATTTTACCACATGCCGATTTGGTAATGGATTTTCACACTGGTGGTGCCGATCGATTTAATGCTGCTCAGGTTAGAATTATTAAAGGCGAAAAAAACTTAAAAGAACTCGCAAAAGTTTTTGGAGCTCCTTTTGTTTTATATTCAAAAAACCTCAACAAATCTTTTAGAAACACCTGCTATAAATTAGGAATTCCGATATTGCTTTTTGAAGGTGGAAAATCATTTAATATTGATAACACCATTACAAATACAGGTGTAAATGGTGCTAAACGAGTATTGCATCATTTAGGAATGCTTAGCAGTAAATTTAAAGTCTCAAAGCCTAAAAAATCCTGTGTGTTTATTTCAGATAGCAAATGGATTCGCGCCAACTACTCTGGCATGTTTAAATCTACAGTTACAATTAACACCAAAGTACAAAAAGGTGATATCATTGGTAATATAACCGATCCTTACGGAAGTTTTAACCATTTTATAAAAGCGCCAAATGATGGGTACATTTTTAATATTAACGAATCTCCAATCACATATCAAGGCGATGCTATTTTCCATATTTCAACACAGGTAAAAGATGACTAAGGATCAATTGCGAAGCGTGCATAAATTGTTACGAAATAAACTGTCTCAAGAACAAGTTGAAACGCTAAGTCTAAATATTGCAAACCAGCTTCTCACTTTAGCTATCTGGGACTATGAGTTTTATCACTTATTTCTGTCGATTACAGAACACAATGAGGTTAATACAGATTATATTTTAAATATTCTCTCCGGAAAAGATAAACATATCGTCATTTCTAAGAGTGATTTTCAGACTTTAGACATGTCGCACTACTTACTTACGGATAGTACTAAAATCAAAAAAAACCGATGGAATATTCCAGAGCCAATTGATGGCATTTCTATCGATCCTAAACAAATTGATGTGGTATTTATTCCGCTTCTCGCATTTGATAACACTGGAAATCGTGTAGGCTACGGCAAAGGTTTCTATGATAAATTTTTAGCGAAATGCAGACCAGATACGATCAAAATAGGTCTTTCATTTTTTGATAGTGCTACGCTTGTTACCGATGTTTTTGAAGGCGATATTAAATTAGATTATTGCGTAACTCCTGAAAAGGTTTATAAGTTTTAAGCTTCAACGGTTGTTTTAGGTTTTTCTGAAACAGTAAAAACACGCTTATTAAAGACTATTAAAATTCCAATTCCTGTGCTAATTGCCATATCTGCTATATTAAAGACAGGGTCGAAGAAACTAAATGACTTGCCTCCAAAATACGGAATCCAATCGGGTAAATATCCACTCCAGATAGGAAAATGAAGCATATCTACAACTTTACCATGAAATAATGTATCATAGCCTTGTTCAGGCAAAAATGAAGCAACCTGTCCAGAACTTGAATCGAATAAAACTCCGTAAAATACAGAATCTATTATATTTCCAACTGCTCCTGCCAGAATAAGTGAAATCGCAAAGATTAATGTTTTAGAACCAGCGTTTTTTATTGATTTTTTTAACCAGTATGCAATTCCGATAACGGCTAAAATCCTAAAAACCGTCAAACATACTTTTGCAGTTCTGTCTGACATAAATGTTATAAAATCACTCAATTTTGTTCCCCAAGCCATACCTTCATTTTCTACAAACGCGATTTGAAACCAATCAAAAATTATGGTTTTATCGTTTAGTGCAAAATGAGTCTTGATATAAATTTTACTTATCTGATCAATAAGTAATATAAGGATGATAAGGAGTGTTGCTTTTTTTAAAGACATTGTTCTGTATTAGAAACCACAAAAATAGGATTATTATTGATAAACGTTACGCCTATAAAAAAACGTCTCAAAAGAGACGTTTTGTATATTGAAATGATAAAAATTTACTTCTGCATATTTTTAGCTTCTATACTCAATGTTGCATGAGGCACTAATTCTAATCGCTTTCTATTGATTAGTTTTCCTGTAACTCTGCAAATACCATAGGTTTTATTTTCAATTCGGATTAAGGCATTTTTAAGATCACGAATAAACTTTTCTTGACGAATCGCTAACTGAGAATTAGATTCTTTGCTCATAACGGCACTACCTTCATCAAATGCCTTAAAGGTTGGTGATGTATCATCTGTTCCATTGTTATGATCATTCATATAAGCACTTTTGATAAGTTCTAAATCATGCTGTGCTTTTTCTATTTTATCCTGAATAAGCGCTTTAAACTCATTTAAATCTTTATCAGAATATCTTACGGTATTATTTGCTCCCATAATTCTACAATTTTTTAATAAACAACTTGGTATTTACATCATCAAAGGCAATTTCTATACCATTATTTAAGTCTTCTAAAATTTCCAATTCATCGGTTAATGTTTCGGTTTTTATGTACTCTAAATTTGTGTTTATTGCGTTAATAATTTGTTCGTCTCTTTTAAACTGTACTGCAATTCTATCTGTAAGTTCAAAACCTGAGTCTTTGCGTAAGTTCTGAATCCTATTTACCAATTCTCTTGCAATACCTTCTTTTCTTAAATCTTCGGTCAGTGTTACATCTAATGCGACAGTTAAAGCTCCCGAACTAGCCACAAGCCAACCTTCAATATCTTTGGATGTAATCTCAACATCTGATTGTTCTAATGTAATACTTTTTCCATTAATTTCAACGACTAAAACTCCGTTTTGCTCGATTTTTTTAATATCATCAGCATTAAAGTTGTTAATCGCCTGAGCTACAGCTTTCATATCTTGTCCAAAACGCGGACCTAATACTTTGAAATTTGGCTTTATTTGTTTTACCAATATATCTGAAGCGTCCTCTAAAACCTCAACATTTTTGACATTGACTTCAGATTTAATCAAATCGGCAACCGCTAAAATTTCGTCCTTTTGTGTTTGACTATCAATAGGAATCATAATTTTTTGTAATGGCTGACGCACTTTAATTTTTTCTTTAGCTCTTAACGACAATACTAATGAAGAAATTGTTTGAGCGCTTTCCATTTTACGTTCCAAACTCTTGTCTACATAGCAAGCATCAAAGGTTGGGAAATCTGCCAAATGCACACTTTCAAAAGCTTCCTTTTGAGTAACAGAATTTAAATCCATATACAAACGATCCATAAAGAAAGGCGCTATTGGTGCTCCTAACTTAGCGATAGTTACCATACATGTGTACAAGGTTTGGTATGCTGAAATTTTATCGGTTTGATAATCGCCTTTCCAGAAACGTCTTCTACTTAAACGCACATACCAGTTACTTAAATAATCTTGCGTAAATTCTGAAATAGCTCTTGCTGCTTTTGTCGGCTCATATTCGGCATAATATTCGTCAACTTTTTGAATTAAAGTATGCAATTCGGATAAAATCCAACGGTCAATTTCTGGGCGTTCAGCTAATGGAATATCAGCTTCAGCATAAGTGAATGTATCAAGATTTGTATATAAAGTAAAGAACGAATAGGTGTTGTAAAGCGTTCCGAAGAACTTACGTTTCACCTCTTCAATACCATCTAAATCAAATTTTAAATTGTCCCAAGGATTGGCATTCATAATCATATACCAACGAGTAGCATCAGCACCATAGTTCCCTAAGGTTTCAAAAGGATCGGTTGCATTACCAAGACGCTTAGACATTTTTTGTCCGTTCTTATCCAAAACTAAACCATTAGACACGACGTTTTTATAGGCTACAGAGTCAAACACCATCGTTCCAATAGCGTGTAAAGTATAAAACCAGCCACGAGTTTGATCAACACCTTCGGCTATAAAATCGGCTGGAAATGATTTATTATCATCAATGAGCTCTTTATTTTCAAACGGATAGTGCCATTGTGCATAAGGCATAGAACCAGAATCGAACCATACATCAATTAAATCACTTTCACGTTTCATTGGTTGTCCTTTTGGAGAAACCAATACAATCTCATCAACGATATTTTTATGCAAATCGATTTTAGAATAGTTTTCATCGGAATTATTCCCGACTTCAAAATCGGCAAATATATCTTTTGAAAGCACACCTGCTTCAACGGCTTTTGCCATTTCATTTTTAAGTTCTTCAACCGAACCAATACAAAGTTCTTCTGTGCCATCTTCAGTTCTCCAAATTGGTAGTGGAATTCCCCAATAGCGTGAACGGGATAAATTCCAATCATTGGCGTTGGCGAGCCAGTTTCCGAAGCGTCCAGTTCCTGTAGATTCAGGTTTCCAGTTGATGGTATTATTCAATTCTACCATTCGCGTTTTCACATCGGTTACTTTAATAAACCATGAATCTAACGGATAGTAAAGTATGGGTTTATCTGTACGCCAGCAATTAGGGTAACTGTGTTTATATTTTTCAACCTTAAAGGCTTTGTTTTCTTCTTTTAATTTGATGGCAAGCTCAACATCAACCGAGCGCTCAGGTGCTTCCCCATCATTGTAATATTCGTTCTTCACATATTTTCCTGCAAACTCACCTAGCTCTGGTCTAAAACGACCTTGTAAATCAACAAGAGGTACCAAATTACCGTTTTCATCTTTAACTAATAGAGGCGGCACTTCTGGTGTTGCTTGTTTGGCAACTAAAGCATCATCAGCTCCAAAAGTAGGTGCAGTATGTACAATACCTGTCCCGTCTTCGGTAGTCACGAAATCACCAGAAATGACTCTAAAGGCATCTTGCGGATTATCATTTGGAAGTACATATGGCAGCAATTGTTCGTAGGTAATTCCGACTAAATCAGCACCTTTAAACTCTTTAACCACATAGTAAGGAATCTTTTTATCTCCTGAATTATAGGCTAACAATTCAGATTTATCATCCACCAAATGAAACTTTCCAGAGAATTGATAGTTCACTAATTTTTTAGCCAGAATCACATTCATAGGTTGAAATGTATACTGGTTATAAGTTTCTACCAATACATAATCAATCTTTGGCCCTACAGTTAATGCCGTATTACTAGGAAGCGTCCAAGGTGTTGTCGTCCATGCCAGGAAGTAGATATCGCCTTCGTTTTGTAGAAATTCTGGTAATGAGTTTTCATTTGCCTTAAACTGTGCAACAACAGTAGTATCGGTTACATCCTGATAAGTTCCTGGTTGATTGAGCTCATGCGAACTTAAACCAGTCCCAGCTTTAGGCGAATAAGGTTGTATAGTATAACCTTTATATAGTAAGCTTTTGTTATAAATTTGTTTAAGCAACCACCAAACGCTCTCCATGTATTTTGGATCGTAGGTGATATATGGATCGTCCATGTTGACCCAGTATCCCATTTTTTCTGTAAGGTCATTCCAAACATCGGTATAACGCATGACTGCTTTACGGCAAGCTGCGTTATAATCTTCGACAGAAATGGTTTTCCCAATATCTTCTTTTGTGATGCCCAATTCTTTTTCTACGCCTAATTCAATAGGCAAACCATGCGTATCCCAACCAGCTTTACGTTTTACTTGAAAGCCTTTCATCGTTTTATAACGTGGGAAAATATCTTTGATAGCACGTGCTAAAACATGGTGTACTCCAGGTAATCCATTTGCAGAAGGTGGTCCTTCAAAAAAGACGTAAGGTTTATGACCTTCTCTTGTGGAGATACTTTTTTCAAAGATGTCGTTTTCTTCCCAGTAGTTAAGAATGTCTTCTGCAACTTTAGGTAAGTCAAGTCCTTTATATTCAGGAAATTTAGCGCTCATGATATCAATATTCTAATCGAGTCGCGAAATTAAGGAATTTTGATAAAATTATATGTGTGTAAAGGGCAAAAAAGAGAATGTGAGACGAACATGTAAACTTGAATAACAAAGATATATTAGCCAAGGTTTGAAAAAGAGCAAAAAACGAATTAAAAAAAGATAATCTTTAACAGAATAAGTAAGGCTATTAAGGATAAGATTCTTTTTGTGTTTTTCATTGGAAGTACGAAGAATTAGTGTTCATTTAATAAGACACTGATACCCGTAAAAAGTCACATGAGAATCGATTTTTTGAACGTGTTTATCCGTTTAATCTAAAATACGATAATGGTCATTTTTAAATCGCTTAGCCTTATCCAAAAGGAGTTTAGCTTCCTGATCACTGACATTGGTTTTGGACACCACATTTTTAAATCCTTCAGAATAGATTTTTTTAACGGGTTGACCTGCTGTACTTGAGATTATACACACCAGATTATGCTTATGAAAATAGTAGCTTTCCTGAACAGTTGTATTTGAAATTTCGGTATTTTTTATTCTGAAGAGCTCTCCAGAGCTTTTATCAAAAAGTACTGAGTATTTAAATCGTCCGACATCTTTAAAGCCATCCTTATCGGTTAAAGCACCTTCAGTAAACTCTTCAGTTAAACTGGCGTTATTATCTATTTCGGCAATATAATCTTGTGTTGTTTTGATAAATGACTCCTCTGTTTTAACTGTTTTATTTCCACAAGAAAACACAACTAAAACTACTATTAAAAACGCTAAACAATTTCTCATTTTACTAAAGTACGTCATATAAATAGAAAATAAAAAAGGCCATTTCAAAAACTGAAACAGCCTTACTTTAATTTGTATCAAATATTTAATTGATTATAATTTTTTTGGTTTCCACACGAGATTTCATTTTAAGGTACACGACATAAGTCCCAGAGTTTACATTTGAAATCTCAAGTCCATTATCTAAATCATCGGCGCTAACATTAGAAAACTCTCTTACAGATTGCCCTAAAATATTAAGCAGTAAAAGTTGATCAACATCCGTTTGAAGTCCTTTAGCAAACAGCTTATCCGTATCATTATTAAAATAGATAAGATTGTATTGATAATTATCGTCTTCGGTAGATAGTGTATCACCTTCTAATTGAAATACTATTTCAAATCTTGTATGAAATACGCCTGTTTCCGAAGTGAATTCATAAGATTGGTTCGTTTTCAAATCAAAATAAGCACCTGTAAAGTTATCTTTTAAATAAACAGGTTGGTCATTATCAATATTCTCAAAATGCGTTGCTTTAATCGCATAACTATAGTTTCCTGATGCATTTAAAGCTAATGGTACTGATTTTTCATCGGAAATAGAACTGTATGATTGTATTAGCATTAATTCATCATCTAATAACAAATTTAAATCATCATCATTCTCATTTGAATTTTTAGCATCGTACCCATAATCGTAAGCATCGGAAGTAAAGTCGCTAAATCCTAATAACAACTCTCGACGTGATGAAGGACCATCAACAGAAGTAAATTCTAAACGAATTTTTTGCATTACAGCATTAGCTTCAGAAGTTGTTTCATTACTTTGAGAACCATCATTTCTCATAAACACAGCACCTGTATCTGATGTTCCGTTAGCATCGGCTTCTTTTATAAAAAGTCGCTGACTATTTTTAAAAGTAACTGCTCCATTAGATATAATTTCGGTCACGAATCCTTGTCCGACAGGCAAGTATCGCGTTGGTAGTTTAGTTCCTTCTTCTAGCCCGCTACTTCCTCCATCTAAACCAATAAATTGAGATGCTCTTACCGATCCTATTTTATTCACTACCGCATAACCACCATTATAATCACTTAAGAAATGTGAGTCACCACTCCATTGCTGCCATAATTGAATTGAACCACCAATAACACCTGCATTATCATCGATAAACTCATGTACATCAATTGCTGAAGGATATGGATTTCCTAATAAATAATCTGTTTTTGAAATTGAAGGGACTGAACCGCTTCCACCTGTATCGGTAACACTAATAGTTATAGTTCCGTTATTAGGTTTCCCTTCAAATAGATATTGTTGTTCTGAATCTGTTGTTCCTGTTCCTTTTTGAGTATAGCCAACTCCAGGCTGTATGGCTGTATTTTGAGTAATTGACACATAATCATTGTATGTGACTCCATTTTGGTAAGTATATAGCCAACGAGTACTCACTCGACCTATTTGATGGTGTGCACTTGTAAATTGTATGGCATTACCATCTCCTTTTTTTAATAGGTTTAATGCAAAATCACTGTTATTTGGATGATTAGTACTTGTATTATTATCTATCAATGATGACGCTGAAGAAATGCCTACAGGAGAAGCCCAGTAGTTGTACCAATACACACTCGAATTTCCTTCTTGACGTCTTAATATTTTCCCTGCAGATGACGTTACCAAATCACTCTTTTCACCTTGGACTAATTGTGAATCATCGCTTAAATCCAGTGTTCCGTTGAGCTCAAAATACCAGGAGTTTTCTACTTTATGATCACCATTTATAGTTAATTTTTTATTCGCATCAATAAATAAACCTAGATGCGTATGCGAATTTGTAGAAACCACATTATTGTTGACCTTAACGATGCTCCAGTCTTTATTTGTTGCAGCATTTTCAATATCCCAGACATCACCATGCAACCAAGTTGTTTCTGCGCTCCAATCACCATCAGCATGTGTTTCGAATGGCATAGGAGCTGTTTGCTCTTGTAAGGTGGTAATATTATTTAAACGTAAGGTGTTTGAGTTAAGAGAAAAGTCTGTTGTAATATTATTTTTAATATCAGTCATTGGGTAATAAGCCAGAAGGTTTGACCATGATACTGTATTTGAATTTGTAACATCAACAATATCCTTAGGAATCACTTTTCCTCTTAAAACACCAGCATTATTTTCTATTTCCTGAAATACAATTTGTTGAATTTGACTTTTTGATAAGGCTATATCAAAAATGCGAACCTCATCGACTTTTCCGTTGAAATATTCTTTATTCGTTATATCACTTGATTTTCTACCAATTTCAAAATTACCATTAGAATCACTTGAATTCTGAGTTTTTTCACCAATATGATTGGTGTAAATCGTATCAGAAACTAATTCGCCATCAATGTATAAAAACACGGCTCCTGTAGCATTAGAAAATGTTCCAACGACATGGTGCCATTCGTTATAATTTACACCAGATGTAGGGTAAGCTGTGACAGTTCCGGCAGGAGTTCTTAAAGTAAAGCCTAACATATTGCCATCCTTTGCAACTAATCGGCATGAAACATCTTCACCTGCAATAGTAGAAAGGCTCTGCACTGCATTTTCTGGATCTATTTTTACCCAAGCCATAATAGTCACTTGGTCTAAATCGTTTAAGAAACCATTACACGATAAATAATCGTCAAGACCATCCAAATCTAAGTTAGAGGCTACTGGCGGATTAGTATCAAATAAATCGCGATAATCTAAATCACCTCCTGAGGCTAAATCGCCATCTGCATCAGGTAAAATTGATAAATCTGTAGGGTCGTTGATATCCTCATTTACATCGTAGATTGGATCGTTAACTGTAGATTCGAAAATATCATCTAGTCCATCGTTGTCTGTATCGTTTCCTGAAACAGCATTAGCCATGCCATTTTCAGAGATATCAGGGATACCATCGTTATCAGAATCATCATCAAGAAAATCCAGTATGCCATCGCCATCTGTATCAATAGCTGTAAATCCTCCACTTGGATAATTTGTATAAACACCTGCAGCGTTTACACTTCCCGATGGTGGTAAATAACCAATAGTTGATTGTGCTTCTACATTATCTGGAATTCCATCATTATCACTATCAATATCTTTATAATTAGGTATTCCGTCATTGTCGGCATCTGTATAGACAATAACAGGGTTTGTGAAATTCGTAACACAAGAAAATTCTAAACTAAAATACCTAACAACATTATTAATATTTGCTCTAGCAAGTACTCCTAGCTGGAACGTGATGCTCGATAAATCAAAATATCTGGCTTTTACATTAATTGTTGAGAATGCATTTGAGGTACCTTGATAATTAACATTTCCTGAGGTAGCTACTAGGAAATCGTCTTGTTGGGTTATCGTAACATCTGTTGGATCATCAATAACATAACTGTAAGGAGTTGGAATTTTAACACGCTCAGCTTTGAGATTATCACCATCAATATCATTAAGATTGATAAATACTTCTGGGACTACGATAGGTGTAAATGTTCCTGACGTTACAAATTCAACTTTAAACTCGGCGTAGCCTTCTTCTCCTGCTGTTAAACTAGTAGATCGTACACCTGGCTTTAAGTAGGGCGTTTGCGATGAATTATCATCTAACAAATCACAAGTTGCATTAACAAAACTATTAACAGTCATAATGGCATCAATACCGACACCTACATCAGCAAACCTAAAGACTTCACCTGTAAGTTCAGTATATGTTAAACCATCTCCAACTTCTTCTGTTGGAGGATTAGAAAAATCAAAATCGTTTTCAGCACCACATTCATTAGCTGTAATTATGGAGCTACCTTGCTCAATAACATCCAAAATACCATCGTTATCATCATCTTCATCAATTGAATCGATAATAGTATCTCCATCAGTATCTTGGGTATAAGAAAATTGTGGAACTGAAAATAGCAGTAGGATTAATACTAAATGTAGTAGTTTTAGCTTCATAGCACAACGGTCAATAATTTCAGACTATAAGTCCAGTAGATTTATTAGAGGGACATCTATTGAATATGAAGATCTTAACTATACTAATTTACCTCATATTCAGTACAATAGTAAGCATTTGTTCGATATTGAACAAAGCCTCTGCAGTGCTTATTAGATAAAGTGTTTGAGAAATCAGTTGAAATGTAAATTACCTGAAATGAAATACCAAAAAAAGCGTTTAAAAACTAGTGAAATGAGCCTTTTTAAACCAGAAAACCAACCAGATCTTCAATTTTAGAAATCCGTTGAATTTTAATAGAGGTGTCTTTTAAAGTAATTTTATTGTATTTAGATACAAAAATGGTTGAAAACCCTAGTTTTTCAGCCTCTAAAATACGTTGTTCCACACGCTGCACTGGTCTAATTTCACCTGATAATCCAACTTCAGCTGCAAAACAAAAATCTTTTGGTATTGCTTCATCTTCATTAGAAGACAAGATAGCAGCAACAACGGCTAAATCAATAGCTGGGTCATCAACTGTAATTCCACCTGTAATATTTAAAAACACATCTTTAGCTCCAAGTCGAAAGCCTGCACGTTTTTCTAAAACTGCAAGTAGCATATTGAGTCGTTTGGCATTGAAACCTGTGGCACTTCGTTGTGGTGTTCCGTACACGGCTGTACTTACAAGTGCCTGAGTTTCTATCATTAGTGGACGCATACCTTCTAAAGTTGCTGCGATGGCATTTCCGGATAATTCTTCATCCTTTTGAGAAATTAAAATCTCTGAAGGGTTAGACACTTCTCTCAACCCTGACCCTTGCATTTCATAAATACCTAATTCGTTTGTAGAACCAAACCGATTTTTATTAGCTCTTAAAATTCTGAAAATATGATTGCGATCACCTTCAAACTGCAAAACGGTATCGACCATATGTTCCAATATTTTTGGTCCGGCAATGTTTCCGTCTTTAGTAATATGACCAATCAAAATAACTGGAGTTGATGTTTCTTTTGCAAATTTGATGAGCTCTGTTGTACATTCTTTGATTTGAGATATACTACCAGAAGAAGACTCGATATAGTCACTATGCAATGTTTGAATCGAATCTACAACCACAATGTCTGGTTGTAAAGTTTCTATTTGCTTAAAAATATTTTGGGTTTTGGTTTCTGTAAGAATATAGCAATTATTAGAATTGGGATAAATACGTTCAGCACGCATTTTAATTTGCTTTTGGCTTTCTTCACCTGAAACGTATAAGGTTTTATAAGGTAATTTTAGTGCTATTTGAAGTAGCAGTGTGCTTTTACCAATACCTGGCTCTCCTCCTAAAAGCGTTAATGATCCAGGCGTTAAACCTCCACCTAGAACACGATTAAACTCCTCATCTAAAGTATTTAACCTTGCTTCTTGCGAAGTGTCAATTTCATTAATTTTTAAGGGTTTGGAGGCGCGCTTAGAGGTGTTGGCAGGTGTTTTCCAGTCACTCTTTTCTGGTTTCTGAATTACTTCTTCTGTAATGGTATTCCACTCTTTACAAGCCGTACACTGACCCTGCCACTTAGAATATTGTGAACCACAGTTTTGACAAAAAAAGGTCGTTTTTAATTTAGCCATATTCGTTTTCCGAAGCCTCGGAAATTCAAGAATTAAAGTTTCAGCTAAATTAAGATTTTTTAATTGATATCTTTAAACCAACTCACAATAAACAGCATTTTAATTGCTGCTAATTTTGAACGGTTAATCGATAAAATTGAAGCCTTTATTTTATGATATATACCTTCAAAAAAGTAATCGGTAGAATAAATACTGTATTTAGTTTTCTTCGTCTTCATCATCATCTTCTTTTTCACTATCCTCGGCTACTACTTTTAAGTCTTCTACATGCGACATGATAAAATCTCTGTTGATGTGAGCCATTTCATCAAGTATTAAAGCAGATTCGTAAAGTTTTACTGCCTTTTTAGTCTTTCCTGATTTTTCAGCATATTGTGCCATATAATAAGTACCAAAAGACGATCTAGGGTTAAGTTTATTAGCTAATTTTCCAATTTTTTGTATCGATTCTAAATCTTTGCGCTCTTCGGCAACTGTGATAAGCTGTTGTAGTTCTTCTTCTGAAATAGGCTTAAAAATTCCGAACAAATCATCAATACGCTTATAGCGATCAACAATATAATCATCTAAAGTACCTTCATATGGAAGTACTTTTTCTTTAAGTTCTTTCTCATCAAGAGGTTTATACAATTCAAAAATACGATCCATAGCTTTAGACAAAGCACCAGTTACTAACTGATAATGCGAATCGCCTTTAAGCTCATCAAAGTAATAGGTTAAGTGTTGGTTATCGTTCGTTTTTAATGTTTCGTGAGCCGTTAAAATAGTCTCTCTAATAGGTTTTATGTCTCCATCTGAAGTTGCCATATAATAGAAAATATCATCTTCTAACCACTCCAAACGCGTTACCACATTTTTGCCCATTGTCCCTTTAAAATCTGGACTTAAATTAATATACGCCTGAAATACTGGTTCCTCATGAAATAAAAAGGCATTAATAAAATTACCCATGATATTGTGACCTACGGCTACTTTAAATTTACTGGTATTGTAATTGGCATCTATATGCGGAATTAATTCTTGCTCAACAAATTTATAAAAGCGATCACCTGATTCAAATGGCAAACCTGATACCTCATCGAAATAGCTATCATAAAAACGCTCTTCACCTTGAATGATGCCAACAACAATAGATTTTGGCATTTCATCAAAATGTGTTTGAAAACTCACTTGACCATTTACAGGTTCAAATAAATACTCACCATCAAAAACGATAATTACAGGGTGCTTTAATTCTGACTCCGGATCATAGTCATCTGGAAGCTTAATTTTTAAATCTCTTGTTGTATTGAGGTTTCGAGATTCGAAAGTCTCGTAAATGACTTGCGCAGAAATTTGAGCACAAAAGCATAACGAGATGATAAAAAGTAGGGCATTTTTCATCTTAAGTAGGTTTAATTTAGGGACAGTAAATATACCTAAAATAAGTTAAACTACTAATTTATTCGATGAAATGCATAAAATTAATTAATTTCGATCTTGAATGTCGTAGATTTTATCCAGCAACATATCTTTAGAAATAAACTCTGAAGCTTCTAATAAAAGGCCAGACTGGTAATTTTGTAAAGCTTTTTTCATATTACCTTCCATTTCATAATACTGACCAGCATAATAGGCACTTATCATAGACTCTGGATATTCTCTTCTTGCTAATTTTGACAAGTTCTTCAATGCTTCAACATCGTTCTTTTTCTTTGCTGCAGCTAAAATAGCTCTAAGATCATTTTCGACAACCTTTTTTTCAAAGCCATAGAAAAATTCAATATCCTCATACTTTTTCATTAGATAATCATAAGGGCTACCTTCGTAAGCAAGGACTTTTTCTTGATACTCCTTTTTGTTGATTGGTTTATATAATCCGAAGATTTCGTTAATGGCTTTTGGAATTCCCAGTCCTACTAATGAATAATGATCTGCATCTGTAAAATCATCAAACCTATAGTGCAATTTGGCATTCTCAATTGCACTTAAACCTGTATTAAAAGCTAAGATATCTTCCCTTAATACTTTAACGTCATTATCAGAAGTCGCCAGGTAATAAAATGTATCTTCAAGAGTTGTGGCAAGTTTTTCTTGTAATCGAACAGACATTTCCGGAGATAAATCTGGACTAAATGCGATGTATCCTCTAAATAAAGGTTTGTCTTTAAATAAATAGTAATTTAAAAAATTTGCACTTTGGTCATGACCAACAACAATTCTAAAATCTGAGGTCAAATAATTATCATTAATATATGGAATAAGCTCCTGACCAATGAATTCAAAAAACTGAGAACCTCCTTCGTCAGACGGAAAATATGTTTCATCACTGTATGATAAATCTGCATCTCTGGTTTTTGCCTGGTTGACACCAACAATAATAGATCTAGGCATGTCTCCCCAATAAGAATGGTAATCTGCATTACCAATTATAGGTTCAAATAAATAATCACCATCAAATACAACAACTAATGGATATAAAATATCGCCTTCTGGATCATAATTTCTAGGTAATTGAATTTTAATCTCTCTAGATTCTCCTAATCTGGAAGACTCTATCGTTTCGTAAATGACTTGCGATATCGTTATTTGACTACAAAGGCAAAAACATATAAGTAAGAAAATTTTATTCATGACGGCTGCGTTTATTTACTAGAGCAAGGTAAAAAATTATTTAATTCTATTATAAATTGGTAAATATATAAACGATAAACTACCAGCAATTATAATCATTATGGTTTGAGAAGACCACATAATCCATCCAAAAGCATAGCTTGGGTCTTTAGCAATTTGAAATGTCGTAAAAGCAGCCATAACAGCGGCAGGATAGACAAATATTCCTCCATTAGTTGCCGCAATTGTAAAGCTTGCCGATATAAATGCTACTAATATAGCACCAACACTAACCTTGTCTAAATCTGGCAATGCAAATGTAGTCACATAAAACATTAACAAATACATGCCCCAAATAAATAAGGTATGCGCAATAAATGCCCATTTATGTTTCATTTTAAAAATACTCAAAACACCTTCCATAAGGCCAGTCATAAATGTTTTGACTTTTACCGCAAACTTGGACTGGCTTCGTTTTATAAACATGTATAGGGCAACAAGAATGATAATACCTATAACTCCAAACAGGATTAATTTTTCAGGATGAAATGATTTTTGTAGAAGGTTGAGAATAAAATCAAATTCTAAAATCAATGTTATGGTAATAATACCTAACATGACAATTAAATCTGCCATACGCTCAGCAACTATAGTTCCAAAGCTTTTTTCAAAAGGCACGTTCTCATAATTAGTTAATACAGCAGCCCTTAGTACTTCTCCAGATCTAGGAATACCGTAGTTAGCCAGGTAAGTAATAAAAACAGCCATAATACTATTGGGCAATTTTATTTGATATCCCATAGGTTCCAGAAGGTATTTCCAGCGATAGGCCCTAGACAAATGACTTAAAAAGCCAAAAAACACACCTAAACCTATCCACCAATAATTAGCAGACTTAACATAAGGAATGATTTCATCAATAGGTAGCTTAGAAAAAGTAAACCAACCAAAAAACACAGCTAAAGCTAGCGGAATTATTAACCTTAGGCGTTTTTTTAGTTTTGGGCTCAAAATTTATTTTAAAAGATTAGTAGCCTCATCAGGGAACACCAATGAAGGCTTAAAAACTTTGGCGTCTTCAATATCCATAAACGCATAAGTAATTAAGATAAGTGTATCTCCAACTGCTACTTTACGAGCAGCAGCTCCATTTAAGGTTATTTCACCACTATTTCTAGGTCCAGGAATACAATAAGTTTCTAGGCGTTCGCCATTATCATTGTTAACGATTTGAACTTTTTCACCTTGAATAATATTTGCGGCTTCCATTAAATCTTCATCAATAGTTATACTACCAATGTAATTAAGGTCTGCGCCTGTTACTTTTACTCTGTGAATCTTAGATTTTACTACTTGAATTTGCATGAGGCAAAGATAATTAATTTAGTGCGATATTGTCAATAAGTCTAATATCATCTGCATATACAGCAATAAACGCCCTATATGACTTTTGGTTTGATTTTCGTTTAACAGTTTTGAGCGTTTCTACATCTGCTATAATAAAGTATTCTAACTCTAATAAATCATGTGTAGCAAATTGCTTAGTCACCCATTCTGTAACCTTATTAGCACTTTTTGTGCCAAACTTTTCTTTGGCAGTCTTAAGAGTTTTGTAGATAAAAGGTGCTGCTTCTCGGTATTCTGGTTTTAATCTCATATTACGAGAACTCATCGCTAAACCGTCTTTAGCTCTGTGTATTTTACACCCAATAACTGTAACTGGAATGTTGTTTTTTTCTACAAGTTTTTTGATAATCATTAGTTGTTGAAAATCTTTTTCTCCAAAATAAGCCTTATCAGGTCTTACAATTTCAAAAAGGCGTTTCACTATAGTACCAACACCATCAAAATGTCCTTCTCTGAAGCGACCTTCCATTTCATGCTCTAAACCATCATATGAAAAAGATACAGACTCTACATGTTCACCATAAATATCATCTACACTGGGAGCATATACTATGATTTTTTCTTCGGAAACGGTCTTTAATAAGTCAACATCACTGTCTAGAGTTCGAGGATATTTAACCAAATCCTCCTTATTGTCAAACTGTGTTGGGTTTACAAAAATACTCACAACAACAAAATCATTTTGCAATAAACCTTGTGTTATTAAAGATGCATGACCTTGATGTAGCGCTCCCATTGTAGGTACAAAACCAAGGGTTTTCTTTTCAGACTTTAACTTGTCTACATAGGTGATTAAGTCTGTTTTCGTTTTAAAAATCTTCATACCATAACAAAAGTTTAACAGCGTGCAAACTTAATATTTTACTAGCAATCTGCATAAATTTTTGTAATTTTGCATGTTTTTTACTTTTAATTCCTAAAACGACAGATTTATGAAAGATAAGAGAATATTGTATGTGTCATCTGAGGTTGTACCATATTTACCAGAAACCGAGATTTCTTCAATGTCATTTGAAGCTCCAAAAATGGTAAACAAACAAGGAGGGCAAATACGAATATTTATGCCGCGTTATGGGAACATAAACGAACGAAGACATCAACTCCATGAAGTGATTCGATTATCTGGAATTAATCTAGTCATCAATGATTTAGATATGCCTTTGATTATCAAGGTAGCTTCTATTCCGAAAGAAAGAATACAAGTTTACTTCATCGATAACGAAGAGTATTTTAAAAGAAAAGCAACCTTAACAGACGAAGATGGTAAGTTGTTTGATGATAATGATGAACGCGCAATTTTCTTTGCTAAAGGCGTTATTGAAACTGTTAAAAAATTAAACTGGTCTCCAGACATTATACATGTTAATGGTTGGTTAGCAGCACTACTCCCACTATACTTAAAAGAATTTTACAAAAACGAACCGTTATTTACAGAAAGTAAAATTGTGACCTCTGTATACAATCAAAGCTTTGATGGTACGTTAGATAAGAATATGATTAATAAAGTGAAATTTGATAATGTAGAGGATAGTAAAATTGAAATTTTAGAAAAGCCAACGTATAATAATCTCATGAAGGTTGCAATAGACAATTCTGATGCTCTTATAAAAGGGTCTAGCGAATTACCTAAAGAACTTGATGAGTATTTAGAGGCTTCAGACAAACCTGTTTTAGACTATTTCCCATTAGAGGATTTTGCCGATCACTATACTGAATTTTACAACACTAAAGTTTTAGATTAGTAAACACATTTATGAAAAAAAGAAAAATTGCCCTTAAAAATTTGGCAGTATTAGCGCTATTAATAAGCTCCTTTATTGCTTGTGATAAAGATTTTTCAGATATTGATTCTGATATTATCAATAATGATAACGCAAGTCATTTTAATACTAATTCTCAAGACTTCGACGTTATTGCATACACCAAAGTACTAGACCCTGTTCAAACAAGCAGTTTACCTATAAATATGATAGGGGTTTATAATGATCCAAATTACGGAATGACAACTGCAAGTGTTGTTACGCAAATATCCTCTCCAACCATAAATCCTGATTTTGGTGAGGGTGTTGAACTAGACTCTGTAATATTAACTATTCCATATTTTAGCACACCTACCGAAATAACTGAAGAAGGCGAAACCTTATATGATCTGGATTCGGTTTTTGGAAGTTCACCAATTAAATTATCTCTTTATGAAAGCAACTACTTTCTAAGAGATATTAACCCAAATAGCGAAGACAATATTAACGAACCTCAGTTGTATTATTCTAATATGTCTACTGGTTTAGATAATATCAGTTCTGCATTACTTGAAGGTGTAGAAATTCCTGTAAACAACGGTGACATTGATTTAGATAATTTTGTACCTAGTGATACTCAAATCAGACTAACTGATGGAGATGAAGAACTTACAGGACTTCTTGCTCCTTCTTTACGACTAAGCCTTGGCGTTGGTTATTGGTTTAGCAAAATTATTGATATGCAAGGTGAACCTGAATTGAGTAACCTTAATAATTTTAGAGATTATTTTAGAGGAATTTATATTAAAGCAGAACCTATTAACGGTTCAGGAAATATGATGCTTTTAAATTTGCTCAACAGTGGCGCTAACATCACATTATATTACACAAAAGATAATGATCTTGGAGAAGAAGTTAGACTTGATGGAACATATACGCTAAATTTTAATGGCAATCGTGTGAACTTCTTATCGAATGACTTTACAATCCAACAAGGTAATGACGTTGAAGGTGATGAAAGTTTATACCTAAAAGGCGGACAAGGTTCAATTGCTGAAGTTAAATTATTTAATGGTGATGATATTGACGAAGATAATTCTACCAATAATATTTTCGAAACATTTAAAAACGAATTTGTAGAAACTGATGAAGAAGGCAATTTTGTCAGCAGTAAAAAGTTAGTTAACGAAGCAAATCTTGTATTCTTCGTCAATCAGGATTTGGTCAATGGAGGCGAACCAAATCGTGTCTATATATACGATATTGATAATCAAAGACCTCTTCCAGATTATAGTTTAGACATTGCTAACACATCGTTTCCAGAGTTTTCCAGAATCAATCACTTAGGTAGATTACAACGAGAAGGTGATGAGTTTGATGGCGATGGTATTAAATATAAACTCCGAATTACAGAACATATTAACAATCTATTGTTACGTGATTCTACAAATGTTAAACTTGGTTTAGCTGTATCAGGAAATATCAACTTAGAAAATAATTCATTTCAATATGATATTTTAAATACATCAGACACAGACGAAACGATACCTGTTAGCGCAATTGTTTCGCCTAGAGGAACGGTTTTGTTTGGAAACAATACCAATACAGTTAACGATGAAAAAAAGCTATATTTAGAAATATTTTTTACTGAACCAAACAACGAATAAATATGTGTGGAATTGTCGGATACATAGGACATAGAGAAGCTTACCCAATTATTCTCAAGGGACTAAAACGATTAGAATACAGAGGTTATGACAGTGCTGGAATAGCGCTTTATGATGGTACAGATATTAAATTATCTAAAACTAAAGGTAAAGTTGCTGACTTAGAAACCAAACTCGAACAGGAAATTTCAACAAGCGGATCGCTTGGTATTGGTCATACACGTTGGGCAACACATGGTGTTCCAAACGATGTAAATTCTCATCCTCATTACTCAAATTCTGGTGACTTAGTTATTATTCATAATGGAATCATCGAAAATTATGAGTCCTTAAAAAAAGAACTTATAAAAAGAGGGTATACTTTTAAATCTGATACCGACACCGAAGTTTTAGTCAACTTAATTGAAGATGTCAAGAAAAATGAAAACACCAAACTAGGTAAAGCTGTGCAAATAGCATTAAATCAAGTTGTAGGTGCTTATGCTATTGCTGTTTTTGACAAAAATAAACCTAATGAAATTGTCGTTGCTCGCTTAGGAAGTCCTTTAGCAATTGGTATTGGAGAAGATGAATTTTTTATTGCCAGTGATGCATCGCCATTTATTGAATACACCAAAAATGCGATTTATTTAGAAGATGAAGAAATGGCAGTTGTACGTCGTCATAAAGGTGTGAAAATTAGAAAAATTAAAGATGATTCTTTAGTTGATCCTTATGTTCAAGCCTTAAAGCTCAACTTAGAGCAAATCGAAAAAGGCGGTTATGATCATTTCATGCTCAAAGAAATTTATGAGCAACCTAATGCTATTTTAGATACCTTCAGAGGTCGGTTATTAACTAATGAAGCGATTATTAAAATGGCTGGCGTAGAGGATAACATGAAAAAATTCCTCAATGCTAACCGAATCATTGTTGTTGCCTGTGGTACTTCATGGCATGCTGGATTAGTTTCAGAATATATATTTGAAGATTTAGCACGTATTCCTGTTGAAGTTGAATATGCTTCAGAGTTTAGATACAGAAATCCGATAATTACTGAAAATGATGTCGTTATTGCTATTTCTCAATCAGGAGAAACTGCCGATACACTGGCCGCAATTAAACTAGCAAAATCTAAAGGAGCTTTTGTTTTTGGAGTATGTAACGTTGTTGGCTCTTCTATTGCCAGAGAAACTCATGCTGGTGCCTATACACATGCAGGTCCAGAAATTGGAGTAGCTTCAACTAAAGCATTTACAACACAAATTACAGTATTAACTCTCATTGCGCTTCGTCTTGCTAGAGCAAAAGGAACGATATCTAGTTCAGATTACAGACATCATTTAATCGAATTAGAACTAATTCCGGCGAAAGTGAAAAAAGCACTTGAGTCTGATGCTTATGTCAAAACTGTTGCTGCAATCTATAAAGATGTACACAACTTTTTATACCTAGGACGTGGTTACAACTTCCCTGTTGCACTAGAAGGCGCATTAAAACTTAAAGAGATTTCATACATACATGCTGAAGGGTATCCTGCTGCAGAAATGAAACATGGGCCTATTGCATTGATTGATGAAAATATGCCAATTGTCGTTATTGCTACTAAAAAAGGACATTATGAAAAAGTTGTAAGTAACATTCAAGAAATTAAATCTCGAAAAGGTAAAATTATTGGTATTGTTACTGAAGGTGACCAACAGGTAAAAGCGTTAGCAGATCATGTAATTGAAGTTCCTGAGACTATTGAATCACTTACACCATTATTAACTACGATTCCTCTACAGTTGTTATCTTACCATATCGCATTGATGTTAGGTAAAAATGTAGATCAACCACGTAACCTTGCCAAAGCTGTTACTGTGGAATAAAACAAAATTACACTCATTTTATAAAATAGGCTGAAAATGTATAAAACTCATTTTCAGCCTATTTTTTTATGCAAAAAGCAATTTTAAGATGCTTTTTTTGTTAAAAATATATTATGCGTGCATAATTTTTGTGCTTTTTTTCATTTCAGTATCATTAAATTATTTATATTGCTTTACTAAATTTAACTAATTCCCTAAAATGAAGACAATTATTAAGATTATGATGCTGTTTTGTTGCGTGTTTACATTTGCACAAACAACAGTTAAAGGTAAAGTCAGCGATAATAATGGAATTCCACTACCTGGTGCCAATATTATTGTTGTTGGTACAACCACAGGTACAATTTCTGATTACGATGGAAACTATACACTAGTAGTGGATCAGGAGCCTCCCTTTTCAATTCAAGTCAGTAGTGTTGGTTTTGAAACTGTAACAGTTGAAATTACAACAAACCCTCAAACCATAGATATTACTATGATTGAAGGCACCTCACTAGACGAAGTTGTTATTTCAGCTTCAAGAACTCCTGAACGTATTTTTGAATCTCCTGTAACCGTGGAGCGTTTTGGACTTAAAGACATTAAAAATACATCGGCACCATCCTTCTTTGATGGTATTGAAAACTTAAAAGGTGTAGATTTAAATACAAACAGTTTAACTTTTAAATCGGTTAACACTAGAGGTTTTGCAACCTTTGCCAATAACAGATTTATGCAACTTGTTGACGGAATGGACAACTCCTCTCCTGCTTTAAATTTCGCCTTAGGAAATTTATTAGGGATGTCTGAGTTAGATGTTAATACCGTTGAACTTCTGCCAGGAGCATCATCTGCATTATATGGTGCAAATGCTTTTAATGGTATCATGTTTATGACGAGTAAGAACCCTTTTGATCATCAAGGTGTAAGTTTTTATGCAAAAACAGGAATCACATCTAGTGATAACGCAGGAGACAATAATTTTGTTGATGCTGGAATAAGAGTTGCTAAAGCGTTTTCAGATAAGTTTGCAGCTAAAGCGTCTGTGTCATTTTTAAATGGTACTGAATGGTTTGCTACAGATTACAGAGATTTCGAAAACCCAGGACAAACAAGATTAGACCCTTCTTATGATGGTTTAAATATATATGGTGATGAAGTGTCTACAACGTTAGACTTTGATGAGATAGCAGCAGGTGCTTTACCAATTCCTGTAGCTACAGATTATGGTTCTTCTACTATTAGCCGTACAGGATATGAAGAACGTGACCTTATGAATTATGAAGCCGAAAGTTTAAAAGCAGATTTTGCTTTGCATTTCAAACCTTGGGCTGATGATTTCGAAATTGTATTAAACTCTAAAATTGGTAGAGGTAATACTATTTATCAAGGTGCAAACAGATATTCAATTCAAGACTTTTTTATGCAACAGCATAAATTAGAAGTAAGAAATGACAACTTTTTTGCTAGAATTTATACAACTGCAGAAAAAGCTGGAAATTCTTACGATACTAGGTTTACAGCTATTAACGTCAATAGATTCTGGAAAGGAGATACCGAGTGGTTTACAGATTACGCTGGAGCCTTTATTGGAAACTTAGCAGGCCAAGGCATTTTTGCTAACCCAACTCAAGATCAAATTGCAGCTGCGCATGCTGCCGCTAGAGCTGCTGCAGATACAGGGCGTTTATTACCTGGAACTGCTGAATTTGACCAAGCATTAGAAACCATTACTTCAGATGGTAATTTAGAAACTGGTTCTAAGTTTACTGATAACTCTAAAATTTATCATGGAGATCTTAACTACAACTTCAGCCATCTTATCGATTTTGCTGAAATCATGGTTGGAGGATCATGGAGACAATACTCTTTAAACTCAGGAGGAACAATCTATACTGATAATGATGGTCCAATTGAATATAACGAATATGGTGCCTATACTCAAATTCAGAAAAAATTAATGGACGACAGATTAAAACTAACAGGTTCTATTAGATATGATAAGTCTGAGTTCTTTGATGGTTTTGTATCACCAAGAGTTTCTTTTAACTATACTGCAGATGAAGATGAAAAACATAACATTCGTGGATCTTTTCAAACTGGTTTCAGAAACCCATCTACTCAAGATTTATTCATTGGTTTAAATGCAGGACGTGCTATTTTAGTAGGATCAGCTCCTGATAACTTAGATCGTTATACAGCAACAAGTGCTCAATTAAGTACTGCTGGACAACTAATCGCAGGATCGAACACTGTACAACTTAATGGAGGTGATGCATATACAAATGCGTTTAGCTTAGCGTCAGTAGAAGCTGGAGCTCCAGCATCGGCAGATGTAAGCTTAGTTAAGCCTGAAAGAGTTACTGCATATGAAATTGGATATAGAGGTAAAGTTAACAAGTTTATCATCGATTTAAGTGCATACTATAACTCTTATGAGGATTTCATTTCTAACCGAACTGTACTAACACCTCTTTATGGAGAAGTTGGAGATAATACGCTATCATTGCTAGCCTTACAAAATGGCGATTTTCAAGCGTATCAAACCTATACAAATTCAAATGCTGATATAAGCTCTTATGGTGCTTCTATAGGTGTTGAAACTAAAATCCTAAACGGATTTGACTTTGGTGTAAATTACACCTATGCTAAATTAGATTATGACGAAAGTCAAGATCCTGATTTTGAAACTAATTTTAATACGCCAGAACATAAAGTAAAAGCATCTTTTGGGAAAACAGATTTATTAAAAAACTTTGGTTTTAATATTAACTGGAGATGGAATGATTCATTTTTATGGGAATCGACTTTTGCTGATGGTATTATTCCGGCAAGAAACATAATAGATGCTCAAGTGAACTTAACTGTTCCTTCGATAAAATCAACTTTTAAAGTAGGTGGTGCAAATATTTTATCTCACGACTATGTTAGTGCGCCAGGTTCTGGTGCTGTGGGAGCTCAATACTTTGTGTCATGGACTATAAATCAATAAAAAATACAACTATGAAATTAAATAATAACATATGGCTTTTAGCTATACTTTTGATAGGGTTTACAGCCTGTGAGAGTGATGATGATACACTTGCTGATCCTTTAATTGAAGAAACAGATGTTAACACGCCTACACCTGTATATACAAGTGGAACTGCAGATTTTTCAACTTTCGTTGCAATAGGAAATTCTCTAACTGCAGGATTTTCTGATAATTCACTGTTTATGAAAGGACAGGAAGTCTCTTTCCCTAATATTCTTTCACAACAATTTGCATTAGCAGGAGGAGGAACATTTACGCAACCAACTATTAATGACAATGTTGGTGGACTATTACTTGGTGGAATGCCAATTTCAGGACCTCGATTAGTATTCGATCCCGTAAACCAAGTGCCTGTTTCTTTTAATGGAACACCAACAACAGACATTTCTAATGTTGTCCCTGGACCATACAACAATATGGGAGTTCCTGGAGCTAAAAGTTTTCACTTATTAGCACCTGGATACGGAAACATTGCTAACTTTCCTGCTGCAGCCAATCCTTACTTTATAAGAATGGCATCGTCGCCAAATGCAACTGTTTTAGAAGATGCATTAGCGCAAAATCCAACATTCTTTTCTCTGTGGATTGGTAACAATGATGTTTTAGGATATGCAACAACTGGTGGTGACGGATCTAATCCAATTACAGACCAAGCAACTTTTGATGGTGCAATGACTGCCTTAGTGTCATCATTAGCTGCAAATAATACTAATGGGATAATTGCTAACATTCCAAATGTTACTGATGCTCCTTATTTTACAACTGTACCATTTGCTCCTTTAGACCCTTCTAACCCAGCATTCGGTCCTCAAATTCCAACATTAAATGGAATTTTCGGACAATTAAATCAAGTGTTTGCTTTTTTAGAAAGTCAAGGTGTACCAAATGCAACCGAACGTTCAATCGTATTTTCTCAAACAGCAGCAAGCGCAGTAGTCATCAAGGATGAATCTTTAGCCGACTTATCGATGCAAATTGCTGGTGTATTAAATGCCAGTCCAACATTCCCTGCTTTTGTAGAATCTTTTGGTTTACCTGCAGCTGCAGCTCCTGTTGTTGCTAACTTATTAGGTTTTGTTTACGGTCAGGCTAGACAAGCTAATGCTAATGATTTAATTGTACTTCCAAGTTCATCAATCATTGGTACTGTAAACGCAGACCAATCGGCATTCTTACAGTCACAAGGATTACCAGAAGCATTAGCAGATCAATTTGCTGTTGAAGGTGTATCATTGCCTTTGGAAGATAAATGGGTTGTTATTCCTACTGAGCTAGCTGAAATTCAAAATGCAACAACTGCATTTAATCAAACTATTAGCAACTTAGCAACACAATTTGATTTAGCCTTTTTTGATGTGAATACATTTTTTAATGGTGTAGCATCAAGCGGTTATCAGGCAGGTAGTGCATTTATGACTGCAGATTTTGTAACAGGAGGAACATTCTCACTTGATGGAGTTCATCCTTCACCAAGAGGTTACTCTGTAGTAGCCAATCAAATGATTGACATTATTAATACGAAATACGGTTCTAATTTACCTACGGTAAATCCTGTAGATTATACAGGTGTTTACTTAGATTAAATAGAAATTCAACACATAATAAACACCTTGATTCTGATGTCCAGAATCAAGGTGTTTTTTTATACATAAAAAAGCCTTAAAAATTACTTTAGTTTTAAATTAAAAAATATATCTTTGCAGCGCGAAAAACGAATGTTTTTTCAATCGAAATATCTAAACATTAAACACATAAGTAATGTCAAAAGTTACAGGTAAAGTTGCACAAATAGTAGGTCCAGTTATCGATGTTGAATTCGGAGCTGGTGCTGAACTTCCAAAAATCTATGATTCTTTAGAAATTAAAAAAGCCGATGGCTCTATATTAGTACTTGAAGTACAGTCTCACATTGGTGAAGACACTGTGCGTACAATTGCGATGGATTCATCTGATGGTTTAAGTAGAGGAACTGAAGTTTCTGCAACTGGTGCTCCTATTCAAATGCCAATTGGTGGCGATATCTACGGACGTCTTTTTAACGTAATTGGAGATGCTATTGATGGTATTGGAGATTTACCAAAAGCTGGTGATAACGGTTTACCAATCCACAGACAAGCACCTAAATTTGAAGACTTATCAACGTCTACAGAAGTTTTATTTACTGGTATTAAAGTTATTGATTTGATCGAGCCTTATGCTAAAGGTGGTAAAATTGGTTTATTTGGTGGTGCTGGTGTAGGTAAAACGGTATTAATCCAGGAGTTGATTAACAACATTGCTAAAGGACATGGTGGACTTTCAGTATTTGCTGGTGTAGGTGAACGTACTCGTGAAGGGAACGATTTACTTCGTGAAATGTTAGAATCAGGAATTATCAAGTATGGTGACGATTTCATGCATTCTATGGAAGATGGTGGTTGGGATTTATCAAAAGTTGATAAAACTGCAATGAAAGATTCTAAAGCAACTTTCGTTTTCGGACAAATGAATGAGCCTCCTGGAGCTCGTGCTCGTGTAGCACTTTCAGGATTAACTATAGCAGAATATTTCCGTGATGGTGCTGGTGACGGACAAGGAAAAGATGTTCTTTTCTTCGTAGATAATATCTTCCGTTTTACACAAGCTGGATCTGAGGTATCTGCATTACTTGGTCGTATGCCTTCTGCGGTAGGTTACCAACCAACATTAGCAACCGAAATGGGTGCGATGCAAGAACGTATTACATCAACTAAAAAAGGATCTATTACATCTGTACAAGCGGTTTACGTACCTGCAGATGATTTAACCGATCCTGCTCCTGCAACAACCTTTGCTCACTTAGATGCAACAACTGTATTATCACGTAAGATTGCTGAGTTAGGTATTTATCCTGCGGTAGATCCATTAGATTCTACGTCAAGAATTTTAACAGCCGATATTTTAGGTGCTGAGCATTATGATTGTGCACAAAGAGTAAAAGAGTTATTACAACGCTACAAAGAATTACAAGATATTATTGCCATCTTAGGTATGGAAGAATTATCTGAAGAAGATAAAATGGCTGTAGGTAGAGCAAGACGTGTACAACGTTTCTTATCTCAACCATTCCACGTAGCTGAACAGTTTACTGGTATTCCTGGTGTATTAGTTGATATTAAAGAAACAATCAAAGGGTTTAATATGATTATGGATGGTGAATTAGATCACTTACCAGAAGCAGCATTTAACCTTAAAGGAACTATCGAAGAAGCTATTGAAGCTGGAGAGAAAATGCTTTCAGAAGCTTAATCTAAAATTACAGAAACATGTATTTAGAAATTGTATCACCAGAAGCAACCTTATTTAGCGGAGAAGTAACTAGCGTTACAGTACCAGGTGTTATGGGAGAGTTTGAAATGTTAAACAATCACGCACCTATCATCTCTTTACTAAAAGAAGGAAACGTAAAAATTAATGGTAATATTACTTTGGAAGAAGAGGTTGAATCTTTATTCAACAAAACAGATAAAGGATTTTGGTTACCAATCACTTCTGGAACAATTGAAATGAAAGATAATAAAGTGATTGTTTTAGCCGACTAAAATAATTATTATATCATATAAAAAACGCCAAACATAACTGTTTGGCGTTTTTGTTTTTTACACTGTTTTAGACTTTCTTAATCACATTGGTGACGATGCCCCAGATTAAAAAATTATTGTCTTCTGTAATATTTATAATGGGATAGTTAGGATTCTCTGGTTGTAACCAAATTTCATCAGCACTCACACGTAAGCGTTTTACTGTAAATTCACCATCTAAAAAGCAAACAGCAATTTTATTGTTTTCGGGCTCTAAACTTCTATCAATAACCAATAAATCGTTATCCTCCAATCCTGCTCCAATCATAGATTGCCCACTAACACGTGCATAAAATGTAGCCTCCTTATTCTTAACGAGTTCTTCATCTAATGATAACCGCTGTTCTTTAAAGTCATCTGCTGGAGACGGAAAACCGGCAGATATTCCTGCATCAAATAATGGTGCTGCGGCACCTTCAATAGTTTCGGGTGTGAAGAAGATTAAACTTCCAGGCGTTTGTGTTTTCATTTTACTACAATAATATCGTTAATATTTGTGGTGTATCTTGGGGATAATCGCTCTTGTCGCATTTTCCAGGTGCGTTTTAAATCTTGATTCCCTAATTTAATTTTATGGCTTTTATACTTTGAATTTAAATGATCAATAGATTGCATCAATGGTTGATGCTTGGGGTTTTCGGCATCAAATAAATGCAACTGGTGATTATTTGTTTGAACCAAGCCAGTAACAATCACTCCTGCACGTTTGTACTTTATTCCCGTTTTAAAGATAGACTTTACAGCATTAACAGCACAATTACTTATAATTAAAGATGAGTTTGTAGGATAGGACAAACTTACACTTTTACTGGCTCGATGCTGTTCTAAATCTTTTTTATGTTTGTCGCTACTTAATAGCACTATCACCATATAGCAACTCGACCCTTGCTTACGTAATTTTTCAGCACAACTCGTTGCAAAGGTAGAGATACGTTCTTCTATATTATCTATATCAGAATAGGTGTATTCAAAACTTCGTGTGGTCGCAATAGCACGTTTATTTTTAGGCTCATCTAACAAAATTTTAGAATGCCCTTCTAAGTCTTTTTTAAGCTTCCATTCGGTAATCGAAAAGGTTTTGCGTACCCAATCATCAGATAATTGAGTAAAATCATAGGCTTTTTTACACCCTTTTGCTTGCAATCGTTTATGCAAACCACGACCAATTCCCCATACATTTTCAATATCAATCCATTTTAAAGCTTTGATACGCTGTTCTTCTGAATTGATCACATAAACACCTTTGGTTCGCTTCGGAAACTTTCGCGCGACTTTATTAGCGACCTTAGACAAGGCTTTGGTTGGAGCTATTCCGACACAGACCGGAATGCCTGTCCATTTCAAAATACGCATTCGTATCTCATTTCCGTAGCTCTCAAAATCATAATGATCAAAGCCCTTAAACTCTAAAAAAGATTCGTCGATACTGTATACCTCAACATCTGGAGTAAACTGTCTGAGAATATCCATAACGCGACTACTCATATCACCATATAAAGGATAATTAGATGATAATACATGAATACCATGAGCCTTACAGAAACTATCCCATTTAAAAATAGGAGCTCCCATTGGTAAGCCTAAGGCTTTTGCTTCATCGCTTCGTGAAATTACACAACCATCATTATTACTCAAAATAGCAACAGGTTGTCCTTGTAAATTAGGGTTAAAAACACGCTCGCAAGACGCATAAAAATTATTACAATCCACAAGTGCAAACATATGTGTAAATATACAACAAAATGTTTGAATTTAATTTGCGGCAGACTGTTAAAATTTAGTCTTTAACGTACTCCAAAATATCTGCTGGCTGACAATCTAAAGCTTCACATATGGCTTCTAACGTTGAAAACCGAATAGCCTTGGCTTTACCCGTTTTTAGAATAGAAAGGTTCGCTGTGGTTATACCAACAATTTCAGCAAGCTCATTGCTTTTCATTTTTCGCCTGGCGAGCATCACATCAAGATTAACTAGTATTGGCATAATTATATGGTTAGTTCGTTGTCCTCTTCGGCTTGTTTTCCACGTTTGAAAATTTCGGCAAGTATATAAAATGCCAATCCTGCCGGAATTAAAAAGGTAAACTCTGCTTTGAGCTCATTAAAAAAGTTAAATGTTGATTCACCAATAAGCGCAAGAAGAAATCTTAAAATTAGTACACTAACCGTATATTGAATAAAGATATCTCCTATTTTTTTGAAATACTTGATGTTAGTGTCGCTAAAATAATTTCCGCTGTCTATCTCTTTCAGAATTGATAAAAAATATGAGAACCCATATATAAGATAAGCTCTCCAAAAAAATAAGGCAGCACTAATAATGTAATAACTCCACTGAATGGCATTTTTTGATGTCAACCAAGACTCATTACTGTCTGCTGATTTTGCCCAATTTTGAAATGCCTTGAATTGATTAAAATCAAATTCACGTATATCATTCAGCAATATCGAAACTGCCGATAGCAAAACAACCCATGTTATAATGATCAAAATAGTTGTATTGTCTTTCATGATTATATTGTTAATTCGTTTTCTGATTGAATAGCAATAGCGCGTTTAAATAAGGAGGCTACAATAAAAATGACACCTGCCATAAATACATAGGCCGATGCTCCTATATCAATTTGCGCAAACATCACTTTAGTAGCCAACCAGGTCAAGTAGACCTTTCCAATAGCACCTAGTATACCAACACTTAATGACACATAACTAATTTTAAAAATCAACTTCAAGACCTCATCCTTAAAGGGCATATTATAATCCACTTGCTTAAAAATCTTTATAAGAAGGTAAAACATATAGGCTTTAAAACTGGCCATCAATACAAGTAAAATTACAACGCATATAAAATAGGTGGTATTAAAATCATACATATCAGAAAGGTCTATACCCATATACAAGTTTTCAGTAGCATTCTTATTGCCGAAAAGACTCAAAATAGATACAATGGCTATTGCTCCAGCCTTTATACAATAACCGATAAATACAATCCAAGACACAACATTCATCAGTTTAAAAATCTGTTTAGTTTTCATTTTATTATTGTTTAACGATAACAAATATATAAAAATTATTGATAAACAATAATTTTTTATCTAAAAAGAATAATTTAAAGAACCACAAATTACTCAGCATTAAGGGTTTCATTGCCTATATTTGTACTTATGGACGCAACGATTAGATACATACGAAAAATACCCATTTGGAAAATTATGATTGGGTTTGCCGCATTAGGTGTTGGTGTTTTAGGACTTATTGTACTAACGCCATATGCATTAGTGCCACTTCTTTTTGGAGTCATGATGCTAAAGACTGAAGGCTCTGAAATCGATTTGGAATCCCAGACCTACCGAAACGTCAATGCCTTTTTAGGTTTTACTTTTGGAAAATGGCAAAAACTGCAAAATCCAGAATACGTATCTGTATTTAATACCACCGAAGATATAACCGTTAGAGCCTTAACTGCTGAAACGACTAACACTTTTCCGATTATTGTGTTGAATATCTTTTACGAAAGAAATAAAAAAATAACCGTCTATAAAACCAAACAAGTCAAAGATGCTTTTGAGGTGGCCTCACATATTGCAGATGCCTTATTAATTGATCTTTTAGATGCGACTGAAAAAGGAGATTATAAATGGGTAGATAAAAATCACCTTAGAACGCATGGCGACATTGTATACATAGACTAATTATTAGTAATGCTCCCTAAAAAACTCCAATACAAATTAAATAAACGTCTGCAAGACAATGCCCTTAGACGATTAAGCGAATCGAATACGCTTGTAGATTTCTCATCTAATGATTACTTGGGATTTTCCAGGTCTCAAACCATATTTGATCAGGCTCATATCCTTTTAAAACAAGAAGATATGATGCAAAATGGAGCAACAGGATCCCGATTATTATCTGGGAATCACAAATTATATACCAGTACAGAACAACAGATAAGTACGTTTCACCATTCGGAAACTGCCTTAATTTTTAATTCTGGTTATGCTGCTAATTTAGGCCTGTTTTCAGCTGTTCCACAACGAAATGACATTATTCTATACGACGAATATTGCCATGCTTCTATACGTGATGGGATTTCAATGAGTCATGCAAAAGCCTACAAATTTGAGCACAACAACTTAGACGTTTTAGAACAGCTCATTGAGCGTCATACCGAAACTGATTCGGCATCTCTGCAGGAGATATATATTGTTACCGAATCGGTTTTCTCAATGGATGGAGACTCTCCTGATTTAAAACGCTTATCAAAAATTAACCAACAGTATAATGCCAATCTTATCATTGATGAAGCTCATGCGCTTGGAGTTTTTGGCACAAAAGGAGAAGGGCTCGTCAACGAATTACACATAGAGGATTCTGTTTTTGCAAGAGTCATTACCTTCGGAAAAGCGCTTGGTTGTCATGGCGCAGCTATTTTATGTAGTCAGGAGCTAAAAGATTACCTTATCAACTTTTCAAGACCATTTATTTACACAACGGCATTTCCTCCTCATAGCATAGCTACAATATCAGTATCTTATGATGCACTTGATACTGAAAGTGGTCTTTCTGCTATTACAATCCTTCAACACAACATTCACTTTTTTAAACTAGAACTCAAACGCCTTAATTTGCAGCAATTATTTACACAAAGTGATTCGGCCATTCAATGTTGTATGATTTCTGGAAATAAAACTGTAAAAACTATAGCAGATATGCTTCAGCAACATGGGTTTGATATTAAAGCTATTCTTGCTCCTACTGTTCCAAAGGGAAAAGAACGTCTTCGGTTTTGTTTGCACAGTTATAATTCTTCAGAAGAAATCACCAAAGTCTTAGAGTTACTTGCTACTTTTGTTTAAATATAATATTTCTTTATGATAGATAATTATACTGTACTGGCAACATTTCCGTATTCTACTGAAGCACAGATCACGAAATCTAAACTCGAAAACGAAGGTGTTTCGGTACTACTATTAGATGAAAAAACGGTAGATTCTGATCCCTTGATAAGCCAGGCAATTGGAGGTGTAAAACTTTTGGTAGCTAATGCCGATTTTGAAAAAGCTTTGCAAATTTACAATGATATAAGACCTTACGAAGTTGATTCAGAAGGAAACGCCATAGCATGTCCGTCCTGCCAATCTAATCATATTTTAATAGCTCCTTTAGAACGCAAAAACCTTTTTTATATGTTATTTCCATTTTTTGAAAAGACAAAATACATTTGTAACGATTGTAAAACTATCTTTTAAATGAGTACATATTTCATCACAGGTATTGGCACAGATGTAGGAAAAACAGTTGCAGCAGCTATCATTACTGAAGCCTTAGAGGCCGATTACTGGAAACCTATTCAAGCTGGAGATTTAGATAATTGTGACACTAAAAAGGTGCAACGTTTGATATCTAACACAAACTCTAAATTTCATGCTAATAGTCATGCTTTACAAACACCAATGAGTCCGCATGCAGCAGCAGACATCGATGGTATTACTATAAATTTAAAAACGATACAAGCTCCAAAAACTAACAATCATTTGGTAATAGAAGGTGCTGGAGGCTTATTGGTCCCGATAAATAGCACACAAACAATTTTAGACCTCATCCAACCCGATTATAAGGTTATTGTTGTGTCAAGACATTATTTAGGAAGCATAAACCATACATTGTTAACCCTAAATACATTAAAAGACAAAGGCATTGAGGCTTCTGTTATATTTAGCGGAAATGAGCATAAAACCACAGAAGACATTATCATGACTATGAGTAATGCCCACGTTATTGGTCGCATAGATGAAGAACCGTATTTTGATAAAAATGTAGTAAAAGCATATGCTGAATTATTTAAAAAAGACATAAACACAAACTAATATCGTTGCATTCTGAAGCTTCAACAGTTATCAGAAGTCACCTAAATAATGAGATGCTGAACCAAGTTCAGCATGACGCTTATGACACTAAAAGAAAGAGATAAAAAGCACCTTTGGCATCCACTCACTCAGCACAAAACGCATCCAGATCATATCGCAATTATAAAAGCTAAAGGTTGCGAATTAACTGATGAAGAAGGCAATACTTATATCGATGCTATTGCCTCGTGGTACACGTGCATGTATGGCCACTGTAATTCGTATATCACAAATCGCGTTGCTGAGCAAATGCAAACTCTGGATCAGGTCGTTTTTAGCGGATTCACACATCAACCAGCTATCGAGCTTTCAGAAGCATTAATAAGCATACTTCCAAAAAATCAAAAGAAACTCTTTTTTAGTGATAATGGTTCGACTGCAGTTGAAATAGGCATCAAAATGGCTTTACAATATCATTTTAATAAAGGAGAGACGCGCAATGTACTTGTCGCTTTTGAAGATGGTTTTCATGGCGATACTTTTGGAGCAATGAGTGTATCAGGGTTATCTGTATATAACGGACCCTTTGAAGATTTCTTTCTCGATGTTAAACGTATTCCTACACCTAACGGAAATAATCATGAGCAAATTTTAGAACAACTCCGAAAGTTGATTATGACTAATGATATTGCAGCTTTTGTTTATGAACCTTTAGTTCAAGGTGCAGCCGCTATGAAAATGCATGATGCTGAAGGCTTAAATACTATATTAAAATTTTGTAAAGACTATGGTATTCTTACCGTTGCCGATGAAGTAATGACAGGTTTTGGTAAAACAGGACATTTTTTTGCTTCAGATGGTATAGAGGAAAAACCAGATATCATGTGTTTAAGTAAAGCACTAACCGCCGGATTATTACCTATGGCAATAACAAGCTGTTCACAAGACATTTATAACGCGTTTTATAGTGACGACATTAAAAAGGGATTATTTCACGGGCATACCTATTCTGCAAATCCCTTAGCCTGTAGAGCGGCTTTGGCTGGTATTGAGCTATTAACATCTGATGATATTCAAAATCGCATCAAGCGTATTATCAACTCACATCAACAATTTGGCGAACATATCAAACCACACCCAAAAGTGGCATCAATAAGACAAACCGGAATTATTTTCGCCTTAGATCTAGATGTTAAAATGGAGCGCTACGGAAATTTACGCGACCGATTATTCGATCATTTTATGACTCATGGTGTGTTTTTAAGACCTTTAGGACATACCATTTACATTTTGGCACCATATGTCATTTCAGATACAGAGCTTAAAAAAGTATATAGTGTCATTGAGGAGGCCTTAGATATTTTATAAAACAGTTTCTCTGCTATTAATTTCGTTGACTAGTATATTTTTTTTACTTTTACTTATCTCACTATATTAAAGTTAATACAGTTTTGTTGACAGCATTCCGTATTAACGGCATGCACAAATAAATTTTTACAAACTCAAAACCAACCCATTATGAGTAAGAAATTGTGCTACGCAGTGATGTCGCTGTTTATGTTTTCCGTATGTTATTATTCCTGTGAACAAGACCATTACAAAGAACCTGAGCTTGTACCTAAAACGTATAGTTTTAATATTCCTAATAAGGCTAATTTCAATTTTTCTCAAATTTCAGAAAACAGGTCATCTGTCATCCCTTACACAAATACCCTACAGGTAAAAAACATAAGTGACGACGACTTTACATTAGATTTTATTGTGTTTTCATTTAAAGACGATGTATTAAACTACAACAATTTAGCCTTTATAAAACAGGCCAGCACTGAGATCACATCAGGTAGTACTACAGACTCTATAGCGTTAGAGCAAACCAATCAATTGTTTACGAATACAAATGTGATGACGTCGATTTTAAATTTCAGTAATCCAAATAGTGATCACGACTTTAACGGTTTATACACTGGAGAACTTAATGTCTATACACCTACAGAAACCGATACTACATTTCAACGAAGTGTGACTTGCACTGGCTTTGTGGATTATCAAGGTGCCTTTAATTTTTTTATTGAAAATGAAGATGAAAATGATGTTTCACGATTAGAGGGTAGCTTTAATTCGCAGCACTTAATCTCCGGAAACATATTAGATCGAAATGCGTCTAATCTATCTGCGATAATTAATAGTCCGCAAGACACATTACAGTTCGATGACAATCATCTAACGGGTTATATCAACTATACGAATAACACAGAAGCACGTCTGTTACATTTCAATTTAACCAAACAAAACTAATATCATGAAACTAAAACTTACTATCCTACTATTATTTGTTGTGTTTGGTTTGCATGCACAAAAAGAACTTCAACCTTATACATTTTCTTTATCTGAAAAGGAGAAAACTGAAACCATAATGATATACGCTTCGGCAGAATCGATAAACAGCATTACTTTCACTCTAAAAAATGAAAAAAATGAAACTTTAAAAACAAAAAAAGATAATAGCGAAGAAGTCGATATTACCTTTAAAGTCTTTCCATTTACCGAAAACTCTTTTAGGACTCATTTGGTAGAAGCAATCAATAGTATAGAAGAAAAAGACGAAGCTAATAAAGAGTATAATATTTTTAAAACAACGCTTGCACCTCTTAAGCAAACCGAAGAAGACGACAAAGCATCAGCTGATGATGACTCTAAAGAACAACTTGCTTCACTACTAAGTAATCGGAAAAAAACTGTTCAAAGGGTTAGAAATATTTTTCAGTTTTTTGATGCTCTTGCGATAACGGCATTTCAATATGATACCGAACCTGTTGCGGGAATTTTAAAATATGAGCAATCTGTAATTATCAGAAAAAATAATATTAATGGCATAGACACAAAAGATTACTTTAAAAAGGTAACAAAACATGTCACCAATTTGATCATCAAGGCAAAAGACAGTAAAGAAAACTTTTTACAGAACTTGAATCAAGAAGGCACTAATAAAAACTATCTTGACGGAGATCCTTTTTTAACCTTTCTGACAAAAAAAATTGAAGTAAAAGCTGATGATAATGATTATATATACAAAAGATATTACAGTAAAAATCTAGAAAATGAGATCAACTGTTTAAAAAATCAATTTCCTGAAAGTGAAAAACTTACCGAAATCATTCAACTCAGAGCCAAGCTGAATTTAAGCACATTAGATAAATGTCATCAAGCGCCAAATCCCAACACATCAAGTGAAACAACGAGCTCAGAAAGCACAACGAGTGGCACAAACAAATCAAATACAACAACTACAGAAACCATTGAGGACACTTATCTATCAAAATTATTCGACTATTACCAAAGCTTAAAACGAATCAATACAAGTTCAAAAACTAAATCTATATTCGAAATTCATGTTAGTAATAAACTTAAAGAATGGTATGCTACGTACAAATTTGGTGAATTTATGAAAGGCGAATTAGCTAATAATTACTTTAAAGAGAAATACCGTAAAAACCTCTGTGAAAAGATTGAATCGGCATATTCAAAATTAATTGATGATTCCAACAAGAAGATTGCTAATCTAAAAAAAGAGACATCAAAATATGAAAAAACTAAAGACTCATTAACGCAGCAACTGTTATTAAATGACGTCGATATTAAAAATGCTCTTGTAAGTAAAAATCAAAATTTAATTGACAGCTACTTAACACCTAAGCAAACGAAATTACAAGAGTTACTCGTTGAAAACAAAACTAATATAACTAATGGAGAAGCTACTGTTAAAGAGATGGGCTCCAGAATTAAAGCATATGAAATTTCGAGAATAAAATTTGCTGATAAAGCTAAAGGCTTTCAAAACGACATTAACTTTTTAATTGCCCAACGAAGTAATCAAATTGTAGATATCCCATTTTGGAAATTTGATGTCGAAAATATAGAAATTGATTTTAATGACGGTTTTATCGAACACATAACAGTTACAGGTAAAGCCGTTCATCCGGAAATTGATAAAATTGCCATTCTCAATTCTATTAAAGGTAAGTATGAGGTTTTTTATACAGACGTTAATCTAGATGACGCATTTAAAGGATTTTATCAAGAACCTTATATCAAGGATATTTTTAAAGAAACAATGAAAAAAGAGTATAAATTCGATAATGAATTTCCTATTGGCTTTAGCTCTAAAACAGATTTTGCAGATTTAAAAGGTTACACATTATACGCTTTTGAAGGATTCGAAAAAGTATTTTCACTACCACTCAACAATGTAATTAGTTTATATATTCAACGTCATCAAAATGACCGTTTGGATTTTAGTCCTAAAGATCAAGTGTTAACCTTGCCCTTAGACGATCCAGATAAGAATCATCAAGTCGAGCTCAAAAAAGAGAAATCCTCTAAAATTTTAAATGCTAAAATCTTTACCGATTTTAATGGTTTAAAAGAAAGTGAACCTAACGGATTAGTTCAAATTGAAATCGAAAAGCAAATTCCATTATGGACCAAACGCATGCCATTAGGTCTGGGAAGGAGCTCAAATTATGGCTTTGCCAATTATGCTGTGTTCAATTTAACCTGGGCAAAACTCAACGAAGAAGATCGTGAGCTACAAGTTAAAAAAGCAGAAAGTTTTGTAAATAATGAATCACAGATTGATAATTACATCACCTATCTGGATTTAATACGTTATGAAAATGTATCTGTAGGTGTCGACTTAAATATTGTTTCTTTTGATTTTCCGCTTATAAAAACCCGTTTAGAACTTAATGGAGGCGTGCATTATGGAAGAGTTAAAGTTGTAGACGACATCCCTGTTGCAGATGAGCAAAACCCCGAAACTACGACACGCTTATTCGAAAAAGACGTCAATATGATTCGTCTTTATCCGGATGTGATTTTAAGAATTCGCCCAGAAGAGCGATTTGGTGGCTACCTTCGATTTAGACCATTTAGAACTATCGTTCCAGATAACGAGGAGTTTTTCTCGGTGTATTCAGCAGAAGATTTCCTAGAAAACCCAGACAGGTCTGAAGCGCTAAAAGACCAACGTTGGTTACAACGATACGAGTTTGGAGCGTTTTACACCCCTTCGGCAGATAGCGATAATAAGTTTTTCTTCCGTTATAGATATACCAATACTTCCAAATGGGAAACGAATGGTTACAGTGAAATACAATTAGGATATCAAATCTATCTAAAGTTTTAAATTTGACTAGCGGTTATTTTTTTTGATGAGGGTTTAAATCTTACTTTTGCCTAAAATTTAAACCTTTTGCAGCAACCCATTTCCATAACTGCTATTTCGTCAATTTCACCTTTAGGCACTCAGCCTGAAGACATCTGGACTTCCTACAAATCTGAGTCCCACTGTTTTACCCAAAAACACGATGCTTTAGTTGCTAAGATTGCTACAGACATTAAAAAGTCTATCAAGGTTTTAAGACACTCCAACCCAAAGTATAAAGCTCTAGATGACACAGTTTTATATGCTATTTATGCCTCTCGACAAGCTGTAAAAAATGCCAATTGGAAGGCTACAGATAACTTCGGAATCAACATTGGTTCATCTCGTGGTGCAACTGCCTTATTTGAAAATTATCATAAAGCTTTCCTCAGTAAAAACAAAGCTGAAACATTAACATCACCAACCACAACCTTAGGAAATATCTCCTCATGGGTTGCACATGATTTACAAACCAAAGGCCCAGAAATCTCACACTCAATCACCTGCTCTACAGCATTACACGCCATGCTTAACGGAATTGCATGGATCAATTCTGGTATGTGCGACAAGTTCTTAGTTGGAGGTAGTGAAGCACCTCTTACACCTTTTACTATTGCTCAGATGCAAGCCTTAAAAATTTATTCGGAGGCTAAAAATAATACGTTTCCAAATCAAGCATTAGACCCTAACAAAACTCAAAATACTATGATTTTAGGTGAAGGTGCTGCAATGGCATGCCTTGAATCTGGTGAAGTACCAAATGCTTTAGCTAAAATTATAGGCGTCGGTTATGCTACCGAAATTTTAGAACACAATGCATCGCTATCAACCGATGCAATTTGTTTTCAACGCTCCATGACTATGGCTTTAGGCAAGCTAAATCCAGACGATATCGATGTTATTGTCACACACACGCCTGGAACAATAAAAGGGGATCAAGCCGAAATAAATGCTATTCAAAAAGTTTTTTGTAACAAAATTCCTTCATTAACTACCAATAAATGGAAGATAGGTCACAGCCTTGGTGCTTCCGGACTTTTAAATATTGAAATGGCACTTATGATGTTGCAACATAAAGAATTCATTTCGGTACCTTACCTAAAAGTTGACACACCTAAACGCATAAAAACAATTCTTGTAAATGCTGTTGGATTTGGTGGAAATGCTGTGTCTATTTTGCTTTCAAAATAAAATTGTAAGAACCTTTTAAAGGTCTTATATTTCAATATTAATTTTTAATACGAACCGATTATGGAATGGTTTTCTGCTTTAGATGGATTCTCTCAATTCTTTTGGATTATTGCGCTAATAGGCTCACTACTCTTTGTCTTTGTAATCATCACAACTTTTGCAGGAATTGATGGTGGCAGCGAAATTGGTGACGTAGATGCCGATATTGATGCCGACACCGGAATAGGCTTTCAGTTTATTACCTTTAAAAACCTTGTAGGCTTCTTTACTATTTTTGGATGGACAGGCATTGCTTGTCTTAATGCCGGATTATCAAAACCGCTTAGCGTTATAATTGCCGCTGCTTGCGGACTCCTAATGATGGCCATAATGGCTGCCATGTTTTTTTCGATGCAGAAATTAGCCGATAGCGGAACTCTAGACTATAAAAATGCTGTCGATGCGATTGGCGAAGTCTACCTCACTGTTGGCGCAAATCGTTCAAAAATGGGCAAAGTAAGTGTTCGTGTTCAAGGCACTTTAAGAGAACTTGAAGCCCTTTCCGATTCGTTAACCGAACTCAAATCCGGAACCATTATTCAAGTTGTAGATGTTACCAGCAATGGTATATTAATCGTAGAACAAACTAAAAAACCTATAGAACCAATTAAAACAAAAACCTATGAAATTCCTTCTGACACAACCAGACTTTGATTTAGGCTTTCCAATAGTTATCGTTATTGCGATACTCATTGTATTTGTCTTTCTAATTATTCTTATTAAACGTTATAAACGCTGTCCTTCAGACCGTATTTTAGTGGTCTATGGAAAAGTTGGTGGTGGTCAATCTGCTAAATGTATTCATGGTGGTGCTGCCTTTATTTTTCCTGTAATTCAAGACTATGAATTTTTAGATCTAACACCTATTTCAATAGAAGTTAATCTTGTTAACGCTTTATCAAAACAAAACATTCGTGTTAATGTTCCGTCGCGATTTACCATTGGTGTTTCTACCGAACCTGGTGTGATGCAAAATGCTGCCGAACGTTTATTAGGGCTTGCACAACAAGATGTACAAGAATTGGCTAAAGAAATTATTTTCGGACAATTACGTTTAGTTGTTGCTTCTATGGATATTGAAGAAATTAATAGCGACCGAGATAAGTTTTTAACTAATATTTCGCAATCGGTAGAATCTGAATTAAAGAAGGTAGGACTCAAATTAATCAACGTAAACATCACCGATATTGTTGATGAATCAGGTTATATTGAAGCTTTAGGTAAAGAAGCTGCAGCGCACGCCATTAACGCGGCTCGTAAATCGGTTGCCGAAAAAACCAGAGATGGATCTATTGGTGAAGCTAACGCTGTTCAAGATGAACGTACACAAGTTGCTGCTGCAAATGCTCAGGCTGTTGAAGGTGAAAACACTGCAAAAATAGCCGTCGCCAATTCTGATTCCTTACGTCGTCAACGTGAAGCCGAAGCTGAACGTGTCGCTATTGCTGCCGAAAAAGTACAAAGCGCTAAAGCCTTAGAAGAATCCTATGCTGCTGAAAAAGATGCCGAAATAGCCAGAGCAGAACGCGAACGCTCATCTCAAATGGCCGATGTTATCGTTCCAGCTGAAATTGATAAACGCAAAGTTGAAATTGATGCCGAAGCCGAAGCTGAAATGATTCGTCGCAAAGCAAAAGGTGAAGCAGATGCCATCTTATTTAAAGCGCAAGCTGAAGCACAAGGTCAGTTTGAAGTCTTAACGAAACAAGCTGCTGGTCTGCAAGAAATCGTTAAAGCGGCCGGAAACAGCAGTCGTGATGCGGTGTTGTTATTAATTGCTGATAAATTGCCAGAATTAGTAAAAACCCAGGCCGATGCCATTAAAAATATCAAAATTGATAAAGTTACCGTTTGGGAAAATGGTGGCAATGGTGAAGACGGAAAATCGTCTACCGCAAATTTCTTATCTGGAATGTACAAATCAGTGCCTCCACTTCAAGAGATGTTTAATATGGCTGGTATGGATTTACCGGAATACTTAAAAGGGAAAGACAAAACTAAAACGGAAGACCCAAAAACACTTCCGAAGCAAACAGATCATAAAGAAAGTTAACCCATATAAAAATCCGCCACTGAGCGGATTTTTTTTGTTCATTGGTTTATAATTATATTTACACGAAACATTCTAATTATGACATCAATTATTAAAACATGCTTCACTTTAGTTTTATTTCACACCATTGCCTTTTCGCAAACCGATCCTAACATATTTGATAAGTTCGAATCTAAGTTTTATACCATTGATGGCTATCAAATCAACGTCGAAGTTTTAGGTGAAGGTGATCCTGTTTTCTTTCTGCCTGGCGGACCTGGAAATTCTCATGATTATATGCAAGGTGCTTTTGGTCACTACTATAAAACAAATACGGTTGTGTTTTTTGATTGGTTGGGTCGTGGAAAAAGTGATAATGCAAAAGATGTTTCCGAATACAGTGTAGAAAGCGATGTGGAGATGATTGAAAAACTTCGGAAACTTTTAAAATTTGATACAATATCACTTGTTGGTCATTCCTATGGTACTGTTCCAGCACAGGCGTATGCCATAAAATATAAGGATAATGTGGATCGCATGGTTCTTATTAATGGGTTTCATTCTGGAGCGATGTGGCAAGCCAATTGTGATAGTTACAACCATTATGCTAAGACACATTTTCCCGAAAAATGGAAAGTTGTAGATTCATTACGCCATTTAGGTTATGTATCAAGTCAAGAGCCTTTAAAAACCGTATATGGTAATTTTCCGACCAAATACGTTTACTATCACAATACCAAACTAAAGTCCAAATCGCCTAAAACAAAACACCGAAGTTGGGCTGGTGACGTTTATACAACAATTATAGGTGTAGATGGTGATTTTGATGTATCGGGAAGTATGATTAACCAAGATTACAGACAACATTTAAAAGACGTAAAAGCCAAAACTTTAATCGTTGCAGGCCGTTACGATGGTGTATCAACACCAGAATTTGCTATACAATACAAAACGTTTATGCCGCAAGCTCAATTTGAAATGTTTGAGCAAAGTGCTCATAATCCATACCTTGAAGAACCTGAAAAATTTTATGCGCTTTTTGATAAATTTATGGGTATAAAATAGGTATTTTTGAACGCTATAAAGACGAAACAATATGAGTAGAACTAGACATAATTGGACGAAAGAACAAATCCTAGACATCTATAATACACCTTTAATGGAATTGCTGTATAATGCAGCAACAATTCATCGTAAACACCATGACCCAAATACGGTTCAGGTCTCTACGTTATTATCTATAAAAACAGGTGGTTGTCCTGAAGATTGTGGGTATTGCCCACAAGCAGCACGTTACCACACCAACATTGAAGGTAATGATTTAATGACAGTTCAACAGGTGAAAGCTCAAGCTTTACGCGCAAAATCTTCAGGAAGTTCTAGAGTATGTATGGGAGCCGCCTGGCGTAATGTAAAAGACGGCGAAGAATTTGATCAGGTTTTAGAAATGGTAAGAACCATTAACAAACTGGATATGGAAGTCTGCTGCACACTTGGAATGATTACCGAAAATCAGGCGCAACGTTTAGCCGAAGCGGGTTTATATGCCTACAATCACAACTTAGATTCTTCCGAAGAATATTATAAAGAAGTGATTTCTACGCGTGGATATGAAGACCGCTTAGAAACTATTGATAATGTTAGAAAAACTAATGTAACCGTGTGTTCTGGTGGTATTATTGGCATGGGAGAAAAAGAAGAAGACAGAGCCGGAATGCTAGTCGCTTTATCGACTTTAAATCCGCAACCAGAATCGGTTCCTATTAATGCCTTAGTAGCTGTTGAAGGTACGCCTCTTGAAGACCAAAAACCGGTGTCTATTTGGGATATGGTAAGAATGGTCGCAACGACAAGAATTGTTATGCCTGAAACTCAAGTGCGCTTAAGTGCTGGTCGTACCGAAATGACCAGAGAAGGTCAGGCTATGTGTTTCTTTGCAGGAGCAAATTCTATTTTTGCCGGAGACAAACTTTTAACAACTCCAAATCCTGATGTCAATGCCGATATGGAAATGTTTAAACTGTTGGGCTTAAATCCGCAAAAGCCATTTATTAAAAAAATGCAGCCTGAAACCGTTGAAGCTCAAGATTCTCAATATCAATCTTTAGGAGAAAAACCTAAATGGTCCCGACCTGAGCATTCTATCGAGCGAAATGAAGAGGCTAAACTTAAAGCCAAGGCACTTAAATAACCTATGCCAATACTCGTTGCTATTATCTTTATAATTTTAGGTATTCTTATCAAATACGGCAAAATGTATATGCTTATTGCTGGCTATAATACCATGTCTAAAGAAGAACAAGATAAATACGACATCGATGGTATTGCCAGTGTTTTTAGAAATGCCATGTTTGGCATGGCTTTTATATTAATTTTAGGCACTATCATATCCAAATGGTTAGCAAACCCTAAACTAGAAACCTATGCCCTTTTTATAGCATTGGCTATTGGTTTACCTTATCTGCTCATTGTATCTAATTCTGGCAAATACAAGGTTAAAAAAGACAACTAAACATTTATTTTATTATAAAGCTTAGACATAATGGCTGAAATTCTATGTTTGAATTGTAAATTTTAACATACAATTAATTGGGTTTGGTAACGTTTTCTTAACTTTGAACACTAATTTTTTTTGATGCCTACATTGAATCTTCAAGACATTCCTCGTGTGAAGAACATCACCAAAGAGGAGTTTATATCCAGCTACTTTAAACCGCAAAAACCTGTGGTTATAGAACGCTTTATAGAAGATTGGCCTGCTTACAACAAATGGAATCTTGATTATATGAAAACCATTGCAGGTGATAAAACGGTACCGCTTTACGACGACAGACCTGTAGACTATAAGGATGGCTTTAACGAGCCTCATGCAAAAATGAAAATGAGTGCTTATGTAGATTTACTAAAGAGCGAACCTACCAAATACCGCATTTTTCTTTGGAATATCCTAAAGGAAATCCCACAATTACAACAAGATTTCTCCTATCCCGATTTTGGCTTGAAATTAATGAAAAGCTTGCCAATGCTGTTTTTTGGTGGTAGAGATTCTCATACGTTCATGCATTATGACATTGATTTGGCGAATATTTTCCATTTTCATTTTGAAGGTAAAAAGCAATGCATCTTGTTTGATCAAAAGCAAAACGATTATTTATATAAAATTCCGCATTCCCTAATTACAAGAGAAGATATCGATTTCTCTAACCCAGATTTTGAAAAATGGCCAGCTCTTCAACATGCAAAAGGCTGGACTTGCGAATTAAATCATGGAGAAGTGCTGTATATGCCCGAAGGCTATTGGCATTATATGAAATATCTCACTCCAGGATTTTCAATGAGTTTAAGAGCTATTGCAAGACATCCTAAAAACTTAGGGAAAGCCTTGTACAATGTTTTAGTCATGCGTCATTTTGATAACCTCATGCGACGTGTTAAAGGACAAAACTGGATTGATTGGAAAAACGAACAGGCTATTAAACGTACAGAAAAGAGTTTTTAGCAAAAACACTTCAGTATTAAAAACTTGTAATATATTTGCCAACTCAAATTTTAGACATACAATTATGAAAAAATTACTTTTAGTTATCGCTTTAGTTTCTGTTTCATTAGTAAACGGACAAGCATTTGAAGGAAAAGGAGACCAGAAGTTTCAAGTTGGAGCTAACATTCAAGATGAAGCTACAGGTATTAATGTAAGTTTTGATTACGGATTAGGAGATAATATTTCAATTGGTATATCGTCTGCTTACGCTTTAGGAATTGATGATAGATTAGATGCTGACTTTGGTGATCGTTTCGATTTAAAAGCCAGATTTAATGCCAACTTAGGTAATGTGTTAAACATCGATGAAAATTTTGATGTTTATCCTGGTTTAAGCCTTAGTTTAAAAAACTTCGGAGGTCATGTTGGTGCGCGCTATTTCTTTTCTGATGGCTTCGGAATATTCACAGAAACAACATTTCCGTTAGCAAAATACAGTAATGACAAAACAGATATAGGCTACTATATTCACAATCAATTTGCTGTAAATATTGGAGCAACATTTAATTTGTAATCCACATAAAAAGATAAAAAAAGCATCCTGATTCAATTTAGGATGCTTTTTTTATGGAATTAATTCCCGTATTTTATCGTAGACCAAATGTGATTCCCAACCGCGATACAACAAATAATCAGCTAGTTTTTTACGCTTCTTTTGAGTGTTTGATGCTTTGATGGTCTCAAACTTTCGCTCTGCAAGCGAATTAAACGTCTCATAATAATCTACATCGTCAATCTCTTTTAGAGCTATAGCAATAAGCGTATTGTTAATATCTTTTCGCTTCAATTCTAATTGTAAACGTTGTTTTCCCCATTTCTTTATTCTGAATTTTCCTCGCACAAAAGCTTTAGCAAAACGTTCTTCATTTAAAAAGTTATGTTGAAGTAAATGAACTATAATCTGGTCTCTCGCCTCAGGAATCATCTTCATATCATATAATTTTTGGGTCACTTCTTTATGACAACGCTCTTGATAGGCACAATACTGTTCTAAGCGTTTTTGCGCTTCGTCGACGGTATACGTTTTTGATAGATTCATACTGCGAAAATATAACAATTTGTTAATAAATGTCATACCTTAATCGCCTAGCTTATAAGTATTTTTGCGTAAATTTGCATGTTTGCTTCATAAGCAAGCTAGATATATTTAAATAATTCATCCCTATGAAAAAGAATTACTCCTTTATATTAATAGCATTGCTATGCGCTGTTTTGTCTGGTTATGGGCAAGGTTCGGAAACTCTTACTAATTTAAATGCTTCAGCTTCAAGTTATGTTGATGGCTCTTATACTGGTGATAACGGAGTTACATGGTCATATACTACTGCTAGAACAGTAACAGCTACTGATAATATAACTGGCACTTCAATTGGTTTCGGAAGACCTGGAAATGGTCCTGTGCGATCTTTAAGTGCAACATCAAATGCTAATGGCGTTGGAGATTTATCTTACACTGTTTCATCTTATTTTACTGGAGGTACTGCAGCCGACAGAACTATTGAGGTTCATGTTAATGGAACCCTTTACGATACTTATACTCTAGCTGCTGAAGGTCCAGATTATAGTAGAACTGTTACAGTAAACGAAAGTGGAGCCGTATTAATAGAATTTTTCTCTGTAGGAACCAGGCAAATGGTTTTAGATGATATTTCTTGGACTGCAGCTGCTGTGACCGATCCAAACTTAGCAATTTCAGGAACAACAAATCATGGAAATTCTTGTTTAACTACTGCTGCATCAACAATTCAATACACCATTAGCAACAGTGGCATTTTACCAGCTGCTGGTATAAATGTAAGTTCTGATGATGCTCAATTTGTTGTATCTAACCTCTCATCAACAGCAATTGCGGCTTCTGGCTCGGCAACTTTCGATGTCACATTTACGCCAACAGCGCTTGGCGCACAAACAGCTACTATATCGGTTACAAGTACTACACCAACAAGTAATTCACCTACTATAAATATTACTGGTACTGGTATTTCAGCACCAACTATTTCAACACAACCTACTAATCAAAATGAAGTCATTCCTAATACCGCAACGTTTAGTGTCACTGCTGCAAATGCTGTAAGTTACCAATGGGAAGTTAATTCTGGTTCAGGTTGGGGTAATGTTTCCGGAGGTACAGGAGCAACGACCGATACTTATACCACTGCTGCAACTTCGGCTGTTATGGATGGTAATCAATACCGCTGTGTGGTTACTAATGCTTGTGGTTCTACAACATCTAATCCTGCAACATTAACACTATCTAACAGTTCTCCTAATAACGCTCAAAGTTTAAGTGGTTGTTTTGAAGATACTTCTGTTATTTTAACATGGAATAATCCTGCAACGCCACCAACTGGAGGCTATGTGATTTTTGCCATAGCTGGCACTACCGACCCAACATCTCCTCCAAATGATGCGGATACTTATACGGCAAACTCCGACTTTAGTGCGGCACCTTTTGAAACACCTGCATCTTTAGGTAAAGTGGTATATAAAGGCAATGGCACAACGGCTACTGTCACAGGTTTAACAGAAGGAACAACCTATTCGTTTAGAATTTTCGCATACAATGGCGGAACACTCACTGGCTGGTCTAATGGAACATCTGGTGGTAGTAATTTAGAAGGACTTGCTCAAGGAGATATTAGAAATTTTACAGCAACACCACTAACCAATCAAGTCACATTAAATTGGTTAAACCCATTACCAACTTCTTGTTTTGACGATATCCTTATTGTTGCCAATGAAGGTCCTGTGGTATTTACGCCTACAGGTGATGGTTCTGCTTATACAGCTAATTCAAATTATACAGGTCCGAATCAAGTGGTGTATAAAGGTTCAGGAAACACCGTTGCAGTAACCGGTCTTACCAATGGAACAAGCTATTGTTTTAGAGCATTTATCGTAAGAGGAACGACCTGGACTGGAGGTGTTGAAGTGTGTGCTGTACCATCTTTAACCTATTGTACTTCTGAAGGTGATGGTGGCGATGGTTATTTTACTTTGATTAACAACGTGAGCTTTAATACTATTGACAACCCTTCACCTATAACTACTGATAATGCGTATTCTGATTTTACTTCAATTTCAACAGATGTTGTTCTTGGCGAAACTTATAATCTTGAAGTACGCGTAGAAACAGATGGTGCTTTTACAACAACTGCAAGAGCATGGATAGACTGGAATAATAACGGATCTTTTGAAGCCAGTGAACAATATGAATTAGGGAATGCTTACGACGTTATTGATGGTGCAACCGACGGTAGCCCATTAGCTATTGAAGTTCCAACCAATGCCGTGATTGCAGCAACAAGAATGCGTATTTCAAATAGATATGGGACAAACGCTCCTACATCATGTCTAACTCCTTTTGATGGTGAAGTTGAAGATTATACGATAAACGTTATTCAACCTGCTACTGCAGAAATGAATATCAAAGGAAATAATATCACTATTCCAAATGGCTTTAATGATGCCGCTAATGGTGGTTTAAATCAAACACTTTTTGCTTCTACAAATGTAGGAGCCAATGGTCCTGTTAAGATTTATACTATTGAAAACATTGGTGCAACAACGTTAAATTTAACAGGTGCTCCAAGAGTACAACTTGCAGGTGCACATCCTGGAGATTTTACAGTAACCGTACAACCTGGAGCTACAGTAGGATCATTAGCAACATCTGAGTTTAGAATTCGATTTGATCCAACTGCAGATGGTGTTCGTACAGCTATTGTAACCATACAAAATTCTGATAGTGACGAAAATCCATACACTTTTGCTATTCAAGGTACTGCAGTATGTAGTACAACATTAATCAGTTCGATTTGGCCTAATCAAGGTCCGGAAAACACAGAAGTCACGATCACATCAGCAAATGATTTAACTGGAGCTACAGCAACCATCAATGGTTTGCCAATGACTACTGTATCGTCTTCAGCTACCGAACTGGTTGTGCTGGTTCCAAGTGGTGCTTCATCTGGGAATATTGCCGTACAATTCAGTACAGGCTGTTCGTCTACGAATTCATTTACAGTAATTGATACTGCAATTAGCGGATGCGATACCACAAATGCGAATACACTTAGCGAACTTTTTATAAGTGAAATTACCGATGCTGAAACCGGTAGCTCATCTTACGTAGAAATATATAATGGCACACCTAATACTGTAAATCTTTCTGATTATGCTGTGAATGTGTATAACAACGGGAATACTAGTCCTTCAAGTTCTAATGCTCTTAGTGGTAATTTGGCATCTGGAGGAGTTTACGTCATTACAATTGGTACGACATCGTGTTCACCATTAAATAACTTAAGTGTCACTCCAGATCAAACGTTTGGTTCATCAAGTGGTATTAATTTTAATACTGACAGCTCTGATGCGATTAGTTTGTATAAAATTTCAACCGATACAGACGTTGATATATTTGGCCTATATGAAAGTGACAATTGGGCAAATGGATTAGGAATAGGTGTTGACGGTGTTAATTTCCGTAGAAGAAATGATACATCGCCGCTTCCAAACCCAACTGAACATCACTTTGATATTAATGAATGGGATATCATCGATTGGACAAATTGTGGTGATTCTGATTATGTCGATATTGGTCAATTTGATTTTTCAACAGGTGTTCCACCTACAGTATCAGTACTTAATTCACCAACATTTAGCTGTACAACCACTGTGCAATTATCTGTTACTGGAACTGAAGGTGTTTCTGGTAATCAAGGATTGACTTATCAGTGGTATTATTTAGTACCAAGTGCAAATGCCTTTGTCGTTGTTCCTAATACTGCCGATTTTAATAACGTATCAACTAATGCAACATTAGACATCGTTAATCCATTATCCTATGTCGATTATCAATTCTATTGCCAGGTAAGAGAAGATAATGCTACATGCTATGTTGCTTCTAACGCTGTAAAACTTTCGGCTATTACAACAATTTGGGATGGTAGTGACTGGACCAATTTTACAGCTCCTACTGAAGACGATATTGCTATTATCGATGGAACTTACGATACCGCTGTAGATGGAGATATTGATGCTTGTCAGTTAATCGTTAATTCAGGTACTGGTCGTATTTTAAATATTGCAAATTCTACTTATGTCAGAGTTGTTAACGATCTGACAGTAAACGGAAATGTTATCGTAAAAACAGATGGTGCATTTGTTCAAGACAATGATTTAGCAATTGTTGACGGAGACGTACTAACTACAAGAGATAAAATTTCCGTAGAAAAAGAAACAGCACCTTTAGCAACGTATCAAGAGTACACCTATTGGAGTGCTCCAGTTGAGGGAGAGCTCATAAGTAATGGGTTAAATGAAGCTGACCCGCTTCGTATCTTTTGGTTTAATGCGGAAAATTATCGTGATTCGACCCAAGAAACCAATAATGATGATGCCGCAGTTCCTGGTCAAGATGACATAGATGACATGGCACCTTTTGACTGGCAGCCAGCTGCTCAATCTTCTACCATGCTTCCTGGAGTTGGATACGCTGCAACACATAACAGTATTGGTTTTACTCCTTCGCAATACATATACATTTTTGAAGGGCCTTTTAATAATGGTATTATTGAAGTTGATTTGTACCGAAATGATGCTGAAATGGCAGATACCAACTGGAATTTTATAGGAAACCCTTATCCTTCAGCTATTGATGCAGATGAATTTTTAAATACGCATACCTATGATGCGACAACCAATCCTACTGGTGTGATTAATGGTGCTATTTTCTTCTGGTCTCATAATACGGCTGCTGATGGAAATACAAATGGTAATGAGGTTCTAAATTACTCACAGAGTGATTATGCTGTTATAAATGGAACTGGTGAAACAGCTGGAGGTGATGGCTTACCAGTAGATCGTTTTATTCCTTCTGGCCAAGGCTTTTTTGTATCGATGCACAATAGCGCCTCATCAACAGTTTCATCTGGATCTATTAGAACAACACCTATTGCTTTTAATAACAGTATGAGAGTTACTGGAAATAATACACAGTTCTTTAGAAACGATAATAGCTCTGGTCCAAACAAAATTCGATTGAATTTAACAACCGAATCTGGTGTATTTAATCAAATCTTAATTGGATACGTTAATGGTGCTACAGATGCTGATGATGGTATGTATTTTGATGCTCATAAAAATTTGTCTGCCAATGCAAATTCTATCATCTACTCTTTATTAGATACGCCTGAGAGCAAGAAATTTGCAATTCAGGGTAAAGACCCAAATAACTTAGGTTTAGATGAAATTATCCCTCTAGGGTTCTACACTTCGATTGAAGAAGCAACTTTATACACGATTGAAATCGCTGATTTAGAAGGTGCGTTTATGACTCAAAATACAGTGTACCTAAAAGATAAGTTACTTGGCATTGTTCATAATTTATCGGAAAACAACTATACATTCACTTCGGAAACAGGAGAATTTAATGATCGCTTTGATATTGTGTTTCAAGCTGAAGCCCTTTCGGTTACAGAAAATGAAGCCTCTTCAAATGACTTATCTATAACTGAACTTGGTGATAGTGATGTGGAATTTTCGGTAGGACAAGGTTTTGTTATCAAGCAGGTAGAAATCATTGATGTTGTTGGACGAACGATTTACAAATTAAAAGGTAATAACAGCACCGAAGTTTTTAACTTATCGCGTTTAAGTCAAGCGGCATACATTGCTAAAGTGACACTTTCTAACGGACAGGTTATTACCAAAAAAGCGGTAAAGAGACATTAAACCAAATAATGGTATTGTAAAAAAAGAGGCTTCAGTTTTGAAGCCTCTTTTTTTATAAACTATAACGTAGTGAAACGATGAAGTTTCTACCTGGAGCTGCAATACCTGAAGAATACGTTTGATAGCGTTGATCTGTGATGTTTTCTAAAGATGCAACTATTGTAGCTGCATCAGTGATATCATATTGTGTTCTTAGGTTAAGTGTATACCAAGATGGCGCATATGGATTTCCATTACGATCTAAAGCGTAGATATAATCTTTGACCTGTTCGGAAGGTGCCAATTGGGTAAACGACAATTCATTGTTGTATTCTGCAAAAGCATCAATTTGAACTTTATCATTTTGCCATACAAAATGGGTGTTTCCAAAATTTGGAGCAATATGTCTCACAGGAACCTCAACACCTTCATCTTCTTCAGTTCCTCCAATAATATTGTATTGTGAAGTGAGTTTAAACTGTTTGGAAAAATTGAGTTGAATTCCAGCTTCAAATCCGTAAATCCAGTTTTTTGATGCATTTTGAATAGCTTGAACGTTACTCAACTCGCCATCATACTCAATTTGAGACTCACCATTTAAGGTAAAGTCTCTTCGGATTAACGCATTATCTAAAAAAGTATAATATGTTGCCATATCTATTATAAAAACCTCATCAAAATTAAGCTTTAAACCCAATTCGCCTCCATAAGCATACTCAGGTTTAAGATGTTGATTAGGCACCACAACCGATCCTGGTTCAGAATCAAATACTTTACCTATATCATCTATATTAGGCGCTCTAAAAGCCGTTGACGCATTAAATTTCCATTGTATCATATCATTAGGTATCCAGCGTATTCCAGCTGTTCCTGTTAGTGCTCCAGTATTGAGCTCTGTACCATCAAACGGTAAGTTTAAATATTGATTATTTGCTTTAAAATCTGCATTTGCCAATATATGGTTGTATCGTAATCCAGATTGAAACACAAACTTTGCATTTGGTTTATGTTTAAAACTCGCATAAGCTGCTATAGATTGCCAGTTAGAACCATTTGGATACCTAGACACTGTTGGACTTGTAGTATTAGACACAATATTAAAGGTTTCTCCTGTAGATTTCACGTGATTATATACATATTCTAGTCCGTAAAAAAGTTTGCTTCTTTCGTTTAAATCTTTTTCTAAATCGACATTTAACGAATACGCATCTACAGCCTCTTCTCTTATATTTCTTTCTTCAGATTGAAAATCTCTATCTAATCTACTTTCCTGAAAATTTTGATATGCTAAAGTCGCTTGAACTTTATCGTATAAATTAGAACTACTGCTTAATTTAGTCACTTGAAAGTTTCCCATGAACCAGCGTTGCGGACCGTAGTTCCATTCGGCTGACCTTAAATTTTCATCTCTGTATCTTATGAGTCTGTCATATCGCGAGTAGGACGACGTTGTGGTATAATACAATCCTAAATCAAAACTCAAATCTTCAAAAGGTTCATATTTTACCTTTTGCAAAACATTAATCTGGTCATAACCTGTAGGAGTTTGAATACGTGGAATGTTGTTTTGAACGATAACATCTTCACCATTAATAGTCTCGACATATTCTGGTCTCAAATAATCCTCTGGACCATGAGCTCCCATTCGTAAATCATCAAAATCGGTATAACTTACACTGGTTAAAAACGCCCATTTTTTTAATCCGAAATTGACATCTATATGTCCTGTCTTTTCTTTATTTGCTGTAGCGTACCGGGTTGCAACGTTGGCATTAAAGTACAAGGAATCCCTATAGGATAATTGAGGTTTTTTTGAATAGAAACTCATCACGCCTCCTATGGCATCACTTCCATAAACGACCGAGCCTGCGCCTAAGGTAATTTCGGTGTTTTGAACAGAAAACGGATCTACAGAAATCACGTTTTGTAAATTTCCGCCTCTGAAAATAGCATTGTTCATTCTAACACCATCTACAGTAATTAGTAGTCGGTTGGTAGAAAACCCTCTTATCATTGGGCTACCACCACCTAACTGACTTTTTTGAATGTAAACATTACCTGTGCTTTCGAGTAAATCGGCACTGGTTTGTGGATTTTCAAATTGAATATCTCCAGCATTAATATTGACTATCGTTTGAGGAATATCTCGTTTACTTTGTTCAAACTTAGAAGCAGAGACAACCACCTGATCTAAATTTTCAATACTTGGTGTTAAATAAACGATATAATTGTCCTTTTTAATATCTGACTTTTTCAATGCTTTTTTGATATACAGTATATTCTGAAAATAAATCATTTCGTCCTCAGAAAACTGGTCTAATGACGCCTCGCCTTCCAGATTGGTAATAGCAGATTTATTTTTTTTAGTATTGAAAATCGTAACACCAGATATTGGAGTATTAGTTGCATCTTCAACAACTCTAACCGTTTGTGAGTTACATATTGCCAAGGAAAAGATAAAAAGTACGGAAAGCGTAAATTTCATAAAGATTATTTAAATACCTGATTGAAAATTTGCAGAGATTTTGGTTTTTTAAAACTGCCCAAATGTAATTCAAAATATAACAATAGCATCGTTAGAAAGGATAGTCTTTGTTTTGAATTTAGTTTTACATTATCTAATTCATCAAAATTTGTGCCTAACAGCGCTTTTAAGACTGTTAAATTTTCACCTGAAATACTGTATAAATCTTGCTTTTTAGACTCAAATGACCCACTGTTTAAATTAAAGTACATGTGATTGACATCTGTTGTGTCAGGGTAAAACCCTAAGTGCTTGGTCAATTTAAGTAAAAATAATAAATGGAAATTTGAAAAATCATCTTTGGTATCAAGCCATCTAAACGTCGTTTCGATATAATTATAAAGGCTTAGATTTTCTTCTTCTTCTCGCAATACCGAAGCCAATACTTCTGCTAAAAACATCGTGATGGCACTTTTTAATACATTGGTGTGCAAACTGGTAAAACTATAATCTAGCCTTAGATCTTTTATGGTTTGCAGAGATTGATTTTCTCTGTAATTTTCTTCGATTTGAAGTTGAGAAAGCAACTGAAAATAGGCAACCTTAGAATGTCCTTTTTTACGATTTAAAACCCCTCGTAACAAATAGCTCACTACGCCTTTATGGGACGTAAAGCATTTAACAATAAGATCATTATCTCTATACCTTAGTTTCGAGAGAACAATAGCTTTGGTTTTAATTAACATGGAACCTGTTGTTATCTAACGATAAGCACTTTTAATACTTTAGTTTCAAAAGAGTCTAAATCTGATATTAAAAACAAATAAACACCCGAAGCGACAACATTACCTCTGAAGTTTTTACCATTCCATACACCAGTGCCTCCATCGATTGCAAAATTGTAGTTTGCTGAAGATGATCTTTGGTTGACTCTGGATTGCGCTTCGGCAACAAGATTGCCTTCAATATCTGTAATCTTAATATTTACATTTTCGGTCAACCCACTAACTTTTACACCATTATTAATATCATTTAAATCATCAAAACCTAAGATATTATATTCTGGTCTTACTGGGTTTGGATAAATATAGGCTTCTTCTAATGTTTCTTTGGGTTTAGTTCCGCCAGAAGAAAAAGACACCAAACCTCTGCTTGTTGCAAAATAGACTCTCCCAGATTCAGAATCTATGGAAATATCACTAATAGAATTTGACGGAAGTGGAGAATTATCGCTCGTAAAATGAAAGATTGTTTCTTGTCCGTCAGGTGAAAAATAAAACACTCCAGAATCTAAAGTTCCTATCCATTTATTATCAGATCCATCAATTTTTATATCTGTAATAAACTGACTGGAGAGTAATTCGGTAGGTATGCCATTTTCGAGAATCACAATTTCGTTTACAGTTGGTGCTGGATTATCGATAAAATTTGTCGTATTAAATAATACCCTTAAACCAGATGAAGTGCCTATCCAAAGTTGATTTCTACTATCTAATGCTAAGGCTGTCACTTGAGCTGTTGGCATGTTTTGTTCTTCATTGAAAAGGTTTTTAATCTGATTCGTATCCGTATCATAACCAATAACGCCGTTGTTATAAGCCGATATCCATTTCATTCCACCAGTTCCAACAACGATGTCACCAAAGCCGCTTTCATCAAATATATAATCTGAAATTAATTCTGAAAAACTATAACCTTGCCATTGATCGGTTGAAGGGTCATAAGATTTTAAAGGACGCTCAACTTTTGAGGTCATCGTCCACAATACACCATTACTATCAAATTGAGATGCTGCTTGTCTAATTTGAGGTACATTAGGTAATGGGATTTCCAATCCGCTATTATTTTCATCATACAAAATTGTAGCTTGCTCATCGTTCATTTCAAGAATTCCATCTATAAATGAGCTGATATAGACCTGACTGGGATTAAAAGGATTAATTGCTATATCACATAAGTTTCTGGCATTTAATAAGCTATCAAAAGGAATATTGTTCCACGCTTCTTCTCTGTAAACACTAATGCCTCGACTTCTTGCTGGTGATGGATTAAATGATACCGTATAATCTCCATAAGTGGCCCATAAAACCCCATTTCCTGCTTGAATTTTAAATGCATCATTACGTGAAGGTCCCTCTGGTAAAATGATCTCAAATGGTTCACTACCATCATCAATAGTTTTTAAAACCCCTGTACTGTTTGTGCCGATGTAAATATGATCTTCCAGAAATGTTGCGCAGGTAAAACTGGTATCAAAATCAGCATTGGTCGTAGCGGTTTGTAGTTGGTTGAAATTTTCATCATATAAAAAAACATCTTCAATCAATGTGACAACCAAGTGGCTATTGACAGCATTGACATCAACTGGCAAGGTAGGATATGTAATTAGAGGGTTAAGGTTGTCATTGATGAGTTCATGTAAAACATTATTTAATTGAAGTACATAAAGTTTACTCCCTAAGGTTTGAATCGCAGGGAAATTACCAACAGTTACAGTTGACCATTGTTGATAGTCAATTAAATTTGGATTATCTAGTGACGCTTTTCTCAGGCCATTTCCGGAGCTACAGGCAGCATATATCGCGTTATTGAAAATGGCTGTTTGGTTGATGACAATCTGACTTCCTCCGTTACCAATAAAATAGGTATCACCAAATTGTAACTGATTTAAATCGTATATGGAAATTCCGTAATCTGTTGAAATATAAACAAGGCCATTATCTTCATTGAAATGGTTGATGTGCTTAAGTGTTGGAGAAATTGACTCTTTCTCAAGAATATCAACAACCGATAATATTTCAGAATTAGAATCAAAAACAATTTCTATCAATCCAGACTCGTATCCTATCATTAATAATTCGAAATCTTCACTATAAGTAATCGTCGAAATATTACCTCCTGACAGACCATTAATTGTGGTTAAAGTTTCTATTTCATTAGAAAACACGTCATAACTAAAAACTGCGTTTTCAGAAGCGGCAAAAATTTTATCATTCCCCTGGGTGATATCTTTGATTTCAAAAAATGAAAAATAGCCTTCCCAAAGTGTAGAAAAATCTTGAGAAACACCTTTAAAAGACATAAGGGCTAAAAGTATAAATACTATTCGCTTCAACATATTAATTAATTTTGTCAAATATATTTATATCTAACGACATTTTCTTCAATATCATATAAGACCTATTAATAAAAAAGCTTTCAGCGGTAAACTGAAAGCTTTTAATTTTATGTTGATACGTTATTAAACGACACCTTGAGCAAGCATTGCGTCTGCTATTTTAACAAACCCAGCAACATTTGCACCTTTAACGTAGTCTATATAACCGTCAGATTGTGTTCCATACTCCACACAAGACTCATGAATATCATCCATAATTTTGCGAAGCTTTTCATCCACTTCCTCTCTTGTCCAGTTAAGTCGTAAAGAGTTTTGGCTCATTTCTAATCCTGAGGTAGCAACACCACCAGCATTAGATGCCTTTCCTGGTGAGAATAACACTTTAGCTTTTTGTAAAGCAGCAATGGCTTCTGGAGTAGTTGGCATATTTGCTCCTTCTGCAACTGCTATAACTTTATTATCAATTAATTGCTTAGCCTCATCTCCATTTAATTCGTTTTGAGTAGCACATGGTAAAGCAATATCACAATTTACAGACCATGGTCTTTCGCCTTCATGATATGTTGCTGATGGATATTCATTAACATACTCGCTTATACGGCCACGCTTTACATTTTTAAGATTCATTATAAAAGCTAATTTATCAGCATCTATGCCTTCTGAATCATGAATATAACCACCAGAATCAGACATAGTAATTACTTTAGCACCTAATTGTGTTGCTTTTTCACAAGCAAATTGTGCCACATTTCCTGAACCTGAAATAATAACTGTTTTTCCTTCAAATGAATCGCCATTAGTTGCCAGCATATTTTTAGCAAAATAAACACAACCATAACCTGTTGCCTCTGGTCTAATTAACGACCCACCGTAGCTAATTCCTTTACCCGTTAAAACTCCTGTAAATTCGTTTTGTAATCTTTTATATTGACCAAATAAAAATCCTATTTCGCGTCCTCCTACTCCAATATCTCCTGCTGGCACGTCGGTATTAGGTCCAATATGTCTAAATAACTCAGACATGAATGATTGGCAAAAACGCATAACCTCATTATCACTTTTTCCTTTAGGGTTAAAGTCAGATCCTCCTTTTCCTCCTCCCATTGGAAGTGTTGTTAAAGAATTTTTAAACACTTGTTCAAACCCTAAAAACTTAAGAATACTTAAGTTTACCGACGGGTGAAAACGAAGACCACCTTTATATGGTCCGATAGCAGAGTTAAACTCAACTCTGAAACCTCTATTTACCTGAGTGTTTCCTTGATCATCAATCCATGGCACTCTAAAAATAATAGTTCGCTCTGGTTCAACCATACGTTCTAAAAGCATTTTTCCTTGATATTTCGGATTTTCCTCAATAAAAGGGATAACAGTTTCTGCAACTTCGTGCACAGCTTGTAAAAATTCAGTCTCATGACTGTTTTTATCTTTTACAAGATTTAAAAAAGCTTCAATTTTATCTTTCATGTATTAAAGTATTATTAATCGATCTTGATTTTTGTACTACAAAGATACATTATCTTTAAAATGTACGTACTTTTTTTTTAATATTCTCAATAGAAGTTTAATACACTATTAAATTATCATTATACCGTTGTTCGGATATTTTTACATTTCGTCTAATCATTTGGTAGTTCATCCAGTTTTTATATATTTGTTAGCAAACTAGCCCTCAGCAAAATATGACCTATGACGCTTAATTTTAAACAATTAACATTTATATTCGTATTCATACTTGGTATAAACGAATGTTATTCGCAGCTTGGTTTTTCACACGAAATTGGTGTTATAGCTGGTCCAGTAGCCTTTCAATCAGACTTTGGTGTAAGGCAAGATTTTGAAACTAACTCAGGTAATACTGGTATTGGGATTGGGATTGTTCATTACATTAATTTTGCTTACAGAGCAGATTGTAACTGCTATTCTACAGATACGTATTTCAACGATCATTTTAAATTAAGAAATGAAATTTCTTGGAATAAAACCAAACTCAATCACTTTGGAAAATGGGTAGATGCTTCCAGAACTAGTGCAAATGCTGAACGTTTACGTCGTCACTCTGGAGTTGCTCAAAACTTTGATATTGGTACTCAAATAGAGTACTTTCCTAAAAGTATTAGAGATTTTCAAGGTTTTGCATATTCTTTTGCACCTTTTATTAGTCTAGGTGTACACTTTACATCCTACAATCCTACAGTTGAAACCACATATGGTGATGGTAATATTGAAAACATGAACAATTTCTATCAACCATGGGTTAATGCTGCTAATCCGGACACTAATGATGATCCTTTTCTATTTAATGGAAGTGGCACTGGATGGTCTGTTGTAGGTAGTGTTGGTACACGTTATAAATTAACGGTTCTCTCTGATTTGATGGTCGATTTAAGATGGCAATATTACTTTAATGATGAAATTGATGGTTTAGATCACAATCTGAGTTCTAACAAAGCTAATGACTGGCTTGTTTGGCTAAACTTTGGATACATCTATTACCTCGATTAAAACAACTTATAGACATAAAAAAAAGACCAAGCCATCATAGTTTGGTCTTTTTTATTTGAACTTAAAATACTATTATCCTATTGCTTGTTTTAAATCGGCAATTAAATCTTCTTCATCTTCGATACCTACACTCAATCTAATTAAAGAATCTACAACTCCCGTTTTCTCCCTTTCTTCCTTAGGAATACTTGCATGTGTCATACTCGCTGGATGACCAGCTAATGATTCTACACCACCTAAAGATTCTGCTAAAGTAAAAATCTTAAGATTTTCTACAATTTTGATGGCTTCTTCGTAATTGTTGCCTTTAGTCGTAAAAGATACCATTCCTCCAAAATCATTCATTTGAGCTTTAGCGATGTCATGATTTGGGTGACTTTCAAATCCTGGCCAGTATACGGCTTCAATTTTAGGATGGTTATTTAAAAATTCGGCAACAGCTCTACCATTTTCACAATGACGTTGCATTCTAATGTGTAATGTTTTAATTCCTCTTAAAGCTAAAAAGCTATCCTGAGGACCACAAACAGCTCCACTTGCATTTTGTATAAAATACAATCGGTCAGCCAGGTCTTTATCTTTTACAATTAGTGCTCCCATAACCAAATCACTATGACCTCCAATATACTTTGTAGCCGAGTGCATGACAATATCAGCGCCTAAATCTAATGGACGTTGTAAATATGGCGTAGCGAAAGTATTATCTACAGCTAATAATAACTGATGTTTTTTAGCAATCGCTGCTGTAGCTTTGATGTCAATAATATTCATCATTGGATTGGTAGGTGTCTCTACCCAAATGAGTTTTGTTTTCTCATTGATATAGCGTTCAATATTTGACACGTTTTCCATTCCTATGAAATGAAATTTAATTCCGAATTTCTTAAAAATACTCGTAAACAATCTATAAGTTCCTCCATAAAGGTCATTCGTTGAGACCACTTCATCTCCTGGTTCCAACAGCTTAATCACAGCATCAATAGCTGCTAACCCAGATCCAAAAGCTAATCCATGTTTTCCGTTCTCAATACTGGCAAAAGCATTTTCTAATGCATTTCTGGTAGGATTGTGCGTTCTGGAATACTCGTAACCTTTATGACCTCCAGGTGTAGATTGCGCGTAAGTTGATGTTTGATAAATTGGAGGCATGACACTTCCGTAAGCTGGGTCGTGTTCTTGTCCTCCATGTATTGTTTTTGTGTTGAATTTCATAAGTTATTGTTCTGTTTTTTCTGAAAATCATAAGTCGGAAAATGACTAAAATCATTTCATTGCCTTATAGCAAACAACAAATTTAAGGTTTAATTCGTTGTATTCAAATCTAAGTAATACCTTTATTGAATGTTTAACAGAATCTTGGATATTTTGAAAAAAATCAGCCTGCTATTTACCCTATTAGCCTTAGTTATTTCTTGTAATAAAGAGGTGAAAATCGATTTTACTGAAACCCATATAGAAACTTCAGAAGCTGCTGATATTTCTATCAATTTTCCTAAAGCTGAAGGGACCGAAATTATTGCCAATCGTATTAATAATACGCTTCAGAATTATATCATCAACCAAACTAACATTTCAGAAGATTCGTTAGAACATGTATCTATCCATGATGCAATTTCTAGGTTTAATTACGAGTTTAATAGTTTTAAAAACGATTTTCCAGAGTCATCTCAACAATGGGAAGCGTTTATTGATGGTGAGGTCACCTATAGTTCACCAGAAATTATTTGTATTGCAATAAATTCTTATCTCGATACTGGAGGTGCTCATGGAAATACCAATGTGAGGTTTTTTAATTTTAATCCCCAAACTGGTACTGTGTTAAATATGAAAGACCTAATAAGCAACCAGGAAGGACTTTCAAAAATTATAGAACGTGAGCTATTAAAAAATATTAAGAACGACACTGAAAATCAACCAACTGAAGATGTTTTCTTTGGAAAAGACTTTCAACTACCAGAATCAATAGGCTTTAGTGATGAAGGCCTAATTGTGTTATATAATCCTTATGAAATTGCCGCATATGCTCAAGGCATTATAGAGTTTACAATTCCGTTTACAGAGGTTAATTCGTTTTTAAACGTAAATTAATCTGCATTTTGGGATAATCGCTTAATGATTGGTTCAACCGTAAGCCCTTGACCAATAATAGAAAATACGACGATGATGTAAGTCATGACTAAAAATAATTCGCGATGCATCTCTTCGGTTAAACTAAGTGCTAAAGCAATAGAAATACCACCTCTTAATCCGCCCCAAGTCATAATTAAGTTGGTATGTTTTACAAACTGTAGTTTTTTATCAAAGAATTTTATTGGTAGCCATAATGACACATATCGACTTAGTAGCACAAGCGGAACAGCAATTAAACCTGCCAGTATATAATCTAAACTAAAGGTAAGTACCAGCATTTCCATCCCTATCATAACAAATAAAATGGTATTGAGTAACACATCGATTAATTCCCAGAACTTATCAACGTAAGTTTCGGTAATTTTAGACATGGCCGATTGTCTTACGGTATCATTCCCTACAATTAATCCAGCAGTAACCATGGCTAATGGTGCAGATAAATGCCACTGGTGAGCTAACAGGCTTCCTCCCATAACTGTCGCAATGGTTATAATTACCTCAACTTCGTAATCATCAATAGACTTTAGTAACTTATAGGTGATGTATCCTAAAATGAGTCCTAATGCAATACCTCCCAAAACTTCTTGTCCGAATAACTTAGCAATCTCACTAAATTCAATAGCGGCATCTGGCTTGGCAGCAATAGCAAAAATGGTTAAAAACACAACCACACCAACACCATCATTAAATAAGGATTCACCAACAATTTTAGTTTCGAGTTTTTTAGGTGCACCCGCTTTTTTTAAAATGCCTAATACAGCTATTGGATCTGTTGGAGATATTAATGCTCCAAACAATAAACAGTATATAAATGACACATTAAGGTTTAAAAGCTGAAGTAAATAATAGGTTAATATTCCGACCAAAAATGTAGATACCAAAACGCCGAGAGTTGCAAAAACCATCACAGGCCATCGCTGGATCTTCAGCTGGTTAAAATTAGTATGTAAAGCGCCTGCGAAAAGCAAAAAACTCAACATGATATCGAGTAAGACTGTTTTAAAGTCAATTTGTGAAATGAGTGCTTTTTCTCGTAATAATAAAGTATCATCAAACTGTCCGATAGCCACAACGATAATTGTAAAAACAATGGTGATGAGCATTAACCCAATGGTAATGGGTAGCTTTAAAAACTTAACATTGATATACCCAAAAAGTGCTGATAATACAATTAAAACCGATACAATTGCATAATAATCCATAGGTCTCTAAATTTTCGATAAAAGTAACTATTTTTCTTTTGAAATCTATTTACTTTGCACAATGGAAACTCATAAAATCCCGCATTGAGTTATATCAATATTTGTAATATCACCATGAAAAAAATATACCATCTAAAAACTTGTAGTACCTGTGTAAGAATTATTAAAACTTTAGACTTACCTGATGACGTTATATTTCAGGATATTAAAACTGAAGAGATTACAGTAAAACAACTAGAAGAACTTGCAAAATTAGCTGGTAGCTATGAGGCGTTGTTTAGTAAGCGCGCTAAACTCTATAAAGACATGGGGTTAAAAAATCAAAATCTCACTGAAAAGGATTTTAAGCAGTACATTTTGGAGCATTATACGTTTTTAAGCCGACCAGTTTTGGTTTATAACGATCGAATTTTTATTGGTAATAGTGCAAAAACAGTAGAAGCCGCAAAGGCTTTTATCCACTCTAATGAATAGCAGGAAGTTTGCAATTATAGCATTATCGTTAGTTCAGCTTTTATATGGTTTGAATTACACCTTTGCGAAGTTTCTCATCAACGAAGGGTTTATAAAAACTTTTGGATTAACCCTTTGTCGCGTTGGTGGAGCTACGCTCCTATTCTGGATATTTGGCTTCTTTTTCAAAGCTGAAAAAATTGACAAAAAAGATTACTTTACCTTCTTTCTTGGAGCTGTATTTGGTGTGGCCATAAATATGCTCCTATTTTTAAAGGGCTTAGAACTTACGTCTCCAATTCACGCCTCAGTGATTGTTACAACAACGCCAATTATCATTTTGGTTTTATCGTCTTTCTTTTTAGCTGAAAAAGTAACAAAACTCAAAATTCTGGGAGTTGTTCTCGGGTTTTGTGGTGGAATTCTACTAACCGTTTTAGGGAAATCTACTCGTGTGGGAGATAATGTTCCCTTAGGAAACCTCTTTATTTTCATCAATGCGATTTCCTATAGTATTTACATCATAATTATTAAGAAATTAACGGCTAAATACCATCCATTTACATTTATTAAATGGCTATTCTTATTTGGACTACTTATGGTAATTCCTTTTGGATACACCGAAGCTTCTGAAATACAATGGCACACCTTTACACCTTATGTCTGGCTTTCGGTAGCCTTTGTCGTCATTGGAGCAACATTTGCAACCTATGTTTTAAATCCGTTAGCATTAAGATCGCTTAAAGCGTCCACAGTTGGAGTATTTATTTATCTTCAACCTGTAATTGCTGGTGTATTTGCGATTCTTATGGGAGTAGACGTTGTAAGTCCAGTAAAAATTATTGCGATGTTACTTATTTTCTCAGGCGTTTATCTGGTGTCTAAAAAACCAAAAGTATCAGCTTAAATTTTTAGGGACTTTCCCTTCAACTCTGGTATCTTCTTTGGTAAGCGTTTTAAAGTTTTTGGTTCTTGGAAATAACTGTGAAAATTTCAATAAGGCTTCTGGCAAGGTTGTTAGTTTTCGGGTTTTTAAATCTATCCAGGCGCCTAACATATCACTTGAGGCTAAATGTTCGCCTTTATCATTGTAAAAATTATGCTCAAATTTAAAGAACATTCCATCCTCACTTAAGCCAGATAATTCTAGACTTACAGTAACAGGTTTTCCTATAAATGACTCTTTATAGTAATAAGTATGTTCATAAAATACAACTGGTCCAACACCATGTTTTGAAAGTGTTTCCATAGAAAATCCGTATTCTATAAAAAAGCCCATTCTGGTATGACTCATAAAGTTGGTGTAAGCCGAATTGGCTAAATGACCATTCGCATCAATATCACTCCAGCGTATTTCAAAATTCTTTTTGTACATCAATATTTTTTTTAAGGCTGCAAAGTTATAGTTTTTTGATAATGTGAAGCTATGATTTATAACTTTATGATTTTGCTTACCTTTGCTCAACTTTTAAAATTCGTTCATGATACAATCAATGACTGGTTATGGTAAATCTGTTATACAGCTACCAACCAAAAAAATTTCAATTGAAGTCAAATCACTAAATAGTAAAAACCTTGACCTCAACACACGTATGCCTTCTATGTATCGTGAAAAAGAATTAAGCATTAGAAAACTAATTGCTTCAAAGTTAGTGAGAGGTAAAGTAGATTTCTCGTTATACATGGAAATCACAGGTGAAGAAACCTCAACACAAATCAATAAAACGGTTGTTAAACAGTACATCAAACAATTGAGAGAAGTTGTTGATGGCGATACTACCGAATTATTAAAAATGGCGATTCGTTTACCTGACGCAGTAACGACCGAACGTGATGATATTGATGAAAATGAGTGGAAGCAGATTGCTGAAGTTATTGACAATAGCTTAGAGAAGATTCAAAAATACCGATTGGATGAAGGCAAAAGTCTCGAAGCCGATTTTATCAATCGTGTTGAAAATATTTCGAAATTGTTAGACGACGTTATTGCTATGGATCCTGATCGTATTGAAGGTGTTAGAGAACGTTTAAATAAGGGGATTTCAGAAATTAAAGAGAAAGTAGACGAAAACCGTTTTGAACAAGAACTCGTGTATTACATTGAAAAATTTGACATCACCGAAGAAAAAGTGCGCTTAAAGAATCACTTAGATTACTTTAAAAAAGCTTTAAAATCTGATGATTCTAATGGAAAAAAATTAGGATTTATCTCTCAGGAAATGGGACGAGAAATTAATACTATAGGTTCAAAATCTAATTATGCACCAATGCAAAAACTGGTGGTTCAAATGAAAGATGAACTCGAAAAAATTAAGGAACAGTTATTGAATGTGCTGTAATATACATGAACTTTAAAACAAACTTGTGTCAGAAATAAAAAATAAAAAAAGAGGAAAACTAATTGTCTTTTCAGCACCATCAGGTTCAGGAAAAACAACCATTGTTAGACATTTACTCAAACAGAAAGAACTTAATTTAGAGTTTTCAATTTCAGCAACATCCAGAGAAAAACGTGGTAATGAAATTCACGGAAAAGATTATTATTTTCTAGACATCAAAGATTTTAAAAACCGAATTAAAAATGATGAGTTTTTAGAATGGGAAGAGGTATATCGCGATAATTTCTATGGCACATTAAAAACGGAGATTGAACGCATCTGGGGAAAAGGCAAACATGTGATTTTTGATATTGATGTGTCTGGCGGACTCAGAATCAAAAAGAAATTTCCTGAGGAAACCATCGCTATTTTTGTTAAGCCACCAGATCTTAATGAACTTATTATAAGGCTTAAAGAACGTGGTGAAGAAAGCGAAGATAAAATTAGCATGCGTGTTGCCAAAGCACCTGCCGAACTCGCTACAGCGCCTTTATTTGATAAAATTGTGCTCAATAAAGATTTAGATAAGGCACTTGAAAACGCTTATACTTTAGTTTCAGATTTTATTAAACAATAAACTATGAAAATCGGACTCTATTTTGGGACGTTTAATCCCATTCATGTTGGTCATTTAACGATTGCAAATCACTTAGCCGAATTTAGTGATCTCGATAAAATATGGTTTGTAGTCACTCCACACAGCCCTTTTAAAAAGAAAAGTTCTTTGCTGGATAATCGTCAGCGTTATGAAATGGTGTATCGTGCCACCAAAGAATATACGAAACTCGAGCCTAGTGATATTGAGTTTAATTTACCTCAGCCTAATTATACCATAAATACACTCACTTATCTTCAGGAGAAATATGCTGAGCATGAATTTGCATTGATTATGGGTGAAGACAATCTGAAGAGTTTTCACAAGTGGAAAAACTACGAACTCATTTTAGAACATCATGACATTTATGTCTATCCCAGAATTTCTGAAGGAACTGTAGAAACTGAGTTTGACAATCATAAAAAGATTCATAACATCGATGCTCCAATTATGGAGTTATCATCAACATTTATTCGTAAATCTATAAAAGAGGGAAAGAATGTTAGACCAATGCTACCCGAACATGTATGGGAATATTTAGACGAAATGAATTTTTATAAATAACATACAATATTTCACCGTAAACTTACGTTTAACATTAATGTTAATGTTAAAAACTAATTTTAATAATAGTTTTTTTTTTGATGAAAAAACCATTATTTTTATAGTCTTAAAAAGTTTAAATCCCACATGAATTACACTCTTATCATAGGTCTTTTTTTCTTAGCGATATTATTGTATAAGGTTTTTGAATGTGTGCGCAGGAATCGTCTCAGTACGCTTGGAAAAATTAAGTTTGCGATTTCTGCAGTTTTAATTCTATCCTTCTTAACAACTGGCTATTTCCTTACCTATCCCGATTCATTGTACTGGTTTATTTTCTCAGCTGTGATTATATTATCTCTTAGCTTATCCTCTTCTTTAGTTAGAAACGAGTTAAAACGCTATATGGAACTTAGCAGAAAAGATAAAATCATCAATGCTTGTTACTACACACTAATATTAGTGTCTATTACTATTATTTTTTAAAAGTGATAAAAAGCATTTTTTAAATGCTCTAAGGACATTTCCTTTTTATTCAGAACGATAGCAATTATATCAAAACGAACTTCAACATCCAGTTGATTGGTATTTACAAATGCATCGATAGCTTTAATAATTCGTTGTATTTGTTTGGGTTTTAAAAAATCCTGAGGATTACCAAAACCTCGACTAGCACGTGTTTTAACCTCAACTACAGCTAGTATATTTGATTTTTGGGCAATGATATCGACTTCGGCTTTTTGATAGACATAATTACGAGCTATAATTTCATACCCATCTTTTAACAGAAAATCAACTGCTAAGTCCTCACCTTTTTTTCCTAATTCATTATGATTAGCCATTTATCTTTTATAATTAGCATCAATATAGCGTATCGCTTCATCCTGACTTAAAACTGCAAATTTTTTATAACGATGGTGAACATCGACAATTTCATCTAAAGCCTTTTCTATTAGCGCTTTGTTTTTCCATGTATTGAGATGTGCAACTACTGTGTTTAAACAACCATTTTTATAAGCTATTTGTCCGAGTACATGAACTAAAGTGTCTGAAACACGTTTGGTATCATCAAACTCCAGCGTTTTAAGAAGCGGCAATATATCTTGCGGATGCGTACGACCGCGAAGTTCAATACCATGACAAATTTCTCGTCTAATTTCTTTATCAGGATGCTTGAGATAGGTTTTACACCATGCTAAAACAGGAACAGGGTTCTTCTCTCCCATTTTTTTAATAGAACCTATAACGGCATTTCTAACACGATGGTGTTGGTCAAATAACCCTTTATCCATATAGTGCTGAACCTTATCGAAATGAAATTTACCAATTTCGCCAGCTGCATTTATAACCGTCTGGCGAATCAATTCATCTTCAGATTGCATCAATGTATCTAACACTGAAAAAATCGCAGATTGTAAATCTGGATGTTTATAGAAAATTTTGCCAATAGCCAGATAGGCTGATTTCCGAATATAAGTATCCTCATCTGAAAAATAACTGATACTGTTTTGTGATTGACCATGTTTTAAATCAGATGTAATAACGTCGTTGATCTGTTTTACCAGCTCATCCCGTTCTGATTTTTTTAGATCGTAAAACCCCATAATTAATCATCAAATGTAAGTATCGTTTTATCCTTACTAACCTTTAGAGTAATCTGATGTCCTAAAACCATGGCTCTATTGTCAGGTTCGTGGCCTGCAGGCATATTGAAAGCAATTGGAAAATCATAATCTGAAAGCGCATCTAAAATTAATTGCTCAACAGATGTTCCCCAGAGTGTAGTGTTCTTTCGCAATTTTGTCATATCGCCAACCAGAACACCATTACAATTATCAAAATAACCAGCACGCTTCATACTTTGTAGCATGCGATCAATATGGTATTTGTATTCTCCAATTTCTTCTATAAAAAGGATTTTGCCTGATGTATCGATACTTGTTTTAGAACCTAACATGGTATGAAGCATTGTTAAGTTTCCGCCAACTAATGGTCCGCTTGCTTCTCCTGTTCTATTATACTCAGATCCGTTTAATGTATAATTAACTGGCTTACCGAAAATCGTAGATTTAAAGGTTGCAACGGTTTCTTTGATATCTTCTAAATCTTTAGTTAAACTCACACCCATTAAAGCATGAATAGATTGAAATCCTTCATTATGTATTTGATTATGTAATGCCGTTATATCACTATAACCAATTAACCATTTTGGATGCTTTTTAAATTTTGTATAATCTAATTTGTCTAAAATTCTAACTGCTCCATAACCACCTCTGGCACACCAAATAGCTTTTATACTTGGGTCGTCTAATGCATTCTGAAAATCCTCACATCGTTCGTCATCGGTACCTGCAAAATGATCGGCCTGCTTAAATACGTGCTTTCCAACAACAGTCTTTAAGCCAAAACTATGTAATAGCTTTACAGCACGTTCCACTTCTTCATCTCTATTTTTTAGTATTCCTGATGGCGCAACTATTGCTACAGTATCTCCTGCTTTTAAGTAAGGTGGTTGTATCAAAACAGCTTGGTTTTTTAGAACAGATTTATCCTGAGCAGTTACATTTCCGAAGAAAAAACAGAGTAAAATCAGGAATAAAAAGTAACGGATTTTTGACATATTGTAAATGTACATTTTTTTTTAGATGTTTAAATTTAATAATTCTTAAAGCATCAATTATTTACAAAATTAGGAACGTAGATCATCATTGAATTATTAGATTGAGAATGTTAAGTATTTAATTATAGAAATCCTGTCTAAAATTTATAATACTCACTTCAAAATCCTTTGTAAAATGTGTACTTTTGTGGCTTGCTAAAACACATTCAAAATGTCTAAACGATATACTATTACCGCAGCTTTACCTTACACTAACGGCCCAATTCATATTGGTCATTTAGCTGGTGTGTATGTACCTGCAGATATTTATGCTCGCTATAAGCGTTTAACGGGAAACGATGTCGCTTTTATTTGCGGAAGTGATGAACACGGTGTACCTATTACAATTAAAGCAAAAAAAGAGGGGGTTTCTCCTCAGGATATCGTTGACAAATATCACGCTATTATAAAAAAATCTTTTGAAGATTTCGGAATTACCTTTGACAATTACTCTCGTACTTCTGCAAAAATTCATCATGATACAGCATCAGAATTTTTTAAAACACTCTATGATAAACATGAGTTTGTTGAAGAAATTACGGAGCAACTTTACGACGAAGAAGCGAATCAGTTTTTAGCCGATCGTTTTGTGACAGGCACTTGCCCAAAATGCGGAAATGAAGAGGCTTATGGTGATCAATGCGAAAACTGTGGTTCGAGTTTAAACGCCACAGATCTTATTAATCCGAAATCGGCCATCACTGGTAATGTTCCAACACTTAAAGAAACCAAACACTGGTTTTTACCTTTAAATAAGCATGAAGATTTTTTAAGAGAATGGATTTTAAAAGGTCATAAAAAAGACTGGAAACCTAATGTTTACGGACAAGTAAAGTCGTGGATAGATGACGGTTTACGTCCAAGAGCAGTAACACGTGATTTAGATTGGGGAATACCTGTTCCTGTTCCTGGAGGCGAAGGCAAAGTACTTTACGTATGGTTTGATGCACCTATTGGTTACATTTCTGCCACTAAAGAATGGGCGGCAAAAGAAGGTAAAGACTGGGAACCTTACTGGAAAGATAAAGACACCAAATTGGTTCACTTTATCGGTAAGGACAATATTGTATTTCACTGTATTATTTTCCCTTCAATGCTAAAGGCTGAAGGCTCTTATATCTTACCAGACAATGTTCCTGCAAATGAGTTTTTAAATTTAGAAGGCAACAAATTATCAACCTCTAAAAACTGGGCGGTTTGGTTACCAGATTATTTAGAAGATTTTCCTAACCAACAAGATGTTTTACGTTATGCTTTAACTGCCAATGCTCCAGAAAGTAAGGATAATGACTTTACCTGGAAGGATTTTCAGGCGAGAAATAATAATGAGCTGGTAGCCATCTTCGGAAATTTTATTAATCGTGTTGTTGTTCTAACCAATAAATATTACGACGGTATTGTACCAGAAGCTTCAGAGTTTACAGATATAGACACCGAAACATTAGCTGCAGTAAAAGCGTATCCTGCAGTCATTGAAAGTTCTATTGAGCGTTACCGTTTTAGAGAAGCGAGTCAGGAATTGATGAATTTAGCACGCTTAGGTAATAAATACCTTGCTGACGAGGAACCTTGGAAATTGGTAAAAACTGATGAAAAGCGCACCAAAACAATAATGTTTGTGGCTCTTCAAATCGCCAGTGCTCTAGCAACATTAAGTGAGCCTTTTTTACCATTCACTTCCACAAAACTGAAAGGGGTTTTAAATACTGATGCTAATTCCTGGGAGGACATTTCAACAAAAGATATACTTCTCGCATCTGGTCATCACATTGGAAAAGGTGAGTTGTTATTCTCAAAAATTGAAGATAAAACCATTCAAGAACAGCTCGATAAATTAGAAGCCAGTAAAAAAGCTAACGAGGCGGCAAATAAAGTTATCGAACCGCAAAAAGACCTCATTACTTTTGATGATTTTACCAAATTGGATATACGCGTCGGGACTATTCTTGAAGCTGAAAAAATGCCTAAAACAAAAAAGCTACTTGTCTTAAAAGTAGATACAGGAATCGATACAAGAACCATTGTTTCTGGTATTGCAGAAACTTTTACACCCGAAGAAGTTATAGGAAAGCAAGTTACGGTTTTAGTTAATCTAGCTCCTAGAAAATTACGAGGTATCGAAAGTGAAGGTATGATTTTAATGACCGAAACTCCTGAAGGACAATTGGTATTTGTAAATCCGGATACAGCGGTAGATAGTGGTTTACAAATAAGTTAGGAGTCTAATTATTAATGGTCTGCTTTTTGCAAACCTATTTAGTATTAATCATAAATACTCAAAAAGAATGAAATTAATAATGCTAAACCTTTTTGCGATACTTGTTTTGTTAACTGGTTGCAATTCGAAAAACAAACAAAATAATACTAGTACAGACGCTGAATCTAAAGTCGAAACCTCAAAAGTGCCTATATCTATTGAAAATACCACATGGAAACTAGTAACTCTTATGGGACAAGATGTAAGTCATAAAAATGCTTATATCATTTTTTCAAAAGATCAGAAAGTATCAGGACATGGTGGTTGTAATAATTTTAGTGGGACTTACAGTATCACAGCTAATTCAAAATTATCAATTTCTCAGGTTGCTAACACATTAAGAGCTTGCGAACATATGGATGTAGAGAACACATTTATGTCTGTATTAGAAAAAATTGACAACTACTCGCTTAAAGACAAAACATTGAGTCTCAATAAAGCAAAAATGGCACCATTAGCTGTTTTTGAAGCCGTCGCAAAATAAGATCTATTTTCATACTACAACAGGAAATACGCTAAGGTTGTTTTGTAATTAGATAGACACGTGTTAGATTAAAGCCTTAAAAACAAGGGCTTTGCATGTTTAAATTATCAATAAAATACTGTTGTTTTTGATAATATGGCAAAAATTTACAGATAACACAGCAGATAATTTATCAAAAAGATAAAAATTGTATATTAACATCTTCTAACCAAATTTTTATTTTTTATGAAAAAAACTACGTCTTCTAAATTATCAAAGCAACTTACCAAATATGGAGCTTTAACAGCTGCTATTGCTGGTGTTGCTGATGCCAGTGGGCAAATAGGATATACCGATATCGGTCCTCCTGATTTTGTTGGTGGAGCCAATCTTGAGTATATGCTGGATTTAAATAATGATGGTACCAATGATTTTAGAATCTTTAATGTAAATTCTTCTTATACATCTTCTTATGGAGGTATATACATTTCTAATCAATTATTTATTAGTCCTTTAGCTGCTGGGAACGAGGTATTAGGTTCTGGTGGTGGTACTTTCGCATATCCATTTGCTTTAAGTGCAGGTGAGGCTATTTCTAGTGGAGGTTCTTCTTGGAATGATAATGGATTCACTTCTGGATTTCAATCACTAAATTATAGCTCTTGCAGTTATGGAAACTGGTGTGATATTACTGATGGCTTTTTAGGTCTTCGTTTTGATGCAGGTGGAGGAAACATTCATTATGGCTGGGTTCGTTTAGATGTAGGAACCGCTAGTGATGTATTTACTATTAAAGATTATGCTTGGAATTTAACTGTTGGTGAATCAATATTAGCTGGACAGCAAACTCTGGGTGTAAATGAAAGTATTTTAAATGATGTTAGAATTGTTGCCTTAAACAAAAGCATAGGATTATACAATCTACCTGAAGCGACTAGCTACAGTTTAGTTAATATGACTGGAAAGCGTATCTTAGAAGGAACAACTTCTGGTGATAGTTTTGTAGTCGAGGCAAATACTTTAGCGAGTGGAGTTTACATCATTGAATTAACTGATGCAAATTCAAAAGCTGTACTAAGAAAGAAACTGGTGCTTTAAATTACCTTTCTAAAATAATCAAAAAGCGTTTTTCTTGATAAGAAAAACGCTTTTCTTTTAAGCCTTATTTCTATATAATGTTTTATCTACACAGCCTAACATGGCTTCTTCATTCATCGCTTTTCCGATAAATAAGGATACTTTTTCAGCTACACTTTGCGTCTCATTCAATGCATCCTTGTAGTCTATATAAATTAACTCTACACCAGGTTCTTTAGACTTCCACGATTCTACTTGTTTTAAATGATTCTCATAGGTTTGAAATAGTTTTACTGGTAATGTTTCAGTATCTCGACCTATCATTTTTTGTTGAGATTTTACGACTTCATTTAAATCTCTGGTCATAAAAATCACTTTATAACGATATTTTGTATCTAAAAACTTAAGCAGTGGTGCAACTACTTTGAGCGCTTTATTTTGCGCTTTTCCTAACCAGCTATTATCCTTATGAAGTGCCATTACGGGATTATATTCTAAATAGCCTTTAGGATTAGAAATATCGGCTTTTCTATTAGAATCTGTTAAGATATCAAGTCCGCCACTCTGAAGCATTTGCATCATTAGAGAGGTTCCAGATCTAGGCAAACCAGAGACAATAACAATCTGATCTTCAAAATATTTGTTATTCGTTTTATCGTTAAACTCTAAAGCATGATCTGTTTTCTCTTTAATATTTTCAATCGCCTTTTCAGCACGATAATGGGTTTTTGGTTTAAGTGCCGCAGCCGTTTCATAAGCTTTTTTAGCGTTGTCTAAATCTCCTAGTTTCTCTAAAGCTTCACCAAGCGTATAATGTGCTTCAGGAAAATATTTAATAAGTTCAATAGCAGTTAAGGCATGTTCGGCAGCTTCTTCGTAATCATCAATTCTAATTAAAACATAAGCTAAAGCCTGATGATACCTTGCATTATCAATTTCATACTTCAATGCATGTTCAAAAGCATCTTTGGCATCCTGAAAACGATTTAAGCGTGTGTATATTTTTCCTATTTGAAACCATACCTCTCCATTGGGCTTATTGTTTTTTGCCTTTACTAAAAGCGCCAATGCTTCTTTGACTTTATTTTTACTTAATAGAATTTTAGCTTCAGAAAAGTAGGTCTTGATTTCAAATTTTTTGTCTCTGGTTCGTAATTCATTAAGATAGATTTCAGCTTTATCATATTCTTCTAAAGCCAGACTTATGGTTAACAAGTCCATATAATAAGGAATGATATCAATAGGATCTTTTTCTTTTATTAATTCTAATAAAATAGACTTAGACATCTCGTAATCTTTTTTGCCCATATATACTTTGGCCAAGTTGTGCTTAAGATCACATTTTGTTTTTAAAATTGCGGTTTCTATATTCTCATCTGGTCGATCTATATAACCCAGTTCTATAAGTTGCTCAAGAGCCTCTTGGTCATTTAGAGTACTATTCTCATTATTACCAGCATTTGAGTGCTCACCAAAATCACCTTCTACACTTTCCCAGCTTTCAATATACTTTGGAGGTTTGGGCGTTTTAAAAATGTCTAGAGCTACTTTTCCATCCATATCTCTACCAACAGGCAAATCAAACATGTGCAATAGTGTTGGCGCCACATCAATAAGTCCAAGACCAAAGGTTTTTTCATTCTGCTTAATGTTTGGTCCAGCAGCTACAAATATGCCAAACTGCCTATGTTCTAAAGCTGGTGCTGCCTGATATTTTGGCATTTCCAAAATACGTTTGTTTCCCGATTCATAACCATGATCAGACATGACAATAATGGTAGTATCCTCTCCTGCCAAATCGATCATTCGCTCTAGCATCATATCTTGAAAACGATAAGCACCTGAGATAACATCTTTATATATTTCAAATAATTCTGTAGGTATAGGTTTCAGTTTTGGTGGGTAAAACTTCATAAAGGCATGGCAGAAATGATCAATAGCATCATAATAGACTGCCATAAAATCCCATTCTGAATGTTGCATAGCATGTGTTGCTGCACAATGAACAGAGACATTTTCAGCTAAAATTTTACAAAAGGTAATAAGGCTCTTACTTTCTTCCGTATTAATTTTATCAGCTTTAGGAATAAAAGGCAGAATATGTGCCTCAGTAACCTCTTGAGGAAACATTCTTAAATCTTGTATCTCTTTTAAATAATCGGCAGGATTTACACTTCCCTTTGGAATAGGACTTTTTTTCCTAATATCTTTATTAACCTTTTGAAATTTATCTGAAACAACTATACCATTTATAGGTTCGGCAGGAAAACTTGGCCACCAACCTATCAGGTTACTCTTTAAACCTTGATTGTGAAAAATATTCCACAAGGCTCTGGATTTTCTAGAATGAACCGTAACTGGCTGAATTCCTTTTAAATCTGGCATAATTTCTAAAAACCCTAAAACACCGTGTTTGTCTGGCGTTTTTCCTGTAGCAACTGTTGACCATAACATGGGAGAATATGGAGGATTCATTGTTGCCATATTACCATATACACCTCTATCGATAAGTTTTTTTAGAGCTGGCATTTGACCTTTGGCCAGTAAAGGCCCTATGATTTTCCAATCGGCAGCATCCCAGCCAATAAGTAATACTTTATTTTTTTTCTTCATCGTTTTGCTTCAATTGCGCTTCTTTTTTTACTGCCCTCCATGCTCTTATACCTACATCACCTAAAGCTAATAATCCGAGTGATCCTTTTTCGGTGATTTCAATAGAATGTTTTTGTGGTTTTTTATCCATAATTATATGTCTTGTCAAACATAAAAATAGAATAATTATGCGATGTATATTTACATTTTTCCAATTTTAAATATTGAACTATAATTTTTGTGATATTAATATCTAGCAGCTATAAATACTAAGAATTATTCATGATTAATCACTCTCAAAAATCTCAATATTTATAGTAAAGTTAATCTGTTACAGTTGAGTTCTAGTTGAATATGTTTGTTAAAAAAGCTACATAGGAATAAGGCCTAGAATAAAATTGATGATAAATAAGCCTTATGAAAATGAACAATTTAAATGTTAAATTTTATTTAGATTTAATTTAAATAACTATTTTTGCATTGTTTTTCAGCAAAAGTAATGGGTAAAAAAAAAAAAATAAGAAACTGAAAAAAGAGCGTGTTAAAGTTCTTCAAGATTCTGGCATTGACAGTTTAGGTAAAGTAAAATCTAAATGCTGTAAAAAATTCAAAAAATCTGAATTTAAGCGCTGTAAAAAATGTCCTTGTTTTGATTTAATCAAAAAAGTGGCTTAAATCTTTTAAGCTTTTGTAATGTTTTATTCACTAATCAGACTTAGTGAATATGACACACACTTTTAAAGAATTTTCTACCAATGCCATTTTCAATATTGGAAACGAAACCGATTTAAAATCATTTCAGACTCCAAAACAAGCTGAGTTTTATACCTTTATCTGGGCTCAAACCGAACCTATAGACATCATTATTGATAGCCTTCCAATAAGCTTAGCTCCTCATAGTATTTTAGCATTAACTCCTATACAATATTTACAATATGTAGATGGACAAAACGCAATTGTGTATCAGTTTAACAGGGAGTTCTATTGCATAAAAGATCATGATCAAGAAGTGAGTTGTGTAGGTGTTTTGTTTTTTGGAAACGTTAATATTCCGATAATTCATCTGGATGAAAGCGAACAGCGAAAGTTTAATATACTTCATGAGGTTTTTATTGATGAATTAGACACTAAAGACACTATTCAAGCCGAAATGTTACGTATGCTTATGGCTCGATTTATTATTAAGAGCACGCGATTACTTAAAGCAAAAGAAGGCATAGTTGAAACTGCTAAAAGTTCGAAAGTTAGTCTATTAAGATCATTTAATTATTTGGTAGAGCAACATTACAAAACCGAGCATAGTGTTTCTTTTTATGCTGCCCAACTGTTTAAATCTCCAAAAACATTATCTAATAATTTTGCCAAGTTTAATCAAAGTCCGTTACAAATTATACACGAACGCATCGTACTTGAAACCAAACGGCTTTTAATTTATACCGATAAAACTGCAAAAGAAATTGCTTACGACGTAGGTTTTGAAGACGCCTCACATCTAAGTAGATTATTTAAAAAATATACTTCTCTATCGCCTTCAGACTTCAAAAAACAGCTAAACACTTCAAGTCAGGAAAAATTGACAAGCCAATAGGCAAATTGTTCATTCTTTAACATGAGTTAGCATTGCATCTTTGTATCGTTAAATCAAAACAGTATAAAGATGAATTTAAAACACATATCTATTTTCAATTTAATTGAAATATTCACAAAAAATCACTCTAAAATCGCACATACTATCAGTCCGAAAACTCATTGTGAACAAAAACATATTCACGATTTTTATTGTGATGCCGAAAAACCCTTTATCAGTCACATTTCCGAAGCAAAAGTTTAGAAAAGGGAAAAATTGACATCTCACAAGGAAAAAATTCTATTCTAAACCCTTTAACAACATTGCATCTTTGCAGTGTAAATAATTAATAAACATTTAAAATACATATTATGAACACATTTAATGTACCCACAAAAGAAAACGTAAGCCCAAACAATCAGGCTATTTTTGACAACCTAAATAATGCTTTAGGATTTGTACCAAACCTATATGCAACATATGCTCATAGTGATACAGCCCTTGAAAACTACTTGACATTTGCTAATGCAAAAACCTCGTTAACCGCTAAAGAAAAAGAAGTTGTAAACCTTGCTGTAAGTCAGGTAAATGAATGTCTCTATTGCTTATCTGCTCATACAGCTATTGGAAAAATGAACGGATTTACAGAAGATCAGATTTTAGAATTAAGAGCTGGTTTTTCTACAACCGATTCAAAATTTGATGCATTGGCAAAATTAGCCAAAAACATCACTGAAAACAGAGGAAGAACAACGCCATCCGTTTTAGAAGACTTCTTTAATGCAGGCTATACAAAAGGTAATTTAATTGATGTTATTTCTTTGGTAGGTGAAAAAACCATTTCGAACTACACACATAACACAACTCAGGTTCCTGTTGACTTTCCTGAAGCTCAACCTTTAACATTACAAACTATATAATCATAAAAAACAGAAACAAAACACATAAAATCATGAAAAAAATCATTTCAATTCTCGTCATTGCCTTTGCATTTACATTAACTACAAATGCTCAAAATCATATGAGTAAAGACAAAGCGACCGTAGTTGCTTTAGAACAAACAAAAGGAGAATTTACCCAAAAGGAAATTACCTTAAAAGCTGGTGCTTATATCTTTGAAATCACTAACAGTAATGTTGGCCATGACGTAGGCTTCGTTCTAGCTCCAAAATCAAATCCTGATGCTCATATCAAAACGGCTTATGTAACAAAAGCGGTTCAAAACAATTCAAAAGAGACATCAAATATTACAACCTTGGAAAAAGGAGAGTATGTTTACTTTTGTCCGTTAAATCCAACACCTCAATACACATTGATTGTGAAGTAGTGTACATCACTAAACAGGGATTATAAAAAAGGAGTGTTTTTAGTTTTAAAAAACACTCCTTTTTTTATGCTGAATTTCTACTAGCATTAATATTTCCGAAGAGTGAGCGTGTCACAATTTTCTCAAAAACAGCTATCTGCTCTTCATCCCTAACCTCAGCTTTTTCTAGCTCCTGAATTTTCTTAAGAGCATATTGCTGAATGGTTAAAAGCGGTAAAACGATAGACTCTCTCATGTCAATAGACGCTTTACCTGCAGGTTCTTCTTCCATGAGTTCCTTTGATCCCGTAAGTTTTAATAAGAGACGTTTTGAGGTTTCGTACTCGGTGTAAATGATGGTCCAAAATGCACCAAATTCTTCGTTATCTGCCATATATTTTGTCAGATCAAAAAATGATTTTGATAAAGACATCATACTGTTTTCTACTAGAGTTTTAAAGAAGCTCGAGCTTGAATACAGCTTTTTTACACGATCAAATTGACCTTTTTCCTCATAGTACTTAAGGGCTGTACCAACTCCAAAAAAGCCAGGTACATTTTGTTTTAACTGACTCCAACTGCCAACAAATGGAATTGCTCTCAAGTCTTCAAAAATTAACTTATCAGATGTTCCTCGTTTAGATGGTCGACTACCAATATTAGTTTTCGCATAGTATTTTAAAGTACTCATACGCTCTAAATAAGGCACAAACATTGGGTGGTTCTTAAATTCTGAATAGGCTTTGTAGCTCAAGCTTGCTAAATCATCCATGACTTTGATGTTTTCCTTAAGCATCGCAGCATTGGTATCATTTAATCGATTTAAAATACCAGAACTTATTAATTGTTCTAAGTTATATTGAGAAGACTCTAAAGTTCCAAAATTAGAACTAATGGTCTGACCTTGAATAGTTAACTGCACTTCTTTATCTTCGATTGTTGGTCCTAAAGACGCATAAAACTGATGTGTTTTCCCACCTCCTCTAGCTGGTGGTCCTCCTCTACCATCAAAGAAAATAACCGTTACATCGTATTTTCTTGACACTTGAGTAAGACGTTCTTTAGCCTTAAAAATAGCCCAGTTTGCCATTAGGTATCCACCATCTTTTGTACCATCACTAAAGCCTAACATGATAGTTTGCCTATTTCCACGTTTTTTCAAATGCTTCGCATAGTCTGGATTAGTATATAATTCTTCCATAACAGCAGGTGCATTTTCTAAATCGGTAATGGTCTCAAATAAAGGTCCTATATCTACGGTTAATTCCTCTTGAAATGCAACAAGCTTCAGCATGGCGTAAAGCTGCATTACATTAAGTGTGGTTTGGTTATTACTGATAATGTATCGACTTGCAGCTTTCTCACCATTGGTTTCCTGAATGGTTTTTATCGCCTTCATCGTATTTAATGTCTTTAAAACGTCTTCTTCATCAAATAAAGATACATCGACAGAACCCTTAATTTTTGAAAGCACTTTAACTTGTTCTTTTTCAGTTAAATCATGATAGTTTTTTGGGAAAATAGAACTTCCAGAAGCAATAACTTTATCGACCATTGCATTAAAAACTGCTGCATGAGCTCTACTGTCTTGACGAATATCTAATATTCCGAAGTGAAAGCCAAACAACTGTGTTTTATTGAGCAAACTGTTCACTTCGTCAATATATAAGGATTGATGATCTTTTTTAACAATTGCTTTAATGTCGTTTAGTTCTGAAACTAAATGCGCTAAAGTAATTGGGTTTTTCTGAGATGTGGTAAATGCTTTATATAATTGAATTTCAATTTTAGATATACGATCTTCAACACCGTTAAAAGTCAGTTTACGCTTTAAGCGTCTGATATCTCTATAATAATTTTTAAGTATGGTTTCTCGTAACCTAGCTGCAACTTTAAGTGTAATTTCTGGGGTTACAAAAGGGTTCCCATCACGATCACCTCCTGGCCAGAATCCTATATTGATGATGTCGTTTTCAATGTGTTTCCCTTCAAATATATTTTGCTGTATATAGTCGTAAATTTGTCCGAAAGAATAATAAAAAACATGCTCTAAATACCAAATTAAACTCACAGCTTCGTCATAAGGTGTGGGCTTTTTATGCTTAAAAAAAGGCGTTTTTCCTAGTTGAGCAAGAAGGTCATTTATTCTTAACAGATCATTTTCTTTAATCGCCTCGGTTAAATCTGTAATAATTCCCAACACACTACCAGGATAAAACTGGGTTGGATGTGCTGTTAAAACAATTCTGACTTTAAATTCTTCCAGATAGCGCTGTAAATCTTCAAGCTTGTTTTCAGAAATGGCTGATTCTTTTAAGCTTCTCAGCGTTCCGATACCATCCATATTATTTACTATTGGAAATGCTGCATCCTCAATAGCATCAAATAAAACCACCTGTCTTTCGATGTATTGAATAAACCTGAATAACAAATTTAACTGACTTTCTTTTGAACGTCTTGCCTGATATTTTTTGAAAAATGTTTCAACAATAATTGTTGGATCATCACCTGCCTTAAACCCTTTTTGACAGGTTTCATGAAACAAAGGCAATAACGCACCTGTTTTAGTTATTGAATCGAAAGGTAAGGTCATGAAAATACTGTTGTATATCTGGTATTTTGACTTTACATTTTGCTTAAACCTTGTTAGTTTGGGTTGTGTAGACATCTTAAAACTTTTTATAAAGGTAGTGAAGCTTCATTATTTTTATAAATAATTCAGCGTTTTTGCGAAATTCCCAAAATAAAGACAATCAATTGATAATGATTTATTTATTTACGTGTTTTATTGCTAATACAATTATGCTTTTAAGTCATAAAAAAAACCAAAATAGGTTTTGATTTAAATATAATTATTTTAGATTTGATCTTATCAATATAGTATTTTTTCTACACTTTTAAATCGCTCTAAATGAAACCATCATTTTCTATTATTTGCCTCAGAATCAGTTTACTTTTTTTATGTATTTTCTCCTTCCTTACTGGGTTCTCTCAAGAAAACACGAATGTAATTGAGTCATATGCGACATATTCAAAATTACCTAGAGAAATAGCTTACGTTCATTTGAATAAATCAATATATATCAAAGGTGAATGTATTGGCTTTAGTGCATATATACTAGATAAAAACACTAAAAAACCCTCTAGTATAACGACCAATCTGTACTGTACGGTTTCTAATAAAGACCGCTCAATTGTAAAAAGTCAAATGATAAAAGTTAACAACGGTTATGCCGTTGGAACTTTTGATGTTAATGAAGATTTTACATCTGGTGACTACACATTTATGGCCTATACCAACTGGATGAAAAATTTTGATGAACAGAATATTTTTGTAGAGTCTATAAAAATTATTGATCCGGAAACGGATAATATTATTAAATCGGAAACTATTGAAAATAATTTAGACGCTCAATTTTTACCAGAAGGCGGACATCTTGTTGCTGATATTCAAAACACTATAGGTATTGTTGTAAAAAACACAGAAGGGTTTGGTGTGCCTCAGATAACAGGCGAAATTTTAGACAATACCAACACTGCTGTAAGTTCGTTTAAAACTAATGACTTAGGCATTGGGCGCGTATTACTCACTCCAATAATTGGGCAATCTTATACGGCTAAAATTGAGCATTTAGGTAAAACATTCAACTTCAACATTAGTGATATTAAACCAAGAGGCATAGCCTTATCTTTAACAGATCTGGGTAAAAATGTAGCCATCAAACTCAGCACCAATACATCTACCTTATCAGATATCAAAAATAACACCTACAAACTTGCCATACATAATGGAAATGAAATGAAAGTGATTGATTTTGGTTTTGAAAACCTAGACGTGTTGAAACTCATAAAAAAGCAAGATTTAAATCCAGGTATCAATATTTTTACGGTCTTCGATAAAACTAACAAACCTTTATTAGAGCGTCTTTATTTTAATCATGATAAAGTTAATATCCGTTCCGTTAATAATCCTAAAGTCACAAAAGATTTTGATTCTTTAAAAGTTAGTTTTTCAGTAAATAAGCTTAGTGCTAACACAAAACACAATATGAGTGTTTCCGTTTTACACTCAGACACCAAGTCATATGGTAGCCACCAAAACATTGCATCATACACTTTATTGCAACCCTATGTGAATGGCTACATAGAAAATGGCGCCTATTATTTTCAAAATATTGACCGAAAAAAGAAATATGAACTTGATAATCTTTTAATCACTCAAGGATGGAGCAGTTATGATTGGAATACGATTTTTAATAAACCACCTACAAATACATTTGTATTTGAGAATGGCATCGGTTTTCAGGCCAATATCAATTCAAAAAAATCTAATCAATTTTTAATGTTTGCGCTAAGAGAAAGCAAAGGTGACGTATTTGTCGTTGGAGATTCTGAAAAAAGCTTTATTAAAACCGGACTTTTTCCTAGTGATAATGAAAAATTAAACATCGGTGAAATTAACAGTAAAGGTAAAATGGATGAGCCTAATCTTTATATTCAATTTTCACCTTCAAAGATTCCAGAATATATCAATTCATACAAGGTTTTAAAACCAAACTCAATTCCGTACACTGTAGCCACTCAAATACAACCGTTTGCATCATCAATTTTAGATGGCACTCAAGAACTCGATGAAGTTCTTATCGAAGCTAAAAGGGAAGAAACCAGAATGGAACAACTAGAACGGCGAGCTGCTGGAACGCTCGATTTTTTTGATGACAGAAAGCGACGATCTAACAGAACTTTAGCACAGTATTTAAGCAGAAAAGGCTTTGTAACTTCAGATTATGGAGGCATATTAACTATTACAGTTAGAAATCCTTTAACACCAAACAACACAACTCCAGTTGTGTATTTAAATGGTAGTTTACTCTCCGATTTCGGATTTCTAGCAACGTTTGATATGAATAGTGTTGATTATATTGAAATTAACAAATCTGGTGTTGGAGAAGGTATGCGAGGAGGTGCTGGTGTTATTAAATTATGGACTGATCCCAACATTCAATTTAGATCGCAGTATGGAGAAAACTATAAGGATTATGAGTTTCCGTTAACCTTCTCAAAAGCAAAAACATTTTACACACCTAAATATAATTTTTACAAAAGTCAGTTTTTTAAAGAATATGGTGTGGTTGGTTGGAAACCAAAAGTTGTATTGGATACCGATGGAATTGCTAGATTTCAAGTCTTTGACACCTCTAATGATTATATTAAAATTTTTGTTGAGGGAATTGATAATGATGGAAATTTTATAATAGATGAAAAAATTATAACAGTCAATTAATGGTTTACTATCACATAAGAATGTGAATTAATTGATGCTTAAAAACTTAGTTAAAAGCCATTTCAATTTTATATGATTAAATGAGACTTTTCAATAAAAAAAGAATAACTCAATCTATAATAGCTTACTTAACGGATTTATAAGAGTAAAATCTTTTGGATTGACTTAGGTCTATAATAGAGTTATTTTGTAACTTTAGACCTTAAAAATCTTTAAAAGAAAAATTAATGAAAAACAAAACTACTTACATTAGAAATTTTTATTTAAAAGCTATAGATAAGCGTTTCGTACTTACCCTTATTCTTGCTTTAACATATTCAACGTTTTCGTTTTCACAAGTTCAAGTTGTTGGAGGTCCTTACTATATGGATGGTCCTGCATGTGAATACCCGGAAGTTTTTGACATAAATAATGAGGCCATTTCAATTCCTAGTGCTGTTACAGTTTCTTCTGGAGAGGCAAGAGGAACAGCAACATGTTCTGTAATTAATGTGACCTATAATGGTTTTTCTGGACCAGCTCAAACGGCTTTCCAATACGCTGTTGATATTTGGGCTAATACCATAGAATCTACTGTGCCTATTACGATCAATGCGAACTATGTAGAACTTAATCCTGGTGTTTTAGGAAGTGCAGGTGCTACGGGATTTTATCAATTAACTGGAGGAGATATATTACCTAATACTATTTACCCAGCTGCTTTAGCAGAAAAATTAGTTGGTACCGAATTAGGTGGAGCTAACTCTATTGATATCCAAGCTAACTTTAGTAATCAAATCAACTGGTATTTTGGATTAGATGCTAGTCCTAGTTTTAACCAGTTTGACTTTGTATCTGTTGTATTACATGAACTTGGTCATGGCTTAGGTTTTCTTGGTTTCGGAAGAACAAATGCAAATGGTACAGAAGGTCTTTTAAGAAACTCTGGGTTTTTAAGCCCTTATGATAATTATGTAGAAAATGGAGCAGGGATTGATATCGATCAATTTGCCGATCCTTCTTTCGCACTACTCACTCAGTACACAAGTGGAGATTTATTTAGCAATAGTCCTTTAGCAACTGCTGCAAATAATGGAGTTCGTCCTGAGATTTGGGCGCCAAGTAATTTTAATCCTGGATCTAGTTATAGCCATTGGGATGATAATGTATTCCCAAACAATAATGAAAACTCATTAATGACTCCATCTATTGGAAACGGTCAAGCTAATCACAATACAGGACCAATTACACGTGCGCTTTTCGAAGAAATGGGATGGACTATTTGTGATGCACTTAGCGTTGATGAATTCACATTAGAAAGTCTGCAAGTTTCTCCTAATCCATTTAATGAGGATATAAGAATCGTACTTCCAGGAAATTATAACGATAGTGATTTTAACATTTCAGTATTTGATATCAATGGAAGAGTTGTTTTTGAAAAAGAAACATCAAGCATTAATAGAATTATTGATCTTAATTTATCTGAACTACAAACTTCAGTATATTTTATGAAAATCAATGATACCAATAGTGGTTTATCTGTAACTAAAAAAATTGTAAGACAATAAGCTAAGCTTAAGGTCACATATAAAAAAACCCACAACGTTTTGTTGTGGGTTTTTTATTTTCAATATATAATAATATCATTATTTACTTAACATCAACAATTCGTTGCAGATGATTTCAGTTGTATAGCGTTTTACACCATCTTTATCTTCCCATGAACGGTTGGTTAATTTACCTTCAACAGCAATTTCTTTGCCTTTTGTAACATAATCTTCAACCACTTTTACAAGTCCGCCACGAACGACAATATTATGCCAATGTGCGCGCTCTACCTTGTTTCCTTCTTTGTCTTTGTAGCTGTCATCTGTAGCTAAAGAGAATTTAGCCATTTTGTTTCCGTCTTCGAAGTTGATAATTTCTGGATCTTGTCCTAATCTTCCAATCAACTGTACTTTGTTTCTAAGTGCATTCATAATTTTTAAATTTATGCTTACCAGTAAAGGCAAGCGTGTTAAACAGTTAATACTATTGAACCTTCATTGATTCAACAGTGCAAATATGATATGGTTTGCAAATCAAAGTCGGTTGTTACTTATTTAAAGGGAACTATATACAACAATACACTAAAAAATGAAAAAAACAAACACAGATTACGTAATTGAGGAACTTAAGAGAATAACATTTCCATTACCTAGAAAACGAATGACATCGTCTCAGTTAAAAGAAATTGAGAATCAAATTGAAGAAATAGAGGAATCTATATTAGTTTTTAAAGAACATATGAAACGTTTTAAAACTTAATCCCATTCAACAGTTAACTCATCATAACCTAAAGTGTCGGGGGTTACTTTTAATGTGATTAAATTTTCGTGGTGCATTATTTTTAGAATTACATAAACTTCATTACCATGTTTTAAATAATCACCCTTTCTAGGTACTGATTGAAGATTAAGTACTGCAATTTCATTACCATTTGATTGATTTACTATTCTGAATTTCATTTGGTTGGTTTTTAAAAGTTAAACATCTAATATACAATAAAATGAAAAATATATTTAACAACAATACACCAAGAGGTGCGAAAAAAATTAGGCTATGAGTGATAAACTAATTTTTCAATTATTTGACATGATTTGTTTTATAATAAACTCATATATAAGTATTAGACCTAATATTATTCCTATTATCCAACTTAATTTCTCAATCCAAGAATTTTTACTAGCGGTATTCTCGGTCTTGTGGACTATATTTTGTTTTATTGGTTTATTAAATTCTATTTTTCGTGATGACTGAGCAATACTACCTATGGTAGAATTTGAAAAATCATTGTTAGTAACATTTGCTAACGGCTTGGTTGGTTTGGAGTAATCACGACCTTTGTCAGTTAGGTATATTTTATTTGAGCCTTGAAATTCAGCGTAATTATTTAAAACTAAGTGTTTTCTAATATCAAAACTTAATTCTTGATATTGTTTTATTTCTAAATCTGACAATTCAAGTTCTTTTGCTAAAGAGTAGACATTAAATTTATCATATCTAGGCGCTCTTGTAAGAGTTAAATCTATGAAATCTTGTAACGCCTTATCTTTACCTTGTGGGTATTCAACTGGAAGACCGAAGTTATTTGCTTTAGCCATAAGTTTATATATTGGTTTAGTTCACTAATCTACAAATAATTAAAACACAATTATTAGAATTAAATTACACTAAATATTTGTTTTAGTGTAATTAACTTCTTATATTTGATATATCAAAAACCAACAGCCATGTTTAACAAAGAAGTAAAATCAATCCTAGACTTAATACAAGCATTTCCAAATGAACAAGCTTGCATCGAACACTTAGAGGTTTTACGTTGGAGTAATGGCGTTGTGAGTCCTTTTGAGCCTACTTCTAAAGTATATAACTGCAAAGGAAACCGTTATAAGTGCAAAGAGTCTGGTAAGTACTTTAATGTAAAGACTGACACTATATTTGATAATACAAAAATGCCATTACAAAAATGGTTTATTGCTATATGGTTGGTTACTTCACACAAAAAAGGTATTTCATCTTTACAATTAGGTCGTGATTTAGGCATAACTCAAAAAAGCGCTTGGTTCATGTTACAGCGTATTAGAAACTGTTTTGGACTTAATGATGATAATCAAGATAAACTACAAGGTGAAGTTGAAATAGACGAAACTTACGTAGGTGGTAAAGCGGGAAACAGAAGCGCAAAAATAAGAGCGGACAAATCAGAAGCTACAAAAGAACACTATAAAAAGTCAACTGTATTAGGTATGGTTGAGCGTGGTGGTGATGTTAGAGCAATGCATGTACAAAATGCTACTGAAATATCGTTGTTACCTCCTATCGTTAATAATATCGCTTTTAATAGTTCTATTTACACAGACGAGTTAACGTCTTACAATAAGTTAGAGCGTGTTTACGACCACCAAACAGTAAAACATGGACGTGGTGAGTATGTAAGAGGTCGTGTATCTACAAACTCAATAGAGAGTTTTTGGGCGTTGTTAAAGCGTGGTATTTACGGAATATATCACTTCACGTCTAAAAAGCACTTACAGTTATACGTTGACGAGTTTGTATTTAGATATAACACTCGTAAAAACACTACTGAAAGTGAAAGATTTAATTTACTTTTGAGTAATATTGAGAATAGAATTACTTATAAAGACTTAATTAATGGCTAATATTAAGAAAATACGAATAGATGACGAGTGGTATTGCTCAATTAATGATGTTTTAAAGCTAATGAAAGACACTAACGATATAGACGATTCAATAAGAGAACTTAAAAAGCTAAATACTATTGTAGTTAAAGCTAGAGGTTCTAAAAAAGAAGATGAACCAGAGTTATCAGATTTTAATAAAAAGCTAAAAAAAGGGCTGGATTGGAATCCTAAGAAAGAGGGTTAGACTAAAATTGAATATTTAATAAATCTGGATAAGTAGAACAAACCATGCTTTTTATTGATTTCTCTAATTTTTTTAAATCGCTATTATTTCTATTTATTAGTACATAAGAACTTGCATTTGGATATGATTTATGCATAAATGTTTTATCACCTATTAATTGCGGTATATGATAAGTATATAATCTAAACCTTTGGTTTTTCTTATAACCCTCTACTTTTTCTGATTCAACATCAATTGTCCTAGCTCCAATAAATCCAAAAGACGCATTAGGATGCTTTATTAAAAGTTCTGGTATCGCTTTTGCACAGGTAATCAATATATTGGCTACGTCACCACGATTGACGACTATTGAATATTTTCTAGGACTTGCTTTATGTATTTTTGCGTAGAACTTAACAGCAATAAAATCATATGCATGTAAATCACAATATATTATATAATGTAATTTTGTTACGGATGAAAAAAATTTGTAAACGTATCTATATTCGTGAGCAGAACACTTTGGGTGAGTTTGAATAAATCTTATATTATACCCTTTGTGTGTTAATTGCATTTAAGGCACTAGCATAGGTCGTACAGCCCCATTAAGTCTAACAACTTTTCCATTAGTCAAGACTTGTCTTAACTCAACAGCCTCCACATCTTCTAAAGATACCCAACCTAGACGGTCTCCTTTAGTTTTTAAGGATTTTTTATAAGTAACTTTATTAGAGTGTACATGCTTTTTTATATGTCTCTTAACTGTTCCCATTGGTTTATGATGTATACTATTATATATTATAACACTATTAATCAATACAATATTACAATATGTATGCCATATTTTGTATGTTACAACACAACTAAATATCTATCGTGTGTGTGTCTTACTATAGACAAAAACTATAGCTAGTCTAGACTAAAAAAGCTATAACCATAGATTTTATCTATACTTATAAGACGTAATTTACTTATATAAGTTACACTTTAACTATCAGATTTACAAAGACTTTAACACTTAATTTTGTATATTTCATACCTTAGTTATACTTAAATACATTGTAAATAATGAGTAAACAAAAGGCAGTTGAAGTACTAGAAATGATTTATAAGCACTCAAAAGAGGGCAAAGACGTTCGTTACGTAGATAATCTTGATGTTAAAGGGTTTGTTGTAGAATTATTTAGTAAATTTGATATTAGATAGCAATTCGTTTTCGGACGTGTTTCTGGGTGGTCTGTTTGGAATCAATAACAGAGTATAGAATAGTTGCTGTTAGTTCTTTTCATAAAAAGGTTTGTTTCGACGTTAAACGTCTCGCAAGATGCATATAGATAACTAGTAAGTCTATGGAACAAATTCTTTAATAGATAATACCCTAATTCTTGTTGGGTTTGTCAATAGTGAATTCTAGTGTAAAGTTGTATGTAGTTCCCTATTTAAAATCGTTTGTAAACGTTTGTAGTCGTTTGTAAATGTTTTAAAATATTGATATATAGGCATCTATATATATTTTAACTCTTGATTCAAATAAATAACTTATCTTTAAATAAAAAACATTGAAGTTCATAAAGTCAGTCCTAATTTGTATTGTTATTTGCTTAATTATAGCCTGTTCTAAACCCGAAACTGGCCATTCTATTTCAAATACTGTAGAAACTATTGACTATGATGATGGTGATGGAAATACAGGAGATGGGTCTGAAGCATTGTCTATTAATGAACAATTACAACCGTATTACGATAGATTTATAGATGAAATGTTAGCAAGAGGTGAAGACTTAAGAGATATACCTATTAGCATTTTACTGGTAAGTCCAACCGAACAGTCTAATAATTTAGGATATTGCGGACTCGGATACTACAACTATGATGGTACAGGTAATTCTAGAGTGGAGATAGTTTACAATTCACGCTGCTGGATTAATTTAACCGATATTGAAAAGGAAAATTTAATGTTCCACGAGTTTGGTCACGCCTTATTAAACCGTCCACATATTTCTAGCCCTCATACGTTTCCTAATGGTTCGGCTAGATCAATTATGTGCAGTTCTGGGTATTGCTCAGGATTTGGGATTTATAGTGTTCACCAAGATACGCAGCGCAGTTTTTATCTGGACGAATTATTAGATGTAAATATAGACGCGCCCTATTGGTCGGCTTCAAAAAGTTCAAGTACAACCTTAGAGGAGGATGACATCACAGCAAGTGCAAGTGGATGGGTTTCTGAATCTATACTTCAAGATAATAATACCTCTAACCCTTATAGTTATTCGGTTTCTAGTGCTGATTACTTATCCTCGTCATATGCTTTGGCGATTACTGCTACAGCAAATTCGCAAAGCAATTCTTATGGCAATTGGTATAAGGATTTTGTGATTTCAGATTTTGACGACTGTTCGAATATTGTTGCTGAAATCAATTTTAAAACAACAGCATACCTTTCAAATGGATATCTCAATGTATTAATTGATTTATTTGATGATGTAAATTCTGAAACTGAATTTCATCGCTATTATACCGAACCTGGTACAACTGAAGTTGGTTCAGGATATTACAGAATACAAACCAAAGCTATTTGCATTCCTAATGAAACCGCAAAAATTAGAGTGCGATTGTATATGAAAAGTGAATCAAATGCCACAGCATATTTTGATAATCTTAGAATTATCTTATTCGAATAATTAAACATACTATGTCAAAACAATGTCCAGAATGCGGCGATAAAATAGTTGGCAGAATTGATAAAAAATTCTGTAGTGATGCCTGTCGTAATGCCTATAATAATGCGATTAATAAAGACAGTAAAAACCTCATTAGAAATACCAACAACAGACTTCGAAAAAACTATCGCATATTAGAAGAATTAAATCCAGATCAAAAAAAGAAAATTTCCAGAGCACGACTAATAGAAAAAGGATTCGATTTTAATTATTTCACAAGCATCTATACCACAAAAGCAGGAACAATCTACTATTTTGTATACGATCAAGGCTACCTCCCTTTAGAAGATGAGTATTATGCCTTAGTAAAGCGCGAACGTTAAAAAACTGTAACAACAGAGCAAAGTTGTATACTAATACTATACAACCAAACCAACTAAAATGGCTACTCCATTCATTATTTTTCTTATTATTTGTGCTTTTGCCATAATTGGCTACTTAGCGTATTACTTTAACGGAAAACAAGTAATTATCAGAACGCTTTCTAATATTCCGCATAAGCCAGCTTCAAGTTTAAAAACCAACGAACTTTCAAAAGTTACCGGAAAAGCACTTCATGTTGAAGAACCACTTATAGCACCTTATTCAGGAAGAAAATGTGTCTTTTATCAAATAAAGATTCAGCAAAAAGTAAGTTCTGGTAAAAGTTCTCATTGGAAAACTTTAGTTAAAGAAGAACGGTTTCAAGATTTTTTTGTTGATACCAATGGTGATTTTGTTATTGTTAAACCTCAGGAACATCCTCGAAATTACATCTGTCATTTGGTAAAAGATGAAAAGCAATCCTCAGGAACATTTAATGACCCAACGGCAAAATTTGTTGCCTTGTTAAAAAGATATGATATCGATGCTGAGACCTATTTTGGATTTAATAAACGCCTACGTTACTACGAAGGTATCATAGAAATTGGAGAACGTATAACCGTTGCAGGAATTGCTAAATGGAAATCGCTAAGCGAACCATTACCCGAATATCCATATTCTAAAATAGCAACTTTGGAAAGTGAAGGCAAACAAAAGTTGATTATTACAGACTTACCTGAAGTACAACCAAATCACAGAAAGAGGTAAACGACTACTTCCAGTTTTGTCCTTTTAACTCGATAGCTGCAATTAAGATATCTTTCTGGCTGATTTGCCCTACCAGTTTGCCATTTTCTACAATAGGAAAACGTCTTATTTTAGACTCAAGAAACTTGTTAGCCGCATCAAAAACATTCATGTTTCCATCTATGGTTTCGACATTTTTTGCCATTCGGTTTTCAACAGTATGTTGCTCCATTGGCATATTGTAATAACGACTTTCACTAATTTGCTTGAGACAATCCCCTTCAGAAATAATGCCAACAAGTTCATTGTTATTATTGACTACTGGTCCTCCAGAAATTTTGTTTTTTATTAGTGTTTGAATGACTTCCTCTACTGTTTGTTCTGGTTTAAAAGTGATTAAATCACGAGTCATAAAATCACTAACCTTTATTGCTGTCGCTGTTGCAGAATTCTGCTGCTTCCTTGCGCCTTGAAAACTTTTAATGCCCATAACCAATTATTTTTTTGTGTTGAATTTAAAGTTACTGAAAATAAGTGAATTATACCACATTCAAAATCAGCTTAATAATTTGTACATTTCAAGACACTTAAAAAATGACTATTGAATCCTAAAATTTGTATTATTGGTTGTGGATGGCTTGGATTTCCTTTGGCTAAAAAATTAATAGAATCAGGCTATAATATTCATGGTACAACGACTTCAGAAAATAAAATTGAACATTTAAAAAATGCTGATATAAGCCCATTTCTAATTCGTTTTTCACCTGAAGGTATTTCGGGAAATCTCAAAGCATGTCTTTCAAACTGCCAAATACTCATTATTAATATTCCGCCTGGATTACGACAAAATAAGGAGTTAGATTATGTTCAAAAAATGAAACATCTTTTATTTGAGGTTGAAACATCTTCAATTGAAAATGTGTTATTTATAGGATCTACATCGGTATATGATGATGATATAACATGTCCGGTTATCACTGAAGATTCACCAACGTCCAAATCTAAAATTGCGTCAAAATTACTCGACGTTGAAGCCCAATTTCAGAAAAGCAAACACTTTAAAACGACTATTTTGAGATTTAGCGGACTTTTTGCAGAAGATAGGCATCCTGCGACATACTTGTCTGGGAAAACACAACTTAAAAATGGAAAAGCTCCTGTTAATCTTATTCATCGGGATGATTGTATTTTAATTATTCTGAAACTGATAGAAAATCAGGTTTGGAACCACATATTCAATGCTTCAACAACACCTCATCCATGTAAAAAAGACTATTATACTTCGGTTTGCAGAAGGCTTGAAATTCCAATTCCTGAATTTGATAATTCTAGTATAAGTAAAGGAAAAGTTATAGATTCTACAAAGTTGGTACAGCTTTTGAATTATAATTTCAAAGTAAAACTTTAACAATTAGCAGACTTTTAAGAATTTATGCCAGATATTTTTTTAGTTTTGGCGCAATTAATCACGAATACAATGAAAAAACTTATACTTCTTTTAGCAGTAATTACAACATTTGGTGCCACAGCACAAAATCAATCAGAACTTTTAAAACATTTTGAAGGCTATTACAAGCAAATGAAAGGTCAAGGTGATGTTCAAGGTGTAATCAATGCCATGACACATTTAAATGTCATACAACCGAGTCAGCAACGCTTAGACACTCTAGCTTATATTTATGTATCTGAAGGTAGAAACTTAGAAGCATTGAACACTATTGGTATTGATAAAAATGCTACAGATTCTGACTTAAATACCGAAGTAAAAGCCATAGCATTAAAAGGTGTGAACCAACCAGAACGTGCTTTAGTGTTTTACGAAGAGTTATTTAAAAGAAATGCTAATTCTTACCTGGCTTACGAAATTGCAGATTTAAAAATTCAAACTCAAGACTTAGCTGGTGCTAAGGCAAGTATTGATTACGGTTTAACGAATGTAAAACCTGAAATGAAACGTGCATTCTACGAGTCTCAAAGACCTTATGAAGTATCTCTCAAAGGTGCATTAACTTATTTAAAAGCACTTATTTTATTTAATATGAATCAAACCGATAATCTTGACACCGCTATAAATTTACTCAACGAAGCCATGACTATGGATTCTAATTTCAATTTAGCAAAATTGAGTAAGGATGCTCTTGTTGCAAGAAAAACAGAGAAGGCAGAAAAGAAAGATTAATCAATATTACGGTTTCAATCAATAAAAAAAGCACCCAAAATTGGGTGCTTTTTTATTTATAATTAATGTATTATTACCAGATTCTAACTCGCTTTTCAGGAGCTAACCACATCGCATCACCTTCTTGTATACCAAATGCCTCATAGAATGCATCGATATTTTTTAAAGGTTGAATAGCACGTACCATACCTGGAGAATGCGGATCTGTTTTAACCTGACTTTCTAATCCGTCTGGTCTGCTTAAAGTTCTCCAAACGGTTGCCCATGACATGAAGAAACGTTGTTCGGCAGTAAACCCATCGATATCCTCTGGTCTGCCATTTTCTTCAAAGTATAGTTGTAAGCCATCATAAGCACCAAGCACTCCTCCAAGATCACCAATATTTTCTCCTAAAGTGAACCTACCATTGATAAAGACGCTGTCAGCGACTTCAATAGCAGAATATTGCTCTACAAGAGCATCTCCTCTTTTCTTAAATTCAGATAAGTCTTCTGGTGTCCACCAGTTAATTAAGTTTCCATTGCTATCAAATTGAGACCCTTGATCATCAAAAGCATGAGAGATTTCATGACCAATTACGGCTCCAATTCCACCATAATTTACAGCTTCGTCAGCCGTATAGTTGTAGAAAGGTGGTTGTAAAATAGCTGCAGGGAAAACAATTTCATTATTTAAAGGGTTAAAGTAAGCATTTACCATTTGAGGTGGCATTCCCCATTCTGTTTTATCTACTTTTTGACCTAAATCAGCCAAAGACTCTTTTAAACTCCAATCTGAAAAAGCCATCATATTTTCAGCATAGCCATTCCCTTCTTTAATCATCAACTCAGAGTAATCTCTCCACTCATCTGGATATGCAATCTTCACTGTAAATTTATCTAGCTTTTCAATCGCTTTTACTTTAGTTTCTTCGCCCATCCAATCCAGTTTATTGATTCTGGCTTTAAAGGCTGTTATGACATTAGCAATCATTTTTTCAGCCTTTTCCTTTGCTTCAGGTGGAAATTTAGCATCTACATATAACTTTCCGATAGCTTCTCCAACACGTCCGGTAACATGATCCATAGCACGATCTTCGGCAGGTCGTTGCGATTCGGTTCCACTTAAAGTTTTACTGTAAAATTCCCAGTTTGCTTTTTCAATTTCGGTCGTTAAATATCCTGTTGCTCCATTTAAAGTACTCCATTTCATCATAGTTTTGATGTCGTCTATACTTGTAGAAGTCAATATGTTTTGAAGCGCTTTCATGTACTTTAGTTCAATCACATAAACAGTATCTAGTTTTTGTTCTATACCCATATCAGCTATAAATTTATTCCAGTCAACTGCAGGAGTTAATTTTGATAGCTGTTCAATACTTCTTGGGTTATTTAAATTACTAAAGTCACGACTTTGTGTTTTATCCAGTTGTGGCTCAGCTAACTTCGTTTCTAGTTCCAAAATCATTTCAGCAGCTTTTCTGGCTTCATCTTCACTGTAATCGACATATTGCATCATTCTAGTAACATGATCTACGTATTGCTGGCGACGCTCTTTAGATTTTTCATCTTGTAAAACGTAATAATCACGATCTGGTAATCCTAATCCTCCTTGGGTAATATAAGGTGCGTATGTGCTACTGTCATTAATATCTGGAAACACAGCAAGGTTATAAAACGGAGCACCTACACCGCTTGTTTTAGCATAAACTGTTTGTACATCAGATAAGTTTTGTATACCATCAATTGCTTTCATTAATGGCTCTAACGGTTTTGTACCTAATTCGTTTCTGGCAGTTGTATCGAGTTCAGATTCAAAAAACAATAATGCTTTCTTCTGATCGCTACCTTCTTCGTAAGCGTTTAATTCTTTTGCTGTTTTTACAATTTCTAAGACATCATTTCGAGTAGATTTACGCAGTACTCCAAATCCGCCCCAACTCACTTCTTCTTCTGGAATTTTAGTTGTTTTCATCCAGTTTCCGTTAACATAATTGTAAAAATCATCTTTAGGATTTACTGAAGTGTCCATGTTCTCGAGATTAATTCCTGGAATTTTCTCAACCATAGCAGTCTCCGTTTTTGGCTCTTCTTTACATCCTAAAAATGCAAAAAGTCCAAACACAGAAACCACCAAAATACTTTTGATATTGGCTTTCATAATGTTTGTTATAGTTATTTTGATTAAAATTAGTTATTAGTTAGAAGCCTGAAGATTTGATTTGTTACATATTAACAAAATATTAAGATAAATAAATAACTCATTTGGGCTTCTTATTCAGGTTTTAGAACATTATTTTTATCAAACTCAAACTTTTTATTGATTTGTAAATTGAGGTTTGAAACACTTATTAAAAGTTCCTTAACAGCTTGAAGCTGTTCTTTTTTTTCAATGTTGCTAATCCTTAAAAGGCTATTCAACTTTTGAGTTTTAGTTTCAAAAGCGGTGGTCCTAGCTAAAATTTCATTGGTTTTGAGTTCTTCTGGCATTTCATTTCTAAATTCTAGCAAGAAGGTTTTTAATAGTATACTTTCGCCTCTAAAAAAGTTAAGATCTCCTTTGTTAAGTAACTCGATTTGTGCATTTAACTCTCTAAATTTTTGCCAATCTGCTACAGCTTTTTCAGAATCTGCACTTAATCCGTAATCGGGATATCGCAATGCTTCAATGTCTTTTTGAGAAATGGTTCTGGCATCTATTTGCTCTTGAGTTTCTTTGATAACTCCAGAAACATTATCGTCATTACAATTGGTCATTAACAGCAAAAAACTAAAACAAAAAACCGCTATAAAACGCATCATGAGGTGTGTACAATTTGTCGTAAATATAGGTAAAGCGAATAAATCTCATAAGCAATTAAGAAAAAATTAATGTGATGTTAATTTTGTAGTTTTATGTTTTATCTACTCCTAATTCTTGTTACTTTTGCTAGGATTTAACTTCTTATTTATGCCTAGAGTTTTAATTATTGGTGCTGGCGGACAAATTGGGTCTGAGCTTACGTTTAAACTAAAAGATATTTACGGATCAGAAAACGTCGTCGCTACTGATATTAACTTTAATAATCTGGATGTGGTTAACTCTGGCTTATTCGAAATTGTAGATGCGCAAGATTACAACTCCATTAGAACTTGTGTAGAAAAGCATCAAATAGATACTATTTATCTCATGGCTGCAATGCTTAGTGCAACCGGAGAAAAGTATCCTATGAAAGCCTGGGATTTAAATATGGATTCATTGTTTCATGTCTTAAATCTGGCTAAAGAAGGATTTATTAAACATATATTCTGGCCTTCAAGCATAGCAGTTTTTGGCCCTACAACACCTCAGGTACAGACACCTCAACATACAACCATGGAACCTACAACGGTTTATGGTATTACAAAACAGGTTGGTGAACGCTGGTGTGAATATTATCATACCAAGTATGGTGTAGATGTAAGAAGTTTACGTTATCCAGGAATTATTAGCTGGAAAACCATGCCAGGAGGTGGCACTACAGATTATGCTGTAGAGATTTATCATAAAGCCATTTTAGAAGGTGAATACACTTGTTTTTTATCAGAAAACACCGAGCTACCTATGATGTTTATGGACGATGCAATTAATGCAACTGTACAATTAATGCAAGCTAATCCTGAAGACGTTAAGATTCGCTCATCTTATAATTTAGCAGCCATAAACTTTACACCCAAGCAAATTTCCGAAGCTATACAAAAGCATATTCCCGAATTTAAAATCTCTTACGAACCAGACTTCAGACAGCAAATCGCAGATAGCTGGCCAAAATCTATCAATGATACTTCGGCGCGAACAGATTGGAACTGGAAGCATGAATTTGACTTAGAAAAAATGACTTCAGAAATGATTACCCAGTTGCGTAAGACTTATAAATCTTCTGAAAAAATCTCCTAATACGTGATGACATTTTAAAAGTTTAAAGATGTACCTGTAAAGAGGTATTAATCTTAAACATATTAAAATGAACTCAAAACTAATTCCTTTAGCCATTACTTTAATTGGAGCACTATGCTTTGGTGGAAGTTTCTTTATGTCTAACTCTACTTCTGGAGATTTAGACGTCAGTATAGATAAAACGGCTTTTATCATGCCAGCAGCGCATCGTGTGTATGCAAATCCTGATGCTCTAAATGGGAAATACTATTTATTTAAAGCTAAAATCACAAATAATAGCAACACAACCTTAGAGGATGTCACTGTAAAATACCGAGTTCCAGATTATATAGATTGGACTGAACTTACGGTTTCTGGAGAAATGTTTCCGGGACAAACGATTGTTATTCCTTGTTATCCTAAATTTAAAGATAATATCACTGAAAAAACTACTGAATCTGTAGAAAAAGCTGAAATAGAAATTACTTGGGATGGTGCTGAAGAAGATGACATCATTGAAGAAGAGTTTACATTTAAATTAACCAATAGAAATGAATATGTGTATACAGGTATCAAAAAGGAAGAAATAAGTACTTGGTCTGATGTATATGATAATGACGCACTCATAGCTTGTTTTGTAACACCTAATGATCCTGTGGTGAAATATTACACGCAAAATCTTCAGGAAAAACTAATGAAAGGTGAAGCTGCATCAGTAACAAAAAAACCAGAAGATGGTGTAAAATTCTTAGCTGGAATATACGAAGCTACTAGAAAATCTCACATGGTTTATAGTGGCACTAAAGGTATTCCACAATCTACTGATGATGTCGCTTCGATGATACAACAAGTGAGATTACCTCGTGAAGTAATTACCGGAAACACTGGATTATGCATAGAATTGAGCTGCTTATACGCAAGTGTGTTATCTGCTGCTGGAATAGATCCTGTTATCTACATGGTTCCTGGTCATGCCTATCCTGGATTTAGAATGAATGGTCAATATTATGCCATCGAGGCTACAGGGATTGGAGGCGAAGGGCTAGGTAATATCATGTCTGCAGAAGATGCATTTAAGCAAGGACAAAAACAACTTCAGGAGTTTATTCAACGATCACAAAGTGGTGATCCGCGTTACACTATTGTTGACATTCATGCCGTAAACCAACAAGGCGCAACAGCAATGGACTTAAAGGACAACGATTTTATGCGAAATAAAGTGGATGATATTGTTGCATCCTGGTCTAATGGACAGCCTGTAAATCAAACGAATAATCCTAAAAGACCAAGCAATAATACAATTAACGTTCCTGATAATCGTGTAAGAACAACCAGTGCACTTTCATTTTCAATTCCAAATGGATGGCAAACCATGATGAGACCTGTTCAGGATATGCCAATTCTAACAGCACAAGTTGTTGCTCCAGACCAAATGACAACAGTAAGTATATTTGATATTCCGGTCTCAAATACACAACAGGCATTAGCAACCATAAATCAATATTTCTACAATTATGGCATGGAAATGCAATACCAATCCAACGGAAATAGTATTACGGGTCAAACCTATTCTCAAAACGGAACCTTTAATTGGGTAGGCAAAACATTACGTACCAGCAATGGAATTCGATTTGTAGCCGTTGGAGCTCCAGACTATCTCTACAATCAAAATTCAGGAATTATAAACCAAGTTTATAACAGCATTAGATAAACCTAAAATATATACACATGAAAACACTTAAAACACATACAACTGCTATTTTACTTATACTGTCATTGGTTTGTTATTCGCAACAATCCAATCAAAAAATAGAAATGAGAATTGATAATATTGGTAATGCTAAAATTAATATTTCCATGACCATGAATGCTGCGCAATGGCAACAGTGGAACGGTACTTATGGTGCTAATCCTTCGGCATTGAAACGTGATATTGAACGTAGCATGCCTGCTTTTATCGTAGACGATTTTAAACTCGATAAAGATGACATGAATAGATCATTTAACTTAAGTCTAAATGCTTATGGTGTTTGCAAAATTGATAAACGAGGACGATGGGTTATGGATACCGATCAAAAAGATGCTCAACTTACAAAACTTACCGATTACAAATACATGCTTGTTAGTAGTCCTATGGAATTTGGTGGTGCAATTCAGCAAACCTACATTATTGAATTTCCTGAAACAGCTCAAGATATTAAAGTTGATACAGATTCGTTTGGAAAATCAGTTTTTGAATTTGAAATGGATAATCCTTCATCAAATTTTAATGTTTTACGCTGGTCTGGATTATTATTAATTATTGTTGGTGGAGGCTGGTTTGGAAAAAACGCCATATCAAAACAGTAATGATGACATTATACTATTATTTCGATGTATAGTCAATATATAAAAAAATAAAACGAGTCGTTTAACGTGGAAAATTAGATTTGGCAGTATAGTATTTGTTGAACAATGAAATAATTGTATCTTTCTCATGCTTAGCTATTAAAGATGAGGGAGGCTTACAAAATTGATCACCAACTACAACTAATTACCGCTATTAAAGACAATAATTCTATTGCCTTAAAAGAATTCTACACGTCAAATTACCCAAAAATTGAAGCATTAATTTTAAAAAATAGCGGATCACAAGAACATGCAAAAGATGTATATCAAGAAGCGTTTATCAGCATGTGGAATAACGTAAGAAACGAGTTATTTACACCGCAAAATGATTCAGCTTTACAAGGATATTTATATCAAATTGCTAAAAACAAATGGATGGATATTCTACGATCAAAGCGTTTTAGGACAACACAAGCATTAACCGAAGAACGCATGGTGTATTTAAAACAAGATGATACAGTTGATGACCACAATGCATACGATGAAAAATTAAATACAACCATGACTGCTTTCAAGGACTTAGGTCAGCCTTGTAAAGATTTATTAAAGACCTTTTATTTTGAAAAAAAATCTTTGCGCGAAATCGCTTTAGATTTAAATATTGAAGAGACCTCTGTACGTAATAAGAAATACAGATGTATGGAAAAATTACGTGCCATAGTTTTAGCCTCTAAATCATAAACAATTGAAAGATAATAGCAACATATCACAAGAATTATTAGAAACCATTGAGCGTTATTACAACGACACAATGTCTAAGCAAGAACGCATAGACTTTGAATTACGCTTAGATGAAAGCTCTGAGTTTAGAACTCAGGTTGAAGACATCAAAACTTTAATTTTAGGCATTGAAAACCAATCGTTAAAAGAGCAATTGGATGTTTTTCATAAAGACATTCCAACGCACTCTGAAACGCCATCGGCATCAGGCATTTTCACCTTTCGGAAATTGGCTGCGGCTGTCATCATACTCTTGGCTGTCACAGGTTTTTGGTGGTTTAACACGCCTCAAAATGACAAATTATATAGTAAGTATTTTACTCCAGATCCAGGTCTGCCAACAACCATGAGTAGCAATTCAAACTATGATTTTTATGATGCTATGGTCAATTATAAACAAGGTGATTACCAAACAGCCATAGCTAAATGGGACGCCATACAACCTAAAAATGACACCTTGAATTATTTTTTGGGTGTTGCTTATTTAGCAAATAAAAATGAAGCAAAAGCCATTGGGTTTTTAAATAAAGCTACTCAAAACACAGATTTTCCGTTACTAAATGATGCACATTATTATTTAGGTTTAGCGTATTTAAAAGATGGTGATATTGACTTCGCAAAAAAGAACTTACAGAAGAGTTCGAATGAAAACAGTAAAAAATTACTCGAAAAATTAGATTGAGCTCATGGAATCATTCAAGAAATCACTTATTGCGCTATGTTTCTTGACGGCTTCCCTTGCTTCTGCTCAATACGCAAATTCTGAAAGTTTAAAACAGCTAGATAAACTTATAAGTGAAAAAAAACACAATGAAGCTAAGCGTTATCTTAAGGAGAGTATCGACATATTTAAAGCAAAAAAAGACTATTATCTTCTAACCGATTATATTTATTATACAGGTAAAATTAACCTTCAGCTTTATGATAAAAAGCGAGCCAACACCTCTGTACAAGACTATGTAGAATCATTAACCTCAGCAACAGATTCTGCAAAAGTATTACGACAAATTAAGCTAGAGCTTGCCACATATTATGAACTTCTTGGAGAGACTCAAAAAGCGTATAATTCAAACTTAGAGGCGCTCCAGATCACTAAAAACTGGAATGAGGCAACTCCAGAGCATTTGGGACTGATTGAAAATAATCTTTGTGTGCTCTTAACAAGAAAAGGAGATATTGCAAACGCTATAAAACATGGCAACAATGCACTAAAACACTACGAATCGTACCCTAAAACAAATAAAACTAATCTTTATGTACTTTACAGCACCATGGGTGGCTCAATGTGGTATGAAGCCAAAATTGATAGTGCATTATATTTTTATCAAAAAGCTGAAAAGACCTTAAAATTGATGGAACCAAATCCTACAAATTCATTTTATAGGCCAGCTATCTTAAATAATAATATTTCAGCAATCTACTCTACTCAAGGTAATTTGGAAAAAGCTTTAGATGCCATGAAATTCACGGTTAATAATCTTAATCAATATATCGCTTCAGATGTTGCTGATTCTAAAAAGGAAAACGGTTATGAGTTCCTATTTATGTCTATTGAAAACTTTGCTGGAATTTATAAGGATATCGGTAATTTAGAAAAAGCAAAAGAACTGTTAGAGTATTCATATAACGCGAAGAAAAAACACTTTGACTCGGAAAGCCCTGAATTATACAAAGCGAAAATTTTACTAGGACAAATCCATTTAGCATTAAAAGATTACAATCAAGCTAAAACTTTTTTAGACGATGGTCTGTCACATATTGAGAGAACTGAAAGCGGTAATAATTTTTGGGCTGCTGATGGACATTCCTATAAAGCAAGACTTCATGAGGAGTTAGGTGACATTAGCCTTGCAAAACAGCATTATGAAAATGCCGAAAATCTATACCAAGCTGCACTTCAGGGTGCTTATGACAATATTTATTTAGATTTCATCATAAATGCGAGTCATTTTTACGCCAAAAACGATGATGAAGAAAAAGCATTGGCCATGGCACAAAAAGCCTATGAATATATTAAGGAAAATCAAGGTTCAACGACTGCCTTTGAAATTCAACAAGCGTTAAATCTTGGTGAAATACATTATGAATTAGGAAATTATAACGCTGCATTAAACAACGCTGAGACGACTGAAGAATTGCTCAAAAAAATGCTTCCTACACAAACCAATCCTTTAGATTCCACAAAAATTATTCTATACAAACCACAAACTATTTTACTTAAATCGCGCTCAGAATACAAACTAAACGGAAAAAATAATTCTATTGCTGACTTAAAAATGCAATTTAAGACCTTAAAAGAAGCCATTTCTATTGTAGAAAAACAAAAAACATACCTTGGAGATGATACAAGTGTTTCACTTTTAATTGAAAGAAATTCTGATCTTTTTGAGTTTACAAAACAGCTGGCTTTAGATTTATATAAAACAACCAAAGACAAGGCTTACCTCTTAGAAGTGATAAGTATGCACGAATCTATTTTATACAATAAGATTAGAGCTCAATTAAACTCAAGAACTTCGATGACTTATGCCAATATTCCTAGCAACATCCTTGAGCAAGAAAAGATAATTAAAAATGCCATTCAAGAATCTTTAGGAAAAAGTGACAATTTAGAAGCTTACATAAAAGCCAATTCGCAATGGAAAACGCATTTGGAAACGTTAAAAAAAGATTATCCAAAATATTATAATCTGCGATTTGCTTCTATAGCTAAATCTTTAAAAGACATTGAAACCAAACTCCCAGAAAACACAACAATAGTTCGATATATCTATGTCGATGAAGAACTATACGCCAATCTAATTTCAAAAAGCGGAATAGAAATTTTCAAACTCCATCCAGAAGGGTTAAACTCAAAAATTACCAGTTTACAGGATGAAAATGCCTTATTTCAAAACAGTTTCAATCTCTCCTACGAGTTGTATCAACAATTATGGAAACCCTTTGAACAATACATTAAAACGAAAAAGGTCGTTATCATTCCTGATAGGGATTTATTCAACCTCAATTTTGAAATGCTTACTAATAAGGAGCTTTCCGATCCTAAGGAATTAGCAACACAAAGTTTGCTTTCACAATACACAATCTCGTATAATTACAGTCTTTTTTTAATTGACAACGGAAGTCATAGTGTTTCGTATAATAACAATTTTGTTGCCTTTGTTCCCGAGTTTAATGATCAAATGAAATCTGATTATCTATTATCTATTAAAGACTCCCTAAACATCGACAAAACCTACCTCACCTTGTTACCGCAACCCTTTACAAAAGATTTGGCAAACCTTTCTACGCGATTATTTAAAGGCACCTCTTTTTTAAACGAAAATTCAACAGAGCATATTTTTAAAAATAGCGCCAAAGAGCACAAAATAATTCATATTGGTACACATGCCGAATCGAACAATATTTCACCTGAACTATCACGATTGGTATTTGCCAAGTCTATGGATTCTACAAATACCGACGATAATTATTTATATACTTATGAAATATATAACACCAATCTCTCTTCAAATTTGGCGATTTTAACTGCTTGCGAAACCGGGAAACCCACCTACCAAGCTGGAGAAGGCATGATATCGTTGGCACACGCCTTTAATTATGCTGGTAGTGAAAGTATGTTAACCAGTTTATGGAAAATAGACGAACAATCCAGTGCTCAAATCATTCAAAGCTTTTACAGATATATCAAAAAAGGATTACCAAAAGATGAAGCCTTACAAAAGGCAAAGTTAGATTATATCACAACCGCAAAAGGAAGAACTACAGCTCCGCAGTATTGGGCTGGATTGGTTCTCATTGGAGACACGTCACCAATTGCTTTAAAAAGCACTCCAAATCTGGCCTTTTGGTTAAGTATCATTACTGTATTTCTAATATTAATTATGGTAATTTTTAAGAAAAAATTCAAAAAAACTAACTCATGACAACCTCATAATTTTTTTTATCTCAATTAAAGATGAAATCGTATAACATTAAAGGAAATAGGAATCGAAAATGTAATGGGTATCCACTACTTATCATGATTATTTTGGTCCTTATCTGTCCATTTTTATCCTATTCGCAATCTGAGAGCGATTATTCAAAAGAACGTATTCAACATTTAATTGATAATGACTCATTAGATCAAGCCGAAACGGAACTTCGTATCCAGAACGACTATTTCACGTCCATAAAACAATATGATTCCTTATCAAACTTAGTTTATTTTCATGGGAAAATTGCCCTTCTAAAAGATGATCCTGATTTTTTATCAAAAAGTGAAAGTGCTCTTGAGCAATTAAAACGTATGACGAATAACCCAGAAGCGCTATACAATGCTTATTCTGATATGGCATCGCTCACTGTCGAAAACGGAATGAATCAAAAATCGTATGATTACAATGCCTTAGGTTTTATTGAAGCTGAAAAAACAAGTCAGGATCGATTGAATAAAATGTCGAAACGAGCTTATGGAATGTCAAGTACGTCTTATTTTATGAGACAATATGATGCTGTTAAAAAGCATGGTAAACAAGCCTTCAAAATAAACCAGCAAAACCCTAATGCAAGTGCTGTAAATATCTACAATGCTTGTAATATTGTTGGTGTAATGATGCAAAGTGAGAACAAACTAGACAGTGCGCTCTATTACTATGAAAAAGGCGTAAAAGCTCTGAAAAAAGCAGATGGTAACGATATAAATGAGCGCTATTATTATCCAGCCATACTTTCAGGAAACATGGCGATTATATACATGAATCAAGGGAAGTTTAATCAATCCTTAAAACTCCAGCAAGACGCGATTAGGAACTATAAAATTACTATCGATTCGTCACAAAACAACCCAAGATTAAGCAATATTAAATACAATTATCTGTCTACCATAAACGATATGGGGAGCAATTATGTAAAGTTAGGTCAAATTGAACGTGCGCAGCAACTCTTTGAATATAATTACAACAAAGCTAAAGTCTATTTTCCTGAGAATAGCATTCAGCAAATTGTATATATTAATCAATACGCACAAGCCAAATGGGTCATAAATGATCGTGAAGCCGCCTTACAACTCATCAATGAAGCAGAGGCTAAATTTAAAAATGTATCAGAAAACTATGCTGGTTACATGACCTTTTCCATGGCAGCAAAAGCGAATATTCTTGAAAACTTTAACCGCATCGAAGAGGCTTATGAGGCTTATAAATATAGTGACGAGCTTTATGACATTGTCAATCCAGGAAATTATAGCCATGACCGACTTACAACACTTCGTGAAGCGACCTTATTTTACTCAAGAAATGGATATACAAATGAAGCCAATAACAATGCGAATCGAATTTTAAATATCATAAAAGAATCGGTTGAAGAAGATGATCTCGAAATGATAAAGACTTATAATTTTATGTCTGAAATTCAATTTAACCTTAGAAACTACGAAACATGCCTAAGTTGGTCTGACAAAGCTATCGCTGTTATTGAGAAAAATGAAGCCCTAAAAAGTGCTGATTCGGTATTTTGGAAAGGGCTGAAAATTCCGTCCACTCTCTATAAAAACAAAGCCAAATACGAGCTTATTGATACCACTAATGTTGCTGCACTTAGCAAGATACACCAAACTCTAAAAAAGCTTATTGATATTCACAATGTGAATACTGCAAAATATGCTTCAGATGGTGATAAAAGTCACTATTTAGAAAACACCAAACCACTCTTTAAGTTTTCAATGAAAATTGGACTCAAGCTTTATCAGTTGACTAACGATCCTATCTATTTAGATTATGTCATTTCAATTCACGAATCGACCATTTACAATCGTATTCGCTCTAAAATCGGACTAAGAGATGATATGAAATTTAAGAATGTTCCGAAGGCAATTCTGGAAAAAGAAACTGCAATAAAAGATAGCTTGGCAACCTTAAGATCGCAAATCGATATTGGTGATGAGACCATTCAGAAATTCATGGCTAAAAATGAAGAATGGTACCACTTTTTGGAAAATTTAAAACAAAAGCACCCAAAGTATTACCATATGCGTTATGAGATGGTAAAACAATCCTTAGGAACGGTTCGGGAGAACATCCCATCGAACACAACAGTCGTTCGCTATTTTTTTACAGGTGATGAACTTTATGCCTTTGTAGCCAACGCTAACACCAATACACTGTATCAATTGGATACCACAAATTTGACCAATCAAATTGAGTTGATTTCTACAACCATGTATGATTTGGAAGATGAGCACATGTTTAGAACACTACATCAATTATATAAACAACTCTGGCAACCACTCGAAAAGTCTATCACAACAACAAAGGTTATAGTTATTCCTGATCGCGAACTGTTTAATCTGAGTTTTGAAACCTTAACGACACAACCCATTAATCATTTAAAAACCTTAGCAGATTCAAGTTTACTTTCAAAACATATTATGTCTTATAATTATAGTTTGTATTTATTAGACAAAAACAAAACAATAGGCCAATATGACGACGATTTCATTGCATTTGCTCCTGGCTTTAACAAAATGATGAAAGAGCAATACAGAATCAATATCACTGATTCTTTATCTGTAGACAAAACCTATCTCACACTTTTACCACAGCCATTTACTGAAGACCTGGTCATTGAATATTCACGATTGTTTAATGGTCATTCTTTCATTAATGAAAAGGCCTCCAAACAAGTGTTTACAAAAGAAGCCAAAGAACACAAAATCATTCATATTGGCACACATGCCGAATCTAATAATAATGCGCCAGAGCTGTCTCGATTGATATTTGCAAAGACTATAAATGACACTATTATTTCAGAAGATAATTCGCTATACACTTACGAAATTTACAATCAAAACCTAGCTTCAAATCTGGCTATATTAACAGCTTGCGAAACGGGTAAACCTACTTACCAAGCAGGTGAAGGTATGATTTCATTAGCGCATGCGTTTAATTATGCTGGTAGCGAAAGTATCCTAACAAGCCTATGGAAGATCGATGAACAATCTAGTGCCCAAATCATAGAGTACTTTTACGGTTATCTTAAAGAGGGCTTACCAAAAGATGAAGCACTTCAAAAAGCAAAGTTAGAGTATATTACAAATGCTAATGGAAGAACTATGGCTCCGCAATATTGGGCCGGATTAGTATTAATTGGAGATACGAATCCCATTGAACTTAACAACTCTTCAAACCTCGTGTTTTGGTTAGGTATTGCAGTTATAATTCTAATTTTAATTGCAGTTATTATGCGTAAAAAACGTAAGGCATAAAAAAGAGTTTCCATATTACTGAAAACTCTTTACTTAAATAATAAACCCTAAAAATAATTCCCCTATGAATAGCATTAAGTTTATTAATTAGACATCGCAATTCTCATAAAATGTGAGCATGAAAAAGTCATCAACACGATGTATTGATGACTTGCATTATTAATTACTCTTGTTTAATTGGATATCATCACTCTCTTAATAACGATTTGATTTGTTGATTTATCATTAATGTTTAAAAAGTAAAGACCAGATGTTAATTGACGAATATCTATCATCGTTCTGGTAGATGTAAAGTCTCCCTTATTTACAATTTGTCCCAATTGATTAATTAAGTGCCAATCTCCGTTAATTAATGTTTCAGATTTGATATTTAAAACATCTTTTGCTGGATTTGGATACACACTTAAAATTTCCGCAATAGTAAGTTCATCAACATCTAATGTGGCATCAGGACCTAATAAATAAATTGAACCATCTTTAACTTCTACTGAAAAAATCACAAAATTACCACCATAATCGGCTTCGATAGTCTCTGGAATATCAGTTACTGTAAGTGAAGATGAAGTCACTATTTCAAAAATTGCATCACTAGACGGCAAATAACCTAAAACAACATTAAAATCACCACTGATGTCAGCATTATTTTGAACCACAAGTCGGTCATATTCGGTGCCAACGGTTGGTCCATCTATTTCAATATTAAAAGTTGTATTTGTTCCTGTGGTAAGATTACCTGCAATGGTTAAAACACCTGGTGAACTTCCTGGAGATATTTCAGAATTTAATTCAAAACCAGAAGGAAATCGAATGGTTCCACTTCCACCAAAATTAGAAAATTGACCTTCAGTAAACGCTTCTTCTATGACTAAGGTTCCTTCATCACTAATAATATCTGAACCATTATACAAATCTGTCAAGTTTATAGTTGAAATTCCTGAACCTGCTGTTTTTTTAATTCCTCCAATACCTTGAATTTGAAAGGAATGATTTGTTCCGCTATCATAACCAATAGTAATATTATCGGCATTAATATTATAATTAACCAAATTAAAAATTCTAATTCTTCCATTATTAATATTTAAATCTCCTTGATTATGTTCAATATCTGTTTCAAAAGCCCAGATTTCAAAATCATCTTCTATTTCTTTTAAACCAGGACCATCTATAATTAAACTTCCGTAATTAATTAAAAGCGATTGAACATTGACATCTTGTTTTGAAATTTCACCAGCATTCCAAATAATTGTACCTCCAACATTATTATTAATTAATGAATACATCGACAAGTTTCCATTAATGACAAGCGTATTATTTCTTCCAACGATAATCTCTTTAGCACTTGTAGTACCTGCGCCATCTGTATACGCTATATCACCTACACCAGGTTGGTTAAAATACACAATGTCGTCTGCGGTTGGGAGACCATTTGGGTCCCAATTGGCAGGATTGTTCCACAGGCCGTCTCCGCCTTCACCATCCCAGGCTATCGCAGAGGCATAATTTATATCGGTTACTGTATAGTAGATTCCATCAGACTCGCACTCAACACCAAAAGTAACTTCAATACCAGAGGTTTGATTTTCAGGAACAAAAAGAGTTGTTGCTGTACCACATGAACCTTGAGCTCCTTCAATAATTTGAAAAGAATCTCCAATTTGAGGCCCAAATCCAGGCATATAAACTACCATAGAACCGTTAAAAAAGTAATTTCCCTCACAACTTATTTGTGTGAAAATATCAACTTCATTGACATATAATTCTACTGAACTTGTTACATCAACAATAAAGTCACCTAATAACACAATATCGCTTTGGGTAAATAGGGACGATCCATTTCTAAGCTCAAGAGTTCCATAAGGTTCAAACGTAAAGCCTTCGTAGTAAACAAAACCATTATCAATTAAAATATCATCACCATACTGAGGCACATCAAAATAAGACCAGTTAAAGGGGTCACTCCAACTATAACCATCTCCTTCTCCAGTAAATTCGTTTTGAGCTAAAGCACTCATTGAGACACAAAGAAGTGTCATAAAAAATAAAATTCGTTTCATAATTAATAGCATTTATATGTTTATATATGGATACATCGAAACACTATTTAAATGTGAGCACAAAAAACCAACCTAAATTTTTTACATTTAATTAAGACAAACTTTTTATATTGCAGTAATCATGAAATTCAAACTTCTTTTTATTCTTGTCTATAGCTTATTGATTTCTTGTAATCAAGAAAACAAGCAGCAACCTATTGATGCCTTTGATACTGAAAACTTAAACTATGCCAACAAAGTTTTATTAGAAAGTGTCATGGAAGACGCGTTCACTCCTCCTGTTGCCAGTAGAATTTACGCCTATGCACATCTTGCACATTATATTACATTACAAAGTGTTGAAAACGACAGTTTATCTGAAATAACCTCTAAAATAAATGGTTTAGATCAGTTTACCATCCCTGAAACTTCAAATATAGATGCTAAACTTTCGGCCTTATTAGCTTTTTCTAGAATTGGAAAAAAACTGATTTACTCCGAGCAATATTTTGATGAATTAACAAATACCTTAAAAGCCAAAGCAAAAGAGAAAGGGCTTTCAGAAGCACATATTAATCGTTCAGAAGATTATGCAGTGTATATTACAAAACAACTTAGTGATTGGATTGATAAAGATATGTATATCGAAACCAGAACATATCCGCGTTTTACCAGTACCAAAAAACCTGAAAATTGGAGAGAAACGCCTCCAGATTATACCAGTGCCTTAGAGCCTTATTGGGACAACATTAGAACACTCGTTATAGATAGCGCTAATGTTTATAAAGCTAAACCGCTTCCTGAATATGATACTGACAAAAATTCGGACTTCTATAACATGGTATATCAGGTGTATGAGGAGTCGTTAAGTTCTACTGAAGAAAAAGGAAAAATTGCCTGGTTTTGGGATTGCAACCCTATTCTAACAGTACATAAAGGACATATGGTGACGACGATTCACAAGTTTACACCTCCTGGACACTGGCTCAATATTATAAGTCAGATTACAGATAAAGAGCAATCCGACTACTATACTACAACAAAAGCTTATACCTTAACAGCAACAGCAATGTTTGATGCTATTATAGGTGCTTGGCATGTTAAGTACAAAACCGATTTGGTAAGACCTGTTACTTATATCCAAGAATATATTGATCCTGAATGGAGCCCTATTTTACAAACACCTCCTTTTCCTGAATACACAAGTGGTCACAGTGCAACGTCTGCTTCAGCTGCAGAAATATTGACAACACTATTTGGAGAAAACTATGCTTTTACAGATCAAACCCAACTACGATTCGGACTGGAAGAACGTTCTTTTAATTCATTTAAAGAAGCAGCAAATCAAGTGAATTTGAGTCGTTTTTATGGTGGTATTCACTACATGCAAGGTGTAGAAGAAGGTGGAAAACAAGGTACATTTATTGCTCAACAAATATTAAAAAAACTTCAACCCTAATACTGTGTATTATCTAAGATTTATAATTGTTTTGAGTAGTCTGCTATTATTTTTCAACTGTAAAAAAGATGAAAAAAATAGCGCTGATAATCCTAAAACAGCTAACACACCTACCACTCCCGAACCTGCATTATTTGAGTTTTTAGAACCCTCTCTGACTAATGTTTCTTTTAAGAATGAGATTACCGAAACAGAAACGTTTAACATTTTACTCTATGAATACCTTTATAATGGTGGAGGTGTTGCCGTTGGAGATATTAATAACGATGGATTAGACGACATCTATTTCTCTGGTAATACAGTTGAAAACAAACTCTATTTAAATTTAGGAGACTTCAAATTTAAAGACATCACCAGTACAGCACAAGTTAATGGTGGTAATGGTTTTAAAACCGGTGTAACCATGGCAGATGTTAACAATGATGGCTATTTAGATATCTATGTTTGTAAATCTGCAGTAAACGAAACCGATTTTAGAAGAAATTTTCTTTATATCAACAATGGCGATTTGACATTTACTGAAAGTGGAAAAGCGTACGGTTTAGATGATACTGGATTCTCAGTTCAAGCCTATTTTTTTGATGCTGATGGTGATAATGATTTAGATGCCTTTGTTTTGAACCATCCAAGTAACATGGTTGAAGCCAATAGCATAAAAGTTGCTCAAAACGAAAATGGAGAACTAACGATGGTCAAACCTAAATCGTATGAACATATCTCAAACCGACTTTATGAAAATAACAACAATCGCTTTAAAGATATCTCTGAAAAATCTGGTGTCTTAAATGATGCTTTTAGCTTAAGTGCAGTTATTGGTGATTTTAATAATGACTTTAAACCCGATATTTATGTGTGTAATGATTATATAAAACCCGATAGGTTATTTATAAATAAAGGAGGAAATCGATTTGTTGATGAAATTGAATCCTATTTTAATCATACATCTTTCTCCTCAATGGGATCTGATTTTGCCGATGTGAATAACGATGGAAATTTTGACTTATTGACCTTAGATATGTCTCCAAAAGAAAACTACAGACGAAAAATGATGATGATGGCTCAAAACTATGATAAGTTTGAGAAAATGACAACCTATCAGTTTGGAACACAATATTCGGCAAATGCTTTACAAATAAATAATGGTAATAATCATTTTTCGAATATTGCTTTTTTAGACAATCTGGCACAAACCGAATGGAGCTGGAGCACACTACTGGCCGATTTTGATAACGATGGTCTTAAAGATATTCATATTACTAATGGTTATAAAAGAGATGTCACTAATAATGACTATGCGCGATACAAAATGGATGTGCTTCAAAAGCAATTTAATGCTAAAGAAATATCCTTAAAGCATTGGATAGAAGAAATCCCAAGTCAGCCTGTTTCTGCATTCTTATTTAAAAATCAGGGTCAAAGTAGATTTGAAGATGTATCTCATACTTGGAATAGCGGTCACGCCACATTTTCTAATGGTTCGGCGTATTCAGACTTAAACAATGATGGATATCTAGATCTTATTGTCAATAATATAAATGAGTTGCCATTTATCATGAAAAATAAAGGTGGTAGTTTATTTGACAATGCGTATTTAAGCCTTGAACTTGAATACAAAAAAGGAAAAACGAATATTGGAACTCTAGCAAAATTAACTCTCACTGACGGATCTGTTTTAACTGAATTATACAATCCCACTCGTGGATTTTTATCATCATCACAACACCGTTTACATTTTGGTATAAAAAAGGGCTTAGCTGTTGAAACACTTGAAGTTATTTGGCCAGATCAACAAGTTCAGCGTATCGAGAAACCCGAATTAAATCAAATTCTAAACATTAGCAGAACTTCAAATCCGAAGTATATCAATTCTAATATGACTTCTAAATATTTTGAAGATGCAACATCAAAACTAAGTGACGCTTTTACACATACAGAAAATGATTATATAGATTTTAAACGTGAAATTTTATTACACCATAAATACAGTGAAGAAGGACCAGCAGTAGCTATCGCAGATGTTAATAGTGATGGCTTGGAGGATGTCTATTTAGGTGGTGCTTTAGGCTTTGCAGGGAAATTACTCCTACAAACCTCATCAGGAGGTTTTAAATTAGAACCGCAAACCGATTTTGATTCAGACCGTATATTTGAAGATACTGACGCCTTGTTTTTTGATGCCAATTTAGATGGACATTTAGATTTATACGTCGTTAGCGGCGGAAATGAACATCAGGCCAATTCTAAAAACTACATAGACCGTTTATATATTAATAATGGAAATGGTCAATTTATAAAAGATACAGCAGCAATTCCTGATATTTTTGTAAGTGGCTCGGTTATTAAGGTTCATGATATTGATAATGATGGTCAATTGGATGTCTTTATTGGCGGACGTGTTACTCCTGGTCGTTATCCGGAAATTCCTAAAAGTTACCTTTTAAAAAATGATAATGGTGTATTTAAAGACGTCACATCACAATGGTCTCAAGGGCTTTCAAATATTGGAATGGTTACTGATGCTGAATTTTCAGATATAAATAATGATGGCATAAAAGAACTTATCGTTGCCGGAGAATGGATGTCGGTTTCTGTATTTCAAATGGAAAATAACCAATTCGTTAATTCAAGTAAAAACTTTAATCTGACAGACACTAAGGGTTGGTGGAGATCAATTACTGTGAGCGACATCAACAATGATGGTTATAATGATATTCTAGCTGGAAATTTAGGACTAAATTCTTTTTTCAAAGCATCTCAAGCAGAACCAGCAACATTACATTATAAAGATTTTGATAACAATGGAAGCGTTGATGCCATATTATCAACCTATGTCAATAACGTAAGTTATCCTGTACACAACCGAGACCGAATGCTCAGCCATATGGTGATGTTAAAAAAGCGTTTCACCCGATACGACCCTTATGCAAACGCTACAGTTCTTGATTTATTTACTGCTGAAGAATTGAAAGACGTTAAGGTTTTAGAGGCAAATCATTTTGAACACACCCTGTTTTTGAATCAAGGCGGTCAATCTTTTACACTAAAAGTACTCGCTAATGACACTCAAATATCTGTATTAAATGATGCCCTTATTTTAGACCTCAATCAAGATGGTAAAAAAGATATAATTACTGGTGGAAATTTTTACGGAACCGATGCAGAATTTGGCAGATACGATGCATCAATAGGTACTGTTTTAATGCATACAGAGGATTCTAATTTTAAAAGTATTTCCAGTTCTGAAAGTGGCTTTAATATTCCGGGTAATGTGCAACATGTAAAACCAATTACCATAAATAAAGACCAATATATTTTAATTGTCAGAAACAATGATAAATGTAGTTTATTGAAACTAAAATAATACAGTGTAGAAGCAAAAAGCACCTTAATTAAGGTGCTTTAAGTGTTGTAAGTTAAGTTTCGATTTATAAGGTAAAATGTTCTGCAAATCGACGTTTTCCTGAAGTCATTCGAATGTAATAATCTCCTTTTTGCTCTTCAGATAGTGCATAAACACGCTCTAAGATTTTATCACCTTCTAATACGTCTTTATAAATAATCTCATCATTATAATAAAGTGCAACTTTTAAAGGTTCATTATCTAATGCCAATTGGGAGACATACAGTTGATTGTTATCTAATCTTGCCATAGGTTTAAAAACCCTTGAATCTCTGTACGTTAAAAATGTAACCTTATTAGCGTCGATTTTAAAAGGCTTAACAAGAATTTCTACATCTTTATCTAACTCAATAGTGTAATATCCATCTTCTAAGGCTGTAAGATCAAAGTGTTTTGCATATTTACCTTGTCCTGAAATAACCTCTTTATGTAATATAACTCCCTGACTATCTTTTAGAGTCAATTGATATCCCTTTTTAACATCAAGAAATTCGAATTTAGTCATACGAATTGCTGGAGTTCCATCTTTAATTCCTTCTGCGTAGCCTATTACAATAGTTAACATCATTGCTACAATTAATACTTTTTTCATTGTTTTCATCACGATATAGGTTTTAATGATTAACAGTACAAATGTATGACGCTTTAGTCCCTTAGAAAACAACAGATTTGGCAAATTTATATAGTATATTAACTTTAATAATTCAATAAAATTTACTTTAAGTTAATATAGTATACTTTTGTGATAATTTTGAATAGAAAATAAAAATCAAATACTGTAATTTTGTAAGTAACATAATTACTATGAAGCAAAGAAAACCTACTTTAGAAAAGATTAGTCCGAATTTTGGAAGTTCAGTGTTTGTAAAAAAAGGCACTTCCGAAGATAATGAAAGTAAGCCCTTCTGGCATTTTCACCCAGAAATAGAATTGGTCTATGTCAACAAAGGACAAGGAAAGCGTCATATTGGTAATCATCTGTCGTATTTTAACAATAGTCAGTTGATTTTAATTGGTTCTAACTTACCACATAATGGGTTTACAGATCGATTAACTCAACATGGCTCTGAAGTTCTGGTACAATTTAGACCTGAATTTTTAGGAGATAATTTCTTCGATATTCCAGAAATGACCGCTATTAACGCCCTCTTTGAACGTGCTAAAAACGGAATTTTGTTCAAACCCGAAACTAAACGTCGAGTTGGTAAAAAAATTCAAAAGCTTAATGAAGTAGAAGGCTTTGAACGTGTGATGCTACTCTTAAAGATTTTAGATAAGCTCTCTAAAGCTAAAGATTATGAAATTTTAAATGCTGACGGGTTTGTTTTTGAAACCGAACTTCAGGATAGTGCTAAAATTGATATCATATACAAACACATTAATAACAACTTTCAAAATCATATATCACTTGATGAAATTGCCGAAAAAGTAAGCATGACCGTTCCTGCATTTTGCAGATACTTTAAAAAATCAACTGGAAAGACCTTTACAAAACTCGTGAATGAGTATCGCATTGTTCATGCGACTAAACTACTTTCGGAAAGCCAAATTACTATTGCTGATGTTGCTTTTGAATGCGGTTTCAATAACTTTTCACATTTCAATAAACTATTTAAAGAGTTCACTGGAAAAAGTGCTTCAAAATATAGAGGAGAACTTAAACTAATGGTTAAATAATTTAGCTTGCTAAAGATGAAAGATAAGATAGAGACAACTTTAGAGTATTATCAAACAAAAGAGAGGCAAATACTTGATGCTGTTAATTCTAATTCTAAGTTAACTGCTGAAGATATTATTCATTATGGTGAAGAAATGGCTATTATTGTTTATAAAATAACAGCTTTAGAGATTGCCAAAGAAAATTAAGATTTATTTTTCTCCATCCCATTCGGCATAGAACTGTTTCAAAAACCCTTCCATATACTGATGCCTTTCTAGAGCAATTTTTTGCCCTGTTTTAGTGTGCATTCTATCCTTTAATAGTAAAAGCTTTTCATAAAAATGATTAATCGTAGGTGCTGTAGAAGCTTTATAGGCTTCCTTGGTCATATGCAAATTTGGCTTAATTGATGGATCAAACAATTTACGGTTTTTAAAACCTCCATAATTAAAGGTTCTGGCAATTCCTATGGCGCCTAATGCATCGAGTCGATCGGCATCCTGAACCACATCAAGTTCTGGAGAACGAAACTGTTGTTCTTCATTTCCACCTTTAAAAGACACATGTTTTATGATCTTAACAACATGCTCAATTACAGCAGAATCTACATTTAATCTGAACAAAAACTCACGTGCTTTCTGAGGGCCGATTGTTTCATCTCCATCATGAAATTTACTATCGGCGATGTCGTGTAACAAAGCACCTAAAGCCACTACAAATTGATCTACTTTTTCATGTTTAGAAATTAGTAATGCGTTATTATAAACTCTTAAGATATGAAACCAATCGTGTCCACCTTCGGCTTTTTCAAGTTCTTTTTTTACAAAAGCCTTAGTTTGTTTTATAATCGTTTCTGAAGTATTCATTATTTAAAATTAAAAGTCTTTCAAGTTCTAAAAATAAATGATCAATGTTGTATTGAATTATTTCAAACGCGCAGGTTCAACCCATTTAAATTGGTAAGAGTTTTCCGGAATGGTTATTCGGTCTGCTAGTCGTAACATTCGCGCAGGTAATTTCATTAAATAATCTCTTGCTCTTTCGGCATCATCAGAAAGATTTTTAATATTACTAATATCCCATCTATCGATTAATTTTTGCAAAATATCAACATAATCGGCAGATGTATATACACCAATTCGCTGAGCTGTATTTGAAAACTCTTCAAATGCAGTCCCAATTTTATCTCCAGATTCTCTAAGGAAATGTGCTGGCATGGCTATTTTTTTCTTCATCATATAATGAAAAGCCATCATCATCTGACTCGGATCTACCTCAAAAATGCGCTCTACAAATTCAGAATACGCATGATGGTGTCGCATTTCATCACCAGAAATAATTTTACACATCTTTGCTAATTGCTTATTACCTTTTTCTTTGGCAATCTTAGCAACTCTATTATGGGAAATATAAGTAGCCAGCTCTTGAAAACTTGTATACACGAAGTTTTTATAAGGGTCTCTATCTGTACCAATATCAAAGCCATCTGCAATAAGATACTGAGTCGTTTTTTCTATTTCTCGCATATTGACTCGTCCCGATAGATACAAATATTTATTAAGCACATCTCCATGTCTGTTTTCTTCGGCTGTCCAGTGCATAACCCATTTTGACCAGCTATTTCGTCCAACCTGATCAACGCCTTCTACGTCCATCAACCAAGATTCATACGATGGTAACGCTTCTTCTGTAATCATATCTCCAACTAAAACTACCCAGAAATCATAGGGCAATTCTTTTGAAAGTTCTCTAATTTCTTTTACCTCATCATAAAAGTTATCACTTTCAGAATCTGGTAAAAAATCTGTAGGTTGCCAGATTTTTTCAATAGGAATCAGGTATTTTTCGATAAGATGATCAACATCTTTTTCGAGATGTTGCATAACTTCCAGCCGTACATTTTTCAGCGACATATATAAACGGATTAATGGTTAGTAGATCGCGTCAATAATCGTATGTTCTACTCTACTAACTAACGCTCTCTTATCTGTAAAGGTAGCTATTTCTAAAGGCTTATGAACAGTAAATTTAATATGATTTCCAATTCCCATCGGAAACTTACCATAACGTAACATTTTCCATGAGTTATTTACCGTAACAGGAACTATCCAAGCAGAAGGTGTTTTTGATATTAAAAGATCAAGTCCTTTGGTTTTGAAAGGTTTTGGAGTTCCGTCTTTACTCCTAGTACCTTCAGGAAAAATAACACCTGCACGATTGGTACTTTCTAGATAGTCGGCAAACGTCATCATAGCTGGTAAAGCCTGCCGAGGATTTTTCCTATCAATCAAAACCGAACCGCCATGTCGCAAATTAAACGATACGCTCGGTATGCCTTTTCCTAACTCTTTTTTAGCAACAAATTTCACATGGTGCTTTCGCATATACCACATAATAGGAGATATGTCATACATACTTTGATGATTAGACACAATGAGTAGTGGTTTATTTTTGGGAATATCATGTGGGTTATTCCAGGTAAACCGCGTACCTAAAACATTTAGACAACGCATTAAACTATACTGAAGTGCATCAACAGATATTTTATGTGCCTGATAGCCAAAGACTTTAAAACAAAACCACTGAATTGGATGAAAAAACAACAGTGTGATTCCGAAGACTATAAAATAGATAACTGTTAAAGGATAGGCTAGTAGTTTTCTCATGAGACAAAAATAATTCAATGTCGTATATTCACAAAAAAACCACGATTAAATCGTGGTTATAATTATTGGAATACGGTTATGCTTTCTAACAATGATCGTTATAAGCATCCATAAGGTTTTCAGCAATTAATTCAGCTGGACGACCTTCAATATGATGACGCTCTAACATATGAACCAATTCACCATCCTTAAATAAAGCCATGCTTGGTGAACTTGGAGGAAAAGGAACCATATGTGCTCTTGCAGCATCAACAGCTTCTCTATCGACACCTGCAAATACAGTTACAATATGGTCTGGACGTTTTGCATTTTGCAAACTTTGTCTCGCTCCAGGACGAGCATTCGCAGCGGCACAACCACAAACCGAATTTACGACAACTAAAGTCGTTCCTTCTTTTGCTAATGCAGCTTCAACAGCTTCAGCTGTTTGTAATTCTTCAAAACCAACGTTGGTTAAATCCTCACGCATAGGTTTTACTAATTCTGCTGGATACATATATTTTGTTTTTAAATTAATATTTAGACTGCAAAGATACGTAAAATTAGTAGCTATTTATAAGTATTCGGTAAGCAGTTTAAATGCCGTTATTTAAGTTTTCAATAGTTCATCTAAATGTTTTTAATTTTTATTTGACTTCATTTTTCAGTAACAAAGTCTGTATCATTTCTACTAACAAATAGTATATTTGGTATTCACATTAAATAAAATAGATACATGAGTTTTGCAAAATGGGTAGGAGGCGCTTTAGGATGGTCATTTGGTGGTCCTATTGGAGCTATAATTGGTCTTGCTATTGGAAGTTTAATTGATGGTGCAGCCGAACAAAAAGGGTTTTTACTGGGTGATGGAAACTCACAAAACAGACAAAGTTCTAGGCCATCATCTCGACATCGTACACAATCGAGAACAAGAACGCGTCCTCAAACGCAATCTGGTGATTTTGAAGTGAGTTTATTAATTCTAGCTTCGGTTGTTATAAAAGCCGATGGTAAACAAGACCAAAGCGAGTTGAATTATGTACGCCAACAATTTGTAAGCATGTATGGAAAAGATAGAGCCAATCATGCGTTTAGGCTATTTAAAAATATAAGTAAGCAACAAATTCCGACACGAAAAGTTTGTTTACAAATTAGAGAAATGATGGATCATTCCTCACGATTACAGTTGCTGCATTTTCTCTTCGGAATAGCCAAAGCAGATGGTATGGTAACCGATGATGAAGTTTCACAAATTTATATGATTTCTGGCTATTTAGGAATCAGCTCTCGAGACTACTCTAGCATTAAAGCTATGTTTTACAATAGCAGTGATAATGCCTATAAAATATTAGAAATCACCAAAGAGGCAACTGATGAAGAGGTTAAAAAAGCCTACAGAAAAATGGCAAAAAAATACCATCCAGATAAAGTTATTCACTTAGGCAAGGAGCATCAAAAAGGTGCTGAAGAAAAGTTTAGACAAGTTCAAAAAGCTTATGAACACATACAGAAAGAACGTGGGTTTTAATCTTTTAATAATTTGATTTTATTCAGGTGAAGACTTCAATATCTATCTAAAATGCAATCAGATATGTCTTGTTAAATGCCTATCTATTAGACCTGAAAGCTAACTTTTGTGAATTGTGCGTATTAATTTGAGGCATAGAATTTGTGATAAACTTTTAGCTAATCAATACTATTACTAATGACATTCTCGATTTCTTTTTTACTGCTTTTAAGTGCTGTTATTACAAATGCACAAGAGGTTACAGGAACCTACCAGCTACATTCTAAATCTGATGATTTTGAACTTACCCGAACACTTACACTTAATGCCGATGGTACCTTCGATTATTATAATTACAGATGGGTAGAAAGAGGTATTCCTCAAGATACGCATACCTACGGAAAAGGAACATGGACTCAAGATGATAAGGTGATTTCTTTTTTTACTGAAGCTGAAAGTTTAGATGATAAATTCACCTTAGATTTTAGTGGTACAAAAGCCCGGTTTATTAGTAAATCATCAAGAGATAAGTCTGACCGCTCCATTAAAACTGCTCTAAGATTTTACGAATCTGAAATTTTTTGGATAAAAGGAATGAAACTTATTAAACAATAAATCAACCTCTAAACAAAAAGAAGTCATCTTTCATGTCTTCAATTTGTGCGTCTTCATTAGTAATAATGTAATCTATAGCTTGTGTTGTAAATTCATCACCTTTTGAAGTTAAGGATACTATATGATTATCGATGATTATCATATTATTTTTTAAAGCTAAATCTAAAACCGTTTTTGAACGCACTTTTTGCCAATTAATGTGCTCATTTAGATGGTTAACATGACGCTCTTGCACTTCATCATGATTTTTTAAATGGAGTAAAAAGGTAAGTAACGAGACTTCTGTGCGCTGTTGTTTTTCTCTATACAATACCGCTATCACACCTTTACTAGGAGCAAATAAGTATACCATTAAAAATAAAAATCCGAGCATTGTTGTTATCGATCCAGCAATAGAGGCATCGAGCCAATGAGCAAACCAGTAACCAGAAATCGCACTAAACACGCCAAAAATAATTGAGAGTAGCAACATCTTTTTGAGATCTGTAGTTAGTAAATAGGCAGTGGCAGAAGGCGCAATCATTAATGCCACAACCAAAATTGCACCTACAGCATCAAAAGCGCCTACTGTAGTAACAGAGGACACGGTCATCAAACCGTAATGAATTATTACAGGAGAAAAGCCTAATGACGCTGCTAAACCTTTATCGAAAGTACTCAGTTTTAATTCTTTAAAAAATGCGATTAGCAGGATGATGGTAATGATGAGTATGCTTCCAATAATCCATAACGATTTCGGACCAACATCAACTCCCGAAATTATCAAACGATCAAAAGGTGCCAGGGCTAGTTCTCCAACCAGAACAGCATCAATATCGAGATGAATATCATTGGCTCTTTTGGCAATCATAAGTACTCCAATACTAAACAACACAGGAAAAACCAATCCTATTGCGGTGTCTTCTTTTACCAATCCTGTTTTTTGAATGTATTCTACCAAGACTACTGTGATGACTCCAGTTAAAGCTGCCAGAACGATTAATAAAGGTGAGTTTAAATCTTGAGTTATAAAAAATCCAACCACAATTCCTGGTAATATAGAGTGGCTAATTGCATCGCTGATCATGGCCATTTTCCGAAGCACTAAAAACGTTCCAGGAATGGCACAAGCAACAGCAACAAGGCTCGCTATGAGTTGTATTTCTAGTTGAGCGCTATTCATCATTCTTAGTAAGTTGGTTATATAAATTTAATGCCGACTCAAAGCCTTCGTTGGTTAAACTCCATGTAGAACCATCGAGTGTTACATAATTTTTTTCTACCAGTTTTTTAAGGGTTCCTTTTGTATATCCTTGAAAATTATTCAAGATTTTAATTTCATGAGGATGAGATATATTATCGTGTGTTATTGCAATGTCATACATAAATGACAAGGTTTTGTGCAGTTGTAAATCACGTCGATTTTTAATAAATCGAATTTGCTTAAATAATAAACCTCGACTTGGAGAGAACACAAAAGAAATAAACACAAAAACCGCTGCAACCAAAACAATGACCGGACCCGTAGATAAATTATTCTGACTGGCACTAATTGCAGTTCCGAACACACCAGAAAACGCTCCAAATATAGCAGCTAAAAACACCATTGTAGCCAAACTATTAGTCCATTGTCTGGCTGCTGCTGCAGGTGCTAAAAGCATCGCACTCATTAACACCACTCCAACAGTTTGGAGTCCTAGTACTATAGCCAGAACTATAAAACTTGTAATCAATATATCTATTGTTTTTGTATTGAATCCTAATGTTTTTGCATAATCTTTATCAAAGAGTAAAATTTTGAATTCTTTCCAGAACAATAACAGTACGAAGAGGCAAATCCCTGTAACTATAACCATCATCCAGACGTCACTTTCAACAAGCGTAGCCGCTTGACCAAATAAATATTTGTCTAATCCTGCTTGATTTGCATTGGGTTGCTTTTGAATAAATGTGAGTAGGAGCATTCCGAAGCCAAAAAACAACGATAATATAAGTCCAAGTGCTGTATCTGATTTAAGATGCGTTTTGGTGATAATACCTCTAATCCAAAACGTACCAATCAACCCACTCACTAATGCGCCTAGTAATAACGTATTACTATCTTTTGCTCCTGTAATAAGAAATGCAATGGCAATTCCGGGAAGTGCAGCATGTGAGATAGCATCACCAAGTAAACTTTGTTTTCTGAGTACAGCAAAGCTTCCCAACATGCCAGTGACAGCTCCAAGAATTGTGGTTCCGAGTGTAATGGTTCTGAGGGTATAGTCAGAAAATACTAAAGAGAAATACTCCTGAATAGTCATTATTCTTGTATACTTACTTTATAATTAATACCATAGGTCTTGGTCAAATTATCATCGTTGAAAATATCCTTCACCGGACCTGTGGCTATTTTTTTCACATTTAAAAAGGTTACCCAATCAAAATATTCGGGAACAGTTTGTAAATCATGGTGAACTACAATAACTGTTTTTCCTGCTTTTCTTAATTCTTTTAAAATATTGATGATAGCAATTTCGGTCGTAGCATCAACACCTTGAAAGGGTTCATCCATAAAATAGATAGATGCATCTTGCACAAGAGCACGTGCTAAAAATATACGCTGTTGTTGTCCTCCTGATAACTGACTTATTTGTCGGTTTTTAAAAGGCAGCATCCCTACTTTTTCAAGGGCTTCTAAAGCTGCTTTTTTTTGCTTTTGTTTTGGGCGTTTAATCCAGCCTAAACTTCCGTAAGTACCCATTAATACAACATCTAAAGCTGTCGTTGGGAAGTCCCAATCTACACTCCCCTTTTGAGGTACATAAGCAACTAAAGACCGTTGCTTTTCATATGATTTCCCATAAATAGATACACTTCCAGCTATAGGTTTTAAAATCCCTAAAATAGATTTAATTAATGTCGATTTACCAGCACCATTAGGACCTACAATCGCCATCAAAACACCTTCAGGTATTTCTAAATCAATATCCCAAAGCACAGGTTTGTAATTATATGCTACTGTTAAATCATCTACTTGTACAGCGATTTTATGACTCATTATTTTAATGCGTTTACAATTGTGTTTACGTTATATTCAAACATTCCAATATAGGTACCTTCAACTGTTCCTGCATTTCCTAATGCATCAGAATAGAGTGTCCCTCCTATTGTCACTTCATGACCTTTAGATTTTACGGCTGCCTGTAAGGCTTCAATGGTTCGTTTGGGTACTGAACTCTCAACAAAAATAGCTTTGATTTGTTTTTCAATAATAAAAGCAGATAACTTCTGTACGTCTTGAACTCCAGCTTCAGTAGCAGTAGATAACCCTTGTAATCCAACCACTTCAAAATCGTAAGCTTTTCCAAAGTAATTAAAGGCATCATGAGCTGTCACCAAAATTCTTTGATCCCGAGGGAGCTCATTAACAATACCAACAACATTGTTTTCGAGAGCTGTAAGCTTTTCTAGATAAGCCGCTAAATTTTTTGAATAGGCTTCGGCATTTGTGGGATCTTTTTCTGAAAGCACCTCAGCTACTTTTTTTGAAAATTGCTTAAAATAGTTAATATCAAACCACACATGAGGATCGTAATTTGAAGCAAAATAATCAGACCCAATCAAAGTATTTTTATCCAGCGTTTCTCCGAGAGCAATTGGTGTTTTAGTTGCAGTACCCATTTTTTCAAAAACCTCAACAAGTTTACCTTCTAAATGCAATCCGTTATAAAAAATCACATTAGCATTAACCAATTTGGTTACGTCTCCTTCACTGGCTTTGAACAGATGTGGATCAACACCACTTCCCATTAAACCCTGAACATTTACATAATCTCCACCTATATTTTTCACCAAATCGGTAATCATGGTGGTTGTGGTTACGATGTTTAGTTTACCGTTAGTTGGTGTCTCATTTTTACAACTGAAACTTACTATGATTAATACTAGGAATATAATTTTTTTCATTTTTATTTTTTTAATAATCATTATTAGTTAGCGTTCATTAAGCATTCTGAAACTTGCGCCGAAACCCACTAATATATCTTGTCCTTTGGTGATACTTGTTCCGAAATAGGCATCTAATTGCAAATCATTCGACACCAAATACGTAAAGCCTGCGTCCCAGTAATGGTTGGCCAAACTATCTTCGGGCAAATCGCCATAAAGTTCTGCGTATATTCCAAATTTATCCGTAATACTATAACCATAAGCAAGCGTATAGATAGCGGCAGCTTCAGGAGAATCATTTCCCCATTGAGCTCCAATATTATAGCCTAAACTGGATTTTTCGCTTAAGGTATGTGAGAGAGAAAATCTAAAATCGACACCTGTTGTTTCCGGACGGTAATCTTGAGCCGCTGAAAACAATGGAAAAACGTGACCAATTAAAGCTATTTCTGGCATACCATTTTCTTCTTTGGCAATATCAATTTTAACACCCAATAACAATGGAGATAAACCGCTGCTTACATTCGCTAATTTATTGCCATTAACTTTAGTTACACCTTCTACAAAATCCCAGCCCAAACGTAATTCTAAATTATCTAGAATTCCATAACGAATAAGCGTTGTATTATAGGTATAGGATTCCTGCTTTATAGAATTCTCTTCAAAAGATTCATACACTCCTCCTGTTTCGATTTGGAGAATTCCTTTTCCAACTGTTGATGAAGCTTCAGTAGCATCTGGTCTATCAGTTATCAGAGGTTCAGATTTAACACTTGTTTGGGTATCACTTTGTGCAGCAATTGCAGTAGTGACTAGCATGAATAAAATAATTACGTAGGTGTTACTAGTTTTCATCAACATAAATAATTTTAGTAAAATCTTCATTTAAAACAATGGTGTTTGAACCAATTAAAATCTGAGTCATTTTGTTATTAACAAACTGCTTTGAAACCGTAAGTGTATTTCTGTACTTAATCTGGTTTTGAGCACAAAATTCAAAAAACTCTTTATCATCGCTCATTAATCTTGAAATCATATAGGTTTGACCTTCTTTAGCTTCAGACAATGAAATTGAAGTGTTTTTAGTCGTGATTTCTCCTAACGCATTCGGAATAGGGTCGCCATGAGGATCAAATTTTGGATGTCCTAAATACTCACTTATTTTTTCTGCCAACAAATCCGAAGTTTGATGCTCTAAGAGTTCCGCTTCACGATGAATATCATGCAAAGACATGTCAAACATTTTAAACAGTAAAGCTTCCCAAAGACGATGCTTCCTAATTACATTGAGAGCCATTTTAGTGCCTTTTTCCGTAAGTTGGAGTTCTTGATATTTCTCGTAATTCAATAATTCTTTAGCAGCCAGTTTTTTCGCCATATCTGTTGCTGCTGCATTAGAAATACCTAGCTTTTTTGCAATATTCCCAGGCTTGGTATCCTTTATATCATGCATATTATTCTTGTAAATAGCTTTTACAAAATTTTCTATCGCTACAGACATTTATTATTGCTTTAAATTATTTTTAAGTATACTTAAATATTTTACAAAAGTAACTAAAAAATTTAAAGTTAGGACAACTTTATTAGAATTAGTAACTTCACATCATTATTAAAACAACCATTTATGTATCGATTATTCTTTCTGTTGCTAATTATATTAGGTGTTCAAGATATCAATGCCCAATCTGAAAAAATACCATTTCAACCATTAGACGTCTTTGAATTAGAATGGGCATCTAACCCTCAAATTGCTCCTGATGGCTCACAAATTGTATATAGAAGAAATGGTTATGACATCATGAAAGATACATCTAAAGGCAGTCTTTGGATTATTAATGCTGATGGTTCTTCACACCGAAAATTGACGTCTCGAGAAGTAAACGAATCACAGGCCAAATGGTCACCTTCAGGTGATAGAATAGCATTTGTAAGCGCTACTGATGAAGGTTCAGAATTGTATATGTATTGGACTAAAACTGGACAAATCGCTAAGCTATCTCAGCTTGAAAAATCACCAGGCAATATCACATGGTCTCCAGACGGAACACAGATAGCATTTACGATGTTTATATCTCAAAAACCACCTGTTGTAGCCGAGATGCCTGCTAAACCTAAAGGTGCCGATTGGGGAAAACCTGTTCGAATTACAGACCGGTTAAAACATGAGGCTGATGGCAGAGGCTACATGGAACCTGGATTTACTCATATTTTTACAATACCTGCTGAAGGAGGTTCGCCACGTCAGCTAACCACAAATGATTATAATCATAATAGTAATTTATCATTTTCACCCGATGGGAACTTCATTTATTTTTCTGCAAATCGAGTAGAAGATTGGGAATACCGCTTTAATAACAGTGAGATTTATAAAGTCAATATTACAACAAAACAAATAACAACCTTAACGTCGCAAGATGGACCAGATTACAATCCTATAGCCTCTCCTGATGGTAAAACTGTGGCTTTTTTAGGTTATTTAGACAAAGTTCAGGCGCATCAGAATACCGTTTTGCATTTAATGAATACTGACGGCAGTAACCGCAGAATTATATCATCAGCCTTAGATGAAAGTGTCTCTAATATCTCGTGGGACAACTCCGGAAAAGGGCTTTACTTTACTTATGATTTCAAAGGAAATTCTAAAATTGCCTACATCACAACTTCAGGAAAAATCACTAAGCTAGCTGATAACTTAGGAGGTACAACACTAGGACGACCTTATGCTTCAGGTTCATATGCTGTGGCTAATAATGGTACGCTGGTTTACACACAAACCCGACCAGAATATCCTGCCGATTTGGCTATTATTCAGAATAAAAAAGCACCAAAACTAATTACGAGTTTAAATGCTGATGTTTTAGGCCATCGTGAATTGGGAACGACCGAAGAAGTATGGTATACATCTTCGGTTGACGGTAGAAATATTCAAGGATGGATTGTTAAGCCTCCCTTTTATGACAGTTCTAAAACGTATCCGTTACTGGTAGAAAATCATGGCGGACCAATTTTAAATTATGGCGATCGTTTTACTGCCGAAATTCAATTATACGCTGCAGATGGTTACATAGTTTTCTATCCAAATCCAAGAGGAAGCACAAGTTATGGTGAAGAGTTTGGGAACTTACTATATAATAATTATCCTGGTGAAGATTATAATGATGTTATGGATGGTGTTGATTATTTAGTCAATAAAGGCATCGTAGATAATGAAAAGCTCTTTGTTACTGGAGGAAGTGCTGGAGGTATAATGACTGCCTGGATTATTGGAAAAAATGATCGTTTTAAAGCTGCAGTTGTAGCAAAACCTGTAATGAACTGGATAAGTAAAACCTTGGTTGCTGATAATTACTTTGGCTATGCAAATTCTAGATATCCTGGTCAGCCATGGGAAAACTTTGAAACTTACTGGAAATTTTCACCAATTTCACTGGTAGGACATGTAGAAACACCAACTATGGTTATGGTAGGTCTTAATGATTTGAGAACACCTCCTAGTGAAGCTAAACAGTTATATCACGCATTAAAGTTGCGGAAAATTGAAACTGTTTTAGTTGAAATTCCAGATGCATCTCATGGTATTGCCAGCAAACCGAGTAACTTAATTACTAAGGTTGCTCACACTTTAGCATGGTTTAAAAAGTACAACAAGTAGTGCTTTAAAATTGCTTTGTTAACATCTTAGTGACAACCACAATCGTCTTGTCCGCAAGCTTTGTTGGTTGCTACTTTTCTCTTCGGAAACAGGCCAAACTTTTGCAATAAAAACCATATCGCTAATGCTAGTGAAGTAAATACTAATATATTTTGGATAATAGTGTTCATAATTAGTTTGTCGTTTTATATGCTGTAACTTACTTTAAAAACTGGTAGGCTATCAACGCTACAATATAAGCAAATACACTCATAATAACCAGTTGTAATATAGGCCATTTCCAACTATTAGTTTCACGTTTTACAATTGCTAATGTACTCATGCATTGCATTGCAAAGGCATAAAACAGCAATAAGGAAATCCCTGAAGCCAAAGTAAATAACTTTCCTCCGGTTGTACGGTTGGTATCTTTAGCCATTCTATTAGTTATGGTATCCACATCATCATCCTCAACACTATAAATCGTCGCTAATGTACCAACAAACACTTCTCTGGCAGCAAATGAACTTACAATTGCAATTCCTATTTTCCAGTCGTATCCTAGCGGTTTGATTACAGGTTCTATGGCACGACCAGTGATTCCTATAAATGAATGTTCGAGTTTGTGCGAAGCTATTTTTTGTTGCAAATCTTGTTGAGATAAATTACTGGATGCATATTCGGTGGTAACAATTGCTTCAGCATTATTAAAGTTTTCACCTGGACCATAAGATGCTAAAAACCATAATACAATCGAAATGGCCAAAATGATTTTACCTGCACCAAACACAAATGATTTTGTTTTTTCTAAAACGGTTAAAGCTACATTTTTAAACAGCGGAAGTTTATAATTAGGCATTTCAACCACAAAAAATGTTTTGCTCTTAATCTTTAGTATTTTATTTAAAATCCATGCCGAGCATACAGCGGTTCCAAACCCTATCAAATAGAGTAACATTAATGTTAATGGCTGATAACCTAAGCCAAAAATACGTCCTTCAGGAATCACCAATTCAATAATGATTAAATATACAGGCAAACGAGCAGAACAGGTGGTAAATGGAGTAACCAGTATGGTAATTAAACGCTCTTTCCAGCTTTCAATATTTCGTGTAGCCATAATCGCAGGAATTGCACATGCTGTACCTGAAATAAGAGGCACAACACTTTTTCCGCTGAGTCCAAAACGTCGCATAATACGATCCATTAAAAAGACAACACGACTCATGTATCCACTTTCTTCTAAAACAGCTATAAATAAAAACAAGAAGGCTATTTGCGGAATAAATATTACTATGCCTCCAAGTCCTGGTATGATACCTTCAGCAATTAAATCGGTAAATGCACCTTGAGGCATGATGTTTTTTGTCCATTCGCTTAAGGAAGCAAAAGCTCCATCGATAAGCTCCATAGGCACCTGAGCCCAATCGTAAATGGCTTGAAATATGGTCAATAAAATCACAAAAAAGATAAGATAGCCCCAAACCTTATGGGTTAAAATTCTATCTAATTTAATTCGTAAATCTTTAGCTGTACTGAGGTCAATAGACTGTCCTTTTTTGAGTGTATTATTTATAAATTGATAGCGCTTAATCGTTTCTTTTTGTTGCAAGCGCTTCAAATCTGCATTACTCTTTGTTTTAAAACTATCAATTGCATCAACCTGATTTCTATCTATTGTTCCAAAGTTGACATCTTGAGTAATCACTAGCCAAAGCTTGTATAGCAACTGGTTAGGAAATGCATGTCGCAGTTTATCAAAATACGTATTATCAATTTCAGAAGCATTTAAACAAGGTGTAATTGATAAGTCTTTGTAGTTAGATATCAAATCTTTAAGCCCATTAATACCAATTTTTTTTCTGGTACTTATAAGTGCAATTTTTGTCTTCAGTTCTTTTTCCAAATACGGAATATCCAGTTGAATACCTTTATATTCCATACGATCAGACATATTAATCACTAAAATAGTAGGAATCTCTAAGTCTTTAATCTGAGTGTAAAGCAGCAGATTTCGCTTCAAATTTTCGACATCACTAACTACGACAGCAACATCAGGAAAATCTTTATCTTTTTTATTAAGAAGTAATTCTATTACTAGATTTTCATCTAATGACGAAGCATTTAAACTATACGTACCTGGTAAATCAATAATATGTGCTTTAACACCTCTGGGTAATTTGCAAATACCTTCTTTTTTCTCGACAGTAATCCCAGGATAATTACCTACTTTTTGGTTGAGACCTGTAAGTGCATTAAACACCGAAGTCTTTCCTGTATTAGGGTTTCCAATAAGGGCAACATTAATTTGTTTAGGCATTAGAAATCTCTATTAAAATGTGAATAGCAGTTTCTTTTCTAATAGCGAGATGTGTTCCATTAATATTGAGATACATCGGATCTGCAAAAGGAGCAACTTGTAAAAGTTTTACCGAATTGCCTGGCAAACACCCCATTTCTAATAGTTTAAGTGGAATATGAATGGAAGAAACATCTGTAATGATAGCCTCTTGACCTCGTTTTATATCTGCTAAAGTGACCTGCACGCTTATTTAGATTGATTTTAAAGAAGCAAAAATAAGTGAAAAATTCAGTGTAAAAAAATTGTTGTGATAAAACTATTGATATTCTCTTTTCAGTCGCTTTATATCCTGAAGTAAGGAGTCTACTGAAGCCGGACTAATACCATTATATAACCCTCTAATTTGCTTGTCTTTATCGATGAGAGCAAAATTTTCGGTGTGCACCATTCCGTAGTCTTCAGAATCATCATCCTTTACGACTAAATATGATTTTCGTGCTAAATCATAAATTTGTTTGCGATCGCCTGTAACCAAGTTCCACTTTTTATCATTGACGCCTTTTTCAATGGCATAACGTTTCAGTTGTGCTACAGAATCAATTTCAGGAGTAACCGAATGAGATAACAGTAACACCTCATCATCATGCAATATGTCTTGTTGAATACGATACATCTGGTCGGTCATAATCGGACAAATAGTTTGGCATGTCGTGAAAAAGAAATCGGCTACATATATTTTATTGTCATAGGTCTTTTGAGTAATCGTATCACCATTTTGATTGATGAGTTTAAAATCGGCTATTTTATGATATTTCTTTTTGTACTGAATGGTACTATCAACTAAGGATGCATCGACTCTGTTGGGTTGGTAAATTGGCAATGGTTTTTCAACATCCAGAATAGAATAAATTACTGAAATAATAAGTACTGAAACTACTAATAGAACAATGAAGAACATTTTAAACTGCTTGATATAGGCTATCATGTGCTGATTTTTAAAGTAATACTGTAAGATTCGAGTGCAAAAATACGACACAATACCAACAAAATGACTACTTTTAACAAGCTATATTAGAAAAAGAAAAAAATAATTTGATATGAAGTTAAGACTACTTATTCTCTTTGTATATACATGCTCAATGTCATTTTCACAGGATTTTGACGGTACATTAAATAGCATTCGTGAAGCAGAAGCAAAATCGGCATTGAGTCATATCATGCAACGCTCAAACCTCAATACTGGGAATTATGATTTAAAATATCACAGGCTAGAACTAAACGTCGATCCTTCGGTAGCTTTTATTTCGGGCGCTGTGACTTCATATTTTGAAGCAAAAAGTGATATGAGTTCTATTACTTTTGATTTAGCATCAAATATGATTGTTTCTCAAGTATTACAACGTGGTAATCCCTTGGCATTTACTCAAAATACAGATGATGAATTAATCATTACGCTACCAACGACACTAGCTACCGGAGTTTTAGATTCGTTAACAGTGAGTTACTCCGGAAACCCAATAAGCTCAGGTTTTGGTTCATTTGAACAAACCACACATAATGGAGATCCTGTCATCTGGACCCTTTCTGAACCTTATGGTGCTAAAGGCTGGTGGCCTTGCAAACAGGACTTAATTGATAAAATAGATTCGGTAGATGTATTTATGACTACGCCTCAATTTAATGCATCCAATGAGCCGTATATATCTGTTTCTAATGGGTTGGAGCAAAGTCAAATTATCAACGGAAACGAGAAAACAACACATTTTAAGCATCGCTATCCAATTCCTGCGTATCTCATTGCCATCGCTGCAACCAACTATGAAGTATATTCGCATACAGTTCCTAACAATGGAAATCCTTTTGACATTGTCAATTATGTATATCCGGAAAATTTAATTTCTGCACAAAATAGCACACCAGTTACTGTTGACATTATGAACCTTTTTACCAACCTATTTGAAGAGTATCCATTTGCTAACGAAAAATATGGTCATGCACAATTCGGCTGGGGAGGCGGTATGGAACACACCACAGTTTCATTTATGGGAAGTTTTGATCGCAACTTAATAGCTCATGAACTTGCGCATCAATGGTTTGGAAATAAAATTACCTGCGGAAGCTGGAAAGACATTTGGTTAAATGAAGGTTTTGCTACATACCTCTCAGGAATTGTATATGAAAACTTAGATAATAACAATAATTTTATAGCCTGGAAACAACAACGTAATGCGTCAATAACCTCTGCTCCTGATGGCGCTGTGTATTTAAGTGATATTGATACAACAAATGTCAGTAGAATTTTTAATGGCCGACTTTCTTATAATAAAGGCGCAATGGTATTACACATGTTGCGTAAAAAGCTTGGAGATTCCAACTTTTTTCAAGCGCTACAAGAGTATCTGGCAACACCTATACATGCTTTTGACTATGCAAAAACTAATGAATTTATAGCCATAGTAGAAACGTCTTCTAGTGAAGATTTAACTGAATTTTTCAATGACTGGCTGTACAATCAAGGGCATCCGAGTTATACTGTTTCCTGGAATCAACCCACTGATAATGAGGTTTCCATAACTTTAAACCAATCGCAAAGCCATGCGTCAGTCTCTTTTTTTGAAGCACCTGTTCCCATTCGTTTAATTGGTACACTTGGAGAAGAATTAAATCTTATTTTAAATCACACCACTAATGGAGAAACCTTTACAGAAACTGTTAGTTTTGAAATTCAGGACATTATATTCGACCCAGAATCTGATTTGATTTCGGCAAATAACGTGGTTTTACATACCGAAGAATTTGACTCCAACAACACACTAATTGTATATCCTAATCCAACTACTGATGTCCTATATATTGAAAAACCTGATTTAATGAGCGTTTCAGAAATACGCGTTTTTAATACACTCGGACAGTTAATTGGTTCTTACAACTGGCAACAGACTATAAATACGAGTTCTTGGTCTTCAGGAGTATTATTTGTTCAATTTCAAACTAACGAAGGTAGCATTATTAAATCGGTGTTAAAAAATTAGGCATTAAACAGATTAAAATTTTCTAAATCACCCTAAAACACTACTTTTGTCGCTTAGAATTTTTTAGGATTAAAGACAATGGAGTTTGTAATAAGAATATCTCAATTTTTACTGAGTCTTTCATTACTAATCGTATTACACGAATTAGGACATTTTATACCAGCAAAATTATTTAAAACCAGAGTAGAAAAGTTTTACCTCTTTTTTGATATAAAGTACTCTTTATTTAAAAAGAAGATTGGTGAAACCGTTTACGGAATTGGATGGTTGCCTTTAGGCGGTTATGTGAAAATTGCTGGAATGATTGATGAAAGTATGGACAAAGAGCAAATGAATCAACCACCTCAACCCTGGGAATTTCGCTCTAAACCAGCCTGGCAACGCTTAATTATTATGCTTGGTGGAGTTACAGTTAACTTTATTTTAGCTTACGTAATTTATGTTTTTATTGCTTTTATTTATGGTGATAAAACCACTAAAGTTGAAAGTCTAAAAGACGGCTATTGGATTGAAAACAAACTGCTTCAAGATATTGGTTTTAAAACCGGAGACAAGATTTTAAAGGTTAACGACTTAAAGGTTGTTAATGATTATGACGTACGCTCAAATATTATCGGAGCCGAGTCTATTACAATTAGAAGGAATGGGCAAGAAAAAGTCATCACACTTCCTGAGGATTTCTTAGGGCAATTTTCTTCAGCAAAAAGTAGAGATTTATTTGAACGTAGAATCCCATTTATGATTGGCGCTATAGCTGATACTTCATCAAATAAAGATGTTGATGTAAAACCAGAAGATATTATTACTACTATTGATGGCAAACCTTTGCGATATTTTGATCAGTTAGATTCATTAATGACTGGATATAAAAATCAAACCTTAAACGTTGAATTATTAAGAGGAGATGAAACCATTACTCGACAATTAAAAGTTGACCAAAATGGCAAATTCGGAATTCAAGCTGCCTTAGATTATGATCGTTTTGCTGAATTAGGCTATTTTGATATTGCTATTCAAACCTATACTTTCGGTGAGAGTTTTGGTGCTGGAGGAAGAGATTTCGTAGAAACCCTTCAAAAATATGGTGCTCAATTAAAAGCCATATTTAATCCAAGTACTGGTGCTTACAAAGGCGTTGGTGGTTTTAAGGCTATTTATAGCATTTTCCCGAGTGTTTGGAGTTGGCAGGCATTTTGGGCATTAACCGCCTTCTTATCAATTATGTTAGGCGTTCTTAACCTATTACCAATTCCAGCTTTAGATGGTGGTCATGTCATGTTTTTATTATTTGAAATGATCTCTGGACGAAAGCCAAGCGAAAAGTTTTTAGAACGCGCTCAGCTGGTTGGATTCGTGATATTAATTACATTGGTACTGTTTGCCAATATCAACGATTGGATTTAGAAAAAAATTAATTATTTTTTTTAAAAAAATCTTTTTTTAAACTTAAAAAATAGTATATATTTGCGCTCGCTAATGCGATAAACACTCCTCCTTAGCTCAGTTGGTTAGAGCATCTGACTGTTAATCAGAGGGTCCTTGGTTCGAGCCCAAGAGGAGGAGCTTCATTAAAAATCCCACCATTTCTGGTGGGATTTTTTTATTTTCAATCTCAAGCAAAGCCCATATAACTAATCATCTTCCTTTCCATATCTTAATCATTTCTGGGTCAAACTTGGCATAACCTCTTCGTTCTGGATCTTCTTGCAAGTTTAAATAAGTCTTGTAAAAGCGAACTATAGCTGCAAAACTGTATCCATATACACTAGTATTGGTAGGAACAACCATAACCCGTTTATTAGATCTACCTGTTTTTTCATAATCGGCACCAGTTCCTGGTAAGGCAGCATATACATTAGTTTTTGTATTATATGCCATTTGCCCAGAATAGGTATGGCAAAGACCTCTAATCAAAAAATCTTTTACCTCTCTTAGTGTACGAGTAAATCTGCGATTCGAGATGTCACCTGCAGTTCTTGACCTATAGAAAAATAAAGGGTCGTAACTAAAATGTTCTTCGGCAAAGGCTCTAGAAAATGTCAATGAAAAACTATCGGTGTCGATATGACTTCCATAACGCTTTCTAGAAAACTCCACCGAATTATACACTTCTTGAATAACTTTTTTATACAATCTACTTGCCGCGCAACCCCAAATCCAAATGCGAGTGTCAGTATTAAAAGCATTTATAAAGTCTACCCAATCTGTAAAATTCATATTGGTGGTGTTAGTGTCTTTTCGTCGTCCATCTTTGTCCCATGGATCTCGCAATCTAGGCGTGACACCTGTATGTTGATATGCCTCCCTTTGATAAGAGTTTACTAAAACAGGTCCTCCTCGCCAACCATGACCAACTACTGAAAACTCATACACATGACCAAGATTATTCTTTCCTATATTTCTAATAAAATCATAAGCGTCTGCGATGGATATGACATTAGTGTCTTGCTGAATAAAATGACGTTCAGAAGAATAATGTACGCTATCATTTATGGCATCATACTCCTCAGAATGTGTTTCCCAATCTATACCAGTACCATTTGGTGTACCTTCGTCAATTCTTCCAAAGCGCACATCAAATAACACAAATTTGATATTAGAATTATTCTGCCATGAACTGTTTTGATCTAATAGCACATTAGCTCTTCGTTTACAAATGGTAGCCATATTCGTTCTGCCATGATGATACTCGTATCCCGCAACTAAAATGATGTAGGTTTTCATGGAATTTGCTGTATTGGTATCTGATGAATTTGAGATCTAGATCGTAATGTTCTCTCAGCCTGTTCTCTAACTTGCGTTGATATGGAATCGTTGACATCTTGAATTTGATATGTTCTTACAGGTTGTATTCTAGAATAATCGACGTACCTGAATACCGAAGGATTACTAGCCAATACACCACGTATATCTGTATTGGGTCTTGTTGGTGGATTGTTATCACCTCTTACATTGTTGTCTTCTAAGGTTTCGACCAGTTGGTTAATAGCAACTTCATATTGTGTTACCATTGCTAAAAGCTGTGACATATCTGAAGTTAATGTATTAACCTCAGCGCTCAATTCATCATTTTCGTTAGCAATTGGCAGGCTAAAAAATCCAACAATTGCAGTTGATACTAATACTAATGTCATAAAGCCCCATATGGTCTTTACCGCAATACTTCTTGGTTCTTCGCGTTTCAATTCTGAACGCATTAAATAATAGGTTAATCCTATCATAATTAATGCAAATCCAGATACGCCGTAGCTCAATAGTTCTCCTCCTAATGATTCTAGTAAATTATCCATTTTTTTAAGGTTTTATGATTATTTCTTTTGTTGTAACTTCGTTATAATTAGTCTTTTCTTTTCGACCATCTATATATCTTTTAGTGATTTTAAACAGCAATTTTCCCTCTCCTTCATAAGTGTAATGAATGGGTTCTGGAATTCCGTCTACTGAAAATTCCTTTTTAGGTAATTTTTCTTCAGTGCCATCCTCATGTTCTAACTTAAATTCAACACGAACATAATCCAAATCTTCACTTTCAAAAGATGGACCGTCCCATCTAATAAGCAGACCTTGATCTGGTATGATATCTTGTATTTTTAATATTAGTGGGCCACCTGTAGTTTTTCCTTCCTCTAAAACAAGTAATTCTCCATCTGTAGTTATAACCGTAAATGTATAAGCAACTGTATCTCCTTTCTCAAGCACAGGAATACTAATCTCATCTAAGCTAAAATCTGGAGCTTTTGACTTAAAGCGTTGATTAAATTCGAAATCATCTTCAGAAGACTTATAAGTCACTTCTAACATAATTTCTAAATGTTTATCGGGATTTGCTCCTATTGTTACAGGAATAATAGTAACATTCTTAAATTCAAAAGGATCTGCTATAATTAATTCTTCGTCAATTAAAGCCACTGCATTTTCTTTTAAATTTGGTCGTCCATCTGAAAAATAAAAATGACGTTCCTCTTCAATATAGGCATTGCTCTCAGGATGGTTTCTCACTTTCCAAATGACCTCATTATGTGTTTCTGAAAGACTCAAAATCTCTTGATTTAGTTGCTTACCTTCTAAGTCTTTTGAACGTATAAAAACATCAACACCTTTAATTTTATCTGCATCAATGTGTCCTAATCTAAAATTGAAAACTTTCAGCGGCACAAGCACTTGAGGAATGATGACCAAGTCCTGTGAGCTGCTAAAAACAACATCACTAAAAATAGTGGTTGGTGAATGGATATTCTCGATATCTTGACGATAGGTAAATTTAACTTGGTAATAGTAACCCGCTGGCTCGTCGGCTTCTGTAATCCATGCAATGTCTTGTTGTTCTTGATTATTTTTTGTTATGGTAAAACTTGTCAGTGGCGAAGCATCATTTGGAATTTTAAATCCGTCCTGGCCTACAGTTTCTTTTTTACCATCTTTTTTCCTCCAAATTAAAACCTCAGCACTTAGTAAATCATCATCTAATTTATTAAAATCATGAAGTAGGTTAACTTCAAGGTGGTTTTCTCGCCATAAATCTCCAAAAACAACAGTTTGCGTGTACTTCTCTATTTCATCTTTTATTTGATTCCCAATTAACCATAGGTGCGACTGCGGATTATGAGTTTTTAGTGTTGCTGATCGTTGGCGGTAGTCTACTGAAATTTTCTTGTTATGAAATAATTTTTTCTGCTGAAATTTATAAGCTGCTCCAATCAAAATACCATCTCCAGGTGTAGGATTCGGAACACCACTTGGTAAATCTGGAAATTCTGGTGAGACATAAGGACTAAAAAGCTCTCGCATGACCTTATCAGTAAACTCCTTTATCATCTCATCAATCATCTTTTTGGTATCGGGATCGGTAACTTGAGACAAGACATTGACTTTAATATCACCATCTTCGATGAGTTTTTCTTTAATAAATTCAAACTCTGCTTTCGCGGAAACAGTCAATTCTCCATATTTTATTGCAGCACCTGCTGCAATAGCATGCGTTACTTTTTTATGACAACGGTCTAAATCTGCTTCAATAGTCATGTCTAAAGCAGGACGCATGGCTTTTAATTTTAAATCATACAACACACCTCCAACAGAACTTCGCTCACCTTGTAAAGCCCCAGCTATTAGGCTAGCGCCTTTCCGGTCTAATCGTACATTGAAAACAGCTTTTAAATCACTACTCATTAACGATGGTTTTTTTGAACCAATGACGCTTTCAACAAAAGCATCTTCGGAAATGGTATCTTCATCTTGCGTAGTCGTATCTAAAGCAATTAAATCGATAGATCCATCGGTCCATTCGGGAAGGGCAAAAAAGAAATCTTCTGGTAAGTGATGCTGGTCTATTAAAATATCTCTAGCTTCTTCTAATAAGGCTTCATTAGCAATACATTGCACACCTAAAGACATGATGGCTCCTGAGGTGTCTTCTAAAGCCTCAAGACCTCCTTTTATTGCTGTTCCCTCACGAAATATTTGTAAAAAAAAGTCGAATGATGATTCATTATCTTCGTGAATCACTGGTGCTAAACCTACCTCATTTGGTAAGTAATACACCACTTTTTCTTGCTCATGATCTCCGTAGAAAATGATATTTTTATATACACCATATGGTTTTGATAAGTCTAACATAATTACCAGATATCGTTAGGAATAGTTATTTTTATATCTTCATTTGTAGTGGAAATCCACTCCGATTTATAGCGATTTCCACTCTTGCTTTTCGCTTTGTATCGGTACTTATAATTTCGCTTTGAAGCATCAATCATAGGATGTGTGAATCGCAAGGTTTCACCAACCGATTGAAACACTAACTTTTCAATGTCATCCGAATCAATTGCGATGTCATTCTCTGAGTCTTCATATACAATTGTGATACTTATTTCTTTGATTTCTAAATCCTCAAAATCAGGAGCATCAACTAACGTAGCTTTTATACTTCTTTCGGGTTTAGTATCATCCTTAATCATTAGAATAGGTCCTGTATGTTCTTTCCAAGCGCCTCTAATAATGTTTCCTTCGGAAGTAATAACAGTATTTCTAAATTCTAAAACTTCTTTTGGTGTCTCTAAACTCGTCACGACAGAAAATGTAGAACTATCTTGATCTTTCGTAAAATTGAACTTTTCCTCAATCCATACTGCTCTGGTATGGTCCCAAACACGTAATTCGCTAATAATTTTGGAAGTATTATCCCAATTGGATTTGGTCATTAATTCAACTGACCACTTATTTTCAAAAGGATTTGGAATAAAGAAACTGAAATCTGTATGATTGGGTAGCGTTAAGGTATATTCTTCAGAACCTACAATGTAATACTTAACTTCAAGATCAATTTTAACAGGATTCAACTTACTATATAACAAAGACAATACTTTTTGATCTTTACCGTCTTCGGTATCCTTCAATAAAAATGTTTGTGAAAGCAATTTATTATTTGAATCCTTTTCGCTAACAACAACTGTAGTTTCAATGAGGTGTGTGTGATTAAAAATATCGGTATCATCAACTCCAATTTGAAGTTTGACATTTTCAAAATATTCAGTAGGATTAAAATAAATAAATTCTGAATTGGTCTCTTGCCAATCTACTTCCATCTGAGATGGTAAACCTGTACCTTCATTATCTAAGTAGATGGTTGCTTTATATTTATACAGGTATTCGTTTTTTAACTGTCTGGTGTACTTAAAAGTTCCTTTTAATTCGGTTTCCCCTTTATTAAAAATGGATGTATGGTCAATGTCTTTAGTATTGGTTGTGGCGTCCCAAACTTCGCAATCGATTTTTACGGTTCTAATATTATTAATCGTAAAGGTATCTGCTGCTAAATCTAGAGTTATAGTTTCTGTTCTAAATGGTAAATCATCAAGCTCTATCCATTTGAGACGATCTTGCATACCGCCAATATCACGAATCATACTTGATAATAAGGCTTGAGGATAAAACGGATATTTTTTAACTTTTCGTTCTCGAAGATCTACAATCAATTCATTTGTTTGTACCTCATGATTCTCACGAAGAATATGAAATGAGCCAGGATGTACCGATGAGTAAATCATCCCAAAAGCTTGAGCAATTCTGTTCTCTATTTTTTTACTGGCGCTCAATGGAGGCACCGAAGGTTTAAACAAGCGCTTAATAGCTTCCGTTTTTAATTCATTAAGTAGTGTTTTAGAAGCATACTCTGTGACGTCTGGATCTAATTCTTCTATCTCCATTTCTACCATACTTGTTTCTTTGAGGTCATCAAGCGTACTTCCTATTTCCTCTCTATAAAACACATAGTTTTTAACTTTCATGTCTTCAAAATGCTTATAAATACGATCCCATTTGATGCGCATTTTAGCTTTAAAAGTGGGAGCAATTCCTAAGATATTTAATTCATAGTACACATGTCCAGCGACAAGATCTTCATTAAGTGCAGCAACAAGACGCTTGGCTTCTTCACCATCGGTTTTAACAACTAAAGCAGCACGATTATCACCAAAAATGGAAGGCGAAACTCCCGATGTGACATACCAATCGTCAGGATTAGGATTTTCTCCAGCCGAAGCTAGAATCATATAAACCTTTCCGTCGGTTACAGTTACAGGCATTAAACGTTTGGCTGTTTTTCCCCATTTCTCTTTGATTTGCTCTTTTGCTTTTTCTAATATGTCTTGAGAAACTTTTAGCGACACTTCCATAGATAAACTCGTATCGATGACTTGTTTGATGTCTTCGCTAGTGCTGCTCTCAGGCAAAATGGTATAGGCCGATATTGCTGGTCCGGAATCTTTTTGCACAATAGAGGGTTGGATATTTGCGTAATAAAACGTTTCTGGATCTATATCATCTCTAAAGATGGTTAGATTTCCAACGCCCATAAATGGTGGTTGATAGCTTAACATGATCTTATGAGTTTACATCTTTAATAATTAAAAATTTGCCCTTCCCTTCTAAATTAGAAACCGTAATTCCATCACCTTGTTCTGGATACAGCGTCATTGCGTAAGAGTAACTATCGTGGTGATCATCTATTCTTGGAATAAACCAATTAATAGGTTGGCTCGCGTTATCTGAACTCAAAAAGAATTGATGATTTATATTTTGATTTTCATGCTCATAAGTCAGTTCTAAAACTGCATTTTGATATTTCTCTCCAATTTTTAATCGACTCACATCAATTTTCACCTGAAGTATTGGTAAGATAACAGTCTGGTCTCCCGAACTGTTTACCCATCCACTTTTAGAAAACAAGTTATCACCTATGAGTTTGTATCTGTATTTAAAATCTTGTTTATCTTTATGTAACTGAACCAATTTTGCAGTTACTGATTCCCAGTCATCTTCAGCAGATAATTCAACTTTATCTTCACTCGTAAATTGACTTTCGGTATCTTCATACTGAAATTCTACAATAATTTTTTTTAAGCTTTGGTCTGGAGACATGCCTAATTCGACATCTAAATCTAAAGTGTCTTCATATGGATTTGGTGTGAAAATATCTTCAGATTGATTTTGAGAGAAATAGAATTTTTGTTTAGGCATTTCAATGACTTTTCCATTTTTACTGAAATACTTAACAGTATATTCTATTGGAGCATCAATATTGGTATATAATGCTCTTTCTAATTTCTTTCCATCAATCTCCTCTGGAGTAAATAATAAGGAGGTTTTAAAATGCTCTGGCGCATCAGGTGTTTTATAATTAACATCAACTTGGATTCCAGTAATCTTATTATCTCCAGATAATGAACTTAAGGTTGTATGAGGTTTAAAATTGGCGACCATTAAACCTATCTTTCCAACCTCAACATTAATAAGTCCGTTGGTTTCTTTCGTAGGTATTCTTAACGGTTCTGAAACCCCTTTGAAGTAGACTTCTGAAGTATATTTAACGACAGCATCGTCTTGTTTAGGTCTTCTAAACAACCATTTATCTTTACTTTTAGTCTTATCAAATAGCCATGATTTTGATTTATTTGCAGAATCATATTGAGCTGTTACTTTGACTGAAGACACGTAAGGCGCTTCTTCCCAAGCTGCATTTACTTGTATAGGAATTTCAACAGTTCCGACGATATCATCAGCTAAGTCGACAATTTTAGTGACATTTTTTTTATTTTCTTCGCTAACATCTTCTAAGAAATTCATGATGGTAGCTTGAGGTGACATAGGCCACTCAACAACATCACGTTGTGTAAAACGCAACTCTACAAACGATTTCACTTCTTCTTTCATGAGTTCTATCATAGAGCTTTTTCGCTCTTCCTCAGTCATACCGTGAATTCTTGATTTTATAATTTCTTTTACCTTTTCTTCAATGAGTTTGATAGCCATCGTGCGAAGTTGATTGACATGTTCATCAGAAATTTTAGTAGAACCTTTATTGATTTCAATATTCATCAGACCTTCTTCGGTCATGGTCTCTACAACACTGCTTACATCAATACGTTCGACATCAGCATCAGAGCAGCCTTGGTCTTGGTTTTTCCAAACCCGATCTACTTTACGCTCAATAGTTGACTCTTGATGAGATCCTGCCCAAGCTCTAATTTCTAAACTTGGTAACCGAAGTTTTACTTTTAAATCATAACGTGCACTTATGGCTTTGTCTCCTTGCTCTAATGCTTTATACCAAACCGCAGCACCATCGGCACTTAGTCTAATAGCAAAAGCCGCATTATTATCTCCAATTAAACTTGCTGGACCACCAGCAGAAGACCAAGACACCAAGCCACCTTCTTTTTCTTCTAATAAGGTCACCGTACCTTCGGTATATTCTAAGGCACCAAAGACGATTTCTCCCACTTCTGGAACATCAGGTGTTGGAATAGTATCTTGCCCTTTAGCCCTTGCAATTAAACCAAGTCGTTCCTTTTCTAGTTTTACGATATCGTGTCGCCTTTGCTCTTGAATTTTCATTTGCTTGAGTTTTTGAGCGACTTTTGTCTTTTCCTCTTCTGAAATTCCTAAGTTGATATCAAAGTTGATGTATCCACCGGCTAATCCCGATGTTGAAGTATCTGTACCGTTGGCTTTATCGGTCCAAAACAAACCATTAAATACAGGCATATCACCATCCATACGAATTTGAGGTGTTGAACGTGCTAAGTAGAACATATTTGGGTTTTCATCATCTGGGTAAGCGATGATATCGTCTAATACTGATATTTGTGGTAAAGTTGTCATAGTCTTATGGTCTTAATGTTAAACTTGTGGGTAGATATATAAATGTTCTACACCTGTACTTTCACTACTCTTCCATTCTCCTGGAATTGAGGGTTGTAATGTGATATTGGTTTGGCGATATTGGTATTTTCTATTGTCATGATTTGAATTTTGTAGCATCTGCTGGACCGTACTAGACATCTCAACAAGATGTCTTGGGTTGGCTCTATTTAATTCATAAGATCCAATGATTTCGCCATCATCGCGTCTAATTTCTACAAGAACACCGATGATTTTTTTGAAAGGGTCTTTCTCTTCTTCAGACCAAGAGTCCCAATTTTCATATAATGGAGACGTGATGTTAAGGTGCCACATTTCAGAATCTCCTGTAGCTCGATCTATTACAGATGCCATGATAATCTCTGGACTAATATCTGCTCGCATTCCATGCGGTTCACAGACCAAACTATTCCATACCATATTTTCTACTGAAAGTTCGTCGATATCTAATGGATTAATAAACACACCCTGTTTATCACCAGCTTTCAGACTTAGCGGCCAGTCTATTCCGGTGGTGCCTAAATCATAATCTGCATCATAAATAAAATTACCATTTTTAGACAGCATCGTGAGTTCGACGCCTTCAACGTTAACTTCAATAGTTGTGTCATTTTTTAAATAGAAACCCGATGGCACATTTCCTTGTTGATGAAAATCTTCAATCTTATCGACAGTAATAGGAATGTTTTTTAGTTTTTTGAAATTAAGCTCTACATTGATAGGCCTGCTTTTTTTAACCACCAAACCATCTTGGGTCTCTTCTTCTAATTCAAAGTATATTTTACCGATGTCTATGCCGTTGGTTAATAACTCATGTTTAAAAGCTTCAAAAGACTCTAAACTATGATCTGCAGTAATTGTAAATCCTGAAGGATTAATTTCGGCTAATGTTTCTGTAATTCTTTGAGAGAATAATGCCTTATCACTTAAAAACCGTTCTTCTACATTAAAAGAGACGTTTTGATAGCCTCCTAAAACATAATTTTCAACATATTTAATATTTCCTTTGGAGAGTTCTGATAAATCTCCCATCAAATCCTTTTTCGCTCTAGGGTGGAAATAAGGTTCCATATAAATAGTCATATTGATACGATACTCTTTACTCCCATCGTCATCTACATGTTCATATAAATTAAGGTACAATTTGGGTTCTCCAGTGTCGTGATTAACACCAATGCGATACACTTGTGGTAAAAAGAACACCTTATTTGGGTCATTGGTTAACCTGTAGTAATACGAATGACTTATGTCGCCATTTTCAATTTTATTCTCTTGTTGCCATTTGTATTCCTTAGATTCTAACTCATCAAAGAACCCTTGAAAAACACTAGCATCTTCACGATCATAAAGTAGGTTAAGTTCACTTGTAATGATTACTTTTTGAGGTTTTGAAGCTTGTGTTCTTTCAGGTTTAATAGCAAGATCAAGAAGTCTCGGCTGTAAGACGGCATGAAACATTTGTAAGCGAATTGGCTTTGTGCGTTTTAGGTACACCATTTCTGGGTTTGGTCGACCCACATAACACGTAGTATCAAAGCCGTGCTTTTTTATAATGTTAAATGCCTTGTGTGCACTGTTTTTATCAATTCCGAAATCGAACAACGACCTGTTACCTTCAACAATTTTCCAGCGTTTACTTATATATTTTACTTGGAGTTTGGAGGTGTTAAAAGCTAGCGCATCTTCGCCTTTAAGTTTCCCAACTGGCGGATTATTTCCAGAAAGAAAATAGCTGAATGTTTTACCAACAGAGCATCTTCTATCTAATTTATAGTGTTTAATGATATTGAGTGCTTTTTTTGCGTCTTGATTGGTTGCAAAATTCATAAACGGTTTGGCACCAAATAAAGCCATCATTCCCGTTTTCTTTTTACCAGAAATTAAAATTCTATTCTGTACTACAATCAATTTTGAAGCATCAAACGCTGTACAAGTATCTTGGACCTGAGGCCGTCGTCTAGGCGGTTTAGGTTGTATTCTTGGGTTTGGCGGATTAGGCTTAGGAGGATTACTTGCAGGTTTTTGCCACCATACATCTGCCTTAACTACTAGTTTTGATGCTGTACTTGGAGTGACTAATGCTTCATAAATTTGCTCTTTGTCTTCATCTTTGATAATGGTGTGCGCATAGATATGTTTTAATTCGTTAGGTTTTTGAACAGGCAACATTTGTATGACCTCTAATGGCAAAGTCTTCAAGCTCTCATCAGATTTATATTGCAATTCAATTTGTACCGTTCTAAAGTCTAGCGGTATGACATTGGATTGAGGATGAAATGCTTTAACAATTATATTGAGATGCAATATCCCTTCATTATCTTTTGTAAATTGAAATCCCTTTTGACCTGGTAAGCCTCCATTTTCAATAGCATTAGGCAAAAGCTCAAATTGAGGCTGACCATAATTTTTCTTATTATAGGAATATATTTTATCAGAAATAGGCGCCTCATTTAACATTTGAGTCGCATTATTTTGTAAGGTAAGTGCCTGAAAATTTTTCATGATTGCAGGTTTTACCATATAACTCAATTTACTTGCCTTATATACTCCAGCTATTTTTGGAGGGTTTGTTTCTTTTGACATCGTTTTGTGTTTTTTAAAATTCCGGATTAGTTTTCGTCTGCCATTGGATCTGGTAGAGGTGCTTCTTCAGGATTTTTTAGTAATAAAATGCCGCCTTTAATAGTTGCTGGATCTATGTCTATCATTTGATTAGTACCAGCAAATTTTAAGGTGTATTCAAAGACATTACTTCCTGGACTGAAAGCCATAATTTCAAAAGTTTTCATAAAATCTTCTGATGTAATTCGAATGGTTTCTTCCTTGAGATATTTGTTTTCTACATCGTTATGCTGCACATTGACATAAACCACTTTCCATTTTGTCCAATCCAACATTCCTCCATCGATGGTGAGCGATTTTTGATAACGCTTTAAATCGATTGGATCAATGTTTTCATCACTTGTAGCTGTTTTCCATTCAGATGTTTTTACTAATCCGTCTGTGAATTGAGCAAAGTATCGGTATTGAAATTGGTTAGTAGCACCTTCACGTAATCTCATATTCCAATCCCAAGTTTCTGATCCTGAAAACCATTTTGAGAATTCTTCGTTAACGGCATTAACTTCATCTTTATAGAGAATTTCAACCTTTGCAGAGGTCACATAATTTGGATCCATTAATACATCGAAAGATGCTTTGACACGTCCTACTAAATCGTCATCAATAACTAGTGTTTCTCTAGTATCTGTTATATAATCTGATTCGCTTTGTGTCCCATCTAAATAAATCCACTTTTTCTTGTATCTGTAGCTTTTATCTTTATGACCATACATAAAGCATTTCCAATTTCCTAAGGGAGAATCTTGAGTTAAACGTATTTGTTTTTTAGAATCTGGTTTATTGGGTTCTGAAATGTATTCAAGGTCTACAATTGCTTCTTTAACAACTGCCCAATCGATATCACCAGCACTCACTTTAGTTGTAATAAATCCAAGTTTATCGTATGAAATATTAAGCACTCTATCACTTATATTATCTAGTACAATTGGAGGTGGTGCATCGGCTGTACCTCTATATGAAATTTTAGCTTCTGCTTTGTAGAAATCTATAAGTTCGCCATTGGCGTTTCTAGCCATACTTACTCTAAATGTATGCACTTCGCTTCCGTTTTCGAATAGGAATGACCTTGCATTTTGACGCACAATGCCTGTTTTATGATCTTTTTGCTTATATGATAAGTTGACAATCACCGAATGGATGTTATCGGCTTCAAAGTCGGCATTAACTTTAACTTGAACTTCCATCATTTGAACCTCAGGACTACTAACATCTAATATTTTTACAGCTGCTTTACGCTCGCTATCTGTAAGTTGTGCCAAAAGAGAACCACTAGGGTTGACCTGAAATTCTACAGTACTATTCTTTTTAAAATGAAAATTTATATTTGAAATTTTATTTTTTGAAATTTTATTCTTGAAATAATAGGAATGATTTTGGTCTTTTACATGGTCGAATTTTTTGGCTTCTTCAGTAGTACTTCCTGGACCAGTTTGAGGCGTGGTTCCTTCTTCAGAGGTCTCTTGATCTTCGATAAATGCGGTTTCAAAAAATGATTTAATAATGGTATTGGTAACCATATCCATGATATTAGCCATTAACGCTTGTTGCGCTTCTTTTTCTTCTTGGCTTCGTTCACCCGTAACCAGGTCATCATTAACTTCTACTCTTATCACCTTGTTTTGCCTCATCGTCTCTACCAAATTGTGAATTTCACTTTTGTCGATATCGACTTTACTATCAAAAGTTGTTGTTTTTTTACTGATGGTGCGTCCTAAAAATTTTCGGGTACGTGTTCGTTTTCCTTGTTTGACATCTCTTATAAACTCATTGTTTTGTGTTTCAAGAAAGTTATAGATGTCGGTAGATCGTGCAGATACTTTAATTTCCATATTTGCGATATAACCGATGGCCAAACCTGTATAGTTTACAGTAGCTAATAGTGGTGTTTTTTCACTGTTTCCGTCGTCATCTTTAACACCTTCAGATAGTGCTTGATACATGAGTTGAGATCCTTCAATACCATAAGTTGCATACAGTGACGCAGAATTCCAGCCAACCAAAGAAGGTTTTACCTCACCACTTGAGCTTTTAGTAAACGTATCTCCAAAACCAGATAAAACGTTTAAAGTTACTGTACCATTTTTCCAGTTAGGCGCTGCAATTTTAGGTTCTACTCTTTTTGTTAAAGGTTTTAGACGGTACCTTCTATTATGTCTTCTTATTAATACACTTTTATTATTGTTATTTAGCATTTTACGCAAATAATCAAGTGCTTTTTTTTCTTCCTCATTTGTGAGTGCTAAGTCGACCGTAAGTAATAATTGACCTAATTGGGTTTCTACTAAATCTTTATTAGCACTACTCGCATAAGCTATTTCAGCATTTCTTGAAATCAAATTATAACTAAAAGCCAATTTATTGTCCTGATCTCTTTTAATAAGTGGCGTTGATCTAATCGCGTAAAACGTATCTCTTTTTTTATGATCAAAGTAGAAGTCTACATTTGATATTCCTGGGATTGTAAATTTATCTGTTAATGAAAGCATGATCTTATGTTTTAAAGGTTATTTATCTTAATTGATTGTTGTAATTGGCAGCATTAACTGTGGTGAATTTGGAGGTACAACAAAGTTGAGTTCTTCCTGAGTTCCATCATCAGAAAATAATTTTACTGCTGCATTAAGTGTGATTGTTACAGGCACATTTGGTATGATGGCTGTTTGCTCTAAAGTAGATTCGTTTAAGAACAATACACTACTACCAGGATGGTCTTCATCAGTACTTGTTAAGGTCACTTCAATAGCGACTAATTTTCCGCTAAATGTTGTTGCTCCAAGTAACAAAGCCACTTTTAAAGTTCTGAAGCCACTATTATCTAGGTTTATAAGCGGTTGTTCGGTATCATAGTTAATCCAATCCCCTTCTAGAAGCCTTCCGTCGTTTAGTACAAAGCGACTACGACCATTCCATGCTCTTGGATCGTCTTCTTCAACCAACACTGCGAAAGATTTTTTAGGGTCTTCGGGTGTTAGATTTAAAGTAGTTTCCTTTTCTTCTGCATCAGCTGTAGCATATTTAATATCAATTAAAGCTTGTTTTATTAAATCGTGGCTTCCAGCTAAATTAGGAGTGATACTAAAAATCCTAGCTAATGGTCTATCAACAATTACTTGAGAGTCTTTTAAGTTTTCTTCTTCAAATACTAATTTTTCATCTTTAAAGAAAAATTCTGTTCTTAAAAAATAATCGTATTGGTTCTCTGTGGGTGGATGAATAAGGTAGCGCTTCATGGTTGCTTCACCTTCTTTAAGAATTGTAGTTCGTCCGTTTCCACCTTTTTTTGGTGCGAGAAACACCTGTACAGATCGGATTCCTTCATCTTCAAATTGCAATTCTCCTGTTTGGATTTCAACTGGAATAAGCGGTGAATGTGTATCCATATTGATACTCAAATCACGTTTAGTTTCATCTTCAAATACTTGAGAAGTTACTTTCGTCTCTGGACTACCGATAATTGAGCCTGTTTTGTGAATAAACTCTACATAATAATCATAACTCAATGTTCTGTAGTCATCTACAAAGAATTTAATTTTATCACTAAGATTATTTTTATCTAAGGTTAAACTATGTTCATGTAAGCGTTTTGTTTTATCACCTTCATCACCTTTATAACCATAGGATAAGTGAACTACGGCTTCTGTAATATCATACTCATCAAAATCGAAACTTGCTCTAACTTCTAATTCAATTTCTTTAAAAGGTCCCTCTCCAAGTTTTACTAGTAGTAATTGAGTATCTGTATCAAATGACGTTCCTGCGACAGATAAGGGTCCGTTAGGATGGTATTTAATTGTTTTGGCTTCAGATTTATTAAATGTAAATTTTCGTTTAACTTGTTCAGATATTTCTCTTCGTCTTAACGTATAACCAACATTAATGTCGACGTCAAAGGCTTCATCAGTTTCATCCTCTTCGGTATCGTCATCATCGTCGTCGTCTTCATCATCGTCTTCAGTATCAGGAGTTGTAATAGCATCTGATGGTTCTTGATCATCATTACTTGTTTCATCTGTTTCACCTGTTGCTCCTTCTTGATCTTCAGCGCTATCACCAGTGTCTTCTGTATCTTCATCTTCAGTTTCATCTATACCACTGTCATCGTCTTCAGTCTCATCCTCGTCTCCATCTTCGGTATCCTCTCTATCGTTGTCGGTATCTGTTCCGTCAACACTTCCTTCATCTCCTTCTTCACCATCTCCAGAGTCGTCAGTATTGGTATTGTCTGTTTCTTCTTCAGTATCATCTTCGTCATTAGTTGTAGGTGGATCATCTTGTTCATCACCACCTGGAGGACCGTCGGCATCGCCACCTTCCCCATCTCTAACTCTATCTGCAATAGTTTCATTTATAGCTGCACTATAATCTTCGGTAGGAATAGCGGTAGCTTGAAAGATTGTTGGTCCCATTAATTTTTTCACCAATTCAATTCCAGAAGGATCATTAGCTAAAAGGCTAGTTTGTGATTCACCTTGAGCGTATATTGTCTCTTTAACTTTTATAGAGCCTTCGCTCATGAGTGCTCGAATCATGACATCTATATCAGCACTTGCTGCTATTTTTACATCATCATTTTTTACGCTAGCATCCAAATCGAAGGTATGGTTCCAGAAGTCTTCAGTGGCTTTAAAATCTACTTCAATCTCAAGATTATAAGCTTTCATAACACCTAAATAGCTAAGGTCATATATCACAGAAACTTGAGTTTGCCCTTTTTGTTGAAGCATATTCCACATGGCTTGGGCTGGTTTGTTACTGAGTCGAACTGAAAACACAGCCGTTTGCCTCAAGTTTAAAGATGGTTTTGTTGAACCCGCTATCGTTACTTTTAAATCTTCTGTATTATTTTCGTCTGAGCCATCAGTTCCAAACATGACGAGTTTTACATCGCCATCTTTAAAAGGCACTAAAGAGAGGTTAACGCCATCACCATATTTTGAAACAAGTTCACTTTTAATGGCTTCAAATTTATCTTGTGAGGGTCCTAGTTCTACTTGAAGTGTTAGGAAGCCACCAACTCTAGACTCATCATTATCAAAATTGGGGTCGTCCCCTTCTATAATGTCATTATCAGTATACACCATATACTGAATACCTTTACCATCATCTGCTATTTTGGCTTTTTCTTCTGGTAAACAATAAAAACTATTTGGATCTGTATAATCTTGATAAACGACGCACCCTTGAATAACTTCTTGTTTTTCTATATTTAACATGATTTCTGTTTTTTTTGATTATATATTTTGCTAATTTTTATACACCTAAGCTCCTAAAAGTGCTTTCATTAGCGTAACCTAATGCGCTACCGTTTAATGTGTCTTTTTGAAACCTGATAAGAGCTTGAGCCGTTCCACTTCCGAAATCGCCATCAATAGTGCCAGAATAATATGGGTTTCCTGTTCTAGAACTTCTCATTCGAGTTAAACCTCTTTGAAGTCGTTCTACTTGAGACCCTGTAGAGCCATGTAAGACTTTAAATAATGTAGGGTCTGATGAATTAGCCTCAGAAATAGCTAAGACATCGGCACTGTCTAATAGCAAGTATTTAAAATTGGTTTGATTTTCAGCAAAATGGTCATAAGCGTTACTTATAAATTTATCCCAAGCATTCCAGTCGCCATTACTTTGACCTCTAGGAATATACTGTGGTGGGCAACCGACAATAACTTGACAGCCATAACTGCTGTAGTAATCAGACATACAAAATATTGGCGAATAGTTTGTCCCTCTAATAGATCTAACTCTTGTTGTGTTTGGGTTGTTTCTGGCACAATGAATATTATCTCCAGGGTTACTTACTGAAATTGATGCGGTAGGACCATAATCGATAACAGGCTGACCTGATTGTAAGGTATAGTTGGCTCTTCTTAAAGTGATTTGGCTATTAAGCCTAAGCGCCCTATGAGGTTGGTATCCAGAATTACTTCTAGGGTGTTGTCCTTTTCTATAGTCATAAAACCCAGGAACCATGCAATTGAATTGATGTTTTCTCTTTCTATTTCGTTGCACAACTTTTAAGTTAGGAACTGTGCTTCCTGGAAAAACAGCGATTTTTTGTTGTGCAGGTAACCATTGTCCTATCACACATCGTGGATAATAGTAATTAACTCCAACTCGCTGTAATAAATGATCACTTTCAAACTTTATATGGTCTGAATAATCTAAAAGACACACATCATTTGCTGCAGGTAAAGCTCCTCTAATTGCAAAAAGAATCATTTCATCTTCTCTGTTATGAATATCTATACTGTTGAAATGACATACTTGTCTTAAAACTTGGTCGGAAATTGTAAATGAATATTGTGACATTTTAATTAGTTTTTATAAAGTTGATAATTGTCCAAGCATTGCCTTGCGAGTGTCTCTATTAAAAACCCCATCAATGGTTAAATTTGGAATTGTAGTTTGAAATATTTTAAGAGCCGCCTCGGTTTTTGGCCCGAAAATACCATCTGAAGTACCTGGTTTAAAACCACATAATTTTAGGGCATCTTGTAATTGCTCTACTTCAACTCCAGTACTCCCTCGTTTTAAAACTTTAGTGCTTAATTTCATTTTCTTTATAGGTCTTAATCTTCTAAAACCTAAAAGCTGATTTGCAGCATAAGCAGTTTCACCTACTTGATTGGATTGATTTCCACCAAGTGTGTAAATTCTCGTTTGATCTTGAGAATATCCCATAAATACGCCAACATGTCCCTTATATGAATTTGGAGATTCTCTCCAAAATATCACAATGTCTCCTGGCTCTGGGTGTGATACCGGAACCCCTACATTTAACCAGGATCTCGCATTAGCTAATTTTGTAGATTCTAAGCCAGCTTGTTGTGCAATCCAATTCATAAAAATGCTACACCAAGGAGTTTCATCATCGTTTATATGATTAAAGCCCGATTCTTGTGCATATGATACTATTCTCGGATTATGTTGTCTACCAGGAATCTCTCTCGTTCCAATTTCCTTTGATGCTATGTGAATTAAACTACTCATGGCGTTCTGATATTAGATATTATGATTTGTAAGTTCTCCATCGGCATTGATAATCAATACATCGCTAAGATGAAGTAATGTTAATATTGAAGGCAGCATTGATAACGGATATGTTACATTGATAAAACCGCCTCGGTTTATAAAAGCAGGTTTGTGTTTTTCCATAGGTTTTGAAGAAAATTGGAAATCGGCAATGATGCTTTGACTCTGATTTTCATCATCATCTTTATGACTCGTTTCAAATCCATATAACCTTATAGCGGTTTTTGAAGGAGATGTTTGTATAGTGTACCTATGAATTTTTGCTGGATAAGTGATCATTGTAGTCTTGTATTTTTACTCGTAAATATTCGTTCTAAATTGTAAGTAAAAGTACTAACAGATTGTATTATATTTGAAATATAAAATACTGTTTTTCAGGTGGTTATATTCCTGTATTTAAGAAAGAAAAAACCTTATCAGATATGGGAAATTCCTCTAGCACAAAAAAATAACCCCTTTAAAAAAAAGGGGTTTTATGACACATAAATAGTTAGTGAATTATAGTATATAATGCTTTACAAGCAACTATTAAAAACTCAAGATGAATTTACTGCATGAGTTTTTGTTTAGAGGACTTTATTCTATGTCGCATCTTAGGGAAGTTGGTCTTATTAAATTACAAATTCACAATTTTATTTTTGATGGCATAAAGTACTAGTCCAATTTTATTTTTAATATGGAGTTTTTGAAATAAGGTATCTCGATACCCATCAATAGTTTTCGGACTTAAAAACATTTTTTCGGCAATCTCTTTATATGTGAGTTCAGAGCAAACTAATTTAATAAATTCAATTTCTCGTTCTTTTAATTTGTTTTCAGAAGGCCCTTCATCATTTAAAGAGTTTATTAAAATATTAGCCACATTCTTGGTATGATAATACCCAGTTTCTAAGACTTCTTTTAGTGCTGTTTCTAGAACTTCTTTTTCTACATCTTTTAATAAATAGCCTTTAGCTCCAGCTTTTAGCATCTTAATAATAGTTTCATCATTGCCTTCTACCGAAAGTGCAATGACGCTAATTTGGGGATATTCTTTTTTAATAATTTTGGTAGTTTCGATACCATTTAAAATTGGCATGTTTACATCCATTAATACAATTTCAGGAAGCGTATTCGAATTTTTAAGTTGTGTTAAAAGTTCCTCCCCATTTTTACAGATATAAGGCACTTCAAAATTGTCAAAAGAATTTACTAGACCAGCTATAGCTTGTGAAAGCAATATATGATCTTCTACGATAATTACATGATGTGTTTTCATAGGTTAATATTTATATGTAATTATTAATTTGGTGCCTATATTTGGTTTAGAAAAAATTGAAACATTGGCATTAACCAGCTGTGCTCTATTTTTAATATTGTTTAACCCAATCCCTGAGAAATTATTCTTTTTTTCAGAGTCAAATCCTTGTCCGTTGTCCTTGGCTGTAATTAATAATTCTTCAGGTTTGTAATTTACTTTGACAACAAGATTACTTGCTTTAGCGTGTTTGATTGTATTTGAAAAAAACTCTTGCAAAATCCTAAAAAATACAATTTCAGTTTTTTCATTTATTTTTTTTTCTTGACCTTCAATCTGAATAGAAGCATTGATAAAATTAAGCCTGTTAAAACGCTCTATTTCTTGAGCTATAGCCTCTGTAAACTTCATTTTCTTGAGCACATCAGGATTAATTTGTTTAGAAAGTGATCTCAGTTCAGTTAATCCTTTATTCAATGTGTCTTTGACCTCTTCAATATCAGATGCGTTTTGTAATTGTATTTTGGCTAAGGTTAACAATTGACCTATATTATCGTGCAATTCCCAACTGATATTTCTAAAGGTTTCTTCTCTTATTTCTATTTGCGTTTTGGCTATTTCTTGTTCAAAATGTTTTTCAATTTCTTTCTGCTTTAACAGTAAAGTATTTTTACGTTTTTGAAAAATCAAAAATAAAACCACTAGTATTAAACACAGAAATACGAGTGTAAAAACTGCTACTAATATTGTTTGTTCTTCTCTCCCCATATAAATCCTATAATAAAACAAACATTTAATATTATACTTAAAATACTACTAATTTCAAGAATGTACTCTAAGTTTACGACTTCCGTAAAATAATTTCTTATCACTCTTATAGGAAGATTTCCTGATAGGTATAAAAGGTAGCCAACACTAATCCAAAACAGGATGTTTTTTTTAACAAACAAAACCTCGTTTGTATTTAATAATTCTGAAAAATAAAATACAATGCTTATGATTAGAAAAATTGAAGCCATTAAAAAAGGAATCGTTTGTACTTGGATAAAATAATTTTCAAAACATAAATTGATAAAAAAACCAATGATATAGGTTAGTAAAAATATTTTAGTCCATTGTTTATGCTTTGCCTTGCTTAAAGACCTGTTGAATAGTAAAAACAGAAACGAGAAATTAATGAAATGAAAAACATTATAAATAATAATATTGTTAGTATATCCTATTTTTTTTAATAAAAAACCGAAAAACTCGTTGATGGCTGTATACCATAAAATAATTAAAAAATACTTTAGAAAAGTGCGCTTGTATTTGAAGTAATAAATAGTTCCAATAATTGCAACTATCAGTTCTATGTACTTAATACTACTCCTTAATGAAAAAGACGACACCTCTATCAACATATTAATTAATTATTAGGTGGCGGAGACATTTCTCCTTCATTAAAGATTGTACTGATGGTCGTTTTATTACTTTCTTGGGCTAATAGGCTTCTTGCACCAAAACTACTTTCTAAATTAATATCTGTTTTGTTATAAGTATCTAATCGAAGCTTCTTATCGTAATCCAACATGAGTTCTTCGACGATTTTAAAAGACCCTTTTAATACATTATCTCCTTTGGATTCAATAACAAATGGTAAATGATTTAAGTTGACATTTTTTTCTGTTGATCTTTTATTTTTAACAGTTGGTATCATGAAAAAAGTCTGCTGTCTCGGATGTTTAATACGTTTCCCATTAAATTCATTTGAATTTGGATATGCAGCAAAATATAGACGTAGTCCGCTAACATCCTTTGTAGGGTTTTCCTTTTGTATCGTCTCAACAAAATGGATGTATGTTTTCATATCATCTAAAGAAACCCAAACAAATTTGGTATCTTGAAAAGTACTATCGTTGTAATGGTTTTGTAGAATAGGTTCAATTAAATTGGTTCTACTATTATGAAATTCGTGGAACATATCAATGCCTTGTTGTTCTGAGATGATATGCTTTTTAAATAAATTATCGAATGTCTGTTTTTTCTTTTTCTCACAAGAAAAGACAGCAATTACTATTAGTAATAAAATAACGGATGAGCGATAAAAAGTTTTCATGTTAGCTGTTTTTGAGATGTTAAAGTTAATTTGTACGATGTTATATAATGGCAGGAAAAACCCCTAAAGTGATAGCGTGAATGTCCTGTTTTTTTGTTGTATTTCATCATCCAACTCAAAGCAAAAACAAGAGTAAAAAACATCTTGATTTTTTGAAAGTAGTTATAGATGCTTTGTAATTAAAATTAAGCTAATTATTTGGTCTTTTTTGTACGTAGTTCTACGTATATATTCTTCCCTAATAAATATACAAATAATTGATTTTCAATACAATATATTTTTATTTATAAAATTGAAAAGAGATGGATACGGCGTTTTAAGCCATTAAACTCATTTTATTTGAGCTTGACAGCTATGATATTCTAACAATGATTTAAAGCAAAAAATTTAAAATAACTTCATCTGACCATCCTTATAAATCTCATGTAATTCAGTGTTAAGCTTAGGTATAGATTTCCCTTTAAAATATTTAAGTCGTGCTAATGCCACAAGATCATTAATTTGCTTGGCAATTTGCCCTTCACCTCTCATGCGTTGCCCAAAACGTGAATCATTGAGTGTGCCGCCATGACAATTTTCAATTTGATGCAATACCTTGTCTGCCCTATCTGGCATGGTTTTATGAATCCAGTCTGTGAAAATTTCACCAATCGCTCCATTCAATCTAACAATGGTATGGGCTATACTTGATGCTCCAGCTTCAGAAACCGCCTTTGCTAATGGTAAAATCTCATGACTGTTAATAGATGGGATTATTGGTGCTAACATTACGTTAACTGGGATACCATTATCGCTTAAAACTTTAACCGTTTCCAGACGTTTTTTTATGGTTGCTGTTCTAGGTTCAAGAATACGTCTAGTGGTCTCAGATAAAGATGTAATAGACACATTTACACTTACCAAATTATCCTGAGCTAAAGCCTTAAGCATATCTAAATCTCTAAGAATTAAAGCATTTTTTGTAATAATACCTACTGGGTGTTTATATCTTAAAAAGACATCTAAACATTGTCTTGTAATTTGAAATTGTTGTTCCGCAGGCTGATAGCAATCTGTATTTCCAGACATAATAATAGGGTAAGCTTTCCAGCTTTTACGCTTGATATAGGCTTCTAATAATTTTGGCGCATCTTTTTTAACTAAAATTCGTCGTTCAAAATCTAAACCAGCACTAAATCCCCAAAACTCATGACTATTTCTAGCATAGCAGTAAATACAACCATGCTCACAGCCTTGATACATATTCATTGAATACGCCATCCCAACATCTGGACTCTTCACTTTATTGACTATAGTTTTAGGAAATACTTGAAGGTATAAGGTTTTATTTTGATCAGGAACTTCACCCTCTTTATAACAATACTCTAAAAAATCATCACGCTGTTCGTGACTCAATTCAAAAAAACGATTGTGTACATTTTGTTGAGCACCACGACCTTTTATGAGAGATTTTTTAAACATATTTTGTGATTTTTTGTAAAATTACAAAATTATATAATACAAAAAATCACACTATATTTCTTTTATCAACAAATTGTTTTTTATTGTCCTGGAAAATCAGCTTCACGCTTTTCTAAGAATGCTGAAGTTCCTTCCTTGAAATCTTCGGTTCCAAAACACTTACCAAATTGTTTAATTTCTGTTTTAAAACCATCGACGCCATCTTTATAGTTTGCATTAATCGATTTGATAGCGCCTTTAATTGCCACAGAAGAATTTCTCATAATTTTACCAGCTATCTTTTCAGCAAGTGCTATCAACTCACCCTCACCAGTAACATGATTTACCAAACCATATTCTAAGGCCTTATTTGCGTCTATCATTCCGGCTGTCATAATCATTTCCATAGCACGACCTTTACCTACTAATTGTGGTAAACGCTGTGTCCCACCATAGCCAGGAATAACACCAAGAGAAACTTCTGGTAAGCCCATTTTTGCATTAATACTTGCAACTCTAAAATGACAAGCCATAGCCAATTCTAAACCACCTCCTAGAGCAAAACCATTAACTGCAGCAATTACAGGTGTCGATAAATTTTCGATATAATCGAACAATAACTCTTGTCCTTTTGCTGCTAATTTTCCTCCTTTTTTAACATCAAAATCTGCAAATTCACTAATATCGGCTCCTGCCACAAAAGCTTTTTCACCACTTCCAGTTATAATAATGACTTTTGTATCCTTACTCTCGTTTGCAACTTCAAGTGCATCGTGTAATTCTTGAATAGTATCTCTATTAAGTGCATTAAGTTTACTTGGTCTATTGATCGTAATTTGAGTAATTCCGTTACTTGTCTGTGATAAAATATTCTGGTAAGTCATAATGTATTGTCTTATTAAATCTTCGGAAATGTAACCGTAAAAATGGTTCCTTTGCCTTGTTGAGATGTAAAGGTAATATTTCCTTTATAAGTTTCAACAATATTTTTAACCATAGCTAGTCCTAGTCCCATTCCGCTGGTTTTTGTGGTAAATTTGGGTTCAAAGATTTTACTTTCATTTTCTTCGGAAATACCAACTCCGTTATCTTTTACAGTTAGTTTTACCATCTCATTTTCTAATGATACTCTGACTTCAATTAACGGATCAATTTTGTCTTCTGGGATAGCTTGAATTCCGTTTTTAACCAAATTGGTAACAACACGTATCAATTGCGTACGATCAAAATTTGCCATGATGGTATCATCTTCAGAAGAAAATCGTATATAATCTTCGCTAAAAATATCTAAGCCTAATTTAACAATGTTTGACACATTAAGTGTTTCATTTTGTTGAGCTGGCATCTTAGCAAAATTGGAAAAGGCAGAAGCTATAGAACTCATGGTGTCTATTTGCTGAATAAGCGTTTGACTATATTCATCTACTTTTTGATGGATATGTTCATCTTCGGGATTAAATTTTCGCTGAAAGCTCTGAACACTCAATCGCATAGGAGTTAAGGGGTTTTTAATCTCGTGAGCAACCTGCTTAGCCATTTCTCGCCATGCTTGCTCTCGTTCGCTTGTCGCTAACTTTACTGCGCTTTCCTCTAGCTCATCAATCATACTATTATAAGAATTGACTAAGGTTGATATTTCTTCACTGGATGATGTGATATCAATTCTTTTATTACGTTTTTCTAAACGCGTTTCATTAATCTTATCGGAAATTGTTTTTAAGGTTCGGGTAATATACTTTGATAATAAAAAAGCTAAGATTATGGCAATTAGCATCATAAATAAATACGCATAACCCAAACGTTCTAAAAACTCGTTAAGCTCTTTATTTAAGAAATCGTCATTTTCTAAATACGGTAAATTTAATATCGCTAATGGCTTAGATTTGGTATCGTATAAATAGGAATAGGACGACTGAAATGTTTCACCGTTTTTCTGATTTTTCACAACATACCGATGTTCGGCCGTATTAGAAATTTCATTTAAAACATCGGTCTCTATACATCTTGAGATTGAATCGTTTGCAAAACTAGCTTTCGACGTAATTAAAAGCGTGCCATCGGTATTATATAGGTTAATTCTTAAACTATGTATTTCAGCAATTCTATAAATTTCATCTTTAAAAATAAGAGGCACTTTATCTGTTTCAACAGGATAAGTTGTTTCTCTAATCACATAGTTAATATCACTAATTATGGCTTTTTCTTTGCGCTCTAAACGCTCTTTGTGATAATCAATTGCTTCTTCGTTATATTGATATATGGTCACACCTGCTATAAGTATAGATGCAATGAGCACCAATAATATCATAGCAATGAAAATGCGGACTCTTAAAGACAATTTATTTAATCTCATCTTAATTTTTGTAGTTCCTTAAATGTATCAATAATTGAGCCATTATCAAGCATCAGGGTTTTTACGTCTAATATTTTTATACCATTTAAAACCTAACATCAGTAAAATTCCAAGGGCCAAAATTCCTATAACTCCAAACACCCAATTGATGGCACTTTTCAGAATAACTAAAAACACCACTGCAAACAAAATAAAAGTAGCACCTTCGTTCCATAACCTCATAAAATTTGATGTTTTATTTACCTCATCCCGTTGCAATTGCTTATAAAACTGATGTGTTTTTAAATGATATAAAATTAGCAAAACAACAAAGGTTAACTTCACATGCATCCATGGTAGCTTTAACAACACTGGGTTTAAAACCAATAACCAAACAGCAAAAAAAGTGGCTAGTATTGCCGAAGGCCAAGTGATGATATTCCATAAGCGTTTCGCCATTAATTTAAGTTGCCTCCCAAGAATTTCTTTTTCAGGCGATGGTTTTTGAAATGCTTCTATTTGATATACAAACAACCTAGGAATATAGAACAAACCTGCAAACCAGGTAATAATAAAAATAAGATGTAGTGCTTTTATATAATTGTAATACTCCATTAATCTTCTACAAATAAATAGTTTAAATTTTTAGCATTGAAATCTTTATTAAACTGACTAATTCGGTCTGCAATCATCCCATTAAATACATTTAACTGCTCATTGATTTTAGCCGTCAATTCATCTTTAACAGCAATATCTTGATCTGTTGGCGGAAAATCTCCCATACTAACTAATGAATTTAAGTGCCCTAATTTATTGGTTAATCTAATTGGAAAATTCAATGGGTCTTGACCACTTCTGTTTTTCGTTTGATACAAGGCTTCTTCTATTTTGGTAAAGTCCTCTTTGAGACTTTTTGCATCTTCTAACAACTGTTTTAAGTTGTCATTGTCTTTATATTGGGTTTCAAAAGCCGTGAGTTGTTTATTGATAGTTCTAATTTTCTTTATGGATTTGTGAGCATTATCCATAGTTGCATTAACATCTTTAATAAATTCAAACTGCTTTTGCATATCGGCTTGCGTACTTTCTGCTCTCGGATCGGCAAGAATATTAAATGATTGTGATGTTGATTCCCCATTCACATTTAAATGTACTTTATAGGTTCCAGGAATAGCCTTAGGACCACTTAAACTTGCCCACCAGAGAATCATGCCATCGAGTTTTTCGGCACCATCATAAGTCATATTCCAAACAAATTGATTCATCCCTTTCTTCACCTCTAACTTATCTTTCTTTTTGTTTTTTGAAGAGAACGTTTTAATGGTATCGCCTTTAGTATCGAAATAAGTTAAGGATACTTCATCAGTTTCGGCATCATAATTTTTTAAGTTAAAATAAGTCATCACACCATTAGGATGATTAGTTCCTGCGGTTTTACTGCCTTGTCTATAACCACCATCCATACGATACGTGTCTTTAGGCTTAAAAAGTTGAGACGCTTCAGAATTAGAACCATACAACTGATGTAAAACGGTCAAATCATCAATAATCCAAAGGCTTCGTCCTTGAGTAGCTACGATCAAATTATTGTCTTTTAAAGCTAAATCTGTAATTGGTACAATTGGAAGATTTAACTGAAACGGCTTCCAGGTTTTACCATCATTAAATGAGATATACATGCCTGTTTCTGTTCCTGCATACAGCAAGCCTTTCTTTTTCGGGTCTTCACGAAGTACTCTTGTAAAATGCTCGGGATCAATGCCGTCAGTAATCTTCTTCCAGGTTTTACCATAATCGGTCGTTTTATATAAATATGGCGCAAAATCTCCTGTTTTATATTTAGTCCCAGCCACATAGCAGGTTCCTGCATCAAAAGCACTTGGTTCAATACTATTAATCATCATCCACTCTGGCATTCCTTTAGGTGTTACATTCTCCCAGTTTTTTCCGCCATCTCTGGTAACATGAACTAATCCGTCGTCACTTCCAACCCAAAGTAATCCTTCAGTAATTGGTGATTCCTGAGCAGCAAAAATGGTACAGTAATACTCCACAGATGTATTATCTTGAGTGATTGGTCCACCTGATGATTTTAACTTTTCAGGAGCGTTCCTGGTTAAATCCGGACTCACAATCTCCCAGGATTGCCCTTCATTTTCGGTCACATGTACATGTTGTGAAAAGGTATACATACGATCTGGGTTGTGTTTTGAAAATATAATAGGAAAATTCCACTGAAAACGATATTTCATACCTTCGGCACCATGACCCATCGGGTTATCTGGCCAAACATTGATAGCTCTAATTGTTCCGCGTTTGTGATTAACTCGTGTTAAAAATCCGTCATAACTTCCACCATACACAATATCATTATCTTCGGGATCGATAGCAATATGAGCCGACTCTCCTCCTGCTGTACTTTCCCAATCGTCTTCGGTAATTGAACGTCCGTCAGTTCTATGCGGAATTCTAACTGTTGAATTATCCTGCTGTGCCGCATAAATACGATAAGGGAAATGATTATCTGTAGTCACCCGATAAAACTGAGATGTAGGCTGATTGTGATAAGTACTCCAGGTTTCACCTCCATCATATGTAACTTGAGCTCCACCATCATCTCCAATAATCATTCGGTTGGGATCTTCTGGAGCAATCCATAAATCGTGATGATCGCCATGAGGCGCATTGTAAGTTTCAAATGACTTTCCACCATCGGTACTTTTATGATAACGTACATTTAAGACATATACCACATCGACATCTTTAGTATCAGCATAAACCCGTGTATAATACCAGGCACGCTGACGCAATTTTCGTTCGCTATTGACTTGATTCCAGGTTTCGCCACCATCATCACTTCTGTATAAACCGCCTTTATCTTTATGTTCAACGATTGCCCAAACCCGTTGATTATTCACTGGAGAAACCGTTACACCAATAATACCGAGTGTGCCTTCCGGAAAGCCTTTTTTGGTTGAAATTTCGGTCCAGGTTTCACCTTTATCTGTACTTTTCCACAGTGCAGAACCTTCACCTCCTGAACTTAAACTATAAGGTGTACGTTGCACACGCCAGGTTGAAGCATATAAAATTCTTGGGTTTGTTGGGTCAATCAATAAATCGACAACACCAGCCTGTTCATTAGCAAATAGAGTTTTCTTCCAGGTTTTCCCACCATCAATACTTTTATAAACACCTCTGTCTGTAGTGGGCTTATAGATGTTTCCTAAAACAGCAGCATAAACGATATTGTGGTTCGTTGGATCGACCGAAATTCGCGGTACGTGACGTGAATTTTTCAATCCAGAAGACGTCCATGTTTTTCCGGCATCGACACTTTTCCAAATGCCATAACCAGAAGATACATTACCACGAACCGTTTTTTCTCCGCCGCCAACATACATCACATTAGGATCGCTTTTTGAAACTGTAATAGCACCAATACTTCCGCCGAAAAATCCATCAGAAATATTGTCCCAGCTTCGTCCGCCATCTTGTGTTTTCCAAATGCCTCCACCAGTTGAACCAAAATAATACAGGTTTGGTTTGTTAGGCACACCTGTTACAGCAGCACTTCGTCCGCCACGAAAAGGGCCGAGAAGGCGATACTCTAAAGCATCATATTGGGATTCATCAAAAGATTGGGCGTCGAGTTGTGTTACATTTCCGAAGAGAAACACACACAAGAATAAGGTAATTAGTCGCATTGTTTGGATGGTTTTAATGATAGCTTAAAAATAAGCATAAAAAAATACTATGCTACAGACTTATTTAATTTTAACTTCACTTCACGACGCAAGAAGAAAGCCGTAACGAGTGTTGACAGTACATCTGATATTGGAAACGACATCCAAATACCGAGTTCACCAAAAAATAGAGGCAGTATATACATCAGCGGAATAAAGAAAATAGCTTGTCTTGTTAAGGTTAAAAGTAAAGCAGGTAAAGCCTTACCAACCGCCTGAAAATAAGCTGCTCCTATAAGTTGCAAAGCGACAATAGGAACTGCAGCAAAGGCCCATCGCATATTGTTTGGTGTCACCTTAACAACATCCATATCGGTTGTAAACCATTTAGTAATCACTTCTGGAAAAACCATCAAACCAATAAATACAATCGCACCCAAAAGTGTGGCGTATTTTATAGCCGTAAAAATAACTTCTTTAACACGGTCAAATTGTTGAGCACCATAATTATAGCCTGCAATTGGAATAAATCCTTGGGTGATACCAAATACAGGAAATAGCGCAAACATCATCATTCTACCAACAATGGCATAAGCCGTTACTGAAGTTTCACCTCCAAAATTGAATAAGGCATTGTTAACGAGTAAGAAGGTCACACTTACTACAGCTTGTCTTGCTAATGTTACGAAGCCCAAAGATCCTATTTCGGAAACTATCGTTTTATTTAATTTGAAATGTGATAGGTTGATTTTTAATTCGGAGTTTTTCGACAAAAAGTACCATAGAATAAACAGAAACGACACAATATAAGAGCCTGTGGTTGCCCATGCTGCTCCTTCCATTCCCATGTCTAACACGTTGATAAAGATGTAGTCGAAAAGTAAATTTCCGATGGATGGAATCAACATGGCGTACATTGCAAATTTAGGATTGCCTTCAGCTCGAATCACATTATTACCCATCATGACGAATCCTAAAACAGGCACACCATAAAGAATGATCTCATAATAGATTTTTGCCGGATCGAAGATGTTCCCTTTTCCTCCAAAAGCAGGAATAAGTGTATCCACAAAATAGAGTCCGAAAACCGCAAACGAAATTGTAAATAAAAATGTAAGCGTGATTTGGTTTCCGAATGTTTTTAAAGCTTTTGGTTTGTTGTCTGCACCTAAAGCTCGAGAAATAATAGATGAACCTCCAACACCAATTGCCATTCCTAGAGCGGCAATAAAAAAGGACACTGGAAGCACCACATTAATGGCAGCTATAGCTGTAGCACCAATCCATTGACCCACAAAAATGGTGTCAACTAAAATATTGAGCGACATGACTAAAATCCCTATAGACGCTGGAACCGCCTGCTTAATTAAAAGTTGCCCTATGGGTTGCGTTCCTAAATCTTTAGAGGAGGTTTTTGCCATTATGCTTCAATACTTGTAGAAGTTGCCCATTCGTTAATCCATTTTGATAGTAAATCAACAAATGCTTTATCGTCATTTAAGCATGGAACCGTTGTAAAATCTTGTCCGCCCATTTCATGGAAAATTTCTTCCCCTTCCATTGCGATTTCTTCAAGTGTTTCTAAGCAGTCGCTAACAAATGCTGGTGTGACTATCGCCATTTTTTTAATACCTTCTTTTCCTAAACGTTCAATGGTTCGGTCGGTGTAAGGTTGTAACCATGGGTCAAATCCTAAACGCGATTGAAAGGACGTTGAAAAGGTGCCTTCTTTTAAATTGAGTTTTTCACCAACAAGACGTGTGACTTCCAAACATTGGTGTCTGTAGCAAAATTCGTGAGCTGGTGATGGCGTAGCACAACAACTACCATCAATTTTGCAATGTGATTTAGTGATATCACTTTTTCTAATATGACGCTCAGGAACACCATGATAAGAGAATAATAAATGCTCATAATCTTTCCCTTCTAAATGTCGAGCGATAGAATTTGAAAGCACTTCGATATAATCTGTATTGTTGTAAAACGCTTTTAAATCCTGAATTTTTAACTGCGGAAAATGGGCTTGTCGAATCTCTTCAGCCAGGACTAAAATAGTCTCGGTAGTAGCCATTGCAAACTGCGGATACAACGGAATTAAAAACACCTCATCAACGCCTTTATCGACCAATTCCTGAAGTCCTTTTTTAATAGTCATACTTCCGTAGCGCATTGCTAGAGCAACAGGAAAATCTACCTGTTCTTGAATTTTATCTTGTAGCCTTTCAGAAAGCACAATAAGCGGAGACCCTTCGTCCCACCATATTTTTTTATACGCAGCTGCAGATGCTTTTGGTCGTGTGTTTAAAATAATTCCTTTAACCAAGAGCGTTCTTGCCCAAAGCGGGACATCGATAACGCGTTCATCCATTAAAAATTCACCTAAATATTTTTTGACATCTTTAGGCTCAGGACTATCTGGCGATCCTAAATTGACGAGTAAAACTCCTTTCATGTATGTCTTTTATTTTAGCAGTTTTGAAATAATACTTTGAGTGCTACTAGTTACTTCTTTAGTAAATCTGTTCTGATCTTTTCAGGAACAATTGTATCTACTAATTGTTTCATAGCGTCATCATTTCCAATAAATTTCCAATCCTTATATTTTGGATCTTTAATAGCAAACATGCTAGAATCCATATTGACAACCAATGACATTGTTTTAAAATCTGAAGTCACATTATCAGCACCAAATTGAGAATCCATAGTAGCTTTCATAAAGTCTAAAAAGCCTTTTCTATCCTCCTCAGGTTTATCTTTTTCAGACACAAATGTCATTCGCATTTTACTGTTATAGAATACAGCAGCGTAAGTTACACCTTCATATACTTTATTATCTGTAACACTCGTAACGTTGTTTGAAACAAACTCAATTGTCATATCCTTAGAGCTAAACATTTGTTCCATTCCAGCCTTCATTTGTTCTCTGGATGCGACTTCAAATACTTTTGGATACATATAATCTAAAACCCCATCAAAATTTTGATTGGTCATGTAGTCATAATACGTTTGGGCATGTTTTCTAATTTCTGCCTGAGATTGTGAGAAGCTTGACAGCGTAAATAATAAGCTAATTAATAGGGTTGTAAAAAGTTTCATATAAATGGTTTTGTTTTTGCAAAAATACGACAGTAATTGTTATGTTTAATGAGATTTACTATTCTTAGTATAAGTTTAACCCAAAGCCATCAAATACTTTTTAGGTGTTGTGCCATATTTCTTTTTAAATGCTGAAATGAAATGACTCGATGTACTGTAGCCAACTTTAAGTCCGACTTCATTAACATTATGGTTACCTGCTTCCAGGAGTTTTCTAGCGACTTCCATTTTATAATCGAACAAAAAACTGAATACAGAGTCACCATAAATTTGCTTAAAGCCTTCTTTGAGTTTTTTCAAACTCAGCCCAATTTCATCAGATAATTCCTGAAGTGTTGGCGGTTCGGCCATTCGAGCAATGATGATATCTTTTGCTTTGCGAATTTTAATCACATTAGTTTCATCAACTAAAAACGGACATTGCTCAATATCGGCATCTTCACTTCTGTTAAAATACAAACTTAAAAGCTCTAAGGCTTTACCTTTAAAGTAAAGGTGCTTGATAGACGAATTTAAATTATAGTTGATTAACTGATTTAAGGCAATCGCCATCGATGGTGTTATTTTTCCGTCTTTATAGTACTTTTTATCCTTGTTATCATCACTTAAAAAAGTGATATAATCTGCTTCTTGTGAAAATAACCCATGAAATTTTTTAATTGATACCAGTATCGACACCAACCAGGACTTAGCATGTACCTCCAAATGAATAGGTAAATCACGTTGCGGATTATATAACAACAACGAGTTTTCTTCTTCTATTTTAAGTCGGTAATTTCCATTATTGAAAATAAATTCACTCGATCCTTTAATACAGAAGTGAAATTGAATAAACCGACTATCAATCTCACGTTCAACAGTTTGCACCTCGTCCGTTTCATTTTGATAAGTCAGCACAAAAAACCCATCGTCTAATTTTGTTTCATTAAACGAACCGCTAGCGATGTTTTTTAAGCCAGAATCTTCCGAATTATTTTTAATGTTATTTAGATTCATTCTAAACAAAAATGATTTAAAGTGTTGATTTTACTACAAAAATATGACATTTATCATAGTATCAGAAGAAATGCCAATAAAAAACCAGAAACGATACTTAAAGTTCTTCTAGCGTTGTTTTTTATCCATTGACCTTACTATTTTTGTTCTCGTAATTTTCCAAATCAGGTATGGAGCACTACAATACGTCAAAAGGCACTACATTTTACGCGATTGGTCTCAGCTATAAAAAAGCCGATGCCGAAATACGTGGTCATTTTAGTTTGGACGATACAGCAAAACTTGCGGTATTAGAACAAGCTAAACAAAATGGTATTGAGAGCATTGTAGTAACTTCAACATGTAACAGAACTGAAATTTACGGATTTGCTGAACATCCTTTTCAACTCATTCAATTGCTTTGTGATAATACGGTAGGAACTGTTGAAGAGTTTCAACGTGTGGCTTATGTGTATAAAAACAAAGATGCTGTTTCACATATGTTTCGTGTAGGCTCAGGATTAGATAGTCAAATTCTTGGTGACTTTGAGATTATAAGTCAGTTAAAAATTTGTGCAAGACTATCTAAAAAACACAACTTATTCAATCCGTTTTTTGAACGCTTAATCAATGCAGTGATTCAAGCTTCAAAACGTATCAAAACAGAAACCGAAATCTCATCTGGTGCAACATCAGTCTCTTTTGCGTCAGTGCAATACATTTTAAATACGATTGAAAACGTTTCTGAAAAAAACATTCTACTCTTTGGCACTGGTAAAATTGGAAGAAATACCTGTGAAAATTTAGTAAAGCATACCAAAAATGAGCACATCACATTAATCAACCGTACTAAAGATAAAGCTTTAGCCGTTGCTGGTAAATTTAATGTGCTGGTTAAAGATTATGCGAATCTTCAGGAAGAAATCAACACCTCTGACATCTTAATCGTTGCTACAGGCGCTCAAAATCCAACAGTAGATAAATTGTGTATTCAATCGTCAAAGCCTTTATTGATTTTAGATTTGTCCATTCCGAAGAACGTAAATCACAACGTTACCGAATTAGATAATGTAACTTTAGTACACCTTGATGATTTATCTCAAATTACTGATGAAACTTTAGAACGCAGAAAAGCCTATATTCCTGTTGCCGAAGCCATCATTGAAGACATTAAAGCCGATTTCAACGCTTGGCTAGCAACCCGAAAATTTGCACCAACTATAAAAGCGTTAAAACATAAATTAGCAGATTTTGCTACTGCCGAATTAGATACACAACGCAAAAAAATGAGTGATTTCAATGAGGTGCAAGCCGAAGTGATTAGCAATAACATCATACAGAAAATTACCAATCACTTTGCACATCATTTAAAAGGCGATGATGTTTCTACAGATGAAAGCCTCGAACTCATAAAAAAAGTGTTTCAACTAGAAGCTACAAAAGACAATGTCTAAACTCATAAGAATTGGAACTCGCGATAGCGAATTAGCGCTATGGCAAGCCAAAACCGTACAATCACAACTCGAACATTTAGGTCACAAAACACAACTCGTTCCTGTTAAATCTACAGGAGACATTGTACTTGATAAACCTATTTACGAGTTGGGTATTACTGGCGTATTTACTAAAACATTAGATATCGCATTGCTCAATGGCGAGATTGATATTGCTGTACATTCGTTAAAAGATGTCCCAACTTTATTACCTAAAGGTATTGTTCAGGCGGCCGTTTTAAAACGCGGAAATGTTAGAGATTGTTTAGTATTTAAAAGTAACGAAGAGTTTTTATCACAACGTGATGCTGTGATTGCAACCGGAAGCTTACGTCGTAGAGCACAATGGCTTAATCGTTATCCAACACATACTATCGTTGGTTTGCGTGGCAATGTAAATTCACGTTTACAAAAATTAGAAGACAACGACTGGAATGGCGCTATTTTCGCTGCAGCGGGTTTAGGTCGCCTCAATATGAAGCCTGAAGAAAGCTTTAATTTAGAGTGGATGATTCCTGCGCCTGCCCAAGGAGCCGTTATGATTGCAGCGCTTGAAAATGATGAAGAAATACGTACAATTTGCAAAGAGATTAATCATGAAGACACTCAAATTGCAACATCTATAGAACGTGAATTCTTAAATCGCTTAGAAGGTGGATGCTCAGCACCAATTGGCGCTTTAGCTTTTGTAAAAGAGGAAGAAGTCCATTTTCAAGGCATCTTATTAAGTCTTGATGGAAGTAAAAAAATAGAAGTCCAACGTACTGTCGCTTTAGGTAAACACGATGAACTCGCTCAGTTTTGTTCCGATTTTATAATCGAGCGTGGCGGAAAGCGCTTAATGGACGATTTAAAAAAATCATCTCAGGAGGTTAGTATATTTTCGACCAAAACCTTAACCGATGATCAAAAACAATTGTTTCATGATGCTGTGGTTTCTGATAGTACCGATTTTATAAAAATCAGCCTCAATCGTATGACGCATAAAGTCTTACGACCAATGCCAAAAAATGTAATCATTACCAGCAAAAATGCTGTTGAGGCCTTGCTAACCAACTTTGCACCTCAAGAATTACAATTTGAAAACATCTATTGTGTAGGCCGACGAACCAAGCGATTGGTAGAACGTAAAATAGGTCCTGTAAAACATACCGAAAACAACGCTAAAGCCTTAGCCGAATATTTAGTAGACTATATTGAAGGGACTCAAGTCACCTATTTCTGTAGCGATATTCGTTTAGATGAATTGCCTGAAATTTTAAAAGACAATCAAATTGAAGTCAATGAAGTAACCGCTTATGAGACTAAGTATGATGCTGTTAAAATTAAAGACACGGTTAAAGGGGTTATGTTTTATAGTCCGTCAACAGTTCAAAGCTACAAACAGGAAAATGAAAATGATGATATTACTGCATTTTGCATAGGAGAAACTACTGCAAAAGAAGCCCGCAGACATTTTAAAGATGTTAGAATTGCTAAAGTTCCAACGGTAGAAAGTGTCATCGCGCTGGTCAACCAGTATTTTGAATAACGAAGCGTCAAGCTGAATCAAGTTCAGCATTTTAAAGGAATAAAAAACAATGATAAAAAACGATTTATTTTTAAGAGCACTAAAAGGCGAAACCGTTGAGCGTCCACCAGTTTGGATGATGCGTCAAGCAGGACGTTACCTTCCAGAATTTATGGAAATCAAAGCAAAGTATGACTTTTTCACACGTTGCCAAACGCCTGAGCTTGCCAGTGAAATTACTGTACAACCGATTCGTCGTTACGGGATGGATGCCGCTATTTTATTCAGCGATATTTTGGTCATTCCACAAGCCATGAATATTGAAGTCCAGATGAAACCTAATTTCGGACCTTATTTACCAAATCCGGTTCGCACTCAAAAAGACGTCGACAAAGTTATTGTTCCCGATGTTAAAGAAGCTTTAAACTATGTGTATCAAGCCATTAAGGCGACTAAGGAAAAATTAAACGACGAGATTCCGTTAATCGGATTTGCAGGTTCGCCGTGGACGATTTTATGTTACTGCGTGCAAGGTCAAGGCTCTAAAAATTTTGATAAAGCCAAAGAGTTTTGCTTTACAAACCCTGTGGCGGCACATCAATTATTGCAAAAAATCACCGATACTACCATTGCTTATTTAAAAGAAAAAGTAAAAGCAGGATGTAATGCTGTTCAGGTGTTCGATTCTTGGGGAGGCATGTTATCACCTGTTGATTATCAGGAGTTTTCATGGCAGTACATTCAACAAATTATTGATGCGTTAAAAGCCGATGCGCCTGTGATTGCCTTCGGAAAAGGCTGCTGGTTTGCATTAGACACCATGGCAAAATCTGGTGCTTCTGCTTTGGGTGTCGACTGGACTTGCTCTGCCAAAAACGCACGCTATTTAACTGGCGGAAACATTACTTTACAAGGTAATTTTGACCCGACACGTTTGTTTTCTCCGCCTTCAGACATTAAAAAAATGGTCCACCAGATGATTGATGATTTTGGTAAAGACAGATATATTGTAAATTTAGGTCATGGTATTTTACCTAATATTCCGTTAGATCACGCGAAGGCGTTTATTGATGCTGTAAAAGAATATAGGGCATAAGTTGCGTTGGGCGTTACCTAAAGGTCGCGCTCTCACCAGTCGCTATCAAAGATGAGCTCCAACAAAGGCTCCATCGCTAACGCAAAATTGAGATACAATGGTTACTTTAGTCCTAATTTAAAACAGACGTAATTAAAGTGTTATGATAAAAAATATTCTAAAAGGCATCCAGGCGTATTCAGGTGCTTTGGCATTAATTTCAAAATTAAAGCTTTGGAAATACTTTTTTATTCCTATCATCATTAGTATCATCACTGCAACTATAATTGGATTTACAGCCTATGGTTTATCAGATAATCTTGGTCGATTTCTGGCAAAGGTCTGGATTTGGGATTGGGGAAAAGACACCTTTACATCTGTAACAAGTGTTATTGGAGGCATTATCATAATCGCTATTGGTTTGATTCTCTACAAACACATTATAATGGCATTGTCTGCGCCATTTATGAGTCCAGTATCCGAAAAAATAGAAGCTCATCTCACAGGTATAGAAAAACACCATCACAGAAACACCTCGTTTAAAGAGCAACTCTGGAGAGGGATTAGAATCAATATGCGAAATTTAGGCAAAGAACTTCTAATCACACTCCCTATTTTACTCTTAAAATTTATTCCCGTAATCAATATTTTTTCTACGGTCTTATTGTTTTTGATTCAGGCGTATTATGCAGGTTTTGGTAATATGGATTATACACTAGAACGCCATTTTAAATACAGAGAAAGTATTCAGTTTGTGAGAAAATACAGAGGAGTTGCGATTGGAAATGGTATCGTATTTATGCTCTTTTTATTAATTCCGGTTATAGGCGTAATTTTAGTATTACCAATGAGTGTCACAGCAGCATCCTTAAAAACGGTAAATCTGCTTAAAGACGACCAACTGTTAGGAGGTCATAAAACCTTAGTGTAAAATGATACAGTTCGACGGTTTTGAAATCAACCCTATCCACAGTGGTGATGCCTGGAAAATCTGTGACTTTATGGTGGCCAATGCCGATCGCTTAAAACGCTATTTCCCAAAAACCTTAGAACAAAATTTAAACCCGACGCTCTCTCAATTTTTTGTTGAAAAAAAAGTCAAAGCCTTTGAAAACAAGTCTGAGTTTTTATTCACTCTAAAAAAAACGGAAACACGTGAACTTGCCGGACTCATATACATCAAAGAAATCGATTTGGACAATAAGCAGGGAGAATTTGCCTATTGCATTGGGTATCCTTTTGAAGGGCAAGGCTTAACATCAAAATCAATAGAAGTTTTATTGCAATATGCCTTTGAAACCATAGGTTTAAATACGCTTCAAATCATTGTACATAAAGACAATATACCAAGCGTTAGAGTTGCTAAAAAGAATGCTTTTAAATGGCAAAAAACATTAGATAAAAGTTTTACTCCTCCTGGAGAAATAGCTCTGGATATGGAACTATACGAATTATATAAAAATGAAAGATAAATTTTTCAACTACATACACGACTTACAAGATACCATCACTTCAAAGCTGGAAGCCATTGATGGTAAAGCGACATTTCAAGAAGATCTCTGGAAACGTCCTGAAGGTGGTGGTGGAAGAACACGTGTCATAGAAAATGGTGCTGTTTTTGAAAAAGGTGGTGTTAATATTTCTGGGGTTCATGGAAAACTTCCTGAGTCTATGCAAGCCTATTTTGGTGTTAAGGATGCCGATTTTTTTGCCTGCGGACTAAGTCTTGTTCTGCATCCTAAAAACCCAATGGTGCCAACTGTTCACGCCAACTGGCGCTATTTTGAAATGTATGATCAAAAAGGTAATATTGTAGATCAATGGTTTGGTGGCGGACAAGATTTAACGCCTTATTATCTGTTTGAAGACGATGCGACACATTTTCACCAAACTTGCAAAACTGCTTGCGATAAACACCATCCAGAATTTTATCAAAATTATAAAGCGCGTTGTGACGACTATTTTTACAACGCTCACAGAAATGAAGGTCGTGGTGTTGGTGGTTTGTTTTTCGACTATTGCAAACAAACAGATGCGATGAACATGCAAAACTGGTACGACTTTGTCACCGAAGTTGGTAACAGTTTTTTAGAGGCCTATGTGCCCATTGTTGAAAAAAGAAAAGGTTTAGACTACACCAAAGCGCAACGGGATTGGCAGGAAATTAGACGTGGTCGCTATGTAGAGTTTAATCTCGTTCATGATAAAGGCACGCTTTTCGGATTAAAAACCAACGGTCGTATTGAAAGTATTTTGATGAGTTTACCACCTCATGTCCAATGGGTTTATGACCATCACCCAGAAAAAGGCAGCGACGAAGAAAAATTAATAAACGTATTACAAAACCCTATTGATTGGGTTTAAGACATTAAAAAATATACTACTATGTTTCCACTTAGACGAAACCGAAGATTAAGAACCAACGAAGCGATTAGAAGCTTAGTTCGTGAGACCATTATTACACCTAATGATTTTCTTGTGCCACTTTTTGTCGTTGAAGGAAAAGGCGTTAAACAAGAAATTCCATCGATGCCAAACTATTATCGCTTTAGCCTTGATTTATTAGAACACGAAGTCAAAGAGTTATGGGCACTAGGTTTAAAATCGGTGTTACTCTTCGTAAAAGTACCAGACCAATTAAAAGACAATAAAGGCACTGAAGCTTTAAATCCTGACGGACTCATGCAACGCGCCATAAAAACCGTAAAAAATGTGTGTCCACAAATGTTAGTCATGACCGATGTGGCACTTGATCCTTATTCGTCATATGGTCATGATGGTATTATTCAAAACGGCATTATAGTCAACGACGATACCGTTGATGTCTTAGCAGAAATGAGCCTATCTCATGCTCAGGCTGGTGCCGATTTTGTCGCACCAAGCGATATGATGGATGGTCGTATTTTAGCTATACGAGAAGCCTTAGAAGATGATGGATTTACCGATACTGGAATTATGAGCTATTCGGCTAAATATGCCTCAGCATTTTATGGTCCGTTTCGTGATGCTTTAGACTCTGCGCCTGCAGATGTGAAAGATATTCCGAAGGATAAAAAAACCTATCAGATGGATTTTGCCAACCGTTTTGAAGCTTTAAAAGAAACTGAAATGGATATCGATGAAGGTGCTGATATTGTGATGGTAAAACCAGGTTTATGCTATTTAGATATTGTTAGAGAAATTAAAAATGAAGTTGATGTTCCTGTGGCTGTTTATCAGGTTTCCGGAGAATATGCGATGCTTAAAGCTGCCGCCGAAAAAGGCTGGTTAGACCATGACGCTGTGATGTTTGAACAAGTTACTGCGATTAAACGTGCTGGTGCTGATATAATTGCGAGTTACTTTGCCAAAGATGTTGTAAAATTATTATCGTAAATTCGCAATACTAAAACTAAAATCAATCCATGGGATTACTCATTTTCTACGCACTTATTTCAATTTTCTTTTCATTCTTATGCTCTATCTTAGAAGCTGTACTTCTAAGCATAACGCCTACATTTCTCAACTTAAAGAAAAGTGAAGGTAAAGCCTATGCCGAAGACTTAGAACTACTAAAAAAGGATGTTGATCGCCCACTTATTGCGATTCTGACTCTAAATACAATCGCACATACTGTGGGAGCGATTTTAGTTGGTGTACAAGCTAAAGTGGCTTATGCAGAACTCTACGGAACCACCTCAAGAAGTATTTTTGGTATTAAATTCACAGAAGACTTAATGGTTGGTGTCGTATCAACAATCATGACAATTCTTATTTTAGTGGCTTCGGAAATTATTCCGAAAACCATCGGTGCTACTTACTGGAAACAACTAGCCAATTTCACAACCAAAGCTCTAAATGTTTTAATCTTTCCGTTAAAATGGACTGGAATTCTTTGGATTCTTCAACTTACAACGAAGTTAATTGGCGGTAAAGGTCATGGCAGTGTGCTAAGCCGAGAAGGATTTTTAGTTATGGCAGATATGGCTCATGAAGAAGGCGTATTTCAGGAAAATGAAAGTAAAATTATTAAAAACTTACTCACCTTTAAAGAGGTCTTTGCCAAAGATATTATGACTCCAAGAACAGTCATGAAAGCTGAAGACGAAACGACAACCGTTGAGGATTTCTTCAAAAAGAACATGAACCTTCGTTTTTCACGAATTCCTATTTATTCTGATAACCCAGATAATATCAAAGGCCTGGTATTAAAAGATGAGATTTTTAAGGAAATGGCTTTGGATAATGGGACTAAAAAACTATCAGAATTAAAACGTCATATTATTGTTGTGGATCGCAACTTAGCGATTCCAAAATTATTCGAACAATTGGTAGAAACTCGTAATCATATGGCACTTGTGGTTGATGAATATGGTTCAGTAAGTGGTTTAGTAACTATGGAAGATGTGATAGAAACCTTACTTGGGTTAGAAATTATGGATGAAAGTGACAATGTCACAGATCTTCAATATATGGCTAGAAAAAGCTGGGAATCACGAGCTAAAAAATTAGGAATTCTAGACGATAACGCTTCCGAAGACAACAACCAATAATGGAAACTTGCATCATCAATTCGCCTCTTGGTTTTACCAAAATTATTGGTGATAAAGATGGTATTACGCAAGTTACTGTTCTAAATTCTGAAGAAAAGGAAACGGATATTATTCCTGACGAACTGGAAGATTGCGCTATTCAGCTACAGGAATATTTTGAAGGTTCACGTACAAAATTTGATTTAAAATTAAATCCGCAAGGCACTGAATTTCAAAAATTAATCTGGACACTTCTTGAGGAGATTCCCTACGGAAAAACGGTTTCGTATTTACAATTATCAAAACGGCTGGGTGATGTCAAAGCGATTAGAGCTGTTGCTAATGCTAATGGTAAAAATCCATTGTGGATTATAATACCTTGTCATCGTGTTATTGGTAGTGACGGAAGCCTTACAGGATATGCTGGAGGACTACACAGAAAACAGTGGTTGCTGGAACATGAAAGCCCTTATAAACAACAATCTTTATTTTAATGTATAGGTACTTAAGTCAAGTATTAAAACGTTTTGTTAAGCCTTCAACTTTATTTAAATATGGCTTCAACTGGTCGCCCATGTATAGGCGAACCACTGCTAAATTAATTGAAGTTAGTGACGATTTACACAAGGTGGTCATCACGATGAAACCACAGTGGAAAAATCGCAATTTTGTAGGTTCTATATTTGGAGGAAGCATGTTATCGGCTACCGACCCAATTTACATGATCCAGCTTATACAAATCTTAGGTGATGATTATGTTGTTTGGGATAAATATGTTGAAGCACGCTATAAAAGACCTGCTAAAAGCAAAATATTTGGTGTGTTTATATTTTCCGAAGAGGATATTAAACAAATAAAACAAGATGTAGCTCTAAACCATGAAATTGATCTTGTTAAAACGATGAGTCTCGTGGATAGCAACCAAAATAATATTGCTACTTTTAAGAAAACAATTTATATCGCAGACAAGCAATTTTACAAGGAAAAGTTAAAACAACGTCGTACATAAATACAATGAAATACAAATGAAATTTTTAAAAAAATTCTTCAAATGGACATTAGGCATTATCGCCTTATTGGTGTTACTCTTATATATTTTTGATTACGGTTATATCTTAAGAGGTGTGCGTGTGGTCTATTTTACAGGACATGACACAGCATTTATCGATGACTACCCGTATTTTGAAAACGATACCATTAACAAAGGAGCCACTACAGATGAATGGGCTAATCATAAAAATTATAATACCGTAACACCAACACCAGCCTTAGAAAAAGCAAATCAAGATTGGGGAACTATAGCCTATGTGATTATTAAAAACGATAGTATTTGGTTTGAAACTTATTATGATGGTTTTGATGATACATCAAAAACCAATTCATTTTCTATGGCAAAAAGTTATACCTCAGGCTTATTAGGTAAAGCAATTATGGATGGTTATATCGAGAGTTTGGACCAACCGCTTAGTGATTTTTTCCCGGAATACAGCTATGCAAAAACTACTGTGGGAGATTTGTCGTCTATGGCATCAGGATTAGATTGGGTAGAGCATTATACGAGTCCGTTTTCAGTAACAGCCAGAGCAAATTATGATGATGATTTAGCTGAAACCATTTTAAATCAAAAGGTCGTAAAAACTCCTGGAGTTGCATTTGAATATTTGAGTGGCAGCACCCAATTATTGGGAATGGTCATCGAAAAAGCAACAGGAAAAACACTTTCTAATTATCTCTCTGAAAGCTTCTGGAAACCTTTAGGATCGTCGGAAGATGCACTTTGGCAGTTAGATGACGAAGACAACAGACTGGCTAAAGCATTTTGTTGTATCGCTAGTAATGCTAAAGATTTTGCCCGATTTGGAAAGTTGTATAAAGATCATGGACAATGGAACGGACAACAATTATTAGATTCTGCATTTGTAGCAAAATCCATTACACCGCGATTTCCTGAAAGTCCAGAATATGGATATGGATGGTGGCTTAAAGACGTTGGAGACAAAAGTTTTTTTATGATGCGAGGACACTTAGGGCAATACGTTATTGTTGAGCCGGATGACAATGTTATTATCGTTAGATTAGGACATCGAAAATCTCCAGATAACAATACACATACATTTAGTAACGATATTTCTTTGTATATTGAAGAAGCTTACAAGATGTTAGGCACACCTATCAATTAAATATAAATCTCTAAACATTAGAATGACTTAAAACCTTTTTCACTCATGATTTCGAAATTACATATAGAAAATATTCTATTTTTAGATATTGAAACGGTTCCTGAAACCGAATATTATTCTGAATTGGATGACACCAAACAGCAACTTTGGGAACATAAATCACAGTACCAGAGGCGTGACGAATATACTGCTGAAGCGTTTTACGAGCGTGCAGGAATTTGGGCTGAGTTTGGTAAAATCATCTGTATTTCGGTTGGTTATTTTAAAATGGAAGGCGACATCAGAACGTTTAGAGTTACTTCGTTTTATGGTGATGAAGTCAAAATCCTGAAGGACTTTAAAAACCTGTTATTGACTCATTTCAGTTCAAATAAACATTTGCTTTGCGCACATAACGGTAAAGAATTTGATTTCCCATACATAGCCAGACGTATGATCATTCACAATATTGAATTACCATATAAGTTAAATCTCTTCGGAAAAAAACCTTGGGAAGTTCCTCACCTGGATACCTTAGAACTTTGGAAATTTGGCGACTATAAAACCTACACCTCTCTAAAATTACTGACTAATGTATTAGGCATTCCTTCTCCAAAAGATGATATTGATGGCAGTGAAGTATATCGCGTGTATTATAAAGATCAAGAAATTGACCGCATTATCACCTATTGCGAAAAAGACACCATCGCTGTTGCTCAAATTTTCTTAAGATTACGTAGCGACGACTTATTACATGATAATGAAATTATTCATGTATAGAACCAAAACTTTAACTCTAGTTAATGACAACTTTTTGAGTTTTCTTTTGAACACTATTCTTTAATGCCACAATATAAGCGCCTCTTGCCGCAGATGACACATCAATACGATGTATAGTCTGAGTACTGTCTAAAGTTATGTGTTTAACCAGTCGTCCCTGAATGTCGTAGATGCTTAGATCTGTATCCTCAATCAACTGCCCTTTGATATACACAACTTTTGTATTAGTACTTGTATAGATCTCAATAGTGTTGTCTTCAGTAGAAACTGTACTTAAAGTGTCTTCGTTAAATCGTAAAAAGTATCTTCCTATATTACTTAAGTCCTCATTTAATGTTATGGTATAATCACTATTATTTAATAAGGTAAAAGTATTATTCACACTGTCTTCTAAATAGACTTCTATATTTTCTGGTAATGTGCTTTCAGAAATACTAATGGTTAATTGCTGACCTTGAGCTATATGAACACCTAACGGAATCACAGCGTTAGATAAAGCATCAAACCCAAGAGATTGAATTGCCATATCAATACCATTATTATCTTCTAATAGGTGAGAATACAAAGCGAAATTTGAAGGCGCCTGGTCTCCAAAGACGCTAGAATCATAGTTAAAGTCCATTCCGTTAGAAGCATTATTGGTAAAGTAGAAATCTGTTTTATAAACGCCTTGCGTAGTATGACTTAACTCTAATTGTAGATGAACAATACTTGAACTTCCGTCTTGTCTGCCTAGTATAAAATCATCTGAACTTCCTATACTTCGCATTGTTGGTGTAAAACTTATCAAGCCGCTATTAGTTGCAGAGGCTACTAAAAATCCTTGACCTGGTGTGATAATAGCATTGGGATTAGCATCAGAATAAGCCTGATTCCATATTTCCCATCCATTAGAAGCGTTGCCATCATAACCATAGATTCCTGCACTTTGAGTATCAAACTGTGAACTATTTACTGAAAGAAAATCGGAAAGCTTTATATACGACGGATACGGATTTCCTACTAAATTCCATTCTGGATTATTAGGTCCATTATTAACTATAGGTAGACTTAATGCTCTAGTAGTAACTAATCCATCAAATGTAAAGGTACTTGCATCTGTAGATGCTGATCTGTAACCAATCCCAGCATACATAGGTGCTGTTTCAGTAGCTGAATACAATACATAAGTATCTGTAATTTTATCAAATGGTCCGAATAAATATAACGTGTTACCCGTATTACTTACAATATTAGGATTAGCTTGCCTGAAATTTAAAAACGATTCCCCAAATACTGGTGGTGCAATAAGGTCATTGCCTCCAGTACTAGCTGTCGTGTTTACATGACGTTTGTACTGCACATTTCCGATAACAAAATTGTTGACAATCAAACTTGCATATTCATTAGAATCGGATTCTAAAATAACATTGTCATTAGTAATTAAATTACCATTAACCGATAATGACTTTGCTTTTTCAATAATTATTCCTGCGCCAGTATTAACTCTTATATCATTGATTTGAATATCGTCAGTAACTGTATATGTTCCATCTAAAACAATGGCATTATCAGTTCCTGTTAATGCTGATGGTGCATATGGCGTCCAAGCGCTATTTGTGTAAATTAAATCTCCTGAACCAATAAGTTTTACCGTATAGTCTTCTACTTCACCCCAGGTGAATTCTTCACAAGAGGTAGGAATCCCATTATACTTTAAAGACACACGCATTCTTGTATCTGTTTCAGTAGCACTTAACGGAATAGTAAAATTACCACTAATAGGTGTATTGGTCGTAGGTGCTTGAGAAAACACAAGTTCACCTGAGTCTTCAAAATCACCATCTTTATTATAATCAATCCAAACAGCATAACCTTCAGAATAAATCGTGCCTGTCCAAGTAGGTGTTATAGTAATCGTATACTGGTTGCCTTTTCTCAAAGTCGTTGATATATTGGTAAAATCAGAATAAAACTGAGCATCTGAAGAATTATCTATAGTGTTTAATTGTACACGGCTAATATATTCATCATCAACATTCTCACTTTCAGAAACACAATAACTTAAAACTTCCGGTAATGTCAATATTGCCACTTCATTGCTATCTTCTGACTCGTTTCCTGCAGCGTCTTTAGCTATCACTTTAAATACGTAAATCGTTTCAGGAGTTAAGCTTGTAACTTGATAATTTGTCGTTGGGACATTCGCAATAAGCGTTCCATCCTGATACACATCATAAGTCACTACACCTAGGTTATCGGTTGATGCTTCCCATGCTAAATCTACTGTAGTATCAGTAACATTGCTTGCTAATAGATTTAATGGTGTTGTAGGACTTTCTGTATCTGGCGCGAGAGTCGTAATAGAAACCGTATTACTTTGAGGAGAGCTGTTTCCAGCAGCATCTTTGGCAATAACATAAAAATCATAGTTGGTTAAAGGGCTAAGTCCTGTAACTTGATAAGAAGTCGTTGGTATTGTAGCTATCAATACGCCGTCTTGATAAATTTCATACTCAGTAACAGCAATATTATCAGTTGAGGCATCCCAACTTAAGTCTACAGAATTAGCAGTGATATTAGCAGCTGTTAAATTTGTTGGTTCAGTAGGCGCTTCAGTATCTGGAATAGCTGCTTCGGTAAAACTCCCTGTAAAAACACCTCTTCCGTAGGTAGAAGCAATGACCTGATTCGTTGTATCATCACCGCTCACATCCCAGTAATCTAACGACGTTACGCTCACATCACTCATACCGTTATAAGACTGAGTCCATGACGGATTAGCAGTATCAAAATCTATAGTTTGCCAAACACCTAACTGGGTTGCAACAATAGCTTCGTTAGGACTTAAAGGATTCAAAAGAAAGTCTCTCACAGGTATATTAGGAAGATCTCCTTCTTTACTTACCCAGTTTTGACCTTCATCATCAGAATACCAAATGCTTGTTACCCCATAATTATGAATGGTAACAATTAAATCTTCAAAGGTTTCACCAAATCTAACTGAAGACACAGAGCCCACGAAAGGCGTTGTAATTGTTGTCCACGTCGCGGAAGAATTAGTCACATTAGTTAACCTTAATAAGCCTCCATTTGCTGTCCCGACATACCATGTATTTGCGGCAAAAGGTGATGCTCTAAAAGCGGTTGGTTTTGATGTTAAATTCGTAGCATTAGAAAGTGTACCACTAGATGCATTGTTAACATTAATACTTCGAATAGAATAAGACGTACCCGAAGAATTGTTCGACAATAATCGATTAGCATCATCATCATAACCCATTTGATTCACAAAATCTCCAGTCGTTTGACTATTAGCTAAAGACGTGGCACCTCCATTAATTCGGCTCACACCATCCCATGGTAGATCAAATCTGTAGATAACATTAAATACGTAAGTGGCAATCATATAATCACCATCTTTATCTACAAAGGTGTAAAAACCATCACCATCACTTAATTCTTCAGAAGAATTTATACCAGGCGATGTGTTTCCGTCTCTAAAAGCCTGAGTCCCGTTATCTTGTGCGCCAGCAGAAAAAATACCATTGGTGTCACCTGTTCCGTCAGGACCTATTCCTGCTTTAACAAATTGCGTGACATTATAACCGTTGTTTCTGGTGCTAATCGTTCCTCCTGCATTACTCGAATAAGATATACCACCATCATGCCCAAAAAGCATAGCTGTTGAAGAGTTATTTCCAAATGCAATAGAATGCTGATCAGCGTGAACAAATTGATAACCAAAACCACCATACCAATGCGAAAGCTGTGTATATGTTGTTCCTCCATTAGTTGTTTTAAACAAATCGATTCCTCCTACATAAAATGTATCATCATCGGCAGGATCAGCTTCGATTACTAAATCGTAAAATGCTTGTCCGCGACAAAAGTCATTTGCGGCTATATTGGTATCGGCATCGTTAGGTAAATTTAATGAGGTAATACTTCCAAAAGCATTTGTAGTTTCGTAAATATGAACAGGAGAACTATTACCTTCTGTTAATGCATAAATTTTATTAGCATTAGTTGCAGAACACTCCAACTCTACTCTATCTGAATCGGTTAATGGAGACGCTGCAGCTTCTGTCCATGTACTTCCGTTAGTAGAACTAAATACACGGCCTCCACCTTCTCCAATAGCAGAACTAATTGTCCCTACCCATATTCTATTATCTGCACCAACTTCAAAATCGTTTGGAATATAATAATATGTTTCTCCGCCAAAAGAATGTTGCATATTAGCAGATTCTATTCTATTCCAATTAGCACCACCATCTGTAGAACGATAAATTCCTGAAGATTGTAAACCCAGCCAATTATTGGGATTAGCTGCGTCACCATATATATGAGCACCAACTGCCACGAAAAGTTCGGTAGATGTTCCATTATCCCATGCTAAAATATCATTGACGTAATAAATACCTGATAGGAATAAGTTTGCAGCACTAAAGTTAATATCTCCACTATCTGCTGGTGGGATATTTATGGCGTTCCATGTTGTACCACCATCTGTAGTAACATAAACTCCATTACCTACAACATCACCTGCGGTGTATTGTTCTCCTGTACCAACATACCATATATTAGAATTTCTTGGGTCTACGGTTATTGAAGTTACTGATAGATTGCCAGGTACATTATCTACTCTTGCCCAGGTTGAAGCAGCACTACTAATGTTAGTGTTTTTCCATAGTCCACCACTAACACCACCTGCATAAACCGTATTATTTGTCAAATCATTAGGGTCAAACATAATAACACGGGTTCTTCCTCCAACATTGTCGGGTCCTCTTTCTACCCAAGCATTATCTACACTACCCGGAGATCTAAACAAACCTCTTTGTTGCACCAATTGCTCACGTAATAACGATAACTCACCATCATCTAATCTACCCGTAGAAGGATTTAAAGTGAGCTCCCACATTTGCTCAAAATAGCGATTAGGCGGTAAACCATTCTGTTTACGTTTTTTCTTATCCCATGTTAGGGTATTTTTAAACGGACTATTATTTAAATAGGTTTTATGCTTTTCTCTTAATTCTTCAACGGAAAGTTGAGCTTCTATTTCAGTCTTTTCTGATTGAATATTAAATAAATAAAGGGCACCTACAGATAATACAGTTAGGCAAAAAACTATAGTGGGGTATAATTTTTTATTCATATGAGCTTGGGTTAATTTCTGAAAATAAATGATTCAGATGAAATTTTATAATGTGTTAAAACGCTGAAAATAATGAGTTTTGGTTAAAACTGAAGTACAATAAATAGTTTATTTGATTATCGGTATTAAAAATTAAGAATTACCTTACAAAAACCTTTCGATTACTTGCTATACTGACTCCTCATTTGATAAATTGAACTTGGGTTTAGGTCAAAAACAAAGTCCAGACATTATATCTGGACTCTATATCAATTAGTTAAATGTGAAAGTAATAAGGTGTTTTGACCTCACACTCATTATATTATAAGTATTATTTAATCACTACTTTTTCAGTTCTCTCTTGTATACCATTCTTTAGAGTTACCACGTATACTCCTGTTGACATTGACGACACATCTATACGATGGGTATTTTGATCTTTACTTAAAGACCATGTTTTAATCAACCTACCTTGTATATCATGTATTGTGAGTTGCGTATCTTTTAGTAGATTTCCTTTAACAAACAATGTTTTAGGCTGAGTTGTAGTATACACCTCTATTGTGCTCGATTCTGTACTAGATGTGCTTAAAGTAGACTCGGCAAACCTTAAATAAAATCGTCCAGTACCAGAAATATTAGTATTAGCTGTAAAAGTATAGTCTGAGGTATTCAATAACGTAAATGTGTTAGTAAGGTTATCCTCTAAATATACATCTACATCTTGAGAAAGGGTACGTTCAGCAATACTGATCGCGACTTGTTGACCTTCGGAAACATGAACTCCAAGAGGAATAGCAACGTCAGATAAATTTGTCGTACCTATAGACTGAATTCCATAGTTACGTCCCTGATTCTCTTCTACTAGATGAGAATAGATTGAAAAACCTGGAGCGGTTCCAAATAATCCAGAGTCATAATTATAGTCTAATCCTAAAGATGCATTATCAGTAAAATAAAAATCGGTAAAATATAATTTAGAAGTACCACTCATTTGCAACTTTAAATGTGAAATAGCCGAACTATTATCTTGTCTTCCTAAAATGAAATCATCATCACTTCCAATAGTTCTCATAATTGGTGAAAATTCGATGTCTTCCTGATTGAAAGCAGAAGCAATTAAGAACCCTTGTCCAGGTGTAATTTTTGCATTCGGGTTCGCATCAGAATAGGCTTGATTCCAAATGGTCCAACCATCAGAAGCATCTCCATCATAACCATAAATTCCTGATCTCTGAGCATCAAACTTAGAGTTGTTAGCGCTTAAAAAGTCTGACAAGTTTATATAAGACGGATATGGGTTTCCAATTAAGTTCCATTCAGGATTTGTTGGTCCAGATATCACAACCGTTGATTTTACATTATTGGTCTTCACTGCACCTTTAAACGTAAAAGTACTTGCATCTGTTGATGCAGCTCTATAACCTATTCCTGCTTCTAACGGAGCTGTTTCAGTATTTGTATATATTACATAGGTATCAGTAACTTTATCAAATGGTCCAAATAAAAATAAGGTATTGGCTCCATTACTTAATATGTTAGGATTTGCAGCCCTAAAATCAATAAATGATTCTCCATAAACCGGAGGAGCAATTAAATCATTTCCACCTGTACTTGCAGTTGAGTTTACATGACGCTTATACTCTACAATTCCGAAAACAGAATTTGTAACTATTAAACTAGAATACTCATCAGAATCAGATTCTAAACTCACATCATCACTAGAAATTAAATCGCCATTAACGGTTAAAGATTTTGATTTTTCAACAATAATTTCAGCACCATCAAAAACTTTGATATTATTAATTTGAACATCATCTGTTACATTGTAAACGCCATCTAAAACTAAAGCATTTTCTATTACTGTAGTTGGAGAAGGTGCATAAGGTGTCCATGAGTTATTAGTAAAAATCAAGTCATCAGAACCTGCAAGTCTTATAGAATAATCTTCCACTTCACCATACTGAAATTCTTCACAAGCATCTGGAACGTCGTTAAATTTAAACGATACACGCATTCTTGTAACTTCTTCTAGAATATTACCTGTATCAGGAACTGTAAATGACCCAGAAACTGAAGCATTAGAATTAGGTCCAGCTGTAAAAACTTGCTCACCTGAGTCTAAGAAATCTCCATCTCTATTATAATCAATCCATACTGCATAGCCTTCATTATATGGTCCACCAATAAAAGTTGGAGTAATGGTAATAGTATAAGTTTGACTCTTACGTAAAATAGTGCTTATTCCTGTAAAATCAGAATAAAATTGTGCTCCTGAGGTGTTATCAATTGTATTCAACTGAACACGACTTATATACTCAAAATCAACATTCGAACTTTCTGAAACACAATATCCCGTAACGTCATCTAAAGTTGTGAAAGTAATTGCTGCGGCATATTCTGAAGTCTCAGAACTAGAACATTTACTTCTTATTTCTACGATATATTCCGTAAGTGGTAATAGCGCTGTTAAGTTTTGTGTATTTGTTGAAATATCTAAAATATCATTCCATATTGGATTTCCATATTCACGATATCTTAAGTCAAAATCAAATGGAGGTAAGGCATCCCAATTAATTGTTGCTCCAGTAGCTGTTATTGAGTTAACAGCTAGCCCTGTTGGTTCGGCTGGAGGCGTTCCTAAATTTTCCCACTCACAAATCATATTGTTAAATTGATAATCATCCCAGCAATTCGTTGCTGTTGGCTCAATTGGTTCTGTGCCTTCGTTAACCCAAGTACAATATGTTGGAGATGTATCATCATTGTCAAATTGATAGTCATCCCAGCAGTTCGTTGCTGTTGGCTCAATTGGCTCTGTACCTTGGTTAACCCATGTACAATACGTCGGAGATGTATCATCATTGTCTAATTGATAATCGTCCCAGCAGTTTGTCGCTACTGGTTCTATTGGCTCTGTACCTTGGTTAACCCATGTACAATACGTTGGAGATGTATCGTCAGTATCAAATTGATAATCGTCCCAGCAGTTTGTTGCTATTGGTTCTACTGGCTCCGTACCTTGATTAACCCATGTGCAATACGTTGGAGATGTATCATCATTGTCAAATTGATAATCATCCCAGCAGTTTGTCGCTACTGGCTCGATTGGCTCTGTACCTTGGTTAACCCATGTACAATACGTTGGAGATGTATCATCATTGTCTAACTGATAATCGTCCCAGCAGTTTGTCGCTACTGGCTCGATTGGTTCTGTTCCTTGGTTGACCCATGTACAATATGTTGGCGAAGTATCATCAGTATCAAATTGATAATCGTCCCAGCAGTTTGTCGCTACTGGCTCTATTGGTTCTGTACCTTGGTTGACCCATGTACAATATGTTGGTGAAGTATCATTAGTATCAAATTGATAATCATCCCAACAGTTTGTCGCAGTTGGTTCTACTGGTTGAGTGCCACTAACATCCCACATACACGTTGTGTAATTATAGTTAGCAGTTTCCCAACATTCTAATCCTGATGGAGCATCTTGTAATGTGATAGTAACTACAGCTGTACATGTGTCTACATTTCCATTGGTGTCAGTCACAGTAAGTGTAACGTTATTATCACCTTCATCAGCACATGTGAAACCTGTTTGAGATGCCGCAATTGAAGCTATACCACAATTATCAGTAGATCCATTATTTATTTGAGCAGCTGTAATTGTAGCATTTCCTGAAGCATCTAACTGAACAGTAATATTTTGACACACAGCTACCGGGTTTTGGTTATCGACAACTACATTTACAGTAAATGATGCTGTATTTGTGTTTCCATTTCCATCGTCTACTGAATAACTGATGGTTGTTAATCCATCAGGAAATGTGCTTCCACTATTAAGACCTGTTCCGTCAGTTCTTACAGGTGTTAAGCCTGTTCCGCAATTATCAGTAACGGTAGGATCTGTCCATGTTGGCTGATTATTTCCGCAGGTTAATGTAATATTAGCAGGAACATTAACAAATTCAGGATCTACTTGATCTTCAACAGTAACTGTTGCGATACATGTATCTGTTTGATTATCTCCATCGGTCACTGTCAATGTCACATCAACAGGTGTTCCAATATCACTACAATCAAAAGTATCTATATCGATACTTAAGTCGGTAATTAGAACATCATCTGTAGAACCACCATCAACATCTGCAGCAACTATAGTTGCATTACCAGCAGCATCTAACTGAACTGTTATGTTTTGGCAAAGAGCGATTGGTGGATTAGATCCTGTGGCTGGATCGGCTTCTATGTTAATATTATCAAGAGCCATATCACTACTCCAAGACGAACCAGTTACACCTCTAAATCGAATTAATATAACTTTACCATCATAAGAGGAAAGGTCAATATCAGCAGCTGTTTTCCAAGTATTAGCACTATCGTCATTAATTATCGTTTCTGTAGTCCAATTAAGACCATCATCTTCACTAACTTCTAGAGCTACATATCCTATTTCTGCTGGGTTTTCTGTTGAGCTACCTAAATCTGCACCAAACATATGGTAATCAAAACTTATTTTAGCATTTTCCCAATCTGTAAAATCGATACAATCACTGGTAATGATTGCTGTTTTTAACGGACTACCAGCAGGTGTCACATTAGTAGATGCTTCTGTATATACATACCAGGTAGATCCAGATCCTGTTGTTGGTCCTGTATTATTTGAAGGTGTACCACCACTGTCTCTGGTCCAATCGATATCATCATCGGTATTATTAACACCCTGTTTCCATTCATTAATGAAACTTGCATTATTTTCAAAACCTTGTGTGTATGGGAATGACGATATAGTACCATCTAAACAAGCTTCCAGAGTTGTAAATACTTCAGAGCTTGTATATGCTGAAGTCGATGCGGTACACTTTGTTCTTACCTGAACTTCGTATTCAGTAAAATTAGTTAATCCACTAATAGCATAAGTATTCATGGTTAAGTCTAAAACGTCCGTCCAAGGTGTTGTACCAGTTTCTCTATATCTTAAATCGTAAGTTGCCGAAGGGACTACATCCCAAGTAACATCAGCTGTTGATGTCGTAACATTACTTACAACAACATTAGTTGGTACACTGGTAACACATGGAATCTTAATTTCTGTGATTTTAAAATCATCAAAGGTAAACCCTTCAAAGTCGGCATTATAATATGAATCTTGTCTGTTTGATGAATCTGTAAAGAATACAAACCTGAAATTAACAGCACTTTGTTGAGAGAATGTCGAATTGTTTGAAGCATCAATGACAATTTCTTCCATATACCATCGGTCTTGAGTATCACCATCGTATAATGGTTCGCCATCAGGTTGGAAATCGTTATTGGTATTGCTTTTACCTGAATAGGTGTTATTCTCATCTGGCGCACCAGGTTTTGTGAGTTTTCCGCAAAGTGGTGTCCAGGTACTTCCATCTAATGAGGCTTCTAATTGTACGTAATCAAAACTACGCTCTAAATCCCATTTTGCATAGAATTGTACAAGAGCTGTAGAAACACCTGTTAAATCAATTGTTGGATTTAACTGTATTCCATTAGCTAAGCTATTTGAGTATGTCGCTGCACTGTTTGATTTAATTGCAGAGTTACCAGTAGAGTTTGGGTAGTTATCTGTAGTAGTACTCCATGTACCACCAGTTCCTACAGCTGTCCAGTTTGATAAGTTGTCGGTTGCATCGTCAAAAATAACATTTGTTGGTGCATAAGTCTTTTTTATATTGGCTTCATATAATACGTTATCAGACGCATAATCATTGGTGAATACAACTTTAAACTCGACCTCATCATCAGCCTGAATCCCACCATTTAACGTATAAGGAATGCTAACAAATCGCTGGTCTAATACCTGAGCAGCTGAAAAACTTTCAGTTACCGAGTTTGTAGCGCCAGGAATAGTAATATTTGATGAAACTGCAGTTACAGTAACTGTAAAATCTGAAGCTTTCTGACCAAGATTTTCGATAGCAAATTCTAAATTTCCTGATGTTGCTGTTATATCACTTTGATTTAAGTCGTGTATTTTTCCGTATTTACCACTAAAATATGCAGCTAAAAAGTTCATACGCATGGCACGTTTAGCAATTGGTAAGAAATTAGAAGGCGCTGGCCAAAACCCACTACCAGTAGAACCTGCTTCAGACCCTGTTCCATTTTCTGGAGTCCAGGCTAAGGTTTCTTTTCCAGACCCTGTTCCTGTTGGTGTACCATTAGCACTTGTTCCTGCTGGACCACCAAGCATCCAGTCATTCATATTTCCACTGTTAAGAGAACTAATTGAGGTACTTGGTCCATGAGCATACCTGTTATAATAGGTCATATCATGGTTGTATTTTGAGTATTCGTCTGGTCTTGGATTGGTAATGTTTGTTCCTGCATAAGCATGGAGCATCGCATTTTTAAAGGAGTGATGATTTAAAGCTAATTCGAAATCATGGAGTAAAAAGAAATCACGCATAATTTGTGTTTCATTTTCTGAAAATGGACCTGTACCCATATAGGTTTCACTACATGAGTCTGTCGATGAACCACCATTTCCCCAATAATAGGCTGAGTTTCTGTTTAAATCAATACCTTCAACATATGTACCACATGATCCAGGAGCTGATGTGTTTCTGTTTTTACGTTGTAATCCACCTCCATTTGGCGCAACAGTTTGATTGTATACAAATCCATCTGGATTAAAGACAGGGATAAAATATAACGCCTGATTATTAACTAAGTTTCTTATCGCTGGATCGGTATCGTAATTTTCTAATAAGTACCACATGAAAAACAACTGATTCATCACTGTAGCTGATTCTCTTGAGTGAATAAGCGATTGGTATAAGGTCTCTGGTTCACCAGCTTCATCTAAATCTGGATTGTCAGAAATTCTAACATAATAAATAGTTCTGCCTTCAAGTGTGGTTTGGTTAGAAGGAGATGCGTCTGCTTTTGCTGAAATCAGATTTGGATACTGAGCACGCATATCATCTAATTCGTCTAGAACCATTTGATAAGTTAAACAACCTCCAAATGAATTAGGTGAACTGTTAGGATTTAAGTTCCAGTTTGCAGGAGTTGCCCAATCGATCTCATCACATCCATCATATTGACCAACATTGTTTAAAACCTCACTCACACTATACCTAGCATTTTGTAAGGCCATTTGTTTTTCTTGTTCTAACTCTAAACGAGCTTTAGGTAAGTCTGAAATTGCTCTTTCACTGTAGAATTCTTCTAAATCATCAATTAAAACGGTATAGCTTATACCTTGATTAGATAATTGATTAAGGTCATTTTGACTTAATTCTATTTGTAACTTATCCTCAGTAAATATAGCACCACAGGTCATATCTATACCTGCATTATCCAGTGATTGAATTACTGAATCATTAATATTGTTAATTGTGACTCTTTTGTAAATATCTTGCGAAAAGGAATTTTGAATCACTAATAGTAGTAAAACAAATAAGCAGGTAATTTTTCTCATTAGTTTGGAGTTTTAACGAATTTATGTCAATTAATTCGGCTGCTAATATATCACTTTATTTATAATTTACTCCATAAAATGCAAAAAAAACCGATGAAATGCATTTATCTTTATTGGACAAGAATCTATATATCTGATTATCAATAATATGAAAATACGAGTACAATTACAAATAATGAGAGACATATGATGTTTCTTTTACATTCATTAAGATTACAGTATAAAAAAAAGCTCAGACACGAAGTCTGAGCTTTTAGTATTAAGTTAACGGTTAGTGTTTATTGCTTAATAAACTTCTTAGTCATTGTTTCTTCTCCGTCATTAACTTCAATGAAGTATAATCCAGATTTTAAACTAGAAACATTGATTTCTTTTGCAGAATCTCCTCTCATCATAGTTTGACCTAACATATTTAAAATTCTATAAGATGCTTTCGCATTATCAGGTAACTTGACAAATAGTGTATTTCCTTTGACTGGATTTGGATAGATAACAAAGTCATCTTCAGAACCAAAACTATCATTTACATCAACCGTTCTGATAACTTCTAATGTGTTACCTTTTCCTCTAGATCCCGAACCAATTCCTGTTATAGTAACCTGATCTATATAAATTTGGTCATTATTTCCAGAAGCATCGCATTGGAATCTAAATTGAGAGTTACCAGCAAAATTATACTGAGATGCATCTAAAGTCACAGTAGCAGTATAGAATGTACTATTATTAAAGTTTGTTCCTCTAGCATAAGTTGCAACAGTAGTCCATGAAGACCCATTATAATAACGTAACCAAAAATCTTCTCCATTTTCCATACTATTTGCATAGAAGTAGAATTCAACTTCAACCTGATTGTAAGGTGTTAAGTTAAATGAAGGTGAAGTCATTGCTGAAGCCGTTCCAGAGTTATCTCTTATTCTAATAGAGTAAGAACCTTCATATGAACGTGATCCTGAATAACGAAAACAATCGCTTCCGCCATCAGACCATCCATCCCAGCCAGACTCGAAGTAACCTTGATGTAGTACATCAGTTCCGCCAGTAGAGCAAGGTGCACAACTTGAACCTCCACAATCTACGCCTGTTTCATCTCCATTTTGGATACCATCATCACAAGTTGGATCAACAGCACATGGCTCACAATTTGAACCACCGCAATCTACGCCAGTTTCATCACCGTTTTGAACACCATCACTACATGTTGGAGCTGTTCCGCCACCTACACATATTTGTGTTGCTTCTGAACTACTAAACGAACCTCCTGAAGCTAAAACTCCTGAAGCATCTGTCACGCTATACGAACCATTTCCGTATGAACAGCAAATTCCGTCTCCATAAGTATCTGTAATAGTAAATGTGTAGCAACCATCAGGTAAGCATAAATCTTCGGTATAAGTCGAACCATCTGCTTGATTACCATATGTTCCTCCAGAAGCTACAGTAGAACCTGATGCATTTGTAAGAGTCCAAGCCGTTTCTTCAGGATAATTATCAAATGTAATTGATAAATTAACTTCATTATCAGAGCAACCTGATTGACAAGGTGCACAAGATGAACCTCCACAATCTATTCCTGTTTCATCTCCATTTTGAATACCATCTGTACATGTTGGAGTTGTTCCTCCACCATCACATTTATTTGAAAGTGCCAAACTTCTTCTTACACCTCCAGCAGCTAAAACAGCTCTCATTCTATCTTTTTGACCCTGAGTAAATAAGTTCATACAAGAATCGTTTGTATAATCCATATAGTTTTGAACCATATCGGTAGAGCCACAAGATACTTGTCCAATTGGACAACCTCCATTAGATGTTTGGTGTGTTGGTGTATCTGCTACAAAATCATTTCCACAGTTAGAATCACCCCAAATATGACGTAAATTTAAAAAATGACCTACCTCATGTGTTGTTGTTCTACCTAAATCGAAAGGTGACGATAAGTAGAATCCTGAACCTTTGGCAGAACTACCAAAATATTGAGGTCCCATTACTACACCATCAGTTGAAGCACTACCTCCAGGAAACTGAGCATAACCTAAAATTCCTCCACCGATATTACAAACCCACATATTTAAATACTGTGATGTATCCCATGCATCGACACCTCCTTGTGCACTACTTTTCATAGCATCATTAGTTCCCCAACTGGTTCTCGTTGATGATTTTCTTGTAATACCTGTTGTTGCATTTCCGTTTTCATCTACTGATGCCAGACAGAATTGAATTTCCATATCTGCTGCTTGTGACCAAGCATTGTCTGCATCAGCATTAGTACGTCTAAAATCTTCATTTAAAACGTCTATTTGTGATTGAATTTGAGCATCACTGATATTTTCATTACTTGTTCTGTAAATAACGTGTACTACAACTGGAATGGTAATTATGCTTCCATTGACACTTTTCGCCGTTGGACTTTGTATGTAATTTTGAGTGAATGTTTCTATACGTTGCATTCGAGCTTCCAAATCAGGATTTTGTTGTTTTCTGATTTCTAAATTTTCCATAGCTCCGCAATTTCGTTCAATGGCATCTTGGGCAAAGACACAAAACATTGATAGAAAGCATAATAATGTTAAAGTAAAAGTTCTTTTCATGTTGATAGTTTAAAAAATTAGTGTTAAAGTTAAATATTCGCTCATGAAAGTATTAAAATAATGTTAAAATCAAAATTTTACGATAACGTTTTCGTTGAAGCGCATGAATAAAAAACACGACTACGGTTTTACCGTAATTTGGCTTAAATAAATTCTTACATTTTAGCCTTTTTAATTTTCTGAAATTTAAATTCTTGTTATAAAAAAACCCAGACATGAAGTCTGGGTTTTAAATTTAAAATGTTAGAAAGTTAATCTTTCAGGAATCGTTTAGTTTTAGTTTTATCTCCAATAGATAATTGAAGCATATACATTCCACTTTCTAAACTTGACACATCGATGGTTTCAGTGAACGTACCTTTAAGCACAATTTGTCCGATCATGTTTGTAACCTGATAATGCTGAGCTTCAAGTCCGATTAACGACACATTAAGTGTTTCTTTAACTGGGTTTGGAAACAATTTAAACTGATCTATAGTCGTTTCACTTGAAGTTGTTGTATAACCAAAATCATTCGTTGCTCCGCCAACACAGAAGCTTGTCGTTTCTGAGCTGGTAAATGAACCTCCACTAGCAAGTACTGTTCCGCCGTCGGTTAATGTATAAGATCCGTTTCCGTAAGAACAACAAATTCCATCACCATAAGTATCATTAATCACTAAAGAATAACAACCTGCTGGTAAATCAACATCAATATTTAAAGTTGAACCATCAGACTGGGAACCATAAGTTCCTCCTGAGGCAACAGTAGAATTACCACTATCTAAAATAGTCCAAGATGTTTCTTCAGGATAGTTATCAAATACAAAGGTTAAAGTTACTGTTGTATCTCCTCCAGAGCTTCCGCCAGAAGTCAGACTTACAGCATCAACTGCCATATCGCCTTGCCAAGTCGTTCCGGTAATTCCATTGAACCTCAATTGAACTGAACCTCCTGTATAAGCTGACAAATCAACAATAGCTTTTTGCCAAGAATTACCTTGATTACCAGAAGCACTCCAAACTGAAGTCCAGTTGTTTCCATTGTCACTGCTTGCTTCTAAGCTTAAACTTCCCATAGATGATGCACCATACATATGGTAATCAAATGAGAATGTCGCTTGCGTTTCGGCACTTAAATCATAACACGGCGAATTTAAAATAGCGCGTTTTGTAGAATAATTAGGTGATGATGATTCCATATATACATAATATGAACCTGCCGATGCACTTGAAGGTCCTGTATTACTAGAAGGTGTAGTTCCCGAACGTAATGTCCAGTTAAAATCATCTCCCGAACCTTGAGACCAAGCCCCTAGAGTATTTTCAAATCCTTCAGTATAAGGGAAAGAAGACACACCTCCTGAGCATCCGCCAGTTGAAGGTTGCGTAACGATAACTGTTCTAGTACGTTGCGTTGCACTGTTTCCAGCAGCATCACTTACGTTATAGTATCTTGTATAAGTCCCAGCAGAATTGGTGTTAACTGTTCCTGTAATAACGATGCTTGAGGTTAAATCACCATCAACATTATCAGTAGCCGTCGCTCCCAACTCATTATACGTATCTCCTACTTCAAGGTTTATTGTTGATGCACCATTTAAGGTAATTACAGGCGCAGTTGTATCTGCAGGCTGAGTTACAATTACAGTTCTGGTTACTTCTGTCGCATTATTCCCAGCAGCATCACTCACATTATAGGTAACGACATAAGTTCCTGCATTATTCGTATTTACAGTATCACCACCAATAACAATACTCGACGTTAAGTTTCCATCAATATTGTCTGTAGCTGTAGCTCCCAGTTCATTATAAGTATCTCCAACTTCAAGGTTGATGGTTGAAGCACCATTTAAGGTAATTACTGGTGCTGTTGTATCTGGAGTTCCGCCTCCTAAATTTACCGTGTAATCTTCAACTTCTCCATACGTAAAACTTTCACATGCAGTCGGAATTGCATTATACTTCATTGAAACTCGCATTCTTGTATTTCCAATGTATGTTCCTGACGGAATTACAAAACTTCCACTTACAGATGCGTTTTGTGTAGCCGCTTGTGTCCATACTTGTTCTCCAGAATCTGTAAAATCACCATCATGATTATAATCTATCCAAACCGAATAGCCTTCAGCATAAGTCGTACCTGTCCAAGTTGGCGTTACTGTTATTGAATAACTCTGACCTTGATTAAGATTCGTTGAAAGGTTTGTAAAATCTGAATAAAATTGAGCGCCTGACGCATTATCAATACTACCTAATTGTACACGACTTATATATTCGTCATTTACATTTGTACTAGCTGAAGCACAATAATTAAGTTGAACTTCAGTCGTCGTAAAGTTGACTGAACTGGAGTACGATGATGTTGAATTATCAGGACATTCACTTCGTACCTGAACTTCATAGGTTGTCTCAGGAGTTAAACCTGTTAAAGACGTAGTAGTTCCAGACACAGAAGAGGTTATCCATGATGAGCTTCCGACCTGACGATATCTAAAATCGTAAGATGCTCCAGTTACAACATCCCATGACACGGTTGCTGTTGACGACCCATAGCCATCAATAGACACACCTGCTGGAGTTGTTGCATTGCATACAATTGGAGTTCCAGATAAACCAGTAACAATCAACGAATAATTTTGGCTTCCACCAGTTAAGGTGCCTTTATGTGTAATTGTAATCGTATAAGTTCCTGAAGCATTAGCTACATCTACTCTTTCATAAGGATCTTTATTATTATCTCCTTGACCATTAGTTGTAACTCCGGTCAATCTCCAAGGCGTATATGTTGTTCCGCCTTTTGTTACTCTAATATCTAAATCGTTAACTAAAACAGCATTGTTTGAATTGGCTGTAGTTGTAGCAGTACCTGCTCTGTCTGTCCAAGAAATTGAAGCATATAAATCGTTAATCCCATCAGAATCTACTGTGATTTGGTAAGATTGACCATTAGACAGAGTTAATTCTTCAATTTTAGATTCGTTTCCATTGTTAGTGATTGCTTCTGCCGCACGCTTGGTATTCATTAAACCCCATCCATAAATTGCATCAGGTCCATTAGCTCCGGCATCATCTGCAGTATGAAGTGCTAATCCTTTCAAAGTTGCAGCTCTCATATAACTTCCATTGACATTATTGGTATGTTGTTGAAGTAATAATAAGGAACCAGCTACATTAGGCGAAGCCATTGAAGTTCCTGTAATACTATTATAAGCGGTATTACTAGATTCGTAAGTTGAATATACTGACGTTCCATTACCTGTAATATCAGGCTTAATTCGATAATCATCTGTCGGACCTTCGCTACTACTGCTATTAATAGTCACACTAATTAAATTTCCATTAGCATCTATATTAGCATCTTGAGCATTAGCAACAACCATATTGTTTTTAGATGTAGCATGGCCCGAAAGTTTATCATAAGAAGAGTTTCCATCCAAAGGTGCTCCATTAGCCGAATTATCAGAACCATCATTTCCAGCTGCAACTACCATTAAAAAATAAGGTGCATTGTACATGATTTCATCCCAATCTCTTGACTCTGCGATATAACCTCCAAAATAATAGTCCGGTAACCATGGTTGTCCTGTATTTGGGTTTCTAGCTGCAAATCCATAGGAATGATTTGAAACCAGCATTCCGTTTCCTGATGCTGTTGTCGCTTCTGTGGTATCATTATTCCAATCATAACCAACAGCGCTTGCTTGTGGCGCCATTCCTTTTGCATTCGCAACAACACCTGAGGCAATTATAGTTCCTGTAACGTGTGCAGAATGATAATGTAAGGCTGTTGTACCATCACCAATAGAGAACCTATTATTGCCGCCTGGCCCATCATATTCTTGATGAGTAGTACGTGCTAAACCACCATCCCAAACATGAGCTGTCATATTTTGCCCTTCTAAATTGAGTCCTAAAGAACCTCCTGAATTTAAGTGATTTGCTCGAGTAGATCTTGCCGCACTGACATTAAATGTTCTATAATAAATAGGAGTGCCTTCAGGTGAGATTTTTTGAAGTTCCATATAGGTATCTTCATTTTTTATAATTAAAGGCCAGCCGTTTTGTATTGCTATCTGTGTAGCTCTATCTTTTTCGGCTTTAGCTTCTTGTTCAAGTCTTTTACTTAAATCCTGAATTGCTTGTTGATCATAACGACTAGTGATTTGTTCTTTTTGAGGACTGGTTTGCGAATATGCGGTTAGAACCGACAACATAAACACAATTAAATAAATACCATTTAAATAGTTTTTTTTCATGTTAATTAGTAAAATTTTAAGTTGTTTATTTTTAAAAATCGATTGAAAGTATTAAAATTTTAACAATATCAAAATTTAACTACAACGTTTTCGTTGAAGTGCACAAATAAAAAAAATGGTTACGGTTTTTCCGTAAATCAATAACAGAAAATGACTACATTTACCTATGCAGAACTCAAAATTACTCGATATAAAAAATCTTTCGATTTCTTTTTCTTCTGAAGGTATCGAAAGTGAAATTATCCATAACATATCCTATGAATTACAACCCAATGAAATTTTAGGTATAGTAGGCGAGTCTGGTTCTGGTAAATCGGTTTCTTCTCTGGCTATTCTGGGTTTACTTCCAAAGCGTATTTCAAAAATAACACAAGGAACAATTACATTTAATCAACAAAATTTAACATCACTAAGCTCTAAACAGTTTCAAAGCATAAGAGGAAATGAGATTGCAATGATATTTCAAGAACCTATGAGTTCTTTAAATCCGTCTATGACCTGTGGAAACCAAGTTTTGGAAATCCTACTTCAACATACAAGTTTGTCTAAAGCTGAAGCGAAAGCTGAAACCTTATCTCTTTTTGAAAAAGTAAAACTGCCATTACCAAAACGTGTTTACAGTGCCTATCCTCATGAAATTTCAGGCGGACAAAAACAAAGGGTTATGATTGCTATGGCTATTGCCTGTAAACCAAAAATATTAATTGCAGATGAGCCTACTACAGCATTAGATGTTACTGTACAAAAAGATATTATCACACTTCTCAAACAGTTACAGTTAGAAGAACAGATGAGTATTATATTTATTTCTCATGATTTGTCGTTGGTTTCAGAAATTGCAGATCGTATTATGGTGATGTATAAAGGAGCTATTGTTGAACAAGGTGATGTGACTCAAATTTTTAAATCACCAAAACATATCTATACTAAAGCTTTAATTAATTCTAGACCTTCGATGGATAGCCGTTTAAAGCAGCTGCCTACAATAGATGATTTTATGAATAATACTTCAAATTCTGAAATTATCACTTCTGAAAAACGATCTCAAACTCAAAAACAGATATACGCTCAAAAACCGCTTCTGGAAGTCATAAATGTCGAAAAAGAGTTTATTTCAAAATCGGGTTGGTTTTCAAAACCTCAAACTTTTAAAGCTGTCAATAATGTCTCTTTCAAATTATATAAGGGCGAAACTCTAGGGCTTGTAGGTGAATCTGGATGTGGAAAATCAACACTTTCAAATGCTATTTTACTTTTAAATAAAGCAACTTCGGGTTCAATTATGTATCAAGGAGTTGACATTACTAAGCTTTCAAAATCAGATATTAGAAAACTCAGAAAAGATATTCAAATTATATTTCAAGATCCATATGCGTCGTTAAACCCGAGACTCACTGTAGGTAAAGCTATTATGGAGCCTATGAAGGTTCATAACATTGGAACTTCTGATACCGAAAGGAAATCAAAAGTTTTGGATTTGCTTTTAAAGGTTGGGTTAGATGAAAGTTATTTTAATCGCTATCCACATGAATTTTCGGGAGGACAACGTCAGCGTATTGGAATTGCTAGAGCTATTGCTCTTGAACCTCAACTCATTATTTGTGACGAATCAGTTTCTGCCTTAGATATTTCTGTACAAGCGCAAGTACTTAATTTGTTAAATGAACTAAAAACAAACTTTGGCTTTACTTATATATTTATTTCACATGATTTAGCTGTGGTTAAATATATGTCAGATCAATTAATTGTTATGAATAAAGGTAGAATTGAAGAACAAGATGATGCTGATAACATCTATAATAATCCAAAACAGCCTTATACCAAAAAACTTATTCATGCTATTCCTAAAGGATTATAACATGAATAATTTTTTAGTTAAGGTTAAGATGTTTTTGAGCAATCTTAGGGTGTTTTGAAAACCAGTTAATAACTTGTTTTCGGTGTTCGTAGGTTTAGGTAGATTTGGGGCAAAAAAGTTCATTTGGTTAAAATTTACGATAGATTTGGGGCAAAATCATTTCGTAAGCGTTTTAGGTAAATTTGGTTAATTAGGTTATTTCGATTTGGTTTTGCTAATATGAAACTTATTTTCAATAAATCAGTTAAATGACAAAATAAATCGATGAAATGCATTAAATTTTAACATTTAACATGTATTTAACAGATTTTTCTTACAAAATAATAATCATTTTTTACCATCAGTCATAAAAAAAAGCCACTCATTAAAGTGGCTTTATTGATACATATTAATAAATTATCATATATCCATTTCCGGAATTTCGCCATCAATAATTAATTCGCCTTCGGTAGCCTTTTTTATATCCTCTACCGACACATCTGGTGCACGTTCTAAAAGTTTAAATCCTTTATTGGTCACTTCTAAAACAGCCATATTAGTTACCACTTTTTTTACGCAACCAACTCCTGTTAAAGGCAATGAACATTGCTTTAATAATTTGGATGCTCCAGCTCTATTCGTATGCATCATGGCTACAATAATATTTTCTGCACTCGCAACTAAATCCATAGCGCCTCCCATACCTTTAACCATTTTACCTGGGATTTTCCAATTGGCAATATCGCCATTTTCAGCTACTTCCATAGCACCAAGAATAGTTAAATCAACATGCTGACCTCTAATCATTGAAAAACTTGTTGCCGAATCAAAAAAACTTGCTCCTGGCAATGTGGTAATGGTTTGCTTTCCTGCGTTGATAATATCTGCGTCTTCTTCGCCTTCAAAAGGAAATGGCCCCATACCAAGTACACCATTTTCACTTTGAAATTCTACTTCAATATCATCCCTCACATAGTTGGCTACTAATGTTGGAATTCCGATACCGAGATTTACATAGTAACCGTCTTGGACTTCCTTTGCGATACGTTTTGCAATTCCGTTTTTATCTAACATAATTATTGTCTTTGTCTAACTGTTCGTTGTTCAATTCGTTTTTCATAATGTTCACCTTGAAATATGCGCTTAACAAATATCCCTGGAATATGAATTTGATTAGGATCGAGTGTTCCAACTGGCACTAACTCTTCAACCTCAGCAACAGTAATTTTTGCAGCGCCGCACATATTAGGATTAAAATTACGAGCTGTTCCTTTAAAAATAAGATTTCCAGCTTCGTCTCCTTTCCAAGCTTTTACAAAAGCAAAATCGGCTTTAAACGCATATTCTAAAACATACATTTTACCATCAAATTCTCTGGTTTCTTTACCTTCAGCGACCTCTGTTCCAAAACCAGCAGGAGTATATACTGCTGGAAAACCAGCTTGAGCTGCTCTACAACGTTCGGCAAGGGTTCCTTGAGGAATCAATTCAACTTCGAGTTCACCTGATAGCATCTGGCGTTCAAATTCATCATTTTCACCCACATATGACGAGGTCATTTTATCAATTTGTTTGCCTTGTAATAACAAGCCTAATCCAAAATCATCTACGCCTGCATTATTAGATATGCATTTAAGTCCTTTAGTTCCTATACGCACTAATTCTGCTATTGCATTTTCAGGAATTCCTGAAAGTCCAAAACCACCAAACATAAAGGTCATATTATCTTTAACACCTTCAAGTGCTTCTTGAACATTAGCTACTTTTTTACTAATCATTTGTTATAAATTTACTCTTGGAAAATTACGAAATAAAAAAGCCATTCAAAAATGAACGGCTTAAGATTTTATAATAAATTAGGTATTAAAAATCTAGAACACCATCAAGTTCATCGGCAGGATTTGCGCCTTCATCACCATTACCTTTCCACTTGGCACAATCAACCTCAATGGATAGGTTTGCAGGTTTTTCAAAATTATCTTTTGAAATCCCTAATTCTTCGTCTGCATAACAAGACTTCATATACATGCCCCAAATAGGTAATGCCATTGAAGCGCCTTGACCATATGAAATATGTTTAAAGTGTGCTGCTCTATCTTCGGCACCTACCCAAACTCCTGTGACTAAATTTGGTACCATTCCCATGAACCAACCATCACTTTGATTTTGTGTTGTTCCTGTTTTTCCTGCAATTGGATTTGTTAATTCGTAAGGATATCCTGTTATAATTTCTTTATATAGGGTTTGGTTAGCTCTCCAGCTATCTCGAAGTCTGCTTCCCGATCCCGATTCGACAACACCTTGCATTAAATTAACTGTAGTATAAGCAACCTCAGCACTTAAAACATCTTTAGTTTCTGGAGTAAATTGATATAGAATTGTTCCGTTTTTATCTTCAACTCTGGTTACCATTACTGGTTTATTGTAAACACCTTTATTAGCAAATGTAGCATAGGCTGCGACCATTTCATACACACTAATATCTGGTGTTCCCAATGAGATAGCAGGAACGGCAGGAATTTCAGAAGTAATACCTAAGTTTTTAGCCATATCTACAACAGGTTCTGGACCAACTTTATCCATTAATCGTGCTGTTGCTGTGTTTACTGAATTTCCTAAAGCAGATTTTAATGTCAAAAACCCATCGTATCTACCATCAGAGTTTTTAGCTGTCCAAGGCTCTGGATTACCATATTTTTCAGCTTCTATTGTGATTTGTTGTCTTGGGATAGTATCACAAGGTGATAAGTGTAATTGATCTATAGCTGTAGCATACACAAAAGGTTTAAATGTAGAACCTACCTGACGCTTTCCTTGTTTTACGTGATCATACTGAAAATGTCTGTAATTCATTCCTCCTACCCAAGCTTTTACATGGCCAGTTTGAGGATCCATAGACATCATACCTGGTTGTAAAAAAGATTTGTAATAGCGCATAGAATCGATAGGCTTCATCACCGTATCTATTTCGCTAGGTTGCCCATCTTTCCAAGCAAAAATGCTCATTTGAACAGGTTTTTCAAATGACGCTACTATTTCTTTTTCAGATTTACCTTGTGCTCTCAAAACCCTCCAGCGTTCAGAACGTTTCATACTAGCGTTCATTAAATCTTTAATCTCTTGAGGTTCAAGATCTAGAAATGGTGCTGTCTTATTACGGTCTGGTGTATTTTGATTATCAAATTCGGCTTGAAGTCTTGGCATATGTCTAGCTACTGCATCCTCGGCATATTCTTGCATTCTAGAGTCTATAGTTGTGTATATTTTAAGTCCGTCGTTGTATAAATTATATGTTGAGCCATCAGGTTTAGGATTCTTTTTAATCCAGTCTTTCATAAACTTGTCTAAGTATGCTCTAAAATAAGTTGCAGTTCCTTCACGATGCGATTCTGGAGAATAGTTTAAATCCAATTCTGTTTTCTGTAAACTATCTTTTAGTTGTTCTGAAATGTACTCGTATTTATTCATTTGAGCCAATACCACATTACGTCTGTTTTTTACTCCTTCAGGGTTGCGGTGAGGTCTTGGATTGTATAATGAGGAATTTTTAAACATTCCCACAAGCATAGCAGATTCCTTAAGCTCTAGATCTTTTGGCTCTTTTCCGAAGTAAATACGTGATGCACTTCTAATCCCATCGGCATTATTTCCGAAGTCATAAATATTAAAATACATGGCTATGATTTCTTCTTTGGTATACTGACGTTCCAAACGAATTGCAATAACCCACTCTCTAACCTTTTGAAAAACACGCTGGATTTTATTTGAAGAGACTTGCTTTGTGAACAATTGTTTGGCTAATTGTTGAGAAATGGTACTGGCTCCTCCGCCTCTTCCCATTTTTACAATAGCTCTCATAGTGCCTCTAAAATCAATACCAGAATGGTCGTAATGTCTAATATCTTCGGTTGCAACAAGAGCGTCAACCAGTTGTTTTGGCAGCTCTTCATAATCTACTGGTGTTCTATTATCGTCTAAATAAAATTTTCCTAAGGTTTTACCATCAGAAGAAATGATTTCTGTTGCTAAAAATGTTTTAGGATTTTCAAGAATGGTATGATCAGGCATTTCACCTAATGCGCCCCAAGACGCTAATAAAAACATAAAAAAGAATGCAAAAACACCTCCTGCAAATAGCATCCAGAAGCGTCTTACATATTTTGAAAAGTCTTGAGCGTTATCCTTAGCAGGTTTTTTCTTTGCTACTGTTTTTTTTGCCATAATCAATGAGTTTGCGAATGCTCTATTCTAAAACCAACATCTGTGATGCCTTCTAATTTATCAATGCCATCCACACTTCCGTTTTGTCTCATGGCATGTTGTATGGTAACGGTATACTCTCCTGATTCATTAAATATGAAAGGCGTTTGATATCCTTTATACCATAATTTATTTTCTTTAACATCGGTAAATCCTGTTCCTAAAAAAGTCCCATCTGGATTTGCCATTTTATATTCTAATGTGTCCTTAACTGTTTTTCCATTAGGATAATTAAGCTCTATAATCAAAAATAAGTTACTGTATTTATATGCTTCGGTATTCCTTAAATTAACATATAAATTATAGGTATTTGTTGAATCTGGCGGATTGATTTTAAATTCTACTTTATTGTCTTTATCCCATTCATCTGGCACCGATTTATATTCGTCAAATACACGATTAGCATCACAAGATACTGTAACTACTATTATAAATAAACAAATGAGCCAGCACTTATTTTTTTGCATTACTATTCTTTGGTTTTTTGTTATGCGGTCTTTGTTTGTTTCTATTATTTCTACGTTTCTTTTTACGTTTTGGACTATCAAAACGTGTTAAACTGTCTTGACCAACAACGTTTTCAAACTCTGTTTTAGTATCTTCTATAAGTTGAGATGCGTATTCTTCTAAACTTGCTACTTTTTCTTTTCGCTTATTTTTTGCAATAATTTCATTGGCCTGTTCAGTCGTTAATACGTGCCAATTCATCCATTCGCCTTCATATGCATACCACATATGGCCTTTAAAAATATCAGTTTTTTGACATACAGCTTTTCCTTTTTCTGTATACAATCTTGTTTCAGTTTTAGGAAATGCTTTTAATGCATCAAGGTAGGCATCTAATTCGTAGTTAAGACAGCATTTTAACTTCCCGCATTGACCAGCGAGTTTTAGTGGGTTTAATGATAATTGCTGGTAGCGTGCTGCTGAAGTGCTAACAGATCTAAAATCGGTTAACCATGTAGAACAACACAGTTCTCTTCCACAAGAACCAATACCACCAAGTCGGGCTGCTTCTTGACGAAAACCAACTTGTTTCATTTCAATTCTAGTTCTAAACTCTCTTGCAAAAACCTTAATCAGTTCTCTAAAATCGACACGTTCTTCAGCGGTATAATAAAATGTCGCTTTACTAGCATCACCTTGATACTCGATATCAGAGATTTTCATTTTAAGCTTTAAATCGATAGCAAATTGTCTTGCTTTGACTTTCATTGGTTCTTCCTTATCTCTTGCCGCCGACCAAATATCAATATCTTTTTGGCTCGCCTTTCGATAAATTTTTAGAACGTTTTCTTCGTCATCAATATTGATTTTTTTACGTTTCATTTGCACTCTTACCAGTTCACCTGTAAGAGTTACCATACCAATATCATGGCCTGATTTGGCTTGTGTAGCAACAATATCTCCTATGCTTAGTGTTAGATTTTCTGTGTTTTTGTAGTATTGTTTTCGTCCATTTTTAAAACGGACTTCAACACCTTTGAAGGGTTCTTGACCTTGCGGTAACGACATGTTGGCCAACCAATCAAAAACAGTGAGTTTATTGCAGCTATCTGTACCGCAAGTTCCATTGTTTTTGCATCCTTTGGGTTGTCCATCCTTTCCAGTTGAGCAACTGTTACAACTCATGAAATGTTATATATAATCCAGTAAACAAATGTGTTTCTGAATGACGATTAATATTAATTTTGAAATGTAAAGATAAGATTATTTATTCACAAAAATAAGGAAAGAGATACCGACTAATTTTACAAGGGTATTTAAAATATAAAACCCTATATTTAAACATGTTATAAAATTTATTGCTCACATTTTCATCTCAAATCGATGATAAAGCATAACACTTTAAAACCATTGATTATGAAATTTAAAATTACACACTGTTTACTTACTTTTTTCTTTTTAAGTTTTAGCTATTCTCAATCTCCAAATCAAAATGCTAATGGAGGCGAATTTGTTTTTAATTCAGACAAGTCTCCATGTTTAACTACCGAACAAAGAAACCATATAAAAGAAACATTACAAGCTAATGAAGGTCTGCTAAAACGTGAAAACGCACTTTTTGCTTCTCAAAACCGAGGAGGAGGTCATCCTTTATTTATTTGGCCATTAAGAAAAGCTACAGAATCAAATTACAATGAGATTTATGGAATTTCTGGATATGTAGATCATAATCCCAGTTATCCAAATCAATTAACCGATTACAATTGTGGCACTAAATCTTATGATACTAATAGCGGTTATAATCATCAAGGCATCGACATGTTTACCTGGCCTTTTGGATGGAAAATGATGGATAATGATGAAGCTGAAATAATTGCTGCTGCTCCTGGGCAAATAATTGCAAAACACGATGGTGAGTTCGATCGAAGCTGTAATTTTAATAATAATATCTGGAACGCTATATATGTACAACACTTTGATGGTAGTGTTGCTTGGTATGGACATATGAAAAATGGCTCATTAAATCCGAAAAACGTAGGTGATATGGTTGCCGAGGGCGAATATTTGGGTATTGTTGGCAGTTCCGGAAACTCTACAGGACCTCATTTACACTTTGAAGTGTATACAGATAACAGCTATACTCAATTGGTAGATCCTTATGCTGGAAGTTGTAATAACATGAATGTTGATTCTTGGTGGCAATCGCAAAGACCTTATATCAACCCAGGAGTAAATGCTGTATTGACACATGATGCAGACCCTATATTTCCAGCCTGTCCAACAACCGAAACCACAAATGAAGAGAATCAATTTGACCTCAACCAATCCATTCATTTTGCTATATATTTAAAAGACCAGATTGCGGGAACAAGTGTAAACCTTAGACTTATTAGACCTGATAATACAGATTTATACAATTGGAATTTTGACTTAACCGACAATTATCCAGCATCATGGTGGCGATGGATTTTCACATTGGATATTCAAGGCGAATGGAAATGGGAGGCGACTTATGGTGGAGACACTGTAACTCATGCTTTTAACGTTGGTGATCCACTGAGTGTTGAAGATAACGATTTAAGCCAAACTTCGGTGTATCCTAACCCTTTTACCGATCATGTGCAAATCATTTCAGATAAAAAAATTGTGAAAGCTAAGGTTGTAGATGTTTTAGGTAAGTCTGTTCTTTCAATTGAGCAGTTTTCCGAAGGTATTCAGAGTCTTAATCTTGAAAACCTCTCGAATGGTCTATATATTATAAAACTCGAAAGTGATTTGAAAGAGACAAAAACAATCAAACTTGTTAAAGAATAAAAAACAATTAATTAAACTCTATCTCGTAGTTTAATCTATTGGATAGAGTTTTTAATTCTGATTTCGATTTAAATGCATTAGAAAAAAGCAATTGGCTCCACCCTATTTTTTTGGAATAATCATTAAATGACTCTTCTCTCCAATTAAACCCTTCTTTCCAGAATTTATTGGGAGAGACATAACAAAACGTATAATCAAAAATTAGGCTAGACTGGTTTTCTCCCTGAAGTGTCGACAAGGTTTCAGGAGCCATTAAAATGATGTGATTTTCAATGCAATTAGCTCTTATTTCTGAAATCATTTTAGGATAATCCTTTTCAAGAGATGAAATATTAAAATCGTTGTACTCTGTATTTCCTATTTTTTGAATAGGTCTAATTTGAAGAATGTCAAATCCTTTTGCGCTAAAGTGTTTGAAGAAATCCTTTAGTTCGTAGAAATTATCTTTATTGAACGTATAATTAATTCTGACTTTAAAATCATAGGTTGCTTTTAACTTAGCAAAGGCCTTAAACGCATTTTGAAATTTTTCATAGTTCGCTTTTTTCATGAAATTCTCATAACTCTCTTTAGTTACACCATGAAGTGATATGGTGAATTCATTAAGTCCTGCTTTTAATAAGTCTTCTATTTTCTCTTCAGTAAGTAAATTAGCATTGGTCGTTATAGAGATATATGGCACCTTATATTGCTTACCTAATTCTACAATTTTAACTAGGTTTTTGTAAAGTGTAGGTTCGGTTCCACAACCTATTTGAAGTTTTAAAGCTCTTTTGAAAATGGCCTTAGCCACTTGATCTAAGTCATCATCTTTAAATTGACCTTTGAGTGTTTTTACATAATCTGCATCGGTGAAATAGCACATTTTACAACGTAAATTGCATGCCATAACAGGATCTAGGTTAACTGCTAAATAACGTTTATTGAATTTATGGAGCAGGTATAGCGCTAGAAATTTAATTCTGTGGCTTTTAATTTTTCTGTTAAGTTGTAAAAGTTTGTAGATGTTCATTTACACAGTTTTCTTAAAGGTATCAAAAATATTCCTTAAGTCTTTTTTATAGGGTAAATGATCTGCTCTTCCTTTTTTAAAGATATCGTTGCTATTGCCTTGACCTTTGCGAAGTGCTTTTTGTTCTTCATGTGGTAACCTGTTAATTTCCATACATGATGTAGAACAGCAGTTTTCCATTTTTTCTTTACATTCATCACACTGGATAAACAACAAGTGACATGCTTCATTAGCACAGTTCGTATGCATGTCTGCTGGTTTTCCGCATTGATGACAATTGGCAATGACATCATCAGAAATACGCTCAGACCGTCGTTGATCGAACACAAAATTCTTGCCTAGAAACTTATTCTCTAAGTTATTAGCTTCAACTTGTCTCACATAATTTATAATACCTCCTTCAAGCTGAAATACATTTTTAAAACCTTTATGTTTATAATAAGCACTGGCTTTCTCACAACGAATACCACCTGTACAGTACATCACTAATTTTTTATCCTCTTTATGAGCTCTTAAGTCTTCTTCGATTAAATCTAGAGATTCTCTAAACGTATCTACATCAGGAGTAACAGCATTTTTAAAGTGACCTATTTCACTTTCATAGTGATTTCTCATATCGACCAGAACCGTGTCAGGATCTTCTATGAGTTCATTAAATCTCTCAGCATTAACATGAACACCTTTATTAGTCACATCAAAAGTATCATCGTTTAAGCCATCGGCTACGATTTTATGACGTACTTTAACTTTCAGTTTTAAAAAGGCGAAGTTATCGTGTTCTACAGCAATATTTAATCGCACATTTTCTAAAAATGATATGGTATCCAAATGTTGCTTAAAAGCATCGAAGTTTTCTGCAGGCACAGAAAGTTGAGCGTTAATTCCTTCGTGAGCAACATAAATTCGACCCAAGACATCTTGTGCGTCCCAAGCTAAAAACATGTGGTTTCTAAAAATTTCGGTGTTGCCAATTTTGGCGTACTTGTAGAAAGAGATTGTTAAGCGTTCTTTTCCTGCTTTTTCAATAAGTTCGGCTCTTTCTTTAGCACTCAAGTTATTGTACAGTTGCATGCTATACTAATTTTAAGGTTAAAGAATTATTTTGCAAAGGTATTCTTTTTAATAGAATATCAAATGAGTACAATAAAAAAGCCCTTTAGACGATCTAAAGGGCTTTTTTGAGGACTAACTCGTTATTTATATTTTTAATTTGTCTTAAAAACATATAACGAGTTATCCACCATCGGCCTTACAGTTACTGTTAGTCTGTACAGAAACTGTAACGCCTGAAGTTTTGTTAAAAATAATTTTTCTAAAAAATCGCATTTCTTTTTTATCAAAAATTAAATGTTGGATATGCCAGATTTGGCTTCTTTTTCATAGCAAGATTTCCCAATCTCAATTGGTAGATGCAAAAAGTTTAAAAAGGTTGCGTCATTCCATGAAAAAAATTAAAAGTTGTTGTATTTTAGCTAACGTTTCAAAATTAAAAATACAGATAGATGAGCAGTGAAAAAGACGCAAAATTAAAAGCGCTAAAATTAACCTTAGACAAGTTGGATAAAGCCTACGGAAAAGGAACGGTTATGAAAATGAGTGACCAAGCCATAGTTGATGTAGAAGCTATTTCTTCTGGTTCTTTAGGATTAGATATTGCTTTAGGAGTTGGTGGTTATCCTAGAGGACGAGTTATAGAAATTTATGGACCAGAATCTTCTGGTAAAACCACACTGACATTACATGCCATTGCCGAAGCTCAAAAAGCGGGAGGTATTGCTGCTTTTATTGATGCCGAACATGCATTTGACAGAACTTATGCTAAAAATTTAAATGTTGATATCGATAACTTGATTATCTCTCAACCTGACAATGGAGAACAGGCTTTAGAAATTGCCGATAACTTAATTCGTTCGGGAGCTATCGATATCGTTGTTATAGATTCTGTTGCTGCTTTAACTCCAAAAAGTGAGATTGAAGGTGAAATGGGTGATTCTAAAATGGGATTACATGCACGATTGATGTCACAGGCTTTAAGAAAATTAACAGGTTCTATTAGTAAAACGAATTGTACTGTTATTTTTATAAACCAGTTAAGAGAAAAAATTGGTGTTATGTTTGGGAATCCTGAAACCACAACTGGTGGTAATGCTCTTAAATTTTACGCTTCAGTTCGTTTAGACATTAGACGATCTACTCAAATTAAAGAAACTGATGGTACAGTTGCTGGTAACAAAACCAGAGTTAAAGTTGTAAAAAACAAAGTAGCTCCACCATTTAAAATGTGTGAGTTTGATATCATGTATGGTGAAGGTATTTCAAAAGTTGGTGAAATTTTAGATGTCGCTGTCGAGCATGAAATCATTAAAAAAAGTGGCTCATGGTTTAGTTATGGTGACACCAAACTAGGTCAAGGTCGAGATGCTGTTAAAGCATTGATAAAAGACAACCCAGAACTAATGGATGAGCTTGAAGAAAAAGTACGGGCTATCATCCATTCGGCAGAATAAAAAACTCATTACAATAAAAAAATCCCATTATTTGGGATTTTTTTTTGTTTCTAGACGCAACCTTTCTTTAAATTATGCATCTATGTAGTGAAATCTTTTGTATTTCAAAATTAAATTATGTGTATGAAGAAAATTTTTTTATTAAGTTTTTTAATGTTATCACTGTTTTCATGTAGTGTTGAAGATAGTGCCCCAAACTTCTATTATGAGGTTTTACCTATAGAAAGTGTTGATATTCCTGACTCGTTTGAATTTGGAAATGTTCATGAAATTAAGCTAACTTATTTTAGGCCTTCTGGGTGTCATGTGTTTAACAACTTTTTTTATGAAACAGATTTAAACCAACGAACAGTTGCTATTATAACTACTGTTCTTCCTGATACAGATTGTAATCAGGAAGCTGTATTAGAAGAAGTGGCTTTCAATTTTGAGGTTAATAGCACTGGTCCCTATACATTTAGGTTTTGGTTAGGAGTTGATGAAAATGGTAATGACACTTACTATATTGTAGAAGTTCCAGTAGACGATCAGTAATAGAATAAATTAACTAAACTAAATTATGTGAGTTTAGACCAACTCATAGAGCGATGTAAAAAAAATGATGCTCAAGCACAAAGTCAACTATATAAGCTATATGCGAGTAAACTGTTTTCGATTTGCTTGAAGTATTCGCGAAACTATGTCGAAGCCGAAGATAATTTGCAAGACGCATATATTACGATTTTTAAAAAAATAAATCAGTTTAAAAATCAAGGGTCTTTAGAAGGTTGGATGAAGCGTATTACGATTAATACTGCGTTACAACGCTACAGAAGTGTTGGTGTTTTTGACATCGTTAATGAAGGGCAAATTGAAGATGTGACTGTAGATATCGATGATGATCATATTCACATAGATTTTTTGTTAAACATCATTCAAGAGTTACCAGATCGCTATCGACTGGTTTTTAACTTATATGCCTTAGACGATTATTCGCATAAGGAAATTGCAAAACTGTTAGATATTTCTACAGGAACATCAAAATCAAATTTGTCAAGAGCACGTTTGATTTTAAAAGAAAAAATAGAACAATACAAAGCGAGACCCAACTCGCAAAGTTTATAATGAGTGAAAAAAAGAATATAGACAAACTCTTTAAAGAGCAACTGAAAAATTTTGAAGTTGCTCCTAACGATGCTGTCTGGGAACAAATAGAACGCGAACTTCATAAAGACAAGCGCAAGCGCAGGGTAATTCCTATCTGGTGGAAGGTTGCTGGTGTCGCTGCTGTCTTGGCTCTGTTATTTACTGTTGGAACTAAAGTATTTAATACCAATACTGAAAACACTTTAGACCACGATGTCGTTAACACCAATACTAATAATTCTAAGGAGGACATCAAATCAAATCCTGATAAAGATGAGACAACTAAAGGTTCGCCTATTAAACCTTCAGAAGATTCAAATACTACTGAAATTGTAGATACTAAGGTTTCAGAAGAGCAATTCAACCCATCAACTAACACCAATGTTTCGAAGGAGCAATTCACAACTAATACAAACTCAGATTACAAAAATTCTGTGACAACTTCCTCTTCAGAGGATCAACCTTTAGAGCAGCAAAGTGAAAAGAATTCGGTTGTAAACAAATCTCAACAACGTGAAGCCATAGCATCTTCTGATAAACAAAATAAAGACCAAACACAGACTAAGGCAACACAAACTAATGCAGTGGTTAATAACTCTCAAGATTTAAAACCTGAGTCTGAAGATGATCAAAATAAACTCAACAAAGAGCAATCTGAAATTGATCAACTCATCAAAGCATTAAAAGATAGTAATTCAACACGTGTAAGCGCTTCTGATAATTCAGAGAAAGACAATGCATCATCTGTAATAGACAGTTCAAAAGCAAATGAAATTATTAAAGAAGATAATGCAATTGAAACTGCTATAGCTGAAGCTCAAAAAGACAAAGATTCCATTGCAGAAGCCGAGGCACCACTAAAACGATGGAGTGTAGCGCCTAACGTAGCTCCAGTTTATTTTAATACGCTTGGAAAGGGATCTTCTTTAGATAATCAGTTTATAAACAATACCAAAGAAGGAGATGTCAATGTAAGTTATGGTGTAAAAGGAAGTTATGCCATTAGTGAGAAATTAAAAATCAGAGCAGGAATCAACAAGGTTGATTTAGGCTATTCGACTAATAATGTGCTTTCGTTTGATGGCACAAGTCCTGCGGCTAGTGCTCAGCAAATAAAAAATGTGAGACTTAACGATTCTATTAATAACAGTGCTTTTGTAAGTGCTAATAATATCAGTTTTGCTACAGGTCCCGAAATTTTATTTACTAAAGAGCAAGGCTCTATAAGTCAGCAACTTGGTTTTATTGAGGTACCAATTGAGCTTGAATATAGCTTAGTGGATAAAAAAATTGGAGTAAACCTTATTGGTGGTTTTAGCACCTTGTTTTTAAGTGATAATGAAATTTATTCGGTTAGAAATAATGGAGACAAAACACTCGTTGGAGAAGCAACCAATATTAATGACATGAGTTATAGTGCCAATTTTGGACTTGGTGTGAATTATAATATTTCAGAAAAATTACGATTTAATCTTGAACCGACGTTCAAGTATCAAATAAATACATTCACTGATACGTCTGGTGATTTTAAGCCATTCTTTATTGGAGTGTATACAGGACTTAGTTTTAAGTTTTAGGTTTTTTAGTTGGTTAGATAATTATTGCAATATTATATGCAATGATGACGAAAAGCTGCTCTGTGCCAAGGGCAGCTTTTTTGTATTAAGAATTGAATGCATGCAATTGATTTAGTAATAAATCATAGGCTTGAGTATTTAAGCGTTTAGTATCCTCAACGGTTAAGCCTTCGGTTGAAATAAATTTATGCATTTTAACACGCATTTGCCCTGGGCTGCCGCTAAAAAAGGTGTATGAAAATCGCTTTTTATTATCTCCAAACGTAATTGGTACTATAGGAATGTGATGGTTTATTGCCATTCTAAAGGCGCCATCTTTAAATTCGTCTAACACTATGTGTTCGTCTGGAACACCGCCTTCAGGAAAAATACAAATACTCATACCTTGTTGTAAACGTCGTTGCGCTCTTAAAAAAACAGCTTGTCTGCTTTTAGGACTGCTTCTGTCTACCAAGATACTTGTACGCTTATAGAAAAAACCAAATAGCGGAATTTTAGCCAATTCTTTTTTCCCAACAAATACAAACGGATTTTTAACTGTCACTAACATCAACATGATATCTGCCATTGAAGTATGATTGGCAATAAACATATAGCTTTTATGAGCTTCAGGGATTTGTTCTCGTTGTATTTTTACATTGAATCCCATACCTATTAAAATAAAGCGAGCCCATAACCTAGATATTTTAAAAAAGAAAGGGTACCATGATTCTTTTAAAATGGATACAATCAAAATAGGAAATAATACAACAATAGGTAAAGCCACTAAAATGTAGAACCAAATGCGATATAAAACCCAAAATATAGATTTGAAAAACTTCATGAGGCTCAAAACTAGTTAAATTAATTCAACAATTCTACTAAAAAAATTACCTTTGCTGACGATATCAAATGAAATAGTAATTAAATAGATTTTCGTTTTACGAAAAGAGCATATGGCAAGAATACTTACAGGCATACAAAGCACAGGAACACCACATTTAGGAAATATTTTAGGTGCAATTTTACCAGCGATTGAAATGGCTAACGATACTTCTACAGAATCGTATTTGTTTATTGCTAATATGCATACTCTAACTCAGATAAAGGATGCCGATTTATTACGTCATAATACCTATTCGGTTGCAGCCACATGGTTAGCTTTTGGTTTAGACATTAACAAAACTGTATTTTACAGACAGAGTGATATTCCACAAGTAACAGAATTAGCCTGGTATTTAAATTGTTTTTTTCCGTATCAACGTTTAAAGTTAGCTCATGGTTTTAAAGATAAAGCCGATCGTTTAGATGATGTCAACTCTGGGTTATTCATGTATCCTATGCTAATGGCTGCCGATATTTTATTATATGATGCTCATATTATTCCGGTAGGAAAAGACCAATTACAACACATAGAAATGACACGTGATGTAGCGACCCGTTTTCATGCAAAAATGGGAGAAACCTTTGTTTTACCTGAAGGAAAAGTACAAGAAAATACGAAACTCATTCCTGGAACCGATGGTGAAAAAATGAGTAAAAGCCGTAATAATTTTATCAATATTTTTCTTCCTGAGAAAAAACTACGCAAGCAAATCATGTCTATAGAAACTGATAGTACACCACTTGAAGATCCTAAAGACTGGAGTACTTGTAACTGCTTTGCACTTTATAAGTTATTAGCTTCGGAAGCAGAAATTGCAACGATGAAATCCAATTACGAAAATGGTGGTTATGGTTACGGTCATGCGAAACAAGCTTTATTTGAATTGATACTTGAAACATTTGCAACTCAGCGTGAACGTTACAATCACTATATGGAAAACCTCAACGAAATTGATGCTGCATTAGCGGTTGGAGCCGAAAAGGCAGCACGTGTAGCCAATGATGTATTACAACGAGTTCGTGAGAAAGTTGGGTATTAAATTAACTCAAATAACTTCCCAGGAAGCGGTCGTGTCACCCCTTTTAATTCCATAGTCAATAAAATACTAGCCACTTTAAAAATAGGCATTTGACATTCTAAGGCAATAACATCTAATAGTTGTTTACCATGTCCTTTGAGGTAGTTATAAATTACTTTTTCTTCGGAAGTTAATTCGACAAACAGTTGTTTCTGTATCGAAGGCTTTTCTTCTCGTTCTAATTCCCAGTTTAACATATAAGCAATGTCTAAAGGGTTAGAAAGCATGTGTGCTTGCTGTGTTTTAATTAAATTATTACATCCTATACTCTGATTATCAGTAGTACGACCAGGAACTGCAAAAACATCGCGATTGTAGGAGTTGGCAATATCTGCAGTAACTAAACTTCCGCCTTTTTCAGCAGATTCAATAACTATAGTCGCTTCACTTAAGCCAGCGATAATTCGGTTACGCTTTAAAAAATTGTTCCGATCAAAAACAGCTGAGCTCCAAAAATCGGTTAAAAATCCGCCGTTTTTTTCTACATCAGCCATATACTTTTTGTGTGACTTAGGGTAAATTTGATTCAATCCATGGGCTAAACATGCTATCGTTTGTAAGTTGTTTTTTATTGACGATTTATGTGCTGTGATATCTGTTCCGTAGGCAAAACCAGAAACGATTACCGGATTAAAAGGCGCTAATTGTTCAATAAGTTTTTCGCAAAATGCTACACCATAGCTTGTGATCTTTCGAGTGCCTACGATGCTAATTATTCGCTGTGATTTGAGTTCTATACAACCCGATTGAAATAATAACATCGGACCATCAATACAATGTTTTAATTTTTCAGGATAATTGTCATTAGTAAAATAGAGGCATGTAATGTTATTCTCTTTGATAAATTGTAACTCGGTTTCGGCTTTGCTTCTATGAGACGCATCAAAAAGAGTACTAATTGTCGTCGTACCAATACCATCAATTTTAAGCAAATTAGACCGTTTTTCTTTTAGTACGCCTTCTGCAGAACCACAATATTGAATTAACTTTTTGGCAGTAACATCACCAATTTTTGGCACATGCTGTAAGGTGAGCGTATAAATTAAATCCTGATCTGTCATTAATATAGTATATTTTCTATGCGCAAGTAACAAAAAATTAGCTTGTTAATAAATACTTTTCTGGATGTTTTATTCGCATTAAAAAAATTTTAACTTTGTTTTTATGCAATTAGAGACTTACATCAGCGACTTACTATATCGATATGATTGTGTTATTGTACCTCAATTTGGTGCATTTTTGACACATCGTGTTTCTGCCAAAGTACACGAAACAACACATTCATTTTATCCACCTAAAAAGGCCTTATCTTTTAACGAGCAGTTACAAACTAACGATGGACTTTTAGCAAATTATATTGCTGAAGTTGAAAAGGTGCCTTACCAAGTTGCTGTCGAAAAAATTGCAAAACAAGTTAAAGCTATCAAATCATATTTGATTGAAGGCGAAACGATAGCATTAAACAATATTGGTGATTTAATTTTAAACACTGAAGGAAATATCAACTTTGAACCTTCTCATCATATCAATTATTTAACTGATGCTTTTGGCTTATCTCAGTTTTCTTCAGTAAATATTACGAGAGAAGTTCATAAAGAGACCGTTGAGGAACTTGAAGACGTTATTCCTTTAACCATAACTCCTGAAAAACGTAAAAGCAGACCCTATCTTAAATATGCCGCTATTGCTTTAATTGCTTTAACTATTGGAGGTTTTGGAGCATCTAAATTTTATGCAGGTCAAATTGAAAATCATAATCAATTAGCACAGGAAGAAGCTAATGAGCAATTAGATGCTAAAGTACAAGAAGCGACTTTTGTGATCGAAAATCCATTACCTGCTGCAACATTAACCGTTGAAAAACCTACCGGAAACTATCATATTGTTGCTGGAGCCTTTCGCGTTGAAGCAAATTCAGATAAAAAAGTGCAACAGCTTAGGGATTTAGGATTTAAAGCACGTAAAATTGGCGTAAACCGCTATGGTCTTCATGAAGTTGTGTATTCTAGCCATACCGATCGTTTAGAAGCCTTAAAAGCCTTAAGAACGATAAAACGCACTCACAATCGCGACGCTTGGTTATTAGTGAAAGCTATAGACTAATCGCTATCTATTTTATTTCTTTATATTATCTTAAATCGTTTACTTAGGATTTAAAATCGGCTTACCTTTGCACGAATTAAACCCAACAGTTAAATGGAACCAAGAACAGCATTTCAGTCTAAAACAATTATGACCGATTTGGTATTACCAAGTGAAACCAATCCTATAAATAATCTTTTTGGTGGTGAATTGTTAGCGCGAATGGACCGAGCTGCAAGTATTGCTGCTCGTCGTCATAGCCGACGTATTGTCGTAACTGCTTCTGTAAATCATGTCGCTTTTAACCGATCTATTCCTTTAGGAAGTGTTGTCACTATTGAAGCAAAAGTTTCAAGGGCATTTACAAGTTCTATGGAAGTCTTTCTTGATGTCTGGATTGAAGACCGAGAATCTGGTGAATGTATTAAAGCTAATGAAGCCATTTATACATTTGTAGCTGTTGATGAAACCGGTCGTCCTGTAAAGGTTCCTGAACTCATTGCTGAAACTAAGCTAGAAAAAGAACGCTATGATGCTGCTTTGCGACGCAAGCAATTAAGTTTAGTTGTGGCTGGGAAAATGAAGCCTGGCGATGCTACTGAGTTAAAAGCCTTATTTTTTGATTAAACTTTTGGTATGTAAGCTCTACTGATAAACTCAACTTATGAGACCCTGAAACAAGTTCAGGGTGACGTTAGCGATGCTGCCCGATTAAAAGCCCTATTTATTGATTTAACTTTTGGTGTTTAATCCTTAATTATCTATGTGAATTCTAATTGATGGTAATCTCTCTGAATATTATCCTATACTTATCATACGCCCGTTATCAATCTTATAAACAATGGTTTTTCGTCATTCTGAACTCGTTTCAGAATCTCATAACGGAACAATATTATTGTGAGACCCTGAAACAAGTTCAAGGTGACGTTAGCGATGCTACTAGGTTAAAAGCCTTGTTTTTTGATTAAAATTTTGGCATGTAAGCTCTACTGATAAACTCAACTTGTGGGACCCTGAAACAAGTTCAGGGTGACGTTAGTAATGCCACGCGACTAAAAGCCCTATTTATTGATTAACCTTTTAGCATTAAATCCTTATTAACTACCAATGTGAATTTTAATTGATGGTAATCTCTCTGAGTATTATCCTATGCTTATCAAACTCCCGTTTATCAATCTTATAAACAATGTTTTTCGTCATTCTGAACTCGTTTCAGAATCTCATAACGGAACAATATTCTTGTAGGACCCTCAAACAAGTTCAGGGTGACGTTAGCGATGCCACCCGACTAAAAGCCCTATTTATTGATTTAACTTTTGGCATTTAATCCTTAACTACCAATGTGAATTCTAACTGATGGTAATCTCTCTGAGTATTATCCTATGCTTATCAAACTCCCGTTTATCAATCTTATAAACAATGTTTTTCGTCATTCTGAACTCGTTTCAGAATCTCATAACGGAACAATATTCTTGTAGGACCCTCAAACAAGTTCAGGGTGACGTTAGCGATGCTACTAGGTTAAAAGCCTTGTTTTTTGATTAAAATTTTGGCATGTAAGCTCTACTGATAAACTCAACTTGTGGGACCCTGAAACAAGTTCAGGGTGACGTTAGAGATTCCACCCGATTAAAAGCCCTATTTATTGATTAACCTTTTAGCATTAAATCCTTAACTACCAATGTGAATTCTAATTGATGGTGATCTCTCTGAGTATTATCCTATGCATATCAAACTCCTGTTATCAATCTTATAAACAATGGTTTTTCGTCATTCTGAACTCGTTTCAGAATCTCATAACGGAACAGTATTATTGTGGGACCCTGAAACAAGTTCAGGGTGACGTTAGCAATGCTACTGGGTTAAAAGCCTTATTTTTTGATTAAAATTTTGGCATGTAAGCTCTACTGATAAACTCAACTTGTGAGACCTTGAAACAAGTTCAAGGTGACGTTAGTAAAGTTTACATCTTATAAATCCATGAAGCTGGATTTTCAGGTTTGGAATCTTTATAGATATTGAATCCTAACATAGATTCACCTTCGCTATTGGTAAACACCTCTCCTATCACCTGATTTCTTGTGACTTTATCACCTGGTTTTACATAAAACTTAGATAAATTTCTATAAATAGTAATATAATTACCATGTCTTATCATGATAATTGGATTGTAATTTTTTTGAACAATCACTTTAGAAACTTCACCTTCAAAAACGGCTTTTACTTTTGCACTCTTTTCGGTAGCAATCCTTACACCATTACTCTTTATTTTAACCGTTGGATCAATAGGAGATTGTTGAGTTCCATAGCGTACTTTCACTACACCTCGTTCAACAGGCCAAGGTAGTTTTCCCTTATTTGAGGCAAAATTCTTAGCTATTATTTTTGCTTTCGGTGTTAATGCAAAACCTTTAGAAGACGAAGAGTTTCCTGCTTTTCTATTAGATTCAGCGATAGCCTCTTTGATGACGCGTTCAATTTCTTTATCAATCTTATCAATTTGCTGCTGTGTTTGTCTGATTTTTGACGCATACGAACTCATGTTTTTTCGTATGGAAGCCATTAATTTTTCTTGCTCTTTTAATTCTTTTTCGAGTTCTTTTTTGGTAATTCTGTTCTCAGCAACCAGTTGATCTTTATCTTTTTTCTGACGTATTAAGTCGGTATTTAATTCTTGTAATTTTAAAGTTTTAGCTTTAATCAAATCGCCTTGCTCTTTTTGATAATCGGCATACTGTTTAATGTATTGCAATCTTTTGTATGCTTGCTTAAAGTCTTCTGAAGATAGAAGAAACATCACTCTACTTTGTTCAGATTTACTCTTATACGATTTGACAATCATTTCAGAATAATCTTGTTTCAGTGTTGATAATTGATTTCTCAAACTTGAAATTTCATTTTGATTAGCGTTAATTTCACGAGTCAATAAGTTGGCCTGATCATTAGTCACTTTTATTAAATCTCGTCTCACACTTACTTTGTAATTGAGATCTTCAACCAGCGAGATAACCGATTTTTCCTTTTTTTGATCTGAAAATAATAATGAATTGAGCTGATTTAATTCCTTCTGAAATTTGAGACGTTTAGCCTCTAGTGCCTTTTGCTTTTCACTTTGTGCTTGTATTGAAAAACTATTCAATACGACTAACAGAACAAGTATATAGGTTGATTTATTTCGCATTTTCTAAAATTATTTCTTCAAAACCAGAAGGTATTCTAAATGGGAATCTCACATCTTCGTTAACAGAAACCGATTTATACTCCATGACCACATTAAGTTCTTCGGAATCTTCAACAGCTATAATCTTAAGGTTTTTGGGTAGTATCTCTTTTTCGACTTGCTGATAACTCAAGTAATCTATTTGCAGGAATCGCTTTTTTAGAGGTTGAAGCAATTGCTGAGAATCCATTTTAAAATGTGATGGATTAAATAGTAAAAACAACTCTAGTAAAGCACCTTGGTTTTTAGGTTGAAGAATATAGGATTTGTCATTGGTAGAAATGATATAATTATCATCTTTTAAATTAAAAAGCGCTTCTCCAATTAATAAACTTTGAACCTTTTTATAATCGAGGTCAATTCCCAATAAATCACTTAGTAGCTTATAATCACCATCAAAATACTGGTTATTGATTTTGTCATAAAACTTAACACTATCTGGTGTAATCATTGCTCTGGCAAGACCAAGCGTTGCGCTAATCCATATGGTCTTATCCTTTTCCATACGTAAATTAACGGTATATGACGATTCTTTTAAGTCTTGAATTACATCAATCTTAACTTTAGCCTGAAGTGTTTTAAATTTGGCATCTTGCTTACCATTTTCTTTAATTAATTGTCTTGCAGATAACTTGTCGTCGACCTCTCCTTTTGTTACAATACTGCGAGCAGATTTACAGGAAACACATAGTCCAACAAACATACACACTAATCCAATGTTTAAAATCCTCATATATTATTGATCTTTCAATAAAGCTTGCGCCTTTTTAGCAAACGCTTCAGATTGGCTAATATTATTTAACTGCTTATAAGCCTCACTTAATTGTTGGTAGAAATCGGCTTGCATTTTTGGATTTTCAACAATATAGTCCAAGCCCATTTCCAGACTTTCAATAGCTATTTCAGGCTGTTTTATTTTATTGTTTGCAACTCCATTAATTAAATACAAAATAGGCTGCGCCGGAAAAATTTCTATAGCCTCCATACTTTTCTCTGCAGCTTGTTCGTCTTTGTTTATATCGATTTGAAGTAAAAGCACATCTCTAATTATTTTAAACTCATTGGGTTCTTGAGTTAAAGCTTCTTCATAATAGCTGAGTGCTTTTTCTTTATCATTAGATTTTAAGTAATATTCGGCTAATTCTAATAACGTCTTTACACTTTTATCTTCACTTACTAAAGCTGTAATCTCTACCAAATCACCTTCATGTTCTGGATGAGTTCCAACAAACTTAACAAAGTCATTAAGCACTTTTGTTTTAGCTTCAGGTTTAATCACAGGACTGGTTAACACCACTTTCATCGAATTTATAGCATTGTCGGTATCATTTTCATCTAAATAAAACTTGTATAATGCCAAATGCACCAACTGTGACTCCGGATTAATACTTTGTAGGCGCTTTGCAGCATCAAACGCTTTTTTTGTTTCACCTGTTTCACTATACCTATAAATGAGTCTTAAATAGTTAGATTCATCTTCAGGGTTGCTTTTAACACGTTCTTCTAGGTTGTCTATACGATCATCATGATTCCCTGTGATATTGTAAACCTGATTACGCAAATAATCACGATCTTCACTGTAACCTAATTGCTCATCCATTTCATCAAGCAATTTAAGGGCATCTTTATATTTTTTCACGCGAATATACAGTGACGCTAAATCTTGTTTATAATCTGGATGAAACTTGACCAGTTGCTTTACTGTTTTTAAAGCTTTATCCATTTCATCTTGCTGGATATAAACATCATATAATTCGTCTAAAAACCATTCGTTTTCAGGTGATTTAGACACTGCCTTCTTTAATGCATCTTCAGCAGCTCCAAAATTTTTAAGGGCTTTGTAATTTTTTCCTAATTCGTAGTATAATACGGGATCATCATCATTTAAATCGATGCATTTTAAAAGCGCATTTGCCGACTTTTGGTAGTTTTCAATCCCTTTCTGTTTAAGCGCTTCAAAGAAGTATTCTTGAAATTTATCTTCCACATTACCCAAATCGTCATCTGGACGCTTATTAAAATCGACTTGTGCAAAACTGCATGTAGGAAACAGAGCTATTCCGAAGATTAAAAGTAGGATATATAGTTTAGTTTTCATGATGTAGATACTTCGTATGTACTGCTCTTAAGTCAACAATTATTCCAAAACTGAATAATCACCAATACTAATGGCAGTGAAATTACCATCATAAGTAACGTGGTTACCAATCATAGCATTGTCTAAATTAGCATTTTTAATCTTAGTATGGTTTTGAATTAAGCTATTTTTAACGGTTGAATTGTCTATAACACAGTTATTTCCAATAGAAACATTAGGTCCTACAGTTGTATTATTAAGTTCGACATTTTCACCTATAAAGCAAGGTTCTATAATTGTAGAATTATTATTTTTTACTGTTTTTGATACCATTTGCTCTTCACCATCTTCGGTTAAGAAACCTAGCATTTTGGCATTTGTATCTAAGGTTACGTTTTTATTTCCGCAGTCCATCCACTCATCAACCGTTCCTGTTTTGAAAACTTTGCCGTCAGCCATCATACGTTTTATTCCATCATTAATCTGGTATTCACCTCCATTCATAATGTTTTCGTCAAGCACCTCTTGAAGCTTGTCTTTTAATACCGCTACATCTTTAAAATAATAAATTCCGATGACCGCTTGATCACTTACAAAAGTTTCTGGCTTTTCTACCAGCTCAACGATGTCTTCATCTGCATTAAGCTTAACAACACCATAAGCTTCGGGATTAGCCACTTTTTTAGTCCAAATAACACTATCGGCATTGGGATCTAAATCAAATTCAGCACGAATTAAAGTATCTGCATAAGCCACAACGGCTGGTCCTGATAATGAAGGTTTTGCACACATGATTGCATGACCAGTTCCTAAAGGTTGGTCTTGACGGTAAATAGAAGGTTTAGCGCCTAAGCTTGTAGCTAAATCTTTTAAACTATCAACCACGTCGTCACCAAACCAAGCAGGATCACCCAGAACAAAAGCTATTTCATTTATAGGTTGTTTTAATACTTTTGCAATGTCTTTTACCAATCGGTGTACAATAGGTTGTCCAGCTACTGGGATTAATGGTTTAGGTACTGTTAAACTGTGAGGTCTGAGGCGAGATCCACGACCTGCCATTGGTACTATTATTTTCATGAGTTAATCTTCAATATTTACTTGTAATTTATGTTTTTTAGCTATCCTGTTAAAAGCCTCCAGTTGATCTAGTTCTTTCATTTCAGAATATATAAAGCCGATATGTTTTTGTGCATCAATATTATATGGCGAATCCATTTCGACATAGAGGTAATAGGCTTTAATCATATTTTCTAAAGCAGGTTCATAGTCTTTTTGAAAATATAAAATTCTGCCCATTCCGTAATAACCTTCGGGATCATCATCATAAATTGATTTATAGTTCTCATAAGCCTGTAATGCATTTGTAAGATCATTTTTAAGTGAATAGGCTACAGCAATATTCATGAGCGGCATTTTTCCCTTCGGATCAATGGCTAGAGATGTTTTATAACACCTAATCGCTTCATCAAAATTATTTACTTTTCGGTAACTATACCCTAAATTGTCCCAAGCAAAAGCAAAATTTTTATCTTTTTTAACCGCCTTATTAAATAACACAATTGCGCTGGTATATTCTTGCTTTGCAAAAGCAAGTTGCCCTTTTTCATAAAACTTCATGGCTTTTTTACGATCTGAATATGAGTTTTCACTCGCCTCATTATCGGTAAAGTAAATTTGCTTCATTTGTGGGCAATTCTCATAGAGATACTCTTCAATACGTTCGTAGTTCTCATCCATGATAATGATATTTTGATTGTCAGTATCAACAGATATAGAGTCTATTTTAGAAATGTCTTCAATTTTACTGAGTGTATCATTCACTTTTTTTAAACCAGATGTCATCATTTGGTTCATCTGATACATCATATTGGCGGTTGTGATACATGTCTTTATTTTTTCACTTTTCTCTTTCTTACTTAGATCAAAATCTATCTCATTAATACATGTACAGGCTTCTCTTGAAATGTCTTTGATTTTTTTAGAGATATCATCCTCTTGTGATATTGAGCTGAAGCTAGATATTAAAGCAAAAATAATCAGTGAAATTTGTTTCATGTTTGTCATTTTTATTTTGTTCCGGTACTTCCAAAACCACCTTCTCCACGAGCTGTTTCAGATAATTCGTCAACATCTACCCATTCAGCACGTTCATGCTTAGCGATGACCAGTTGAGCAATACGCTCTCCGTTATTGATTATAAAATCGTCACCAGATAAATTAACTAATATAACGCCTATTTCTCCTCTGTAATCTGCATCAATCGTTCCAGGTGCGTTAAGAACTGTGATTCCTTTTTTAGCAGCCAATCCGCTTCTGGGTCTTACTTGAGCTTCTATACCAACTGGCAACTCGATAAATAGTCCCGTTCCTACAATACTTCGTTCTAAAGGTTTTAATGTTCTTGGTTCAGATAGGTTAGCACGTAAGTCCATTCCTGCTGAAGCAATCGTTTCGTAATGTGGTAAATCGTGATTTGACTTGTTGATGATTTTGATTTGCATTTTATCGTTTTAATAGTTGTTTTATTTCCTTTTTTTCTGAAAAGAACACAATACTCAAAAATACAATTAACATTGAAATTCCTATCATATAATTGGCTCTAAAATAATAGAATGACAAAACAGACATGCTAATGGAGAGTGCCATATACAATCCTATCTTTTTTAGGTTATACGGGATTGGATAGTATTTTTTTCCGAAGTAATATGACAATAGCATCATAATACTATAAGCTGCAAGTGTTGCAATTGCTGAAGCTTTATAGCTATAGGTTTTGATAAAAGCAATATTAATTATAAGCGTTATAACGGCACCTATAATTGAGATATAAGCTCCAAATTTTGTTCTGTCTGTAATCTTATACCATACTGAAAGGTTGTGATAAATTCCTAAACAGAAGTTGGCCAGTAATATAACCGGAACAACCCACATCGCTTCCCAATACGCTTCACTTCTTACTATTAAAGGTTTTAAAATATCTGCAAAAACGACTACTGTCAGCATAATAACAGACCCGAAAGCAACAAAGAATTCTAAAATTTTAGCATAGTTTTTTTGAGGGTTATCACTTTTAGCATGACTAAAAAAGAAGGGTTCGATTCCCAATCTGTATGCGGTAGCAAATAAAGTCATAAACAGTGCTATTTTATAACATGCCGAATACATACCTATTTCGGTTTCGGCTACATCAGGAGGAAGCAATCTATCTAATAAAATACGATCAAAAGTTTCATTTATCGAAAATGCAACACCAGCAATTAAGACAGGAAAGGCATATCGAAACATGGTTTTCCACAGTTGCTTGTCAAACTTATACTTTACATTTATATAAAAAGACGTTAGTAAAATCAGTGTCACAGCACTGGCGATAAGGTTAGCTATAAAGATGTAACTGATTTCAAAATTAGGCTTATAAATAGCGTCAAACACATTACCATCAACAGCTAAGTCTTGTAATGCCAGTAAAAAGAATAAGTTGAATCCTAAATTAATTATGACATTTAGAATTTTGATAATTGCATAGCGCATAGGTTTTTGAGTCGCTCTCAACCATGCAAAGGGAATAATAACTAAAGCGTCTAAGAGTAAAATCCAAATTACAAGATTAATGTATTTGACATCAATTTGGATGATTGATGCTATGTGATTCTGACATAGTAGAGCTAAGCTGAAAAAACAAAAAGAGGATACTATCAGAGAGATGGTTGATGTCCCTACTACTTTACTTTTGTCTTGTTCTTTATTAAAAAAACGAAAGAATGCAGTTTCCATTCCGTAGGCTAAAATCACATTAAACAATACAAAATATGAGAAGATAACCGACACTTTGCCGTATTCTGCTACTGAAGACAACACACCTTTTGTCGTATATAATGGCACTAATAAGAAACTTAACATTCGAGGTAAAACAGTAGCTAAACCATAAATGAATGTTTGCTTAAAAAGAGATTTTAAAGTGCTCAAGAGTTTTAATTTGTTCTGCTAAAAATACGTTTTTAGCAAACATCAACAAAGATAAGTTAATGCTTATTTGCAGGAGCGCTAGGGTAATTGAGAGGCGCTTTTTCAACCACATTAGAAATCTTATAATATTCTATTTTTTCTCCTTTTTTGTAACTGACAACACATTCGTTATCATTAAGTTTGAAAGGGATGTTCTCTTTTTTTTCTGGCATCTTATTTACGTATTCCTCTTTTGCATCACTGCTTAAAATAAGGTCAGTAGGTTGATTGATTTCAGTTTTAAAGCGTCCGATATATAATGGCTTGTCAGGATACGTTTCTAACTTAGAGCCTTTCCCTCTAAAGTAAACACTATCCAATTGAATAGAAGTGTCAGATACAGGAATAAAAATAGTTAAGCCAGAACCTCCTCCTTTTACTCCAGCGCTCCAGCTTTCACAATACACCTCGCCAAACTGAACAGGTGATTTCTCTTGTAATTTTTGAGCCGAAGAGCAGTGAGAAAAACTTGCCATAAGTGTCAATATTAGTAATAATGATGTGATTTGCTTAAGTATTTTCATGACCACAGATTAGGTTTCATAAATATACGATTTCAAAATTTGTGCCATAAAAAAAGTCTTGCTGTGTAGCAAGACTTCATATTATTATGGTAAATGCTTATTAATCTTCATCATCATCAAGTGTTGCCATTCCTGATGAAGCAGCTTTTAAATAAATTGATGGAGGTCCGTTTTCATAATACGTACCTGCCACTTCATTTAATTGCGTAATTTTATGATATTTCACTACTCCGTTCTCGATATAGCTAATAACACATTCGTAATCTTTTAATGTAAATGGGTAGTCGTCTGGACGCTCAGATTTTTTAAAAGTATACCCTTTTGTTGTATTTTGAAGAACAGCGACATAGCGGCTGTCTTTTCTTTCTAATTTTCCTTTTAAGTTTCTGAAATAGATACTATCTATTGTTACATTTTGACTAATATTAGTCACAGGAAGATACACATTTAAGCCTGTAGTTCCCACTTTTATACCAGCATACCATTCTTGAAATGATACTGTTTTAATGTTAAAGGGAGTTTGAATTTCAAATTGGGTAGCGGCTACTTTTGGACTTGCACATTGAAAAGTAGTTGAAATAATTGCCACAAAGGCCATAGTGAAAGTCACTTTTTTTAATGATTTCATGTCGGTTAAGGTTAAGATTTGGATGAGCAATATATACAAAAAAAATCATTTAATCGGCTAAATGCAATTTTTATCGACAACCTACATTATTAGCAAATCTCACAATACCCAATTAATGACTATAATTATGCTCACAATCCAATCTAAACCACTAATTACCCATGCTTTACAATTATGAATTAAGCTAAGACTCAATGGTTTTTACATCTGTAGGCCTTTTAATATTGAGAGTTCTTTTTTGATTTGATTTCTAATAAAAAATCCCATTACAATTAAGATAATTACTGCCGAACAAATAATATATGTATAAAAACCTTCAGAAAGTTCCTTCTTAAAAGTAGGCAATAACAGTATGAAGCCTAAACTATATAAAATGATAATAATAGGTGTTGTGATATAATGCGTTCTTATTCTGCTTTTATAATAAGTAATTATGTTGGTACGAAAAGCCGTTGAATTTTTAGTGATATCTATGCCCTTTAGTTTTTTAATACTAAAGTATTCAATAAAGATTCTCACTAATAATGAACTTATCATTAACAATAAAGCTAGGGTTACTGTTCTGTTATTAAAGGCCTCCACATAGAAAAAAAAGCCTATTAATATAACTACTGTAATCCATAAAACACGATTCGTTATAGCTTGCTTTTTCCTAAGACCATTCATTTTACTGACTATTAATTTTGAACCTTCATCAGGTGTGTTTTGTTGAGGTTGGTTTTCCCATTGGGATTTTAAATCTTCAAATGTTGTCATTTTTTAACGCATTTAGTTAATTCGTTCTTGATTCTATGGATTCTTACTCTAATGGTTTCGTGAGATAAGCCCATAATTTCTGCTATTTCTTTTTGTGGCAATCCTTCTAGTTCTAATAGAATAATACTTCTATTTTCACTGTTTAAGCGGCTAATACAAGTATAAAGTTGCTTAAGCTTAGTTTCATTGTCTTTTAAAAAATCATCATTAGACTGTTCGGGTTCATTACGTTGCGATGAAAGTCTAACCATTTTTTTCTTTTTTCTCAATTCCAAAAGGCAGGTATTCACCGTAATTCTGTAAATCCATGTCGATATACTAGATTGGTTTCTAAACGATTCTAAATGTTCCCATACTTTAATAAAAACATCTTGAGTCAAATCCTTTGCAAGCATACTATCACCATTAGTATATCCTAAACACAAGCGAATCACTTTAGAATAATTAGCGTTATAAACGGTTTCAAATTTGTGCTCTAAGGATGTCATGGTTATTGTAACTCTTCTTTAACTCTAGTTAATAACCATTCGGGCTGATCGAACATAATGAAATGTGCAGAATCTTTAGCATACTCAATTGTATAGTTCTTTAAATTTTTATACTGAGTTTCATAAGTTGTCTTCACTACATCTTCACCATAAGGCTGAGTAGCAGCGAGAATAGTTATTGGGATAGTAATCTTGGCAATTGTTTCTCTTAAATCTAATTTAAGTAAATCTGTATAACCATACACATAAGTTTTTCGGTCTGCTTTTAGCATCCAATCTTTAATTAAAGCCTGCCTATCTTTATTTAAAGACATTGCACTGGCCATTTGTGTAGCCATAAGTTCAAAACTCTTCGCATCCATCTGCAATAATCTTTCATTATACGGATTATCATATACTATGGTTTCACTATTAAAATTTGGCATCATCAATGCACCTGTTGAAGGTAAGGCGTCAACAACAATTACTTTGTTGTATCTGGCATTCTCATCTGCAGCTAGCCATAAACCTAATGTCCCTCCCAAGCTATGTCCTATTATTGTTGCCTCTTCCAATTTATGGTCTGAAATATATTTACTAATACTGCTCTTAATTTTAGACAACCATGGCGTATCTATAGGAGGCACGTCACCAAACCCAGCAAAAGTAAAGATATGACACTCGTTGGTTTTAGATAAGTTGGCTACTAAATCTTCCCAAACCGCTCCAGTACAAGTAAATCCTGGAAATAATACTATTGGATCTCCTTGACCTCTAACTTCAACTTCAAAGGCTTCACTTTGAGCGTTTAATGTAATACTCCATATAAAGAGGGTAAATAGGATAATGTTTTTAATTGTTTTCATATTGTAAATGTTTATTGATTTTTCTCTTTAGATACAAAATCAATAAAATGTTACAGAAAATTATTAAGAATAAAAAAACCCAACGCTTTCACATTGGGTTTTATAAGTTTATGTAAGATGCTGAAACGCGTTCAGCATAATGTCTAAAACAGTTAGTTGTTTAATGCTTCTGCACCACCAACAATTTCAAGAATCTCGTTAGTAATTGCAGCCTGACGTGCTTTGTTGTACGTTAATTTAAGCTGATCTCTAAGCTCTGTAGCATTATCGGTTGCTTTGTGCATTGCAGTCATACGAGCGCCGTGTTCTGAAGCGAAACTGTCTCTTACCGACTTATACAATTGTGTTTTTAATGACTTCGGAATGAGTTGTTCAACGATTTCTACTTTTGAAGGCTCAAAGATATAATCGGTGTTTGTATTAGTGTCTCCTTCCATTGGAACAATTGGTAAAAACTGCTCGGTCATTACAATTTGAGTCGCTGCATTCTTAAACTTGTTATAGATAATTTCAATTTTATCATAATCACCTGCAACGAACTTATCCATCAACATTTCAGCAATTTCGGCAACGTTATCAAAAGTTAAATCATCAAAAACTTCACTTTTATTTGCAATAACACTGTTTGTCTTCTTGAATGCATCATTTGCTTTCTTTCCAATGGCTAAATAAGATACCTCTTGGTTTACGTATTTCTGAGTAGCAAGATTAGTAACCTCTTTAATGATATTAGAGTTAAAAGCACCTGCAAGACCTCTGTTAGAAGTTATTGCTACAAGGAGTACTTTTTTTACTTCACGTTGATCAGCAAATTTACTACCAGAATCACCTTCTAACGTCGCACTTAAGCTTTGTAATAGCTCAGTCAACTTATCAGAGTAGGGACGCATAGCAGTAATAGCATCTTGAGCTTTCTTCAATTTAGCAGCAGATACCATTTTCATGGCACTGGTAATCTGCATCGTTGATGATACTGAAGATATTCTGTTACGTATTTCTTTTAAGTTTGCCATATTTCAAAATATGAAAATATCCCTGTTCCAATACAGAACAGGAATGTTAATTATGCTCTATACTTTCCTGATAAGTCTTTAGCTACACTTGTTAATGTATCAATAACCTCATCAGTTAATTTTCCTGATTTTAATGTTGCAAGCGTATCTGAATGTTTCGCTCTTAAGAACTCAATAAAATCTCTTTCAAATTCTTTTACCTTGTTTACAGGAACGTCTCTTAATAAGTTTTTAGATCCTGCATAAATGATTGCAATTTGATCTTCAACTGTAAACGGATCGTTTTGTGCTTGTTTTAAGATTTCAACGTTACGCTTACCTTTTTCGATTACATTTAAAGTTACTGCATCTAAATCTGAACCAAACTTAGCAAATGCTTCTAATTCACGGAACTGAGCCTGATCTAGCTTTAATGTACCAGATACTTTCTTCATCGATTTAATTTGCGCATTACCACCAACACGAGATACAGAAATACCTACGTTAATTGCTGGACGTACACCAGAGTTAAATAAATCTCCATCTAAGAAAATTTGTCCATCAGTAATAGAAATTACATTGGTAGGAATATATGCAGAAACGTCACCCGCTTGTGTCTCAATAATAGGTAAAGCCGTTAAAGAACCTCCACCTTTCACCATTGGTTTTAAGGTTTCTGGTAAATCATTCATTTGTTTTGCAATCTCATCATCATTAATAATTTTTGCAGAACGCTCTAATAATCTTGAGTGTAAGTAGAAAACGTCACCTGGATACGCCTCACGTCCTGGAGGACGACGTAATAATAAAGAAATCTCACGGTAAGCAACGGCTTGTTTTGATAAATCATCAAATACAATTAAAGCTGGTCTACCAGTGTCTCTAAAATACTCTCCAATAGATGCGCCAGTCATTGGTGCATATACTTGCATTGCAGCAGGATCTGATGCATTTGCAGCTACTATTGTCGTATAGGCTAAAGCGCCTTTTTCTTCTAGAGTTTTAGCAATGTTTGCTACTGTTGATGCTTTTTGACCAACAGCTACATATATACAATATACAGGGTTACCTGCATCGTAAAATTCTTTTTGATTTAAGATGGCATCAATACAAACTGTAGTTTTACCAGTTTGACGGTCACCAATTACCAACTCACGTTGTCCTCTACCTACTGGAATCATTGCATCAATAGCTTTGATACCTGTTTGTAAGGGTTCTGTAACGGGCTCACGATAGATTACACCAGGAGCTTTACGTTCTAGTGGCATTTGATAAGTTTCACCAGCAATTGGACCTTTACCATCGATTGGATTTCCTAAAGTATCAACAACACGTCCAACAATACCTTCACCTACATTAATAGATGCGATACGTGATGTACGTTTTACTGTAGATCCTTCTTTTACTCCTACTGAAGCTCCTAATAATACGATACCTACGTTATCTTCTTCTAGGTTAAGTACAATACCTTCTAAACCGCCATCGAATTCCACTAACTCACCATATTGAGCGTTAGCTAATCCGTAAGCACGTACAATACCATCACCTACTGTTAATACTGTTCCAACTTCGTCTAATGAAGCTCCTGCTTCAAAACCTGAAAGTTGTTGTTTTAAGATTGCTGATATTTCAGCTGGTTTTACTTCTGCCATCTTTATTTAGTATTATTTCTAAGGGTTATGTTAAAATGAACCGTTAGAAAATTTTAATTTAATGTAAATTCTCTTTTTAATGTATTCAATTGATTAGCAATACTAGCATTGTACTGGTTATCACCAACACGTAAAATGAAGCCTCCAATGATGCTTTCATCAACTGTATTTTTAATCTCTATTTTTTTAGCACTTGTTAATTCTTTAACCTTAGCAAGCACTTTGTTTTTTAAGTCATCTGTAAGTTCAACAGCTGTAGTAACATAAGCCACTTCAATGTTTTGTGCTTTTTCAAATAACTCAACATATTTTGTAGCGACATCTCCTAAGATGTTAACTCGCTTATTTTTAACTAGGATATCTAACAAGCCTGAAAGCATCGGGTTAGCGTTAGGAAACACTTTTAATAAGGCATTTTTCTTATCGCTAGACTTAATCACAGCACTTTGAAGCATCTCTTTTAAGTCCTTATTATCGTTCACAGATTTAGCCACTAATAGCATATCCTCATTTACTGCCTGAGCTGTATTTTGAGTTTGTGCCAAGTCTAAAACTGCTTTTGCGTAACGAATTGCTGCTCTTGTTCCTGCCATATCTTAGTTTAATTTAGCTTCACCTAACATCGACTCTACCAATTTTAATTGCTTGTCTTTGTTTGATAATTCTTCTTTAACAACTTTTTCTGCAATCTCTAAAGATAAGTTAGCAACTTGTGCTTTAAGATCTGAAATCGCTGCTTGTTTCTCACTAGCGATTGCAGCCTGAGCTTGTTCTATAATTTTACTCGCTTGAGTTGAAGCTTCTCCTTTAGCATCTTCGATCATCTTATTTTTAAGATCTCTAGCTTCTTTAAGCATAGCTTCACGTTCTAAACGTGCCTCTTGTAATAACTTTTGGTTATCAGCCTGAAGATTTTGCATTTCCATCTTAGCCTTTTCAGCTGAGTCTAAAGCATTTTTGATGCCTTCTTCACGATCATTTACGGCGTTTAAAATTGGTTTCCATGCATATTTCTTCAAAAGAAATAAAAGCAATAAAAACAACGCTGTTTGAAAAATGAATAACCCTAAAGAAAATTCTCCTAATAACTTTTCCATAATTTATATTATTGTTATCTCGTTAATTTTTAAATAAAGCAACCTTGCAACCAACCGTTACAAGGTTACTTCTTTTGGTTTTTAATTATACCGCAAATAATGCAGCAAATCCAATACCTTCAATTAAAGCTGCTGCAATAAGCATAGCTGTTTGGATTTTTCCGTAAGATTCTGGTTGACGAGCGATTGCTTCCATAGCAGAACCACCAATTTTACCAATACCAATACCAACTCCGATTACAACTAAACCTGCACCTACCATTACTGGGATTTCCATAATAAATATATTTAAAAATTAAACATTCAAAATTAATACAATTACAAGTGTTGTACTTCACCTTCATGCGCTTCAGCATGATCATGAGTTTCAGCAGCGAAACCAAAGTAAAGTGCTGATAACATTGTAAATATATATGCTTGTAGCAATGCTACTAATACTTCAATAAGCGAAATAGCAAATGCCAAACCAAATGACATTGCTCCTCCCATCCAAGTTCTAAATAAGAATATAAGACCTATTAAACTCATCAATACAATATGTCCTGCCTGCATGTTTGCATACAAACGAATTAATAATGAGAAAGGCTTAATAAATATTCCTAAGACTTCAATTGGGATTAATATGATATATAAAGGAAGTTTACCGTACCAAGGCATAGAGTCTCCTAACGGATCAAAAATATGCTTCCAGTAATCTTTTGTTCCTGTAAAGTTTGTCAATAAAAAGGTCAATAACGCAAGAGATGCTGTTACGGCTATATTACCAGTAACATTCACGCCTAATGGAGTTAAACCAAAAATATTTAGAAACCATATAAAGAAAAATACGGTTAATAAAAACGGCATGTATTTCATGTATTTCTCTTTTCCAATATTTGGAATAGCAATATCGTCTCTAATGTAAAGAATGATTGGCTCGAAAAAACGACCAACGCCTTTAGCTATACCACCATTATTTGAATATGATTTGGCTAACCCTCTAAATAAGAAAAACATGAGTAAACCTGTAATAAGAATCATCACCACACCTTTTGTGATAGAAAAATCTAAAGGTTTTACGTTAGTAGCATGGTGCTCATCATCATAATTGATAGTGCCAGCAGCGTCTGTTTTATAAATTTTTCCGTGGTATAACTTGTAATAGCTATCACCTACCTCAGCTACTGTTTCACCATGATGAAACTTTGATGAAGAAAATATTTTTAAACCATCATCCCAAAGAATTACTGGTAATGGAAACCCTACGTGTGCTTTATGTCCATCATCCTTAGTGTAGGAAAATAAATTAAAATCGTAAGAATCCTGAAGGTGATGTTGAATGTAGGCTTTACGTTCTGCTTTTTTGGCAGCTTTAGTCGCTTCGTCTTGTTTTTCTAAATCACAAGAAAAAAAGCACAACATCAATACAAATAAGGCAACTAGTTTTTCTATTCTATTTCTCTGCATATCACTTTTTATAATAGTGGCTTAAAAATCGCTGCAAAGGTATGCTTTTATCTCAAAAACAAAAACTATTTTAAACTTTATTTGTTGGAGTGAATTTCTTGAGTTAAAATGTAAGTTTTATTCAAGATTATTTAACCATTTAGCCAAGCTAGAAGTTTCAATTACTAAGCACAAAAGGTATGGTATAAAAAATGCGGCAAACTCAAGTTTAGATATTGTTCCATCGGCCTTGTATGCACCATAGAAAAGAATGAAAAATACAACAAATTTAAAAATACTTCCTGCCAGAAATAAAAAGCCAAGTTGTTCTTTGTATTTCTCTTTCATTTTAAGCAAAAAGCCATATATAGAAATAGCTAAAACAGCATTTACAACATAGGCAAGAACAATTTTGTTTTCAAATAATGGATGTTGAAGATAATACAAAGCCAAAAGATGAATACCAAACGCAATTGCAAGGATTAAGATAAGTTTTGAGGAAAACCTGAGTAATTGTTGACTCATTTATTTGTGAATTCTATTAAGTTGTTTGACGACTATAAACAGGGATGCGGCGACACCAAATAAGGTACAAAATATGATATAAAGTTTATCTCCATCATTATATGTGCGATCTAACCATTTACCGAGCATAACAAAACCGTAGATAATAGCTCCCATTTCGAAACCAATACCAGTAAGAATTGCAGCATTTCTAAGTTGTTTTCCCTTTTTCTTGATTGGTGGTTTGTTGTGGTCTTTGAATTGTGGTTTGTTGTCCTGCTCCATGACTTAACTCTTTTGGGTTACCTTTACCTCGCATAAGGCATGTTGCGTTAAATGTTGCTCCAGGTTCAACTGCTAATTTACCTACTTCTACTTCGCCTTCAACATGAGCAGATGATTTTAATGATAAGGTATCAGATAGCATTAATTTACCTGAAAATTTACCTTCAATATCAGCATTAGCACTTTTAAGGGTTCCGTTGATTATTCCTGTTTTTCCAACTACTACTTTTCCGGGAGTTTTTATATTTCCTTGGATTGATCCTTCAATTCTGAAATCACCATCACTTATAATATCTCCAGTAATGATAGTTCCTTTAGCAATTGTATTTTGTTGTGAAATTGTGTCTGAAGCCATACGTCCTGTTTTTTTATCTGAAAACATAGGTCAAGATTTATTGAGATTCTAAGTATTCGTTAATGTTTTTATGTCGTTGTACAATTTCGTAGTTAGGCGAAGAAATTGAATAAAAATTTCGGTCAATTTTATTTTTGTTTTCTTTTAGGATTTCTGCAAAACCTGATGCTCCCTGGCTACTTGTGAGTCCGTGAACCACAACAAAAGTCGTATTCGCATCATACACATCCACAGAGGTTGTTAAGTTGAAATGGTTAACTTTTGAAGTTGCATCATCTAACTGTTTTACAAAATCTTCAATCTGATCTTTTTCCTCATTAGAAAACGGATAAAGTACATTGAAGTGCTTAGCATCATCATTACTTACAAACTCTTTTTTAGCTAAAACCGGAATAACGTTTTCTAAAATCTCTTTAGCTTTCTTTCCTTCTTCAGAATTTGGATACGTTAGCGCAATAAAGTTAACCCCTTTTTTATAAGCCTCAAATCCATGTAATCTACCATTTGCAGACGCTTTTAAGATTTCAAATTTAGGCACCATAGGATCGCCTTCAAATTGAGCAATATAGGTTTCGGCCTTAGAAATCACCTCAGCATATTCCTGATTTCCAAATTGTTTGAAAATTCCAGCGTATAAGCTTTCAGGACTGTTTTCATCTGAAGAAAATTCTGATTTAGGGTTTAATAATATTTGTGCATATCTCGATTCGGGATAATTATTAATAATATCCTCCTTCATAGCGTTTGCCTTAGAGGACAAGCCTAACTCCATATAAATCTTGTGCAGGTTATATTTTGAAGGTAGAATCAAACGGTCTTCAGGATTATTTTGAAGCAATGTTTCCAATTTTGATTTAGCCAGTTCGTTTTCTTTAAATTTTTCTTTATAAATCAATCCTAACTGATAATATGCATAATTTCTATCTGTAGCAATACTGTCGATAACCTTTTGATCTGAAGGTATCTTAGCTATGTAGAATTCTGGATCAAATCGTTCTTCATTAGTTGCATTAGCTGCAACATCTTCAACTTGAAATGTACCAGCTCCTTTCGCTGCTGTATTTGATAATCTCCAGTTATCTTTTAACTCTCTATTTCCCCAAATTTTCACAAACTCATTTTTTCCGTAGGACACAGTAGTTTGATTATAAAAGTAGAAATCCTGATCTTTTCCAGCATCTTTACTTCCAGCGTCATTTCGTGAAGAGTTGGTCGAACCTGCATTATTAGCCAACTTGTCGAGCCCAGTATTTGAATTGCGTCGCTCTTCGGCCTCGGCTTTTTCTCTTTCAGCTTCGGCTATGGCTTTCAACTCGTCTGTATACGTTTTGAAATAGGCAAGTCGGTCGGTTTCAGACAAGTTAACCAATCTTAAAATACTGTCATTCACCTGAGCGATATCTTCGTAATAGATCACATCTTCAAGATTCTCGCGTTTACGCTTGATTACACGATAAGGCTTTGAATTAAGCTTCATATGAATCATTGTGCTATCATAATAGGCTCCAGCTATTTTGTAATTGGCTTTATCAAAACTCATATCACCAAGCGTTGCATAGTCTCTGGCCTGTAGCTCTTTATCTCCTAAATTGGTTCTCAGGGATTTATTATAATACGCAAAAGCCATAGAGTCTCTTTGATTTTCTCTGTGAAATTCTGCAATTCGGTAATAAATTTTATCTAAAAAAGGACGGTTTTCGCGATCTTCTTCTAAGTCGGTAAGGTATTCTAAAAATTCTATTTGGTTTCCATTTTCCATATCGAAGTTATTCGATTTGGCTAAGTGAGCATTAATGTAATACGGTCTTGGTATTTTACGATGCATTTCGATTACTTTATCAAAAGCAATATTAGCACTGTCTTTCTCTCCAAACTCATTATATAATTGACCAATAATATAATTAAAGCGTGCTTTTTCTTTATTTTTTTTAGTGTAATCGGCAGCAATGGCTAATTGTGTCAATGCACTATCTTTTGCTTTAATATTGAGATAAGCTTGAGCTAAAATAGACGTTGCATCTGCCAAATCCTGGTCTTCGAGTTCTTCATTTTCTAATAAGCGCTTAAGATTTTCAATAGCCAATTCGTTATTTTCTAATCGAATGTTGGCTTTTTCTCGCCATACTTTGGCCGTATTTATCTTATCACTAGCTGGGTATTTGTAGAGTATGTAATTGAATGCTTCTAATGCAGGAACAAAGCGTTGGTCAAAATAACGGGCTTGACCTAATAACAAATAAGCTTCATCTATTTGTGGATTATGTTCTTTTCCTTTGATATTCATGCCGTGCTTTTGCACTGCTTTAATCGCTTTTTCTTCGGCTCGTTCGAAGTCTTGATTTTTAGATTGTCCAGGTAAGACAATTTCATCCTTAACTTGCATACGTTCAATTGGAAGTAACTCCCAGAAGTTATCTGTTGCAGCATCATCAACAGTTTCTCTACCTTTCTCCAGTGCAATATTTCCGTTGTAAAGAATATTATATTTAGTACCTAAAGCGTGGAAATTTCGGTTAATGAACGTGTCTTTTTTACGGGAACAACTTGTGATAAACATTGAGCCGCAAAAGAGTACGATAAAGACTTTAAAAGATGTATTCAAGTGGTTTAGTTTTTTGTAAATATTATAACTAAAATCGCTTACATATATTATGCAATGCTGTAAAAATAAGCATCTTTTTGAATTATTATCTAAAAATGGCAGGTTTTTAGATGTATTGCTGGCTTCTACACCATCTCTGTACCCGAAAAATGGGCTTCGAGTTCTTTAAGTGTAGCTGCGTTGGTTTCAAGGTCTTTGATAACTTCCCCTTTTTCTAAAACCACGATACGCTCACACACGTCAGTTACATGTAATAAGTCATGACTAGATACTAAAACGGTAACCCCTTTCTTTTCTGCTAGGTCTTTAATAATTCCTTTTAAGCGTATTTGTGTGGTAGGATCTAAATTTGCAAAAGGTTCGTCTAAGATTATAACTTCAGGATTTCCGATAAGTGCAGCAACGATACCTGCTTTTTTCTGGTTTCCTTTACTTAAATCTCTCAGGTATTTTTTCTGACCTAAAATTTCACCATGAAAAAAGTCTTCAAACTGTGATATTACGTTATCGACATCGGCTTTATTTTGTCCGCGAAGCTCTCCAATAAAATAAAAATATTCTTCAGGTGTTAAGTATCCGATAAGAAAACTTTCATCGATAAAAGCTGACGTAAATGGTTTCCAGTCTTCGCTTTCATCTACCACAATAGCATTGTTTGTGATGTTTCCTGTAGATGGTTTTATGAGGTCTAGTAACAAACTAAAGTAAGTTGTTTTTCCGGCTCCATTATTACCTACTAGTCCAAAACTTTGTCCTTTAGGGATATTTAATTCATCTATTTTTAGAACAGTTGTTCCGTTATATGCTTTTGTAAGGTCTTTAGTATGTATCATATGAATATATATTATTAGCTATCTTGACTAAAGGCGTCAATCATTTTATACTTTGAATCTAAATATTTCTGTGTGATAAATTTTATAAGTTTTTGGTGTAGTAATATCCCTGTTATACCTAAAAGCGCCAGGGCAAGTAATCCTATTTCAAAACTTATGAAGTACGCTGTTATTCCAAATATTGCTGCAGGCAATAACATTAGAGGAATCCCGATAATCCATTGTACAGCTCCTGTTCCCTGATAATTAAATGCGGCTCTTTGATTTAAATCGATTTTCTTGCGGTTAAAAGAGCCTCCATACATGATGACATAGCTATTTACACCAATATTATAAATTGCTGCGGCAAAGTGTGCTGCCAAGATTTTCCATCCAAAATACACATAAGGTATACTTAAAACAAACATGATAATTACACTCAAAATCATAAGTGTATACTTAGATTTTAAGTACTGTTCATACTTGATGTTCTGGCTCATAAGCATTTTATAGTATCCACTATCCCAAGCCGGAATAAACTGCCCAAAGTTGATTAAGAAAATCCCAGTAACAAAGATTCCAACAAACCCAAAAATCATAGGCGAATCGGCAAACTGAGGGTTTGGATAAAATACCAAGCCATATAATAGTCCTAATATTAATAAAAACATAGATGAGCGCGGTCTTTTATTTCGCCAGATTAATTTTAAGTCTAACTGCATAAAAGGTGCAATATCTCCAAAGCGCTTTGTCCACTCCATTGAAGAGGCATTAACTTCGCTAACCTTGCTCTTTAACGAACTATCCAGATACAGTTTAGATTTAAGCATTTTAAAATTGATGATATACAATCCTATTAAGATAGCTATCGGAATTACAATGTAAATCGGATTATTATATATGCCCATAAACGCATTGGATACTAAATTTGTAAACGACACAATATTAAAATGGTTTAAAGCAAATAAACTTCCGGCAAATACGATAATTGGAAGGTAAGACAGTTCTCTTTCCGAAGAAAAACTTTCAATAATAAAGTTTAAGAAATTGATGATAAGAGTTACAACGATAATACCTAAAAACCAGAACAATACTGAAAGTTTAGGATAGCCATTAAAGAGTAACATGATACTAAATGGCACAAACGCAAATAGTGGTAAGAAATTAAAAAATGAAAAGCCTGACTTTCGTAAAACATAATGAACTACTTTGTTGCGTTTAACGGGCAATGTTAGTAGTGGCTTTACTGACATTACAGGTAACTTCTGTAAAAAGAAACGCATTAACATATCGCCTAGAATGTAAAAAAACATGAATCCGTTTACGATAAGAAAAGGATCTTTATCTGGGAATGCTTTTTTTAACCCTGGATATAACGCAAGTCCCATTGCTAAAAACGATACCATAAAGTAGAGTGCGAAAAAGATCATTAAAATTTTAAGCCCTATACTTTTATTAAAACTTGCCGAGCGAAAAAACTGCTTCCATTCGAGGTTTAAGAAATGTTTTAGTCTCATGTTTTGTGGTTGCTTGTTAGTATCTGGTTTGATTATTCTAAAATTATGATTTCTTTTGATATGAACTGTTAGTAGAATTTAACTTCATTTTGTTACAACTTAAATATAAATCCTAGAACGATTTCTTATTTTTACAAAAAAATAACTCTATGTCACAATTTCATAAGCTCGCAATAAACTCAATAACGCAAGAAACAGAAAAATCAGTATCCATTGGTTTTGATGTTCCTGAAGCACTAAAAGCTACGTTTCAATTTAAAGCAGGGCAATATATTACTTTAAAAACTACAATTAATGGTAACGAAATAAGACGAGATTATTCATTATGCACCTCTCCAAAAAGTGGTAATTTAAAGGTGGCTGTTAAAGAAGTTGAAGATGGTACCTTTTCCTCTTATGCCAATAACACATTGCAGGTTGGAGACATTTTAGAGGTCGCTCCACCCAAGGGTCGGTTTGTATTTGAGCCCAATGATTCTAAAACAAAAAACATTGCTGCTTTTGCTGCTGGTAGTGGAATTACGCCAGTATTGAGTATCATAAAATGTGCGCTTGAAGAGGAAATTCATAGTAAAATCATTTTGGTTTATGGAAATAAAACCACCAAAGACACTATGTTTTTAAATGAGCTTCTCGAACTTCAACATCAATACAGTTCTCGCTTTTCTATTCAGTTTGTGTTTAGCCAAGAAGATGAAGACGATGCCATATTTGGTCGTGTTGAAAAAAGTACTGTTAATTATGTGATGAAGAACAAATATAAGCACGTCGAGGTTGATGCTTATTATCTTTGTGGACCTGAAGGTATGATTCATACTGTAAAGGATGTTTTAACTGAACATGATATCGATGAAAATCGTATTCATTTTGAATTATTTAAAGCAGCGAAACCTACTGAAATAGAAAGTAATACAATTGCTGATGGTAGAACCAAAGTAACAGTTTTGTTAGATGATGAAACATCTGTATTTGAGATGTCTCATAAGCAAACGGTTTTAGAAGCAGCTTTAGATGAAGATATCGATGCGCCTTACTCTTGTCAGGGAGGTATTTGTAGTAGTTGCATTGCAAGAGTTACTGAAGGAAAAGCAACCATGAGACAAAATAATATTTTAACCGATGGTGAATTAGCTGAAGGCTTAATTTTAACCTGTCAAGCACATCCAACAACATCCACATTGGTTGTTGATTATGATGATGTTTAATTACATTTTGTCCGAAAATATTGTCTTTAATCGTAATAATCAGCATTTTATCGAAAAACACGAATATATTCTTACAAATTCTTGATAGGCAATTTTAATCAAAATAAATTCGTTCCAGATTAGAATTTAATCATTAGGGATTATCTAAAAAATTCTAAATCTTGCCTCATTCTTCTGGAATGAGGCTTTTTTATTTTAGCAGCTCTGTTATTTTATCTATAATTTGCTCTGTAGTAATAGTTCGCATGGCATTTTGATATCCTTCTGGAAGTGCATTACCATATACTGATGTTGGTATTTTTGGAAATTGTGTTCTGTCTGCAAGAAGTGCAGATGCCATAGTGTGATTAAATGGCAAAAAACCAGCATAAGGGTGTGTCACTCCCCAAATGGTAAGGACTTTAACGCCTAACATGGCAGCTAAATGCGCATTACCTGAATCCATAGCCAGCATTAAGTCAAGGTTTGAAATAACATCCAGTTCTTCTTTTAAGGTAAACTGACCTGCTAAATTAACAACATTGTCATATTGGTTTGCAAACTCTTCAAGTGTTTGTGCCTCTTTATCTCCTGCTCCAAATAAAATAACCTTATACGTTTTTGAGAGTGTTTCAATAACCCTTTCCATTAAATCTAAAGGATACATCTTTCCTTCAAAAGCTGCAAAAGGTGCAATACCAATCCATAGTTTTGAATCTGTCCCAATACGAGTATGTACAGTTGGTTCCAGATTTGATTTCTCTGGAAAAACAGGTGTTTTTAAATCGATGTTATAGCCTAATTTTTCAAAGACATCAGCATAGCGTTGGTGCGTTGTTTTAAGTTGTTTAAATGCGCTTCCATCAACTAAAGCTTTTTTATCCTGTCGTCCTTTGTCTATTTGTACGACTTGTTTTCCGAAGCAAAAGAATTTTAAAATATTGCTACGTAAGACATTATGCAAATCTGCAATGGCATCAAAACGCAATGCTTTAAGTTCTCGGGATAATTTCCAAAGTCCAAAAACACCTTTGTGTGCACTGTTGATTTTGGCTTCAAAAACCTGAACATTAGGAATGTCCCTAAAAAAAGGTTTAAAAAAAGGTTTGGTTAGTACTGTTAGTTGTACTTCAGGATATTGAGACGTCAATGCTCTTAATACTGGCACAGTCATAGCGACATCTCCCATTGCGGAGAGACGAATTACTAGAATGTGTTTAGGTTTTGGCATCTCAACAAATCAGATGAGATCCTGAAACAAGTTCAGGATTAGGCGTTCTTACTTCTGTGAGCGTAGTACAGGATTTAACTCGTCGTCATTATACATTTTCATTTGCTTATACACTTTCATGTATTTATCACCTTTACTAATATCATCTAAAAGCGTATCAATCGCTGTAGATAGATCGACACGTTGCTCTAATAAAATATCAAGCTTTTTTTGGCAAGCTTCTTTGTGAGCATCAGAAGCATCTTCACGTGTTGCTTCTTCATTCATATGATATATTTTAAGTGCTAAAATGGATAATCTATCAATTCCCCATGCAGGACTTTCGGTATTAATCGTAGCATCTGCTTTAGGTGTTACATTCTTATATTTTTCAAGAAAATAACTATCAATATACTCAACCATATCGGTTCTGTCCTGATTAGAAGCATCAATTTGGCGCTTAAGTTTTAGAGCCGCAACTGGGTCGATTTGTGGGTCTCTAATGATATCTTCATAATGCCATTGAACAGTATCTATCCAGCATTTACGATACAATAAATGCTCTAACAAATTTGAGGTTTTATCGTATGCATTTGTAAAGGGTTGATCTACAGTATTAATGATGTGATATTTTTCAATAACATCCTGAAATATTTTATTTGCGCTTTCTGAAAACATAATCTCTAATTTTAAAGTGCAAATATAGAAGTAATTATTAACTTTATCTCCCTTAAAAGTGACTACGAAACATGCATATACATCATCTAGCTCAAGAAAATTCTATTTTAAATTCTTTTATTTCTGAAATAAGAGATGCTCAAATTCAAACAGACCGAATGCGTTTTAGGAGGAACATAGAGCGGATTGGAGAAGTTTTATGCTATGAAATGAGTAAAACATTAGATTATAAACCAAAAACCATTACGACACCTTTAGGAAAAAGTAATACACAGTTATATACTGATGAGATTGTGCTCTGTTCGATTTTAAGAGCAGGCGTACCACTTCATAGTGGTTTACTTAATTATTTTGATGATGCTGAAAATGCTTTTATTTCGGCCTATAGGCATCATAAGCACAATCCTGAAACATTTGAAATTATTGTCGAGTATTTAGCCTGTCCGAGTCTTGAAGGAAAAACACTCATACTTGCCGATCCTATGTTGGCCAGTGGCCAATCTATGGTTGCTACTTTTGAAGCGCTTAAGCCCTTTGGAACTCCTAAAAATATTCATCTGGTGAGTGTGATTGGTGCTCAGGATGGTGTGAATTTTGTGAATAATCACTTCGGAAAAGATACACATTTATGGATTGCAGCTATAGATCAAACATTGAGTGATAAAGGATATATCATTCCCGGTTTAGGTGATGCAGGAGATTTAGCATTTGGAAAAAAACTACAACATTAATAGCGCTATAGGCGTAAGAATGATAGTCCAAAGTAACGTTTCTTTAAACCAGTTTTCTGAAATCACTTCGAGGTAATTTGTCATAATTATTGACAGTGGAGCAAATAAGAAAATGAATTCACTTCCGTTTTTTGATGGTGCAAACACAACTATTAACAAAGCCAGAACTGCAGTGATTATAATCAATTTAAATGAAGGTCTGTAGGATTTCATTTGCGACTTTATATTTTTAATATAATAGAATAAAGCCCAAAGCCCAAAAGATAATAATAAGGTTGAGGCTACAATAACCTGTTTAGAGTTTAATGTTGTGTAATCTAAGCTATAGTCAAATAAACTATGAGCAAAGTCTAATATATCAACATTGAAAATGATAAGATAGCATATAGTGATAACTCCTACTGTGGCAATACCAATGAGTGGAATGATATAGTTTTTAATATCAGTAATTCCGTAAGTTAATAATGCTATAAAAATAAGTGCAAAAAACACCCACGACCAAAAATAGAATAATGTCGCCACAGCAATCCAAAAAGAGGCGTCAAAAAGTTTTTTCTTTATGTCTTTTTGAGTTCTAAGACTTATTAAACGTCTTAATGCTAATAAAACAAAGAGATTCGCAAATATGATTTCAGAGTTTAAAATAGCCTGAGGTAGCATTGCAAAGAACAGTACATAAAGTACAATATTGTAACTGTTCTTTTTAGTTAGGCTATTTCGTGTCACAAGAAAATCAAAGACAAATACTGAAAACAAACACACTAAAAACAACCCTGTTTGCTTCGAAATTAAATAGATATCAATCCCTTCTGAGAAGGTGTTTAATTTAGACAATACAAAAACCACAAGCAGTATTATGCTTACCACTATGTAATGAATCGGTTTTGATTTGCTAAAAAAATTTGAAATCATTGTTATGGTTTTGTCTCTTTACTATTTTAAAATGAAAAAAATATGTAATTTTGCACTGTAAATATATGATTATACCCTTGAAGCTCGCAATGAGGTTCTAAAAAACATCTTATAATGAAAGACTTTTTTTACGCAATACAAGATTTATTCGTTAATGTACTATTCGCACCTTTTGATGCTCTAAGAGCCCTAGAACTTGAAAATTGGTGGTCGGCTAATTTTATGTCTTGGCTTTTTATCATTGTTGGTATGGTAGCCTTTGTATATTGGATGCTTCAGCTTAAAAAATATAATGATAATAATGAGGAAGATAAAACGATATCTTCTCATTCTTACCTATAAATCGAAACCAATATCTTTTCGATAATTCATCTTATCAAAATGTAGTTTAGCTATATTTTGATAAGATTTTTTTATGGCCTCTTGATATGTATCTCCATAAGAAGTTATAGCCATAACACGTCCGCCAGAGGTTATAATTTTACCATCCTTTAAACTTGCACCAGCATGAAACGGTATGGAGTCTTCAATGTGTTGCAAACCTGTTATTTCCTTTCCTTTTTCATAAGCTTCTGGATATCCTCCAGAGACTAACATTACAGTAGTTGCCGCGCGTTCATCAATTTCAATATCAATTTCGTTTAAACGCTCATCGGCAATAGCCTTAAAGATTTTAACCAAATCGGTTTTTAGTCGTGGTAGCACAACCTCTGTTTCCGGGTCTCCCATTCTCACATTATATTCTATCACTTTAGGGTCGTCTCCTACTTTTATTAAACCAATAAACACAAAACCTTTGTAGGGTAAATTATCTTTTTGCAATCCGTTTATTGTCGGCTTTACGATGCGTTCTTCTATTTTATTTAAAAACGTATCTGTAGCAAAAGGCACTGGAGATACTGCTCCCATACCACCAGTATTTAGTCCTGTGTCGCCTTCTCCTATACGTTTGTAATCTTTTGCTGTTGGCAAAATTTTGTAGTGTTTTCCATCGGTTAATACAAAACAACTTAATTCAATACCATCCAGGAACTCTTCAATAACAACTTTAGAACTTGCGTCTCCAAATTTAGCATCAACCAACATGTGTTTTAATTCAGCTTTCGCTTCATCTAAGTCGTTAAGAATTAAAACCCCTTTACCAGCGGCTAAACCATCGGCCTTCAATACATACGGCGGATTTAAAGTCTCTAGAAAAGCATAGCCTTCGTTTACTGTTGTAGCGTCAAAACTTTGGTACGCTGCTGTTGGAATATGATGCCTAAATAAAAATTCTTTAGCAAATTCTTTACTGCCTTCAAGCTCAGCAGCAGCTTTTTGCGGACCAATAACATCAACGTGTTTTAATTGGTCGTCGTTTAAAAATGCATCGTGAATACCTTGAACCAAAGGATCTTCTGGCCCAACAACAACCATATCTATATTTTCCTTTAACACTAAAGCCTTGATAGCTTCAAAATCGGTTACGCTAATATTTACATTAGTTGCAATTGCTGCAGTACCAGAGTTACCTGGAGCTACAAAAAGCTTTTTACACAATGGACTTTGAGCTGTTTTCCAAGCAAATGTATGCTCTCTTCCGCCAGAGCCAAGAATTAAAATAGTCATGGTTTTAATTTGTTTGCGTAAAAATAATCGTTTTTAGCTTTTAAGTTAACTTCGCAACAAGACTTTTTTTTCTTTACTTTACAATAAATACAAACACTCGCTTTTTTTGAACATTTTTAATTTTTCATTACGACTTAATGGCTTTCCTCTAGAAAAGGCAAGAGAAGAATTAGCTGCAATTCAAGAAAAAAATGATAGAGATTATGATGCTCATATACATGACAAAAGGCAAGCTATTTTTCAATACCATATAGAGCATAATCCGTATTATAAATCTTTAGTTAAAACTTCTAGTTATAACGATTGGAATACAATCCCAGTCATGACCAAACGGGATTTACAATTACCCTTAAATGATCGCTTAACTAAAGGCTTTATTTCTAAAAACGTTTACGTCAACAAAACATCAGGTTCATCAGGTGATCCTTTTATTTTTGCAAAAGACAAATACTGTCATGCATTAACCTGGGCTGTTATTCAAAATCGTTTTGGCTGGTATGGTTTAGATTTTAACACCTCTAAACAAGCTCGGTTTTATGGCATTCCTTTAGATAAAAAAGGCTATTACAAAGAGCGTTTAAAAGACAGTTTAACTAAGCGTTACCGATTTTCGGTATTTGATTTAAGTGATGCTGCATTCGAAAAGCACCTCAACAAATTTAAATCAACTGCTTTTGATTATATCAATGGTTACACCAGTCCTATTGTTCAGTTTGCTAAATTTTTAAACCGAAAACAATTAAATTTAAAAACAATTTGTCCAACATTAAAAGCATGTGTGGTGACTTCGGAAATGTTATTTCATAATGATAAATTGCTCATGGAAAGCTCTTTTGGAGTTCCCGTAATTAACGAATATGGCGCTTCAGAATTGGATTTGATTGCATTTCAAAATCCCGATAATGATTGGCAGGTCAATAGTGAAACTCTATTTGTTGAAATTTTAGATAAAGATGATAACCCGCTTCCTTATGGAGAAGAAGGTCGTGTTGTCATCACATCACTTTATAACAAAGCTCATCCGTTTATAAGGTATGATATTGGCGATATTGCCATCCTTTCAAAACAAAGTACGCTTAGAACTCCTCTATTAGAAAAATTAGTTGGACGAACTAATGATATTGCCGTTTTACCTAGCGGAAAACGGGCTGCTGGATTGACCTTTTACTATATCACAAAAAGTATTATTGAAGATGATGGTAAGGTTAAAGAATTTGTTATCGAGCAATTAGATAAGCATCATTTTAAGATTATATATGTCTGTAACGACCCACTTTCCGAAGAAAAAATTAAAGCAATTACTAAAGAAATGGAAACGTATCTTGAAAGCGGACTAACGATTTCTTTTGAAAAACAAGACCATTTAAAACGTTCTAAAAGTGGAAAACTCAAGCAATTCACCTCTTATGTTACAGATGAACGATGAATAAAACTGTTTTAATTATTACGAGTTATTTCCCTCCGGAAATTGGAGCTGCCTCTAATAGGATATTTCAATTAGCTGAGGGGTTACATAACGCCAATTGTAATGTTACTGTTTTAACACCTTTGCCTAATTATCCTACAGGGAAAATATTTGATGACTACAAAGGAAAATTTACGCATCAATCTCAAGAAAACGGCATTACGGTTAATCGGCTTTGGGTTTATGCCAGTAATTCAAAAAATAAATTATTGCGTTTAATAGCAATGTTATCTTATAGCTTTAGTTTGATTTGGTTTTTTATGTGGCATAAGATTCCTAAAACGGTAATTATACAGTCACCTCCCTTGTTGGTTGCTTTTACCTCAATGCTATTTTTACGTAAGAAAAACAGAAACCTTATTTTAAATGTAAGTGACCTCTGGCCAATAGCAGGTTTTGAACTTGGTGCATTAAAAAAGAATTTTAGTTATAAATTATTAGAAAAAATAGAGCGCTTTAATTATAAAAAGGCTAGCATTATTTTAGGGCAAAGCGAAGAAATATTGACTCATGTAACCTCATTATATCCAGACAAGACTACATTTTTGTATCGTAATTTTCCAGAATTTAAAGCTCCTATAATAGAACATCATTCTGAAAGTGGAACACTTAAAATTGTTTATGCCGGACTTTTAGGAATAGCTCAAGGTATTTACAAACTTTGTAATGAATTGGATTATTCTGGTCTAGAATTCCATATTTATGGCTCAGGTGCTGAGCAGAACAAAATTGAAGCCTTTATTTCGCAACATCCAGAATTGCCCATCTTTTTTCACGGTCGCGTGACAAGAGAAGCGTTACACCAGGTTTTAATGGCTTATGATGTCGCGATTATTCCTTTATTAAACAGGATTTACGGAAGTGTACCTTCAAAGATTTTTGAATATGCGCACTTAGGTTTGCCAATGCTTTATTTTGGTGGTGGTGAAGGTGAAACTATTATTGCAAAACATCACTTAGGCTGGATTGCTGAAGCAGGAAATTACGAGCATTTAAACACTGTTATTTCAACCATTAAGGCGGAACATATTTCGGAAGAACGCAAAAAAATGATTCAGAAGGAAGCAGTCTCAAACTTTAGTTTTAAAGCGCAAATGAATCGTTTCAAACAGTTAATTTAATAAGCTTTGTCTTCGCCTTTGATGGCATTGGTAAAGGTTTGTGTTATGATTTTTAAATCTAATAGTAAAGACCAGTTTTCTATATAGAAAATATCATACTTTACGCGCCCAATAATGTCTTTATCTGTTTCTACTTCTCCTCTAAAACCACTTATTTGAGCAAGTCCGGTAATACCTGGTTTAACAAAATGTCTTACCATAAACTTGTCTATTTTTTTAGCGTACATATTGGTATGACTTACCATATGAGGACGAGGTCCTACGACAGACATATCGCCAAACAGTACATTAAAAAACTGTGGTAATTCGTCAATACTCGTTTTCCTAATAAATTTACCAATTTTGGTAATTCGCTGATCTCCTCTGGTTGCCTGATAAAGATGAGCGTTTTTGTTTGGGGTCATCGACCTGAACTTGTAGCAGTCAAATTCTTTATAATTAAAGCCATTTCTGGATTGCTTAAAAAATATTGGGCCTTTGGATTCCAACTTTATCAAAATTGCAATTATAGGTGTTAACCAAGACAATATGAAAATAATGACCAAACTCGAAAATACAATATCAAAAAACCTTTTAATTACCATATTAAAAGAATCTTCAAGAGGAATATTCCTCAACGATAATATTGGAATATAATCGTAGTACTCGTACTTTAATTTTTTTGAATAGATGTCTTTATTATCCGGTAAGAATTTTAATATTTTAAGGTTATTATCAGCGAAGTCTGCTATGTCACTTATTTGCTGATTGGAGAGTTCACTTATAGAGCAATAGATTTCATCGATATCCTCTTCAATGATATAATCAAAGTAATCCTGAAGTTTGGTTTCTTTTTTATCTTTAAAGCTAAATGTTTTCAGGTGCACATAGCCATACTCAGGGTTTTTGTTAAAAAAATTCTCTAAGGCGTGGGTTTTTTTATTAGCGCCAAAGATTACAGTGCGTCTAAAGTTTCCGCCAAAAGACACGCGGTATTTCTGCAACAAATAATACACTGTGAATTTAAAAAATGCGATGCCTAAAAACACAAATAAGATATACTTAAATATAGTTAGAGGGTAAATATCTAAGTTGTGATAATAGCCAGAAAAAGCAAACATAACAAGTGTAAACAATACCATCTGAGATAGTATCAAAGAGAAAATTTTAACCTCTCTTGTGTATCTGTACACTTCATAGAATTTAGAGTAAACAGATAATGTTACCCATGCTATTGAAGAAAAAACGACAAACACAACGGGATCTATATTTTTAAAAAAATACAGAATAGCCAAACCATTTATGATACTTAAATCTATTAAGTATGAAATTGGCCTTAAATATCCTGAATATCGTCCTTGTTTAAATAAACTCAATTTACGCTTTAATGTGTTTTGAGAAATCTCTATGTTCTCTTTTAAATAAATCTTCTTGAGACAAGCCTTTAAAATATTCAAAGGTAGTCTTCATGCCCTCTTCTCTATTTATTTTCGGTTCCCAATTTAATATCTTTTTTGCTAATGAGATATCGGGTTGTCGCTGCATTGGGTCATCTACAGGTAAATCTTTATAAATTACTTTTTGAGATGTATTCGTAAGTTTGATAATTTCTTCAGCAAAATCACGTATTGAAATCTCATTTGGATTTCCAATATTTACAGGATAAGCGTAATCACTTAGAAGCAATCTATAAATACCTTCAACCTGATCATCTACATAACAAAATGAGCGTGTTTGCGAACCATCACCAAAAACGGTTAAATCTTCGCCTCTCAATGCTTGTCCCATAAATGCAGGAATTACTCGTCCGTCATTTAATCGCATTCTAGGGCCATAGGTATTAAAAATTCTAACAATTCGAGTTTCCAATCCATGAAATCGATGGTAAGCCATGGTAATAGATTCCTGAAAACGCTTAGCTTCATCGTAAACGCCTCTTGGGCCTATAGTATTAACATTTCCGTAGTAATCTTCGGTTTGCGGATGAACTAGTGGATCTCCATAAACTTCAGAGGTCGATGCAATTAATAATCTGGCTTTTTTAGCTTTAGCCAGACCTAAAAGATTATGTGTTCCTAAGGAACCAACTTTTAAGGTTTGAATTGGTATTTTTAAGTAATCTATCGGACTAGCAGGTGATGCAAAATGTAATATATAATCCAGATGTTTATCAATAGAAATATGTTTGGTGACATCATGCTCGATGCATTCAAAATTGGCATGAGACTGTAAATGTTCTAAGTTTCGTTTGTCTCCAGTGATATAGTTATCCATTCCAATAACATAATACCCTTCTTTAATAAAACGATCACATAAGTGAGAGCCTAAAAAACCAGCTGCTCCTGTTATTAATACATTTTTCATGAATTAGTGGTATTTCTTCCTATTGATGAATAGTAAAACCCTTCATTTTTAACATCTTCTAAATCGTATAAATTACGTCCGTCAAAAATTACTGGGTTTTTCATGTTTGATTTCAATTTATCAAAATCTGGTGTTCTAAATATACTCCATTCTGTACATATAATCAAAGCATCAATATCTTTGGTTGTATCGTACATGTTTTTGGCATAAGTTAGCGTATCTCCAAACTTTTTTTCAATGTTTTGCATTGCCTCAGGATCAAACACTTTTAAGGCTGCTCCTTTTTTTAACAAAGCTTCTATGATATATGCCGATGGTGCCTCTCTAATATCATCGGTTTCAGGCTTAAAGGCAAGTCCCCAGATTCCAAAAGTTTTTCCTTTTAAATCATGATTAAAATACGCATCAATTCTGGGAATAAGTATCTTTTTTTGCGTGTCATTAACCTCGATAACTGATTTCAAAATATTAAACTCGTAATCATTGTCTTGACCAGATTTAAACAGAGCTTTTACGTCTTTAGGAAAGCATGAACCTCCATAACCAATACCTGGAAACAAGAAACGTTTTCCAATTCGGGAATCGGTTCCCATTCCTACTCTTACTTTATCAACATCGGCTCCTACTTTTTCACAAAAGTTTGCGATTTCATTCATAAATGTAATTTTGGTCGCCAGAAATGAATTTGCCGCATACTTTGTAAGTTCGGCAGAACGCTCGTCCATTACAATAATTGGATTTCCTGAGCGAACAAAAGGCTTATAGAGTTTTTTCATTAAAGCTGTAGCTTTCTCTGAGCTAGAACCAATAACAATTCGTTCAGGTTTTAAAAAATCGTCTACAGCAAACCCTTCTCTAAGAAATTCAGGGTTTGAAACAACATCAAATTCGACATCAGTTTCTTTAGAAATTACTTCTCTAACCTTATCAGATGTTCCAACAGGTACTGTACTTTTATCTACAATAACCTTATAATTTTGTATGGCTTTTCCTATGTTTTTAGCTACTCCAAGCACATAAGACAAATCTGCCGAACCATCTTCGTCTTCGGGTGTTGGCAGTGCTAGAAAGATGATGTCACCATGGTCTAACCCTTCGTTTAAAGAGGTTGAAAATTTAAGTCTGTTTGCCTTAATATTTCGTTCAAATAATATATCTAAGTGAGGTTCATAAATTGGAACAACACCATTTTGCATTTGTTCCACTTTACTTTGATCTATATCTATACAAAGTACTTCATTTCCGGTTTCTGCTAAACATGTTCCTGTGACTAAGCCTACATAACCAGTGCCTATTACTGAGATCTTCATTAATTATGATATTTATAAACAAAAATAGAAAAATTAAGACGGTAGAATATAATAATTCATTTAAAAAAATCCTTTACTTTTCTAACTCTAAAATAAAGTTGTCTAGGATGTTTTCTTTAGAATAATTTTTAACAACAAATTGCTCAGCATTTGCACCTAACTGAGTACAGAGTTCTTTGTTATTTTTTAGTTCATTAATACAATCTATAACACTATCTACAGAGTTATCACTGAAATAGTAACCGCCTTGTGATTTTTGATAGACTGTAGCTACTTCAGAAGCTTTATTTCCGGTCACTATAGATGGTTTTGAACTCGCCATCATACCTAGCAACTTCGAAGGCATTACAGTATCAATAACATCACTTTTTTGAAATAAGACATGAACGTCTGCACTTGATAATAGTGACGGAAGCTCTTCATATGGCACTAAATTGAAGTGTTTAACGAAGTCATACTGTTGTATTTTTTGAACGACTTTAGTTTTTTCTGCACCTTCACCAACAACAATAACTTCAATTCCCGTTGAGGTTTTGAGCCCTTCTAAAACCGCGAAGAAAAAATCCCAGTCTTGTTTGGCTCCAATGTTTCCTGAGTATAAAATTTTAAAATTATCTGACTTAAGATAATCGTGCTTTTGAATTGTTTTTACTCGAAACTTTGAGGTGTCTAACCAATTTGTAAGGTAATATGTGTTGGCGTTTTTAACCTTTTTATTTAGTTTATTAAGCATTCCGTTGCTAATAGTACTAATGGTGTCAGCGCGCTTTAATAAAAACTTTTCTACCCAAAGAATACATGTTATGAAAAAGGATTTATTGCTGCTTAGAAGTCCGGAATCAATAGCAGCATCAAATTCAAAATCCTGAATATGAATCCATAGTTTAGATCGGTATCTAAGTTTTAAAAGCCATCCCAGGAGAATTGATGAGGTAAAAGGAACAATACAGATGACATAGTTGGGCTTGTCTACCTTAAAAAGGTTTATAATATTTCCGAAGGTAAAGCTAAGTAAATGAATAATTCGCTTTGAAAAGGTAGGATTAGAAGGTACATATTGCTTATACCTGTATACCGTTACATTATTGATAACTTCCTTATACCATCTGGTTTTATCTTTGTAATCTGATCTTATTTGCCATTGAGGATAGTAAGGAAAGCCAGTAATTATAGAAACGTTGTAGCCTTTAGACTGTAAATATTCTGCTTGTTGAGTTGTATATAATCCAATCGCACTATCTTCTGGGTAATAGTTGACACCAACAATTGTAATATTAGTTTTACTCAAGTTATCTTTTCTTTAAAAATTTTGCTGGAGATCCTACGTAAACTGAAAATGGTTCTAAATCATCAATTACAGAACTTCGGGCTCCTACAACAACACCATCTCCTACAGAAATTCCGGGAGCAACAAAAACATCTGTTGCCAGCCAACATTGGTCTCCTATTTTTATTTTTTCAGCATAAATATCAAAACGCTCACTTTTATAATCATGCGAACCAGTACACACATATCCTCTTTGAGAAATCACTGTGTTTTTCCCTATTTCAATGTCTCCCAAAGAATACAATACGACATCATCACCAATCCAACTATTCTCACCAATCGTTATTTTCCAGGGATATGTCATTTTAACGCTAGGTCTTAAAATGACATTTTTACCAATTTTAGCACCAAAAAGTTTTGCTAGGAAACGTCTCCAACCGTATAAAAATTGAGGCGACATTGCAAATAAAGTACCCTGAACTATCCACCACAACTGTACGGTAATTGCAGATTTACCCCTAAATCCTTTAGGTGTTTTGTATAAATTTAAGTCTTGTACTGAATTACTCATGTGCTAAATTAGGCCTTAAATATACTAACTGCATTTTCAATAAAGCTTTTTACTCGGTATTTTTCTTTAGCTTCTTTATAGTTATTACCTTGAATCACACTTGCTTTTTGCTGATTTGCCGCAATATCTTTAATCGCATTTGCAATACTTATCGGGCTTTCTTTTTCAACATAGAACCCATTGATAGATTCTTTAAATATATCTGGTATGCCTGCGTGATTTGTTGTTAAAACAACATTGGCTGTAGCCATTGCCTCTAGTATTGAAATTGGCTGACCTTCCATAGCGTACCACGTTGGAAGAATGAAGGTGTTGGACCAATATAACAAGTCTTTTTTCTCTTGTCCGCGAACCACGCCACAATATGTCGTATGCTTTAAACTATCGAAATAGCCCAAAGCTTTACTTTTATTGGTCTCATCAATATTACCTGCGATTTTCGCCTCGTATTCAAAGCCTTCTGCTTCTAATATTTGAAGCGCTTCAAGCAAAGCAAATATGCCTTTTTCTTCCATGAGATTACTTAAAAAGACAAGTTTGGGTTTTGTAAAAGATTGAAGTTTTTCTTTTGCCTGTTCTGGTGAAGGAAATACATAGTCTTCAACAAAATTATACAATACATAAATGCTTTTATTTTCAATAAATGGCGACATGTTCCCTGTTAACGTTTCAGATAAAACTATACCTTTCGTTGTTTTGCTCAACAGCATTTTAAATATGCGCTTTTTTATTCCTTTAAGCTGACTGTATTCTTTGCCTACATAGTTTCCATGAATATGGGTTACTAACTCCTTTCCTAATAGTTTCGACAAGAGTATGAATAAGGTGTATTTCACTACACCAAAAAAGGTTTGACCAGGTGTTATATATACGATGTCTGCTTTAAAAATTTTATACGCGTAGAAATTTAACTTGAGATAAAATAGAAGCTTTGAAATTGAGAAGGCACCTAAACTTTCATCAAACTTATTATAAGAGGTATTGATAGTATCTACAGTATAGTCACCATACTTGGCTAAGTTATCAGCAACAACCTGGTTAGCTAAAGAGACTCCTGTTGTGGGCTCTGGAATTGGACCAATAATTAATACATTTTTCATTACTCTTCTTGAGGTGCTTCTTGTAGGCTTTTAAACGCGAGCAAATTAATAAAAAAAGAGAAGAGTAACGCTCCGTTTTGTCTTTCTAATATATTTTCTGTCATTAATGCCGATAAGAATATAATTATAATAGAAAAATAAATAAAGTTACGTCTTTTGATGGCTAGTTTAAAATTATAAACAATCATATAACCCAAAGCTAATACTCCTAGAATACCTGAGCTTAACCAAGCGCTTAGAAACTGATTGTGCGAATTAAAATAGAGTCCATTAAATATGTTGCTTTTTTCCTGATAGCAGCTTAAAAGCACGCCTTTAGTATCTCCAATACCACAACCAAATATTGGGTTGTCGTAGATTTTAGCTAAAGCACATTTATAAATGTTGAGTCGGTAACTTGTTGATCCCAGAGTGCCATTTTCAGAATTAAAAAAGGCATTAATAAACTCCATATATCTATTTCGTATAGGTTCAATAAAATATGAAAATGCTAAGAATACTATTAATATTGATACATAGGTATAAATAACTTTCTTATTCTTTTTTCTTAGGAAATACACTGCAAAAAGCAAAGTTGTAATTGCTATTATCCCTTTCCGCGCCAGCATGACAAGTATTAATACTAAAAAAAGTATTGAACTATAAAAGAGAATACGTTTTGCAATTGATTTAAAATAATGTGATATCTGTGTAGCTATAAGTAGTGAAATAGAAATGTATAATGAGGCATAAATGGGATGCATCGAATACTTTCCGTATTTAGAATTTATACGTTCGCTATAGTCTCTAAAAATGAATTCGTTTAAATGGTCATTGAAAATATTTTGTATAAGCACACAAACAAAAAACAAGGCTGTAGATATGTAAAAAATAAGATAAAACTTCTTTAAGAAATTATCATAGTTAATAGTATAAGTACTATTTATTAAATAAAACCCTATTGAAAACACAGGCATAGAAGCAATTACCATCAGCCTTTTTAATCCAAGATCTAAATCGCTTGAGTATAATAGTGATAAACTTAAAATTAAAAACAATGATGTATTAGCAACTAATGGTTTTATTAATGTAGCGTTGTATACTGGTTTTTTTAGCGCTAATATGACTATAAGTATTACAAATAAAAACAAAGAAATATTTCTTAAATTTTCAGGAAGTAATATTGAGGCTCCTAAAAAACAGATGCTAAAAAAGTGAAAGTTTACCAGTTTATCTTTTGTGAGCCTTTTTATCATTTAGAACTTTTTTTAAAGGACATTTTAAGAACTAAATCAATGGCTTTAGGAACAACTAATACGCCTATTAGTGTTCCAACGAAATACGAAAAACCGTTGGTAAAATCACCTCGTAGCAAGAACATGAGGTGTACAGCAAAATAAAAAGCCATAATTTTTTTTAACGGATCATTTCCTTTGAGCCAATACAGAAACTTGACTACAAAATAAGCCAGAAAAAAACTCAATAGTATGACTCCAAAAACACCAAAGTTTATATAACCCTCGGCAACGATAGGGTTAGAGAGGTTACTGTATTCAAAGCCATAATCTTCGATGACATAATCTCCAATTAACTCACCAGTTGAAATGGGCTTGGAAGTCCACAAACTTCTCGGAATAAAAAACAGCAAGCCACTTAGTATTTGATAACCATACGAAAGCCCATTTTTTACAGTATAATCTACAGTAGCCATTACATTTGCAAAAGCATCATAATGCAGTGTGTTAAATGTTTTAGTAATGCTTTCCCGGTTATATCTTTCAACTATTAAACCTGGATCGGCTATTATTTGGTCTATTGAAGCATCTAAATGCGTTAAACCAGATATCATTGGAAATAATATGACCAGAGAGAAAAACAAAAACACAAAAGACTTAATATTTGAATTTAGCAGTTTAGGCGTAAATAAAAATAAGAGCGTTATATATATAGGTCCAATGGCGTTTCTCTTTTCTGTTAGAGGGTTTTTGAAAAAAAGGAGTAGCGCTAAAAACAATATCAGAACAAAAAATATGACTATTGTATTGGTGTTTAATTTCTTTTTACTCTTGGTTTTGAGGTAAGCATAAGCAAGTACTAGAGCACCAAATGGCATCATAAACAATACCTTTTTCAGTATTAACTGACTTGACACAGATAATTCATAGAGTCTTGTACTTCTCCAATGTGACTCGGTTAATAATGTTACGAGGTAATCAAAACTCATAACCAGAGTTGTAATTCCTATTATTAACATTATGATCAAGTTTAGTGGCAGGTATTTACTTGATTTATACGTTGTTATTTTAATGGTTTTTCGTTTTCGTTTTTTGAAAAATAAGTACGCCCAAAAAAAGATGATATGAGATATTAATATCAAAACATTGGTGTAGAACACTGCGCCTTCCGAATAGGGAAAATAATTAGGAAAAAGGTTTTCAGAGTCTGTAAATGCTTTGATTTGCACCATGGGAGCAAGCAAGAAAAACAAGAAATTAAATGTGATATACGCTGATAAAAAAGGCGAATAATCCTTTTCTATCTTGAGGTGATACAGGAATATGATGGTTAACATTAACCAGGTCATAAAAAAAGAAGTCCAAACAAATAAGTTAACAAAAAATGATGTAAACAAAATTGCACTAACAGCTAAGTATAAGACTATAATTATATTACTTAATTTCATGTTAGGTAGTTATTGTTTTTTCAATTTTAGGCCTTCTTAAATTTAAATATAGACAAATTAATTTTATCCTTTTTTAACACATAGAGTAAACCCAAAATATTCCAAAATGTAAACGAAAATGCGGTACTTACAGCAGCTCCTAGCATTTCATATTTAGGGATTAATACCAAGTTCATAATTATGTTTAATATGAGGGCAACCAGTAGCACTCTCTGAAAAAACACTTGCCTTCCTGTCATGTTTAAATACAAACCTACTGGTCCGCACAATGTATTAATTATTTGACCAAACAAAATAACATACAAGGCTTGTTTAGCCAATACGTAGTTGTCACCAAAAAATGATAAAATCAAATCAGAAAATATAATAATCCCAATAATTAAAGGTATTGACAAAGATACGTTTAAAGTGGTTGCCTTGGTAATAACGCCTTTTAAATCCTTTTTGTTGTTTTCAAAAAACAGTTTGGATATTTGAGGAGCAATTGTCGCATTAATTGATGTGAGTATAATGCCAACAACTGCTGAAATTTTAATAGCAATCCCATAATATGCAACAGTAGTAAATGTATAATATTTCTCTAGAACATAAATGTCAAAACTCTGCATAATCAATAATGAAATTAAGCTGAAAGACATGGGAAATGACACCTTTAAAATTTCCTTATAAGAAATATTTAAAGCCGCTTTTGAAACCTCAACTTTTTTCATTTTTAACACTATAAGTATAGAAGAGTAAACAGAGAGTATTAGAAACGAGAGTATGAAAGCATCAAATAATAAATCGATTCTTTGGACGTAAATTAATACCAGAATCAAAACCAAAAGCACTCCAAAACGACCAATGTTTCTAAGTGTTTCAGACGTATAAAGCAAGTCTAAGGCTCGTAATACCTCCAGGTTAAGTAAAGTGATTGCAAATGGTAGTAATGCGATAAAAACTTTGGTTAAAACATAGGTTAGTTGTTCATCTTGAAAATAAGCTATGTTTAGAAGCTTAGACGCTATTAAAAAGCAAGTGAGAATCACCACATACATGGTCAATAAGAGCTTGATTTTTTTCTTGTATAGCGATACAATTTTACCAAAGGCACCTAAGGCGTCTAACTTTCCTGAAAATTGCAAAAAGGAACTATTCATTCCTAATAATGTAAGTGCACTTAAGACAATGATTGTAGAATTAAAATAATTGTATTGTCCAACAAGTTCTTCACTGGCATTATTGGTGATAAATAGCAATACAAGAATTTGTAAAACTGCTCCTGATGCTCTTAAAACTAACACATAAAGGCTCTTTTTAACAACAGAATCCTTTAATGTATTTAAAAGCTTATTAATGGAGGTCATATAGATGGTTTACAACGTTTTTTTACCAGTCTAGGCTATCTTCATAACCCAGCTCAATTAGCATGTCTCCTGCGTGTTTTTTAAACACATTTTTGGCGTCTTCATTAAAATGATTTTTCCAATCACCAGAGATTCCTTTTCTTAAAAAACTATTCGTGTTTTCTTCTCCAGGCTTTCGTTTGGTTTGGTTTTCAAACGAAAACTTATTGACGATGCTTTGCACATGTGATGTATCAAAATCATCTTCATTAAAAAATTGCATGAGTTTGGTCGTTTCAGAAAATGTATCTTTTAACATGTCTTCATATCTGATAAGATACACATTTTTCTGATTTTTAGAGGCCTCTAACCATTTTTGATTATAGGCTTTCCAGTTTCCAGGATAATTAAAAAAGATGAGTTTAGAAGGTTCGTCTGTAAACAAAAATTCAATATATGTAGCTAGGTTATTTTCTATATCACTATAATCTTCAAACTTAAGTTTACTTCGATAATAATTAACCAGTTTAGGGTCCTTTTTGTTTTTATCATTCCAAACCAAATGGTGGAAATAAGACGATACCATAATATCCCGACCATCTCTTAAAAGCCAAACTATGTATTTGTTTTTATCAATCAAATATTTAGGTTGATAATGGCTGTGATATACCGCCTTTTTTAGTATTGGATATTTATTCCTCGGAAAAGGTAAGTTTAAACAGCCCGATATAAGTTGTGCCAACCAGGTACCACCAGATTTAGGATATTCAACAACTAAAACAGACTCATTAGCTAAGGTAACTGAGTTAATATATAACAGTCTCGTAGCATGTTCAAATTTACCTAGTATCTGTTTTAATTTCATAGTTATTATTAAGTTTTAAAAATGTGGAAAAAGAGTTTACTCGGTAATAAATGAGTTAATTACCTTTCTTCTCAATATTATTGTTGGTGTATGCGTACCATCTACTTTGTTTGTTTTTATTGTATTGGTTAACGCGTCGAAGGTAATGTGCTTATTGAAAGCAAAATAGTCATTTAATTCATCTCCAGTGGATGCAGATATCGCTTTGTCTCCATAAGACACATCGATACTTTTAATTTGAACTTCTTTAAATTCAGCATTTCCAAGACTGATAAAAACTTCTTGAGAAATATTATCAGGATCAAATTTAGCAGTAATTCTATCAAACCCTGTGCTTGGTGAAACTTTTTCAGTAATATGAATATTCTTTGTTTGTAATTCATCAACAACAATATTATTCATCATAATTTTAAAGACATCATCCTTATTGGTTTTAAAATGAAGTGTCATTACAAACGATTTTTTCTCTTCTTGGACTTCAGTGATTTTTTGAGTCTCCTGCTCTTGCTCTTTTGGACTATTATTGCATGTAAAACACAACATAGCTACTACTGAAATAAATATAATTTTTTTCATTATAATTTTATTATTAATTAACTTTTTCAAACCTTAACGTATTCGGCACAAAATATATATTACCACTAGTATGTGTTGGAGCTTCCCATCTAATAACTTCTAATGATTTATCTGTAGGACCACAAATTACATTTACACTATTTGACTGAACTTTACCAAAAAGAGTACATCTAAACCAACCGTCTCCCAGCGATTCTATTTGTGCCTTTTCATTAGTAAAATCACCATTTTTAGAAACACCATCAACAATACCTTTGTCTAAATTGAATACTGCATCGACTCTATTAGGATAAACCCCCTGTATTCTTAGTCCGAAATTACTATTATTATCTCCTTTTTTGACGACTAAACTTACCTTATGTAATTCGCCTTTTAGACTTTCTCTTTTAGATATTAAATATGCGGTTTGATCAGCAACAGACCTACTGACTTTATAAACCTCTTGATTTTGATGTTGAAATTCAGACGGTTCTAAATTCACCCTTATTGTATTCCAATGTGTTAAACTAATAGTGGATTGTACAGGTTTAGCAGGTATTGGAATCGAGTCTTTTTCAATTTGAGGCTTTATAGTTTCAGTATTAATTACAACAGGTATGTTTGTTTCCTTCGTAAGGATGTCTAAAAACATTGGACCTGCTTTTTTTATTCCAAATTTATTGAGATGTACCAAATCACTAAAATCATCGTAGTCCAAGTTTAACTCGTTAAATGACGTATTCAAATTCACATAGGTGACATTTTGAGCCATCAATAAATTTTCAATGTATTTGAAAAACCCAAAGTCATTTTTTTCATATAACATGTTAATTGATGGCGCCGTTACAAAAATCACTTTCAGATTGAGTTCTGAACATTTATTAACAATATCTAAAATTAAGTTTTCATATTCCTGACTCAATTTATACGCTTTGGCATTAGCAATTTGTGTTGGATATTGAGCAGCCATACCTTTTAGGTTTTTTCTCAAATTTCGTTTTTCCTGATTCAATTTTGTTGATACAAATAATTCGAATCCATTTGATTTTCCAGCCTTTAAAACTTTTAATCTGTTATGCGTTTGTTCAATGTTTTCAGGTAATTCATTATGAAATCTAACAGTCGGGCTTAGTACTTTAGGATAATCTTCGATCGAATAAAATTTCTTCAGAATTTTAAAGTAATCGGCAGAGAATTTAACTTCATCCAAAGCCGCCATTTGTAAAAACTTTAAACGTTCGGTATCATAATCCTTAAACTGCCAAGGTGAAATACCAACAATTAATGCTTTATTTGGTTGTAAATCTTCATTGTCGATAAAATCAAGAAAAAGTCTTCTCGTAATCGAAAAATGTTGCGCCGAGCTTCCTATGTTTAGACTGTTAGTCCCCAAAATACTATCAAAAGAACGAGTGTCAAATGATCGAGTGGACAAGGAGTTGCCCATATAGATAAAATCATAATCGACTTCTTTATCTTTTAACTTATTGTAAGCTTGATGAAACAGTTCATCTTGCACACAAAATCTATCGATAAAGCCTATAAAAGCTATAGCGATAATGATAAAAATAAGTGCTTTAGAATATAATTTTAGCATTTCTTTTTTTTAAAATTGAAAGTATATGAACTGAGATTTATCTTCGTTACCATACATTCCGAACAATACTATTGTCATAAAAATCACGACATAAACACTCCATCTAAAAAATATAGATTGTTTATTTAAAAGTGATACTATTTTTAATCTATTGTGATAGACTTCAAAAACCAATAATAATAAAATAAAAATTAACAGGATGATAAGGTTACCTTGACTTAGCCCCATATCGTATAGTCGATCTGTAAATATTACAGTAAAGTTATTATTAAAACTATTCTTGATGAGTGTCGAAGCCGTTTTAAAAGTATCTGCTCTAAAGAAAATCCAGGCAAAAACTACTATAGAAAATGTTATTAAAGAAAAGAATAACTGATTTGAAAAATTGTCTTTGTCTAAATTAAGCTTAGCAAATACTTTTTTTCTCAGTTTGTATGTGGCTTTTTCAAGAACAATAATTACTCCATGAATAGCTCCCCAAATGATAAAATTTAGTGCAGCACCATGCCATAATCCACTTACTAAGAACACAATAAATAAATTAGCATAGGTTCTATACTTTCCCTTTCGGCTTCCGCCTAATGGAATGTAAACATAGTCTCTAAACCAAGTCGATAATGAAATATGCCATCGTCTCCAAAACTCGGTAATTGATCTTGAAAAATAAGGGCTGTCGAAATTCTTCATCAAATCAAACCCCATTGTTCTGGCTGCTCCGATAGCTATATCTGAGTATGCTGAAAAATCGCAATAGATTTGAAAGGCAAATAAAATTGTTGCAAGTACAACTTCTATCCCTTGATAGTCTGCTGGGTTATTGTATACTTGATTCACAACTACAGCAGCCCGATCTGCAATGACCATTTTCTTAAACAGACCAAAGGCCATTAGCAATAAACCAGACTTTATCTGTTTATAGTTGAATGTATATGTTTTATAAAATTGAGGCAATAAGTGTGAGGCTCTTTCAATTGGTCCTGCAACTAACTGAGGAAAAAACGAAACGAAAGCGAAAAAAGACAACCAGTTTTTTGTTGGTTTGAGTTGGTTTCTATAAATATCAATCGTATAACTCAGTGTCTGAAATGTATAAAAACTAATTCCTACCGGAAGAATAATATTCAACGTTGATATTTCAAGGTCTTTTCCAAATAACTTAAATCCTTCTACAAAGGATTCAATAAAGAAATTTGTGTATTTGAAGTAAACCAGAAATCCAAGATTGACAAACAGACTTACTAAAAGCAGCCCCTTTCTTTTCTTTTTATTTTCTGTTTTATATAGTTGTTGTCCAACAATGTAATCGACTAAAGAACTTATCGCAATTAAGCCTAGAAAACGCCAGTCCCACCATCCATAAAAAAAATAACTTGATACTAAAATCAAGCTATTTCTCAACGTTAAGTTTTTAGATACTACCCAGTATAAAGTAAAAACAATAGGAAAAAATATTGCAAAATCTATAGAGTTAAATAGCATCCTTAAACCACAAAATAAAGATTAAACAATCATTCCTGCTGCAACCGTTTCGTTAGTTGCATCGTCTATAAGTATAACACTTCCGGTAGTTCTATTTTCTCTGTAAGAATCAACCATAAGCGGCTTGGTTGTTCTTATCTTTACTTTGGAAATATCATTCATTGTTAGCTCTTTATCTTCAGTATTACGATCTAAGCTTTCAATATTTATTTTATAAATAACCTCTTTTATCATCGCCTTCTGTTCATTACTTGTATGGCGTATGCTATATTTTGCTCTTGGTTTGGCTGGATTATTATGCAACCAACATAACATGACTTCGATATCCTGAATAGGTTCGGGCTTGTTGTTTGAGCGTACTATCATATCACCTCTACTAATGTCAATATCGTCTTCTAAGGTGATTGATACAGACATTGGTGCATGCGCTTCTGACAAGCTTTTGTCTAGTGTATCTATCGATTTTATTTTTGAGGTAAAACCTGAAGGCATCACAGTAACATCATCTCCTACTCGTAAAATTCCACTAGCAACTCTTCCAGCATAACCTCTATAATCTCTATGGCTTTCACTTTGTGGTCTTAATACCGTTTGAACAGGAAATCTTGCATCAACTTTATTAATATCACTACTAATATGCATCGTTTCTAAGGTGTGCAATAGCGGAGCGCCTTGATACCAATCCATGTTTTTTGAGCGATTAACTACATTATCGCCATTAAGTGCACTAATTGGAATAAATCGAATGTCTTGTACTAATAATTTGGAAGAAAACTCTTCAAACTGATGAATCACTTTATTGTAAGCATCTTCAGAATAATCTACCAAATCCATTTTGTTTATACATACGATAACATGAGGGATTTGCAACAACGACGCTATAAATGAATGTCTTTTGGTTTGTTCAATAACACCATGTCTGGCATCTACAAGAATTATAGCTGCATTTGCTGTTGAAGCTCCAGTAACCATATTTCGTGTATATTGAATATGTCCTGGTGTATCTGCGATGATAAATTTACGTTTAGGTGTTGTAAAGTATCTGTATGCAACATCTATAGTAATTCCTTGCTCTCTTTCGTCTTTAAGTCCGTCTGTAAAAAGTGCTAAATCGACACCTTCATGGCCTTTCTTTTTACTTGTGTTCTCAATAGCCTGTAATTGATCTTCAAAAATAGACTTAGAATCGTATAATAAACGTCCTATTAATGTACTTTTCCCGTCGTCAACACTTCCTGCTGTTGTAAAACGTAATAATTGATTATTATCTAACATTTGTAGTTTCTTTTTTTAAAAATATCCTTGACGTTTTCTATCTTCCATTGCCGATTCTGAACGCTTATCATCACTTCTGTTTCCACGTTCTGTTTGACGCATTCCAGAAACTTCATCTGCAATTTTTTCTAATGTATCTGCATCAGACTCGATACCTCCTGTAATAGTGATATCACCAAGTGTTCTAAATCGAATTTTCTTTGTTACAATTTCTTCATGATCCTCTAATACTAAAAATTCAGAATTAGGAATCCAGCTATCTTGTCTCCAAACCACTTCACGTTCGTGAGCAAAGTATAACGAAGGAATGGCTATGTTTTCTCGTTTGATATAGTTCCAAACATCCATTTCTGTCCAGTTACTTATAGGAAAGGCTCTAAAATGTTCACCTTCAAAATGTCTTCCGTTAAAAATATTCCAAAGCTCTGGTCTCTGGTTTTTAGGATCCCATTGTCCAAAATCGTCTCTGTGTGAGAAAAAACGTTCTTTAGCTCTGGCCTTTTCTTCATCTCGTCGTCCTCCACCAATAGCACAATCAATTTTATTAGATTCGATAGCATCTAAAAGTGTGGTAATTTGAAGAGCATTTCTAGTTGCATTTTTTCCTTTTTCTTCAGCTACGCGTCCTTCATCTATGGACTCTTGCACAGAACCTACAATAAGTTGAACTCCTAAATCAGCAATAATATCATCTCTAAATTTTATCGTTTCAGGAAAGTTGTGTCCTGTATCAACATGCATTAGCGGAAATGGTATTTTTGCAGGATAAAATGCTTTTTTAGCCAAATGCGTTACAAGTATGGAATCTTTTCCTCCCGAGAATAAAATCACCGGATTGTCAAACTGTGCCCAGACTTCACGTAAAATAAATATCGCTTCGCTCTCTAATTCGTCTAAATAATTTAAATAGTACTTACTCATTTTTGAGTTGTAATTTTGGTGTTATAAAATCAACGATTCGTTTTACAGAATCTTCTATAGGTTCATTTTCTGTTTTAATTTCAATATCAGGATGTTCTGGAGCTTCATAAGGCGCAGATATTCCGGTCATATTTTTAATTTCTCCCGCTCTGGCCTTTTTGTACAGTCCCTTTACATCTCTTCGTTCACATTCTTCAATGCTGGTATTGATATAAACTTCGACAAAGTTAACATCTTTAACGATAGTTCTAATGTTCTCTCTATCTTTTTTATAGGGTGAAACAAAAGCTGCTAAAACCACTAAACCTGCGTCTATCATTAAATTAGATACTTCGGCAATACGTCTTATGTTTTCAGTTCTGTCTTCTGGAGCAAATGAAAGGTCGTTATTAATCCCTTTTCTTATGTTGTCACCATCTAATGAATAGGTGCTTATATTTAAATCAAACAATGCCTTTTCAACTAAGTTTGCAATTGTTGATTTACCAGAACCTGAAAGGCCTGTGAACCAGATTAAAAATGAATTATGATGATTAGCTTCTAGTCTATCGTTTTTTGAAACCTGATAGTTATGCGGTATGATATGTTTAGCCATATTATTTTTTTTTACCGAAAAAAAAGTGTCTAATTCTACCTAAAGGTAATTTTAGCCATAATCTTTCATGTAAATAATAAAGTGCGAATTTCGTAAATAATTCTGTAAGTGCAATATATAATGCAATTTGATCAAAAGATTCTAATACAGAACCTGAAATAATGAAAGTCATTGTCGTTGCAATAACACGCCAGGAAATGGTTTTTTGTAAGGTTTGTTTTTTGGTAACTAACTTATTGAAGAGAATTTTTTGCCAAACCCTTTCGTGAGCATAATACACAAAAAACTTTATTAAAAACTCAATAGACCCAATCTTTATGGCACTTTCAATACTGCAATTGCCAGTTAAGCACGTGATAAGTAGAACCACTAAGATGGTATCAGTCGTGGCTACAACTCTCCATGAGATGCCTTTAAGAAGACTTCTGATATGGGACTCTTGTTTGTATGTATTCATATATCAGGTTAGTTCTTCGACACTATAAACCACGGATTTAATAGGTTTTCTTTATTATAAAGCAGTGGTTTGTTGGTTTCTTTAGATATTACATCAATTCCAACAGCATTGCAAATGGCTTGACCAGCAGCAGTATCCCATTCCATGGTTGGTGCAAATCTAGGGTAAATATCTGCATTTCCTTCAGCGACAAGACAAAACTTAAGCGAGCTTCCTTTTGAAACTATTTGCACCTCTTTTCCAGTCGCTTTTAATTGCTCGACGAAATCTAAAGTCTCCTGACTCATATGAGATCGACTCCCAACAACTTCAACAATCGTAGTGCCTTCTTTCGGACTAAGTGGCTTCGAGTGCTTTACAACCTCTTCAAATGTCGCATTATGAGTATCTAGCTCAGCTTTAAATGTCTTGTTTATTGTGACATCAGCATAATACAAGGTTTTAATTGCAGGCACATAAATAACACCTAATTGAGGAACGCCATTTTTTACTAATGCTATATTTACAGTAAACTCTCCATTTCGTTTGATAAACTCTTTAGTTCCATCAACAGGATCTACAATCCAGCAAGTTTCCCATTCTTGTCTTACAGCATAGTCTATTTGTTTATTTTCTTCACTAATAATAGGAATTGGAGTGGGCTGTAAAAACGAATTAATAATATCGTTAGCCTTTTTATCAGCCTCTGTTAATGGTGATTTATCATCTTTAAGTTCAATATTAAAAGCCGTGTCATACACCTGCATGATCACCTCTCCTGCTTTTAAAGATGCTTCTATAGCTGTTTTTAAATTCTTATTTGTTTCGATACCAGTCATACATTTCTTTTATTCCGTTCTCTAAATTCATTTTATATGTCCAACCTAATGCCTTGAGTTTTGACACATCTGTTAGTTTTCTTAGTGTGCCATCTGGCTTATTGGTATTGTAGTGCAATTCTCCTTCAAACCCAATGATTGTTTTAATGGTTTCAGCCAGTTCTTTAATCGAAATATCTTCACCTGTACCAATATTGATATGTGTATTTCGTATCTCTTTACTACCTTCGGAAAACGTATCTTTAAAATCTCTGTTTTCCATAATGAATACACAGGCATCTGCCATGTCTTTAGACCATAAGAATTCTCGTCTAGGTTTTCCAGAACCCCAGATTTCAACTCCTGAATCTGATACGCCAAATGACGATAAATATGTTTTTGCCTCTTCTATACTAGAAAACCCTGTGTCTGATAAGACCTCATCATATTGATTTTCATGTAACAGTTTTGCTAAATGAATTTTTCTAATGAGCGCAGGAAGTACATGCGATTTTTCTAAATCAAAATTATCATTCGGACCATAAAGGTTCGTAGGCATTACAGAGATAAAATTAGTCCCATATTGCAAATTATAACTCTCACACATTTTAATTCCTGCAATTTTTGCAATTGCGTAAGGTTCATTTGTATACTCTAACGTATCTGTAAGAAGATAATCTTCTTTCATAGGTTGCGGTGCATTTTTTGGATAAATACACGTGCTGCCAAGAAATAATAATTTTTTCACATTATGCTTGTAACTTTGATGAATTACGTTGTTTTGAATCATCATGTTAGCATAGATGAAATCGGCTCTGTAGACATTGTTAGCTACAATTCCGCCTACTTTAGCTGCCGCTAAAAATACATACTCTGGTTCTTCAGATTTAAAAAACTCAGCAACTTTAGATTGATTGGTAAGATCTAATTCTTTATGTGTTCTGGTTACAATGTTTGTATATCCTTTTTGCTGAAGGTTTTCTAACAATGCACTTCCAACGAGACCTCTATGACCTGCGATATATATTTTTGAGTTTTTATTCATTAGTATCTGAAATATAGGATTTAGAAATTAATACTTGATTAGATTCTAACTTGCCTTCAATAATATTAATTTTCAAATTATTGGATGAATTTCTTGTTTCACCAACCAAACCTAATTCACTATCAGGTTTGCATTAAACTTGATTACTTATTAATACTCATGGAAGCTTTTTAAAGGTCATTATTCAAAGTAATTTTTGATTCTATAACCACCATCTTTAAGATATTGCTGCTTTTGCATTAGTTTTAAATCACTAGACATCATATCTTCTACCAGTGCTGGTAAATCATATTTAGGAACCCAACCAAGCTTTTCTTTTGCTTTGGTAGCATCTCCAATCAGTAAATCTACTTCTGTTGGTCTAAAGTATTTTTCGTCAACAGCAACAACTTCTTTACCAATTTCAATTTGATAATCTGGATTGCTACACGATTTTATATATCCTTTTTCATTTGAACCTTCGCCTTTAAATTCAAGTTCAATACCAACATGCTCAAAACACATTCTAACAAAATCACGAACTTTAGTAGTTTTTCCGGTTGCAATAACCCAATCTTCTGCGGTATCTGCCTGAAGAATCATCCACATCATTCTAATATAGTCCTTAGCATGTCCCCAATCTCTTTGAGCATCTAAGTTTCCTAAATAGATTTTATCCTGAAGTCCTAAGGCTATTTTAGACGTTGCTCTGGTAATTTTACGGGTTACAAAAGTTTCACCTCTTATAGGTGATTCGTGGTTAAATAATATCCCATTACATGCATACATTCCGTAAGCTTCTCTGTAATTAACCGTAATCCAGTAGGCATACATTTTGGCTACTGCATAAGGGCTTCTTGGATAAAATGGCGTTGTTTCTGTTTGCGGTACTTCTTGAACTTTACCGTACAATTCAGATGTAGATGCTTGATATATTCTGGTCGATTTTTCTAAACCTAAAATTCTAATTGCTTCCAAAAGTCTTAATGTTCCTACACCATCAGCATTGGCAGTATATTCTGGTGTTTCAAAAGATACATGCACATGACTCATCGCTGCAAGATTATAAATCTCATCAGGCTTTACATCTCTAATAATTCTAATAAGATTTGTGCTGTCTGTTAAGTCGCCATAGTGTAAGAAAAAGTTTTGGTTTTCTTCATGAGGATCCTGATATAGATGATCTATTCTGTCTGTATTAAATAAAGACGATCTTCTTTTAACTCCGTGAACAATATACCCTTTCTTTAATAAGAATTCACTTAAGTAGGCTCCATCTTGACCTGTAACTCCTGTAATTAATGCTACTTTTTTCTGCATTTTTTCTGTTTAAAACTTTAAAATAATCTATTCCTTAACCTGTTTAATAATCTGCAAATGTATGATTTTTGTTGGTATTTTTCATCTCAAATAAAAACCTTAATCATAAGTTAAGCTTTTAAGAACATCATCAACGCTATCTTGCCACCTATTAGGCTCTTGTTTTGTTAATGAAATAACCTTGTCATTACTTAAAACGCTGTATATCGGTCGACTAGCTTTTGATTCGAAAATTGGAGTGGGAATTACTGCCGAACTTCTTTTAAAATACTGTGCTATATACAACCCAACATCGAACCAGGTTGTTTCTCCTATAGCTGAAAAGTGATATATCCCGTACGCTTTTACCCTGTTGGTTATTAAGAACATTATGAAATTGGATAAATCAACACAGCTTGTTGGAGTCCCCTTTTGAGTTGTGATGATACGCAATTGATGCCCTGACTTTAATTTACTGTAAACTGTTTTTATGAAGTTTTTATTAAACTTCGAATACAACCAAGAGGTTCTGATTATAAAATAGTTGGAAAGATTAGATTGGATATGTTCTTCGCCTAAGCGTTTAGATTTTCCGTAACTATTAATTGGATGAGTTGGGTCATTTTCTTTATAAGGTGTTGTACTGTTTCCGTCAAAAACATAGTCGGTAGACATATGAATCAATACGGTATTATGAGCTTTACAGGCTTTTGACAAATAGGCTACGGCATGCGCGTTGACCATCATGGCCTTGTCAGTTTCGGTTTCAGCTAAATCGACATTAGTATACGCTGCACAGTTCACACAAAAATCAATTATGTTGTCTTTAAAATAACGCTGAATCTCTTCTTGATTTGTGATATCCAGTTGAGACTTTTCTAAAAAGGTAAACTCTATTGCTTCTGCAAACCTACCAGAAATTTCCCTGAGAGTCTTACCTAGTTGACCGTTAGCTCCAGTGACTAAAACTTTACTTCTCATTCAAATACGTAGATAATGTTGGTAATGCTTTGTCTTTATCTGAAAGAATGATGTCTTCATCTGAAATTCCCCAGTCGATATTTAAGTCTTTGTCATTGTAAATGATACCTCTTTCGGAGTCTTTGTGATAAAAATTATCACACTTATAGTTGATAACTGTATGAGGTTCTAATGCTATAAAACCATGAGCAAAACCTCTAGGAACGAATAATTGTTTTGCGTTTGTTTCAGATAATTCTATACTCAAATACTGCTTAAATGTTGTGGAATGTTCTCTTAAATCGACCACAATATCGCGTATGCTTCCTTTAACAACTCGCACTAATTTTGCCTGTGCATGGATACCTTCCTGAAAATGTAATCCTCTTATAACATTTTTGCGGGACGACGATTCGTTATCTTGAACAAAGCTGATGTTCTGGTCTGCTATGTCATTAAACTGATTTTGATTAAACGATTCAAAAAAATAGCCACGTTCATCCTTAAAAACTCTGGGTTCAATAATAAAACAATCTTTGATAAACGTATTGGTTCTCTTCATGCTTAGCGCTCTAAAATATTCAATAAATGTTTACCATAACCACTTTTGATAAGGGGTTGTATTAAAGCATTAAATTCTTCTTTATTAATATAACCCATTTTATAAGCAGTCTCTTCAATAGCTCCAATTTTTAAACCCTGTCGCTCTTCTATCACCTGAACAAATTGAGACGCCTGCATTAATGAGTTAAATGTACCTGTATCTAACCACGCTGTCCCTTTATCTAATACACTTACTTTTAACTGTTTTCGTCGTAAATAGGCTTTATTAATATCGGTTATTTCTAATTCACCTCGATGACTAGGTGTTATGCTTTTAGCAATGTCTATTACCGAATTATCATAAAAATAAATACCTGGTACGGCAAAATTTGATTTTGGTTTTTTGGGTTTTTCTTCTATAGAAATAGCATTACCATTAGAATCAAATTCGACCACACCGTAACGTTCTGGATCATGAACATGGTAGGCATAAATGATACCACCTTCAGGGTCATTATTGGCTTGTAATAATTCTTCAAGCCCAGTTCCGTAGAAAATATTATCGCCTAATATGAGTGCAACTTTATCATTTCCGATAAAATCTGCTCCAATAATAAAAGCTTCTGCTAAACCCTTAGGTTCGTCTTGAACAGCATACTGAAAATTGCATCCAAAATTTTTACCGTCACCTAATAACTTTTGAAATAAGGGTAAATCGTTAGGTGTTGAAATGATAAGAATGTCTTTAATTCCTGAACTCATTAAAGTTGATAAAGGATAATATATCATTGGCTTATCATAAATAGGCATAAGCTGCTTACTTACGGCTAATGTTATTGGGTGCAGCCTAGAACCGGTGCCTCCTGCTAATATTATTCCTTTCATAAAATTATAGTTTTAGAGTATAACAACAATACTATTGTTTTTAAACTCAGCTGTATTGCTTATCATAATACGATTGATACGCGCCACTAGTCACATTATCAAGCCAGTTTTTATTATTCAAATACCAATCTATTGTTATTTTAAGTCCTTCCTCAAAAGTAACAGATGGTTGCCATTGTAACTCATTTTTGATTTTGGTGGCATCAATTGCGTATCTCAAATCATGACCTGGACGGTCTTTGACAAAGGTTATCAAGCTTTCAGAGTGTCCCTTTTCTCTTCCTAATACCTCATCCATTTGTTGACACAAGTGCTTGACTAAGTTAATGTTTTTCCATTCATTAAAACCGCCTATATTATAGGTTTCACCTGTCTGGCCTTTATGAAAAACGGCATCAATTGCTCTAGCATGATCTTTAACATATAACCAGTCTCTGGTATAATTACCATCGCCATAAAGCGGTAATGGTTTATTTTGAATACTATTATTTATAAATAGTGGAATTAACTTTTCAGGAAATTGATTTTCACCATAATTATTTGAGCAATTCGAGATAACATAAGGAATCTTATAGGTTTCGCCATAAGCTCTGACAAAATGATCTGAACTTGCTTTGGAGGCCGCATAAGGCGAGTTTGGATCGTAAGCAGTTGTTTCGGAAAACAAACCCTCGTGTCCAAGTGTACCATAAACCTCATCGGTGCTTATATGGTAAAATAACTTTCCTTCGAAATCGTGTTTCCAACATGCTTTAAAAGCGTTTAATAACACAATTGTACCAATCACATTTGTTTTAACAAAAACCAATGGATCACTTATAGATCTGTCGACATGAGATTCTGCAGCCAGATGAATAACGCTATCAAACTTATATGTTTGGAAAAGTTTATTAATAAATATTTCATCTGTTATATCGCCTTTAATAAACGTATAATTAGAGGCTGATTCAACATCAGAGAGGTTTTCCAGGTTGCCTGCATAAGTTAAGGCATCAAGGTTAACTATTTTATATTCAGGATATGAATTGACAAATAATCTTACAACATGAGAACCTATAAAACCAGCTCCTCCAGTAATTAAGATGTTTTTATTTTTCATAGTTTTTAACAAAACGTATAGCATTAATAGCTATAAAGATAAGCATCATAAATACCAATGCTAAAGCAGGTAAAATCAAAGAATAGCGTTTAGACAAATCATTTGATCTTAGTCCTATTTCAGAAAAATCGGAAAGCACATCATAATACACGCTTTCTTCAATTTTAAGCTGATCTAAAACTCGAATGGAGTCTCTCAAACGAAGTTCACTTTGAAATAAATCAAATTCTCGTGTAGGTATTCGTTCTTGAGTTAAAGGCATGAAACCTTCCATACCGATTGTAACTGCACCTTTTTCAGATTCTTTATTTAGTATTTTGATATATAATGCCTGAAGAGAGTCTATTTTTCTTAGATTTCTTAAATAGGTCTCCTTTTTCACTACCAGTGTAGAATCTCGTATTCGCATTCGTTTTTGAGAATATTTATTTTTACTAAACTCGGTATCAAATCCATTGGATAGCTTTTTAAAAACATCTCTTTTGCTAGCTTCAACTTTTACACTAAATAAATCACTAGAGTATAAATCCCTATTATCGACAAAATCTTCAAAACTAACATCTTGCGCTCTGACACTATCTATAGATTTGATGTAGCTATCATATTGAACAACCAGATCATTTTCAGTTTCTGGACCTATTTCAATTTCAAATCCTTTTAATGTCCTGGCTTCGTCTTCAGAAATTTCAAAAATGGTAGAAAGTTCTCCAAGGTTTTCACTTTCTAATAAAGAGTTATAATAGTCAATATTACTAACTAATTGGTATTTTGATTCGAAATAAGGCTTTATTAACATCTCTGAGTAATAAAGCGGTTCTTTCATTTTCTCTATACCAAACCCAATTAACAAACTTCCTAAAAGCACAATAGCAATGAGTTTAAAATTGTCTATAACGGCTTTTAATAAATATATTATATACGAAAAAATGCCTTTGAAAATACAAGATATAAAACCAAATATTTTATCAAAAAACCTTCCAATTGCATTAAACAAAACCCCTAAATCTACTTCTTCATTTGGGTTGTTATTAGGTAAATTTTCACTCATGTCGTTATATTAGTTATTAAATATTTGTTGTAATATTTTTCTGGTTATTAAGTATGTTGGTTTTACACCTGATGTTCCTAAACCTCCTGAGGCTAATGTGCTTCCTGTTTCTAACGGATTATCACTTGCATAATAGGCATATCTTACTTTAACATCGGGATTTATACTACCTCTAACTTTAGAAGCTGCTTGAATTGCTTTTTGATAGTGTGCTCCTTCCATTTCTAATCCTATCACATTCCATGTCGAATTGTAGAAGAATTTCAATATTTCCTTGTTTTGTAAGGATGTGCCTAAAACAGTAATCATAGAACCTTCATACACATCTACTCCTTGATTATTTAAATCGGCTTTGCATAATTCGTTTTCGAACGGATAATTATCTGCTGTTCCTTCAAAAATATGAGCAGAAGGAATCATAATGTCGCCTTTGCCACCTTCCAAAATTCCAGCTTTACCCATAATTGAAACAGATTCTACATTGAGATGTACTTTCTCACCATCAACTTTTATGGGCTTGAGAAGCTCATCGATTGTTTCATAAGCCTGTTCTCCAAAAGCATAATCCATAACAAATATGACTGGCTTTTCTGCTTTATCGAAACCATCACCTACTTCAATATCTGTTAAAGAAAAATCTATTTTCTCTGTATCAAAAATTTGAACATCAATATTGGTTCCTGATGTGTCCTTAATATAAGTCATCCCTCTCTGCAACGCTACTTGAGTGATTTTATTGCGTAATGCTTTGTTTTCTTTCTGGCTTATCGCTTCGTATACTTCAAAAATGTCTTTTTTTGAGGTCATCGTCTTTAACGCGATTGGAGCAAATATAGAATTCATAACGCTATGCATATTGGCGCTAATTACGTGTATTGGGCGTTTTAAAAGGTTGTTGTCATTCAACACGGCTTTTATATTATCTGCCCAAATTTCACCATGAATATGGTGTCCTAATCGCTCTCTTAATACAGGACTAAATGTCACTGTACGTTTATTATTATTTATAACCTCTTCTATAGCTAGTTTTCCTAACCAATACACAATATGAAGTAAGCGTTCGGGTTTGGTTTTGGTGGTAAACAACGCATGCGCATTGGTAAGTTCTTCAAAGGTTCTTCCTAAAATATTTGCGGTATGTGTAATCGCAATTTCGCGCTCTTGTTGCGTGAGTTTCTTTTTAGAGAGTACCGCTTTTTCTAGCTTAATCCAATCTCTTGTGGTTGTTCCTTTATCATCAATTAAAACACGCTTACTTATTTTATGAGATTCTACAAAGAGAAAGGTAAGATGCGTTAATATGTCATAAATTTCAGAGCGACCCCTTGTGATTTCGATGTTCATTTGCTCATCATCAATACGGTAGCAGTTACGACGTCGTTTTGGAGGTATGATTGGTTTGAAATGTGAATTTCCATAGCCTTCATCACTTGTTAAATTAATAAATGAACACTCTTCAATTCCTTCTGGAAGTCTATCTATAACATATAGTAACCCTTCTAGCTCTGCCTTTTCTTCTGAAATAGAGCCATAAATTTCTGGTCTTAATAATAGTAAGGATTCTCTTAGTGTTTCACCAGAAACACCCATCGGTTTATAAAAACCACGATTGAACAAATGACGCATTGTAATGTACATTCTTTCAATGGCATTTGAACTTTCTTGAGCCCTTGTTCTTTCGTGAATTTTCTTTTTATTCATTCGCATAAGGTTTGCGAACAAATATAGTATTATTTCGTTAATTTCTGAGTGTATAACGCATCAGCGATTTTTCTATCGTTAGATAGTCTCGGAATCTTATTTTGACCGCCTAATTTACCGATGGATTTCATATAGTCCTGAAAGCCATTTTTCTTCACAACTGTAATTTGAATTGGTTGTAGAACCTTGCCAATAATTAAATCATAATAATAGCTGTTTTGTTGTTGCATAGAGGCGTCAATACGTTGTGCTAAAGCTGATATATTGTCGGGTTCATCTTCAAATTCAATAAACCATTCGTGAAAGGGAAGTCCAGACTCTGGATTAATTTGTGGCGCTACGGTAAACTCAGACACACTAATTTGAGTTGATGCTGTTGCATCCCGAAGTGCATATTCGACTTCTTTTCCAATAACATGCTCACCAAAGGCAGAAATAAAATGTTTGATACGCCCAGAAACAATTACTCTGTAGGGCTTGATAGATGTAAACTCAACGGTATCTCCAATATTATAGGCCCAAAGACCTGCATTGGTTGAGACAATCATGACATAATTCACTCCAAGTTTAACGTGTTCAATTGTAATACGCTTAGGGTTTTTATCAAAAAACGTATCGGCTTCTATAAATTCATAAAACATTCCTGAATTTAACTGCAATAGCATTCCTTTTTCGTCTTGTTTATCCTGATAAGCAAAAAACCCTTCGCTGGCAGGATAAAGCTCTATACTGTCAACTTTTCGACCGATAAGGTTTTCAAATTTAGAACGGTAAGGCTCGTAATTAACACCTCCAAAAATAAACAGGTTAAAGTTTTTAAACACATCACCTACCTTCTGCCCTGTTTTACTTTGTATTTTTTCAAAATACATTTGTACCCAAGATGGGATTCCAGAAATCACAGTCATATCTTCTGGTAATGTTTCCTCAACAATAGCCTCAACTTTGGTTTCCCAATCGTCAATACAATTGGTTTCCCATGACGGCATTCGGTTTTTTTGAAGATATTTAGGGACATAGTGTGCTACAATTCCTGATAAGCGACCTAACTGTACTCCGTTTTTATCTTCTAAAATTGGACTTCCTTGTAAAAATATCATTTTCCCATCAACAAATGCGCTATTACCTGTTTCGGCGATGTACATCAAAATTGCATTTCGAGCTGCCTCAACATGTGTCGGCATACTTTCTTTGGTTAAAGGAATGTATTTTGCTCCAGAAGTTGTTCCAGAAGTCTTAGCAAAATATAAAGGCTTTCCTTTCCAAAGTATATTTTCTTCACCAGCAACCACTCTATCTACATAAGGTTTAAGTGCTTCATAATCTCGAATTGGCACTCTGTCAATAAAATCTTGATGCGTCTTTATAGATTTAAAATCATGGTCTTTACCAAATTCTGTATGAGACGCTTCTTCGATTAATTTTAGAAATACTTTATTTTGCGTTTCAACGGGTTTATTTGACCATTTGAGAACAGATGTTTTTACACGTTTTGCAAAGAGCTTTGCTAGTAGTGGTTTGAGAGCTAACATTAATTAAAGTCTATAAAATTTGTTGGATTTACAGGGTAACCTCTGTTCCATAATTCAAAATGTAAATGCGGTCCTGTTGTCAACTCTCCAGTATTCCCTGTCATTGCTATAACCTCACCTGATTTTACTAAATCACCTTGTTGTTTGGTTAATGACGCGTTGTGCTTATATACGGAAATGAGCTCATAACTATGCTCGATAATAACGACATAACCTGTTTCTGCTGTCCACTCTGCAAAAATAACTGTGCCATCAGCTGTAGCTTTAACAGGAGTATCTTTTGCAACAACAACATCTACAGCATAATGTCTATCTTTAATATTGTAACCTTCTGAAATGGTCCCGTTTACTGGAGGAAACAACACAAAGTTAGATGATGAAATCGTAGATTCAAATACATTATACTTGTCTTCTTTATCAACTAAATCCCTTAAAAGAGAATCTTCTTTAGTCGGTTTTAAATCTAAGTTACTCGCATCAATACTTGATGCGTCAATAATAGAATCTCGGTTAAAATCTACGGTACTCACATCGCCAGTTAATACTTTTTTAATCGAAGCATAATACTGCTCGTTAAGGTTGATAACCTGCTGTAATGAGTCGGTTTTATAATTTAATACTGTAGCTTGTTTTTTTAAAGCCGTAGACGAATATCCAGGAATATATTCTTTAAGCGATGTAAATGCGATTAAAAAAATGGTACCTGCAATCAATATAATTGTTCCTAAAGATAGAATCACAAAAACATTAAGACGTGTTAATTTTATTGCAAATCGTTCCTCAAAAGTATCTTCGTTTAAAACAACCAAACGGTATTTGTGAAGTAGTTTTTTAGAGAATTTTTTGTCTTTATCTTTTGTTGCCATAGGAATACAAAATTAAATAAAATAAGCCCAAGTTTTAAGCGCTACTCTTAAAGTTTGTGATTAAACGCTTATTTTGAAGTTTAATTATTAACTTTGCAATTCAAATTTAAACGTTATGATAGCATCAGGCATATTTTTAGCTTTTGGAGCATGGCAAATTGCTTTAATCGTAGTTGTCGTCTTATTATTGTTTGGAGGTAAAAAAATCCCCGAACTAATGAGAGGTCTTGGTAGTGGTATTAAAGAATTTAAAGATGCCAGTAAAGAAGAGGATACTTCAAAAACCACAAACGATAAAGAATAGTTTTAGATACTATTCAATAAAAAAAAGAGACGTGATAATCACGTCTCTTTTTTTTATTGTATTGCTATAGATTTTATGATGGACTCTAGTTCAAAGATATAATCTCGTTTGGCTATAGACGGAGCAAAAACATAACCTTCAACGATAACATATCGGTTATTCACTTTGTCTTCGATAGCATAGTTTATGAATGGCCCAGACATGTAAGCGTTTTTCAAATCCCAAAGTCCTCTGGTTTCATAACTCGCTTTATTATCAACAATCACTTCATTAATAAAGGGAGTAAAAGCGGGTTCGGTAGACATATAAGTGCCTTCTAAAGCGCCTTCGATGTGAATTTTCCCAACAGAATCTCTTACTCTTACAACATCAACAACTGCACTATCTCCTTTTCGTATAGCCGAAAATGGAACCTCATATACCATAAGGTCTACATTTCCAGTTTCAATATCTCTACGAATCCAGAAAAAATCGTCTTCAGCTTTAGCGATTCTATAGGCCGAAGGAAATTGAAGTGAAACACCTAAAGCTTCTTTTAACTTTGAGTCATCAAATAGTGATTTACTTGTACGTCTTTGTCTTTCGGTAACTTCAGTTTTTTTGAAAGCATCAATAATCTTTTCGGCATTAGCGTTAATTTGATCTATAATTTCTGCATTTGTCTGACCAGAAATTACAACCATAGTTTGCGGTCTTGCATAAGCATCTGTCGCTATTTTTGTAGCAGCTTCTTTGCCTTTTTCAATCTTTAAAACTGTTCTGTTTTTTTTAGCAAACCCTGTGAAGACAGCAGGAGGCATTTGACTCATTGTAAACTGTGCTTCTTCGTTTGATAAGCCTTCAACAGGAGCTGCAAGAACATCTCTTACAACATCTCCAACCTTATTCTCCCAAAGTAGATTATCGGCAACAACAACAATACTATTTATATTTCCGGAGGATGCTGAAACATAGCGTTGTTCTTTTTTATCGTTGCAAGAAAAAAATAGTGTAATAATTAGCAGAAGAGTTAATGAGTTCTTTATCATTTTTTTAGAATTTGATTCGCTTACTTTGAAACAACTAAGGTCATTCCAATTTTTAGTTTATTACTGCTAATATCGTTCCAATCTTTAATATTCTGAACTGAAACTCCAGGAAATTTTTGAGATATGCTCCACAACGAATCTCCTTTTTGTACTCTATAGGTTGATTTTCCTTCGGTATTAATTACTTTTTTAGCGGCCTTTACAGACGCTGTTGTTCCTGTAGTTGCTGGCTTTCTTGGATAAATAGTTAAGCGCTGACCAATTTTTAAATTATTACTCCTAAGTCCGTTCCATTGTTTGATCTGACTAACTCTAACACCATATTTTCTGGCTATTTTTCCTAGATAATCACCAGATTTAACACGATACCTTACTTTGCTATCCGAATCAAAAAACTGAGGTAACGGCTTTTCGCGTTTATTCAACTCTTCATCAACGATAGCATAAATCTGGTTTTCATTAGTTACAAATTTACCAACCGCTTCTCTTGGTAATCTTAGTGTATAATTTTCGCCTTTGATATAAGGAATGATGTCTAATTTATACGATGGGTTTAAAAACTGAAGTTGCTCAATTGGAACATCAACCAATTCTGAAACCTGATCTAGTGTGATCATTTTTTTGACATGAATCGTATCGGTTTCGACATAATGGTAATTGGGTCTTTCAACTTTAAAACCGTGTTCTTCGGCAAATTCAAAAATATACATCGTGGCTAAAAATGCTGGAAGATATCCTGCTGTTTCACGAGGAAGATGCTTTCTGATATTCCAATAATTTTCATAGCCACCAGAACGACGAATCGCTTTAGTAACATTTCCTGGTCCAGAATTATATGCTGCCAAGGCTAAATCCCAGTCTCCAAAAATTTTATATAATCTTGCTAAATATTTACTGGCTGCCTCAGTAGATTTTATAGGATCACTACGCTCATCAACATAACTGCTTACATTGAGTCCATACTCCTTACCTGTTCCAAACATAAATTGCCATAAACCCGTTGCACCAACTCTAGATCGAGCCCTGGGTTTAAGTGCAGACTCAACAATGGCTAAGTATTTTACCTCTAAAGGAATGTCATAATTGTCAAGTGATTCTTCAAACAGCGGGAAATAATAATGACTTAAAGACATTAAACGAGACATTGAATTTCGACGATGCTTTAAGTAAGATTTGATAACACTTTCTAATGAAGTGTTGTATTCAATATTAAATGGAGTTCTGGCATTAAGCCGCTTTAACCTTGCTTTTAAGGTGTCTGTAGACAACTCAGGATAATCTACAGGCTCGTATTTTAGCTCTGAAACAGATTGATAAATCGTATCAAATAAATTATTACTGTACAGTTCTTCGAGCCATTTTTTATCAATTTCACTGGCGAGTTTATGATCAACTAGTGTGTTTACAGCTGTAGAATCAGGTTTAGGTTTAATGTTGAGGTGCGCTTTAAAATACGTTTTACCATCAATGATGGTATCAACTACATAAGTTTGGCCTTCAACAAAATCGGTTTCTGTTAGCCTTTCAGTTTTAGTGACCTTTGGTATAGAATCCTGACTAAAACATAAAAATGTACATAACAAAAATCCAAAAGTTAGGAGTATTAGCTTCGGGTTCATTGGTTAAAATATTTAACTATCATAACGATAGGTCAGCTAAAATCGTATTTTTTTGGCTAAAATGAAAGTTTAACAAGACAATTTAACAAGAGTTGTAAGATTCTTCTGAAATGTAAAAACTGAGATTATATTCTTTTATTCTAAAATTGCAGCAATTCCAGGAAGTGTTTTACCTTCAAGGCTTTCTAGCATAGCGCCTCCACCAGTACTGACATAACTCACTTTATGTTCAAAACCAAATTGTTTGACGGCAGCTACTGAATCTCCTCCTCCAACAAGAGAAAATGCTCCATTTTTAGTGGCTTCGGCGATTGAATCTCCTAGAGCTATTGTTCCACTAGCAAAATTTTCCATTTCAAAAACACCTAACGGACCATTCCATAAAATGGTTTTACATTGCATCACAACATCATGAAAATTAGCTTTAGATTTCGGACCTGCATCCAATCCTTGCCAACCATCAGGAATAGTTGTTACATCCATCACTTGTGTATCTGCATCATTACTAAATGCATTTGCAGCTAAAACATCTACAGGTAGATGAATTTGAACATTTTTCTCTTTTGCTTGTTTCATGATATCAATGGCAAGATCCATCTTATCATCTTCACATATCGAATCTCCAATACGTCCACCTTGAGCTTTAATAAATGTAAATGTCATTCCGCCTCCAATAATCAAATGATCTACCTTATCAAGTATATTTTCAATGATGGTTATTTTAGAAGACACTTTAGCGCCACCAAGTACTGCTAAGACAGGTTTTTCTCCTGTTTTCATAACCTTGTCAATACTCTCAATCTCTTGTGCCAGCAAACTTCCGAAGCATTTTGCATCTGGAAAAAATTGTGCAATAACTGTTGTTGACGCATGTGCTCTATGTGCTGTACCAAAAGCATCATTTACGTAAATATCTCCAAGTTTAGACAAGGATTCGGCAAAATTTATATCGCCTTGCTTTTCCTGGTCATGAAAACGTAAATTTTCTAATAATAATATTTCACCAGGTTTAAGGTTTTCTGCAGCTTCTTCAGCTTTAGGACCAACACAATTGTCGACGAATTTAACAGAAACTCCTAAAATATTTTCTACTTTACTAATGATATGCTTTAATGAAAATTCATCCTGAACTCCTTTAGGTCGTCCTAAATGAGACATTAAAATGCAACTACCTCCATCTTCTAAAATTTTTATAATCGTAGGTTTTGCTGATACAATACGTGTGGCATCAGTAACTTCAAAATTTTCATTTAAAGGCACATTAAAATCTACGCGGATTAATGCTTTTTTGGAGTCAAAATTGAAGTCGTTTATGGTTTTCATTTGTAGCGTTTTTATGTGGTTTAAAATCAAATTTTTATAAAATATAATCACAAATGTAACAATAAAATAATCTGATAAAAACTGTTTTTTTACGAAAACGATTGCAGTAATAAGATACCTATACATTTAAAAAAAATATGTAGGTTTGCTTTATGTTATTTTCGGAAATATTAGGACAAGAGCATATTAAAAATCACCTTACTAAAAGTGCTGATTATGGACGTATACCTCATGCACAATTATTTGTTGGTCCTGAAGGCTCTGGAACACTTCCAATGGCAATAGCTTATGCGCAATATATTTTATGCGGAAATACAAACGGAAATAATATTGAAGGAAATGAGGCTTGCAACTTAAAATTTAAAAACCTCTCACATCCCGATTTGCATTTTGTTTTTCCGGTAGCAAAAACCGATAAAGTCAAAAGTCATCCTGTCTCCAGTCATTTTATGGAAGAATGGCGTCAGCTTATAGAAAAGCAGCCCTATGGGAATTTATTTGATTGGTATCGTATTCTAGGAATCGACAACAAACAAGCGCAAATAGGTGTAGACGAGGCTCATGATATTGTTAAAGCTTTAGCACTAAAATCCTATGAAGGAGGCTATAAGGTTATGCTTATTTGGATGGCTGAAAAAATGAATAATTCAGCAGCCAATAAACTTTTGAAGCTCATTGAAGAGCCTCCAAACAAAACTATTTTTATCCTCATTACTGAAGACGAAGAGCAAATTATAAATACGATTAGGTCTAGATGTCAAGTACTGCATTTTCCGCCGCTAGCTGAAGAGGTTATTAAAGCAGCACTAATTAAAAATTATCAAATACCTGAAGTTGATGCTGTTAAAATAGCGCATCAAGCTAATGGTAATTACAATAAAGCATGTGATATTGTTTATAGCGATAGTGAAGATACACAGTTTGAAGAGTGGTTTGTATTTTGGATTCGTTCAGCATTTAAAGCTAAAGGGAATAAAAGTGCTATTCATGATTTAATTTCTTGGAGCGAAACCATAGCCAAAACTGGTCGTGAAACTCAGAAACAATTTTTACATTTCTGTCTTGATTTTTTTAGACAAGCGCTACTATTAAATTATAAAGCTGATGATTTGGTATTCATGGAACCAAAAACGAGTTTCAAATTAGAAAAGTTTGCGCCTTTTGTTCATGGTAATAATATTATGGATATTTCAAACGAGCTTCAAGATGCCATTTATCATATTGAACGTAACGGAAATTCTAAAATCATTCTTACAGATTTATCTATTAAATTAACACGGTTACTACATAAAAAGTAGGATATTTATATGCTCAACTTGTTGAGTCACTAACCACTAACCCATACATACATGAAAATCAACATTCATTTCATATTTTGTTTGCTTTGTTTTACTAATTTATCGGTTTCCCAAAGCACTCAAAACGAGACATCCCCATTAACTTGGGAGCAACAATTAGAATATCGATTTGTGCCTAGCATTGCAGATCAAATTAAAAACAACACATTTATTGCCGCTGATTTGTTAAGCGATAGAGAAAAACTTGGAAGACCCAAATTATGGTCTGGTAATAAGGTGGTTCCAGGAAAGGGCTCACAAGGTCCAGATCAACTTGCTCAATTACAAAGAAACGCACCTCAGCAACAAATGAGGTCTACGAATTTGGTTTTTGACTCTACAACAAATACTGCAACACCTTCAGACCCTACAGGAGCTATTGGTTTAGATTTTTATATTGCGTCTTGGAATACTGCCTTTCAAATTTTTAATAGAGATGGTTCACCTGCAGCTGGAATGCCTAATGCAGCTGACCTAGCTACTGTTTTTGGTGAAAACCCAGGAGATCCAATCGTACTTTATGATGCTGCAGTAGATCGTTATATATTAACACAGTTTTCAGGAAACCCAAACGGATTTAGTATTGCAGTTTCTCAAACCAATAATCCGGTAACTGGTGGATGGCATGTCTATTCATCTTCAGCTTTTCAAACGGGAGCTTTTCCTGATTATACTAAATTCTCAATTTGGTCTGATGCCTATTATATTACTGCAAATATTGGTGGTGGCAACGGAAATGTTTGGGCTATAGAAAGAGATAAAATGCTTGTTGGTGATCCTACTGCGAGTATACAAGCTTTTACTGCTCCCGGACTCGTAACAAGCGGTTTTTTTAGTCCGCAAGTATTTAATGTTGGTAACAGTGATTTACCTGCAACTGGTAATGCTACTATGGTATACATGCAAGATGATGCCTGGGATGGTGTTGATGATGACCACTTAAAATTATGGACGATAAATGTTGACTGGGTTACACCTGCCAACTCTTCAATATCAACTCCTATAGAAGTTCCGGTTACAGACTTTACTGGTGTTTTTGATGGTGGAGGTTTTAACAATTTACAACAACCAAACGGCATTAGTATTGACGCTATGCAAGCCATAATCATGAATCAGGCTCAATTTAGAAAGTTCGCTACGCATAATTCAGTAGTATTCAATTTTGTGGTTGATGCTGGTGTGGGCGAAAAACTAGCTGCAGTACGTTGGTACGAATTAAGACAAGCAGGTGATGGTCAACCCTGGTCTATTTATCAGGAAGGAACTTATATTGCTCCAGAAGGCAGACATGCGTTTGCAGCGAGTATGGGTATGGATGCTACAGGAAGTATCGCTATGGCTTATAGTTCGGTTAGTACAACCGAAAGTGTATCACTACGCTATACAGGACGCTTTGATGGTGACCCTCTCAATGTTATGACTGGTATTGAAGAAATCATTGTTCAAAGTAATACCGATAATCCTACAACTAGATATGCTGATTATTCACATTTAACTATCGACCCATTAGATAATGAGACATTTTGGTTTACTTCAGAATACTTCAGAAATGGAAACCGAAGAGATGCTGTTGCTTCATTTCAAATAACTGCTCCGCTTCCAAATGATGTTGGGATTACTGCCATCACTACTCCTGAAAATGGCGTACTATCTAATATGGAAACGATTACAGTTACCGTTAGAAATTTTGGTGAAAACGAACAGTCAAATATTCCTGTAGGCTATACTATTAACGGAGGCACAGCCATAAATGAAACCTTTGCAGGACCTATTGCTGCTGGCGAAACAGCATCTTATGTTTTTATACAAAATGCTGACATGTCAATTAATGGACAAGATTATGAAATAACGGCATTTACAGGATTAACTAATGATGATAACACTACTAATGACAGCTTTACAAAACTAGTGACAAATGCTGTAGTATATTGTGAACCTTCTGCTACCATTTCTTGTTTTGTTGATGGTATAAAACAATTTATACTTGCCGACATTTCTGTAGATGATGGTGGTGATGGCTGTAATACATCTGGTGCTTCTCAAGGTTATGCCGACAGAACAGACCAAATGACTAATTTAGATAGTAATGCTGGAAACAATGTGTACACTCTACAAGCACAAACCAACTGGAATGGCGGTGCAAATATTGAAGCTTTATCAGTATGGATTGACTTTAATGATAATGGTACCTTTGAAGATTCTGAACGTTTAATATCAGGAGCTTTCTTTACTGCTGTAGATGCTCTGGTAGATTTCACTCTTACCATTCCAACAGATGCTGCATTAGGAACCCATGTTTTAAGAGCTAAGGCAATAGATACCTCAGCTAATGGTGATATTTTAAACCCTTGTAGTGACTTTAGTTATGGGGAAGTTCAGGATTATTCAGTAACCATTATTGATAGTTCTTTGAGTTTACCTGAAATTGATCTGAATAATTCAGAGTTTTCAATTGTAAGTCATCCTAATAATCAATTTGAAATCATATTAAAAACCCCAATCAATGATACATTAAATCTTAGTGTATACACAATTGGCGGACAAATATTGACTTTTAATAATATTGAAAAAGAATCAAACGATGCCTATAGATATGAGTTAGACATGTCGTATGTTTCTAGTGGTGTTTATGTTGTAAAAATTGGAAGAGGCACAGTCTTTAAATCAGCTAAGATTATTGTAAAATAACAGTGTCATACTTAAAAAAACAGAGCGGTAAAATTACCGCTCTGTTTTTTTATATAACTGAATATCTGTGCTTTAGATGTTATTCTTTAGCTTTGTACTTCGCGTTAATTGCCTCAATAACCTTATCTGTTATATCGTTTTGTTCTTGACCATACATCACACTTCCAGCTTCATTTTTTCCAAGAATAAAACTATAGCCATTTTTCTTTCCATAATCGGCAACAAAAGTTTTAACATGGCTTATCACTGAATCAATTTCTACATTAAAAGCATCGGTTAAGACTTGTTGCTCTCTTTGTAATTGTTGTTGTAACAATTGTTGTTTCTGACCTAAAGCTTGACCTTGTTCTTGTTGTTTCTTTTGAGAAAGTTTAGACGCATTCACTTGAAAAGATTGTACTTCTAATTGAAATGCTTGACCAATACTATCTGTTCGCTTTTTAAAATCTTCGTCTTTTAATTTGTACTTTGCCTCTACATCAATTTTTTCTTGATACGCATTAATGATTTCACCATTATCTACAAATGCAATTTTTTGTTGTTCTTGACAAGATGCTAAAAGTAGCACTAAACTTAATACGCTTAATATATTTTTCATTTTAGGTTTATTTAATTTCTGCAAATGTATAAAAGTGAATGTATTTTTAACACAAAAACATTGCTATAAATATTTTTTATAGTAATTAGCAGCATCATTTTTAATTTCTATTGAATTCGGGTTTTTTAAAAGACACTTTCTGATTAGAGAATTTATAATTAAACCCATGGCATATAATTTGTATGAGACTCTCTTAAATCGCTTAAAATTAAGTTTTAGTTCTTTTTTATGATATAAATCAAAGATGAGTACTCTCCAGAGCGTTTTGCTTTAACATTAGATAACCAGCCAATCCAAAACGCTTTAAAAGGATTCATAAAACCTTTTTTATATTTTTCAGAAAGTAAGGAAACATAATAGGAATCAAATGTCATAGGAACAATTTTAATAATGCTCATATTTACATTAGAAAATAATTTAGAAATTGCAGTTTTCGAAAAATGCCACAAATGTCTTGGGACATCAAAAGCTGCCCAAAAGTGTTTATAATGATTTGCATCGAAACTTTTAAAATTTGGTACCGCAATAAGTAAAGTTCCATTAGCTTTTAAAAGTGAATTTAAAATGGTTATATGATTATGTAATTCTGGCAAATGTTCAAGCACATGCCAAAGCGTAATGACATCAAAACTGCCTGGTTCAAATTTGAGCAATTGCTCAATATCATAAACAGAATTTTCGGTTTTTTGATTGGCTATCGTTCTTGCATTTTCATTAGGTTCAATTCCAGAAATTGTCCAATTGTCATCTTTTGCGGTTTTTAAAAAATCTCCTGTACCACAGCCAACATCTAAAAGTGTTTTATTTTCAGAATGCAAATCATTAATAAGTTTCAATTTACGTTTTAGCGCAATAGACTTTACAGATTGATAAACTTTCTCAAACAAATTTCGTTTAGCATCAGTATGCGAAATATAATCTTCACTCTTATAATAATCACCTAATCGTGCATCGGAAGGCCTCGGATATGTTTCCAGCATATCCAATTCTTCGTTATATAATAACTGAAATTCTTCACTTGAAACAGAATGATCTTTTACAGTTAAATAGATATTCTTTTTGATTGTAGTACTCACAAATAAGAGTTTGAAATTTATGATTGCTTATATGTTCCACGTGAAACATATAGGATTGGAATCCGAATTATCGACCTAAATATACCAACAATACTGAAACATCTGCTGGAGAAACACCACTAATTCTCGATGCTTGAGAAATCGTAACGGGCTGTATTTTGGTTAATTTTTGAATCGCTTCAGTACTCATAGATTTCAGTTTTGTATAGTCAAAATTATTTGGAATCTTAACATCTTCTAACCTATTAAGTTTGTCGGCATTGTTTTTTTCTTTTTCGATATAACCAGAATATTTTATCTGTATTTCGGTTTGCTCAATGACTTCAGTATCTAAATTGTGCTCTTGAATATAGTTCTCTACAGACTCAATTTTCCGCATGTCTTCTGTGGTAATATTTGGTCTTGAAAACAATTTAAACATCTTATCAGATTGCTTTACTAAAGATGAATTTTTAGATTCTAAAATAGGATTAACCTCTTCTGGTTTGACACTTGTATCTCTAAAAAATTGCACAAAATTATCAGATTGTAACTGTTTTTCCTCCATACGTCTTAGACGTTTTTCACCAGCTAAACCTAAATTATAACCTTTAGGAGTTAATCTAAAGTCGGCATTATCCTGACGGAGTAAAGTTCTATATTCCGCTCGGGACGTAAACATTCTGTAAGGCTCTTCTGTTCCCTTTGTAATTAAATCATCTACTAAAACGCCAATATAAGCTTCATTACGTTTGAGAATAAATTCGTCTTTCTCCCGGACTTTTAATGCGGCATTAATTCCTGCCATCAAGCCTTGAGATGCTGCTTCTTCATATCCTGTTGTTCCGTTAATTTGTCCAGCAAAAAACAAACCATCCACTAATTTCGTTTCTAAAGTATGTTTTAATTGCGTCGGTGGAAAATAATCATATTCGATAGCATAACCAGGTCTAAAAAACTTTACATTTTCAAAACCCGCTACAGATTTTAAAGCTTTATATTGAACGTCTTCTGGTAGCGACGTAGAGAAACCATTTACATATACCTCAACCGTATTCCATCCCTCAGGTTCAACAAACAACTGGTGCCGATCTTTATCTGCAAAGCGGTTTATTTTATCTTCTATTGACGGACAATATCTTGGTCCAGTACTTTGTATTCGACCATTAAACATTGGTGAACGATCAAAACCTTCACGTAGCAAATCATGAACCTCAGGACTTGTATACGTCATATGACATGAGCGTTGCTCCTTTAATGGTTTTATGTGTTCTAAATACGAAAATTTTTCAGGCTGATCATCTCCTGGTTGTTCAATCATTTTTGAATAATCTAAAGATCTACCATCGACTCTTGGAGGTGTACCCGTCTTCATTCTACCAGAATCAAACCCTAAATCGATAAGCTGTTCAGTAATTCCTGTTGCGGCACGTTCACCTGCTCTTCCTCCACCAAAGTTTTTATCACCAATATGAATTAAGCCGTTTAAAAAAGTACCATTAGTTAAAACTACTGTTTTCGATTTAATTTCTAATCCGAGTGATGTTTTAACACCAACAACTTTATGGTTTTCTACCAATAAACCTGAGACCATTTCCTGATAAAAATCTAAATTTTTAGTCTGCTCTAAAAGCAAACGCCAATCTTCAGCAAAACGCATACGATCACTTTGAACTCTCGGACTCCACATAGCTGGTCCTTTAGATTTGTTAAGCATTTTAAACTGGATTGCAGAAGTGTCACTAACAATTCCACTGTAACCACCTAGCGCATCAATTTCTCTTACAATTTGCCCTTTAGCAATTCCTCCCATAGCAGGATTACATGACATTTGAGCAATGTTTTGCAAATTCATTGTAATGAGTAGTGTTTTACTTCCCATATTGGCAGAAGCAGCTGCAGCCTCACTTCCTGCATGGCCAGCTCCAACAACTATAACATCATACTCTTCGTTAAACATACGTTTTGTATTGTTCCACGTGGAACATTAAAGATTTAAATTTTAAGGTTTGCAAATATACGTCAAATCCTTGTATATCAATGCCGCTTATTTAAGTAGTAATTCTCCTTCGTTCGCATGCGGTGGGCATCTTCATCAGTTTTGTCTTTATATCCACAATAATGAAGTACACCATGAATGATTACACGATGTAATTCTTCCGAGAAATCAACGTCATAATCCTTAGCATTATCAACTACGCGTTCAACTGAAATATAAATATCTCCATGTAGTTCTTTTCCGACAGAAAAATCAAAACTAATAATGTCTGTTAACGTGTCGTGATTGAGAAATTCAACATTGAGTTTGTGCAAATAATCGTCATCACAAAAAATATAATTGAGTTCTCCCTCGTTACAGTTTTCGGTTGTTATGGTCTCAGAAATCCACTCTGAAACTTTCGCCTCATTATCGAGTTTAAAATCGGTTTCGTAGTTAAAACTAATCATTAGCTTTTTTAAAATACTCTTGAACTTTCTTTTTATAAATCTGTTGCAAAGGTAATGCTTGGCGATTTAAAATTTCAGTAGTATTAAAATATTCTTTTGCCTTAGGAAGTTGATTAGGAACCGAATTATCGTAAGTCTTATTATTTGTTTCAGATTGACGCTTATTATCTTGCCCTTGCATGAATGTGGCGTTTTCCAGCTTTAATAATTGATGCTGTAAATCCATCATTTTTTGAAGCGTCTGATTAGTGAATCCTTTATTGATGAGATCTAATTCAATCTCTTCCATTTGTTTTAATAATTCTCCTCCAAGACCTTTTTTTCCCTCTTTTCCAAGTCTGTTTTCTAGAGCTTGTCGTAATTGCTGTTGACGTTGGTAAATTTCATAAAGTTCACCATTTTGAGTTTCGCTATCACCTTCACCTTGTCCTTCTCCCTCTCCTTGCTGTTGACCTTCTTTACCTTTTTCACCACCTTTCTTTTTGCCGTTTTCTCCTTCTTCAGAATTTTGACCTTCTCCACTTTCACCGTTTTCTCCATCTTTGGGTTTCTTGCCCTTCTCTCCTTTTTTCATGCCTTCTTCCATCTTTTTATTAAGCTCTTCCTGGCTCATAATAATATCAGGCAGTTGTTCGCCCTGACCTTTACCTTGACCCATAGATGGGTTCATTTGCATGTTCATATTGTCCATCACGTCACTTAAAAAGCTTGCTAATTCGTTCGTAGAAGTAATAGCATATTGTTGAGATGAAATTCCTTGATATATTTGATTTTCAGATAGTTGTGATAAAGATTTGTCGATATTATAAAACACATTGGTGATTTGAGAGTTAACCTGCTCAGAAATAACAGGTTGACGTAAAGACAACGCAAATAAGCTATCGTCTATATGTTCAAAATGTTCGCGTAAATTGTTCTGTTTTCTTAAAAACTTTCCATACTCATTATGATTAACCTCAATACTTTTAAATTGATTCATCAGGTTTTCCTGATCGAAAGAAAACAAAACTAAATTATCTAAAATTTGCCTCAAAACTGCAATGTCTTCTTGCATCTGCTCTCCACCACCCATAGACATCGCCTGAGCCATTTGCTGACTCATTTGCTTCATTTTTTTTGCCGCTTGTTTTTGTTTTTTCTTAGCCTTTTGCTGTCCTTGTTTCGGACTTTGAGGTTCTGATTCCTGATTTTCCTGAGGCTCTTGAGAATCTTGCTCGCCTTGCTGCCCTTCTTGTTCTTTGTCTTTCTCCTCTTGTTTCTCGAGAGCTTCAGTAGCCTCTTTCTGATCTTGCTTTATAGACTCTTCGGTTGGTTTGTCCTGAGGAAGATCCATAGGTTTTTTAAGCTCCTGATTTTCCTTATCCAGATCTTCCATTTCCTTTTGAAACTCTTCAAACTTCTCGTTAAGCTCCTCTTGTGCTTCTTTGGTATTGTTCTCTTTATTTTCTTCAGATAGCTTCTCCTGCTCCTCTGATAAATCTTCAAGTTCCTTTAAGAGTTTTTCAGCTTTCTTCGCCACATAAAAACGCTTAGTCAGTTCTAATAGTTGTTTTAAACTCTTTTCCTTATTCTTGTTTTGTTTTGCTAACTCTTCAAGTTTTTGAGTAAATTCTTCCTTGTTAATCTTATCTTTCATCTTCTCCAACTCATCCAAAAGCTTTTCATCTTCTTTTAACTGCGCTTCATTTTCTTCTAATCGTTTTTGAAGGTCCTCTTTAAATTGATCTTTTTCCTGATCTTCATTCTGAAATTCTTCAATATTTTCTTTTAATTTTTTATTGAAGTTTTTCATTAATTGCTCCTGCTCCTTTTGGCGCTTGATAAAGTTTTCAAACTTCTTTTTATCATTAAAATTGAGCTCTTTCTTTTCCTTTTGAGTTTTAGATAATTCTTTAAGCTCTTTATCTTGCTCTTTAAGTTTGTCAAAGGTTTTACTGATGTCTTTTATCGTTTCGTTTTGTTCTTGCAACTGCTTCTGCTCCTCCTCGTCCTTAGTAAGCTTTCTATAACTAAATACTGAACTTTTTGAACTTTTATAATTATGTATGGCGTCATTATCAAATACCTGAAAATATAATTCGTAATCAACACCTTCCTCTAAATTCAACTGATTAGGAAATGCACTTACAAATTCATCAAAATTGGATTGAGATACAGGCATGCTTTCATACGACTTATCACCTGGATTTTGACTCGGATAATACACTAATTGTAACTTACTCAATCCGTAATCATCACTAACCTGGCCAAAGAAATAAAGCGTTTGATTATCCAATGAATCTTTTTCCATCTTCACATTCATTTCAGGATAACTATCTTTTATAACATTAATAGAAAACGCTAAATTCTCATAATCTTTTAATTGTTCGTTACTTGTACTAATACTATAATCCGTATTATTAAAAATACGTTTTGTCGCCTCAAACTTTCCTTCGGAAATATTCTCAAAAGTCACAGTGTCTTTTGCATATAGAACGACTTCATTTGTGGACTTGGTATTAACCTTCCACGTTACATTAGTACCTTCCGGAATTGTAGAATTACCTGTACTTTTTAAAACCTCATCTTGCTTTTTTGTATAAGCAGGATAATCAAGTACCATTTCAAAATTAACAAGTGTAGGGACTTTAATTATATCTAAATTATAATTTTTAGATAGCACATCATTAGCAGATAAACTAAATGACAGCGCTTCTTTTGGTTGTGCAAATACATACTCAAATTGGCCAGCTGCTGTTTGCTGCATGAAAAAAGACTGGTTATTAAAATGAATTTGTGCATTTTCAGGAACGATATCTCCTGCTGTATTCACAATGACCTTGAAATCTTTGTTTTCTATTGCTTTTAAGTCGTCATTAACCACAAAAAACTGAAAAGGCGCAGGAGGCTCATAAGCTGTGTTATAATTAACAACACGCTCATAACTATCACTAAACCAATTAATTTTCCCTGTTATAAATGATAAAAGTAAAATTGCTACAGGAATTGCAGCATATTTTAAATATTTAGTGTTTTTCTTGAAGTTTACGGCTAATTTGAACGGAATTGGACTTAATTCGGCCGATTTTTGCTCAATACTCGCCTCAAGTAGCTCAGATTGCTGACTGTTTTGACGTAATTGAAGTACGTTTAAAAGTTTATCATTGACTTCAGGGAAATGATTTCCTATAATTTTGGAAGCATCATGATAGTCTATCCCTTTTTGAAGTTTAAATAATTTGGCTAATGGAAACGCTATAAACTTCGAAAATAATGCTAATTCAACCGCTACAAAGACCCAGAATAAAATTGTTCTAGCTGTAGGGTTTAACCATAAAAAATACTCAATAAGTAATGTTGCTATCAGATACAAGAGTCCGATTGCAAAAAACAAAATAGCGCCTTTCATTAATTCATTCGTATAAAAACGCCTAATAAATTGCTCTAATTTACCTTGTATGTGATTAAAATTGTTAGCCATACTTTTAATTAACTCACTAATATAGAATTTATTTTCATCTGTAAATGCCTAAATTTGGTAAGATTCTGTTAATTTCGAGGAGTTGTGTTAAAATAGAGACCATCTCAAAACCATTTTAAATGAAAGATCTCAAATACTTTGCTGCGTATTCTATTCCGTTGGTGGCATGTTTAGGCCTCTATTTTAAAGGTGCATTCGTATTTCTAACACCTATATATGCCTTTATAATGCTTCCGGTTTTAGAACTTATACTTCCTGTAGATTCTACAAACTTATCTTCGGAAGTCGTAGAACATAAATTAAAAAAACAGTTATTTGACTGGTTGTTATATCTCAATCTTCCTATAGTTTATGGTATGTTATTCTTCGGAATATATGAAGCTACAAACACTCCTATTGAAACATACGAATTGGTAGGAATGATCATCTCTGTAGGTATTGTTTTAGGAGTGAATGGTATAAATGTAGCGCACGAATTAGGTCATAGACAACACACCAACGAACGCTTTATTGGAAAAGCACTACTTCTGCCCTCTCAATACATGCACTTTTATATTGAGCATAATTTTGGTCACCATCTTCATGCTGCTACACCTGAAGATCCAGCAACAGCAAAATACAACCAAAGCTTATATTCTTTTTGGTTTACTTCTGTTTTTAGACAATATACAAATGCGTGGAAAATTCAAAAAAAACTCCTAAAAAACAACAAAAAAGGTGCTTTTTCACTAAAAAATGACATGTTTTGGTATGTTTTGCTTCAAATCGGGTTTTTGGCAATTATATTTTATTTCTTTGGAACTATCGGACTTATTTTCACAGTAACTTCAGCCATTGTTGGGTTTTTATTATTAGAAACAGTCAATTATATTGAACATTATGGTTTAACGCGTCTCAAAACAAAATCAGGCCGCTACGAACGGGTTAAAGAAATTCACTCTTGGAATTCTAATCATATTATTGGTAGAATTGTATTGTATGAACTCACAAGACATAGTGATCACCATTATAAATCTTCAAAAAAGTATCAGGTTTTAGATTGCCATGAAGAGAGTCCGCAAATGCCATATGGCTATCCAACATCAATGGTATTGGCTATGGTTCCTCCTCTATGGTTTAAGATTATGAATAAACGCGTACCAAAAGAAATGATTTTAACTTAACTATTTCTATTCCTAAATATCGTTTTATCTTTGCTGTCATAAAATTACGAATATGACCAAACCCGTTCGCGTGCGTTTTGCACCAAGCCCAACAGGACCTTTACATATTGGAGGCGTAAGAACCGCCCTTTTTAACTATCTGTTTGCTAAAAAACATAAGGGAACATTTGTGCTTCGAATTGAAGATACAGACCAAAATCGCTATGTTGAAGGTGCTGAAGATTATATCGTAGCATCCTTAAACTGGTGCGGAATTCCGTTTGATGAAGGTGTTGGAAAGAATGAAAAATTTGGTCCTTATCGACAAAGTGAGCGTAAACATTTGTATAAACAATATGCTGATGACCTTATTGAAAAAGGTCATGCGTATTATGCCTTTGATACAGCAGAAACTTTAGATTTCCACAGAAAAGACCATGAAGCTAAAGGAAAAACCTTTATTTATAATTGGCATAACCGACTCAAATTGAGTAACTCCTTATCGCTTTCTGAAGCAGAGGTCAAAGCAAAACTTGAAGCTGGAGAAGATTATGTTATTCGCTTTAAATCACCTCAAGATGAGACGCTTCATCTGCAAGATATTATACGTGGTCACATAACAATTGATACCAATATTTTAGATGATAAAGTGCTGTTTAAAAGTGACGGGATGCCAACGTATCACTTGGCGAATATTGTTGATGATCATTTGATGGAAATCTCTCATGTGATTCGTGGTGAAGAATGGTTGCCGAGTTTAGCATTGCATTATCAACTTTATAATGCTTTTGGATGGGAAGCGCCTCAATTTGCGCATTTACCACTTATTTTAAAACCAACAGGAAAAGGAAAACTTAGTAAACGTGATGGTGATAAATTAGGCTTTCCAGTGTTTCCGTTGGAGTGGACAGACCCTAAAACTGGTGATGTCTCTAGGGGTTATAAGGAAGACGGTTACTTTGCTGAAGCTATGGTGAATTTCTTAGCTTTTTTAGGCTGGAATCCAGGAACTGAACAAGAGATTTTTAGTGTAGACGAATTGGTTGATGCTTTCGAATTAGAGCGCGTTAACAAAGCGGGAGCGCGTTTTGATCCTGATAAAATCAAGTGGTTTAATCATCACTATATGCAGGAGCAAGATAATTATAACTTGGCTTTAGCTTTTCAAAACATAAAACCAGAGTTAGTTGAAATTGATAGTCAGTACATTGAAATGGTCATTGCCTTGATTAAAGAACGTGCTACATTTGTTGGTGATTTTTGGGATTTGAGCCATTATTTCTTTGTCGCGCCTTCAGAATTTGATGAAAAGGCATTTAAAAAAGCTATAAAAGACGATACCGTAACTATTTTGACTAAAGTTAAGGAGCTTGTTGAAAGCGTTGAGGATTTTACTGTTGAAAACCTTCAAAATACAGTTAAGGGCTGGATTACCTCTAACGATATTGGCTTCGGAAAAGTTATGATGCCATTACGATTAGCACTTGTTGGTGCATTACAAGGTCCTGATGTGTTTGATATCATCTATATGATTGGTAAGACTGAAACCTTAAAGCGGATTGATTATTTGATAGCATCAGCTTAATCTGTGCTCTTAAAATGTAATCATAATTGCAAATGACAACATGTTTTGATGACCTTCAAATTTTTCATAAGCTGGTGTTGTCGTTAGGTTTTGATCGTTGAGCTTATTAAGTATATTGGTAAATCCATAACTATAACTGGCTCTCAATTTAAAATTGCCAATTCCAGCCGATGCACCAATAACACCATTAGCATTAAACTGGGAAATTTCTGAGATATCTTCTGCTAACAAGCTGTCATAACCTTGAATGATATAATTGCTTTGGTTATCTTTTTCAAGTTCTAATTCACTATTATATTGCAATTGTGGACCTAAATCTAATGTGACATTATTACTCAGTAGTTTCACATGTAACATAAAAGCCACCTGAACAGCCATTAGCTTATACTCTATTTGTTCTTGTGTCGTTGCTAATACAGATGGTCGACCAGAAATTTCTAAGTTATTTTGAGAAAACTGCAATCCATAACTCACGGTGTACCATTTATGAGGAATATCGACAGTTGCAATCATACCACCAATGAAACCCGTACCGCTTTTTGTATTAAAATTATCGGTTGCGATATCATATTGAGTTAAACCTCCAATGATTCCAATACCATTTTTAATGGCATAACGCTTGTGCTGAGCAATAGTTGTTGTAACAAAACCGATACAAAGTGCTACTAATATAATAAACTGCTTTTTTTGCATACCCTAAGTGTGTGAATTGAACAAATATAACTTAATTTAGTAATTCATTATTTTCCTAACCATTTAAAAAAAACTTGTTATGGGTCAATTTATTTATATTCCTATTATTTTTTTCGGCTTAATCATCCTGATTTCGTCATTCTTTGTCGTGAAACAACAAACTGCTGCTGTTATAGAGCGTTTTGGTAAATTTCAAAGTATTCGGCACTCTGGTTTACAACTTAAAATTCCGTTAGTAGACAGAATTGCCGGAAAACTTAGTTTAAAAATTCAACAACTCGATGTGATTATCGAGACCAAAACTTTAGACGATGTATTTGTACGTTTAAAAGTATCTGTTCAATATAAAGTTATTAGAGATAAAGTATATGATGCTTTTTATAAGTTAGATTATCCTCATGATCAAATCACCTCTTACGTATTTGATGTGGTTCGTGCTGAAGTACCAAAAATGAGATTAGATGATGTCTTTGTGAAAAAAGATGATATCGCATTGGCAGTAAAAGCCGAATTAAATGACGCGATGATGGAGTATGGTTATGATATCATCAAAACTTTAGTGACTGACATAGATCCAGATGCGCAAGTAAAAGCGGCTATGAACAGAATTAACGCTGCAGACAGAGAAAAAACAGCAGCTCAATTTGAAGGTGATGCTGCTCGTATTTTAATTGTTGAAAAAGCAAAAGCTGAAGCTGAAAGTAAACGTTTACAAGGTCAAGGTATTGCTGATCAGCGTCGAGAAATTGCTCGTGGTTTAGAAGAATCCGTTGAAGTCTTAAATAAAGTGGGTATCAACTCTCAAGAAGCCTCAGCGCTTATTGTTGTAACGCAGCATTATGATACGCTACAAGCTATTGGTGGTGAAACCAACAGCAACTTAATTTTGTTGCCTAATTCACCTCAGGCAGGAAGCAATATGCTAAATGATATGGTAGCGAGTTTTACAGCCAGTAACCAAATTGGTGAGGCTATGAAAAATGCTAAAAAGAAGACCAATAACGACAACGACTAATTTGTGTCTTGATTTAACTATACTAAAAAGCCTTAAAACTTTGTTTTGAGGCTTTTTTAATGTCCTGCTTTATACTTTTTTATCATAGCCTTTAAACCATCCAAATAATCTTGAAGCTCTTTTTCCATCGTCGCATCATTATATGGTTTTGGTAGTGTGCTCCTGGTTTCGTCTAAATATTTTTGAAGTTCTGGATAATCGTCTTGAATTTGACGTGTAACTTTTGATATTTCGGTAAGAATTTGACTTGTCTTGTTCATAATCTTTTAACTTTAAGTGCTTATTAATTTACTTATAAATAGCTGTATTTCAAAGCACTTTAATACAATTTTATCATTGTGACACACCAAAGGGATGACGCTCTTCCCAATCTCTGATAGGGTTGGCGTATTTTACAACCAGTTTTAAAATGGTATTAGCAATGACATTATTGGTATGCTTTAAATAAATGTACATATCATGAGGTTGCGCACCAACAGAACTTTTAATTTCCATGGCTGTTCTTGCAAAAATGACAGTCTTATACTGGTTTGAAATACCATAAAACACCATATCAAATAGCATATTTAAATACATTTGATATTGATGCTGTAAGTCTTGCTTATAGCCTAAAAAATACGTCTCTAGCTTATCGTGATTACGAATTAAAGTATAAAAACCAACAAGGTCATCATTAAGAAAGTACCCGAATACTTTGAAAGTATCCTGAAGCTGTAATTTAAGACTGTAAAAATGATTTTGATGCAATTTAAAGGAGTTAACACCAGCATTATCTGACACGTTTTCATATAATTCATAAAGAGTTTTAGAAAAGGTTTTCACGTCTTGTAGATTAAGTTCTTTACAATGTATATCAGTACATTTTTTTCTGGCGGTTTTGTAGCGCCTACGATACTTTTTATTGAATGCAGACACATAATCTTCAGGAGAATTCCAATCTGGACTCACATCAAAAATCATATTGGGTTGCACCTTGGCTTTGTATAACTTATGACTTCGGAAAAACGATGTACTATGATGAATAGAGTCGTTTTCAAAGTAGTCTTTAAAGCCAATGATTCTTATTTTTTTTCCATAGTTTTTCTTTATCGTGGTCGTGAGTTCTTTTATTCCTTCAGAAATACAATTAAGAAATTCATCTTGCGACAAGGCACTAGAATCAAAGAAAAGTCCGTGCTGACCAGTATGCATAAGGTTTCCGACGATTAAGGCATTACCTTTAACAATTTTTGAAATGAGCATCTTTCCGCAGCGCTTAAAAAACTGATTCGATGTTTTTCGAAACACATCATCGAGATACATTTCCACACGTTGAATAGTAGCAATACCCACTAAACTATCGGAAACAAAAACACCTAAGAAATAAGTAGAAATGTTAGTCGGACTAGAATTTTCTAAAGCCTTTAAAAAAGGTGTTTTTAGAAAAATGTCATCCACATGAAGTTCATCCCATGAATTGGGTAAATCGGCAACCGAGTTATATAGTTTGTAATGTATCAATGCAAAAATAAAGGCTGAAAATTACAATTCTCAACCTTTAATGATGTTAAATAAGTTTAAAATTAAGCGGTCCATCCACTAATAATACTTCCCATTATGGCAAGTGTGACAATCCAGTATCCAGCATTAATAAAAATATATTTCCAGCTCTTACGTTCAAATAATGCATTAATACCAATTATAGGCAGCACCATAAATATACCTGCCATAGCACCATGAAGGGCTCCATGCTTAAACGAACGGTATTTTCCTGCCCATTCTTCCATAAAAGCTTGTGTAGTAGCACCCTCTAATTGTCCTTCGGTCATACCGTAAACTCCTGTTTCATGAACAACTAAAAATATGGTGAAAAAAGCTAATAAAGCTGATAGTAATAATGACACTCCAAAAATGACCGCCATATTAGCGCCTTTCATTTTTTCTTCTGTCATTTCAGCAGCACGCATCCATGCAGTTCCAAATATTTTTGGATTATACCAAATAAAGCCGAGAATAATTGGCACAATAGCAGCAACAAGAATTGCTAAATAATTAGGTTCCATAATGTATTTTGATTAAAGTTAGTGTTATAAATATAGCTTAAAAATGATATAATAGATGTTTTTTTAACGTTTCAGGCTATATTATATATAAAAGAAACCCATAAAATCTCAGCTTTATGAGTTTCCTAATCTATGGATTTTTAAAGTCTTAAATAGCTTTAGCCTCGGCGACTAAAATGTCATTTTTATCTTCTAAAGCTTTTTCAATAAATGCTTCAATATCTGCATTACGTTCTTGTCCGTTTTTAAGTAAAACGCCTAAAGCAATCATCGTCGCAATACGAGTTCCAGCTTTTTTTGCAGCGGTATTAAAAAGTGGTTGCAAATCTTCATAACTGACCGATTCAGCAAGTTTTATAATTTCAGCTTTAGATCTTTCCTGCTTTGCTTCGGGTAAATTCGTATATTTTTTACCCAACTGTTTAATCACTTCAATAGCAGGACGTTTGTGTTGTGACTGCTGCGGCTTATTTTGTTGTTGTGGCTTTGGTTTTTGCTTTGCCCAGGAATCTCTAAGTCCAACCGTTTTATTGAACACTAAATGGCCTGGTTTTGAGTCGTTATCTACATTAAAATAGCCTAGACGTTGAAACTGAAAACGGTCTCCAATTGCTGCATCAGCTAAACTTGGCTCTACAAAAGCATTAATCACTTTTAACGAATTAGGATTGATAAAATCCATAAAATCCTTATCCTGGTGACTATCTGGAGCCTCATCCATAAATAAGCGATCATATTCCCTTACCTCAGCTTTTAAAGCGTGTTTGATAGACACCCAATGCAATGTTCCTTTAACTTTCTTTTCGGTATTTGTAGAATAGGTACAGTGAATTTCGGTAATCTGACCTTGGTCATCTTTAACCACACGTTCCCCTTTAATAATATAAGCGTTTTTAAGTCTGACTTCACTACCTAATTTCAGTCTAAAAAACTTACTACTGGCTTCTTCTTTAAAATCGGCTCTTTCGATATATAGCGTTTTAGAAAAAGGTACTTTTCTCAAACCTGCACTATCATCTTCAGGATTATTTTCGGCATCAAACCATTCTTCTTTATCTTCAGGATAATTGGTAATAACCAATTTTACAGGGTCTAAAACAGCCATAACTCTTGGTGCTGTTTTATTTAAGTCTTCACGAATACAAAACTCTAAGAGCGACACATCAATCACATTTTCGCGTTTCGCAACACCAACTTTTTCTATAAACTGACGAATAGAATTAGGTGTATAGCCACGACGTCGCAGACCTGAAATGGTAGGCATTCTTGGGTCGTCCCAACCAGAAACGATACCCTCTTGAACCAATTTGAGTAATTTACGCTTACTCATGATGGTGTAACTTAAATTTAAACGCGCAAATTCACGTTGTTTCGGAAGCATTGGAAGCGTATTGGCTGCATAATCATACACATGCTCCTTAAACCAGTCGTAAAGCTCTCTATGCGGCTTAAATTCAAGCGAACATAAAGAATGTGAAATTTGTTCGATATAATCACTTTCACCATGCGTCCAATCGTACATTGGGTAGATACACCACGTATCGCCTGTTCTGTGATGGTCTTTCTTTAAAATACGATACATGATAGGATCACGCATTAACATATTGGGATGTTGCATGTCTATTTTAGCACGTAAAATATGCTCGCCTTCATCAAATTCGCCATTTTTCATGCGTTCGAACAGGTCGAGGTTTTCTGCTATACTTCTATTGCGATACGGACCATCAACACCAGGTTGCGTAGGCGTACCTTTTTGCTCAGCCATGGCTTCACTAGACTGAGAATCGACATAAGCTTTTCCGTCTTTTATTAATTGAACCGCCCAATTGTAAAGGGTTTCAAAATAATCTGAAGAATACAATTCGTTAGCCCATGTATAACCTAACCAAGCAACATCACGCTTGATGGCATCGACATATTCTTGTTCCTCTTTTGCTGGATTGGTATCGTCAAAACGAAGGTTTACTGGTGCATTATACTTTTCTCCTAAACCAAAACTTATACCGATAGCTTTGGTATGACCAATATGCAAATAGCCATTGGGTTCGGGAGGAAAACGAAAACGAAGTTTATCTTTTGACAAGCCGTTGGCTAAATCTTCTTCTATGATATGCTCTATAAAATTGAGCGATTTTGTTTCTTCAGACATGCTTTTTAAATAATAGACAAAGTTATTAAATAATATATCAAAAAAACATCTAAAATGAATTGAAGGTATAATTCATATTTGCGTCTTATATTTGTTTTAAAATAGAATACTTTGGGAATAATTAAAGTTGAAAATATTCGTGTTTTTGCACATCATGGATGTTTAAAAGAAGAAACTAAAATTGGTAGTGATTATCGTGTTGATGTTGAGGTAAAAGCCGATTTACAAACTTCGGCAGTAACAGACTTGCTTAGTGATACTGTAGATTATGTGCTTTTAAACAGAATTGTAAAAGAAGAAATGCAACAACCTTCAAAATTACTAGAAACTGTTGCTAAACGCATTATAAAACGTATTTTTGCTGAAGAATCGTTGGTAAAAAAAGCATCGGTAAGTGTGAGTAAGCTTAACCCTCCTATTGGTGGAGATGTAGAAAGCGTAACGATAAAAATGACCGAAAGACGAAAAAACTAAGGGTTTGTCTTGTTAAATGGTAAATTTTTATAAATTTGCTGACTCGCTAGAATTAACGAGTACCCTTTTTTAAAAGGTATCAATGGCATCTTGGCCGAGTGGCTAGGCAGAGGTCTGCAAAACCTTGTACAGCGGTTCGAATCCGCTAGATGCCTCCAAAACCTTCAACCTAAGTTGAGGGTTTTTTTGTTTCTATATTTTTATCGATTTATATATCACGTTTAATTTAAAAATCTGATATTTGGCGACTTAAACTCAAAATCATACTATGAAAACAATTAAATTATTAACCGTATTAACAATCGCATTTTTAAGCTTGACAATTATCTCTTGTTCAGACGATGATTCTTCTGGAGGTTCATCATGTAGCAACTTAGTAGATCAACCCGTTCAAGGTAGTTTTAGAGGTACAGATTTTGTGTCTCCTGCAGGATTTTATAAAGTACTAAATTTTGGAGAAACCACAACTATTAGATGTGATATATACGTTAAAGAAAGTTTAGATTCAGACTGTTTCTTTCCAACGTTTGAAGGTGATCAAGACACTATTTTATTTTCAATTTCTAGTTTTGATCTACAAACGATTACCTTAGAGGAGTTTGGTGAAAATACTCTAAATTTTAATCGAATTACTATAGAAGAAAACGGCCCTGTTACAGAAGTTGAATTGGCTGAATGTGGTACTATTGAAATTACTGCTTACGATGCAGATGCTGGAACTCTTGAGGGTACTGTAGTTGCTAAAGGACAATTTGGAAGTACTGTTAATGGAAACTTTACACTTTTATTATGTGAGGATTAACCTCTTAATACTAAAAATAAAAAAGCCTTTAGAACTAGAATCTAAGGGCTTTTTTTATACTTAAATTAACTCCTTTTCACTATAAAGTAGTCAAGTAGAAGTAAACCACTTAAAAGCAAAACACCTAAAGTAAACATTATATTTCCATAAGGCCAGTGTTGAATTTTAAATATAATGCCAACCACTAAAAGGCAAGTTGTTAGTCCGAAAAATAGATAATACAATGATTTTAAAAACAGATGACCTTTAAGTTTTCTGTTAGAAATGAAATCAAGCCCTTCTTCTATTAACCACCAGATACATAAGACTAACAGTAAAATTTCAAAAATATACGGAAGGCTCATAATATGGAAAACACCTATAATATATTTAAAAACCCATAGTAATACGATAACGAGTTTAACGTAGTCTAATATGACTTTCTCTTTTTTATAAAAAAACCGAATAAGATATAGTAGTAATATCGATATACTTCCAAAACCCATTAAAGGGTTTGCATAAGGCCAATGCATCACTTTAAATAAAGCACCATATATTAAAATAATAACGGCTAATCGTAACGGAAGGGTTAATATTTTAGACGCAGGTTTATTCACAATAATGCATTGAATTTAATTATACCAGACTGCATAACGCTGTCTTCGTAATTCTAAAGCTAAAGTTTCTTCCATCTTTAAAGCTTCAGCTCTGGTGGCTAATGACGGAATATGATTGTATAAACTCGGTCGTAAATAGGATCCATATTTTTCTACAATATTAGACGATAGTTTATAGCCTTTTTTGTTTCGGTAACCGGTTTTGTGTTGTTCAAAACGCTCCTTAGGTGTTTTACTGGTCATACCCACATACAAACACTCTAAAACACCATTAAATTGTGGATTTGCTGCTCTAAATTTTCGGTGCTCGGTAAATACCCTTTTAGATAATTCTACAACGTAAATACGGTATTCGGTTTTAGGCATGTTGTTAAAATGGAATTATAAGCGATGCTCAATTTCTTCTTGTAGTCGTTCTTTTCCTTTTGGGAAAAAGCCCTGAACCAGTAATAATATACCAAAACCCAGAATTACTAAAGCAACTATTTTTTTTGTTTTGAATATAAGCCTAGGAGTTAATCGATTTCTGAGACGTTTGGCAATGGCAATTTTCACTAAATCTGTTAAGAAATAAACTGTGAGCATTGTACTGATGAATACAAAAACCCCATTTTCAGACTCTGTGATTGAACTTCCGATGACTATAAACCCAAGCCATCCTAATAAGACACCAATATTTATAAAATTGAGTAGAAATCCCTTAACAAAAAGCTTTCCGTAGGCGTTCTTTTGAATTTCTACTTTATGATACTCCTTAACGATGGAACGGAAGGATTTGGAAGTTTTTATAAATGAAATTAAGCCATATACAGCTAAAAGTACACCACCAAAAATTAGAAAATTAGGATCGTCTTTTATTTTATTGATTAAGTTATTGGTACTGTAAAATGCTAATAAGATAAAGACGATATCTGCAAAAATGACTCCTAAATCGAATATAAGAGCACTCTTAAATCCTTTGGTAGCACTAGTTTCGAGCAGTACAAAAAATACTGGTCCAATAGTGAAGGCAAGGATAATTCCGAAGGGAATAGCTGCTAAAATATCATCAAACATAAACGTACATCGCTTTCCTACAAAACTAATAAAAATTGGCGTGTACTCAACTTGATTATCAAGCTGTTTAGTTCATATGTTTAATTCGTCCGCCTAATCGTGTTTTCTCGTCGACACTTTCTGGATTCCCATAAATGAATACATCACCTCCAGCCGTTACTCGAGCTGTTACGGTTTTAGACGCATTAACATCGGCTTCTCCAGCAGCTGTAATACTCACAGACGTATTTTTGGTTTCGAAAGCCATGCCTTCGTAAACGCCACCAGTATTTAACGAAATATCTTGAGAGATGGCTTTGCCTCTGGTTTCAATGATACCTCCAGAAATGGCTTTTATATTCACCTGATCAACATCTAATCCTATTTTTAGATGTGCACCTTCCTGAGCTTTGAGTTCTATTTGACTTTGTTCTATAAGTTCGTTAGAAGTGATATAGGCACCTTCATTACCATCAATGATTTGAAGATTTGTATAATATACAGATACAAATGTGCGATCACCATTAAAAATCTTATCGGTTTTCATTCGTATTTTTAAGGTACCATCTTTATTGATTACAACAACATCTTCAATATCGTCGCCAGTAATTTCTACTTTAGGTGTATCGCCTTTAATTAAATTTACAACTATAAGATCATAAACCTTAACTTCATTAAAATCGCCAACTCCTTTTTCTTTAGGGTTTTGAGCTGTTAACAGTGACGATATTACAAGTAATGTGATAGTAAAAAGAGTTCTCATTTAAATCTGGTTTTAAAATATTTACGTTTAGTTTCTGTATTAAAGATGCTAAGAAAAGTTAATTGTTACAGTTTTAAATGTTAAGCTACAGAAACTGCAGTTCCGGTTACCGAAACCATGGCGTAATTACTTGCCATTAATTCAATTTCGACTTTAATACCTACAACGGCATTAGCGCCTACTTGCTTGGCATTATCTCTAAGTGCCTGAAAAGCGACTTCTTTAGTTTCGTCAATGCTTTCTTTTAAGGCTTTGTAATACTTAGACATGCTAAAGCCTAAGGCTAATTTTTTTTCGTTAATAGCAACGCCTGTTACAATGCCTTTGTAATCTTTAATTTGAAATCCTTCGATAGTGTTTGTTGTCGTTAGTACCATAATAGCTTGTTTTATAATTGGTATGATGTTCTTTAAAAACGTTACAAATATTTGCGTTAAGGATGGCAGTGGCATCCTTTTGGTTGTTACCAAAAGATATAACGGACAGCCTGACCTTTAAGTAACGCCCAAATTAAGAAGCTTCATGCTTACCGATTAAAGTAAAATCTAAATGTTTTTTAACCAAATCGGTGTTTTTAACTTTCACAACCACCTCATCACCAAGTTGATACATGGTTTTTGAGTTTTTACCAATCAAGGCATAATGATCTTCATCAAAAGCATAATGATCGTCTTTCATATCGCGTACGCTGACCATACCTTCACATTTATTGGAGATAATTTCTACATAAATTCCCCAATCGGTTACACCAGAAATCACACCGACAAATTCTTCATTTTTATGATCTTCCATAAAGCGAATCTGCATGTATTTTATTGAATCTCTTTCGGCCTTAGTGGCGAGATTTTCCATATTACTGGAGTGGTTACATTTATCTTCGTAAGCCTCTTCACTTACCGATTTTCCGCCATCTAAATAATGTTGAAGTAAGCGATGTGCCATCACATCAGGATATCGTCTAATAGGCGAGGTAAAATGACTGTAATAGTCAAAAGCGAGTCCGTAATGTCCGATATTATGCGTCGAATATTCGGCTTTACTCATGGTACGAATCGTAAGTGTATCGACCAGGTTTTGTTCCTTTTTACCGTTAACATCCTTAAGAAGATTGTTTAATGAGGCAGACACACTTTTTCGGTCTTTAAAATTGAGTTTATAACCAAAGCGTCCGACCACATTTTGTAAGGCTGCTAATTTAGAATCATCGGGTTCGTCGTGCACACGATAGACGAAGGTTTTCTTTTGTTTACCCACAAATTCACCTACTTTTTTGTTGGCTAATAGCATAAATTCTTCAATCAATTTATTAGCATCTTTACTCGTTTTAAAGTACACACCTACTGGATTAGCCTCTTCGTCTAAATTGAATTTCACTTCGACTTTATCAAATGAAATAGCGCCTGTGCTCATACGTTTACGACGCATGATTTTAGCAAGTTCGTCGAGTTTTATAACAGCATCGGCAACAGCTTGATCAGCTTTATAAGGTTGTCCGGTTAAGGATACTTCTTTGGGAATCGAATTGCTTTTAGACTCAATAATCGCCTGCGCTTCTTCGTAAGCAAAACGCGCATCAGAATAGGTGACGGTTCGACCAAACCACTGGTCTTTTATTTCGGCTTTATCATTCATTTTAAACACTGCAGAAAAGGTGTATTTTTCTTCATGCGGACGTAATGAACATGCGCCATTTGATAAGATTTCAGGAAGCATTGGCACTACTCTATCTACCAAATACACTGAGGTTGCACGCTCATAAGCTTCATCATCGAGAATGGTACCTTCCTGTAAGTAGTGAGAGACATCAGCGATATGAATTCCGATTTCATATAAACCATTATCCAGCACTTTAAAAGATAAGGCATCGTCAAAATCTTTAGCATCTTTTGGATCGATAGTAAAGGTTAAATCTTGTCGCATATCACGACGCTTAGCGATTTCTTCTTTGGTAATAGAGGTATCAATTTTATTAGCAAATTCTTCGACTTCGTGCGGAAATTCCATTGGTAAACCGTATTCGGCTAGAATGGCATGAATCTCGGTATTATGCTCTCCTGGTTTTCCGAGAACTTTGAGGACTTTTCCGTAAGGAGAATCGGCTTTTTCTGGCCAATCTTCGAGAGATACCAGTACTTTATCGCCTTCTTCGGCTTTGTTAATTTTATTGATAGGTACAAAAATATCGGTATACATTTTATTGCCATCGGGAATCACAAAAGCATAACTTTTATGAATTTGGATCACACCAACATATTCACTCTTTGCACGTTTGATAATATTGGTAATCTCACCTTCTATCTTGCCACGTTTTCTTCGTTTATAGGCATAGAATTCAACCTCATCGCCATGAAGGGCTTTATTCATATTATTTGAAGCGATGTAAATATCTTCATCAAAATCATCACTAATGATATAACCTGAACCTCTGGACGCCATATCGACGATACCTATATGGTATTCGGTATTAATGATGGCTTTAAATTTGCCACGATCTACTTCTTCAATCTCTTTCTTTGATTTGAGCTGCTGAAGTTTTTTAATAATTTGATTTCTGCTACTGGCATCATTAACACCAAGTTTAGCAGCAATTTGTTTATAATTAAAGGTTGAGTTTCTATCTTTTTTTAAAATACTTAGAATGGTATTTGTAAGGTTGGAAATCTTGTTATGTGATGGTTTCCTTTTTTTCTTTTTTGTCATTTAATTTGTAATCATATTCATTTCCTAAAAGTGTTAGGAATTCTAAATTTTTAACTTAATAGAAGGAGGAGAGAAGCTATTAAGTTTCTGCAAATCTACGGTTTAATTATTTAATGGTGTTTCTATACTGTTAAATTAATAGAAAGCTCTTGTAAAAATACTGGTATTTAATAGTATTCTAAATCATTTTACTTTGTAAATATCATTTCAGTAATACAATAAATAAATTCGAAAGTTTTACTTCTAAGAATAATTTCATAAAACTATGTTATCAACATATATATACATATCATCTTTTTTCTTTTAAAATTTAAAAAATAAAATGATGCTTATTATTGTTTGTTAATAGCGTCTATAACTTTTTAAACTTTTGTTTTGATATATGACTTATAAGAATTACTTAATATGTAGTTAACATTAATTTTACATTTAAATACCTCATTTTAAAGCGAATTTCAAATACTATTAACAGCTGTTCATAACCTATGTTGACAACTTAAATTTGAAAAGTATTTCTAAAATTCTTGTTGGTATCTTAAGATTTGCATGCTGATAACTTCGCTAAAAAAAACGACTAACTTTTTAGGTTATCTGATTTCAGTTTTGGTTTGTAAAAATTATTAGATAATCCTAATAAAAGTTTTAAATACTTAAGATAAGATATGAACACGTAATGCATACAAATAACTATAGTAGTTAACAATTCAAAAAAAGAATGATAGAGACTCTAATTTCAAACCTAAAGTTTATGTATAACTAAGCTGAGTTTCCTTCGGTTTATTTGTTAGCAATTATTAACTTTAAGGTTTTAAACAACACTTCAAAATCATGAACATTTCAATAGGTAACGATCACGCAGGAACCGAGTATAAACAAGCTATTGTAGCACATTTAGAAGCTAAAGGTTATACTGTTAATAACTACGGAACAAATACAAATGATAGTGTTGACTATCCAGATTTTGTACATCCGGTTGCTCAAGATGTAGAATCTAAAAAAGCAGATTTAGGTATCATAGTCTGTGGTAGTGGTAATGGCGCAAATATGACTGCTAATAAACATCAAGGTGTACGTTCGGCATTATGTTGGACTAAAGAAATTACAGCATTAGCCAGACAGCATAATAATGCTAATATTTTAAGTATTCCTGCGCGTTTTACAGCTCTAGAACAAGTTATTGAAATGGTAGATACCTTTTTAAACACAGAGTTTGAAGGTGGTCGCCATCAAAAACGTGTTGATAAAATTCCAGTATCATGTTAAATGAGTCATTCTCATAACCATACGCACAATCATAAAGATTTAAAGGGCCAAAAGCTTTTGATTTCTATAGTACTAAATATAGTAATCACAGTAGCTCAGGTTGTTGGTGGATTAATATCAGGAAGTTTATCATTATTAAGTGATGCGCTACATAATTTTAGTGATGTATTATCTTTAATTGTAAGTTATGTAGCTTCTAAACTAACAAAGAAAAAAGCATCTATAAATAAGACATTTGGTTACAAACGAGCCGAAATACTTGCTGCATTTATCAATGCCAGTACTTTAATTATTGTTGCTGTTATTTTAATAAAAGAAGCAATAGAACGATTTCAGAATCCGCAAGTCATAGATTCTCAACTTGTGATTTGGCTGGCCTTATTAGCTATATTAGGTAATGGTTTAAGTGTGTTATTATTACGAAAAGATTCAAAACACAATATAAATATGCGTTCGGCTTATCTACACTTATTAACAGATATGCTGGCTAGTGTTGCCGTATTAGTTGGAGGCTTACTTATGACGTATTATCAATTATTTTGGGTAGATAGTTTATTGACCTTATTAATAGCGTTATATTTAATCTGGGTTGGATACGATTTATTAAAAACATCTACAAAAATGTTAATGCTGTTTACTCCAGAGCATATTAATATTAAAGATGTGGTTAGAGTTGTCAATAAGTTACCAAAAGTTAATAAATTACATCATGTTCATATCTGGAATTTAAGTGATGATGAATTACATTTAGAAGCTCATTTAGATTTAACTGAAGATATTAGTACGACAGAATTTAATGCGCTCCTTGTTGACATTGAAACTATTTTACATGATGAATTTAATATTAATCATGTTACTATTCAACCTGAGTTTAATAAAGAAGATCCAAAAGAAGTTATCGTTCAAGATTAAGTTATCATGATAGACATTAAAGTTAAAACCTTTCAAGAATTAACAACTCAGGAGTTATACGATGTACTTCAACTTAGAAGTGAAGTTTTTGTTGTAGAACAGGATTGTGTTTACCAGGATATTGACGGAAAAGATCAAAATGCATTACATATTATTGGATATAAAAACACTAATTTAGTGGCTTATACAAGAGTTTTCAAACCTGGTGATTATTTTAAATATGCCAGTATAGGTAGAGTAGTGGTACGAGAAAACGAACGTCAGTATCAATACGGATATGATATAATGAAGGCCTCAATTGAAGCTGTAAAAACACATTATAACCAAACAAAAATTAAAATTTCAGCTCAAACATATTTAAAACGATTTTATAACAATTTAGAATTTTTTGAAGTAGGAGAGGAGTACCTTGAAGATGGTATTCCGCATATTGCTATGATTAGAAATTAATTATTCTCACCACTAACATAAGTCACTAAAATTTCAACACGACGGTCAAATTTAGGTTCACCTCCTAACGGAAATTTTCTGCGCATGCCTACATATTTCATTCGCTTGGTACTTACACCTTTTTTAGCTAAATAATCATAGATGTATTTGGCTCTGGCTACTGATAGATTTCGTTTTTTGGTCTTTCGGTCTATAGCGTCTCTACTATTTTGTGTACAACACACATGACCTTGAATTGTGAAATAAATATCTTTTCGCTCTAATAATGCCTGAGCAATACTTTCGAGCGTTGGTTTAGATTCTGGGAGTAATTTGCTATATCCTGTTTTAAAAAGAATATTGTCTAAGGTAAACTTATCACCCGATTTTAAGGTCCCTTTGATAATATCTTCAACCTTGGGTTTTTCTTCGACTACTTTTTGAACTCGAGGCGGATTATAAGGTTGTACGATAATTTCAACTTTTCGGTTAAGACCTCTTATTTTATGAATGTCTTCCTCTTTAACTAATTTAAGCAACACCTCACCTTTTCCATCGACATTAGTAATTATCGATTCATCAAATTCATTATTAGAAAAGATAGTTTTTATCGAGTTTGCTCGATTTTGTGATAAGACTAAATTATACGAATCACTTCCTCTATCATCAGTAAATCCGTAAATAGATACTTTCTGGATATCAAGCGTTTCTATTTCAGATAAAAAGAGTAGAAGTCTGTAATGTTCTGTAGGCGGAATTTCATATTGATCTGTCTCAAAATACACTTCATGCGTCATTGCTTCTTGTGCGAACAAAAATTGTGATATAAGCAATGCTATGAGTACTATGTTTTTCATTAGACGATTAAAATCCAGAATTAAATATAATTTATTTTCAGATGTTCATCAAATTTAGTCGATGATCAGTTCAGATAACTTAAGTAATTAGATGGGTTTTTTAAGATTTCAACACCCTTTTGAATTTCAAAATTATTTGAGATATAGTAAGTGTATAACCCTTCACGATAGAAATAGCGTTTTACAATTTCATCTGAAAGCAACGACAGTAATTGTGTCTTATTTTGATCAATAGCTTTATTTTTATAAGTATTTAAAGCCGAAACCAAACTCGAATAATTCGTATCTATTTCATTAGCTAATTGTTCTTCTTTAGCCACTGAAAGCGCATCGGCAAAAGCCTTTTCGGTTTTTGTTTCAAAACTAAAATTATTGGCTTTTAAAAACCTTTTAAAATCACTGAAATCAGCATCGGTTAAGCTGAAATTTTCTAAGTCAGTTACAGAATTCTTATAATAGTATTCTGTGGCATACTTAAAAATTAAGTTTTCGTTGACAATTGCTTTTGTAATCGTACTGAGTTTAGTTTCATCTAATTCAAGATCTGGTTGCACACCACCACCATCATAAACCGTTCTTCCTTTTTTTGTTTTAAAGGCATTATAATTCTCTTGTTTAACACGAGTCGCTTTACCATTTTCATCGCGATTCCAGTAATCTAAAGCCTGGATACAACGTCCTGAAGGTGTATAATATCTGGAAATCGTAATTTTCATTTGCGTTCCATAAGTTAATTTTTTTGGACGCTGAACTAAACCTTTTCCAAAGCTTCGAGCTCCAATAACCACTGCACGATCTAAATCCTGTAAAGCACCAGATACAATTTCGCTGGCCGAAGCACTGCTTCCGTCGATAAGCACCACTAACGGAATTTCGGTATCAATAGGTTCCTTTGAGGTGTAATAGGTTTTATTATATTTTTTGACTTTAGATTTTGTGGTAACCACCAGTTGATTTTTTGGTACAAAAATATTTGTCACATTAACAGCTTCTCTTAGCAAGCCACCTGGATTTCCACGTAAATCAAGAATCAATTTTTCGGCGCCCTGATTTTTTAAATCCCGTAATGCTGTAATCGTTTCAGAAGACGTTTTTTCATTAAATTTTCTCAAAACGATATAACCAATATTATCGTTAATCATAGAATAGTGTGGTACAGCATGAATATCTACAGCTTCACGTTTAATGGTAGCGGTTTTTGTTTCACCTTGTCTTACATAGGTGACATTAACCGAAGTACCAGCACCACCTTGTAATAAATTTCCGGCATCATCTTTAAAGTCGGCAACAACAACATTATCAACTTTAATAATCTCATCTCCTGCTTTTAATCCGGCCTTATCGGCAGCATAGTCTTTGTAAGGTTCTACAATGACCAATCTGTCTTTTAAGGTTAATACATTAGCACCAATACCTGTATAATCTCCAGCATTATTAATTCTTGCTGCTTCAACATCTTGCTCATTATAATAATTAGTGTAGGGATCCAAATCTTCGAGCATACCTTTTATCGCAGTATCCATAAGGTCACCAGGATTAGTTTCATCAACATAATTCATGTTGAGTTCTTTAAAAAGTGTGGTGAAAATTTCTATTTGTTTGGCAATTTCAAAAAAGTCACTTTTAAAAGCAGTTCCACTAAAAAAAATAGTTAAAGCTAAAAGTGGTATAATAATGCGTTTATGTAGTAGTTTTCGCATGATATTTATATTTTGTTGTTAGGATACTTTTTTAGAAAAAGTATGTAAAAGTTCTTTCATTTTCTTGTCTACGGAATCAAAATCCGTTCCATCCTTACCAATGTACAAAATCATTAACGCATAAGACGATAAAATGTTGTTAAAATAAGCACTTTTATTAAGGCGATACGATTCTCTTAGCAAGCGTTTGATGCGATTTCTATCTACTGCTTTTTTAAAATTTCGCTTACTTACCGACACTCCGGTTTGAAAGGTAACAGTTGTATCTTCAAATTCTGTTTTCAAATACACCATACGTAATGGGTAGGCTGAAACCGACTTGCCTTCGGAAAATAACTGCTCAATTAATTTCTGGCTTTTCAGTTTTTCTTTTTTTGGATAAGAAAACGACATTTAGTTTTTAGATTTCTGAGACACCAATTGTTGAAGGTCTACAATTTTACTCTCCAGTTCGTGCAGTCGGTCATAAACATCAACAGGTTCTGGCATTTGTTTAGAGGCAAACATCGTCACATACCAGATTTCCATAATATCTTCGGCGTTGATTGTATAAGTTGGATAGTTACCATCCTTATTATCACTTTTTAAGATCAATTTTCCACGTTCTTCAATACGATTGATTACACGTTTAAGTACGACACCATCGTTTTTACTGATAATGATATACACACGACCGTCTTTGATGTCGTTAAAATTTTCAACATAGCGTCCAAACACCATGTCACCATCAAAAAACGTACGTACCATAGAATTTCCTTGAACTTCAAAACAGCGAAAGGTGCCATTGGTAAGTTGAGGCATATGAAAAGCAGGCAAGGTTTCGATATATTCGGCATCGCCATAACCATCTAAATAACCCGCTCTGGCTTTTGCTGGAACATAGACGACATTTTCTTCACCTTCAGGAGTTGTAGAAATAACTTGCGGCATTCCAGAATATGTTGGAGTATTTACTATTTCAGATTTAAGCATCACGTTACTTTTTCCAAAAAGGTAATCTGGATTAATCTCAAACTCATCAATAATTGCAGAAAGCACATCATAACCTGGTTTTGTTTTTTTTCGAGATCCATCTTTTTGTGGTCTTCCGTTAACAATGCTGTCTATAGTAGTTCCTGTGACACCAATACGTTTTGAAAACGCATAATTATTAAGGTGAAAATGATTAATAATAGCGGTGATTTTTTCGTCTATGGATTCCATAATGATAATGCTATTTAATAAAACTTTTTACAAAATGTTTTTGCAATTTGTTTGTTTTAATTTGTAAAATGTTTTATATTTGTACTCTATTTGAATGCTAAGATACGAAAAATACTCAAAAATCAAACATTTGTGATATTTTATTAGCATTTACTTCAGATTTTTATAATTAAGACGTCTTATTAAAATCTACGATGGTTACGTATTCCAACATTTTATGGAATGCGATGAAAGTTTATGCCTTAGTTATTAAGGCTTTGCATTAGGATAAACTGTTAGAAAAGCGAAATGATAACAGTTCCTATAAGGAGCTTAAAAAAACAAGTATAAACTTTAAACAATTTACAATGAGTAAAACAATTAAAAACAATCTATTTAGGTTTGTTACTTTAAGAAATCCGCAGTTAATCGACAAAAAGGAAAACAAGCCAGGATTTGTATTTCATCCAGATGAAAAAAGCGGAACATTCTTTTCTTCTATTACCAATGCTGACCCAAAAGATCGAAAAGACTTACTTAAGCAAAAGGCTGAGGATTTTATTGAAACAGCTTTAAAAACAAGGACAGAAGCACGATCTATTAATGAAAAGCTATATTTATTTTCATCATGGTTAATGCGTCATAAAAATGCATTGTCATTTGTTGATATCAAAAAAAATTCTGAGGATGTAGGTGTATTAGATACTACACAATTACTTTCGGTTTGGGATAATTTAATATATCAAACGATTGAAAAAAAATCAACATATGTAAGAGAAGCTATGATTCAGCTTCTTGTGGCTAATCAATTCTTAGAAGAATTTCTTAGATTTTCTGAAGACCTAAGTGATGATATTACATTTACAGAAGATCAAGAAAAAGAATTTATAAGACGCGCTAATGCTAGTGTAGTGATGTCTAAATTATTATTTAGTGACACTAAAATATCTCAAAATCAAAAACGTGTAGCAACACAAGAGCAAACATTAAGATCATTAGATTTTGGTGAGATTGTAGTAACAAAAGAGCGCATCAAAAGAAAGAAAACACTTCTTAAAGAGCTTAAACAGATAGAGGTTGATTATATAAAAACAACAGCTCAAGCTTCAGAGGCAGCTTTTAAAGTTCATAAAGAACTTGTTGAGCAGTTAAAAGATGATGCAGAGGTTATCATTGAAGAGACTAATCCAGAAACAGGTAGAACCACAACTAGAAAAACCTATCCAGGTCTTAAATTACCAGAGTTTGAGTTTACTCCCGATGAACCTATAAATAAAAGTTATTTATCAGGTAAACTCTCAGATGAATCTCTATCAGAATTTTTAGTCTCTAATTTAGAAAATTATGACACGTTTTCTGAAGTTGAAAAAGCGATTAAAACAAGTATGAGTAATGACCAAAAAGTTGTTATTTCTAAAATGCCAAAAACACCTAAAAAAGTAAATGTTGGTGGCGCTACATTTAGAGCAAATAATCCTTTAGGTAATGCTTTCGATTATAACATTAGTCCGCTATCTGGTATTTATCCTTCCGGAGAACGAGAAATTTTCATGTTGGTTTTTAACTATGTTCAAGATTCGCCTATTCAAAGTATTAACTACACGATTACTTTTGATAATGATTCTGAAATAAGTGAATCGGCATTTGAAATTACTTCAAGCAATATCGATACAACATTTGTGAAGTTATTTCCGTCTCTAATTGCTTTCCCATCAGGAACTCAGAACTATACATTAAAGGGCCAAATTACATTAGAAGACAATCGAGTCTTAAGTTTTGACAAGTTTGTTGATATTAAGAGTCGTTCTAATTTTGGGATGTTTGACGTAAAAACAGATTCAGAAACTCCAACAGAGGTTAGTATAAAGCCAGAGTTGTTTGGTGTTACTAATTTGGGTATTGCCGATTTCAGAAGGGTTGAACAAGAAGTATGTTGTTACGTTCCTGGAGAGGTGTCTCATATAGAAAATGTGATGGCTCGCGAGTACAAAGAACGCTCAACACGTAATTTAGTTAGCTCTGAGGTTACTACCGAAAAGACCGATGAAAGAGAGCGTGAAAATTTAAGCGATACAACCTCAACTGAGCGCAACGAAATGCAAACAGAAGTATCTTCAGTTTTAAATGAAGATCAAACACAAGCTCAAGGTGGTAATGCTAACATGAGCTACAACGGAACTGTCTCGTTTAGTGCAGGTGCTTATTTTGATTCATCAAGTTCAAGCTCTGCTTCAAATTCTAATTCATTAGCTCAAACTTATGCACAAGAGGTTACAGAGCGTGCAATGGAACGTATTGTTCAAAAAACACAAACCAAACGAACCTCACGTATCTTAAAAGAGTTTGAAGAGAATAATAAACACGGATTTGATAATACTAAAGGCTCACAACATGTGACAGGCGTTTATCGTTGGGTAGATAAAATTTACAAAAACACTCTTATCAATTACGGGAAACGATTAATGTATGAATTTGCTATTCCAGAACCGTCAAGATTCTTTAAAGAAGCAATTTGGAAACAAATTGAGAATAATGAAGCCGAATCAACTATAATTATTCCAGATGCTCCTATTCATCCAAATGATTATGAGTTTGCAGGACAAGAATTTGTAAAAAGTGCAGCCGACATCACAGAGGACAATTATCAGGAACTTGCAGCACAATACAATGCCGAAGTATCTGAACCACCTATTCAAAGTACACATATTGGAAAAGCCTTTTCGTACTTAGGAAATCCAAGCGGATCAGAATGGGACGAAAATACATCTGAAGCTGTCGAATTAGAGATTCCAGAAGGATATTATACCGTTTATGCTAAGGCAAATTGGTATGATAGTGCAGATAACCATATTAATAATTCGGTAGTATTAGTAGGTGAAAAAAGAATTCTTTTCAATTCATCATCATATCCTGTTTCTGTTTTTCTTCCTCCTTTTATGCCAACTTTAATTGATAACTATACAGAAAAAATTCCTATTTCAGTATCTCAATTAGGTAACTTATCTGGTAGTGTTAATGTGAGTATAGGTATAAACAGACTGCCTGAAACTTTAGAAAAATGGAAAAACGAGACTTATCATGCAATTATGAATGCTTATAATGAACGTTTACAAGAATATAATGATGCACAAAATCAAGATATTATTCCTTTTGTGGATAAAGAAAAAATTCAATTTAACCCACTGCATAACCGAAGTCTTGAGAAAAACGAAATTAAGCGTATCGCAATCGAACTTCTAGCTAAACCTTATGAGGTTGTTACAGCAAAAGACGATTACATTTCAGGTTCAAACTTGAGAGTTCAAAGAGACCAAGCATTTCAAAACCACGCATCTGCTGTGAAGTTTTTTGAGCAAGCTTTTGACTGGGATATTATGGCTTATATTTTCTATCCGTATTTCTACGGAAAAGAAGCTAACTGGAAAGAATTGTTCCAGGCACAAGATGCTGCCGATCCATTATTCCAAGCCTTTTTACAATCAGGAATGGCGAGAGCCGTAATACCAGTTAGACCAGGCTTTGAAGATGCTGTGAATTGGTATATGGAAACAGGAGAAATCTGGAATGGTCAAGGCTTAGTTGTTGACCAAGATGATGATCTCTACGTATCTGTGGCTGAAGAAATGCAAACTATTGAAGGTGTTGTAGAAGGTACTTGGGAAACAAGATTACCTACAGCATTAACAATTTTACAGGCCGAATCTGCATCTCTTCTTGAAGGCGGATTGCCATGTTTTTGTGACGAATATTCTAATGATAATACAATTATGTCAAGTTCAGAGCTTTTAAGTGGTGATGATGGTACTGCTGGTGTTGGTGTTGATCTTTTAGACTAATGTTTAACTGAAATAGTATACCATAATGGAAGCAAAAACACATCAAATAGATAAGATTGTATACTCGCTGTGGACAAAGCCTAGCGGAAATATACTTAAAAATGCAGTGAATTGGCACTCACCAAAAGCACAACTTGCGTGTTTAGCGCTGTCTGTATTAACATCTAAAGCGTTTTTTTCTGAAATTGAACTGGTAACAGATAGTGAAGGTTGGGAAGTGATTAAGCAACTCAACCTTCCTTTCACCTCTGTGAAGACAATTTTAGATGATATCCCAGAGTCACAATATGATTTTTGGGCATTAGGAAAAATACATGCATACAAAGCACAAGACAAACCCTTTGTGCATTTAGATAATGATGCAATTCTATGGAAAGGTCTTCCAAAATGGGCACTAGACGCACCAATTTTTGTACAAAATACTGAAGACAAAAACTGGTTTAAAAGCGCTTATGCATCAGAAATTGAACATGCCACAAGCATACTCAGTTATTTTCCAAAAAACTGGAACAAGACTAAAGAGGCATATTGTACAGGCATTTTCGGAGGTACAGATCTCGATTTTATTCAGCGGTATTGCAAAGAAGCTTTAAAGTTTATCAATGATAAACGAAATGCAGACGCATGGAAAACCATTGAAAACAAAGGATCATATTGTATCATTTTTGAGCAATATATTTTGGCTTGTCTTATACAATATTATAAAAAAGATACGGTATTTTTTGATAAGTATTTAAATAAAAAACGCTTGCGAAATTTAGGCTACACGCATATTTGGGGAGCAAAAAATGATAAAAATATCGAAGCAATTTTATTAAAGCGATTAAAACAAGAAGACCCAAAAACACTAGAACGCGTGCTTAAACTTTTTAAGCAAAAAGCAGATATAAAAGCTGCATAGCAAGTCTCATAAATCAAGTCATAATTCACAACCGAGATTAAACCCACTCTGGATAAGATATTATACACTAAAGTAAGCTTTGGTTAGGGGTTTTATGGCTTGATTTTATATGAGAATGATAAAGACAATTATGAATAACGGCGTAACCCAAACTCTATTAAAGACTATCGTTAGAACCGTTTTAAAATATAGAAAATTATGAGTATAAATTTTGAATTAGCAGAGACGCTTGGTTATGAGTCAGGCTTTGAGCCTCCAACCAAATTAAGTGTTGCAGAAAGAGTAGAAATTGTTAATAAAAAGAGATTTATTGAGGCTATTAAAAAAGCCATGAATAATCGTAGTAGGTATTTTAGTCATTTAAAAAAAAAATTACACCAACAAGGCTTTTAATACCTCTGTAAACCCGTTGAACTTTGAAGAACTAAAAGGCTTAAATTATGGTAAAATTAAAATTATTGGCTTTAATATATTCAAAGAAGCAAGTGAAAACGAATCACTTCAAATTAACTTAAAAAAGTATAAAGTAAAGCTTCAAAAACTAGATCCAGTTCGTGAAGTACATTCTTATGTTATTTCATTTGAATATAAAGAATGCCCAGACTATAAACTTTGGATATTTGTAAATGATACTGAGACACTTGAAATATTACAAAAAGCTTGGTTTTTAAGTAAAGAGGATATAAAGATCCATCGTAGCTGGTTAGAAGAGTTTCGAAAGAATAAAGGAGATGTTGATATATTAGATTGGCTATACCTCAATGCACCTATACGTATCATGCGTTTTGTAGGCATTAATCAGATGCTTAATGACCTAACCAGCTTATTAGGTCATAGCGTGGATACTTTTGGAACAGACGAAGAAACTGCTGTTACGAGGTTGCTTCAAGCCCTTTATAAAGAGATTGAGTTTTTTGAAAATTACGAGAAGCAACAAGGAAGAAGTTCTAAGAATCATAACGATGAATTTCTTAATCAATTAATAAGTAGCAAGTATATGAATACCTTTGCTGAATTTAAAAATGGTGATGGCAGAGAAGTTGATTTAAACCTTTTAGAATCCCTATCTGTTAGATTGGATGGAGATAATTATAAAGCTTTTTTACAGTTTATTTGGAGTATATGGAAAAACTCGACTTATGCAATATTCGACCCAGTATTAAACCCTTATATAAATCCATCAAAGAATAACAAAGGCGTCGATACTATTGGACCAATGTCGCTTGGTTATCGCTCCAATAAAAGCATGGGGTTTCATACAGATAACGCTGAAATTGAGCGTATTGGCGGCAATAAAATCAAAGTAGATATTAACATAAAAACAGGTGTTTTTGACCATATCGAAGTGGATCTTTATGGCGTTGATGGAGGGAGCGCTACGCTGTCTACAGAACGAGAAATAAATCATATTTACATGTACCATTATTTTTCACCCATATCTATTTCAAAAGCAGAGAACCCTACTTTTATTTTTGAAGACAAAGACCAAAAAGAACAAACATTTACTTTTTTACCCGCATTTATTCTTCTAGAACGCGAGAAAAAGGCCTTTTGGGAAAATATAGTAGTTGGAGCAGAATATACAGTTGATCTCATTACCTCCCTCTCTGGTTTTGCTAATATTCTAAAAGTAGGTAGACTGGCTAAAATACTCAAAGCAGGCCATTCTCTAAGATACAAAACTAAAGCTGCCACCAATACCCTTAAAGGGGTAAAAGCTTTCGCAGGAGCGATAGAGATATCTAGTGGCGTTGGTAATATCTTAATAAAACTCTTAGGGTTTAAAGACTCAGAATTAGGTAAGGCTATAAGTAAATATTTATTTTATTTTGAAATGTTATCTTTAAGTGGCGAATTAACGTTTGCCCTTGATGTTGCCTTAAAGAAGAGTGCGAAAGAGGTTTTAGATAAAGTAAATGATTCAAAAAAGGGTTTAGATGGCATAGTCATTGATGACAATGGAGCAAAGCGTAAATTATCTGATACTGAAATAGAGGAGGTTGTTGAGTATTTAGAGGAAGTATCTGAGTTGAAGGCAAAAAAAAGAACTCAATTTAAAGAATTTCTAAAAAAATGGGAAGGAAAAAGTATTGTCAATTTGACAAGAAAAGAAATAGCTGATAATTTAAAGGGGTTTACAGAACAAGCAAATAAAGTTGCAAAAATAGTAGAAGATGGAGTTTTTGAGTTTTCAATTTTAAATGAGAAAGCCTTTAAAAAAAAGTATCTTGACATAGGAGGAGAGGAAGCTGATTATACCAAATTTAAGATTGAAGCCTTTTCCTATGGTGATGAGAATTTTTTTAGATCCACAAAGTCTGTAGGAGAGTTTATGAGTGAATTAGTACACGAAGGCACACATACACTAGACTATCTTAAAAAAGAGGCGCTTATAGAAAGTGCTAAAACACTAAAAGGAACTGATAGGTTAAATAAATTGAAAAATATATATAAACAATTTGGAGATAATCATTCTTATGAAAAACGAGCCTATTTCCATGAACGAGCTTTTCAAGAAGCAACGGGGTTAGAAACGGAGTATACAAGTATAGAAGATATGATAGATCATATAAAATATAGTTATAAAAAAAATTAAAGATATGAGACAAGAAATTACAGAATTATTTAATGAAATGATAGCTTATGTTAGAGACATTAATATTGAGCTACCAGAAAGACACTTATCCAAAGCATTTATTGAAATGAAATCACCTGATTTTGGGTTATCAACAAAATCCTTAATACAATGGATAAAAAGGATAAAAAAAGATTTACGTCTTGAAATTTATGAATTTAAAGACGTAAAGCAGGATAAATTTGAGTCTCTTTTTAAATATTGTCCACTTCTAAATGATGTTTTTATATTGAATAAAAATAGCATCGTTTGGAATGAAACTCTTACTAATGAGGAAATATTAGAGATTATAGATTATGTTGATATCAATTATCAAATTACCTTAAGGGTTAGGTATCGAGAAGAATAGTGTTAAAACTAATCCCTCGCTAGCGCTCGTCTGTGACGAGTGACGGTAAGAGTAAATAACTAAAACCTACAATATATTCATTGTAGGTTTTGTATTTTAGAGATATGAGCAGAAAATACAAGTTTCACAATAAGTCAGTTGAGAGTGGATTTGTGACCAACCCAATAGACTGGAAATATTCTAGCGCTAGTAACTTTCAAGACGACCAAAGTGTGTTAGAGATTGATGATGCTGGGTTTTTAGGGTGATTAAACTTAAATGCACTCGTCACAGACGAGCGCTAGCGAGGGGCATTAAAAGACAGTGCTAAAAACACAGATGAAGCCAAGCGAATTGATGAAGTTGTTGAGCATTTAGAGAAGCTTTCCAGAGGAATTAACAAAAGCGTTAAAAGAAAAAAACGACTTGCTAGGACTCAAAAAGAAGGATCAATTCATCAGTCGTTTTTCCAAAACTTAGAAGTCAACCTTAAGCAAGAGGAAACAACAAACCTAATTTCTGGACAAACTAAAGACTATACTTGTGTAGCAAATTCCTTAAGAATGGTATTGTCTGATGCAGGGAAAATAGAGTTTGAAGATACTTTAGCGGAAGCTCTTAAAACCGACAAAAATGGCGCGCGTGTTGCTGACATTCCTAAAGCCTTGGATGATATAGGCATTACAGATGTAATTGTTACTAAACACATCAAAAATGTTACTTTTGGGATATTAGAAAAAGCACTAAAAGACCCCTCGCTAGCGCTCGTCTGTGACGAGTGACTAAAGAGAAAAACAAAGCTACAATGTAATTCATTGTAGCTTTTGTAATTTTATGAGTATTATGACCTAAGGTTTTGTAATACTTATAATTGTTAAATACCACACGGATTGTAAATCCGCGCGATTAGGTTTAAAAAACCCACAGCATTAAAAACAAATTAAAATGACGGAAATTGAACGTATAAAAAACAACAATAATGGAGAGCTGCCAGAAGAAAGCTACAGATATATAATAGTTGAAAATATAGATAACCCTGAAGAAGCCTTGACTATATTTAAGAAAAGTATGTTAGCGATTTTAGAAAACAAGCATATAGCCTGGGATAGTCCTAAATGGGAAAAATTATTCCCAAAAGAAGTTGTGTCGTTTACTAACCAATTAGAAGATGATGATTATAAAGATGAATTATTATCTCATATTTCCCATTTCGTGGATGATATTTTAGACGTTAGAAACTGGCAGTGGTATAGCTCACAATTGTATGACGATGGATTTGAGGTGGTAATTTTAGGTAGAGATATAGGCGGAATAGCTTTACGTCTATTGCACCATCAAGGGATACCACATTCTAGTTTAGCTAGTGGCGACGAAAAAACAAAATACAATGTTATTAGATCCGGTTTGGATGTATTAACATATAAAACATGGAACCCACAAACATTAGAGTTAAAGTAAGACAGATTAGATATCCCTCGCTAGCGCTCGTCTGTGACGAGTGACTAAAGAGAAAAACAAAGCTACAATGATTACATTATAGCTTTTGTAATTTTATGAGTATTATGACCTAAGGTTTTGTAATACTTATAATTGTTAAATACCACACGGATTGCAAATCCGCGCGATCGGGTCAGATTACCTATTGAGAAGTATAAAAAAAACAAGCTTAGAGGAATCTTTAAAGTTTTATAAAGAATTAATGAAAATATAAAATCATGAAAAAATTATTTGAAATATTAAAAAAGGTAGAACAAGAATCTATTGAAAATATTATTTTAGGCTTAAATGAAAAAGTGGATAAAAAAGGTTTAAATGAACTAGAAATAAATAATATTTCTGAATTAGAAGAATATATAATATCAGGAAGACATTACCAAGAAATCTCTCAAGGTGCAGAGTTTGATGTTTTGTTTTCTATGAAGCATCCAGAAAATTATATAATTACAGATGCTAAACTTTCAGAAATACGTATCGGAAGAGGGCAAGAAGTTGATGTTTTACCTGAAGACACCCCAGGCGAATGTTTAATAAAGTTCGAAGGGAATAAGCCAGAAATGCTATCAAAACTAAATATATGGGGAGAACAGTTTAACGAGGAGAAAAATGATTTTCTCTATTTGACATCGCAACCTGTTATGAATAGAATCACAGAGCTTCTTAATAAATAAGGCCCTCGCTAGCGCTCGTCTGTGACGAGTGACTAAACATAAAAACAAAGCTGCTAATGTTAATCATTGCAGCTTTTGTACTTTAGTACTATGAGCAGAAAATACAAGTTTCACAATAAATCAGGATTATATTTTGTATCCTTTGCTACAGTATATTGGATAGATGTATTTACAAGGCAACTTTATTTTAAGGTTTTAGTAGATAGTGTTGATTACTGCAGAAAAGAGAAGGGTATGGAGTTGTACGCTTATTGTTTTATGCCGAGTCATGTACATTTTATATGTCGTTCATCAAACGACCAGCCTATGGAATTACTTAGAGATTTTAAAAAGTATACCTCTAAAAAAGTTATTGAAGCTATAGAGAACAATCCACAAGAGAGTAGGAAAGACTGGTTATTGTCAATGTTTAAAAAAGCAGGAAAAGACAAGGGTAATATCACTAGCTATCAATTTTGGCAGCATCACAACAAGCCTATAGAGTTGTGGAGCGATAAGGTTATTAAACAAAAGATAGATTACATACACAACAACCCTGTTGAGAGTGGATTTGTGACCAACCCAATAGACTGGAAATATTCTAGCGCTAGGAACTTTCAAGATGACCAAAGTGTGTTAGAGATTGATGATGCTGGATTTATGAGTTGATTTTATCTTGTGTGCACTCGTCACAGACGAGCGCTAGCGAGGCGGACTGCATTTGAAGAAAATAAAAACAGATAAAATGGAAATAACAAAATACAGACCTTTTATAAAGGAGCAATTTACCAATGTAGCCAATCAATACAATTTAAAATGGGGCGAAGAAAGCAACAACTACATTTTGACATTGGAAAATGAAAAAGTTTTACTTCGACTTGGCACTTTTCGGAGAGAAAGTGGCATGAGCATTACGTTAACCAATAAAGTAAAAAAAGAATATTATTATGATTTTCCTAAATTAAAAGGCTTTGAGAGCTTTTACGATGGATTAACAATAGATGAACTAGCCAGTGAGCGAGCTTTAGGAGATGATATAAAGGCGACTGTTTATTTATATAGAGTTTTCTTAGAAAATCATTGTCAAGATATGCTTTTAGGTGATTTTTCGCTGGTTGGTCCTGGACTCAAGAACTAAGCCGATCGCGCGGATTTGTAATCCGTGCACAAGCAATATTAAAAACACACACCTATATGGTGTGTGTTTTGTTTTAGTACTATTTTTATTTGTCGTAAATTTTCTATATTTTAAATAAAAAAGGTGTCAACAAAATATAAAGCAACATTGAGTGATACAGGTTATTTTTTAACTATAATAACCGTAGGTTGGATAGATGTATTCACACGCTTAGACAACGTTATGTGATAATTAGAGCCTTATTTTTGCCAAAAACAAAAAGCCATAGAGGAATACTATGGCTTTTGTAATTTAGTATCATAAATAGAACCCATGTACCTAGCCCTAGACGTTCACTACAAAACCAATTACGCTAAGAGCGTTGGCATCACTTTTTTAAGCGCAAATGATCAAACACCACAAGACACTTATATTGAAATTGTAGGTGATGTTGCGGCCTACCAACCAGGTGAGTTTTACAAACGCGAACTGCCTTGTTTGCTTAAAGTGATTTCAAAAGTAGACCTCAATACGATAACCACTATTATTGTGGATGGTCATGTCTATGTCGATAATGATGGTCAATTTGGGTTAGGTGGTTATTTATACGAGGCTTTAGATAAAAAGATTCCAATTATTGGCGTGGCCAAACGCCGATTTCATACCAATAAGGAAACCGTTAAAAATGTCTTTAGAGGCAGGAGCAACAACCCACTACACATTTCAGCAATCGGTATGAATCTCGACCAGGCAGCGCAATTTATTCTGGCAATGCATGGTAACCACAGACACCCAACACTTCTCAAAACCCTAGACGGAATTACAAAATCGAAATAAAACAAATTACAAAATTTAACATATAATTTTTGTAAAATGTTTGTATATTGCATGTAATATGTTTATATTTGTATTCGCTTTTCTAACAAGGTTTATCCTTAGTTATGCTAATTATAATTTGAATTTTCAGTTAAAGAAACTGAATACTTTTTGTCTTCATGCGAGTTAAAAAATAAAACATAGCCTTAGCTAGGATTTTTTTCTTAATGACGCAAATAGCAGAAAGAAACGGCTTATTACTGTACAATTTATGTTGTAAATAGCAATTAAACAATTCGTGTTAAGTGGAAACTCATAAAGCCTAGATTAATCCTATTCTGGTTAAGATATATAAACAATAAGTAATCTTTGGTAACGAGTTTGGTCTACTTAAAATTAATTCAAACATATGTGTAAAATTAGTATTAAGAAAGTTAATCACTTCTTTTAAATGTGATTCAGCTTTTTAATACGAAAACGCAGTGTTTCCAGAGGTGAATACATTTTTATTCGCTTCAATCCATAAAAATTTAGAACCGATGAACATTATCACCAAAGCGCTATCAGAATATGGCGTTAAAGAAATTGTTGGCTCCAAAGACAACTCTAGAATTTTGAAATACTTTAATGAATTAGGTTTTGATGGATCAAAACTTAAAGACGAAACGGCCTGGTGTAGCGCTTATGCTAATTGGGTTGCAAAAACAGCCGGATACGAATATTCGGGAGATCTAACCGCAAGAAGCTGGTTACGAGTTGGGACCTCAACTCGAACACCCAATGTCGGCGATATAGTGGTGTTTTGGCGAGAATCACCAAGCAGCTGGAAAGGTCATGTTGGTTTTTTTATTAAAGACACCAAAAACTATGTCTATGTTTTAGGAGGCAATCAGAGACACATGGTATGTATTAAAGCATATCCAAAACCAAAAGTGTTAGACTATAGACGGCTAGCACATACTTAATAACCCATAAAAACAACAGATATGGAAAAGGTAATCAAATTTATGTTTTGGTTGCTTGCACTCCTGTCTCCTGTGAATGCTGTTATGGTAACGATGGTCTTTTTGATTATTGTCGATTTTATTACTGGTGCTTACGCCTCAATTAAAAATCGAATCCCCATTCGTAGCTCTAGAATTGGACATACCATTTCAAAGTTTTTTATCTATAATCTGGTCATCTTGGCGGCCTTCTTTCTAGAAGCCTACATTGTCAACGAAGTACCATTTTTAAAGATTATTGCTGGATTTATTGCAATTACTGAAATCAAATCCATTTTAGAAAACTACAATGCTATTTATGGTAAAAATCCTTTTAAAGCGTTGGTTAATCTTATTAAACTAACACCGCTTAAGGATACCATAGAAACACTTACAGAAGATGACAAATCGAAATTAGAAAACGATTCGGAGTGAAGTCATTAAAACATTAAAAGCCATTGAAGTCTCTAATCTCGTTTCAGGAAGCGAAACCGTTTAGAGACTGAGGCTTTCTTATTCTGTATTGAGTTGTTATAAATACTATTAAAATATGAAAACACAATCTATGACTACAGAAAGAACCTTACTATTCATTATTCTAGCGATTATCGTTTTTAATCTGTTTTCCAGAAGGTGTAGTACAACAACCTCTTCAGTAAAACAATCTCCTATAACCACTATCGTACGCGATACCATTTGGCAGACAAAAGTAGATACGTTTAAGGTTCAAACCTTAAGGTACCAAACGGTTTATGTCCATAAAGATGATACTGCAACAATAGCTGAAATACTGCCGCAGAAAAGCGATACGACTGCCTTTATTAAAGCCAAAGTTTACAAAGACACTTTACACCATGACGATATCGATATTTTTAGTTACAATTTGATCGAAGGACAACTCTTAGATAGCGAGATATCTTATAAGCTGAAAGTCCCTCGCGAAATTACTACAACCAAAACCATCGAATATCCCAAAACGTATAGAAGTGGACTCTATCTTTTTTCGGAAATAGGAGGTCATCAAAATGCGTTTAATAACATTAGCCTGGGTTTACAATATAACCGTAAAGGCAAATGGCTGGTGAGTTACAGAACAAACCTTAATCAATTACAACAACCGACACATCACATTGGTGTTGGGATTCGGTTATTTAAATAATATGAAAATAAAAAACCACAGCGCATAACACTGTGGTTTTTTTATATCAGATTTTAATCTCTTATTGCTTTACAATCTTTTTAGTAAGCGTAGAGTTTCCTGAATTTATAGTAATAAAATAAACTCCAGAAGCAGATTCTGAAAGATCTAATGTGTTCACATCATTAGCATTTAATGCACCAGACGTGATTGACTGACCTAATAAATTTGAAACAGAAAACTTAGCATCTTGAACGTTTGCAAGTTTGATATATAGTACATCAGAAGTAGGATTTGGATAAATTGTAAGTAAATTATCTAATCCAGCTTCATCGACACTTAAAGGATCATTAACTTCAAATGTTACAGATTCAGCAGAACCAAACTCACCAGTACTATCAATAATTATATTACCACTGTCATCTTGAAGGTTATAGCTACCAAAACCATAAGCACAGCAGATACCATCACCATAAGTATCGGTTATGGTAAAGGTGTAGCACTCATTAAACGTAGGAATTGTAATAATTTCTTGTATGGTAACCTCATCGTCATAATCTGATGCAGGACCGCTATCGACGACTGTACCAGAAGAGTTTACCAACTGCCAATCAGTTTCTTGTCCAAACTCGTCTGTTGTAAGATTAAATATAATTGTAGCAGTAGAAAAATCAGGAGATACCAGGAAGTTGTATGTGAATACATCATTACTAGTATTTTCATCAGTATTTCCGTTAGGATTTGAAATAGATACCACAAACGTATGATCACCAGAACTTAAATTTGTGTAAGGTGCAATGGTTTCAACAGCACTTTCGTTAGTCGCTAATGAACCTGTCCAGTTAATTGTAGTCACAGGCGAACCATCTAAGCTATAGGTTATTGTTGCTGAGGTTAATGTTATTTGTCCTGAATTAATAACAGTTATTGAAGGCGCAAAGTCTTCATTACATATTTCAGGGCTAACACTTGTTCCTAAGGTAACACGAGCATCATAATTAAATGTTTGTGTTGGAGGAAATTGATCAATTTCAATTGGGTCTGTTCCAGCAGGATCTAGCCAGTCTCTTAATCTTGAAGAGGCACTACCTCCAAAATCCCAACCAACACCAAAGCGTCCGTAAATATCAAATCCGCCATTATCGTTGGTTCCCGAACAAGCAGCAGATCCACCAGATAACATACCTATCACTTTTCCAGATTCATTAAATAAAGGTGATCCAGAAGAGCCTCCTTCAGTAACACCAAGATCCCAATCAGCAATACGCCACATATCAGCATTTGGATTTCCGTTAAAAGCTGTAGATATTCTCGTTGCACCTTGGTCATCTCTACATACTTTTTGAATATCTCCACTTGGGTGATGAATACCAAAGTTAAGCGAAGGAGTTGCCGTTGTAGAACGGTTCCATCCTGCCCAAACCAAGTTGGTATTATTAATAAAAAAAGTGGGGTCGGTGATTTCTACCAATTCCATATCAGATTGTGAACTATTAGCTCTTAAAATAGCACCACTAACGGTTTGGTCGAATGAACCATTTGGGCTAGGAGCAGTTGTACCACAAGATGGGTTTGGACTTCTCCAGTTAAATCTGAACGCCCAAGTGCCTTCACCACCACCACAGTGATTAGCAGTTAAAAAATATGGCGTACCATCGTTATTTGTATTGTTAACCAAAGATCCAGAGCAAAAACTCGTGTTTCCTGTTAGTAGCATTCCTGCCGAAGCTTTAACGTTTTCCTTAAGCGTGTCAACACCAAATGGGTCTGCTCCTGCTGGAGTAATGTCGCAATCTACATCATGATTACAGTTTCCTGAATCGCCTAAAGCTTTTTGAAATGAGTCTGCTGTTCTGTAACCATGTACAACTGAACCTAAGGTTAATTTTAAGTCTCCTGTGGCATTTGCTGGCTCATAGTACTCTAACCATGCTTTACTGCCATTAACGGTCCATGTTCCCAATACTTCTTCTGCATTGTTGTTATGGTGTGTAAATGGTCTGAGTAAATCAGTTTTATCATCACTATAAACATAAAGTTTAGCGCCAATTGGGAGTTTAAATCTATCAAAGACGAAGTTTAGGGTAAGAGCACCTTCAGAGGAATAACTCATTTTCCAAATGCGATCACCATTTTCTAAAGTCGTCCATTTTCCTTTTTCTGTGATATCATGATCTACGTATTTTTCTACTCCAAATCGCCAAGGTTTTGATTTGTCGTTATCGTTAATTGCATCTTCATCTCGAAGTGCTTTTAAATCAATAACGGGTAATTTAAAGGCCTTAATCGAGGTTTCGCTCGCTATTTGAGAATTCCAACTGGGTGGCTGAACATCTTCTGGTATTTGAGCCTGAGAATAGATGTTTGCCCAAATAAAAATGAATAGTATGTGTAGTGTTCTTTTCATAAAGTGCAGTTTTTTTTAATATTAAAATAATGGTTTGATAAAATTTCAAACAAGATACAACAGAATTGTAGAACTACCTTATGTAGATCAGTTTTAATTTATAAATAATTAGCACTCAGATAGTTTCTATTTTTTCACTCCTGTACTGTTATTGTCAGGTTCAATATCTGCCATAAAACCCTTTGGGTCAATCACTACAGACTTTACTTTTTTTGAAGCTTCAAAGCTATACACTGGATATGACCATGCCCAATCAGGCAAAAGTGTAGCCGATGAGGTTTTCTCGCCTCTCATATCGCGTAACGGGATATAAAAATCTTCAGTGGTATCATCGGTATAGGTTACTGTTAAATCGATAGGCATTGGCATTAAACCAATGCGCTCTAATGTCACTGTTTTTCCTCTAGGCTTTTTTACAGCATAGTCAATGGTATTTGTCGTTTGAGCAAAATCTATGAGATACCAATCGAGCTCTAATCCTGAAACTTTTTCGGCCACTCTAATAAAATCTATTGGTTTAGGGTGTTTAAATGCCCATTCATTAAAATAACGCTTCAAGGCTTTATCTAAGTTCTCCTCTCCAATAATATAACCCAGTTGAACCAGAAACACACAACCTTTATAATAGGCTGCTTTAGAATAAATACTATTATGATCATACTTGTCAGCAAAAGTGGTCATAGGTTGTTCTTCTCCAGAAAGAGCTAAAGATTTGTAAGACATATATGCTCTAATCCAAGGGTTAGGCATGTCTTTTTCAAACATATCGTTCATGGCTTTATACTCGATATAAGTTGCAAAACCTTCATCCATCCATTCGTGCTTTGCTTCATTATTTGCTAATAAAAACTGAAACCAGGCATGTGCCATTTCGTGAGAGATTGTTCCTTTAAACAACCCGTCAAAAGTGCCTTCGCCTAAAACCAATGTACACATACCATATTCCATTCCGCCATCACCACCTTGAATTATTGAATATTGCTCATAAGGATATTTCCCAACAAGGTCACTAAAATAAACCATAAGCTGAGATGCATAAGGCTGAAGATATTTCCAGTTATCTAACTGTTCTTGAGCCATAGTTTCTTTGTAAAAGAAATGTAACATCGGTCCGTCAGGAACCTGTAATTTATCATGAATATATTCTGGATCGGCAGCCCAAGTAAAATCATGAACATTAGGTGCAAAAAAATGCCAGGTTTGTTTTTCTTCTTCGTGTATAACGGTTTTGGAGCTGTAACCATGACCAATCTCATCAGGGTTTTGTAGATAACCTGTTCCTGCAATAGTGTAATCTTTATCGATTGTTATTTTAACATCATAATTTCCCCAAACCCCATGAAACTCTCTGGCTATATATTCGTAGGCATGCCACCCTTCGTCATCATACTCTGCTAATTTTGGATACCATTGCGCCATAGATAATGCAACACCCTCTTTGTTATTACGACCTGAGCGACGAATTTGAACAGGTACCTGTCCATTAAAAACCATATCAAAATTTACAGTTTCACCAGGTTGAATGGGTTGGTTTAGTTTAACTTCAACGACAGTTCCGGATAATTCATAAGATAAAGGCTCTCCGTTTTGTGTGAGAGATTGAATTTTGATGTATCCAATTTCATCGGCTTTTAATCGTGCTATCCGACTACCATAAATTGGGTGTTGTTCTGTACCAACATTGGTCATAAACCTTCGATCAGGACTTTTAATACTCTGTACTCTTGCATCCATTTCACTATTAGGTTGAAAAGCATTAAAGTAGAGGTGATAAAACACCTTATCTAAAACGTCTGGAGAGTTGTTTGTGTATTTAATATTTTGTGTTCCAGAAAACTGATAGGATTCCACATCCATATCTATAGCCATGGTATAGTTGGCCTGCTGTTGCCAATAAGTATCAGTTTTATAAGTCATTTTAAGGTTTTGCGCTTTTATTTCCGAAGAATAAAAACATACAGATAAGCACAGTATTAGGACAATTGGTAATCGCATGAATGTAATTTTAATTAGAGTTTGAGATTTGTGAGGCCATAATTAGGGCGTTGTAAGCATTTACAATTTTTCCAGATTTAGAAATATCTGATAAGGATTTTATAGTTCCGTTAGCGCCAACAACAACTTTGGTTTTAACAGAAAGCCCAGAATCTATCAGAATTTGCTTTACCTGAGGCGCTGATAGGTTTGGATATTGTGAACGAATTAATGCAGCAACTCCAGAAACATTTGGCGCTGCCATTGATGTGCCTCTTTGGGATTCGTATTCGTTTTCAGGTATAGACGAGTAGATATCACTTCCGGGAGCAAATACATCAACGGTTACTTTTCCGTAGTTAGAATAATCACCAACCATATTTGCGCCATATTTAGGTTGTAAAGCACCAACAGTTATAAAATTATCAGCAACCTCAGGTCCTGTACCAATAGCGTCATTAGGAAATTTATGATAAACATCTATGTTTTCTGCTTCATTTCCGGCACCATGAACAATGAGCACATCCTTTTGAGCCGCATAAACAATAGCATCTCTCACCCAATCGCTATGTGTTGAAAACGATTTTCCAAAACTCATATTAATAACTTTCGCACCATTATCTACAGCGTACCTAATAGCCAATGTCACATCTTTATCATATTCATCACCATTAGGTGTTGAGCGAATAGGCATAATTTGAACATTATTAGCCACGCCCTTTATACCTTTACCATTGTAGCGCTCCGCAGCAATAATTCCCGAGACATGTGTTCCGTGGCTCTGGTCTTTTGTTGGAGGTCTTACATTATTATTTCCATAACCAGGCTTATCGTTTAAATCATCAGGATTATCTCCAGTTTTGCGTCCGTTGAGGTTTTTATTTAGATGAACATTTAAGCGTTCATTTATATTATCCAAATCTCTTTTTATAGCTTTTATACCTTCATGCATGTACTCGTATCCATTACTGTACATCAGTTGCGCATATTGTATTGCCGTTATAAGATTTTCATTTTCGGTTTTTAGGGCTAACACTTCTTTTTTAGTGTAAATAGATGTTCCAAAGTGTTGTGTTAAAACTTTATCTGCGGAAACAGTGCCTTTATAAACCTCATCATAGTCTGTTTTAAGCTGAGAGTATTTTTGATATTCCTGATTGTATAAGGCTTCAGCTTCAGCAAATCTCGGATGACTTCGATCTCCTGATGCAAGAATTCGGGTATATTCCATTTGTTCATCATAGCCGTCTCCAACAAAATTCCACCCGTGAACATCATCGATATAACCATTGTTGTCATCGTCTTTTCCGTTGTTTGGAATTTCATCAGTATTGATCCAGATAACATCATCTAAATCTTCATGATCAATATCTGTAGCGCCATCAATAACAGCCACGATAACGGTTTTACCTTTTTTGTTTTTTATAATTTCGGTATATGCTTTATCTACACTCATTCCTGGGATGGTATCTTTGACCAGGTCTAAATGTGCCCAAGATCGTTTTTCAGATTCTGTCAGCGGAGAAACTTTAATCGGTGAGGAATCAATATTTTCTACAGGTGTAGAAAGCATTCCACCAGTTGATGCACAGCCCAGTAAAACAGAGGGCAGTACTAATGAAATAGCAATTGCTTTAAATGTGTTTTTCATGGTACTTTAATTAAAAAATATCTTGGGTCTTAAAGGTATCCTTTAAGCGCACACCTTTTTCAGTATGTTGTACTGTTATAATTTCATTATGAGCATCATGTTCTAAAAACAAATAATAATCATTATCGGCTGCCAGATTTAAAAACCGCTCTTTTTCATCTAAAGTTAAGAGAGGCCTTGTGTCGTAGCCCATCACAAAAGGCAAGGGTAAATGCCCAGCAGTTGGCAATAAATCTGCCATGAAGCAAATGGTTTTTTCTTGATACTGAATCATTGGAATCATTTGTTTTTCGGTATGGCCATTAGCAAAAAAGATATCAAAACCCAGTTCAGAATCTTTTAAAATATCTAGTTCTGGAAGCGCGGTAAATTTCAAATGACCACTAGCTTCCATTGGTAAAATATTTTCCTTTAAAAACGAAGCTTTTTCTCTACGATTGGGTTGTGTTGCCCATTTCCAATGGTTTTTATTACTCCAGAAATATGCATTTTTAAAAGCAGGTTCATAACCGGTTTTGTCTTTATTCCATTGAATACTTCCGCCACAATGATCAAAATGTAAATGTGTCATAAATACATCGGTGATATCATCTCGGTGAAAACCATTAGCTTTTAACGATTTATCAATAGTATCATCACCCCAAAGATGATAATAGCCATAAAATTTCTCGCTCTGTTTGTTGCCCATACCTGTATCAATTAAAATCAACCGATCACCTTCTTCAATTAACAAACATCGAGCCGCAATATCAATCATATTGTTAGCATCAGCAGGATTAGTTCTGGTCCACAACGATTTTGGAACAACACCAAACATAGCGCCACCATCGAGTTTAAAATTTCCTGCATTAATAGGATATAACTTCATGATTGCAAATTAAGAAATACGATTGTTAAGGCGATAGGTTTTAGCAGTTTATTAAGATATCACCAACTTTTAACGTTTTTGAAGGTCTGAAAGAGCTTTATTTTATCTGGTACTAGCAAAGCGTTGTTTACTAAAAATGAGGAAGCTTGGCTTTTTTTCTTCAGAAATAGACTCTATAAAACAAATGCAGGTCTTACCATTTTTGAAGGTTTTAGTTATGTAGTTGAAATGTTTCATTTATATTTAACATTTTTAAATGCAAGTTTATGTTAGAGTTAGCAGGAATCATCATCTTAGGAATATTAGCGCAATGGGTAGCTTGGAAATTTAAAATACCGGCAATTTTACCACTAATTTTAATAGGGTTATTGGTTGGACCAATTGCCGCTGAGTTTTTATCCCATGATGGCACCAAGTGGATTGAACCGATTTGGAATGAAAAAGAAGGTCTTTTTCCTGGAGAAAGTTTATTCTATTTTGTCTCTCTGGCTATTAGTATCATTCTTTTTGAAGGTGGATTAACGCTTAAACTGAGTGAGATTAAAAATGTCGGACCAGTAATTACAAAGCTCATAACCGTAGGTTCGCTTGTGACTTTCTTTGGAGCGGCAATAGCAGCTCGCTTCATTTTTGACTTGAGTTGGGAAATTTCATTTTTATTTTCTGGTTTGATTATAGTTACAGGGCCAACAGTAATTACGCCTATTCTAAGAAATATTCCACTAAAAAAAGATGTGTCTGCTGTACTCAAATGGGAAGGTATTTTAATTGATCCTATAGGAGCTTTGGTCGCTGTATTGGTTTACGAATTTATTAGTGTTGACGCTGGTGGAGAGTTTACAAAAACCGCTCTTATTGAGTTTGGTAAAATTGTACTCTTTGGATCAACATTCGGCTTTACATTTGCTCATGCCCTGAACCTTATTTTAAACAAAAAACTAGTTCCGCACTATTTAATGAATGTATTCACCTTAGCAGCGGTTTTGGGCGTTTTTGTCTTATCAGATGCGTTTGCTCACGAATCGGGTCTGTTAGCAGTTGTTGTGATGGGAATGGTGCTGGGGAATTCCAACTCCCCTTATTTAAAAGACATCTTATATTTTAAAGAATCACTAAGTGTATTACTTATATCAATTTTATTCATCTTACTCGCTGCGAATATTAATTTTGACGAACTACTACTAATTTACAATTGGAAAACCGTAATGCTTTTTGCAGCAGTAGTCTTTTTAATTAGACCGCTTGGTGTGTTTTTGAGCACAATGGGCTCAACATTAAAACTCAACGAAAAACTTTTTATAAGCTGGGTTGGACCTCGAGGTATTGTTGCTGCAGGTATCGCCTCTCTATTTGGATTAAAACTCGCAAGTATAGGTGTTGTTGGAGCCGAATATATTACACCTTTGGTATTTGTAATCGTTTTAGGAACTGTATTATTAAATGCTACAACAGCACGATTATTTGCAAAACTAGTTGGTGTATTTTTAACCCAGTCTAATGGTATTTTAATTGTAGGTGCTTCAAAAGTATCAAGATTACTAGGACACTATTTAGAAAGTAACGGAAGGCACGTGGTGCTTATTGATAGCAATCAAAATAATATTGCTAAAGCTAAGGAGCTAGGTATAGAAGCCTTAAATACTAATATTTATTCTGAAACATTAACAGATAACATAGAATTAAATGATGTAGGTTATTTAATGGCGATGACCGGAAATTCAGATATTAATAAGTATGCGATTAATAAGTTTAGTAAGCAATTTGGAGAAAATGGTGCGTTTAGATTAGTGACTTCTGAAGAGATAAATAATCCCGAAAAAAATCCAAAAGAAGGTTTGTTTTCACATACCGATGATTATACTAATTTAGCTGAAGTAACTCGTAAATTTCCATCGATTCAAGAGATTGAAGTTAATGATAAAGATCATTATAAAACACTTATTGAAATTACAAATAATGATAAGGATATGATTCCTTTATTTTTAAAAGATGATGAGGGTGAGTTTCATATTATTTCTTCTAATAATACTGAAATTGATGATGTAGGAGACAACTGCAAGTTGGTGTACTTAGGAAAGCCTTTTGATGTCGAAGAAGTTGCTCATGAAGAGGATTAAAAAAAGAGGCTTTAGATGACACTAAAACCTCTTCAGATAAAGACCAATTCAAAGTATCAATTTTAAAACACAGTCTTTTATATTTACTCAAATTAGAGTAACCTTATATACTTAAAAAGTATGCCTTATAACTATTCTAAAGGGATTATCTTTATTAATAAATAGCGATGTTCCATCGACTTCAAATTCGCCACCACTTTCTGGCTTAAACGTAAAGCTCTCGTAGATAAATATTGGAAACTGTCCGCCAACAGACCAATCTTCACAAATTCTAATATTTATACCTCCATAGGCGCATCCGATCAGACCTGAAAAATCATCTTTAAATCCATTATTATCATTACTTCCTGTTGCATAATTTGCCATAATACCAACAACAAATTGTGTTTCTTGACTGGGTGTAGCAGCAAAATTGTATTGAAGTTTAGGACCGCCCTTAATAACACTCGAACTAAAATCTCCAAAACTTGTATGTTGATAGCTTGCTTCAGCTCCGATGTACCAGCCTTTCTCCTCGCTAGAGTTTAGCTGATATAAATATTCGCCAAACAGACAAAATGTAGTTTCTTCGAAATCTTGACCAAAGCCAACACCTGCTCCAAAGCCAATAGTTTGATCTGGCATAAGGTCATTAATACCCTCTATATCATCTACAGCTGCAAGTGGATCTGAGTAAGGAGGTTCTTCATCGTCTTCTTTTTCTCCACAGCAGTTTAGTGAAAGCACTGAAAGTGTTGTGTTTTTAGGTTTGGTAAAAGTAATTTTTGAGCCTGTTAGTATTCCTGAAACTGTAGCGGCATATTCATAACTACCATTTTTTACCTCTGTAGCGGCATCGTCATTACTACAAACACAATCCACAATTACAGTGGTCTTAATGTTCCAGGTCGCATTAGGGTAATTTATTGTTTTTATGGAGATTGTATTGGTAGCGTTATATTTGCACTTGTCGTTGATGTTGTACTCATTGTTAAACTTATAATTTGTTGTTAATCCCTTTAAGGCTTGATAGTATTCACGTAAAACGTCAATATCCTTAGATAATATTTCGCCACGGAATTCTGTATTACCTTTAATATCATTAACATCCTTTCCTGTATATGCCTTTACAAATGCTTCAAAACTGGCATCATTATTTAGAGCATGTAATGCTTTATCTGTTAGCGATTCAAATGTGCCTTTATCAAGAGTTTCGTTTATAGCTATCGCTTGTATTTTAGAAAACAAATATTCTGTTACAGAATTCAATTCATTAATATTCAGTTCTAAGTTAGATTTATTAATGCTGTTGATCAGGTCATTTGCTTTACAGGGTTTGTTATCTTTCCAATTGTGTAGTGTTTCAGTTTTTAACATCGCATTAAATGCACTTGTTAGGTTTTTTTGAGCGTCATATTTTTTTGTCAGATCATCGTTAGGAAGTGTCTGAGCATTTAAGTATGATATATTTCCAAAAATACACATCGCCACAAATACGATAATTAAGGGTGATATTGTTTTCATAATAGCTTATTTTGAATGAAAATTGAGTGTTAATTTTTTTAAAAACCCTTACTTTAATTACTAAAGCAAGGGCTCTCCACAAATTATGATTATCTATACATAACCATAGTTTTATTTACACTGCTTTTCAGATTAGTCTAATTTAATTCTTGCATAACCCATAATTAGGTTGTCTTTATTAATCCCTATCCATGTGTTTTGCTGTTCAAATTCAAAACCATCAGATTCATAATTTTGTTGAGACCATGAAGCTATTGGGATAGTTACTCCTAGGTCTAATTTAGAGCTAAGGGAATAGTTGGCTCCAACTTTTAATTCGCCTCTATATTCTGTAAGATCTTCCTTGAAGTCAAAATTTTCAAGCGTTCCAAATCCATAACTAAGGTCTATCCCATAAGTAAGGTCTAGCTTACCATTTTTACTGGCGCGATCAAATAGTGTGTATCCTGCACCAACACGAGTTACATTTAACTTGCGGTCATCAGCACTTTGTGAATGATGTGTTGCAAATCCTTTTAAATAACTGGCTGTATTGAAATTGTCTTTAGAAATTCTATGGTTATAACCAGCACCAATGCAAAATGAGGTTTCACTGTCGCCTTCGGTAGAATTTAATCCGAAGCCTCCTGATGTTTCTATAAAGTGTTGTGGGTAGGCAACTAATTGATTGTTTCTAAAGTCTTCAAGGACCTGTTCTTCAAGTTTTTTAAAGTCGATCATCCCATTTTCATCTCTAGGGATGTCTTGTCCATCAAGTTCTGCATCAAATAGAGCCGCACATCCAAAATTTGTAGATAGAAGTCCGAATAATAAAATAATACCTATCGATTTCGTTATTATAGTTTTTGTTTTCATAATATGTGGTTTTAAAAATTTATAAATTATCGTTTTGAATCTGGCAATGTAAATATTAGAGAAAGTATGAGGAGATTGTTTTTGTTTATCAACCCATAAGTTTGATTGTTTGTGACTTCATTGCCATCAGATTTCAGAGTTTGTTTTTCAACAGTTAAGAGGTCTGTTTGTATCATCATTGACCATTGTTTTGTCAATAATATGTGTAGCCCAACAAATAATCCGAAGGAAAACCTCGTGAGATCATTTTTAAACCCGTCCTCAAACTTGTTAGTTCCAAAGGCATATTTTGCAAAAACACCATATTGCGCACGAACTTGTTGAAAACGTTTAGAAAGAACAGAAAGCATCATTACTCTTAAAGAGAGGTCTAACAATCCTACCGTCAGGAATTCAGCATTGGTATAATTATATCCGACGCCAAGAGCAGCATAAGCCGCTTTATTAGAAAATGTCGCAAACCTTAGATAATATGCCGCATGTAAGCACCAAAGGGTTTCCAGATCGGTAAAACCGAAGCCTGCACCAAATGCAATCATATTAAAAGCAAAAGCGGCTAAGTTTTCCTGAGCATCATTTTGGGTTATACTTTTTGGAGCGTTAGAGAAATCGTACTGTATGTTTTCGTCCAAACTAATTTCGTAGGTTCTTAAGTCTATAGTTTCTGACGTAAGAATTGATTGATTAAAATCGAGCTCGGTATCAAATACATTTTGAGCCGTTAATACTGTAGTAATACTCATAAAAAAAACAAGTAGTACTTTGGATAATAGATGTTTAGTTTTCATAATATGTGAATTTTGGTTATTTGTATATATCTATTTTTTTAACATAAAAGCACCTGTAGACACGATTGATATCTCTTGGAGTTTTAACCATAGATTTAGCTTCGTGTCTCCAGGAGTCTAAGTCTTGGTCAGGTGCATCCTTATCTCTGCTAAACAGGCGACAATAACAATTTTTTGCTTGTCCTTTTTTAGTGCCTAGACACCAAACCTCATCATTATGTTCTATTGGTTGATTACAGTGATGATCACATAAATGATAACCATCTAGTATGCTTTGTTCTTTTCGATCTTCGGAAGTAAATAGATCGGTTTCCATAGTACTTAATAATTAATAGCAATTCGAAATTAGAGGAAGATGTGTGTTTGGGCTTTTCGTATTTTAAAAAAAGCATGTAGTAATCTTGTATCCCTTAAAAAAAGGATATACTATTTATGCATTTAAAGCATGGAGATAATTTTAATTAACTGATTTTTAGCTATTTGCGTAATGCATTTGGAGAGAACCCGAATTCTTCTTTAAAAGCTCTACTAAACCAGCCAGGACTATTAAAACCTGTTTGATAGGCAACCTCAGACACAGTAAATTCAGAATTTTGAAGTATTGTTTTTGCTTTTTGCAAACGAACTCGACGTATAAAAACAGCGGTTGAATCATCGGTTATAGCCTTTAATTTTCTATACAATTGAGACTCACTTAGGTTTAAGGTTCTTGCTAATCGCATCGAATTAAATGACGCATCTTCTAAGTGCTGTTCGATACTAAATAAAACCTTATTCATAAATGTAGCGTCTTTGTCTTCAAGGTCTTTACTCGAAATGGCATCCCAAGACGAAGCACTGGTATATTTTTGATAGAGTAATGTTCTCAGTTTAATAAGCTCTTGAATTCTTATAAAGAGTTCTGCTTTATTAAATGGCTTGGTGATAAAAGCATCGGCACCATTAGAAAGTCCTCTAATTTTATCCTGTTCTGAGGCTTTAGCAGTTAACAGTATAATTGGGATATGTGATGTTCTTTCGTCGTTCTTTAATGTTTTACAAAGTTCAAAGCCATTTTTTTCTGGCATCATAACATCACTAATGATTACATCTGGTATAAATTCAATTGCATTTTCAATACCTTCATTTCCATTATTGGCTATTATAATTTGATAATAATCTTTTAAAGCAGCATATAAGAGGTCTAAAATATCTTTATTATCATCGACTATTAATATAACTGCATCTTCTTTCTGTGAGTTTACCGAAGGTTCTGTTGTTATAGACTGAGTAGAATTAGATAACATTAATGTATCAATCAAAGGGGCTTTTAGGGATTCAACCTTTGCTGTATTTGAAATAGGGAAGCTAATATTAAATGTGCTGCCGACATGTATTTCACTTTCAACGGTTATAGAGCCATTCATGAGGTGAATTAGTTCTTTGGTAAGAGTGAGTCCGATACCCGAACCTTCTTCAGTATATTCAATATCGTTATCAACCTGATAGAATCGATCAAAGATATATGGCAAATGATGTGCTTTAATTCCTTTTCCTGAATCTTTAACATGAATCAATACAAGATTATTTTCAGTTTTTAAATGTACTATGACCTGATCATTTTTATTACAGCTTTTAATAGCATTACTCAGCAGGTTGGTCATTATTTTTTGAATGGCTTGGGCATCAAAATCGGTTATGAGTTCTTGGTTTTCTGTATAGTAAGTCAGCTGTATTCCTTTGGTTTCTGCATAAGATGAAAAATGACCGACAATTTGTTTTATATACCAAACCAAATCAGCCTGAATAAGGTTCAAAGTCATTTTTTGCTTATCAATTTTGGCAAGATCTAACATTTGATTGACCAGCTTAAGAACAGTGTCACTATTATGTTCAATGGTTTTTAATGATTTGACTGTGTCTTGGTCTTTTTTATTCTGAAATGCGTCACTTAAATTAGAGGCTACGCCTTTGATTACAGTTAATGGCGTTCTAAACTCATGCGTAATATTAGTATACAATTTGGTTTTTAACGCGTCTAATTCTTCTAATTTTTGTGTTTGTTGTTGCTGTAACTTTTTTTGTAGCTGAAAATAGTATAATGCAGATATAAATGACAAGAATATTAAAGCATAAGTTGCATATGCCACATGTGTTTTCCACCAAGGAGGTGTCACTTCCAGAGCCAATTTTAAAGGTTCGGAGTTCCAGATTTCACCTCTGGTTTTTCCTTGAACCATAAGTGTATAATCTCCTGAAGCCATATTTAAAAACTGAATTTCTTTTCGGTCTTGAAGGTCATTCCAATCCTTGTCATTGGGTAATAGTTTGTAGACGTAACTATTATTTTTTTGAGGATTAAAATCTAAATCTGAAAATTCTAAATAGAAAGGAAATTGATTATAAGCCAGCTTAATTTTAGACGCCTTATCGTCGTTTTTACTAATCAATGATTTGAAAAATTGATTGGTATTATTAATTTTTACATTGGTAAATGTTAGCGCTCCCTGTTTGTCTAATTTGCTAATATCAAAAGGATCAAAGTAGTTGTAACCATTAGTACCACCAACGTAAATAATACCATTATCATCTTTGTAACTACCTCCTAAATTAAACTCATTACCTTGTAACCCGTCATTAGCATTATAATTAATAAACCGTTCCTTATCTTTATCAAAACTGAAGATTCCTGCATTAGTTGTTAACCATAAAAGTCCCGAAAAATCTTCTTCAATGGCATAAACAACACCGTTCGTTAACCCATAATCTTCATTGTAATTTTTAAAAGTTTCGGTTTCAGAATTATATTTATTAATACCATTTAATGTTCCAATCCATAAGGTGTTATCACTATCTTCATAAATACTAAGTACTGTATTATTACTGATAGAGTTAGGGTTTTTGTCTTCGTTTTTAAACCATTTAAATTTAGGGTTATTAAAATTTGAAGACGAAAACCGCATTCGATTTAAGCCATTTTCAGTACCAATCCAATACGTATTAGTATGGTCTTTATAAACGACATAATTTACATTAGTGCTAATACTATTACTGTCGTTAGGATTATTTTTAAACTGCTGAAATCTATAATCTTTAAGTTCTAGGTCACCTATAAAACGATGAGTGCCACCTCCTAATGTGGCAATCCAAACATCACCATTGCTATCTGTATATATATTTCTAATCTTCGGATTGTTGAGGCTTAATGAATCAATTTTGTGTTTTTCAATAACAGAAAACTCTGGAAAATCTGGATTAAAAGTATCTAGTTTAGCTGTAATTATACCTTTTTGAGTACCAACCCACAGGTTCTTTTTGGAGTCTATCGCAACACTTCGTACAGTGCTATGAGGAAAGTTATTAAAATAATATGTGGTGTCATTTGTAATTAAGTGTAATCCTTCTAAAGTGCCAACCCAAAGACCTTGTCTGTTTTTTGCAAAAGTGTATACATGTTCATTTTTTAAGGTGTTTTTACGAGGCTTATTTTTTTGTACCAAGCCAAATACAGGATTTTTCAAAGTAGCTTGATAGAGTTTATCGGCACCTAACCACAAAAAATCTTCTTCAGCAAATACACAGTTAATTCTATTGGTTAACAAACCAGTTTCTTCACTAGAACCTGTATCAAAGGTTGAGGTTTGTAAAAAGGATTTTGAGTCTAAATCAAAGTTTTTACACCAAAAAAAGCCAGCATCTGTTGCTAAAAATAATTGGTCGTTCTTCGAATTTATGTCAAATACAGCAACAGTTTTATTAGTGTTTAGAGAAATGTTATGAATTTCATTTATGTCCAGATTATTATAAAACAATCCATTATCTGTTCCTATCCATATCCCATTTTTTGTTCCATAAAAGTTGTGAATTTTATGAGCTTTAAAGTCATAGTTTAGTCGTTTAAAGTCATAGTCAGTATCACCAATAGTTGCATAATACACATCTCCATCTCGTGTGCCCACCCATATTTTATTTTTAATGACGTTTAGTGCTGTAATGTTTGCTGGAGTGCTATCAAAAAACGGAATTTTAGAAACCTCTATACCATTATTTGTTATGGTTGCAATAGCCAAACCTTGATCCAAAAAAGAGGCAACAATATGACCTGTATGATTTAAAGATAGCTTGTTGCATTGAATGTTGCTAGGTAGCCTAGGAATTTCAATTTTAGTGAATTGATCTGTACTAGGTGAATAATAACAAATGCCATTATTTTTAGTTGCTATCCAAATATTACCAATAGTATCTTCGGCAAGTGCATTTATAAAGTTACCAGAAATCCCTTTAGGCTTATTTTTTTGCGATTTATAAACTTTAAATGAGTGACCATCAAAACGGTTTAAACCATCTTGAGTCCCTAACCATAAAAACCCATCACTGTCTTTAAGTATGGTGTTAATAGTTTCCTGTGAAAGCCCTTTTTCAACGCCATACTTAAAAAAATCTAACTGTTGTGCATAAAGTTTAGATGTTAGTATATAAACAAAACACAAGATAAGACCGATTGATTTTAGAAATGTGACTCTAAAACGCATGTGTATATAAAGGTTGGTTGTCCTAAATGTACAAAAAAACCGAAGAGAAATCTTCTAGGTTATGGCTAGGTTAATAAAATGAAAGTTGAGTTTTGTAACGTTTTGAATATTATAATATTAAATCATTTAAATTAAAATAAGGTGAAATAGGCATCAAAAAAACAAGAATTATGAAAGATTTAGTTTTTTTAAATGAATCCTGAGTGTTAATCATTTAATTTTAATACAGCCATAAATGCTTGTTGAGGTATTTCTACATTTCCAACTTGACGCATACGTTTTTTACCTTTTTTCTGCTTTTCTAATAACTTTCGTTTACGAGAAATATCACCACCATAACACTTTGCCGTTACATCTTTTCTAAGGGCTTTTATGGTTTCCCGAGAAATAATTTTGGCACCAATAGCAGCTTGAATTGGAATATCAAATTGCTGTCTAGGGATAAGCTCTTTTAGTTTTTCACACATTTTTTTACCAATCGTATGTGCATTATCAGCATGTATTAAAGCCGAAAGCGCATCTACGGTTTGAGCGTTTAATAAAATATCTAAACGGACTAATTTTGAGACTTTCATTCCAATTGGCGAATAATCAAACGAAGCGTAGCCTTTTGAAACTGTTTTTAATCGATCGTAAAAATCAAAGACAATTTCAGCAAGAGGCATTTCAAAGGTTAATTCAACACGTTCTGGTGTTAAATAGGTTTGGTTCATAATCATACCACGTTTTTCAATACAAAGCGACATGACATTACCAACAAAATCAGCTTTTGTAATAATGGTTGCTTTAATAAAAGGCTCTTCTACACGATTAATTGTTGTGGGTTCTGGTAAATCTGACGGATTGTTTACAATAAAAGCTTCATCAGGATTTTTATTAGTATATGCGTGATACGATACGTTAGGAACAGTTGTAATCACAGTCATATCAAATTCACGCTCCAAACGTTCTTGAATGATTTCCATGTGTAGCATTCCTAAGAATCCACAACGGAAACCAAAACCTAGAGCTGCAGAACTTTCAGGTTGAAATACTAATGAGGCATCGTTGAGCTGTAGTTTTTCCATAGAGGCACGTAGCTCTTCGTAATCTTCGGTATCTACTGGGTATATACCAGCAAAAACCATAGGTTTTACATCTTCAAAACCTTCAACAATATTTGTCGTTGGATTAGCAAAATCGGTTATGGTATCACCAACTTTTACTTCTTTAGCGGTTTTAATTCCTGTAATTAAATACCCTACATCACCTGCCTTTACACTTTTTTTAGGAACCTGATTAAGTTTCAATGTACCAACTTCATCAGCATAATACTCTTTATCTGTAGCAACAAATTTAATTTTTTGCCCTTTTTTAATTTCTCCGTTAAAGACTCTAAAATAAGTTTCAATTCCTCTAAACGTATTATAAACCGAATCAAAAATCAAGGCTTGTAATGGTGCTTCTGGATCGCCTTTTGGAGCAGGAACACGTTCGATAATAGCTTTTAAAATATTATCAACGCCAAAGCCTGTTTTTCCACTGGCATGAATAACTTCTTCAGGGTCGCAACCTAAAAGATCAACAATATCATCTGTAACCTCTTCAGGGTTTGCACTAGGCAAATCTACTTTGTTAAGCACAGGAATAATTTCTAAATCATTTTCGAGAGCGAGGTATAAGTTTGAAATGGTTTGCGCCTGTATGCTTTGTGCCGCATCTACAATCAATAATGCGCCTTCACAAGCAGCGATAGATCGTGATACTTCATATGAAAAATCAACGTGACCAGGTGTGTCAATCAAATTAAGCACATACTCTTGTCCTTCATAAGTGTATTCCATTTGAATGGCATGCGACTTAATGGTAATACCACGTTCGCGTTCCAAGTCCATACTATCTAAAAGCTGGTCTTGTTTTTCACGAGCAGTCACAGCGCCAGTAAAATCGAGTAGTCGATCGGCAAGCGTACTTTTTCCGTGGTCAATATGTGCAATAATGCAAAAATTTCTAATATGCTTCATAACATCCTAATTCATCTCGATAAAGATTTGCAAATATAATTGATTTATTACGCATAAAACGTTATAAATGTTTACAAAACCTTAATAAGTGTGGAAAAACCGTAAATACTATTTAAAAACAAATGTTATCTTGCAAGATAAAACCCTTATTAATTTGAAATTCCTACTTCATTCGATGTTGTTTTTGTTGTGCTCATTAATGAGCCAGGCGCAAGAATTATCTGTATCCGGAACAGTTGTCGATGCTAATAACCAACCTATTGAGTTTGCAACAATTATATTGATGGATCTTGATGAGAGCCGTGTTTTAAATGGTACATCTACAAATGAAAATGGAGCATTTAGTTTAAATAACCTCGAATTAAACACCTATGTTGTTAAAATTCAATTTATTGGTTATCAGGAATACAAACAAAAGATTGTACTTACAGGGCACTTAGATTTAAAAACAATTCAACTTAATGATGCTATTGAGAGTCTGGACGAAGTGAATATTACCGTCAAAAAACCAACACTCAAACGTGAGGCTGACCGACTCATTTTTAATATAGAAAATACAGCGCTTACCGAAGGCAGCATGCTGCAAGTGTTAAAAAGTACGCCAGGCGTTCTAGTTATTGGTGATGAAATAACGGTTAAAAATTCAAACCCAACAGTTTATATTAACGACAAAAAAGTTCATCTCTCTTCCGAAGATTTAAATCAACTATTTGAAGGGTCTTCAGCACATGCAATTAAGTCTGTTGAAGTGATTACCAACCCATCTGCAAAATATGATGCTGAAAGTGGCGTGGTATTAAATATCGTGATGAGTAAAAACTTGATTACGGGTTATCGAGGTAATGTGTCTACGCATTATACACAGGCTGTTTTTCCAAGGTATAATTTTGGAACAAGTCACTTTTTTAAAAATGAAGATATCAGCTTTAACATCAATTATGGGTATTCAAAAGAAAAAATCAACAGAGATGGTGATGATACCGTAAATTTTTTAGACACTTCGAATAATCTTGATGAAAGCTGGCGCTCAATTACCAACAGAAATACCTGGATAGATACTCATAACTTAAACGCTAATTTTGATTATTTTATAAATGAAAATAATACGTTAAGCTTGTCAACCAATTCACTATACGTACCTTATTTTAAGTATCGTATTTCAAATGGTACAACGATCTCTGATGCTAACGGTACTTTTTTATCACATTTTACAGCAGACAATCTATCACGTGATGACAAATATAATTTAGGCTTTGACTTAGATTTTAGCCACGATTTTACCAAAGGAAAACTAGCACTTAATACACATTTTACAACGTATAATTATGAACGCTATCAACGTGTTATAAGTGAATTTTTTGATCAGAATAACAATTTTCAAAGTACGTCAGCATTTAATACAAATGCCAATCAAGACACTCAAATTTTAGCAGCAAAAATAGATTACAGTTTGCCTATTTCAGAAAACTCAAACTTTGAAACTGGTGTTAAATTTTCATCGATTCAAACGGAAAGTGCCGTAAATCAATTTGATGTAGATACCAACACTGGAAATGAAACGATAGATTTACAAAATTCTGATGCTTTTGATTATAACGAGCATATTTATGCAGCTTATGCAAACTATTCAACCAGCACAGAGACATTCAACCTCAATGTTGGTTTAAGAGTAGAACAAACAGACCTTGAAGGTATTTCACCGTTATCTAACATCATGAATACTCAAGATTATTTAGAGCTGTTTCCAAATGTTAGTTTTCAGTATAATATTTCTGATAGTTACAGCGTGAGTGCCAATTACAAACGAAGTATTTCAAGACCAGGATATGCTAATTTAAACCCGTTTCGGTTTTTCCTGAATGAAAATTATGTTGTTACAGGTAACCCTAATTTAGTGCCAACCTTTGTAGATTATTATGAGCTTAAAACAACATTGTTTGATGGCTTGGTTACAGTTGGAGCTTATTATCAAAACTTTGATGGCGACATCTCAGAAATTCCCAGACAAAATAACACCACCAATATTATTGAATATACTTCAGTAAATTTTGATAAGACGGTTGAATATGGTTTTGACTTAGAATTGTATCATGATATTACCGACAATTGGAGTTCCTATTTTGTAACCTCCTTTTATAACCGCGAAGAAGAAACTAATTTTGGTAATGGCTTTGTCACTCAAACACAATGGTCTAATTACTCTAATTTAACAAACAGTTTTTCTTTACTAAAAGACAAGAGTTTAAATGTGTATTTTGATGTGATCTGGCTCGGAAAAAACCTTCAGGCATTTCAAACTGTTGAAGACCGATTATTTAGTCAGTTGGCCATTTCAAAAACCATCCTTAATAAACAAGGTACCATTTCTTTATCTGTAAATGATGTGTTCAATATGCATAATTTTGACGTTGCAACACGATATCAAAATCAATTCAACACGCAGTTTATTGACGTCGATGATCGTTATATAAAATTAGGGTTCAGATATAAATTCGGAAACACAAAACTTCAAACTAACGAGCGAACTACAGATTTAGAAGAACGCGATCGTTTAAACAAAAGCGGAAACTAATCCTTCCACTCTGCGATAAATAAGTTAGTATCTCTTCCGCCTCCATTGTTGCGATTTGAAGAGAAGGCTAAATACTTTCCATCATTAGAAAATACAGGAAACGCATCAAAGGTTTCGCCATGCGTCACACGTTCTAGATTCTTTCCGTCGATATCAATTAAGTATAAATTAAATGGAAATCCGCGTTCAGCCTCAAAGTTTGAAGAGAATAAAATTTTCTCTCCCGAAGGATGAAAAAACGGACTCCAGTTGGCATTACCCAAATCGGTTAACTGACGCAAATCACTTCCATCAGCATTACAGATGTAGAGTTCCATTTCGGTAGGCTCAACTAAGCCTTGAGCTAATAAATCTTTATAATCTTTTATCTCTTGTTCTGTTTTAGGACGAGATGAACGGAAAATTAATTTGGTTCCGTCAGGTGAAAAGAAAGCGCCTCCATCGTAACCCAATTCGTTGGTAATTTGCTTCACATCAGAACCATCAATATTCATGGTATATAATTCTAAATCACCACTTCGGGTTGAAGTAAATACAATTTTATCACCTTTAGGAGATACAGTTGGTTCGGCATCATAGCCAATTTCGTTGGTTAATTGCTTTACAATATTACCTTCTAAATCGGCAACAAAAATATCATAACTATCATAGATGGGCCAGATGTATTTTCCGTTTTTACGCAACGGTGTATCTGGACATTCGTCTTGCTTTAAATGTGTTGACGCATAAATGATATGTTTATTGTCTGGTAAGAAATAAGCGCAGGTTGTTCGCCCTTTTCCTGTACTTACCATGGGAGGAGCCTGATCTTTAAAAGTCTCATCTGCATGCATCAAAAACATTTGATCACAGCCTACATTCCATACTTTATTATTTGACTGAAAAACGAGTTGCTTATCATCAAAACTCCAGTAAGCCTCAGCATTATCGCCTCCAAATGTCACTTGACGAATTGATTTAAAGTGTTTTTCTTCAGGATATATTAAAGAGTCCTTTATAGCTTCAACAGTTTCTGTTTGAACTGTTTTCTCTGCTTCGGAAGTGGTTTTCGTTTCATTTTTGCAGTTGAACAGTAATAATCCGAATATAAATAGGTATATGTATTTCATGTTAATAATGACTAAATTTGTTCAAAATTAAGACTTCATAAGATGAAAAACATATTATTTATCCTTTTTTTGACTGTTTTTGTTGGCTGTAAATCAGATTCCGAAGAAAAAATCCAACCGGTAAGTATTAAGGACGATGTTTCTTTTTTAGCCGACGATAAGCTCGAAGGCCGTCAAACAGGAACCGATGGAGAAAAAGCAGCAGCAGATTATATCGCTCAACGTTTTGAACATTTAGGTTTAAAAGCCAAAGGGACTGAAGGCTACTTTCAAGCATTTTCATTTAAACCTAAAACCGATCCACATCAAGAGGTAAAGTACACCGTAAAAGATGGCGATAGTACTATTACAGGAACTAATGTGGTAGGATTTTTAGATAACCAGGCCGAACATACCATTATTATTGGTGCGCATTACGATCATTTAGGTTATGGCGCTGAAGGTTCATTATATAGAGGCGAAACAAAAGCAATTCATAATGGTGCCGATGATAATGCAAGTGGTGTTGCAGTATTACTTAACCTTGCCGACAAGTTAAAGTCTGCCAACAAAGGCAACAATTATTTGTTTATGGCTTTTTCTGGTGAAGAAATGGGATTGTTGGGTTCTAACTATTTTACAAAACACCCAACCATAGATTTAAAAAAGGCGAATTATATGATTAATATGGATATGGTTGGTCGCTTAAAGCAAGACAGTACTTTGGCAGTTTATGGTGTTGGAACATCTCCCATTTTAAAGCAGGTTGTTAAAGCCAATAACTCTAAATTTAAAATCATAGAAAATGAATCTGGTGTTGGTCCAAGTGATCATACGTCGTTTTATAATAGTGATCTTCCGGTGTTACACTTTTTTACAGGTCAGCATGAAGATTATCACAAGCCTGGTGATGACTCTGAAAAGTTGAATTATGAAGGTATGGCTACTATTTCAGACTATATTTTTGAAATCATTTCCGATTTAGACGATAATGGCAAGTTGCCATTCAGAAAAACAAAAAATGAAAGTGATAATTTACCACGATTTAAAGTTGGTTTGGGTGTAACTCCCGATTATTTATTTGATGGTAAAGGCATGCGAATTGATGGTATAAGTGAAGAAAAACCAGCTCAAAAAGCCGGACTTCAAAAAGGAGATATTGTTGTAAAATTAGGCGACAGCTTAGTTACAGACCTGAAGAGTTATATGCGCGCCTTATCAACTTATTATAAAGGTGATAAAACTAGAGTTGTAGTTAAACGTGGTGAAAATGAAGTAGAAGCAGATATTCAATTTTAATAACAGTTTGTGTCCTACAAAAAGCAAAATATTAGTTGTAAAATCCACCTGATTATTTCGGTGCTTATTGTTGTTCCCGTTGCTTTTCTCTATGCATTTTTTCCAGATGCTCAGTTCGAATTATTCCCCAAAACTATAGATGAGCACAACTTTTATAAAGCTGTAATGGGATTGTATTTAGGGTTTTCGGCACTGTGGATTTTAGGTGTTTTTAAAGCTAATTATCTTAAAACAGCATTGATTACAAACGTCATTTTTATGTTGGGTTTAGGCTCAGGACGAGTATTGAGTATGTTGATAGACGGCACACCAACTTCAGGTTATATTTTCGGAGCGGTTGCCGAAATAGGACTTGCTATATATGGCATCTGGGTATTAAAAACAGTTAAACTCCAGCCATAAGAGCGCCGCAAATACCGAAGCTAATAATGACATAAACTACAGCCAGAATGAATAATACTTTAGCGGCTTTTCTATATTTTTTATAAACTAAAGCGCCAATAATAGTTAGTAAAATAGATGGGCCGAACATGATTAATAAAATCATGATTAAAAAGCCGTCAAAGTTCATATTTGGTCCTAAAATCATCATTGTTTCTATTTTAAAATCCGAAGCCTCCACAAATTCCGAAGCCTATAATTGTATACAGCGTAGCAATAATTAAAATTATTTTTCCCTGTTTCTTATCTTTCGCGTATTTAATGAACCCGAAGATAAACAAGAATAAAGGAACGATAATTCCGAAGAAAATCATCAAAAAAATAATCCATTCCCAGCCACTACCTGATAGTACAAAAGCGGTCATATACGTTCTTTTTTAAGTTCTTCTAAGCGCTCTTTTTTATCGTCGCGATAAAACAAGTTCATGGTTTCAAATGGAATAATTTTATTGTCTTTATCCACAATATGCACACAGGACTTTTTAATGGCACGCACATCAAAATTATAAGCATCTATAAATTGCATAATGATAATTCTAAACAAATTATCATAACCCAGTTCTGGTGCATCAATATTGGGTAAACAGCATAGGATTGATTTTAAGTTTTCTTCCGCTTTTTCTACAGAATTTCCGGTACTAAACAATTCAATCATCTTGCCATGAAGCTGCTCATCTTGTTCGTAAATAATGGTGTTTTTACTGTTGTCTAATAAGTCATTCGGATTGATATATCGCGTTAACGGAAATACTTCGCCATCCAATTTTAAAGCATATCCCATGACCAAAGCGTCTGGGTTACAAGGCACAGGAAGTAAATCATCACTATTAAAAATTGAGGTTTGTTCCATGATTTTACGGCGAACTTCCGTCAAGGTCATGCGATCGGTTTCGGGATTAAAATTATCTAAACGACCTGCAATTTGTGTGGGCTGAAACGTGACGCCTCGCACACATTGTTGTTGCAGAGCGTAATCAATAATTTTTCCGATTTCACCATCATTCAACCCTTTTTGGAGCGTCACCACCAAAGTCGTTGAAAGGTTTAAGCGGTTCAGGTTATCCAAAGCCTGTTGGCGAACAGCATTTAAATCGGCGCCACGTAATTCTTGCAGCACTGCGTTTTCAAACGAGTCAAACTGAAGGTAAATCTCAAAATCTGGCGCATAGCTTTTAAGGCGTTCAGCAAAAGCAACATCTTTCGCAATTTTAATACCGTTAGTATTCAGCATTAAATGTCTAATAGGCAGCGATTTCGCATAATCCATAATGTCCCAAAACTGCGGATGGATGGTAGGCTCGCCTCCCGAAATCTGAACCACATCAGGCTCTTTTTCATTCGTAACGATGGCATCCAGCATGGCTTTAACCTCTTCCAGAGTACGATGTCTTCCATAGGTTGGCGACGACCCAGCGTAACAGGTCGGACATGTTAAATTGCAACGATCGGTCACTTCAACAACAGTCAAACAGCTGTGTTGCTCATGATCTGGGCATAACCCACAATCATAAGGACAACCATAATGCGTTTTGGTATTAAAAGTATGAGGAGTTTCGCTGGGTTTATTATAGTTTCGTATGTTTTTGTAATACGTAATATCATCGGCAATGAGCACCTTACTATTGCCATGTTCATTACAGCGTTTCAGCATGTAAACGTTTCCATTTTCAAATACAATTTTAGCGTCTACACGCCGTAAACATTCTGGGCAAAGGCTTAGTGTAAAATCGTAATAGGTGTATTTTCTAACTGGCATATTTAAGTGTTATTCTGTAGTTGGGCGTTACCTTTTGCGCTTCTGTAAGCTTTAAATCTAAAAAAATCTGGTTAAAATCTTCCAGAAGCGCAAAACGTCGGGCTATTCGCTAAATCTTTTTTTCGTACCTCAAAAAAGGATACCGCTGCTATCCCTAACGCGATTTCAAACGAGAGAATAGTTGAGCAATAGTCTTTGAATAATACAACCAACAAATTACACATAAATATTGAATAGTACTGAGTTCGAAGATGTAAAATACATTCGGTTTTAAAAATTCAATACAAAAGCGAAACCCAAAGTAAGCCAGCATAAATAGTTTAAAAAGAGTGCCATTTTTCAGTGTTTTCTTTGTCTTAAGCTGTTGTAATGCTATAAATAAGAAGACCAAAAACACCAATTCGTAAAGCGATGTTGGATGTCGTGAGAGTCCGTCACCTAAATCCATCCCAAATATGGAGCTGGTTACATTTCCGTAGGTAAATTCGTTGATACCAGAAAGGAAACAGCCAATGCGACCAATAAAAATGCCCAGAATAATAGGAAACACAAACAAGTCTCCCGAAGATGTTTTTTCTCCAATAATTGTTTTGGCAATTTCAACACCCAATAGACCACCAAATAATCCACCCATGATGGTTTTGGTATTAAGAAGCTGAATGATATTGGTTTGAGACACATCAATCAAAGGGTTTTCTAAAAACCCAACCACACGCGATCCAATTAAAGCACCTAAAGCGGCTCCAAGAATAATCGACAAGCGATTTCCTGAAGAGATATGATCATTAGATTTTCGTCGCAATACCACATAATATCTAAAGGCGATAAAAAATGCTACATATTCTAATATCAAATGTATATTAATAGCAATACCAAAAAGTTCGGGTTCAAATGGAATTGTCAAATTGGTATGGTATTTAGTTAAACCGTGTTGAAGATACACAATTACCTAAAAAACTGTAATTTTGCGCAAAATAAATCGAGTTTGGTAAAAATAGGCGATATAGAACTTCCAGATTTTCCGTTGTTGTTAGCTCCAATGGAAGATGTTAGCGATCCACCGTTTCGAGCTTTATGCAAGGAACAAGGTGCCGATGTGGTGTACACCGAGTTTATTTCCAGTGAGGGCTTAATTCGCGATGCGGCAAAAAGCGTCATGAAACTCGATATCTATGAAAAAGAACGTCCTGTTGGGATTCAGATTTTTGGAGCCAATATGGACAGTATGCTACAAACCATAGATATTGTTGAAAAATCTAATCCCGATATTATTGATATTAATTTTGGCTGTCCGGTAAAAAAGGTGGTGAGTAAAGGTGCAGGTGCAGGTATCCTAAAGGATATCTGCCTGATGGAAAGCCTAACAGCCGAAATGGTAAAACGTACTAACTTGCCAGTAACCGTTAAAACCCGTTTAGGCTGGGATCACGATTCGATTAAAATCGTTGAAGTTGCCGAACGTCTTCAGGATGTAGGTTGCAAAGCGATTTCTATCCATGGAAGAACTCGTGCTCAAATGTATAAAGGAGAAGCCGATTGGAAACCTATTGCAGCTGTAAAAAACAATCCGCGTATGCACATTCCTGTATTTGGAAATGGCGATGTAGATTCTCCTGAAAAAGCAGCGCTTATGCGTGATAGTTTTGGTTTAGATGGTTGTATGATTGGTCGTGCGACCATTGGGAATCCCTGGTTTTTTAAGCAAGTGAAGCACTTTTTTGAAACGGGTGAACATTTAGCGCCAATTTCTATGGCAGAACGCGTGGATGCCGCGAGACGTCATTTACAAATGTCTATCGATTGGAAAGGCGAAAAATTAGGTGTTTTTGAAACCAGACGTCATTACACCAATTACTTTAAGGGCATTCCAAATTTTAAAGAACACCGTATGAAAATGGTGACTAGTGACGATTCTAAAGATGTCTTTGCTGCCTTTGATGAGGTTTTAGATAAGTTTGGTAATCACCAATTTGTTTAAACGACTTAGCCTTTTACCAGCTTTTTTGTAATTCTTTGTGAGGCTAATTTTGAGGCTAATACTCCTAAAACAATAATGGTAGCCATCACTATAAAAATATTTACAACTTTCAATTCTACTGGGTAAGGTAATGATGGCGTCAGCATGATTAGCGCAAATTGTTTTTGTAAAACCACAATTATCAGTCCTAAAACCAAACCAATTATTCCAGAAAGAATAGTCATTAAACTCCCTTGTAAAAAGAAAATACGTCTGATAGCCTTAGTTGTTGTACCTAGATTAAATAAGGTGTGCAAAGATTCTTTTTTATCTAAAATCATCATGATTAGTGCGCCAATAACATTAAATAGAGCAATGATAATTACAAGTGTGAAGATGAGGTAAACCGCTACATTTTCGGTGTTGAGCATTTTATACAAGGCATCATTGAGTTGTGCTCTGTTTTTTATTTGTATGGTATCACCTAAAAGGGTTTGAAGCTGATTAGAAACTTCGGTTTGGTCAGCTTCAGGATGTAATTTAAATTCTATGGATGATATTTGATTATCATCGTAATTAAGCAGGTATCTTGCGGTTTCAATATTGGCAAAAATATATTCGTTATTGAGTTCTTCATTAATATCAAAGACGCCAATATTATAAGCTTTGATCGAATTGAACGCTCCTTTTACAGATGTTATTTGCCCTTTTCCAGGCTTTGGAACATAAATTTTTTGATGTCTGGTGAGATCTAAAACGCCGTAAGATAATTTATTAGAAATTCCGCCTCCTGATACAATTTGATCGGTATCACGTTCAAGCCAATTTCCGTAGTAAATCATCGAATCAATAGAAGTAACTGTCCTGAAATTCTCATCAACACCTTTCATCGTTACAATTTGACGCTTATTGTCAAATTCTAAAATCACGCGCTCCTCAATGGTTTTTGTAAAACTCTGGACCCCTTTTATAGATTGAATACTGCTAATATCGCTTTCAGAAAGTGTGAAAGATTTTCCTTCTACAGGAAGCGCTTTGAGATCGGGATCAACAAATGAAGAAAACTCTAAACTAAAACTTTTTAGACCAGCAAAGCCAGATAATACGATGAATAAAGCAGCTGCCGCAATAACGGTTCCTGAAGCTGCAATAATAGTCATGATATTTATAGAGTTATTACTGCTCTTAGAAAAAAGATATCGCTTCGCTATGTAAAGAGCTACATTCACTTATGACTTTTTGCGTTTGTCTAAAGTATCTTGATCTTTAATTGGGTTATCTTCTCTTTTTAGTGATTTTTCAATGCCTTCAATATATTCGAGGGAATCATCAATAAAAAATTCGAGATTAGGCATGCGACGTAATTGATTTTTAGTGCGCTGTGCTAATTCATGACGAATTAAAGGCGTGTTAGAGCGTATACCTTTAATGAGTTCAGAGGCTTCTTTATTAGGAAAGATGCTGAGGTACACTTTGGCAATAGATAAATCGGTGGTGACACTTACTTTGCTTACCGAAATAATAACACCACGTAAACCACCATCTGTAGCTGCTTTTTGTAATACATCTGCAAGATCTTGTTGCAGAACGCCGCCTATTTTTTTTTGTCTTTGAGTTTCTTGTTCCATAATGATAAATTTAAGTCGTTTTGAAACGGTCATTTAGTTTCTAATATAACGACTTTACTACAAATTGTAGCAATGCGCTGCAAAAGTAGATGATATTTAAGGATTATCTTATTTTTGATAGCAAAATTCATACCTTATATACGATTTCCGGTTTGACTACGGAAACCAAAACACGAAAACATGAAAAAAATTGAACATATTGGTATTGCAGTAAAAGATATAGAAGCATCAAATACGTTATTTGCAGCTCTTTTTGGAAAAAAGCATTATAAAACTGAAGCTGTAGAAAGCGAAGGTGTCATCACCTCTTTTTTTAAAACAGGACCTAATAAAATAGAGTTATTACAAGCGACTCATGATGAGAGTCCGATTGCAAAGTTTATTGAGAAGAAAGGCGAAGGCATTCATCATATTGCATTTGCAGTTTCAGACATAGAAAAAGAGATTGAGCGTTTAAAATCCGAAGGTTTTAAAATGATACATGAAAAACCAAAGAAAGGCGCCGACAATAAACTCATTGCTTTTTTACATCCAAAAGCAACAAATGGCGTTCTCATTGAGTTGTGTCAGGATATTGACCAATAATATTGACACAAATTTCTTGTAGAGTATTAAAATATGTAGTAATATTGCAGCCTTATTGGTCCCATAGCTCAGTTGGTTAGAGCACCTGACTCATAATCAGGTGGTCCTTGGTTCGAGCCCAAGTGGGACCACTTCATAAGACGAAAGCCTTACAGAGATGTGAGGCTTTTTTGTGTTTTATAGCCAAAGACGATTGAAGCGACTTGAAAATTGACGAACACTATCATTGAAACTTAAAAATGACACCCACTTAAATTCAATTCAATAGATTAATAGTTAAACTGAAACTAAAATTTATAGGGAGTTACTATATACTTATCTATTTTTTGTAGATTGAACCTTTGTAAATTCGATGATATAAATCAAATAAATTTTTGCCTTGAATATTAATTTCACGAGAATTATTAGTTACCTACCTTTTAAAAGAAATGCACTAATTTTCGCATTAGTACTCTTACTATCCATTTACTTTATTAAAATGGAATTCTTTGTAGAAGAAACGACTATTGCACTCTACCTTAAGTTATTTGCTTGGTTGATTGGTACATTTATATTGATTTTAGTTGGTGTCGGGTTTTTATACACCTTAATTTGCTATTTGTATTTTGTTGTCAATAAAAAAAGTATCAATCCTAAAATAGATATCGGACTTGATGGTAATATTAAAGGAGAAGCCGGACAAGTACCTGTAATTATTTCTTTACCCAAAGCTTTACTTCCATTACTAGGATACATAACAATAAAAATAGAATTTAATACGGGTGATTTTTCAGATGCCATAGTTATTAATAAATACTCCAAAGGCTTTGAAAAACTACTTCCTAAAGAAGGCTCATCGTTAATCTGGTTGCCAGATCGAAAGCAATACCACATTAAAGGTTATGTCATAAGTTTTATAGATTATTTACAGTTTTTTCGGTTTACAACCTATAAGAAATCTAAAAATGCGTTTTACCTGCATTCTTCTGAAATGGACATTCCGGTAAAAGAAATTACTCCATCTAAGACAGAAGAGGAAATTGAAAAAATTAAAACCTCTCGAAAAGTACAAGGGGATTTTTTAAATTATAAAGATTTCGAAGTTGGTGATGATGTACGTAGGATTGTTTGGAAAATCTTTGCAAAAAACAGAGAATTGGTCATACGAACTCCTGAAGTGATTAATCCTTACGCGTCTCATATTAAGTTTTATACGAGTTTTTACAATGTATTAACTAAAGATCTTACTTCTACATACGCTACCAGTATGCTTAATTATTATAAAGACATCGTTTTTAATGTGTGTTTAAACATTAAAAAAATGGAGAAAAAAGTAGAATTCAATATTGATCAGGCGGTTAATGAATTTGTAACCGTAAACGAATATGATCGTATCGGTTTTCAATTAAGTTCAGCGAACTGGCAGAATAATTCCTCAGTTAATGAATTAAAAGCTTCAGGAGAATCAGTAATATGTGTGTCGTCTTTGGTTAGTATTGATGAGTTAACAACACTGATACAAAAAGGCTCGTCTAATATAATTATTGTGAAGGTATCTCGTCATTTAGATCATCAAAATGTATTTAACTTCAAAAATTTATTCCTAAGGAAAGACCAAAACAGTGAACTTAGTAAATTAAAATGGTCTTTGTCAAGTACACGTAAAAAGTTAAAAACAAATGAGGACGACATAGAGAAACTAGTGTCTAACTCTAATTTTACAGGACAGATTATATGAAACATATAGACTATAAAGAACTGACGCTGGGATTACTGTTTTTAATCCTTCCTACGATACTCATCATGTATCCTTTATTAGGCTTTCTATCCGAATATTATTCTTTGCTTTTTGTCAACAAACATATTTTGATTGGTGTTTTTGCTGCAGGTATAATTACAGCATATTTATTACATAAAACTAAAATTAGATTCTTAATTATTTTTGGACTACTCCTGCTCGTTATTAATCTTATATATAGTTCAATTAGCGCTTCGTCTTTCAATGAGTTTGATGCTTATTATGTGGCAAACAGATTTAAAATAAACACAAGCATATTTGTATTTGGTTGGTTTTCTGGCTTTGCAATATCCAAATGGAGATATTACTTAATTGTGTTTTCAATACTACTAACGACTATATCGGTAATTCTCATTTCAGACATGGAAATGTCTAATGTAAAAGACATGATATGGCTTATTGCTCCAACAGTCTTATACCTATTTTATGGACTTTACGTAAAAGAGTTACTTAAAACGATAAGAAATCAGAAGAAAACCAATTACCTTATGGTTGTCTTGAGAATTTTTCTATTCTCATTGATTGCTTTATTTCTGTTTTGGGCAACCATTCAGCTTTTAGATACAAAGATTAATCATATCCAAAATGAAATCACTCAAGGACAAGGGGAAGATGAAGAAGGTGATTCAGACGATGAGGAAGATAAAGAAAAGAAAGACTCTAAAGACGATGGTGGAAGCTCAGGCGCAAAGTTTAATTTAGATGATTATTTAGGACTTCGCGATAGGTTAAGTGTATCTGATGAACTTTTATTTTGTGCCAATATTGATAACTTCATAAACGAATCGACACCTAATCCTCAGTACATTACGCTTTACCATTTAAATCAATACAATCCAACATTAGAACAGTTTGAGATTGATCCGGATAGTATCGTACGGGATTTGTTTTTACCAAACCCAACAAAAATCCCACAATATTTCAGTCAGCAAAATGACTCTGTTCTTATTTATGATAAAATGGAACGAGCCATTAAAGAAGTTAAGAGTACAATTTACATAGCAGGTCTTAGCCCAGAAGTTTTTGTGGCACCTAGTACAGCTTATGCTTGTCAGCCTATTTCCATAGAAGAAGAATTTAAAAAGGATTATAAGTTTGCTTACAATGTATATTCTGAGGTGTCCGAACTCAACAGTGCCTATTTTGTCTATAACACAACCGAACGGTCTATTGTTAATTACCAGGAACGCAGATATCGTACTTTAAGAACTGCTAAAAATTATGATGAAGAAGATGATCGTTTTATGGAGTATTATACCGAAGTACCTGATGGAGACCTCTATAATAAAATAGGACAACTGGCTGATAGTCTTACAGAAGGCGACCAAACCACTATAGATAAGATATTAAGCATTCGTAACTACTTCTTATCGGAAGATGAAAACGGAGAGCCATTATATACCTACACATTAACTCCAGGGAAACCGACAGACCCAAATATTCCAAATGCGAGTATGCTAGGTGAGTTTATTTTCAATACACACGAAGGTTACTGTACTTATTATGCGACATCTTCATTGTTTATGTTGAGGTCTTTAGGCATTCCAACCAGAGTTGCTGTTGGATTTATGACTGTAGATAGGAGTCATAAAACTCCAGGCTGGTACTGGTTTTATGCAGACCAAGCTCATGCATGGACCCAAGTATATATTCCAGAATATGGTTGGTTAGATTTTGATATGACCGTTAGTAATAGTGATGCCGAAGAAGCGCCTCAACCCGATGGGACACCTCCAACACCACCTACAAAAGAAACCTACGTTGGAAAAGGCTTAATTACCGTTGTAGATACTATTGGTAAATCAATGCAAGTTCGCGTTGACAAAATGATTGTTAATGATAACGGAATTTCTCTCGATAGTACTGATGTTATTGATATGAAATTTGATGTTAATCAAGCCAAAGTATTTGCAGGAGAACAAACAATTTCTTTAGCCAATGTGAAGCTTGGTGACACCGCAGTCATGGTGTCTTTTGACTATAAACTTGGTAGAATACGACCGAAATACAAAAGTGAAACTATAGAAGATTACATGACGCTATTTCCAGACCCTATTACAATTATGGAAGTTCATGTCCCAAAAATTGAAGAAGATAAATTAAACGAGGCTAATGAAGAAGAGCAAGATAGTGCTATTAAAACTCTAACCGATTGGTCTATTTACATCCTAGCGGCTATACTACTTTTACTGTTTATACTGGTCTTATCACCATTATGTTATTATTGGTGGTTATCTAAAAAAGCTAAAAACAATACATCTGTGGTAGAATTGTCTCAGGTAAATTATAAAAACGCTCATTTTGTTCTCAATCAAATGGGTGTTCAAAGAGGGCATCTTACACCTATGGTTTATGCAAGAGATATTGTAGATCCTAAATTTGGAACTCATTTTGAAGCCTTCGTAAAAATATACCAGAAACTGAAATATAGCGAAGACGAACTTACCGATGATGAGGTTACATTAGTACAAGGTTTTCATTCAGATTTTAATCAAAAAGTGTTATCAAAATATACGAAATCACAACAATTTATCAATTTTATAAAACCAAATAAATGGATTCATTATATGTTGAATCTTAATTTAAAAAAATAACATGTCATTATGAATCAAGACTTAGAGCAGACACATTCAGAAAACTTAAAACCAGCAACTACTTCGGTTGAAGATAAGTCTGGGCAAAATATAGATGTATTAATTGAAAACATAGGCAAAGTCGTAAAAGGTCATAGAGAACAAATCGTTCAAATCATCACCTGTCTTATTGCTAAAGGACACATTCTATTAGAAGATAATCCTGGTTCTGGTAAAACAGTAATGGCAAAAACTTTAGCCTATTCGTTATCGGGTAAGCATGAACATTCCGATTTTAAGCGCATTCAGTTTACTCCAGATTTATTGCCAATGGATTTAATTGGATCGCATTTATATGATGAGAGCAACAAAGATTTTATTTTCAAAAAAGGACCTTTATTCTGTAATATATTATTAGCAGATGAAATCAACAGAGCATCGCCAAAAGTACAATCGGCATTACTGGAATGTATGGCAGAAAATCAGATTTCTATTGGAGACCAAACCTATAAACTTGAAGACCTTTTCTTTGTAATAGCGACGCAAAACCCAATTGAAATGGAAGGAACTTACCCTTTACCAAATGCACAATTAGATCGTTTCTTTATGAAGATTAGTTTTGGTTATGTAAGTGAAGATATCGAATTAGAAATCTATAAAAAACAACTAGAAATTCAAAGGTCACAAGATGCCGTTGAAGCGGTGTTAAATATGACAGATATTTTAGCCCTCAGAAGCAAAGCTGAAGAAGTTCATGTCGATGACGAAATTATACAAGGGATTAATAATATTGTTAGAGGAACAAGAGAGCATTCTGGGATTTTACTAGGCGCTTCTGTTAGAGCAGGAATCATACTTCTTAAGTGTTTGAGAGCATATGCAGTAATCAATAAACGAAATTATGTCATTGAAGATGATTTGGCATCACTAGTAAAACCAGTACTTCAACATAGACTTCTGTTTAAAAGCAGAGGAGACGAAACTAATGCTGTAGATAGTATCGTTAAAAAAGAAATTACACGCTTATCAAGACTTAATTTAAAAAGATAGTTAGTGAAAAAGGCAAACATAAAAACAAGCTTATATTTTGTATTCTTCTTCTTTGGGTTGATGACTGTTTTTGGTCAGCGCATTGAAATTGATAGGCTCGAACGCGAGTTTAGAGGAAGTCCCAGTGGCAGAAAAGCCTACGAGCTTTCTCAAAAAATGATACAATTAGACAGCACCTATTATGTGGGCCATTTTTTTGAAGCTAATTACCGTTATGACAGAGCCTCAGATAAAAGAGGTTATGAGTCGGCCATTAAATCACTTGTAAAAGCCATTGAATTACTCGAAAAAGATTTTCCTCGAGCACTTAAAAGAACAACAGATATTAGCGCTTATATTGATCGTTATCAATTTCAAAGAAAGTATGTCATACTTATCTATTATTTGTCTAAAAGCTATGAAAACATAGACAAACCTGGAGAAGCTATTAAGGTGGTTAGGCGACTTCAAAAACGTGATTTTGTATTCAATTTTGGTATCAATCCTTATAGTAATATTTCATGGATTTATCTGCGTAATAGAATGTACAGTCCAGAGAAATATGAGTTTCTAAAACCTACAATTGAAGAAAACCTTGAAATGGCATCCAAATATGCCGATTCTATTAAAACCAGTGATAAACACAACCAATGGTTTTTAAATACATACTGGCCAAGTAGTGCTAATGATGCATTGCTGAGTTATTATCATTATAAAAATATCATCTATTCGCATCAAATCAAACTAGATTCGGCTGAATATTTTAGCGAGCAGTTACGAAGATATAACAGGTTGTCTTATAACAACTACGGAAACCTTCAATTTATTCAAGCTAAATACGACAAAGCTGAAGAAAGTTATGAAATAGCACGAGATGAAGATAATTATGAGGACAAAAGCGTCAAGGAATTTGACTACATGCAATCTGCCATAAAGATTTTTAGAAACGATTTACCAGCTTCAAAATCCATCATAGAGAAATCAATAAAATATCTGGGTACAGCACCAGGATTTGGATGGAATAATATCGCACTGAGCCGAGCACATTATTATGCTGGAGACTTAAAAAAATCTAAAGAGTTTCGTGATAAAGCCGCAAATTTTAAAGAAATACATGTCAATAGTACTTGGGGAGAAGTTGCCTATAATCGAAACACTCTTTTATTTAAATATTTATACCATAAGAAATCAATAAAAGAGATTAAATTTAGAGATGATAACTATTGGTATAAGCCTAAGAAGCTGTATGAGATCTCTAAGCACCATTTCAAACAAGAAAACGCACACCTATTACTTACCAGTGAACTTTCGGCCGATCCAGAACGGTTTATAGGCTATTATAATTTATTTGCTTCTGAAAACAATTTGTTTTTTGATGAAATATGGGAGCTCATCAAATACTTTAACCCTGAATACTTTATTCGAATATTTAAAGACAAATTAAAAGAAGATGAGCGCGAACATGTCCATAAATACTTCAACTATTTTATTGCTCAGTTTTATCTGGAAGATGGAGAATACGATGTGGCAATTAAAGAATTTCAAAAGGTACTAGATGACGAATTCCTTGATCCTGTTAATGAGAAACTACTCATCGCAAGAATTAATGAAGGGCTGAGTAAAGCGTATTCAGAAAATGATAATGACGAATCTGCACATGAAAGCCTTTTGGCATTTTATAATAATTTCCCGCAATTGGTCCCATATTCAGACCTTAAAATGAAATTTAATCTCGAAGTGGTGAATAATGCGTTAACACCAGAGCAGGAAACCATCATCGAAGAACTTGAAGACAGTAACATAGAATGGGTCGAAAATGATTCGTACTGGCCAACCTTGAGAATAAGTCTCACAAAAAAAGACGAAAATCAGGTTATTGATTATCAGGTAAATGTCGATGGGGAAACTAAGTTTGAAGGTAACTTAACTTTAGAAAAGGGAGAACATTCAGGACAGTTAATCGCTTTTAGAGCTTTTGGAATTACGCTGGAATAATCTAAAATAACTCAAAAACAACATTATATAAGTCTAATCTACACCAGTAGTTTAGACTTTTTTTATGCACTGAACCCAATTATCAACGAATTCTAAATCATTCTTAACGAATTCTAGAAGCACATAAATTTCACTGAGGTGTGCACATATCTTTGAAGTATCAAAATAAAAGTATAACCCAAAAACAACATATTATGAAAACTTTAAAGAACACCCAAACCGTAAACAAAACACAGTCAAGAGCATCAAAACTTTTTCAGGCGATAATGATTTTAGCACTACTTTTTGTAGCCTCTGATATCTATGCACAAACAAAAGAAGTACAATTTGAGGTTTACACCAATTCTGCAGCCAAAGCATCACAATATCTTTTAGGCGATGATGTTGCTCTACGAGATTGTGCTTCGGTAAACTGTGAAAAATTAACTACACTCAATATTGGAACCCGAGTAAGATTACTAGCAAAAAGCGAAACACCTCAAACCATAAACGGAATTACAAGTCGTTTTTATAAAATAAAAATGGGACCACAAGTGGGATGGATTTGGGGCGGACTCATTTCACAAAAAACGATGGTGAGCCAGATAAACCCAGAAGTCAAATTTGTATTTGGTGAAGCTGGTGTCGATTATAAAGGCTACAAAAGATTCCAGATTAGAGCTGTACGAAGTGGAGCGGAGATAGATAAAATCTATGTAAAATCTGAAACGTTAAACCATGACTTAATTAACTTGTTAGAAAAAAAAGATAATGCCTATGGAACTGATGTGATTAGCCTATGCAGCAATGAAGGAGAAAGTTGTGAGACAACAGATAGTAAATCTTACATTGTATTTAAAGATAATAAGTTGATGCAAACAAATAATCTGGCAGCACTTAAAAAGGTAAAGTTCAACAGGTCAAACTACGCCTTCTCTTGTGAGCTAGACAATCAGTAAAAGAAAATAATGGCAATTAGTTGATGTTGTAATTCATGTTTTGAGCGCTGTATATCCTAGAGAGTACAGCGCTTTTAACCGTTATTAAAAAACAATATACTTGAAGCCCAAAAACTGCGTTCAAAATTGTAAGTTGCAATGAGATAATTAAACCTGGGTTGAAAATTAATATTACATACAAACTATTTGCTTTTGTTTTCTTTGGAATAACACTAACACTTTATGCTCAAAATAAACAGTTAAGGGCATTTACTCTTGAAGACGGTTTGCCTCAGTCACAAGTTTATGCGATTTCTCAAGATGATAAAGGCTATTTGTGGTTAGGAACTCAAGGTGGAGGTTTAGCCTGTTTTGATGGGAATAACTTTAAAGTGTTTAATGAAAATCATGGTTTAGGATCTAACTATATTAATGCGTTAACAACGATTAATAACAGCGTTTATATAGGAACCAAAAGAGGGTTGACAATTAAATTAAAATCAAAATTCTTAAATATTGAATTACCCGAGGTGACTAAAATTAGTCAGATTAATGAAGACATTTTAATACTAACTAAGGCTGGTATGTATAGGCTCGAAGATGATTTTTCAACAGTTAAACTAACACTTCACCCTGAGATTGATAAGATTCAAATCAACGATTTAATTACACTTAATGATACATTTTGGCTTGCGACTCAAGATGGTTTATGGCAATTTTCCGGATTAATTAACGATCCAAAAGCAATGCAAAAAATAGAGCGTGGAGATTTTAAAGCGTTAATAACTTATAAGAGTAAAATCATTGCCTCAACCTTTAATGATGGAACTTTGGTTTTTGAATCGGGTGATTTTGACAACCAGATTTTAATTCGAGAACCTCTTCGTATCAATAGTATTTCGGTGTTAAATGACAATCAACTATGGATTGCTACAGATAATAATGGTGTTTCTGTAATTAGTTTAGAAACTAATTCTGAGTTATTTACTTTGAAAAGTTCTAACGGACTCACAGTTCCCAACGTAAAACAAGTACTTCAAGATCGACAATCTAATATCTGGATGGCGACATCAGGAGGAGGTTTGTATAAATATTTTCAGAATAATTTTAAACATTACAGTACAGAAACAGGACTTAATGGAAACCGGGTCTATGCTGTTCACCATACCAATAATACCATTTGGATTTCAAATTCAGAAGCAGGACTTATGCGAATTGACAACTATGGAATTCACAATATTGATATTCCTGAAACCTTTTCCGAAGTAAAAATTAAAACCATTACAAGTGATCCTAATGGAAATATTTGGGCGGGTTCTGATGGTCGTGGATTATTATTCCGAGGAAACATTCGTGTAGATTCTTTTGCTGTCGATACTTTAAAGCGAAGTAAAAAACTAATTCCTAAAACAGTTGAGGTTGCCAGAGTCTTAAATACCGAAAACGAATTTCCATTTGATTGGATTCGCGAAATCCATGTCGATAACAATGCTATTTATGCTGCAACCTATTCCAGCGGAATTGTAAAATTTAATTACAGCCCTGAAATGGATAGCTTAACAGTTTATAAAACCTATGCAACGGCTCAAGGTATAAAAGATTTGTATATTCATGATATGACCAAAGACGATAAAGGGCGAATTTGGTATACAACACGTAGCGGTCATTTAGGATATTTATATAAGGATACCATCACACATTTAGGAGCTGTTTTAGGTTTAGAAGTTCCAATTAATACGATAGTATTTCAAAACAACACGATGTTTTTGGGTACTGCCGGACAAGGTATTTGGTGGTCTAATGATGAAGATTACAGCACGTTTAAAAAGTTGAAAGGGCTAAAAGAAGGTGCTTCCAAAAACATATACCAGCTTATTTTTGATAATCAAGGTTATCTTTGGGTTGGAACCGAACGTGGTGTAGACAAACTGGAACTGGATAAAGACACTCAAATAAAAGATGCTTTTTTCTTTGGAAGAAATGATGGTTTTCTAGGCATAGAAACCTGTCTAAATGCAGTCGATAAAGATGATAGAGGGCATTTGTGGTTTGGAGCACTCTACGGACTCACAGAATACCAACCAGCAGAAATTAATCAAAACACCGAAAAGCCTGTTATTTACTTAGAAGACGTAAAAGTGGCCTTTAAAAGTATAGATTCTATTTCTCTTTCAGATTGGACCAATACCAATAAAGTACTTCAATTAAATTCAAATCAGAAGCAAGTAAGCTTTAGTTTTAAAACTGTTGATTTAGATCATCCTAATGGCGTGGAATATCGTTATAAATTAAATGATAATGCTTGGAGCCCTTGGTCTAATGTGGCTACCCAAGACTACTCTGAACTTAATTATGGAGCGCACGATTTTGTTGTTCAGTCCAGAAACCATCGCTGGAACGAAAGTGAACCGCTTCGTTTTTCATTTCATATAGAAAGTCCGTTATATAAAAGAGGCTGGTTTCAATGGTCTATTATTGGACTGGCATTATTAGCATTAGCTCTTATTACACAGCAGTATATTAAACGTATAAAGCAAAAAAACATAAAAGATAAAGAACGCTTAGAGCTCGAAAACCATCTGCTAACTTTAGAACAAAAAGCCTTGCGTTTGCAAATGAATCCACATTTTATTTTTAATGTGTTAAACGGCATCAAAGCAATGGCACCAACAAAGCCAGACAAGATGAATGAAACGGTAAACAGCTTTGCGACCTTACTGAGAGAGACCTTAATTAATTCGAGAAAAGATACCATTGGTCTAGATCAGGAAATAAAAACATTACGTCATTATGTTGAGGTGGAGCGCTTAATGGCCGAAAAACCTTTTACGTATGATATCATTATCAATAGCCATTTAGACGTTGAAGAAATTTTAATTCCGCCTATGCTTATACAACCTTTTGTGGAAAATGCAATTCGACACGGTATTTTAAAAGGAGGACGAGAAGGGGTGTTAAAAATTCAGTTTGACACAACCGAAGAAGACTTGCAAGTGACCATTTCAGATAATGGCATTGGAATTTATAGTTCTCAGCAGCTTAAGCCTAAAACCGATCACCAGTCTATGGCGCTTAAAGTAACCAGAGAACGTTTAACATCAATTTCCGGAAAAGACGCTTTAAGTATTTCAGAAATAAAAAATGAAGATGGTAGCATTGGTGGCACTGTCATTGTATTTAAAATCCCATTAGAAACCGATTATTAATTATGTTAACAGCAATTATTGTAGAAGATATGAAAGATGCTATGGAACTTTTAAAAAGTGACATTGAAACGCATCATTCTGAAATCAAAATTATAGACACAGCTAAGAGTGTCATTGAAGCTGCAAAAATACTTCAGAAAAAACAGCCAGACATTTTGTTTTTAGACATTATGCTGGGCGATGGAACAGGCTTTGATGTATTAGAGATTTTTCCAAATTTGACGTCAAAAATCATTTTTGTAACTGCTAGTGATGAATTTGCGATTAAAGCTTTCAAATTTGCTGCAATTGATTATGTGTTGAAACCTTATGCACATGACGAATTATCTCAAGCCATTGAGCGTGCTAAGCAACAAATACAACCTAGCAAAGAGCGTTTAAACATTTTAAAAGAAACCTTATCGGCTCCAGAAAAGAAACCAGACAAAATTTCTTTACATACGCTTGATAAAATTATTATAGTGAATCTCGATGATATTATTAGATGTGAATCAGATAGCAATAATACAATGTTTCACCTTCAAGATAAACGTAAAATATTTGTGACTAAAACATTGAAGTATTTTTCAGATATGCTCAAACCTTATGGGTTTTTAAGAATACACCAAAGCCACCTAGTGAATTTACAATGTATTAGTGCTTTTATTAAAACTGATGGCGGTTATCTAATGCTTAAAAATGGAGAGAATGTACCTGTTTCAGTTAGAAAAAAGACAGAGGTTATCGATATCCTTGATCAAATGCACAGATAATCTTAATTTTCAGGAAAACCAAGGTTTAATTTTTTTCGTAAGTAAAACTGTAAAACGCATTATAACAATTATTTAAAACTAAAAAAACATATATTTTCTTTTGATTATCGTAAAAAAGCATATATTTGAGTTTAATATAAATTTAACGTAAAACCCCGAAAACAAGCATTTCGTCGATTTTTTTTGCGTTTTATGGATGTTTTTTTGCTATTTAATTTTGTTGAGACCTTTTTTTTTATACATTTACGCCATAATGAGAATACAAAACAAGAAAATCCTAGCCTCGATCTTATTTGTATTAATAAGTTTTGTATGCGTTGCGCAAGGCGGTGAACCACCACCACCTATGCCGCCACCTCCACCAGGATTACCAATTGATGGTTTTACCACAATTGCTGTGATTATAGGTGCATTTATAGGTATTAAAAAGACAATTAAAAATTCTAGGCAATAAATTCCTTAAAGCCTAGCTTCATATAATTTTTGTATATATTTCCCTAAAACATCAAATTCAAGGTTTATTATTGAGCCTGTTTTTAAGTGTTTAAAATTTGTATGCTCATAAGTATAAGGGATAATAGCGACACTAAAACTGTTTTTTTGTGAATTAACAACCGTCAAGCTTACACCGTTTACAGTAGCAGATCCTTTTTCAATAGTGACATTTCCTAAGCTATCATCATAATTAAATGTAAATATCCAGCTTCCGTTTTCGTTCTTAATAGAAGTACAAATACCAGTTTGATCAACATGACCTTGAACGATATGACCATCTAAACGGTCACCGAGTTTCATGGCACGCTCTAGGTTAATGGCATCACCAATTTGTAAATTACCAATATTGGTTTTATCGATGGTTTCTTTAATAGCAGTAACAGTGTAATGTGCTCCTGAAATATCCACAACAGTCAGGCAAATGCCATTATGAGAAACGCTTTGATCAATTTTTAATTCAGAAGTTATATGACTCTGAACCGTCAAGTGCATGTTGTCCTGCTCTTTTTTGATATTTGTAACAATGCCAAGATCTTCAATAATTCCTGTAAACATAGTGTCGATTAAATAGTTAAATTTGCAATTACAAAATTACGGACATTAGAAAACATCTTGATGGAAAAAGACAAAAAAATAAAACTAGGAATTTCAATAGGCGATTTAAATGGTATTGGATCAGAAATCATAATCAAAACGTTTGAAGATAATCGTATGTTGGAGTTTTGTACTCCTGTGATATTTGCTTCGATTAAAACCATGTCTTTTTTTAAAAAGCACTTTAAGAGTGCTATCAACTTTCATGGCATTAATCACACCGATCAAATCATTCATGGAAAAGTCAACGTACTCAATGTCTGGAAAGAAAGTGTCTCAATTAATTTTGGAGATGAAGATGTAAAGATTGGAAGTTATTCGGTAAAATCTTTAGAAGCGGCAACAAAAGCCTTAAAGGAAGATGCAATAGATGTACTGGTTACTGCACCAATACACAAGCACAATATTCAGTCTGATAGTTTTAAGTTTCCCGGCCACACAAATTATTTAGCCGAAAAGCTAGGAGGAAAAAGCTTAATGTTTATGGTAACACCTACTTTAAAAGTTGGCTTGTTAACAGATCACGTTCCGGTAAAAGATGTCCCAAATTATATCACATCCGAACTCATCCATGAAAAAATAAACACAGTCTATAACTCCTTAATTAAAGATTTTAGGATAAGTAAACCTAGAATAGCAGTTTTGGGTATTAACCCTCATGCAGGTGATAATGGTGTTATTGGAGAAGAAGATGATAACGTTTTAAGACCAACATTGGAGCAAATTAAAAGCAAAGGGAAGATGGTGTATGGTCCATATTCTGCTGATAGTTTTTTTGGATCGGCTAACTATAAAAACTTTGACGCAATTATAGCATCTTATCACGATCAAGGCTTAATACCATTTAAAACTATTGCTTTTGGTCATGGTGTAAACTATACTGCAGGCCTAAATAAAGTAAGAACGTCTCCAGATCATGGAACCGCTTTTGAAATAGCTGGAAAAGGTGAAGCAGATTATGGCTCTTTTAAGGAAGCTGTTTTTATGGCATTACAAATTTTTAAAAACAGAGAGGAGTATGAAGAATACTCAAAAAACCCGTTAAAAAAAGCGCCTAAAAAATCATAATTTGCGTTATAAACATTTTTTGTTTATAACTATCGTTTAATAAATTAAAATTTATATATTTGCAGGCTCAAAATGAATGCGATGATGAAGCCTTTTAAGGAATATACGATACCATTTGTTGGTCTCAAAGTAGGAAAGCACCATTTTGATTATCAAATTGATAAAGCGTTCTTTGAACATTTTGAGTATGATGATTTTAATGATGTCAACGTTACAACAGAGTTGGTTTTAGAAAAAAAGACAACCTTGTTGGAGTTGTATTTTGAAATTTCTGGTAGTGTAAATGTCAACTGTGACCTTACAAATGAACCTTACGACCAAAGTGTTGAAGGTGATTTTAAATTGGTAGTTAAGTTTGGTGATGATTACAACGATGAATTTGAAGATATATTAATCATTCCACATGGTGAATATGAAATCAACGTGGCACAATATATTTATGAGTTAATCATATTGTCTATGCCTGCGAAACGTGTTCATCCTGGAGTTGAAGACGGAACATTAGATTCAGAAATACTTAAAAAGTTAGAAGAATTAAGCCCAAAAAGTTTAGGCGAAAAAGAAGAAACATCAGAGGAAATTGATCCTCGTTGGAATACATTAAAAAAACTATTAACGGATAAATAACATATAAAATGGCACATCCTAAAAGAAAAATATCTAAAACAAGAAGAGATAAAAGAAGAACACATTATAAAGCATCTGTTCCTACAATTGCTACGTGTCCTACAACAGGAGAAGCACATCTTTACCACAGAGCTCACTGGCACGAAGGTAAATTATACTACAGAGGTCAAGTATTGATTGATAACTCTGAAGCAGAAGAAAATTTAGCATAAGTATTATGCATGCATATAATAAAACGCTCAGCTTTGGGCGTTTTTTTTATGTTTAATTTCTCTAAGTCTTAAAAACGACTTAATTTGCACCTTATTCGTTCAAAATTTAGTATTTTCATTAAAATATTACCTTTTTTTAACGATTTTCGTCTTTTTTGGACTGTTTTTTAAAAATATAATATGAGTAAAATCACAGCTGCAATCACAGGAGTGGGCGCTTATGTACCTGAATATCGATTGACCAACCAAATTTTGGAAACCATGGTCGATACCAATGACGAATGGATTACCACACGTACAGGAATTAAAGAACGCCGTATTCTTAAAGAAGAAGGAAAAGGCACATCTTTTTTAGCAATTAAAGCTGCTCAAGACCTTATTGATAAAAAAGGTATTGACCCTAAAGACATAGAATTAGTAATCGTTGCAACTGCAACACCAGATATGAAAGCTGCCTCAACCGCAGCTTTTACTGCAACTCATATAGGTGCAATCAATGCATTCTCTTTCGATTTAGAAGCCGCATGTTCAAGTTTTCTCTTTGGAATGTCGGTAGCTTCAAGTTATATCGAATCTGGAAAATATAAAAATGTATTGCTTATTGGAGCCGATAAAAACTCTTCTTTTATCAACTATAAAGATAGAGCTACCTGTATTATTTTTGGTGATGGTGCTGGAGCAGTATTATTTGAACCTAATCATGAAGGTTTAGGACTGCAAGATGAAATATTGAGAAGTAATGGCGAAGGACGTGAGTTTTTACAAGCCACTTATGGAGGGTCGTCTTATCCAATTACTGCAGATACATTTAATGAAGGGAAACATTATGTGTTTCAAGAAGGAAGAACAGTTTTTAAAAATGCCGTATTTAATATGGCAGATGTCACTGAACGTATTTTAGAAAGAAACAATTTAACCAACGATGATATCTCATGGCTAGCTGCACACCAAGCTAATAAGAGAATCATCGAAGCTACGGCAAGTAGAGTATCGTTAGAGCCTGCTAAAGTCATGATGAATATCCATAAATATGGAAATACAACATCTGCTACTTTACCATTGCTCTTACACGATTACGAATCGCAATTAAAAAAAGGCGATAAAATTATATTCGCAGCCTTTGGAGGCGGATTTACTTGGGGCTCAATTTATTTAAAATGGGCTTATAATTCATAACCAACTTTTAACTAACTAATTAAAAAGACTAATAATTATGGATATTAAGGAAATTCAAAACTTAATCAAATTTGTAGCCAAATCTGGAGCAAGTGAGGTTAAACTAGAAATGGATGATGTTAAAATCACCATTAGAACTGGATCTGATGACAAAGGGGATTCAACCACTTATGTTCAACAAATACCAGTAAACCAACCTGTTACTCAGGCAATCCCTGTAGCGGCTCAAGCTCCTGTAGCTGCACCAGCAGCAGATGCTCCCGCAGCAGCTTCAGCAGATGATTCAAAATATATCACAATCAAATCACCAATAATCGGTACGTTTTACCGTAAACCATCTCCAGACAAACCTGTATTTGTCGAAGTTGGATCTACTATAGGCGAAGGTGACGTATTGTGCGTTATTGAAGCTATGAAATTATTCAATGAAATTGAATCCGAAGTGTCAGGTAAAATTGTTAAAATTTTAGTTGATGATTCTTCTCCAGTAGAATTCGATCAACCTTTATTTTTAGTTGATCCATCATAACCAAATTTAAAATTCCAAAATACAATTCCACCATTTAGGAATTTGGAATTTGAGATTTTAAATAGCAATAAGTTATGTTTAAAAAAATATTAGTAGCTAATAGAGGTGAAATAGCACTACGTGTTATTAGAACCTGTAAGGAAATGGGTATTAAAACAGTCGCTGTATACTCTACAGCAGATGCAGAAAGCTTACATGTGAAGTTTGCTGACGAAGCTGTTTGTATAGGACCTCCTTCAAGTAGTGAATCTTACCTTAAAATATCAAACATCATTGCGGCTGCAGAAATTACAAATGCAGATGCCATACATCCTGGATACGGGTTTTTATCAGAAAACGCTAAGTTTTCAAAAATCTGTGAAGAGCATGATATTAAATTTATTGGTGCATCACCCGAAATGATTGATAAAATGGGAGACAAGGCAAACGCTAAGGCAACAATGATTGCTGCAGGAGTGCCATGTGTGCCAGGAAGTGAAGGTGTTATTAAAGATTTTGAAGAGTGTAAAAAACTAGCCAAAGAAACCGGTTATCCAGTCATGCTTAAGGCATCAGCTGGAGGTGGTGGAAAAGGAATGCGTGCCGTTTGGAAACCAGAAGATTTACAAAATGCATGGGAATCTGCTCGTACCGAATCTAAAGCAGCCTTCGGAAATGACGATATGTACATGGAAAAACTCATCGAAGAGCCACGACATATTGAAATTCAAATTGTAGGAGATTCTACAGGACGTGCATGTCATTTGTCAGAACGTGATTGCTCTGTACAACGTCGTCACCAAAAATTAACCGAAGAAGTTCCTTCACCATTTATGACCAAAGCCTTACGCGAAAAAATGGGTAAAGCCGCAGTAAAAGCTGCAGAGTACATTAAATATGAAGGCGCAGGAACTGTAGAGTTTTTAGTAGACAAACATCGTAATTTCTACTTCATGGAAATGAATACACGTATTCAGGTCGAACACCCAATTACCGAGCAGGTTATTGATTTCGATTTAATTCGTGAGCAAATCTTGGTGGCAGCAGGTGTTCCAATTTCTGGTAAAAACTATACTCCAAACTTACATTCTATTGAGTGTCGTATCAATGCCGAAGATCCATTTAATGACTTTAGACCTTCGCCAGGACGTATCACAACACTTCATGCGCCAGGAGGACATGGTGTTCGTTTAGATACACATGTATATGCTGGTTATGTCATTCCGCCAAACTACGATTCAATGATTGCAAAGTTGATTACCACTGCGCAAACACGTGAAGAGGCTATTAATAAAATGAAACGTGCTTTAGACGAATTCGTGATTGAAGGTATTAAAACAACCATTCCATTCCACAGGCAATTGATGGAGCATCCAGATTATTTAGCAGGTAATTATACCACTAAATTCATGGAAGATTTCGTCATTCAACCTGAAGAAGAATAATAAAATAACGACTCCGAAATTAACCTTTCGGAGTTTTTTTATACAGTTTATTTGGGTGTGCTTTTATCTCAAAGTGTTGAGACAAAAGTCAGGCTCTCGCAAGTCGCTCTCTTTGAGGAGCTCCAACAATTGCTCCATCCTTAACACAAAAACCATTACATTAGAGCAATGAATTTAAGCTACTGGGAAATAAAATCATGGCTCACCAATATAGATTACACTATAGTTGGTAGCGGCATCGTGGGTCTTAATTGTGCCTTACAATTAAAAAAACGGTTTCCTAAAGCAACAATTCTAGTGCTAGAAAAAGGGATGCTACCTCAAGGCGCAAGTACAAAAAATGCTGGCTTTGCTTGTTTTGGTAGCCTAAGCGAAATTATTGACGACCTTAAAACACATACTGATGAAGAAGTCTTTCAACTCGTAAAAAAGCGTATTGATGGTTTACAAGTATTACGAAGTACTTTAGGCGACACAAATATAAATTATCAGCAATTTGGAGGCTACGAATTGTTTTCTAAAACAGATGATTTATTTGAAAATTGCTATTCCAAAACTGATGACATCAACCAACTGTTATATCCATTGTTTAATGATGAGGTTTTTAGTTTTAAAACGAATGCATTCGGTTTTAAAAATTGCCACGAGCGTTTGAGTTTTAATCAGTTTGAAGGTCAGATCGATACAGGTATGATGATGAATACTCTAATCCAAAAGGTCTATGATTCAGGAATTAAAATACTTAATAATATCACTGTAGAGCAGTTTTCTGAAGCTACAAATTCAGTTAAAGTCAAAACGAATGCTTTCGAATGTTCAACATCAAAATTACTCATTGCTACAAATGGCTTTGCTTCAGGTTTAGGCATTTCCGAAGTCAAACCCGCAAGAGCACAAGTGCTAATAACGAAACCAATCCAGGATTTGCATATTAAAGGAACCTTCCATTTAGACCAAGGCTATTATTACTTTAGAAATATTGACAATCGTATCTTGTTTGGAGGCGGTCGAAACCTCGATTTTAAAGGTGAAGAAACGGCAGCATTTGGTCAAACAGAACGCATTCAAAATGAACTTGAACATCTTTTAAAATCAACAATTTTACCTAACACTACTTTTGAAATCGATCAGCGATGGAGCGGTATTATGGGTGTTGGTCAACAAAAAAAACCGGTGGTCAAACAACTCAGCAATCACGTCTATTGTGGTGTGCGTCTTGGCGGAATGGGTGTGGCTATTGGAAGTCTTATCGGACAAGAGTTAGCAGATTTGGTACACGCTTAAAAAATGAAATTTATAAAACGCTTTTTTAGATTTGTGTTTAAAACCTTGTTCTGGGTTTTTATATTTTCTATTGTAATTGTCGTGATATTTAAATGGGTTCCAGTACCTATAACTCCATTAATGATTATTAAAAACATAGAGCAAACCGATGCTAATAAAAAAGGCTGGCAACACGATTGGGTACCATTAGAAACCATATCAACCAACTTACAACTGGCCGTTATTTGCAGTGAAGATCAGTTGTTTTTAACACACAACGGATTTGACATTAAAGCCATTGAAAAAGCTTACGAAAACAACAAAAAAGGACAACGTATTAAAGGCGCAAGTACCATAAGTCAGCAAGTCGCTAAAAACGTATTTCTTTGGCCAGAACGCAGTTGGTTACGCAAAGGTTTAGAAACCTATTTTACATTTTTAATCGAGCTTATTTGGAGTAAAGAGCGCATAATGGAAGTTTATCTCAATAGTATTGAAATGGGTCCTGGTATTTACGGCGCAGAAGCCGCATCTCAATACTGGTTTAAAAAAACAGCGTCAAGGTTATCTAAGGATGAAGCCGCTGCAATTGCCGCTATACTGCCTAATCCAATACGCTATCGAGCTAACCCAGCAACACCATATATTTCAAGTAGAAAAGTATGGATTACCAAACAAATGCGCTATTTTGGAACCCTACACTATCCAAAACGAGAAAGCGATGAATAGCAGTCTGAAACACACTTTATTTGAACAATGTCAGCATTTTGTAGACGGACGCTTAAATGCTATTCAACAAACCATAAGCGAGATTCAGGAGTCGCTTAGTTCTGAAACCAAAAGTTCGGCTGGAGATAAGCACGAAACTGGTCGTGCTATGCTTCAGTTAGAGCGTGAAAAAGCAGGACAACAATTGGCTGAAATTCAGAAACTAAATCAAATATTATCTAAGATAGACCTATCTAAACCTTCTAAAACAATCGGTTTAGGCAGCCTGGTTTTTACAACACAAGCTCATTATTTTATAATAATTAGTGCTGGGCAACTACTAGCACAAGACCAACAATTTTATGCGATTTCAGCAAATACTCCCATTGCAAAATTACTTCTGGGAAAACAAGCAGGTGACTTAATTACATTCCGTAATCAAGAATTTACAATTATAGAAGTCCGTTAATTTTAATCTCAATCAATTTCGACTTATCTTTAAGGAAATTGATTAAGAAAAAGATATTGAATACAAATTCCTCAACCTTTGATGTGATTATCGTTGGAGGTGGATTGGCTGGATTATCTAGTGCAATTCACTTATCAAAGTATAAACTGAGCGTCTTAGTTATTGAAAAAAACAAGTATCCAAAACATAAGGTTTGTGGTGAATATGTATCAAATGAAGTCTTACCATATCTTAATTTTTTAAACCTTGACGTATTTCAATTAGGCGCTAAAAGGATTGACACATTTCAGTTATCTACTAAAAAAAGCAAACTTATTTCTGCTACATTGCCTATGGGTGGCTTCGGGATTAGTCGGTTTTGTTTAGATGCTGCATTAGCTGAAAAAGCAATAGAGCATAACGCTCAGATTTCACAGGATACTGTTGAAGATATTCAGTTTTTCGATGATAGGTTTTCCGTAGCTACCAAAAACAGTAAAAGCTATAAAGCGAAAATAGTGATTGGTGCTTATGGGAAACGTGCTAATGTCGACCTAAAACTCAACCGGAAATTTATAAAAACAAAGTCGCCATACTTAGCTGTAAAAACGCATGTTACAGGTGAGTTTCCTGACAATGTGGTCGCTCTTCACAATTTTGAAGGAGGCTATTGTGGTGTTTCTAAAGTTGAAAATGACCGTATCAATGTGTGTTATATTACTAATTATAAGTCTTTTAAAAAATTTAAAAGCATTGATGAGTTTCAACATGAAGTGCTGTTTAAAAATGAACATTTAAAGCACATTTTTAATCAAACATCTCCCGTTTTTGAGCAGCCAATCACTATTAGTCAGATTTCTTTTGAAAATAAAAGCCCTATTGACCATCATATCATCATGTGTGGTGATACTGCTTCACTCATTCATCCTTTATGTGGTAATGGGATGAGCATGGCTATAAAAAGTGCACAAATCGCCTCTAAGCTTATTGTGAAATATTTTAATTCGGAAATTCCTAATAGAGAAGCCTTAGAAAAGCAGTATCTTAGAGAATGGAACGCCGTTTTTAAATCGCGTTTAAAAACAGGTCATAGAATAGCAAACCTATTTAATCACTCTAAACTTTCCGAAGTTTCGATGCAAGTATTACAATGGTTTCCCATGATTTTACCACATATTATAAAACGAACCCATGGAAAATTAATGCAGGTGAAATGAGTTTACTAGTGAACACAAAATATAGAAGTGACCAGCAGGAAATCATGGATGATTTAAGCTATGATGGTCCGATACTATTAGACGCCTTAGATAAACTGGCAAAAATAAATCAATGGCTTGGCGGGAATGCTGTGACGATTAACGGACTAAAAAAAGTCCTAAAAAATCATCCCAAAAGCGAACTTGTTACTATTATTGATTTGGGCTGTGGTGGTGGCGATATGCTTAGAGACGTCTCGCGATTTGGAAAGCGTCATGGCTACCGTTTTCAATTAATAGGAATTGATGCCAATCCCAATACGATAAGCTATGCGGAGTCCCAATCTAAAACCTACGATAACATACAATTTAAAACAATTGATATTTTTTCTGAAGCGTTTGAACAACTCGACTATGATGTGGTTCTAGCAACACTGTTTTTACATCATTTTAAAGATGAAGCGCTTATTTCGTTTTTGAAATCAGTTTTAAAACAAGCTAAGTATGGTATTGTCGTCAACGATTTACACCGACATAAATTAGCGTACTATTTATTTAAGGTGTTGTGCACAACGATACAAAACAAAACCATTGTTGAAGACGGACTCACCTCTGTATTACGAGGATTTAAACGAAAGGAATTAATTCATATCTCGGAAGAACTAAATGCCAATTATCACATACGTTGGAGATGGGCTTTCCGTTTTCAATGGATATTGAAGCAAAACTAATATGAGCGTAAAAATAACATCAGTAGCAAAACAACTGCCTAAATACACGAGAGAAACCAAAGATATTATTCCGTATTTAGATCTGTGGTTATCGGGTCAGGAGGAACGTTTTCAGCGAAAAGTCATCAAGCTTTTTGAGAATGCTGGTGTGGATCGTCGCTATTCTATTATGGATGCCGAAGCCGTATTTTTAAAAACATCTTTTGAAGAAAAAAATGCTATTTATGCACGTGAAGTTGTCAAACTGGCCGAGCAATCCTTAGTCAAAGCTTTAAATAAAGCCAAGCTACAACCTACCGATATTGATTACATTATTACGGTTAGTTGCACCGGAATTATGATTCCGTCCATGGATGCCTACCTAATTAATAACCTCAAAATGAAACAGGATATCGTTAGACTCCCCGTTACAGAAATGGGTTGTGCAGCAGGTGTTTCAGGAATTATTTATGCTAAGAACTTTTTAAAAGCCAATCCCAATAAACGCGCTGTTGTCATTGCTGTAGAATCACCAACAGCGACCTTTCAGTTAGATGATTTTTCAATGGTGAATATTGTGAGTGCTGCTATTTTTGGTGATGGCGCATCAAGTGTTATTTTATCCTCTTATGAAGATGAAAAAGGTCCGAAAATCATTGATGAAGCGATGTATCATTTTTATGATGCCGAAACGATGATGGGCTTTAAACTCGTCAATACAGGATTACAAATGATTTTAGATAAAGCGGTTCCTGAAACTATTTCTGAACATTTCCCAAAAATTGTCCATCCGTTTTTAGAACGAAATCACAAAACGATTGCAGATATAGAGCATTTGATTTTTCATCCTGGCGGCAAAAAAATTGTCCAAACCGTTGAGGATTTATTTGGATCTTTAGGAAAAAATATAGACGATACCAAAGCAGTTTTAAGAGATTATGGCAATATGAGTAGTGCCACTGTTTTATATGTTTTAGAACGCTTTATGGATAAACAATTGCCACAAGGAGATCTTGGATTAATGTTGAGTTTTGGTCCAGGATTTTCGGCACAACGTATATTATTAGAATGGTAAGAGAATTTAAAAATAAAAACTATTGGGCACTCATCTTAGGAGGTTCCAGTGGATTAGGTTTAGCAACAGCCAAAAAACTGGCAGCACATGGGATGAATATTTGTATTATCCATAGAAATTCAAGAACTCAAGAGGCCGAAATAGCTTCAGAATTTGAAACCATTAAAGCAGAAGGCATTCAGTTTAAATCGTATAATGTAGATGCGTTTAAAGTTGAAAAGCGCACACAAATCATTTCAGAATTAAAACCTATTTTAGGTTCCGAATCACGTATAAGAATCCTAGTTCATAGTGTCGCCAAAGGCAACTTAAAACCGATGATTTCCGAAGATAATCCAACCTTAAAAACCGATGATTTTAACTTAACCATCAATGCGATGGCCATTAGTTTATACGATTGGAGCAAAGCCCTTTTTGAAGCAAAATTATTCGCACAAGATGCTCGAATTATCAGTTTTACCAGCGAAGGCAACACTAAAGCCTGGAAGTATTATGCGGCTGTTTCTGCAGCTAAAGTTACTTTAGAAGCCATCACCAGAAACATCGCTTTAGAATTTGCACCTTTCGGAATAAAAGCCAATTGTATTCAGGCTGGTGTGACAGATACGGCCTCTTTACGGATGATTCCAGGAAGTGATCAAATCAAAGCTCATAGCCTAAAACGCAATCCACATAAACGTTTAACGCAGCCTGAAGATGTCGCCAATGTCGTGTATCTTTTATCTAAAGATGAAGCGCGCTGGATTAACGGTTGCGTGATCCCTGTGGATGGCGGCGAACATATTAATTAACCATGACAGCACAAGAGATCATAGCGCGTTTACCTTATCAAGATCCGTTTTTGTTTGTGGACACCTTGACTGAAATTACTTCGGAAGGTATCACCGGACAGTACACTTTTAATAAAGACGCCTATTTTTATAAAGGTCATTTTAAAAACCGTCCCATAACGCCAGGTGTTATTTTAACAGAATGTATGGCGCAAATCGGACTCGTTTGTTTGGGAATGTATATGCTGAAGGAAGAATTACGAGGAAATGCTATTCCGCAAATTGCACTTACTTTCAGTCAGATAGATTTCTTTTTGCCAGTATATCCTGGAGAACAGGTGACCGTCGTATCTGAAAAAGACGTATTTCGGTTTCATAAACTGAAATGCAATGTCAAATTATACAATGAAAAAGGCGAATTAGTCTGTCGCGGAAAACTATCAGGAATGATTAAAATTCCCGAAAAGTCAGAATTATAATATGAAAAACAGAGTCGTTATTACAGGGTTAGGAGTTGTTGCACCAAATGGCGTCGGACTTGATGCGTTTAGCAAAGCCATCAAAAATGGTCACTCTGGAATCACACATCACCAACAATTGGCCGACTTAAATTTCTCCTGCTGTATTGGAGGTATTCCGCATATTTCTGAAGACAAAAAGCTGGAGTATCTTACACCTTTACAATTAAGAGGCTTCAATAGTTCGGGTATTTTGTATGGTTGTATTGCAGGAATTGATGCCTGGAAAGACGCAGGATTTTCTATAACTAGCGATAGTAAACTAGATTTTGATAGTGGTACTGTCTTCGGAACAGGCACTTCGGGTGTTGAAAAATTTAGAGAGGCTATTTACAAACTTGATGATGGTGATGTAAAGCGTCTCGGAAGCACTGTTGTGGTGCAGACTATGGCGAGCGGTATTAGTGCATTTCTCGGTGGAATTCTAGGATTAGGCAATCAGGTAACAACCAATTCTTCAGCATGTACCACAGGAACTGAAGCTATTTTGATGGGTTATCAACGGATTAAAAACGGACAAGCTAAACGCATGCTCGTTGGAAGTTGCAGTGATGATGGACCTTATATTTGGGGCGGATTTGATGCGATGCGTGTCATGACTTATAAGCACAATGAATCTCCAGAACAGGGTTCGAGACCTATGAGCGCAAGTGCTTCAGGTTTTGTGCCAGGCGCTGGTGCTGGTGCTTTAGTTTTAGAATCTTTAGAAAGTGCTTTAGAGCGTCAGGCAACGATTTATGCTGAGGTTTTGGGCGGACATATGAACTCGGGTGGTCAACGTGAAGGCGGAACAATGACAGCGCCAAATGCCGAAGCGGTGCAACGTTGTATTACTGATGCCATTGCCAATGCTCAAATTTCTGCAGCAGCTATTGATACCATTAACGGCCATTTAACAGCCACTTCAAAAGATAGCTTAGAGATTGAAAACTGGACCAAAGCCCTACAAAGAAAAGGTGATGATTTTCCTTATATTAACTCCTTAAAATCGATGGTTGGTCATTGTTTGGCTGCCGCAGGAAGTATTGAAGCTGTGGCGACTGTACTTCAGTTGAAAGAGCAGTTTGTGTTTCCAAATATCAATTGTGAAGATGTACATCCGGAGATTTCTGCATTGATTTCAGAAGAAAAAATTATTAAAACAGCATTAGAAACAGAACTAAACATTGCCGTAAAAGCCAGTTTTGGTTTTGGCGATGTCAATGCTTGTGTTATCTTTAAGAGCTATAATTAAGTTATGACAAACGACGAATTAATTGCCAAGTTAAAAACCATTGTTCAACCCTATATTCAAGATGAAGCGGCTTTTGAAACGCTTTCAGAAGATACCGATTTTATTAACGATTTAAAGATTAATTCTGCGAATCTCGTCGATGTGATTCTGGATGTTGAAGACGAATTTGATATCAGAATCGAAAATGAAGACATGGAAAAAATGACGTCTGTAAAGGCGGCAATGGCCATCGTTACCGAAAAATTAGCAGCTCAATGATAGGTAATGATATTGTCGATTTAAAACACAGTGCTTCCAATTGGAAACGACAGCGTTTTTTAGATAAAGTCTTCACTAAAAAAGAACAGTTTCTTGTTTTGTCTTCTGAAAACCAACATCAAATGCTTTGGTTGTTATGGAGTATGAAAGAGGCAGCGTATAAAGTTTATGTGCAGCAGTTTGGTGAACGGTTTTTTAATCCGAAACGTTTGGTGTGTGCGCTCATTTCCGAAGCGGAAGGATTTGTAAGTATCAACAACGTTGTGTATGTCACATCCTCAGAAATTACTGAAGACTATGTGTACACCATTGCAAATGCAAACTGTCAAAAAGCGACAAATAGTTCAGTTATTAAAACTGAAATACAACTGTATCATACCCAAAGTAGCTTACTGAAACAGGCTTTTATAGAATCGGTTTCTGAAACTACAAACATAGAACCGAATGTGTTGAACATTAAAAAGACAAAACAAGGCGTTCCGCAGTTATTTATAAATTCTGAAATATCAACCCTTTCCTTTTCATTAACCCATTGCGGCCGATTTTCCGGGTTTGTGTATTGCTAAATTAAAAAGCAGACTAACCAAAGTCAGTCCGCCTTTTCCTTTCTAAGACCTATTATTTACGCTTCTTATCTTGGCGTCTTTTGTTTTTCCAAGGTGCATTTTTCTGCCAGTCGCCTGCCATGATACAGCCATAAGGCATGACTTCGTCAATAACAGTACCCAAACCGTAGTCGTCCATTTGTTGTCTTACAGCATTCGCATTTTTGTAGGCGCTAGGCAACTCGGTAATATCGATTTCTTTTGAGAAAAACCGAACATCCAAACCTCGCGTTTCTTCTTTAAAGATTTGCATGATGGTTCCTGTTTTACTTTTCCGGTGTTGTGTTCTGCTCACATTACGACCAGCACCATGAGGCGCAAATCCTAAATTGGTCTTGGTGGTCGCACCTTCAACAATCAAAACAGGCTCGCTCATATTTAACGGAATCAATCTCGGGCCCGTAATATCTGGCATAAACTTCGCATCTAAAGGTGTGGCACCTTTGGCATGGTAAAACAAATCGCCATCCTTGAATACAAAATTATGTTCGTTCCAGTATCGGTTTTCGATATCAATATCCAGTGTTTCGGCAACCGAATTATGCAAAACTTCGTGATTCGCTTTGGTCCATTGTCTAATTACCTGCAAGGCCTCCCAATAGGATTGTCCTTCATCAGTTTCAAATGGAATCCAGGCGTTTTGCTTTTTAGTTTCAGGTGATAATTCTTTTCTGAAACGTTCGGCAATTTTCATCCCTTTGGTATACAATCGCGCTCCCGGACCTCTAGATCCATGATGAGTGACCAGCATGGTATTTCCGGTTTTTTTTGAGGTTCCAACAAATAAGAAATGGTTACCATCACCTTGTGTTCCCAAGTGTGATCTCGCAATCTGAATCATTTGTCCGTCATTCAATAAATAGTTCGCTTCAAAAGCCTCTAATAGTTCCTTTGGAAATCGAAACTGTGCATTTCTATCGCGTCCACCAGGACCAAAATGGGTATTGGCATGAGCTGCATCTAAAATTGCTTTTGGGTCTGCTTTACCAAAATCGGTAAGCATGACCGAACAGCAAATATCGGCACTATGCATGCCTGGATGAATGGCATTTTTGGCCACCGCAACACCACCAACAGGAATGGTTCCGTCTGGACCTGCAGGACAAGCATCTGGCATAATAGCACCATCCACTAAGGTTGGTGTTTTCATTAAGGTTTGCATGGAGTTGATGACTTTAGAAACGTTATCTTCTTCCAGTTCGTTTTCTGCTTTTATATTGATAGAAAAATCAACAGGCTTTGCATGCAAGGCTATGGGATCTGGTGACTTGAATTGCTCAAGGTATGTTTCCATTGCGGCGCCTTTCAAACCATTCTCATTAATATGAGCGATGGCTTCTTTCATCCATTTACCTTGTTTAAAGCCTAAAGCGATAATGTCTTTTCCTGTAATTTTTGTTTCCATATTCATTTCCCACGAAAGTGGGAATCTTTTTAAATTAATATTCTATTTTTAATGAGATTCTTCGCTTTCGCTCTGAATGACATATTTATTATACTACAAAGATGATACTGTGTTACGCAATGTTTTTGCGTAGTTAATTTTTTTCTTAATTATTTTGATGAGATTCTGAAATTGAAGATTCATGAATACCTTAATTGGAAATAAATATTTATGAATAAATAAATTCAGAATGACGTTGATATTTACTGATCTCGCGTTAGCGATTGCAACGGCATCCTTTTGCTTTTTTGCAAAAGATATAGTGGAAAGCGCGACCCTCTGAAGCTTTTCAGCGAAAGAGGGTAACGCCATAACACTAATTATTCACCGAGAAAATGTCTTTTAATTGCTCGATCACGTTGCCCTTACCAGCAACCGTAATTTCACCAATTTTTTCGGCAATTTTCTCAACGTATTCCATCTCTTTTAATTTAAACAACATCGTGTTGTCTTCCATTAATTTAGCGGTATTTAACAAGCTACGTGTTGACGCTGTTTCTTCACGACGTGTCACCACATTGGCTTGTGCTTTTTTGTGAGCAATTAATACCTGATTCATAATATCTTTCATGTCTCCTGGTAAAATCACGTCACGCATACCTGTATGCAATACGTTTACACCCAAAACATTAGCTTGTGCTTTTACATCGTTAAAAACGGCTTGAGCAATGGTTTCTTTTTGCTCTAACAATTCGTCTAATGTGTAGGCTCCAACAAATGCTCGCAATGCCAATTGTAAGGTAATGTACAATTGCTTTTCGTAATCTTTATTGCGCATTAAAGCGATTTCAATATCGGTGACTTTATATTGCGCGTAAAAATTAATACGAACGGTTGCTTTGTCTTTAGTCAATAATTCCTGACCTGCAACTTCTAATTGCAACTGACGCATATCTGCTTTAAGGATTTTAATGGTTTGATCGTTTTTCCAGAAATGGTAGGTACCATGCTCAAGGGTTTTAACGAAGGTATCATTAACAATCATAATGGCTTTTTCGTAAGCCGCTACTTCAAATACACGAATGTATTGACGCAATTGCATATGGCTAAATAATGTTTTGCTGATGTCTTCTGTGATGTCAATTTTGCTCAAATCGGCAGTCACAAATTTATAATCGACCAAGCTATTCCAAAACGCATAACGACCAGCGGTTAATACACGCTTAAAGTTATTGTTTTCGTATACCAAAACGATTTCATCATCTTTAACATCGATAATGGTCAACATGTTGGCCAAAGCTTGATCTTTAAGTAAGATTTCTAATGCTTTTGGCGCATTGAATGCTTGTGTCAAATCGTAGGTTACGACTTGTTCGCTAAATCGAATCCAATGCTTTCCAGCAGTAATAACACGTGTGTAATTACCATTTTTAAACACCAAACCTACCATACCTGCATAAATTCTTACTCTTTGCATGATTTCTAATTTTTTGTTCTGTAGTTTCTTTTTTCACTTCAGAACGGTTAAACATTTATAATAGAGTTCCGCCTAGCGGAATGACTATTCAAAAGATCCCGCTTTTCAGCGGGATTAGTTCAACTTACGTTTTCTGAAAAGTCTAAAAAGACTTGTTCATAAATCGAGTTTCACCAACAAAGCGAAAGAAAACCATCTTTCAAACGACGGAAATACAACCGATTACAAGTGTTTTACGTGTTGTTTTGCAGACGATTAATTAGTTTGGACTTGACTAATTTTCAAATCCTTACCAAAAAATGAATCTTTAAAAGAACAACTAAAACGGCTTTTAATACCTATGTATCTCAAGGTGTTTTCTGGATTGCTTTGTCAATAAATTGCCAAAGCCAGTTTTAATTCACTTTGTTTTTGTCATTTAAAGTGTGACGCACTTGGTGACCTGTTTTTAAAAGCTGGTCTTCTTTTCTAAAGATGGATTTTAAGCCCATTTTAAACTGTAACCTAAATACAGCGCGTCTACCATTCCGCCACAAGATCGTCTAATCTTGGTAGGATTCGAACCTACACTTGTCTATTGCTTGACCGCTAAGCTATCCCAAATTTTCGGGAACAGGATTCGAACCTGTGTACATAGATGGAGGTTATTATTTGGCTAACAACCGAAGCCTTCAAGTCAAGTTGCATATAAAAACCTGATACTAAACAGTAAGGATTTATACATTGGTGCTATACAGAAACACCTAACAAGACCTGCTTGATATTATCTCCTGCAAAAGCAGGTCATTCAGTCTGAGAAGCAGGATATAACTTCGTTTTTCCTGCAATGCCTCAGCTTGAATCAAATTCAAATACATTTGATTTGATTACTTTGTCTGAGAAGCAGGACTCGAACCTGCAACCTCTCGCATCCAAAGCGAGTAAACAGCCAATCGTTATCTTCTCAGATTTTTTTAAAAGAACTTTTATTAAGCTCTGCCAGTTCCCTCGACTGGCAGAGCACTACTACCAAAGTCTAACGTATAAGACTTCTTTATGATTACACTGCAAATATTTAACCCTATTGCGCAATCTTTTTGCGTAGTAATAAAAATTTTGAAAATTTATTGAGATGCATACATTTTGTCTCTCCTGTCTATTTCGCCTAAGGGGCTTCCTTTGAAGGTTAAAATGTTTACAAATCCATTCTCTTCAACGATTAAAGAATCTTGTTCTTTAACAGCACCTATCGTTTTGTTTCCATAATCTCCAGTGAGTTTATTGGTTGCTGGATCAACGTCTCCCCAAAGTTTATCTGGTTTACCGTTGTCTATGGGTTCAACAAAATAGGTAATACCTGTTATTTTTGAACTCACAATAAATCGTCCTGTTTGATCGGTTCCGGTTAGGAATCGTTTCATTAATTCTTGTCGTTTCATCATCTTAATTTTTAAATGGTGGTTCCCATGTTTTTAAACTCATTATATGTTTGACTTCCTCGTAGCTTATCGGATAGAAATCGTGACAATCGACACCAACGTCAAAGCTGTTCATTGTTGGGTCATCCTGTAGCGTACCATGTGAATGACCGTACAAATGCCATGTACCTCTAAAGCTTGATCGCCAAACGCGCATTGCATAATGCAAAAGGATGATTTTTTGTTTGCCATTAGGCGCATCTGCATCATTGACATTGAGCTCGAAATAATCTTTAATCCATTCAAATCGGTTAGGATTTGCTAAGGCAGCACCTTCGTGATTGCCTCTTATAAGAAAGATTTTTCCGTTTAGTTGTTCAAGAATGTCTCGCATTCGTTCTGCTTTACAGAGTCCGAAATCACCCAAATGATAGACCTTGTCGTGTTTGTTGACGCGACTGTTCCAGCGTTTGATGAGTTCTTGGTCCATCTCTTCTACACTACCAAATGGACGGTTGGTGAATTTTATAATATTCTCATGACCAAAATGATGGTCTGAAGTGAAGTATATGTTTCTTGTTTTATTCATGTTTTCTAATTGTTTTTACTGAAATTCTCATAAGATTTTCAGGTTTATTTTTTCTTCTTTTTTGACTTCTCTTTTTTCGTTTTTTTCTTTTTGGAAGTCTTCTTTTTCTTTGGTTTTATTTTGTCTTTAACTCTGTTGATTTCAGAATCCACAAACGTTATAAAACTGTTGTTATAAACAAACAACTTCGCTTTTTTAAAAGTTTTTAGTGCTTTTTTATACGCTTCCTGACATTCAAAAAGTTGCGCTTGTAAAACTAAAAGCTCGCCTTTGCCAACAGCTTTCACATTATGAGCAAAGTCTATTAATTTTTGCGCTTCGTCGAAATCGTGATTCCAGATTAAAACCAAGATGTACATTGGGTACACTTTAATAAAATCCATTTTATTTGCCAGTGCTTCGGCAAAATAGGATTTGGCTTTTTCATAATCTCCAAACTGTTCTGCTTGTAAGCGTCCCATGAGGTATAAGGCGTAGGCATTATGACTCTCGTATGACAAGGCGTAGTTTAGATTTTCTACGGTTTCTTCTAAATCGTATGGATAAGCATCTATGGCTTTTAACACGTAGTTGTTTAACAAATTCGTGTCCATTATGTTATGTTTTAATAATTCTTTTTTGCGATATATATCGCTTGAGCCCAGTTACTGAGCTTTGTGTTCTAACTGTTTTGGAGGAGGTTTAACCGAATGGTTAACGATTGAAAACAAAAAATCCGAAACAGTTTTAATTAGCTTCGGATTTTTCATATATAAATTTGAAAAGTTTATCTAACGATAGTCGCGAAGCATCACAAAAGGCGGTATTCCTTTTAGACTGTTTTGATATGTTACAAATAAACTCATAGTTTCTAATTTTTAATTCAACTTCTGTTTGTTGTGTTTTGGTTGAAATGCGTTGCAAAGATTTAGATTAATTTTTTAATTTTCAAAATTTATTTTTGGTTTCACTCAAAAATTGAGCACATAATACGAAGTATTATATTTTTTTAAAAAAAGCAAATAATTTTTGTTTTAATGTCAAATTCTTGTCTAAATGATAAGAATTTAGATGCTCCAAAGGCTTTTTTAGCGCTCCCATGATTTTAGCATTTAGGGTAAGGATTAAGACTAGTTGCGCAATCGTTTTGCGCACTAAAAATTTTCAATTAAATTGAAGTCTAAAATCTTATAAAATGGCCGTTAATAAAAATGCATTAATTCGCTATAAAACCATTGACAAATGTCTTCAGAATCATTTCAGGCAATGGACACTCAATGATTTAATTGAGGCTGTTTCTGATGCGCTTTATGAATATGAAGCTAAGGATGTTGATGTGAGTAAACGAACGGTTCAATTAGATCTTCAAATGATGCGAAGTGATAAGTTAGGATATAATGCACCCATTGAGGTTTATGATCGAAAGTATTACAGATATGCCGATGAGGATTATAGTATTACTAATAGTCCGATTTCCAATCAAGATTTAAGCAAATTATCAGAAGCGGTTTCATTTTTAAAACAGTTTCAGGGGTTTTCTCATTTTTCAGAGTTAGGAAGTATGGTTCAAAAACTGGAAGATCATGTTTACACTCAAAAAACCCACGAAAAGTCTTTAATAGATTTTGAAAAAAATGATAATTTAAAAGGCTTAGTATTTTTAGATCAATTGTATCAATTTATTCTGAAAAAACAAGCGATAGAAATGACCTATAAATCGTTTAAAGCGCGTCAAGAAAGTACGTTTGTTTTTCACCCTTACTTGCTTAAAGAGTTTAGAAATCGATGGTTTGTTATTGGAAAACGAAAGTCTAATGAAGGAATCATGAATTTAGCTCTAGACCGTATCATTGCTGTCAAAAAGAGTGATAAACCCTTTATTGCTGATAATGATTTCGATTCTGAAGCCTACTACAAAAACGCTATTGGTGTTTCTGTGAGTCCGTCACTAAAACCCGAAACTGTTGTACTTTATGTCCATCACAAACAAGCGCCATACATTTTAACTAAACCTTTTCATCATACTCAAAAAGAAATAGCTAGAGATAATTATGGTGTGACGATTGCTTTGGAAGTTCAGTTAAATTTTGAACTTGAAAAAGAAATTTTAGGCTTGGGAGAAGGGATTAAAGTAGTGGCGCCAGAACGTTTAAAGCGAGCAATTAAAGAGCGGTTGTATGATGCTGTTGATGTATATGAAACCGAAATTAACGATAAAAATTTACGTACAATATCCAAACGATTAGAGTACAAAGGTTTTGGGATTTTAAATCACGTCTATACCAAGCGCGATATTAGAAAATTAAAGGCAAAATTAGAGGCCTATATCAAGCATCATAATGAACAAGCTTTTGGCATGCGCGAAGTCCTTTTGAAAATGCCAGAACTAAAGGATATCCTGTTTAATAAAAATTTCAAAAAACTTATTAAGACCATAAATAAAGAGGCGTTTTTAACCAAAGCCATTTATTTTGATAAATCTCCTCAAGACAATTGGTATGTGAGCTGGCATCAGGATGTGCCCATTAATGTTTTGGAAAAGATAGAAACCAAAGGCTTTACATCGTGGACCAACAAAAAGGGTGTGATTGGTGTGCGTCCTCCTGAAGACATTTCAAAAAATACGTTTGCCATGCGTATTCATTTAGATGACACAACGGTTAAAAATGGCGCTTTAAAAGTGATTCCAGGGTCTCATCAAAAACGTTTAACAGACGAAGAAATTAAGTTGATTACGACCAATTCAATACCTTTTGTAAGTGAATTGGGAGCAGGTGGAGTTCAGTTATTAAAACCTTTATTATTACATGCCTCTTCAGCATCTAAAGTACAACGACGCCGACGGGTTTTACACTTAGAATTTTCTTCAATAGAATTGCCAAACGGTTTGCAATATGCCGAACGCGAAGATTTATAATTCTATTTTAAGGTAGATATTTTGGTTTTTTTGAAGTAGAATAAGGCTCTCAAAAAACACCTTTTCGCCATTTAAATCTGCTTCAACTAAATAAAAATTCCCTTTAAAATAACTTGTAATAATAGTTGCTTTTAAGTCTGAAGCTTCAACAACTTTCAGTTGATGCGCATAAACAATTTGGTTGTCAATTACATTAAATTCGTCAAAAAAGGAAGCAATTAAAGGCGTTTTTGGAGTTTTATATAAAGCCTCTGGTCTATCGTAGGCTTCGATTTGATTGTTGTTTAAAACGATGATGTTATCAGCAAATCCGAGGACATCATTTTTATCATGAGTAGCCACAATACACGTTATATTTTTTGATTTCAGATATTTAAAAACATTACGTCTTAGTGATTGTTTTTTAAAGTTATCAATATGACTAAAAGGCTCATCTAGTAAGATGATTTCAGGTTGTTTTGCCAATGCTCTTGCTAGTGCCACACGTTGTTTTTGTCCGCCAGAAAGCGTCTTCACTTTAGTTTTAGAAAAAGCTGTAAGCTCTACGACTTCTAGGAGTTCTGCAGTGCGTTCTTTTTTTTCCTTTGGAAAGAAGTTAGAGAGAAACTTTCCGATATTTTCTTCGACAGAAGTGAAGGGCATTAAATCAAATTCTTGGGCGACGTATTTCATAAAATCATAACCAATAACGAGATTGTGTTTTGGTCCTAAAATTTCGGTGTCTTTCCAATAGATATTTCCGAAGTTAACATCGTATTCGCCGTACAGCACTTTTAAAAGTGTGCTTTTTCCAGAACCACTTTCACCAATTACAGCTAAGTGTTCCCCTTGCTGAACTTTAAAAGACAGGTCTTTTAAAACAGGAGTTTTAGCATATGAAAATGTAAGGTGTTTTACGTTGAGCATGATGGTGTAAAAATACTATAAAAAAAGCCGCTCTACTGTAGAGCGACTTTTAAAAAGTTATATAAAAGATTAGCCTTTTACCTGTTCTTTTGTTTTGCTAGGCAAGACTTCAAATCCCATGTTATATAGGGTGAATCCAAAAATATCGGCATACTGTTCGATGGTTTTAGAAACTGGTGTTCCTGCGCCATGACCAGCATCGGTTTCAATACGAATAAGCGTTGGATTATTACCAGATTGTTTGTCTTGCAATTCGGCTGCAAACTTAAAACTGTGAGCAGGTACAACACGGTCGTCGTGATCACCAGTCGTCACCATAGTCGCTGGATATTCAACACCTTCCTTAACATTATGAACTGGCGAATATCCTTTAAGGTATTCGAACATTTCTTTGTTGTCGTCGGCAGTTCCGTAGTCATAAGCCCATCCAGCTCCAGCAGTAAATGTGTGGTAGCGTAGCATATCAAGAACACCAACTGCAGGTAAGGCCACTTTCATTAAGTCTGGACGTTGCGTCATTGTTGCTCCAACTAATAAACCACCGTTTGAACCACCTCTAATGGCCAGATAATCACTAGATGTATAGTTGTTTTCGATAAGATATTCGGCAGCAGCTATAAAATCGTCAAATACATTTTGCTTTTGCAATTGTGTTCCTGCTTTGTGCCATGCTTTACCGTATTCTCCACCACCACGAAGATTAGGAACGGCATAAATGCCGCCTTGCTCCATCCAAACGGCATTAGCAATACTAAATGATGGCGTTAAACTGACATTAAAGCCACCATAGCCGTAAAGAATTGTTGGGTTTTTTCCATTGAGCTTTAAACCTTTTTTATGTGTTATAATCATTGGAACTTTGGTTCCGTCTTTCGAATTGTAGAATACTTGTCTGCTTTCGTAATCACCAGGATTGAAATCGATATCAGGTTTACGATATAATTCTGAAGTGCCTTTTTCAATATCATATAAATAAATACTTCCAGGCGTTACGTAGTTAGTAAAAGAATAGTATAACTCTTTATCTTCTTTTTTAGCACCAAATCCATTAGCACTTCCAACACCAGGTAATTTGACTTCTCTTACAAGTTTACCATCATAATCGTATTGTAAAACTTTTGAAACCGCATCTACCATATATTCGGCAAAAAAGTAGCCACCACCAGTAGATGGGCTTAGTACGTTTTGCGTTTCAGGAATAAAATCAACCCAGTTTTCTGGAGTAGGGTTTGAAGCGTCAACAGTCACAATTTTCTTATTTGGAGCATTGAGATTTGTGACCAAATAAATTTTGCTACCTACGTTTTCAATAGGATACGTGTCACTATCGGTATGATCTAAAATTGTTACTAAAGGACTATTAGGTTTTGAAAGATCTTTTAAAAATAATTTATTACCTGAAGTTGATACACTAGCAGAAATAAAAAGGTACTTATCATCTTCAGAGACCGAACCACCAATATAACGATGTTTTTCGGAAGCTTTTCCTCCAAAAATCACGGGATCATCTTTTTGAGATGTTCCTAATTTGTGATAGTAGACTTTATGTTGATCGGTTTTAGCAGACAGTTCGCTTCCTTTAGGTTTGTCGTAACTTGAATAGTAAAAACCTTCATTTTTATACCAGGACATCCCACTAAATTTGATATCAACCAGAGTGTCTTCAATAATTTTTTTGCTTTCGGTATCCATAATCAGGATTTTTCGCCAGTCGCTACCACCTTCAGAAATAGCATAAGCTAATGTTTTTCCGTCTTTAGAAAAACTTGTACCTCCAAGTGAAATGGTACCATCTTCTTTAAATGTATTTGGGTCTAAAAAAACAGTTGCTGTATTTGGGTCTTCTCCTGTTTTGTAACGGTAAATGACATATTGGTTTTGTAAACCGTTATTTTTATAGAAATAGGTGTAGTCACCTTCTTTAAATGGCGCGCCTACTTTTTCGTAGTTCCAAAGTTTGGATAAGCGTTCTTTGAGTTCTTCACGATAAGGAATGTTGTCTAGATATCCAAAGGTGGCTTGGTTTTGAGACTTTACCCAGTTTTCGGTGTCTTTGCTTCTGTCATCTTCTAACCAGCGATAGGGATCTTTTACATCTGTACCAAAATAATTGGTAACAGTATCGACTTTTTTTGTTTCAGGATAGTTAATCACAATATCTGATTTTTGTTCTTTTACATCTTCCTTACATGCGCTGAAAGCTATTATGGTAATTAGTATTAAGGAAATTTTCTTCATAGTGTTATAGGTCTAGATTACTGGTTCAAAAATAAAGAAAAAAGCCTCTACAACTTAATGTAAAGGCTTTTTTAAGATATCATTAAGAGTTTTATTGCTTAATAAATTTTTGATTTTTTACAGTGCCATCAGACATAATACTTAAAATATAATTTCCAGCACTTAATTGAGAGACATCAATAGTTTTAGAAGCGTTTAATGAATTTGTCATCACACGTCTGCCACTAAGATCATATACGCTGTAGAAAGCGTTTTGTAACTCTAAACCAGTATTAATAGTAAGGATGTCTTTAGCAGGATTTGGAGATAATTCTAAATCTGACGCAAGAGCTTCGTTATCGCCAACACCTAAAGTATCACAAGAAATTCCACTTCCTTCAACAGCAACAAATGATTGGTTAATAGGAGGGTTTAAGAACGTTTCACAATTAGAGTTTGGACCAGGCCAATAAATTATGATATGTGATACAGTTGTATCTGTTCCGATTCCGAAGTGTGTATTTAAAGTACTCATGAACTCAAAACCTTCACCGCTTCTTACGTCTCTTACTTGAACACCACTTTCAGTATATATTTCTACTCGAGCTCCAATCCCGTCAATATTACTTGCGGTTCCTACAGTATTTATTTTAATCCAATTATTTGGAGTTGTAGCGTTCATATAGATAACGTCATTATAATAGGTGTCAATAAAACCGTCATTGTTTAAATCACCAAATGAACCATTTTTGTAGTTGATTTGTGTGTCATCTAAATCTTCAAACGTCATATCGCCTTTACCATACATAATCATACCGTTACAAGCAATGTCTAAATAACCATCGTTATCAAAATCGTAACTTACATTTTCATGACCCGTTGGAGCAGAACTTACGTTTGAAGCTGCTGTAACATCGACAAAGACACCACCACCATCATTTCTATGTAATTTATGAGCTCCAGAACTTGCACCGACGAATAAGTCCATATCACCATCATTGTCGTAATCTCCCCAAGATGATGACCAAGTTTGCATTGGGTCATCTAATCCTAAAGAAGCTGCATTTTCAGTGTACGTACCATCACCATTATTAGTGAGCATGTTATTTCTTCTTCTATCTGTTTCTCCACCACATTTGGCGATAAACATATCTATATCTCTATCGTTATCATAGTCAATCCATATGGAACCGTAGTTTCCTCCAGACGAATAATCCCCTAGATTTACTGGCGCACCAGCAGTAACATTAGATTGATAGAATGTTAAATCATAATTATTAGATTGTCCTTTATTGATATAATAAACGTTAGGAGCGACATCATGACACACAAAAGCGTCAAGATTACCATCGTCATCAATATCTACAAAATTTGAGCGTTGTGAAAACACATATTGAGAGCCAGAAATTTCCTGAAATCCATTACCAGTACCATCAGATCTCATAAATGTTACTCCAGAACCACTTCCATAAAGTAAATCGGTGTAACCATCTCGGTTAAAATCTGCTGCAGCCATACTCCAACTAGGAAGATAATCAGCTGAAGGTGTAGGAATATTAACTTCATTAAAGCCTCCAGAATTTAATTGATAATGGATATTAACATTATTGGTAGATGCTGATACAATATCATCTAAATGATCACCATTCATATCTACCACAGTTAAATCATAACCTCCAATTGGATACGGTTGCTGTATAAAGTTAACTCTTGCAGGTGTTAATGTTGTAAAGCTTTGTGGGCCAATCCAATTGCTGTAATCGCTTCCGCCACAGTAACCCCTTACATATACCTCATAACTTGTTCCGTTAGTTAAGCCTGTTAGAGGATACGGGTTGTTTGAACTCGTTGTTGTTCCTGAACCAGATGGTATACCAGAACCAGGGCTTTGTACAACAATTTCCCAGCTAGATTCAGAACTTCCAGCTTGCCAATATACATTAGCAGCATCTACACCTATATTTGCAACCGAAAGATTTGTAATATTTGGGCATGCAGGAGGTAGCTGAGAGCTAATGGTTGGCGATTGGAAACAAAACCCCCATCCCCAGAAACCACCAACAGTAGAATCATCATAAGAAATTCTATATTGAAAGTTTGATAGCTGATTGGCAGAAAATGCTGAAATATCTAAGACATCAGATACGTAGCTTGTGTAGTCAGCAGAACAAAAATTATTTGTTGCACTGCTCGAACCGTCAATATCATTTCCCCAGTCTTCCCAAGAATTTGAATCGGCATCCCAATATTGTAATTTCAGTATTTCTCCAATATCATGAAACACATAGCTTGAACTTACTGTAATCCAATATTCACCAGCATTATGAGCTGCAGTCAAATTAATTGCAGGAGACTCTGCGGCAATGTTATCTTGGTTGCCACTACTAGCGTCGTCGTCGTCGTAAGCGAAACGATCATCAGTAGTGGTTGGATTAGCTTCTAATACATTAGAATCTGTTAAATAAGTACCAGTAAGTGTCCAACTATTATCAGGCCAGTTGGCAGGCTGGTTAAGGGTTTGGGAAAAACTAAAAAACACACTTAACATAAAAAGTGTTAGAGTAATTTTTTTCATATTTGGATAATTAATTAAAAAGTTAATAAAAATAGCAAAAAAGCCTCTAACTTGTTAAATTAGAGGCCTTTTTTTCTATTTAGTTTTTGATAAACTTTTGATTTCTTATAGTGCTTTCAGTCATTATACTTAAAATATAATTTCCAGCACTTAATTGAGAAACATCAATAGTTTTAGAGTCATTAAGTGCGTTTGTCATTATACGTCTACCACTGAGATCATAAATGCTAAAGAACGCGTCATGCAATTGTAGTTCGGTACTAATATTTAATATACCATTAGTTGGGTTAGGAGATAATATGATATCAGACGAAAGTAACTCATCATCTACTCCTAATGTATCACATGACACACCTGAACCTTCAGTTGCAGTAAACGGTTGATTGATTGCTGGGTTTAAAAATGTTTCACATCCTGAATTAGGCCAGTAAATTATGATATGAGATATACTCGTATCATCACCAATCCCAATATGAGTGTTTAAAGAGTTCATATATCTAAAACCATCACCACTTTTAACATCTCTAATCTTAACTCCAGAAGGCGTATACACTTCAACTCTTGCTCCAATCCCGTTAATATTACTTGTAGTACCAACCGTATGGATTTTAATCCAGTTATTGTTACTTTCAGCATTATTAATATACATGTTACCAGAGTTAAAAGCATCAATATATCCATCATTATTTAAATCTCCGTAAGCTCCTCCTCCTGGGAAGATATCAGTATAGACATCAAATGTTAGATCTCCCTTTCCAAATAAAATATTTCCACCAGAAACTAAGTCGAGGTTACCATCATTATCAAAATCAAATGTCACTGTCTCGGTAGAGGTGTCAGCTAAAGCGCTTACTCCAGAACCTGCAGTTACTTCGGTAAAAAAGCCATTGTCATTTCTCATGATTCTGTGATCTGATTTAAAACCATTTGAAGCAGTTGCTAAAGAACTTGCTCCAATAAAAACATCCATATCACCATCGTTGTCAAAATCTCCCCAGGCAGCCGACCAAGTTTGTGTTTGGTCATCTAAACCTAAAGTGGCAGCGTTTTCAGTATAGTTTCCGTTACCATCATTGGTATGCATTTCATTTTCTCTACGAGCAGGCTCTCCTCCACACTTAGCAATAAACATATCTAAATCCCTATCGTTATCATAATCAATCCATATTGAACCATAATTCCCACCAGATGGGTAATCTCCTAAGTTTACAGGCGCTCCTGCAGTCACTCCAGATTGGTAAAATGTTAAATCATAGTTTCCCGATGCTCCACTATTTATATAATATACATTAGGCGCAACATCATGGCAAACAAAGGCATCAAGGTTACCATCATTATCGATATCGGCAAAATTTGAACGTTGAGAAAAGATGTCTTCAGGACCAGAAATTTCAGTAAACCCAGTTCCTGTTGAATTTGCTCTCATGAATGTAACTCCATTTTGTCCTCCATACAATAAATCGGTATAACCATTTCTATCGTAATCGGCAGCTGCTAAACTCCAACTTGGAATATTGTCTGCATTGGATGTACTAATGTTTTTAGTAGTGAAACTTCCATCAGAATTTTGTTCTCTAATGTTAACATTATTGGTAGAGATAGTAACCATATCATCTAAGAAATCACCATTCATATCAACTACAGCTCTTCTAGAGTCACCAGAACTTCCTGACGATTGAGAATCAAAAGTTACAGGTAATGGAGGTGGAGGATTATAAGTTATTGCTTCTAAGCAAAATGCTACATCTGAAAGTGCTGTGCCTTGAAAATCATAAATTTGAATGACAAGGTTATCACCAATTGTCCAACCAGTAAGGTTTGTAGTAGCAAACGTATCAGCACACGCCAACTCCACTGTTCCTGTTTCATCCCAAATCACGACGCCAGGATTTCCTGGGCTATCAGATGAGAAAAACAAGGCATTTGTAGTTGCTGTCCATGTAAAAAACTGATCTAAACCAGATAATCTACAACCTCCTTGTACACCACTATCAGTTGTGCCATCTGTAGAAAATGGGAGATTAAATGTTGCAACAGAACAACCTGTCCCTTCAGGAGAAGGTGTAATAGGAATTGCTCCAGCAACATTATCATTAGCAGGCTGCCCAAAAGTTTGGGTACAAAATGCTAACGCTAAAACTGTTAATACTAGTAATTTTGATTTCATAATTTGTAATTTATATTTATTCACATTCTCCGGTTAGAGAATTAATCCATTCTTCAATAAGTCTTACCCCTTCTTCATGTTTAAGGGTTCTGCCAAGTAGCGGCATTCTGTTTTGCTCTTCAATAGAGTTTACTCTAAATCGGAGTACAGAAGCATCAATGTTTCCAGGAACTACAATATGAGAAGTCCCGGTAATTTGTGTGTCTGGCGGCACACAAACACCTTTATTTGTATCGTCTTCATTTTCATGAAAAGCAAATCGCATAGGTCTGTATTCACAATAACTTTCTGCCGAATGACAATGCGCACAATTGATATCTAAATAAGAACGTACTCTTAAATTTAAGTCTAATGACTCATCTTCCCAGTTTACGGTTGAGACAATAGCTGTTGGCAGATTATCTTCTAAATAACCAATTTCAATCCACTTTTGTAATTGATTAGATGTTCCGTCTTCATAGGTTAAATCTCTATTTAAGTTTTGAGGTTTCGGACCAATAGGTAAAGGCGTTCCAAATTTATTATGACATGTAAAACATTCGTTTCTTGACGGAATTCTATAATTTGTTGACTGGGTTATTCCATTTTCTACCCATTCAATATTAGTAAAGCTACCTGCATTGGTAAAGGTGGCTTCGGTTTGTTCATCATTCCAAACATATTTAGCAAAATCCCATCCTTCATCTGTCATGTACATTAAGCGCGTTTCTATAATACGAGTAGTATTTGATGGTTGAACATTATCGTAATAAAAATTCTTGATGAGCACAGCGCCTACTGGAAAATCAATAGGTGTGAAATCACTATTGTAATTTGCTTTTGTTCCATCAGGCATCCAAATAAAACGTTTTTTATGAGCATAATCTGTAAACAATGGGGAATTTAAATCGTAAGGAATCACTCCAAATACAGGATCTAAATCTTTCATAACACCTTCAAAAAAGTTGTATTCTGAAAGTGTGGCATAAGGAATTTCACTTAAATCAAAATTAACAGGAGACACAGGAGTTACTGTTATGGTAACTGTTCCGGTAGCACAATTGTCATTAGCATCACATATGGTGTACTGTAAACTGTCTGTACCAACAAAATCTGTACTTGGTGTATATAAAACAACATCGTCAGATGGGTTATCTGGTGTGGTATTAGGATCTAAAACCTGAGTAGTTCCGTTTAGAGAGTTTTGAGCAGTAAGCGTTCCGTTATCTGGGATATTAGTATCATTTGATAGAACGTCTATAGTAAGAGAACTGTTTTGAGAAACCTCAACAGTATCACTATTAGCTTCTATCGAGATAGGAACATAGGTATTGTCATCATTACTACAAGAATAGAATGCAGCAAGTAGAGCTAGAATGCTAAATGATTTTAAGTAATTTTTTAACATTTACAGTAAAATTTGGATAGTAAATATAATTACAAAGTGCACATCTAAATAATTAATTAGTTGTAATACACTTTTTATCAGACAACAAGGCTCTAAATACAGAAAAACAGATTTGTTTTTTTGTATACTTATAGGCCATGTTACTTTCTACTATCTAAACAACTTTAATGCTTAAAACCCTACCCTTAAATGTAGAAATGTTTAAAGTAATTTACTTTTTAATAAATATTCGGCAATTTGAATGGTGTTTGTTGCAGCACCTTTTCTAAGATTGTCGCTTACAATCCACATATTCAAGGTGTTTGGCTGAGAACCATCACGTCTAATTCTTCCAACGAAAACATCATCCTTACCATTAGCATAAATTGGCATTGGATAGGTATTGACATCAATGTTGTCTTGTACAACAATTCCATCTGAAGCATTGAGTAATTGTTTTACTTCTGAAATATCAAAATCGTTTTCAAACTCAACATTTACAGATTCACTATGTCCACCTGAAGTAGGAATTCTTACTGCTGTAGCGGTAACAGCAATAGTGCGATCATCTAATATCTTTTGAGTTTCTCTTACCAGCTTCATTTCTTCTTTGGTATAGCCGTTTTCTTCAAAGACATCGCAGTGAGGAATAGCATTTTGGTGAATTGGATACGGATAAGCCATTTCGCCTTTAATGCCTGCAAGCTCATTTTCTAACTGCTTTACAGCTTTAACACCAGTACCAGTTATAGACTGATATGTTGAAACTACGATACGCTTGATTTTATATTTTTTATGAAGTGGCGCAAGAGCAACAACCATTTGAATGGTAGAGCAATTTGGATTTGCAATAATTTTATCTTCGGAAGTAAGATGATGCGCGTTAATTTCGGGAACAACCAATTGTTTTGATTGATCCATACGCCAAGCTGAAGAATTATCAATTACTGTGATACCAGCCTCAGCAAATTTTGGAGCCCATTCTAAAGAAGTTCCTCCACCAGCGGAAAATAATGCAATGTTTGGTTTTAAATTAATGGCATCTTGCATACCAACTACTTTATAATCTTTTCCTTTGTATGTAATCAACTTTCCTATAGATCGCTCTGAGGCTACAGGGATTAATTCTGAAACAGGAAAATTGCGTTCAGCAAGAACTTTCAACATAACTTCGCCAACTAAACCAGTGGCACCAACGACAGCTACTTTCATTTTAAAAAAAATTAGAGTGTAAAATTATAGTTTTTATTAAACTTAAATCGTTTTATTAGGCTCTTTTTTTGTTAAAAATCTAGAGGTTAAAACGGTTATTTTTTAATAAAGAAACTTTTTTTTATGAATTCAATAAAAAAACCGCCTCTGTGAAGAAGCGGTTAAAGTTAAAATATATAGTGTAGCGGTTACGTTACGACTTATTTTTTTAAAGCGTCTCTGATTTCAGTTAATAAATCAATTTCAGATGGTCCTGCTGGAGCTGGTTCTTCAGCTGGAGCTTTAGTTTTATTATATGCTTTTACAATCATAAATAATACAAAACCAACGATAATTAAATTAATGATTGCATTAATCCATTTACCATACATGATTGCATTTTCTGGAGTTGTAACAGTACCATCGGCTGCAACAACTGCTGGTGATAAAACATGCTTCATGTCTTCAAAGCTTACGCCACCTGTAAAGTGACCTACAATTGGCATCATAATGTCAGTAACAAATCCATTTACGACTAATCCCATTGCACCTGCTAGTAATACAGCAACTGCTAAATCAATGACATTTCCTGTCATTATAAAATCCTTAAATTCTTTTAACATAATGTTTAAATGTTTATTAGTTAGTTATATATAATAGGACTCTAATTTAGTTAAAAAGTCACAAAAGACACTAAATTTTTTTTAATTATCTATAAATGTACGTTTTACACGTTGAGAGATAGCTGTAATAATTTCATAAGAAATTGTATTGGCAGTACTGGCAAACTGAGATGCATCTGGTTGTTTTCCGAAGATAATAACTTCATCTCCTTCACTACAATTAATGTCTGTAATATTAACCATAATCATGTCCATACATACATTGCCTATAATTGGTGCTTTTTCACCATGAATTGTAACATATCCTTTTTGATTACCATACTGTCTGCCAATGCCATCAGCATGTCCTATAGGTATTGTCGCTGTTTTCTCTATACGTTCACTTTTATAAGCGCGATTGTAACCTACAGTTTCTCCTTTTTTAATATGATGTATTTGAGAAATTACAGATTTAAGTGTTGCTATGGGTTTTAGATGTGTATTTTCAGATTCAGAATTTCCAAAACCATATAAGCCAATTCCTGTTCTTACCATATCTAAATGGGCTTCGGGATAATTGAGAATTCCAGAGGTGTTTGCCAGATGAAGTATCGGCTTGTAATCAATTGCTTCGGTAAATTTTTCTGAAATTTTATTGAAACTTCCAATTTGGCTTTGAGTGAATTTCTTTTCCTCCAAATCTTCACTTGCGGCTAAATGAGAAAATATAGATTTAACTTTTATAGCTGAGGTGTTTTTTACTTTTGAAATAATACCATCGACCTCGTCTTCTCTAAAACCTAAGCGATTTAATCCAGTATTAAACTTAATATGCACAGGATAGTTGTGTTGTTGTTCTTTTGTAGCAATACTGATAAATTCATTTAAAATTTTAGTATTGTATAAACTGGGTTCTAAACAGCGTTCGATTAAGGTTTTGAAGTTTACTGCCTGAGGATGCAATACTAAAATGGGCGTTTTAATACCAGCATCTCTTAAAGCCACACCTTCATTAACATAGGCTACCGCAAAATAATCGACATTTAAATTTTGAAGATAATTAGCAATTTTACTAGCATCGCTTCCATAAGCAAATGCTTTGATTACTGCTAATAGTTTAGTATCACTTTTAAGTTTCGATTTTATATACTCAAAGTTATGTTTGAGCGCTTTTAAATCGATTTCTAAAACAGTTTCTTTAGCTTTGGGCATTGGACTTACTGTCTTTGTTAGAAATTTCTTGAGCGTCATTAACTTTCATATGTCGAATTTTATCACGCAACATTGCTTTATAATAAGCGGCACGACTTAACGGTTCATACTCATCAACTTCACCTAACAATACTAATGCTTCACTTGTTGTTTTTCGGTAACTGTATTGTGCAAGATTTCCAGTTCTTGTACAAATAGCATGCACTTTGGTTACATACTCAGCTGTAGCCATAAGATTTGGCATTGGACCAAATGGATTGCCTTTAAAATCCATATCTAATCCTGCAACAATTACCCGAATACCTTTATTGGCCAGGTCATTACAAACACGTACAATCTCATCATCAAAAAACTGCGCTTCATCAATACCTACCACATCACAACCATCTGCCAAAATAGGAATATTTGCAGCAGCAGGAACAGGTGTAGAGCGAATTTCGTTAGAGTCATGAGAGACTACCATTTCTTCATCATAACGCACATCAACAGTAGGTTTAAAAATTTCAACCTTTTGTCTGGCAAATTGCGCACGTTTGAGCCTTCGAATCAATTCTTCTGTTTTACCAGAGAACATTGAACCGCAAATGACTTCAATCCACCCAAATTGTTCTTTATGATTTACTGTATTTTCGAGAAACATTTTGTAATTTTAACACTAAAACCAACCTGAAGTTCGTTTTGTATAAAGGTGGCGTAAATTTAGTAAAAAACAAAAATCTATTTTAGATAAAATATAAAAGTTATGAAGAAGAAGTTGGAAGCAGAATTAATCAGTATTGCACACAGAATTTTGAAACTTAAAGGAAAGGAAGATGTTGTGAAATTACATGCTGAAGCTGGAATGTTATATGAAAAACTGAGTGTTTTAAAATTTGCTAATGAGAACTTTGAAGGAGATCTTCCAACAATAGGAAGTGATTCTTCTTTTTTTGGGATGCTAGATACTGCATTTAATAATAAAGTGAGTGATAATATTGAAGTTGAAGATAAAATATATGTCAACCTAGACGAGAAGGAAGATGATCATATTTATGAGCCTGTTATGGAAAAAATAAAAGACATGGTTGCTCAAATGCCTCAAGAATCTCAACACGTTGATAACATCGTTGAAACTGTAGTAGCTGAACCAAAAAGTCAAGAACATCTTGAAGATATTACTGCTGGCTTTGAAGATATTCCTGTATTTGAACCAGTAACTGAAGTTAATGAGAATTTCAGAAAATCCTTAAATGACAAACTCAAAAATGGCGGATTAAATATTGGTCTTAATGATAAATTAGCCTTTATCAAACACCTGTTTGATGGTAAAATTGAAGATTATGAACGCGTATTGTCTCAGTTAAAAACAACAAATTCATTTCAAGAGGCATCACATCTTATTAAGGATATCGTAAAACCTGATTACAATAATTGGGAAGGCAAAGAAGAATTTGAAGAACGTTTCTTAGCTGCTGTTGAGCGCAAGTTTCAATAGTAATTTAGTAGTTGAGATACACCCAGCCGATAATAGGTTTTTCACCGGTTTTTAAATCTAAAATATAAAAGTAAGTCCCAACGGGAAGTCGTCCTGTCGTAGTTGGCATTCCCATATTTGGTCTGCCATCCCAATCCCCTTTGTAATTTTTTTGTTCAAAAATCTGAACACCCAAACGATTATAAATTTTAATGAGATTATCGGGATACTCTTCGATACATTGAATATCAAAAACATCGTTTAAACCATCATCGTTTGGTGAAAACCCTTGAGGGATTAACAAACAAAAGTTCACGATCACCTCTGCATCATCTGTATTATTAGACTCATCTCTGTCTGGTTGACGCACATTATTTAACAAAACAACATTTAATAAATTACTACTAGAATCCACTTGAGCCACTATTGTCAAGGTTTCAGATTGACTACTTAATAGTGAATCAATAGACCAGGTAAATGTTGAGGCATCAAATGTGCCTTGTGTTGTCGTTGCTGAAATAAATGTCATTCCGAGAGGAAAAAAATCAAGGATTTCAATTTCTGTTCCTTCTGTAGTACCTAGATTGGTAGCTGTAATTTCAAAGGTTACTAGATCTCCAATAATTGCTTCCTCAGGAAATACACTTTTGAGTAATTCGATATCAACATCTGATGTGTCTTCTAACACCGTTAAAGTTGCGTTCGTTTGAGAAGTATCAATATTATTTTGTTCTATAAAATTAGTTGTGTCATTGAGATAAATTCCAGGAACATCTGATGTTACCACAACGCTAAAGCTACAAGAAGCAACACCTTCGGGAAACACCAAATCGGTTATACCTGCAAAATTATCACCCGTAGCTCCAATAAAAGTTGCAGTACATCCATTACTCATAATCCATTCTGGAGCTGATACAACGGTAATTTCTGATGGAAAAACATCTGTAAACGAAATATCGCTCTGTGCTGGATTTGATGGTAAATTTGAAATGGTAAATGTTAAGGTACTTTCTTCGCCAACAATTATAGTTTCAGGATCATAGTCTTTTAGAAGTTCAGGAGCAACAATTTGTACATTACTAATAGATGTGTTTGTTTCGGGTGAAATTTCTAAGTTATCATTTTCGTCAGGAGTTGCTACTGCAATATTGTTATAAGCACCTCCAAAACTTGGAGCAGTTACAGGAATTCTAATTTGTATGGTTGAAGCAGCATCCATATTGGTAATCGTTCCTGTTACCAGATTTCCAGTAGTAGTGATATTGGTAATGCAGGTAGCATTTCCGTTGGTAGCCACACATGTAGGAGTGCCAGCAATTGTAAACACATCGTTAACAGTGTCTTCAAATAAAATATTAATGGCATTAGAACTCGTTTCACTATTGGTAATGTCGATAATCCAGTCGAAATTTTGGTTGACATTAACTTGTGTAAACTCTGGGTAGGTTTGTACCACTAAGTCTACACATGGAGCAAAATATGTGGTAACACTAGCTTCATTGTTTATTGGATTATTATCAGATGTGGCGTTGCCATGACTAATTTCTACTAAATTAAAAACAGGAATTGCATCAATAGAACAATCGGTTTCCCATGCTACAGTAGCTTGAAATGTAACCGAACTGTTTGCTGGTAATATCCAGTTATCTTCTGGTGTGATTTGCCAAAACATATCATCAACACCATTCTCTGCAATACCATCAAGCGGCACATTTAAATTTGTATTATTGATTGTAAAACATTGAGCAGTTCCTGTTGATGAGATACATTCTACCGAAAGTAATGTACCTGTATAACTAACATTTCCGATGTTTTCAGTAAAGTCAATTAGCTCAATAATTGTGTCTTCATCACTAAAATTTGAAGCTGTAATTTCATAGGTAACATTTCCGGCTTGCGCTGGATTTCCAGCCGATCCACCTTCTGGTAAAACAGGATCAATTTGGGTTTTGGTAATTCCTAAATCACTGCTAGGACATTCCTCTACTGCAGGAAGCATGACATAATCACTCTGAGCGCTATTTTCAATAACATTATCAAAAATATCAGGCTCGAGTACATTCGTTCCGCTTCTTATATGAGCGAGAATAGGCTGCGAATTGAACGAACATTCAGGTTCAATAAAAACAACAACTGTGGTAATGGTAACAGTAGATCCTACAGGTAAAATAAAAGCATCACTTACCCAGAAAATCTCTTCAATATTAATGGTGACGTCATCGCAAGTAATAGTGCCTGTAGTTGCTGTACATGTTGCTGATAAAATATCCCATTCTACTCCTGACAAGTTTTGCAGAAAAAAGGCAATACTGGCATCTAGTGGCCCATTATTACACACTGTTGTTTCAAAAGTAACTTGTTGATTCCAGTTAACTTGTGTTAGAGGATCAGGATCAATTTGTACCGTATCAATACAGATATCTGTAACCTGGCATAGTTCACTTTCAAGTAAACTCGTATCGACTATGTTAGACACATTAGAGGATAGATTAGCATGAGATAAAGATATCGAAATCGAACTGGCAACTTCAATAGTATCTAAAACAACAGCACATGACGGATCTAAATACCGATATACAATTTCAAAGGTTGCTGAACCACCAGCCGTGTATAGGTGTGATGATCCAAAAACAAACATATCTACAGCACCACTAATTAAAAGTGGAGTTTGAGTACCAATACCTGATACGTCAGGACAATCGGTACCTCCTGTTGTACCAATACATGTAATAGATTCTAATTGGGCGTTAGGCCTTCCAAAGTCCAAATTAGACGTTCTAGCAAGCGTTCCTTTAAAACTGTCTAAAGGATAATCTATAGCGCTATTATTTGAAATCGTAAACCTATAGGTTACAGTGTCATTCCAAGCAGAAATCCCAGTGCCTTCAGCAGGTGAAATTTGAGAATGGGTTACAGTAAAATCAATATCAACGTCAATAACATCAATAGATATTAGCGATTGATTGTTAGATTCGTTGGTATCTGTAGTTCCGTTTGGAGGCGATATAATGGCATTAATGGCAATTCCACCTACAGTGGAAGGCGCTGTCACATCAATTTTTAATTCAACACTAGAATCTGTTGGTAAATTAGCAACACTACCCGTTAGAACTGTTCCGTTTAAGACCAGATTTGAGGCATTAGAGGCACCACCTGTATTATTTTGAGAGCTTATAGAATTGATGTCTAAGTTTTGTAAACTAGATGACATTGTAATGACAAAAGTGGCATCAGAAACAGGGTTTCCGGAGTTAATAATAGTAACTATATATTGAAAATCCTGAAAAATCTCAACTTGAGAAACACTCGTCCCGCTTGTGTTTTGTGCTTGAGCTACAATAGATAAATCTGTAGTTTGACTATGTAATTGGGTGCATACGAGAAAGAAAAAAAATAAGCGGCATAATTTCCCAATCATAAAGTAATAGTTTAAATAAAGTTTTAGCAATAAAAAAAGAATCTCAAGACTATAACAGTTAGATATAGAATTTTCCTACTACAAGACCTGATTTATTAAAAGATACCAAATATCATAAAAGGTTGCGTCAATATAATTAGAAACATTGTAAATTTGAAAAGAAACAACTTATAATGAGTAAACTCTATATTGTACCTACACCTATCGGAAATTTAAAAGACATGACCTTTAGGGCTGTAGACGTTTTAAAATCGGTCGATTTAATTTTAGCTGAAGACACACGCACTTCAGGAAAATTACTCAAGCATTACGACATTGGAACACAAATGCAAAGTCATCATATGCATAATGAACATAAGATGGTGGATCACTTAGTACAGAAACTAAAAAGTGGCATATCAATTGCCATGATTAGTGATGCAGGAACTCCTGCCATTTCAGATCCTGGGTTTTTACTCACAAGAGCTTGCGTTGAAAACCAGATTGAAGTAGAGTGTTTGCCTGGAGCTACTGCATTTGTACCTGCACTTGTAAATTCGGGACTCCCAAATGATAAGTTTGTTTTTGAAGGTTTTCTTCCAGTAAAAAAAGGACGACAAACACGACTTAAATTACTTGCTGAAGAACCACGAACGATTATCTTTTATGAAAGTCCGCACAAACTCATAAAAACACTTACTAATTTCTGTGAGTATTTTGGAGAAGACAGACTGGTTTCAGTATCTCGAGAACTCACAAAATTATATGAAGAAACTATTCGAGGAACTGCAAAAGAAGTTTTGGAGCATTACACCAATAAACCACCAAAAGGTGAAATTGTTATCATTGTAGGAGGACGTAAATAGCTTTTTATTACATCATGTCATTCTGAACTTGTTTAAGAATCTCATTATTATGGAAACACTTTTAAACGATATACGACAATGCCGAATTTGCGAAGCGCATCTGCCACTTGGTCCACGCCCAATCGCAACAGCTCATCAAAACTCAAAAATTGTCATTATTGGTCAGGCACCAGGAACTAAAGTGCATGCTTCTGGAATTCCTTGGGATGATGCCAGCGGAAAGCAATTACGCAAATGGTTAAATGTATCAGACGACGAATTTTATGACGATTCCAAATTTGCGATTATTCCGATGGGATTTTGCTATCCAGGAAAGGGAAAAAGTGGCGACTTACCACCACGACCAGAATGTGCACCACAATGGCATCAACCATTATTTGACCATATGAAAAATGTAGAATTAGTGATTTTAATCGGCATGTACGCTCAAAAGTATTATTTACAAGACAAAGCTGAGCGCACCTTAACCGAAACGGTTGCCAATTATAAAGCCTATTTACCTCAGTATTTTGTACTACCACATCCCAGTCCGAGAAACCGATTTTGGTTGAGTAAAAATCCTTGGTTTGAGACTGAGGTTTTGCCTGAGTTGGCACGTGTCATCCATAAAATTATATAGACATAATTGTCACGCCAGATCGTTGAAAAAAAAAGTTAAAGCAAATTTTTTCAATAAAACTGTCATATTTTTCTAATTTCTGTCACTAAAGTAATAGCGTATAAAACATACTAAGTGCAAAACCAAGATTTTCAAAAAGTACTGGAGAGTAATAAAGAAAAAATTTATAGAATTTGTCGTGTCTATGCGGTAAGTCCTATTGAACCACAAGATTTATTTCAAGAAGTTATATTTCAAATTTGGAAATCTTTTTCAAGTTTCAAAGGAAAATCTAATATAGATACTTGGGTATATCGTATTGCAATTAATGTTTGCATGCGATCAAAATTAAAGCTTGAAAAGCAAAGTAATAAAACACTGAGGTTTGAATCTATAAAGTATATGATTTCAGATACGCCTCCAGATGAATCCCAAGAAGAAAAATATAAACTTCTTAAAGCGTGTATTTTAACTTTAAACGAAAGTGATACCTCAATCATTATTTTGTATTTAGAAGATTTATCGTACAAAGACATAGCTATAATTACTGGTTTAACAGAAAATCATATTGCTGTAAAAATGAAACGCATACGCAAGCGTCTTTTTGATTGTATTAATCCAAAAATTAGTTGATATGAAAGAGCAGGATATAAAAAACATTTGGAAAAATACGTCACAAATGAAAGCTATAAAATTTGATATGGAACATTTATTAATAGACTTCAAAAGCGGTATGGAGTATAGAGAACGCATTGTACGTAATAGAGACCGAAGAGAAATTATTGTTGCATTTGTAGGTATAGTAGGTTTTTCTATCCTAGCTTTTTACTTACCTGTTTCGGTATCTACAATTGGTGTTGTGTTGACGATACTAACCTACATCAATATGATATATAAGTTGAGAAGTAATCGTAAAAGTAAACATACTCAAGAATTGTTTTTGCCAATCAAAGATCAGCTCCTACATCAAAAACAATTTATGCTCAATCAGGCAAAATTATTAGATACTGTTTTATATTGGATGGCATTACCTCTTTTTGTTGGAATTATGATATTTTTCTGGGGACTTGAATTCTCAGATTCATCAGATTTACTCTCAATTTTAACCTCGAGCTTTACAAGTAAATTACTATATAGTTTATTAGTTGGTGCCTGCTTTGCTTACATCGTTTGGACTAACAAAAAAGCCGTAAAAGTTAATTGGGAGCCACTCATTAAACAAATTGACACCATTTTAGATAGCCTAAAAAAAGAATAAAATATAACGGTCACATTTCTTACACTCTTGTCACTAAGATAGTAGAAACATAAAATAAAAGTAAAATGATAACACATTCAAATTTTAAAAGCAAAAGATTGATAAAAACATTACAGTTTGTTATTGCAATACTGATATCGTCTACTATCTCGGCACAAGATTACACAAAACAAATAGAGGCTTTTGCTCAGAGCTTTACAGAGAAAAACACAAATGCAATTCAACCTTATTTGAGTGATGAGCTTATGTTTGGAGAAATTCCGACGACAAATACACCTGCAATAATGAAAAATATCGTCACTAATCTTCCTAAACTTAATAGTATGACAATTATTAAAACTGAAAATGGGAAGGCTTATGTTGCATACGACTTTGAAACTTTAGGCAAAAGAAAATCTCATATTCATTTTAATACCGATGGAAAAATCATTAAAATAGAATTAATCGAAAACCTGATTAAAATGGAGCAAGAGGCTAGACGCCAACAACAGAGCGTTCAGTTGCCAAACCCAGGAGAATTAGGGAACAAACACCAATCAGAAACAATTGAATTTCCTTCTCAGGATGGATTAATTATCCATGGGAATCTTTACGAAGTAGCTAAGAATAAGCCTGTGATATTATTACTACATCAAGCAGGTTATAACAGGATGGAATATACCGATATTGCTCCAAAACTTAATGAACTTGGTTATAATTGCCTTGCAATCGATTTGCGATCTGGTGGACGTTTTGCCGAAACACCTAACTATACCAATCAAAACGCATTAGAAAAAGGACTTGAACCCAAAATGATAGATGCACAACAAGATATTGTAGCAGCGGTTAAATATTTAAACAAAAGATATGATAAAAAAGTAATTGTTTTTGGAAGTTCTTATTCATCGAGTTTAGCGCTTCTTGAAAGTGTAAATAATACTAAAATAAAAGCAGTTATCGGATGTAGTCCAGGAGATTATTTCCAAAATGACGCACCATCATTAGCAACCGTTTTTTCTAAAATTAAAACACCTTACTTAGTGACTTCATCTAAACAAGAAGCATCAACATTAAGTGGTTTAATTAATGGATCAAAATTACATATACATCAATATCAGTTTATACCAAAATCTGATGGTTTTCATGGTTCTAAAGCACTTTGGAACGGTCAAAAAGGCGCCGAAGATTACTGGAAAGCCGTAACAGAGTTTTTAACTAACATTAAGTAATATATAGGATTAATCCTAATGCGATACTGTTTAAGCTATCTTAATACTGCGAGCCATCATGTTTCCCAACCTCATAGCCATGCTTGCCTAAATACTTATTACCACTTTCTACAGCACCTTCTTCGATATCGGTTCCCATAGAATCATTCCAGCGGTTGAGGTAGCCAAATAGTGAAATAACACCTAACATTTCTACAATCTCACCTTCATCCCAATGCTCATATAAGCGTCTTTTAATATCGGCATTTACGGCATTCGGAACTTGAGAGGCAGCTAAGCTAAAGTCAAGAGCAGCACGTTCGGCATCCGAAAACGCTGCATGTGTTCTATATTCCCAGATGTTATCGAGTTGTTCTTGCTCAGCACCATAACGTTCCGCAGCACGAATAGCATGTGCCTGGCAATAGCGACAGCCGGTTGCATTACTAGAAACCCAGGCAATCATCCGTTTTAAAGCAGAAGTTACGCGGCCTTCATTAGCCATGACTGCTTTGTTTAAATTGATAAATGCTTTCGAAATCGCTGGGCGACGTTGCATCGTTAATACCGAATTTGGGCAAAACCCAAGCGTTTCATTAAAAAACTCAGCGAGTTGTTTTGTTTCTGGATCGTGTTCTGCAGATAAAGGAGTTACTAATGCCATATATTGTGATTTTTAGTGGTATTTTTGAGTTAACAATAAACGAAAAATTCTTTAGATATGTCTCATAAAGTAGTCACACATTGGAAAGGAAACTTACAATTTGAATCTGATAATCCGAGTGGAAAATTACTCACTATGGATACGTCGTCAGAACATGGAGGCCACAACTCAGGATTAAGACCCAAAGCAATGATGTTATCATCTCTTGCTGGTTGTTCAGGGTTGGATGTCGTGTCTATTCTTAAAAAAATGAAAGTTCCTTTTTCAGATTTTAGAATTGATACCTATGGTGAGTTAACCGATGAGCATCCAAAATACTATCACACTGTTTCGATTGAATATCATTTCTATGGCGCAAACCTCGATGAAACTAAAATTAAAAAAGCAGTCGATTTGTCTATTGATACCTATTGTGGTGTTATGGAAATGTTCCGAAGATTTGCAGATGTAAAAACATCGATTCATTATCATAATGTATAGCGAAAATTTTCTATATTAGTACATGCGTTGGACACTCAAACCAAAACCAGACTCTAAAACTGTTGAAGCTTTACAAAAGGCACTTCAGGTTGATGCAAGTGTTGCTACCTTATTGGTTCAAAGAGGTATCGAAACTTTCGAAGATGCTAAAACATTTTTTCGTCCGAGTTTTAAAGATTTACACGACCCGTATTTGATGAAAGACATGGACCTTGCTGTTCAACGTATTGAACAAGCAATGGCAAACGATGAAAATATATTAGTGTATGGTGATTATGATGTTGATGGTACAACCTCTGTGGCCTTAATGTCTTCCTATTTAAAAACAAAATCAAACCGTATTGCGACTTATATTCCTGATCGTTATGACGAAGGGTATGGTGTCTCTTTTAAAGGTATCGACTTTGCCCACGATAACGATTTCACCTTAATAATTGCTCTAGATTGTGGTGTAAAAGCTATTGATAAAGTAAACTATGCTTCGGAAAAAGGTATCGATTTTATCATTTGTGATCACCATAGACCTGGAGACGAACTTCCCAAAGCAGTGGCGGTTTTAGACCCTAAACGCGAGGAATGTGAATATCCGTTTAAAGAATTATGTGGTTGTGGTGTTGGGTTTAAACTCATTCAGGCTTTAGCATTAAAAGACCATAAAACAGTTGAAGATTTAGGGGAGTATTTAGATTTAGTCGCCACAGCTATAGGTGCTGATATCGTTCCAATTATTGGTGAAAATAGAGCATTGGCTTATTTCGGGTTACAAGTCATTAACAACAATCCTCGTCCCGGAATTAAAGCTATTATAGAGCAAACCAAAAAACCAGAACTCACCATTACTGACGTTGTTTTTATAGTGGCACCACGAATTAATGCCGCAGGTCGAATGAAACATGGTAATTATGCTGTGACCTTACTTACTGAAACAGACGATTATTTAGCTGAAACATACGCTAAAGAGATTAATGAATTTAATCTCGACCGACGAGAAGCAGATCAACAAATTACTAAAGAAGCCTTAGCCCAAATTGAAGACAATAACGAGCAAGACCGGTTAACTTCGGTGGTATATCATGAGTCGTGGCACAAAGGAGTTATAGGTATTGTGGCTTCACGACTAACCGAGACTTACTATAGACCAACGTTAGTATTTACCAAAAGTGGTGATATGTTAGCGGCTTCGGCACGATCGGTAAAAGGTTTTGATGTTTATAATGCGCTGCAAGCATGTAGTGAACATATTGAACAGTTTGGTGGCCATAAATATGCAGCAGGCTTAACTTTAAAAGCAGAGAATTATGAGGCTTTTAAGCAAGCATTCGAAGATGAGGTGTCAAATACCATTGACAGAAGTTTGCTAATTCCAGAAATTAAAATTGATGCTCAAATAGAAATAAGTGATATTACGCCTAAATTTTACAGGATTATTAGACAGTTTGCACCTTTTGGACCTAGAAATATGACACCAATATTTATGAGTCAAAACTTACAAGATACTGGGTATAGTAAATGCGTTGGAGAAGATGATAAACATTTACGACTATCAGTGAAACAAGGTGATAGTAAAATTTCAGGAATAGGGTTTAACTTAGGTGATAAATTAGAGATGATTAAAAACTCTAAGCCATTTGATGCGGTTTATTCAATTGATGAAAATCATTGGCAAGGACAAGTGAGTTTACAATTAAGATTACGAGACATTAAAGCTTAGATATGGAAAAGAAAGATCCCTACGCTGCATTGCGATATCGAGAATTTAATATGTTTCTGGTGGTGCGCTTTGCATTAATTTTTGGATGGTCTATGCAATTTGTCATTATTGAATGGCAAGTCTATAAGTTAACAAGCGATCCTTTATATATTGGATTAATTGGTTTGATGGAAATCATTCCTGCGTTAACAATGGCACTGTTTGCAGGTCATATTGTCGATCAAAAAGAAAAACGGAACCTCTTAGCAATTTGTATTGCTGCATTTTCATTAATTAGTTTTGGCTTGTTTTGGTTGACGTCAGAAAGCATCTCACAAAGTTGGTCTGTTAAAACCATTTTATACTGCATCTATGCACTCGTATTTTTTGGAGGCTTACTGCGTTCTTTTTTTAGTCCGACCATATTTTCATTAGTTGCCCTTATTGTTCCCAAAAAAATATATCCTAACGCAGCCACATGGAACAGTTCAACCTGGCAAATGGCTCGTGTTTTAGGTGTTGCTTTTGCAGGATTTTCAATTAGCTGGCTAGGTGGAGGCGTCGATGATCAGAGAGGTGTACATTGGTCCTTGTGTATTGTTTTTGGATTAGTTTTGTTTTCGTTACTTATGCTTTTTCAAATAAAACGAAAGCCTATTTTGAACCCTAAAATTGGCGAACCTGTCATGGAAAGTTTAAAAGAAGGTATCAATTTTGTGATTAAAACCAAAGCCATTTTAGGCGCATTAACTTTAGATATGGTGTCGGTATTATTTGGTGGTGCGATTGCTTTAGCAGCTGTTTTTGCTGAAGATATCCTAAAAGTAGGATCTCAAGGTTTTGGTCTTATCGTTGCTGCGCCTTCGGTTGGTGCATTTTTAACCATGTTGGTTACGGCTTATATTCCGATTAGTAAAAAGGCTGGTTTAAAACTTTTGGTTGCCATTTTTGGCTTCGGTCTGTGTATTATCATTTTTGGACTTTCTTCTGTGTTTTGGATTTCTGTAACGGCACTATTCTTTAGTGGTGTGTTTGATGGCGTGTCTATGGTGATTCGTCAAACCATTCTTCAGCTAAAAACACCAGATCATATGAGAGGTCGTGTGTCGTCTGTAAATTCTATGTTTGTTGGATCGTCTAACGAATTGGGTGCTTTTGAGAGCGGTGTTACAGCTAAATATATGGGAACTGTTAGTGCTGTTGTTTTTGGAGGAACTATGACTTTGTATACCGTTTTAATGACAGGAGTGGTTATTCCATCCTTTCCAAAATTAGACTTAACAAAGGATATCGAAGAACATGAAAAGGAAGATGAGGTTTAGTAGGTTTTTAATTCAAAACGCTCACCGTCAAACACACCATAGGTATAATATTGAATCCAGTCGCCCAGATTGATATAACGCGACCTGTCATTGAGGTCAATTTCCATCGGTAAATGCCTGTGACCAAACACAAAAAAATCGCGATGCTTGGTTTCTAGCTTTCGTTTACAATACTGTACCAGCCACTCGTTGTCTTCACCTAAAAATTTAGCATCTTCGTCACCAGAAATCATTTTGTTTTTTACCGACATATAATGTCCAATACGCATCCCAAAATCAGGATGTATCAAGCGTCTAAATAACCATTTACAAACAGGGTTTGTAAACACTTTTTTCATGCGTTTATAGCCTTTATCTCCAGGCCCTAAGCCATCGCCATGTCCAATAAAAAAAGTTTTGTTGTTAAATGTAAATTCTTTTGGCTTATGATATACCGGAATGTTGAGTTCTTCTTCAAAATAGCCATTCATCCATAAATCATGATTGCCAACAAAGTAGTAAATAGGAATTCCTGAATCTGAAATTTCGGCTAACTTTCCGAGGGTTCTTGTAAAGCCTTTCGGAACCACACGTCTGTATTCCATCCAGAAATCAAACAAATCGCCTAACAAAAAAATAGCAGCAGCATCTGTCTTAATTGCATCAAGCCAGGCAACAAATTTCTTTTCACGAGGTAATGACGCTTCTTTTGTTGGTGCACCTAAATGATTGTCTGAAGAAAAATAAATTTTCTTTCCCTTCGGAATGGTTATGTTGGTAGGACTAGTCATTATCTGAAGCAAACCACTGTGCATAAGAGGTTGCTGTTTCCTGTAACTTTAATGAATGTAATTTGATATTATGGGGTAAGCGTTGTTTTATTTTTTCAGCAAAATCAATCACCATCATTTCACTCGTTGGCTGATAATTTACCAAAAGCACATTATGGCCTCGATCTTCCAGTTCTTTGGCTAATTCAACATGAGGTGTATTTTTATTAAATACAGTAGCATGGTCAAAAACATCGACGATTTCTTCTTTCACGATTTTTTTTAGATCGCTAAAGTCAATCACCATCCCAAATTTCACATTAGAATGATCGCTTATAGGTTGTCCAATAACAGTAACATCCAATCTGTAGCTATGACCATGAACGTTTTTACATTTTCCGTCATAACCGTAAAGCGCATGACCAGTTTCAAAAGAAAACTGCTTTGTGATACGAATATTGCTCATTAGCGTCTTTTATTGCGGTTGTAGAAATAAACAATAACTAAAACGATTCCTAAAATAAGAAATAAACCGTTTCCACTTACAAATGACATGATGTCCATAGTACTAATTTTTAAAGTCGAATTTAGACCAAAGTTACGTCTTTTGTGAAAGGGACAAAAATAGTTGTCTGAATTTTATAATTAGTGGCACACCTCTGGCGATTATCCATATAGTTAAAGCAATAAAGACAGCATATAATTTCAGCTCAAAATAGTCTAGTAGAAATAAGATAGGTATAAACACCAAGCCTGTAGAGAGCAGCAGTAAGTTTCTTAAAAATTTCATTTTACCCATGCCTTTAAACATGCCGTCAAAAATAAAGGCGAGCGCACATAGAGGTTGCATGAGTAATACAATCCAGAATACCTTATAAAACTGTTCTAAAACAGCCTGTTCTTTAGTGAAAACACCTCCAATGCTATTATAAAAAAGGAAGCCAGTAATGGCCAGAAGGACTCCAACGCCAATACCACATTTAGTTAAAAACCGGCTTAATTCTATAAGTTTTGAATAGTTTTTTGCACCTAAAAGTTTTCCAGAGAGGATATTACCAGCACTGGCATAACCGTCGATAATAAAAGCGCCTAAAAACCATAAATTGATTGCAATGGTGTAGGCTGCAATATATTCTGTTCCGTAGGATGTTGCGAATCTGGTCGCAAAATAAAGTGTTGCATTAAGTGCTAAGGTTCTAACAAAAAGATTAAGAATCATGATAATGAAATTCTTAATTTCTGTATTAAACGGAAATGTAATACATAATGAAATATCTGTTTTTTTTAGCAAATAATAAGCAGAACATAATGCCATAACGATTTGAGCAATGACACTTGCCCAAGCGGCTCCTTTGATGTGCATCGGACTTACAATACCTTCAATTCCATAAACAAAAGCAAAATCCAGAACAATATTAACGACTGTACCAATGATGGCTATAATCATAGGATAAAAGGTATTTTGGAGCCCTCTGAATGTTCCGAAAATCGCAATCGTAAATAAGGTAAACGGAAATCCGAAAACACGAATACCATAATAATCAACACTATAATCCAAAATTAAACCTGAAGCATTGTAGAGTTTAAAAATTCCAGAAGCAAAAGGTAAGGTTGCTATAATGATTAAAATGCTAATTGATGTAATGATAAAAATGGCCTGAGCAGGAAGGTTTTTTACCTTATCTAATTGATTGGCACCTAAATGTTGAGACACGATTGAGGATATGGCGCTTCTGGTTTGCCCTAACACCCAAATGAGCATCGAAATAAAGGTTCCAACAATACCAACAGCAGCCAAAGATTCGGCAGCATTATAATCGACATTTCCAATAATAGCGGTATCGGTAAGCGACAAGATTGGTTCGGCGACTCCCGAAATTAATGCAGGAATGGCCAGTTTATTGATATTTTTTAACGTGATGTCTGTTTTCAAATGATTAATTCGTAGCAATAAAAAGGATGTTCACTTTGCTTCGGAAAATAAATATTTCCCAGGCGTTGATATCCTCGAAGTTCATAAAATATTTGGTTGCGTTTGTTTTGAGAAAATGTATCTAAACGAATAGAAGTCGCTTTTTGTTTTTTAGCAAGTCCTTCAGCAAAATCCATAAGCTTTTGAGCATAGCCTTGTCTTTGAAATTCAGGATGAATAGCTAAGCGATGGATGTACATATTATGCTCATTAGGCGTTAGCCATCTCACAGGACTATATTCTTCGTCCATTAAAGTTGACACAACCACACAACCTCTAATGGTGTCTTCTATATTTAGAACATAAAGTTCGTTTCTCTGAATATCATTTTCAAAAGCAGTCGGATTTGGATAGTGTTCGTTCCATTGAAAAATACCATTGCTTATCATATGTTTCGCACACGCTTTGGTCATATTTATAATATTCTCTACATCATTAAAAGTTGCTTTACGAATCATTTACAATTATAATAAAGTCATAATTAGTTACCTTTGCCCAATATTTATACAAAGTTACTTTTAAATATTTTATTATGAAGTCTATTCTTGTTCCTGTTGGTTCCTCTAAAAATGCCGAAAGTCATTTACAATATGCTGTTGATTTTGCTAGAGCTTTTGGTGCTAAATTATATGTTGTGCAGATATATAATGTTTATACTAAAGCTGGTACCATGATTAAGGTAGATCATATTTTAGAGCGTGAAAGTCTTGCCTTTTTAAAAGGACATGTTTCTAAAATAGACACCAAAGGCGTTGATGTTATTATTAAAACATTTAAAGGAAAACTTGTAGATACTATAGAATTGGCTTGTAAAGCTTTAAACGTAGACCTAATTATATTAGAGCCTAGAACCAACTCGATTAAAGATGAAGTGTATTTAGGTAAAACATCTGGAAAGATTGTAAAGCAAACTAATATACCTGCATTGATTGTTCCGGAAGGGTATGTTTATAAACCTATTGTTAAAATATTATTAGCGGTTAAATCGGCAGTTATAAAAAAAGAAAATGCTTTAGATCCGCTGAAAGCTATTAAAAATCAATTTAAAGCGGTTTTAAATTTACTATTAGTAAAGACACCATATCACAATGAAGGTGATTTTGATATTAACGACGACTTGTCCCGTTTAATCACGAATACTACTATTGCTGAAAATGCCACAACCTATCAAGGTGTTCTAGAACACTATAAAAATAATAACCCAGATTTATTATGTGTAGTGAGGCGAAAACGTGGGTTTTTCGTAAAAAAATGGGAAAAGAACACCATCTTAAAAAAAGATTTTAGTAGCGCTTTACCCGTTTTAGTTTTAGGCGGGTTAAAATAATATAAATTGGGGCATTAGCTCATTTGGCTAGAGCGCTACGCTGGCAGCGTAGAGGCGATCGGTTCGAATCCGATATGCTCCACAGTAAACAGATCACCTGAACATTTGTTCTAGTCTTTTTCATTTTGAAACGTTACTAGTATCATTTTATACAAGATGTTCTCCTTTCAGAAGCAAACAATTTCAAAACAACAATTATTATGTTGTGCTTTACAACAATTAAAATCAGCATGTCCAAGCTTGGTTTTGTATTCTTAAATCAAATACTTTTAAAGGTATTAGGGAGTAATTATTGTGTTTTTTTGCAGCAAGAAAATGAATTACATCCCATAAATAGGTGATTTGTCGATTTTTAGCCTATTAAAAAAGCTTAACTGTTTTTTTTCTCGTATGTTGTTCACAGTTAAATGCCCCAAACATGAAACTAACACTACTATTTACCTATTTATTAGGTCTTAGCGTTTATGCTCAAGACTTACCATTCAATCCGCAAAACAGTAAAGGTCAACTTTACGAGTACGCCGAATTTATTAACATCCAGGATCGTGAACTTAGTATCGATGAATTAATCGAAGATAGATCATTAGAATTTGCTACACTTCAGTCAGAAAATCAAAGTGTCGGATTTACATCTGATAATTTCTGGGTTCGATTTCAACTCGAAAATACGTCTGATGAACAAGAAACGTATTATTTAGAGACGGCAAGACCAATTACAGATATTGCAAATTTGTATCATGTTTCAGAATCTGAAATTGAAGTATTTAAAAGTGGCGATCAAATTAATTTTTCTGAACGCCAAGTAGCACACAGACTTACCGTTTTTAAAATTACGCTGCAACCCAATGCGGTACAAGAGTATTATTTGCATTTTAAAAGTGATGGAGAAACTATTAATATGCCTTTAAACCTTTATGACGAATCGTCTTTTTGGATGATGAATTATAAACAACAATTGTTTTTAGGACTGTTTTATGGACTACTCTTTTTGGCTAGTATTATTTACTTATTCTTTTATTCAAGCCTCAGAGAAAAAACCTTTTTATACTATGGTATTTATGTGTTTTCTATTGGATTAATGCAGGCAGCACTAGATGGTTTTATTTTTCAATACATATTACCAGAAGGCGGGTTTTTAAATAGTAGAGCTGTTCTGATTACAGCATTATCATCTAATTTTTTCCTATTAAAATACTGTGAGTATTTCTTAAAAATAGATATGCAACTGGCATCATTTAAAAGAGCCTATAATGTTATTTATGTCGTTTTAGCCGTTCTATTTGTAATGGTATTTATAAGTCCGAAAACATTAGAATTAGTTTACCCAATAAGTAATGTGAATGGTTTATTTAGCTTAATTCTAATTTTAGCAACAGTATTAAAAATGCGTTTTAAACGTATGTCTATTGATCCTTACTTTTCTGTTGGAATATTTTTCTTAGTACTTGGTTTATTAGGGTTTGTGATGAATAATTTAAGTTTAATTCCTAATAATTTCTACACTTTAAACAGTGCTAAATTTGGTTCTGGTTTTGAGGTCATTTTCTTATCCTTATCCATGACAAATTTACTGAGAAGATTACGGGAAGAAAAAGAGCATTCACAAGAAGAAGCTCTTCGGAAATCTGAAGAAATAAGTGAGTTAAAAACTTACTTTATGTCTAATATTAGTCATGAATTACGTACGCCTATAAATGCAATTATGGGCATTGCCGAATTAGAACTAAAAAGCCCCAAACATGCTTTAGAAGACAGAGAGCAATATCAAGTTATTAAAAATGCCTCATTAAGTTTATTGAGCAATGTTAATGATATTTTAGACTTTGAAAAGATAGAAAAGAATGAACTTAAGCTTAAACATGAAGTGTTTAACCCGTCGTTATTAGTGAATCAAATTAGTAATAACTGGAAATCTGAAGCAGAGAAAAAAGGCCTAAGTTATAAGTTTGATATCGATTATGAAATTCCTACTACAATTATTGGAGATGCTGAGCGCTTTATACAAATTATTAATAATGTGTTGAGTAATGCTGTAAAGTTTACTGAAAAAGGGCATATTAAGTTTAAATTAAAATGCTCTACCCAACCCAATCAGATCTCTCGTTTTTCAATTCAAATATCTGACACAGGAATTGGTATGGACGACAACAGTAAAAAGAACGTTTTTGATAGTTTCAATCAAATGCGTTTAAATCACAAGCGTCAATTTGGTGGTATAGGTCTGGGATTAACAATCGTTAAACATTTAGTTGAATTATTTGAGGGTTCCATTCAAATTGAAAGTAAATTAGAACAAGGAACCAATGTGTTTATTGAGTTACCATTACAGTATATAGAAGACGTTGAAGCACCTAATGCACAGATTAGTCAAAACGCTAAACTAAAGCAACATGTTTTAGTGGTTGAAGACAATAAGATGAATCAAATGGTGATAAAAAAGTTGTTGGCGACCAATTCTCAAATGAGCTTTTTTGTTGTAAATAATGGTCAGGAAGCATTAGAAGCATTAAAAAATGATGTTTTTGATATCGTATTAATGGATCTTCAAATGCCTGTAATGGATGGCTATGAAGCCACTAAAATTATTAGAAGCGGACAATTAGGTCTTACTATTAGTGAGATACCAATCATAGCTGTTACTGCTGATGCTACGGAAGAAACTCAGCAAAAAGTCATGGCTTTAGGTATGAATGATTATATGACCAAACCTATCAATAAAGACGTGTTATTTAAAAAGATGGAAGCCTGTCATGTACAACCGAAGCTTAAAATTGCTTAATTTTTAATAAAGCTGATACTTTCTTCAACCACGAGTTGTAAGGCTTCCGGCAGCTTATCTTGTGTCCATGGATGTCTAGCATCAAAGACGTGATTTGAACCTTCAATAGGAAAAAGGTTATGGTTAGAGTTACAGGCTTTTAAAATTTCAGCTTCGTCAAATGCTACCGTAGGATCCCCTTTTGCATGAATGATAAGCACTGGAGTTGTAATGCGTTTAACCGCTGCTTCTATATCCAAACGCTGTTCATTAGCTTTAAAATCTTCATAAAATTGATAGTTATGCGGCATGTGTTGTTTTGTCCTTCCGTTTAAAACGTACTTGACACCATCTTTTTTCCACTGTTCTAAACCTTCTGTTGTTGAGATTCGTTTTCCAAAGCTGCTGACACTTGCCCAAGTGATTAATCTAGTAATGCGTTGGTCTTCGGAAGTTTTTAATATCGCTATTCCGCCACCTCTGGAGTGTCCGATCAGTGTTATATCATTAATATTTATTTCATGATTAAATTCAAATGCTTCAGAAGCGATAAAGTTTAGCATGTCATCTAAGTCATCAAGTTCTTTTGAATAATTATTTTCAGCAAAAGCTTCTAAATCTGGAAAATCAATAGGATTGTCGACTGTTCCTCCATTATGAGAAAAGTTAAATTTTACAAAGAAAAAATCATGTTCACTAAAGCATTTAGCAACTAAGTCCCAGGCGCCCCAATCTTTGAAACCTTTATAACCATGACAAAATATAACAATGGGTTTTGGTGTTCCGTTAGATTTAAAAAATGCATCCCATACAATGGGCTTTTTATGGTCTCGATATAGAACTTGATTTTTTGTTTTCATCATACCTCTTTTTCAATAAAATCTATATCAGGATTATAAAGCTCTGAAATTAGTCTTTTGAGTTCTATTTCAAAAGCATCTAATGTTTCAGAAGTAATGGCATAATCTTTAGAATTACTTTGAGGAATCTTTTTAGCAAATTTTAATACTCCAGAACTTAAGCTTTTAAAAGAAATTATACCTGCTTCAACAGGTAAGGAAATGAAGTTACTTTTATACATCATATAAGCGTACATCAATACCTGAAAACTTTTACTGTATTTATCATAATCTGTAGTGATATCTTCCCAATTAGTGACATGAACTTTGCTTGGCTCAACCCGTCCTGTTTTGTAATCTATAATTCTTAAGGTGCCATCATATTCATCTACGCGGTCAACTTTGCCAGTTAGAGATACAGTTGTTGTGATATCATCTATATGTATAGCTACTTTGTTATTAGTTTCAATCGCTATAATTTTAATCGTATGACCTTGTTTGAGGTCATCAATTTCAAGGTTTAAAAAGTTCGAAATATAACGCTGAGCAATTTCAAAAATGATGAGGTTTTTGCCTCTTGTAATATCACCTTCTTTAAATTCGGCTTTGAAATGATGAGACACAGTTGCCGAAATTTTCGATTTCATACCTTTTATCAATTCTATACTGAGAAATTGTCCTTCTAATGGTTTATAGAAATCCTCAAGTGTATTATGAATAACAGTACCTAAAGTGTTGTAAGCGACATTTTCTTCAACCTCTTCATACTGCTTAATTCCTAAAATTTTATCGTAATAAAAATCGATTGGATTACGAATATAATTGGTTAATGACGATGGCGAAAATCCTTTTTCAGCCACTTTTTTTAGCGTGTTGATTATTTCAGGTGTTTTCTTAATTTGTCGCAATTTTTGTTCTATGGAAGGCACATGTGCTGAAATTATATAAGATTTTATATTGTGAATGTCTTCAACCTCTAATTGTGTTATAAATCTACTTTTTTCACCTCCATTTAGAACGTCAGGTTCGGTATTATATAGAATATAAGCTGTTTTAGCACGTTGTAAAAGATGATAAAAGTGATACGTATAAACAGCATCTTTTTCTTTATAAGTTGGCAATTTTTTTTCTAGTTTAACATCAAAAGGGATGAACGAATTATGACTTTTACCAGCAGGTAACACGCCTTCATTTACCGAGGTGATTATTACCGTTTCGAAATCTAAAACCCGAGATTCAAGCATCCCCATGATTTGTAAACCTTTAAGTGGTTCACCTTTAAAGTCTAAGGTTTCGCTTTTAAGGAGTTCACGGTAAATACTAAATAGTGTAGCAATTGTTGTTACATGAGAAAATGAGGCATTTAAAGTTTCTAATGTATTAAACACTTGCTGAAATCGGTATAAATACTCTAGTGGTAATAGATTATCAGATTTATTTTTATCCAGATTTGTTTTGAGTATAGCAATAAGCCTGATACAGTTTTGAATTGCTAATTTGGGTTGATTTTGCCATGAACCAAATAGTATTTCAATTAGTAATTTATAATTGGGAGATAATGATTTTAACTCTTCAAGTGTGAGGTAAACTTTATTTTGTTGTTGAATATGGTTTATAATATGTTCTGCCTCATTTGAGGTTTCAGTTTCAAAGACAGCATTGATATATTGGTTTGAAAGCACATCAATGACATTTTTGTAATACACTGTTGAAGATACTGACTTATGAATGTCAAATAAGGATTCAAATAAGGATGCTAAAGGAATTACTTTTAGCGGTAATCCCATGGTTATGTTGATAGCTCCTACATGTTTTGGTATTGAATTGAGTAGCGGTAATAAAAGCGTCTCATCGCCTAAAACAACAGCTGTATTTTGTAGCGTGTTTTTTTGTTTATAAATAGTACCAATGAGTTCTCCAATATATTTGACCTGACTTATATTTTTTGGTGCTCCAATGACATGGATGTCTTTATTTTCTGAATAATAATCAGTGATCCAGTTAAAATTTTGCTTTTCAAAGTATTTCCAATTAGATTTATGATACCTTGTAAAAAGTCCGGCATCATGAAACGAACTATCAATAAAGTGTTGGTCTATGTCCCAGTAAATGTGAGCCATATCCTGATGTAATAACTCTTGAATAATTAGTTCTTCAGCTTTATTTAAGGCGTTAAAACCAACAAATACAAATGTTGTATCCGCGTTGAGCGCTATGTATTGTTCTATAGCGTTGACGGCTTCTCTGTAAACCAGTCCTTGATATGCTTTTTTCTTAGTAGTTAATTGCTTTTGAAACTCGGTATAATAGACTTTTAAACGATTCCAGAATTGTAAATAATTTTTGATGTATTGGGTTGGTTCATCATCTAAAGACCAGTGATGATGTTCTATTTCTTTAATTGCAGTGAGATAATCAAACACCTCATTGGGAGGTATGAGATATCGATCTATTTCATTAAAGTCTTGTAATAGCAATTGTGCCCATTTAGAAAACTGATCAAATGATTCAATATGTTGTTTGGGTGTATGTTTGAGATAAACATCATAAAATTCAAAAAGTAATTCGGCATTTGTAGCATATTGAAAATCAGAAAGTGTTTCAACGAATTCTTCAATAGAGATTATTTCAGGAGAAAATAATGTTTTTTTAACGTGTTTAGGAATGGCATATTTAAGAAAAGTTCCTGCTCGTTTGCTGGGTAATACAAAGGTAAGTTGAGAAAGGTCGTGGTTCTTTTTTATTAAATCTAAAATGACGTCATCTATGAAAGTTCTCATAGTATAAAAATAAAAAACGCTCCGATAATTCGGAGCGTTTTTTTAGTTATTTATGTTTGAGAGTGAAACTTAATTATTTAAGTTTTACTTCTACACGTCTGTTGTTTTTTCTACCGTTTCTAGTTTTGTTAGAAGCGATTGGATAATCTTCACCGTAACCGTTAGCAGTTAATCTATCAGCGTTGATTCCGTTAGCAATTAAGTAATCTCTAACAGCGTTAGCTCTTCTTTCAGATAATAACTGGTTAGTAGATTTAGAACCTACACTATCAGTGTGACCATCGATAGAGAAATCAGCTTGTGGATATTCTTTGAAGATAGCAGTCATTGCAGCTAATACTTCCATAGACTCTTCTTTGAAAGATGCTTTACCAGTATCAAATAAGATAGTTCTAGCGTACTCATTTAATTGCTTCATTACTTCTTCAGTTGGAGCAACTTCTGGGCAACCATTGTTAGCAACAGTACCAGCTTCTTCTGGACATTGATCATCTTTGTCTAAGATTCCGTCACCATCAGTATCAGGCCAAGGACATCCTTTGTTAGCAGCAGGACCTTTTTCGTTAGGACAGTTATCATCTTTATCAGCAACACCATCGCTATCAGCATCTGGACAACCGTTTAAAGCTTTTAAACCAGCAACTGTAGGACAATCATCATCTTTATCAGCAACACCATCACTATCAGAATCTGGGCAACCGTTAAATTCAGCTAAACCAGCATCGTTAGGACAGTCATCTTTTGAATCTTCGATACCATCGTTATCAGAATCTGGACATCCGTTGAATGCTTCTAAACCAGGAACATCTGGACAAGCATCGTTTTTATCATAGATACCATCACCATCTGTGTCTTTTCCACCAAATTTGATAGAAACACCAATAGAGTGTTGCCAGTGCTTAGGTAAGTAATCTTCAAATGAGTGCTTGTATGAAGACTGAGCTGTTAAACCAACATTTTCAGAGAACCAGTAGTTAACTCCTACTGTTCCGTTTAATGTTCCAGCACCAATTTCATCAACCCAAGTGTAACCACCACCAACACCTAAGTAAGGGTCGATTGTTTTAGAGTTGATTAAATTCATCAATCCATAAGAAATAGTACCATCTAATCCATAGTAAGATAAATCATCAGCTGAAGAATCTCCAACTTTGTCAATTCTGTTAATTGTACCTGCAGCAGAAATAGTAAAACCATCGCTTAAGTATCTAGATACAGAAACTTTTGACAATGATGGTAAAAAATTCCAATGGTCAGTTACGTTATAGAATTCATCGAAGTACTCACCTAATGGAGCGTCTTCACCAACAGGATAGAGATCAACTGCATTAGCTCCAATCTCAATTTTCCATGGGTTGTTTTCGTCTTGTGCATTAACATTGAAGCTTACTACTAGCAACAAAGCGAAAAATAATCTGCTAAGATTTTTCATATTCTAAATAATTTTAATTTTAAGTGTTAATTAAAGGCAAAAGTAAGTTGTTAAATTTTATTAACAAAGACAAATATATAAAAATATTGATTACTTGTACTAAAAATAGGGAGTTTGGACTGATTTTAAATAACCTCCAGTGTTTTCCCTACCTTAATAAACGCAGCAATAGCTTTATCTAAATGGCTTTTCGTGTGAGCAGCAGATAGTTGTACTCGTATTCTGGCCTTTTCTCTCGGCACCACAGGAAAAAAGAAACCAATGACATAAATACCTTCATTAAGTAGCATTTTAGCCATAGTTTGCGATAGTTTTGCATCATATAACATTACAGGGACTATTGCAGAGTCTCCATCAATAATATCAAAACCTGCCTCTTTCATTCCTTTTTTGAAATAGGCTGTATTACTTTCTAAAGTATCTCTGAGTGCTGTGTCATTTGCTAGCATATCAAAAACCTTAATTGAAGCACCGACGATTGCTGGAGCTAAAGAATTAGAAAATAAATATGGCCTAGAACGTTGGCGTAAAATTTCAATAACTTCCTTTTTTGCCGTGGTGTAGCCACCCATAGCGCCACCCATAGCTTTACCTAAGGTTCCTGTAATAATATCTATGCGCCCTAATACACCTTTTTCTTCAAGTGTGCCTCGACCAGTTTCTCCTATAAAACCAGTAGCATGACACTCATCAATCATCACTAAGGCATCATATGTATCTGCTAAGTCACAAATTTTATCTAAAGGCGCTACTAATCCGTCCATTGAAAACACACCGTCGGTTACTATAATTTTGAATCGCGCACCGTTTTCATTGGCAGCAATAAGTTGCTGCTCTAAATCATTCATGTCATTATTTGCATAGCGGTAACGTGCTGCTTTACACAAACGAACGCCATCAATAATTGAAGCATGATTTAAAGAGTCTGAAATAATAGCATCTTCTTTTCCTAAGAGCGGTTCAAAAACACCACCATTAGCGTCAAAAGCTGCAGCATATAAAATAGTGTCTTCAGTGCCATAGAAATCAGCAATTTTTTGTTCTAATGTTTTGTGTATGTCCTGTGTTCCACAGATAAAACGTACAGACGACATCCCAAATCCATGGGTGTCCATCGTGTCTTTTGCTGCCTGAATCACATCTGGATGAGACGATAAGCCCAAATAATTATTAGCGCAAAAGTTTAAAACGGTTTCACCTGTATTTAAAGTGATTTCAGCACCTTGAGGAGACGTTATTATTCGCTCTTCTTTAAAGAGACCATCATTTTTGATAGTGTTAATTTCGTTTTGTAAGTGTTCTTTTATTTTTCCGTACATAGTTGGTTTCGTTTATACAAATTTAAAATTCTTTTATCACAATGTCATCATTGATATAAATAAGAACTTTTTTAACCACATCAAATCCCATCTCTTCTAAAACGTATTGATAATCGAAGAGTTGTTCTTTGTGTTTAGAATCTTTAAGTCCTGTTTTATAATCTATAATAGTAGCTTCGTTGTTGGTGTTTATAACAACACGATCTGGTCTTAATATTTTACCTTCTTTGGTAATGATATCCTTTTCGTTATAAACTTTAAGATTGGTAGCAAAATAGGGCCTAAGATTTTTATGAGTGATCAGATCGTTAATTATTGGTTGTAATGCTTCAAATTGAGTTGCATTGATATGCCCAGCACTTAAAAAGTGTTCTAAAGCAAAATCTATATCGTTTTCAGTTTTTATAAATGACATTATATGATGAACCAAATTACCTTGAGCTATCGCTTTCTCTTGAGCGGTATCCCATAAATACCCAGAACTTGTTAAAATATTGAGGTTGTGATCTTCTTTTTGTGTAGAAATAAAATCAACTTGCTCGATAGTTTGAATGGTATCTTTTTTGTCTTCGGAAGGCGCAGCGGCAGTCCCAAAACTATATACCATGTTTTGCTCATCCCATTTCCCTAGAAACTTTAAATGATTGATAAATAAATCGGAATAATGAGTTGAAGTATCTTTTTGATTTTTAGTATTGTCATATTCTGAAATGATATACAACTGTTCTACAGCTCTAGTCAATACTACATAGAGTAAATTAAGACTGTCTAACTCTAATTGCGAACGATAGTCACCATAAATTTGAGTTCCTAAATCATTAAGTTCTTCTAAATCCTTATTCATATTAAGATAGAGGTTTGAAAACCCATTAAACACTGCTTTATCGACAGGAAACCAGACTTTAGGAGTTATATCAGAGTAAATGTCTTGATTAGCATAAGGAAATATAACGACTGGGAATTCTAAGCCTTTAGATTTATGTATGGTCATGATTTGAATAGCATCTTTCCCTAAAGGAGATACGATACTCAGTTTGTCTTTTTTACGATCCCAGAATTCTAAAAACCCAGAAAAGCTGGCATTGTACTTTTGAGAGTAATCAAACACTTCATCCAAATAAAATTGAATGTAAGCATTAGAATGTTCATTTAAATGAAATGCTCTAATCACACTTTCAACTGCTTCGTAAATTGGTAAGTGCAAAAACAAATCAAAATTAAAATCGAAACCAAACGTACGTAAAGCTTCAAATAAAGCTTTTGGTTTCAAATGAATCATACGTTCTAAAAAATTGTGGGTATCGTCTAATTGTAATTTCTCTTCCGCTAAAAAACTTAGAAGTTGCACTTTAATTTCATCATTTAAAGGCTGTAAGCTTAAGGTTATAAGTTGATTGATAAACTGCACCTCTGGAGCGTTTTTGAGCAGTAAGGTTTCCGAAGAAATAATAGCTATACCTTGATCGCTAAGGTATTCTGCAATAGCAATACCTTCTTTTGTTTTTCTTACAATAATACATATGTCTTTTTTCTTAAAACCATTGGCTTCAGCTTTGACAATGGTATCAAAAACAGCTCTGCTATACAATTCGTTTTTATCTTCATCTTTAGTGTTTAAAAACGACAATTCTACATAGCCTTCCTCTTCAAAAAAAACATTTTGTTTGGCGTTTTTATAAATATATTGATGCTTCGGATTGGACAATGCAAAATCGGCAATATGATCAAAAAACTGATTATTAAATTCTACTATGGTTTTATGACTCCTATAATTTGTAGGAAGGTTTTCAATTTTCTGACGTATAGTAAATGGCTTTGCAGTTTCAGAATATAAATCGATAAACTGTTCGGCACGTCCACCTCGCCATCTGTAAATGGCTTGTTTTGCATCACCAACAAGCATTAAGGATCCTGTTTCTCCTTTTAGGTTTTCACCAGAAAGAGCATTATCTATTAACGGTATTAAGTTACACCACTGTAAGCCAGACGTATCTTGAAATTCGTCAATGAAATAGTGCTTAAACTTTTCACCAATACGTTCGTAGATAAAAGGCGCAGGTTGTTCTTTAATTTCCTCACTGATTAAGTTATTAAACTCAGAAATCAGTAAAATGTCGTCCTCGTCTTTAAGGTCTTGAAGCGTCTGTTTTATAGCGCTCAAAACAGATAAAGGTGTGATGTTCTTTAAAGCATTACTCAAAAACTTTGAGGTGTAAACTAATTGTTTTATAGCGAGATAGTTGGTTTCAATTTGAGGCAATAAATCTTCAATAGCTGCAGCTTTTTCGGCGTCTAACTTTTTGCTGTAAATTTTGGTTCTTTCGGCTAAATTCTCTTGTAATTTGTTGCTGTAGAGTCCGCTAAAATTTAAGTCACTTGCTTTTTTAAAATGATTAGGAAGTGTTCTATAATTAAAATCTGAAAATTCTAAATTATGTCTCCCGATGAGGTCTAGAGTACTTTTTGCCAAGTCTATAATTTGCTGCTCAACCTCTTTTTGCTGTTTTTGAAGATTTGTTTTTAAGGCTTTAAAATCTGATAACGTTTTGCCTTTTAGCTGGTCTAGAAACGGAATTTCATTTTCGTTAACTAGTAATTTTGCAATACTATTAAAATCATAAGTAATATCCCAGCTTCGGTCGTCATCTGTTTTTTCAATTGCAAAATCTACCAATACTTTTGTAAGCTCTTCGTCATTTCCTGCTTGATCTATAAGCCTGTCTACAGCTTTTCCTAGTATGGTCGTCGTATCTAATTCTACTTCAAAATTTACTGGAAGTTTAAGATCATAGGCAAATGTTCGAATGAGTTTATGATTAAACTTGTCAATAGTAGAAATGTCAAAAGCAGCATAATTATGAATAATAGTTTGTAATAAAATCTTTGAACGTTCATGAAGGAGTTGAGGTTTTATATCAAGCTCTTCAGTTAATACCTTAAACATACTATTTGGTGTATCTAGTATGTGTTCTTCAGAAAACATCTTAAGCATTAGGATAACACGCTCTTTCATTTCGCCAACGGCTTTATTAGTAAACGTGAGAGCCAAACTATTTCTAAAAGCCAGTTTGCTTTTTGATTCAAATAAAATTTTAAGATATTCTTTTACTAATGTGAAGGTTTTCCCACTTCCAGCAGAGGCATTGTAAATTGTAAAAGGTGATTGTTTTTGCACGCTTAAAATTATAAAAACTATCTATGAGTTCATAGGTATTTAATATTTTTAATTGCGCAGTTTTATCCTTAAATTTGGTATCATTAATTATTAACATTAAAAAACTAAATATTATGGCTTTCGAATTACCGAAATTAAAATACGCATACGACGCATTAGAACCACATATCGATGCGCGCACAATGGAAATACATCACACAAAACATCATAATGGTTACACAACAAAACTAAATGCTGCTATTGAAGGTACCGATTTAGAAGGGAAATCTATAGAAGATATTTTAGGAAACCTTGATATGAATAATAAAGGTGTGCGAAATAATGGAGGTGGTTTTTATAATCATTCATTGTTTTGGGAGGTGATGAATCCTGAAGATAAAGGTTACCTTTCTGGAGATTTAAAAGATGCTATTGAAGCAGAATTTGGATCAAAAGATGCTTTTGTAGAAGCATTTAGTAAAGCTGCTGCAACTCAATTTGGATCGGGATGGGCATGGTTATGTGTTCACAAAGGTGGAAAAGTAGAGGTTTGTTCTACGCCAAATCAAGATAATCCATTAATGCCTGGTGTAACTTGTGGAGGAACACCAATATTAGGATTAGATGTTTGGGAGCATGCTTATTATTTAAACTATCAAAACAGAAGACCAGATTATATAGACGCTTTCTTTAAGGTTGTTAACTGGAATGAAGTAGAACGTCGTTACGCTGAAGCGAAATAAAAAATACGTCTAAGATTTAAATTTAGAAAGCAAACTCATTTGGGTTTGCTTTTTTTTGCTTCGGAAATTTTAGAATTTTATAGGGTGAGCCAAAAATGAAAAAAGCCGGACGAGAGTCCGACTTTTTTGCCCCAAATCTACCATAAACTTAACCTACTTATGTTATGGTGAAACAAATATAACAGCACTTTTATTTAATAGTTTAATTTTTTAGACCAACGACGAATAAATTGGCTTAAACGGAAAAAACACAGATTCATGGGCTTAAAGAAGAGCAAATAAACTTTAACTACAAGTAAGGATGTAAAAGAATTGATTAACAACTCCTTATAATAAACTTAAAAGATAAACTGACTATTAGAAAAGAAGAGACCTTATTATAATAAAAAAGAGTGAACAGAAGTTCACTCTTTTTTGCCCCAAATCTACCATGAACTTAACCTACTTATGTTATGGTGATACCAATGTATGCGTTTATTATCTAAGGTTTGTTAAATATTAGATGAAATGCATTTTTATCGGATTAAAAGCACTTTTTTTAGGATAAAGTGCCAAAAATCAACCGTTTATCTAGTAAGCTCTGGCTTTATTTCCTTCATAAAAATTAACGAATGCCCTGTTAACCACTCGGTTACCACCATCGGTAGGATAATTTCCAGTGAAATACCAATCTCCTAAATTTTTCGGACAGGCTTTATGTAGATTTTCTATAGGTTGAAAGATTGTTTTTACTTTAGCCTTAACAGTATCATCAGAAATTAATTCAGCAATCTTATCAGAAATTTCATCTGCTGTAAATTCACTGTATAAGTCTTTGACAAAGTTTTTAACCTCACTATCTTTTAATTCTAGTTGAGCTTTACATTTATGATAGACCTCTTCAACTAAATGGTATTTGTCACGCTCTTTTAAAAGTTCCAGCATGGCTCTAAAAGCGATAAGGCTTTCAAGGTTAGCCATATCGATTCCGTAGCAATCAGGATATCTAATTTGTGGTGCCGAGGAGACTACAACGATTTGTTTTGGGTTCAAACGATCCATCATTTTAATGATACTCTTTTTGAGCGTGGTTCCTCTTACAATACTATCATCGATAATGACTAAATTGTCTGTTGATTTGATGACACCATAGGTTACATCATAAACGTGAGCAACTAAGTCGTCACGACTACTGTCTTCGGTAATAAACGTACGAAGCTTAACATCTTTAATTGCAATCTTTTCAATGCGTGGTCGTTCTGAAAGAATTTCAGTGACACGTTCTGCGGAGAGTTTACCATTACCATCTAAAATCGCTTGTGTTTTCTTTTCGTTCAAATGCTCTTCAACGGTTTCTATCATTCCAAAGAAGGATGTTTCCGCAGTATTTGGAATATAAGAAAATACGGTATTCTTAGTGTCGTTATCGATCGCCTCTAATACTTTTGGCATTAATAATTTACCAAGGTTTTTACGTTCCTGATATATTTCGGCATCACTTCCGCGGGAAAAATAAATACGTTCGAAGGAACAGGCTTTTCGTTCTAAAGGCGTTATGATTTCTTCAATATAGACCTCCCCAGATTTTTTAGTAATGATGGCATGGCCAGGAGTAAGTTCTTTAACGTCATCAAAACTGACATTAAAAACGGTTTGTATGACTGGTCGCTCTGAGGCGACAACAACAATCTCCTCATCTTCATAATAATAAGCAGGTCTAATGCCAGCCGGATCTCTTAATACAAACGAATCGCCATGACCTAAAAGTCCTGCCATAGCATAACCACCATCCCAGTTTTTTGATGATTTTTTTAATATTTTAGCAACATTAAGGCGCTCGGCAATTAGTGGCGAACACTCATTTTTATTATAGCCTTCTTTTTTAAGCTTTTTATAAATCTTAGCAACAGCATCGTCCAAAAAATGACCAATTTTTTCCATTATAGTAATGGTATCAGCCTTTTCTTTTGGGTGCTGACCTAATTGTACCAAACCATCAAATAGCTGATTTACATTTGTCATATTAAAATTACCAGCTACGATAAGATTTCTATGCATCCAGTTATTTTGTCTTAAAAAGGGGTGAACGCTTTCAACACTGTTTTTTCCAAACGTTCCATAGCGTACATGTCCTAAAAGTAATTCGCCAACATAAGGGATGTGTCTTTTTTGTAAGGCTACATCGTTTTGATATTCGGGATGTTCGGTAAGTTCATCATTTATACGCTCATTAATTTGAGCAAAAATATCTTGTATAGGTTGCTGCGCAATAGAGCGTACACGACTTATATAACGCTCTCCAGGTTTGGTGTCTAATTTTATGCTTGCAAATCCAGCACCATCTTGTCCGCGATTGTGCTGTTTTTCCATCATGAGATACATTTTATTAACGCCGTAAAATGCACTGCCATATTTTTCTTTATAATACTCTAATGGTTTTTTAAGTCTTATGAGTGCAATTCCGCATTCATGTTTTAAAGCATCGCTCATTGTTGTGTTGTTGTTTTTGCGTGTACCAAAATTATAAAATTTCGGATTTAGTATTAATTAAAAAACGCGCTCGATGTTGAGCGCGTTGGTTTATGATAATTCAATATTAAACTGTGTAAGTCGTTTGAACTCTTTTAATCGGTATTCGACATCATCTTTAGATATGTTTTGCATACGCTCTGTGCCAAATTTCTCGACACAGAATGAGGCTAATGTGGAGCCATAAATGACAGCGTTTTTCATGTTTTCAAACGAATAGTCTTCTGTTTTTGCTAAATAACCCGCAAATCCACCAGCAAAAGTATCTCCTGCACCTGTTGGGTCAAATACTTCTTCTAACGGTAAGGCTGGAGCATAAAACATATGGTCATTATGAAATAATAAAGCACCATGCTCCCCTTTTTTAATCACGACATATTTTGGTCCCATATCATGAATTTTACGTGCAGCAACCACCAAAGAGTATTCTCCTGTAAGTTGTCTGGCTTCTTCATCGTTAATGGTAATCACATCAATATTTTTTATAACCGCATGTAAATCGTCAAGCGCAATATCCATCCAGAAATTCATCGTGTCTAAAATAGTAAGCTTAGGCTTCTTGGTCATTTGATCAAGTACACTTTGTTGTGTAAGCGGATGTAAGTTTCCGAGCATTACTACTTCAGCATCTTGATAAGCTTCTGGAACGACAGGATTAAAATGCTCTAAAACATTCAACTCGGTAGCTAGCGTATCTCTCGAGTTCATATCGTTATGATATTTCCCACTCCAGAAGAAGGTTTTGCCGTCTTTTACGATTTCAACACCTTCAATATTAATGTTTTTGTTTACTAATAAATCTAAATATTCCTGAGGAAAATCACCACCAACAACTGAAACTGCTGCTGCATCTACATCAAAATGAGAAGCCGCTAAACCAATAAAGGTTGCAGCACCACCAAGAATTTTGTCTGTTTTTCCAAAAGGGGTTTCGATAGCGTCAAAAGCGACCGTACCTACTATAACTAATTTGCTCATAAAGCGTTTAAAATTTGCTGCAAATATACATTTTTTAAGGACTAAAAAACGAATTTATTTTCGACCAAAATCTGCAGGAATTTCACCCCAAGCTTTGGTTTCCCATTTTACAATGGTTGTGTTGTATGTATTGTTTTTTAACCAATCTACGGCACGATCAACTAAATCGAATAAGGTTTTATTTTTTGCATTACGCTCTAGTTTGGTATTGCAGGTTTTTTTCCGCACCCAACTCATCGCAGTTTTTGAGTCGGTATAAATGATATAGTCACTGTTTTTCTTTTTCAAAAAAGCCAATCCATGTACAATAGCTAAAAATTCACCAATATTATTAGTGCCTTCTTCAAAAGGGCCTTGAATAAATAACTGTTTTTTTGATTTCGTTTCTACGCCACGATATTCCATTTTACCAGGATTACCTGAAGAGGCAGCATCAACTGAGATAGATTTATAATTAGGCTGACCAATTTTTTTGAGTTGAGCTTCGGAAAGTTCGCTGGTAAACTTTTTATGTTTCCCAATATAATCTTTATAGCTGCCTTTTAAGGCTTTTTTTGCAGCGTCAAAAGTGGCAAAGGATTTGTACTGTGCTCCTTGAAAATCCTTGATTTGTGCTTTACAATCCTCCCAAGATTCAAAAACACCAGTGTGGTGTCCTTTCCAAACCGTATAATATTTTTTCTTTTTTTTACTCATCTTTAGCACTCACGAAAGTGGGTGTCTCTTTATATTATTTTGGACTTCATAGCATCTCGACTCTGCTTGATATGACAGTCATTTATTTTAAAAGCTTTTCCACAACCTTCGGAAAATGCTCCATCTCCAATTCATGAATTTTATCAGCGACATCTTCAGCAGTATCCGTTGCATTTACTTTACATTTCGACTGAAAAATAATCGCTCCTTCATCATAATGTTCATTTACATAATGAATGGTAATTCCGGTTTCAGACTCGTTGTTAGCAACAATAGCCTTGTGAACATGCATGCCATACATGCCTTTTCCGCCATATTTTGGAAGTAACGCTGGGTGAATGTTAATCACTTTATTAGGAAACTCTGCCAAAATGCTTTCAGGAAATTTCCAGAGAAAACCGGCTAAGACAATTAAATCAGGCTGTGCAGCTTTCAGAATATTAAGGACATCACTAGTTTCGGTAAATGCTATTTTGTTGAATGACAGTGCGCTAACCTTTAGTTTTTTGGCGCGATCTAAAACTTTGGCATGAGGATTGTTAGTGAGTACCTGAATAACAGAAGCATTTTCTCTGTTGTGAAAAAACTTAATTAAATTTTCAGCATTGGTTCCACTTCCGGACGCAAAGATTACAATACGTTTCATTTACAGACAATCAGTTACTATTATTCAGAACAAAAAAAAGAATAATAATTAACAATTAGAACGCAAAAGATAAAATCTTCAAAGTAATTTTAGTAAATTACAGACACATTTTTAAACTAAAGGTGTGTATTGAAATAAAGTTTTTTTATTTTTGCGACCTAATTAAAACTTAAAATTAAAAAATTATGTCAGACATTGCATCAAGAGTAAAAGCGATTATCGTAGACAAATTAGGAGTTGATGAAAACGAAGTTGTAACTGAAGCTAGTTTCACTAACGACTTAGGAGCAGATTCATTAGACACTGTTGAATTAATCATGGAATTTGAAAAAGAATTCGATATTCAAATCCCAGACGATCAAGCTGAAAATATCGCAACAGTTGGTCAAGCTGTATCTTATATAGAAGAAGCAAAATAAGAACTTTATTTTATGGAATTAAAGCGAGTAGTAGTTACCGGTTTAGGCGCACTTACACCTATAGGCAATACCAAAGATGAATATTGGAATGGACTTGTTAGTGGAAAAAGTGGTGCTGCGCCTGTGACGCATTTTGATGCTGAAAAGTTCAAAACGCAGTTCGCTTGTGAAGTAAAAAACTTTGAAGTTACTGACTTTATTGATAGAAAGTTAGCTAAGCGAATGGATAAGTTTTCGCAGTATGCGATGGTGGCTTCAGATGAAGCTATTGTAGACTCAAAACTAGATCTTGACGCAGTAGACAAATTAAGAGTAGGTGTCATTTGGGGAGCAGGTATTGGTGGCTTAGAAACATTTCAGGAAGAAGTGTTAAACTATGCTGCTGGTGATGGTACTCCTCGTTTTAACCCATTCTTTATCCCAAAAATGATTGCAGATATAGCACCAGGAAACATATCAATTAAATACGGTTTCATGGGTCCTAATTACACAACAGTATCTGCTTGTGCATCTTCAGCCAATTCAATGATTGATGCCTTAAACAATATACGTTTAGGACATTGTGATGTCATTATTACTGGAGGAAGTGAAGCAGCAGTTACTATTGCAGGAATGGGAGGCTTTAATGCTATGCACGCTATGTCAACTCGTAATGATAGCCCAGAAACAGCTTCAAGGCCTTTTGATGCAAACCGAGATGGTTTTGTATTAGGTGAAGGTGCGGGAGCTATTGTTCTAGAAGAGTATGAGCATGCTAAAGCAAGAGGTGCTAAAATTTATGCTGAAGTTGTAGGTGGCGGATTATCATCTGACGCTTACCACATGACAGCGCCACATCCTGATGGAATTGGTGTTGTTGCAGTTATGAAAAATTGTTTGCAAAATGCTGGGCTAAATCCTGAAGATGTAGATCATATAAATACACACGGAACATCAACCCCTTTAGGTGATGTTGCAGAGTTAAAAGCTATATCTGAAGTATTTGGTAGTCATGCTAAAAACATAAATATTAATTCTACTAAATCTATGACTGGTCACTTGTTGGGAGCTGCTGGAGCTATTGAAGCGATTGCTTCAATTTTAGCAATGGAGCATGGGATTATTCCTCCAACAATCAATCATGAGACGGTTGACGAAAACATAGATCCAGAATTAAATTTAACACTCAATAAAGCTCAAAAAAGAGATATTAAAGTTGCTATGAGTAATACCTTTGGATTTGGCGGTCACAACGCTTGCGTATTATTCAAAAAAATAGACTAAATCCCGAATGAGCTTCATTCGTAACATATTAAATAATTCCCGTTCTGATCAAGACGGGAATTTTTTTTTATTACTCAACGATATTTTAGGCTACAAGGTCAAAGATAAATCCCTTTATATTAAAGCATTCACGCATCGTTCTATGAATATTAAGGACAAAAAAGGAAATGCGATAAATTATGAAAGGCTTGAGTTTGTCGGTGACGCTATGCTAAGTGCAGTGATTGCTGCCTATCTATTTGAAAAAGTACCTCATGGCGATGAGGGCTACCTTACCAAAATGCGTTCGAAAGTTGTAAGTAGAGAACATCTTAATGAATTAGGTAGAGAGTTAAACCTTATTGATCTGGTAGAAAGTAAAATCCCTAAATCTAATTTTGGAAATAATATTCATGGCAATTTATTTGAAGCCTTAGTCGGTGCAATTTATTTAGATAAAGGCTTTAAATACTGTGATAAATTTATCTACAAACGTGTTATTAAGCCACATGTCGATATTGAGACTTTAGAAGGCCGCGTTATTAGTTATAAGAGTTTATTAATTGAATGGTGCCAAAAGGAAAAGAAGACCTTCGATTACAATGTGTATGAAGACACCGGAAATGATGATTTAAAGCATTTTTCAGTTAAATTGTCTATTGATGAAAAAGTAATAGCTAAAGCAAGAGCAACATCTAAGAAAAAGGCTGAAGAAAAAGCGTCAAAGCGCGCATTTTTTGCGTTTCAAAAACAAATAAGTAAAGCCTTTTAAACCTGCCTGACACATTTCATTTTAAAACTTACGAACTACAACGTTTTCGTTAAAATAGTGTCCTAAGATTAACCAAAACTTCACAATTTTATAGCTTTTATATGTTATATTTACAACTTGTAGTTGATTAATTATGGCATTACACAAGTTACTTGTTGACGATTTTTATGATGCTTCTTTTTCGCTTATAGCTATTCATTGTAGGCTAGAGGATTATCGATTGGCTTATCTTCTCAATAAACATTTAGGACTAAATTTAGAACGTAAACCACAAGATTTAGATTACAATTATTTTGCAGCGTCGTTTTCTATTTACGAATGGGAAAATACAAAATTTGATACCATTTGGAATCTGGTTTCAAATATTTGTAAAAAAGAAGAAGCCTCATTACAAAGCTCAGGATCGTTATTTGAAAATTCAACAACAGTAACAAGGACGCATAATTTGCTCCCAGAATTAAAAACAGTTGATTATCTACTAAAAGTTTCAAATGAGCATCGACATTTTAACGAGAAACATATACTTAATACAATTCAATCGATACCACAGGTTATTACAAGTTATACCGTAGATATCGATCAAATAAAATATAAAGACCACCTAATTTTTGACTAATGTTAAGAACTAAGAAAACCAAAATTGTAGCCACATTAGGACCCGCTACAAGTACAAAAGAAGTCCTCAAAGGCATGCTTGAGGAAGGCGTAAACGTATTTAGGATTAATTTTTCACACGCCGATTATAAAGATGTCGAAGCTCGTGTTAAAATGATTAGAGACCTTAATAAGGAATTTGGCTTCAATGCTGCAATCTTAGGAGATCTTCAAGGACCAAAATTAAGAGTTGGTGTCATGAAAGGTGAAGTTGTGGTTAATGAAGGTGATGAAATTATATTTGCTACTGGCGAACGTTTTGAAGGCACAAAGGAGCGCGTATATATGACTTACGATAACTTTCCTCAAGATGCTAAACCAGGAGAACGCATTCTTTTAGACGATGGAAAATTAATTTTTGAAGTTGTTTCTACCGATAAAAAATCTGAAGTAAAAGCACGTGTCATTCAAGGAGGACCACTGCGTTCAAAAAAAGGTGTGAATCTTCCAAATACGAATATCTCACAACCAGCATTAACTGAAAAAGACATTGAGGATGCTATTTTCGCTTGTAGTTTACAAGTCGATTGGATTGCCTTATCCTTTGTAAGACATGCAGAAGATTTAATGCAACTTGAAGAATTAATTAAAGAACATAGCGATCATAAAATCCCGATTATTGCCAAAATTGAAAAACCTGAAGCTGTAGAAAACATCGATAAGATTGTTGCCTATTGTGATGGTTTGATGGTTGCCCGTGGAGATTTAGGTGTTGAAATTCCGGCAGAAGAAGTACCGCTTATTCAGAAAAAATTAGTGTTACGAGCTAAGCGTGCCAGAATTCCTGTCATCATTGCTACTCAAATGATGGAAACTATGATTACCAGTTTAACACCAACACGTGCTGAGGTCAATGATGTTGCCAATTCGGTAATGGATGGTGCCGATGCTGTGATGCTTTCTGGAGAAACATCTGTAGGAAATTATCCTGTACAGGTTATACGTCAAATGGCTAATATTATTAGAAGTGTAGAAGATTCTGAATTAATTAAAGTGCCACAATCGCCTCCACACATTCGTACAAAACGATATATCACGAAATCTATTTGTTATCATGCCGCCAACATGGCAAATGAAATTAGTGCCAAAGCGATTTCAACACTAACCAATTCAGGTTATACGGCATTTCAAATTTCGGCATGGCGACCAAGTGCACATATTTTAGTGTTTACTTCTAATAAGCGAATTTTAACGCAATTAAGTATGCTTTGGGGTGTTGAAGCATTTTACTATGACAAGTTTGTAAGTACAGATGAAACCATAGAAGATGTTAATGCTATAGCATGTAAAAAAGGCTATCTCGATGTTGGCGACATGCTTATCAGCTTAGCAGCAATGCCTATTCAAGATAAAGGAATGGTGAATACCTTAAGAGTCACTGAAATTACGAGTTGTAGTTTTTAGAATTTGGGCGTTACCCAAGGGGTCGCGCTTTCAGTAGTCGCTCTCTTTGAGGAGCTCCAACAATACTTTAATCGCTAACGCAAAAAAACCTTGCTAATTAATTTTAGTGAGGTTTTTTTATTGAAATTAATCATATAAAACAAATGTTTAAATTTGTTTTGTTATATTACAAAATATTTATATTTTTGTATTCCTATTGAAATGTTCTAGACGTTTTAATTCTTTCCGTGTGATGAATAAATACTTTATGTATTTGGTATTCATCAAAAATTCAAATCAAACATAATCATAAGTTGCATTTAGTAATATGTTATTGTTACAGACATACTTATGCTTAAAATTTAAAATCCATAATATAATGACACAAGAAGAATACAATAAATTGATAGAGCAATGTCAACCTCATCCAGTTTTTAATAGAACATGGAAAAGTTATAGTTCTGTAGATTATGCCGCTACTTTTTTATTTAAAGTAAAGGGTCAAATTGATGAAAGCACATATGTTTTTGATGGTGCAAATTTGTTTACAAAAATATCTAGAACAAAAAACAAAGTTTTAACTTTTGGAAATTTTCCTGAAGTACTTAATGTGAAGTTCTATTCATATCCAAAAGGGGTTGATGCTGATATAAAGAGCAACCTAGTAATACCTTCTAAAAATGAAATATGTGCATTCATGATTGCTAATATTGATGATAGCATTTCTTTCAAACTTAAGTTTGGAGACTATTTTAGGATGTTTTTAAATGATAAAAAGTACAACACCAATACTATTGAAAATTCAAGTTTTCCATTTACGATAAACGAAGTACAAGAGAACTTAGAGCCAGAGTTATCACATGATTCTCTAATGCGATTTGTATTAAAAGCGATAGGTGTTAAAGAGACTTATAATTTAAAAGAAAAACTATTACAAGGGCTAAGAGATGCTTTTGATGTAATAAAATTAAAATTCCCAGCAGGTTTTAATCATAGTAAAAAGCATCCCAATGCATTTGGTCATGGCGATATAGAACTAAAAGCATTAACCCAAGCAGGTTATAGTAAAAAGCAAATCTACCAGATCTATTATGGTAATTGGTTACGTGACTATTCTCAAGTTATAGTTCCCGAAACAGTTGGTTTCAATGAAAGAGATTATAAATATTTTAAAGCTCCAGCTTTTTCAAGAAATAAAGTTATCCAAAAATTTTTACCATCAATGAGAAATAAGCCATCTCAAGAAAAATGGGTGGAAGTTTTGCATATTTTGGCCGTAAAAGAATTTGTCTACAATCTTAAGATGAAGAAAGGTAAGGTTCTTTCTCAAAAATTTAGCACTTATAAAGACGAATTTAAAAGACTTTATGGTGATTTTAATAAAAATGTTTTAGGACTTTACCGTCCAGAAGAACACCTAGATAATCCAAAAGGACTCAATGATTATAGAATTTTTAGTGATGAAAACTTAGAGAATCCTATTGTTTATAAGTACGAATACCCAAAAGGAAAATTCACTACTAAAAAATTGTATGCGGGAACAAACCCTGCATCCTTGCAGATAGATGACATGAGTCAAATGAAGCGTTACCTTTTAGAGGATTTAGATGATGGCTTGCGACCATCGGCTTTTACCTATTTTGAGCAACAACTACGTTTGGCAAGACAAAAAGGTACAAATAGAGAGGGCTTTCGTCATTTTGGAGCAGCTTTACATGTATTAGAAGATTATTTTGCACATAGTAACTTTATTGAAATTGCATTAATTAAAAATGGTTATACTAAAGTATTTCCTTGGGTGCAATTGCCTCAAGAGATTGTCGATATAGAAAAAGGAAAAGATAGAGCTCCTAAAATACCTGTAGTTACAGGATTATTCGGAACAGATGATACTTTGGCTAGTATTGCGCCCAAATTAGCAGACGAATTATTTCCAAAAGATTTTGAAGCTTATTATAGTATAAAGCCTTTAGAGCGTACTTTTTTTGATGCCTTATTTACAACATTGTTAGAGGGTGTTGCCGAAAATCAAAAGAATGTCCCAGAAAAAGATAAGTTAAGATATTTAGGATTGAGTGTTCAAAATATTTTAGATATGTATAACAACTATTTAGGATGGCGAGATGAATGGGCGAAACAAAAAGAGAATCCATATTACGGTTGGATTATAGAGGGAATTAGTCGCGCACTTCATTTTCTTGGTCAGTCGATTCAATTCTATAATAATATTTTATTTAATATTATTTTAAGTACAGTTGAAGATGGAATAAAGGAAGAACAAACAAGAACGAATCAAAATTTTGGGACAGATCCAACACATACGCAAATCGCAAAAGATGCTTTTGACCACCCTTTAAACCCATTAGCAGGTAACTTGGCTGTAATGGCTGTTTATGATATTGGAAGAAGAATGAAAACGGGAATGCCAATAGATAGCTTAGTAAAATATGCAAAAAAAACGTATTTTAACCATCCAAGCCGAGTAACATGGATGGATTCAACAATAGAGTCTTGGGCAAAACAAAATGTTGAAGCTGTCAAAGAAGCACAAAGTAAGACCAAAGTATATCATCATGAAAAACAGGTTAAACGAACTCTTGAACAATTCGAGAAAGAACTTGAAGAGCTTAAAAACCCTCCTAAGAATTAGTATTGTATTTACAGTATTATGTTTTTATTCATGTGAGGAACGTTGTAGTTCTGAAGAATTACAAGTTTTAAGTGCTGCTGAAAATGCAGATATTAATGCTATTAAATCTTATTTTGAAAATGGAGGTGATGTGCTTTTGGAGTGTTTAGATGCTTCTTCTGAAGGAGGACGATATGGTTCTGCTAAAGCTTTGATGTTTGCTGTTTGTAGATCAAAATCTAAAGAACTTATAACCTATTTTTTAGAACAAAATCCACCTCAATATATAAAAAACGATATGCTTCATTTTTTTCTTGCAGAACAAAATGAAGCATTATTTAGATTTATGATAAAAAACAATGGCCATATTACTTATGGAAAAGACTGTTTTGGAATAGATGTATCTGATAATTTAGAATTATTTAAAAAAGCAGATTATAATTTTAATTGGATAAATCCTGTTGATGGAAATACTATCTTAATAGATTATGCTTTATGTGAAGCAACATATGAAGGCGCAGATGATGAGATTTTAAAAACAATTAAGTTTTTGGTTGAAGAGGTTGGTGTACGAACAGATATAAAAAACAAAGATGGTAAAACGGCTAAAGAGCTTGCTGTAAATCCTAAGATTAAAGCCTATTTGGAAAGTTTATAATCTATAAATAATTAAAATAATTTTAAAAAAACTCGATGAACTTAAAAACCCTCCTAAAAATTAGTCCTGTAATTATTGTATTGTTTTTTTCTTCTTGCGATAAAAGGTGTAATAGAGAAGAATTAAAAGTTTATAAAGCAGCTGAAGAAGGTAATTTGGAAGTCGTGAAAAATTATCTTGAAAATGGAGGAGATCTACTTTTAGATTGTTATGATGGTACTTCCGGAGGAAAGTTTAATGTTTATGGCGTAGAATTATATATTCCAATATGTAAATCGGGTTCAAAGGAATTAGTTACTTATTATTTAGAACAAGATATACCTCAACATATAAAAAATGATATGCTTCATATTTTTCTAGCGGATAAGAATGAAGTATTATTAAGAGTAATGATAGAAAATGAAGGACGGTTAGTCTATGGTAAAGAATGTTATGCCATGAGCCTGTCGGAGGAATTATTACCTCTTACTAAAACAGATTATGACTTCAATTGGATAGATTCAAATGGAAATACTATTCTTATGAATTATGCTTTATGTGAAAAGGTTTTTGAAGGAAATGATGCATTTTTAGAAACGATAAGGTTTTTAGTTGAAAATGCTGGAGTAAGAACAGATATAAAAAACAAAGATGGTAAAACAGCTAAAGAGCTTGCTGTTAATCCTAAGATAAAAGCGTACTTAGAAAGTCTTTAAAACTCAAATTTCAATTGTACGCTCACAGGTTTTTCTTTAATTTTTTGTGCTTTGTTTTTTGAAATTTCCGTGTTTAAATTTGATAATGAAATACCTAATAATCGAACCGAATTATTAAGCTTTTCCTGATACAATAAGTCTTTAGCTGTGTCTAGAATGATATGTTTATCACTTATAAAATAAGGTAAAGTTTTGCTTCGGGTTTGAAGTGTGAAATCACTATACTTAATTTTAAGTGTTACTGTTTTTCCGGCGACCTTACTTTTATAAAGTCGTTTTGCAACTTCATCTGCAATATGATCTAGCTTTTCGAGCATAAAAATTTCCGAGGATAAGTTTTTACTAAAGGTACGTTCGGCAGCTAGTGATTTTCTAATGCGATTGGGTTTTACTTCACTATTATGAATCCCTCTGACAATATAATAGTAGTAGCGTCCCGATTTTCCGAAATTTTCATCGAGGTATTCTAGCGACTTTGCTTTTAAATCTTTACCAGTAAAAATGCCTTTTTGATACATTTTTTCGGCGGTCACTTTTCCTACACCATAAAATTTTCTAATATCTAAGTCCTCTAAAAACTGAAGGACTTCTTCAGGGTTAACTGTTTTTTGTCCGTTAGGTTTATTGTAGTCACTGGCAACTTTTGCTATAAATTTATTAATAGATATTCCGGCAGAAGCTGTTAAACCAATCTCATTAAAAATGCGAGTTCTTATCTCTTGAGCAATTAATGATGCGCTCGGATTTCCTTTTTTATTTTCGGTAACGTCGAGATAAGCTTCGTCAAGAGACAAGGGCTCTACCAAATCGGTATAGTCATAAAATATGTGACGTACCTTTTTAGATATTTCAGTATAACGTGCAAAATCAGTTCGAACAAAAATGAGTTCCGGACATAATTTTATCGCTAACCGTCCAGACATAGCGCTTTTGACTCCAAATTTCCGAGCCTCATAACTAGCAGCGCTAATGACTCCACGTGTCCCACCACCACCTACAGCAATAGGTTTACCTTTTAATTCGGGATTATCCATTTGCGCAACAGACGCATAAAAGGCGTCCATATCGACATGAATAATTTTTCTTATTGGTAAATCGTCTAGCATAGTGTAAATTTAGACATTAAATGTCTTTTTTTCATGATAGAAATAGAACGTAAATTTTTAGTTATTTCAGAAGATTTTAAAAAAGAGTCTCACTCTAAAACCAGAATTATTCAAGGGTTTTTAAATACAAATCCTGAACGAACAGTGAGAGTGCGATTAAGAGGTGATACAGGGTTTTTAACTGTAAAAGGTAAGTCAACAGACGATGGACTTAAACGTTTTGAGTGGGAAAAGGAAATTTCAAAACGTGATGCTGAAGCGCTATTACTATTGTGTGAAAAAGGTGTTATTGATAAAGTTAGATACGACATTAACGTTGGCGAGCATACATTTGAAGTCGATGTGTTTTCTGAAGACAATAAAGGATTAATTCTTGCTGAGGTTGAATTATCACATCAAGATGAGATGTTTGAAAAACCTGAATGGTTAGGTATAGAAGTTACAGGAGATAAACGCTATTACAATTCGACATTAAGTAAAAACCCATTTACCACCTGGATATAAAAAAACCACTTGATTTAAGTGGTTTTGTATAAGTATGTGTTTAAAACTTATGCTTTTTTAGCACAACATTCTTTTTTACAGTCATCTGCACAAGCCATTTTCTTAGCATCCTCTGTTTTAGCTGCACAACAAGCTTTAGTACAGTTGGCTTCGCAATCATGTTTTTCATCAGAAAACGATGTTACTGTTTTCATGTCTTTTACCTTGTAAGTCTCACCAGCTTTTGCCACAGCCTCTTCTAAAGTTTGTGGTGTTACCATAGCTTCATCATATTCGACCATAGCTAATTCTTTGTCAAAGTCTACCTTAGCAGATTTTACACCATCCATTTTAGCGATTTTCTTTTCGATTGTTTTTGCACAACCCATAGCACATGTCATACCTTCAATACCAAATTCTGCTTTAGCATATGTAGCATTTGGATCTAGCTTTTTTGCAGCGTTTGTATTAATTTCAGTTTTAGATTCTACCGTTTTTACTTCTGGCTCTTTATCAGTTTTACAAGCAATCATTGCAACAGAGATAAACACTATAGCTAATAAATTTTGTAATGTCTTCATAGTTATTTTAAATATAAATTTGAACAAACTTAATAAATATTGATGTTCCTTGTATGAAAATTAACGAATTTTGTGAATTAGTTTAGAAGCTATATGGGGAAAACTGATATTAAATGGATATACTTACTTGCTTTATCAATTATATGGGGAAGTTCGTTCATTTTAATTAAAAAATCATTACTCGGTCTCACACCTTACCAATTGGGTGCCTTACGAACCATCATCACAGGAATCTTTTTATTTTCGGTAGGCTTAAATAGTCTAAAATCTATAAAGAAAAGAGAATGGAAATGGGTGATACTGTCTGGGTTTTTAGGATCATTTATTCCTGCTTTTTTCTTTGCTATAGCTGAAACAGAAATTGACAGTGCTATTACGTCTGTTTTAAATTCTTTGGTCCCGTTGAATGCTATTTTATTAGGATTTGCAATCTTTAAAATAGGCTTTACCAGACGACAGCTATTAGGAGTTATTATTGGATTTATAGGAACAAGTATTTTGATTTTTAAAGGAGCAGATTTAAACCCAAATCAAAACTACCTCTATGCAGGTTTTGTAATTGCTTCAACCGTAATGTATGCGCTTAATGTAAACATTATTAAAAAGTATCTTCAAAATGTCAAACCCTTAAGTATAGCGACAGGAAATTATGTCGCCATTATACTTCCGGCTATAATCATTTTGGTGTTTACAGATTTTTTTTCAGAAAGTACTTATAGCCATCCAGATTTTAAGATGTCAGTAGTATATGTTACTATTCTTTCTTTTTTTGGGACAGCACTTGCCAAAGTGTTATTTAATACTTTGGTTCAAATTTCTACACCTGTATTTGCGTCATCAGTAACCTATTTAATGCCTGTTGTGGCTCTAGTTTGGGGTTTGTTAGATGGTGAAGAATTTGGATTTTTACAAATCTTTGCTAGTGTTATAATTCTGATTGGTGTGTATCTTGCCAATAAGAAAAAAGCATAAAAAAATCCGAAGCAATTGTACTTCGGATTCTTTTAATTAAACTCTTATTAATTTAGTCAAAATCGGCATCACTAACACCTTCATTAACTTTAATTTCTTTAACGTTAAAATCAAAACGACGAGGACCAGCAGTTTGCGATAATTTAAATGGAAATTTAATTCCTCCTACGTCTTTATATTCTGAATAAAACATAGATTGTGCGCCTTGAGGAGTCGTTTCAACTTGTTTAATTTTTAAACCAGTTTCAACACTATAGTACAACGACTTATTATCTCCAACATTAATTTTATAAGCATTTTGTCCTTCAATGTTTTCAATTTTTTCTAGAGTTGCACCACCATTTAAGTAGTTTACTTCTGGGAATGGCGATGATTCTACTACAGCGTCTTTAAGTTCCTCTGGAGTCATATCTTTACGTTGCCCTTGTACAACAACATATCCACCTTCACCATCGACAACAGATTTCATAAAAGATTGTCCCATTGCAGTAACCTCAGACATTGATTGGTTTTTAGATGTTTTCTTCAATTCTAGATTCATCATCACACCAGGTTGTAATTCGGCTTCAGCAGTCATATAAACAGAGTTAACCTTGTCTAAAGCTGCTTTTCCTCCAATAGCATCGATATAGGACTGCATTACTTTTGTAGCATCCATATCTGCTGGCATTTCTATCTCATAGCTAGGTTTTTCAGTTTCAGTTGCATACTTGTCGTAGTATTTAATTGGAATACCTGTTTTTTCTAAGTTCTCTAAAACTTCACTTCCTTTACCAACAACAACGATACGTGCATTTTCAGTTTTAAAGTACTTATTAGCGACACGGTTAACGTCATCTGCAGTAACTGCATTTATTTTTTGTAAATACGTTGTATAGAAATCATCTGGAAGATCATTTAATTTAATATTTAATGCATATCTGGCAATCGTTTGCGGACTTTCTAAAGCGAGTACAAAGTCACCAACATATTTTGCTTTTGCATTTTTAAGAGCATCTTGCTCTACAGGTTCTGTTTTAATTCGGTTAACTTCTTTTAAGGTTTGAACCACAGCACTATCAGTTACCATATTTCTTACAGCTGCACCAGCTCTAAAACGAGACGCATATTTATCTGTACCAATACTAGAACGAGCACCATATGTATAACCGTGTGCTTCACGAAGATTCATGTTTAAGTAACTGTTAAAACCACCACCTAATATTTTATTGGCGATTAATACAGAATGGTAATCATCATCTTTCATTTCTAAATCTACATTATTAGTTAATGAGATATTAGACTGTACAGCATTAGGCATATCTACAAAATTGATTTGCGTATACTGAGCATTTGGAGCTTCATTAGGAACGGTGTAATCAATTCCTACCGATTTTTCCCATGCACCAAAATGCTTTTCAATTTGTTTTTTCACGTCTTTATATTCTACATCACCAACAACTACTAGATATGCATTGTTAGGGTTGAAATATTTTTCATAAAAGGCAACAGCATCTCCAAAAGAAACATTTTGAACAGTTTCTTCAGTTGTAAATTCGCCATAAGGATGCTTTTTTCCGTAAGCTAAAGCAGAACCAACACGACCTGCAACGGCATCTACACTTTTTTCTTCAGTTTTTAAACCATCGATAAGTTTGGCTTTTTCTTTTTCGAATTCTTCTTCTGTTAATAAAGGATTGATCGCTGCATCAGCCATTAATTCTAAAATACGATCTGAGTATTTTGATAATGAACTAGCAAAACCACCACTAAATCCAAAGTTGAGTCGTGCACCAAGGAAGTCAACTTCTTCGTTAAACTCATCTTTTGAAATATTCTTTGTCCCGTTACCTAACATTGCACCAATTAAACTTTCAACACCTGCTTTTTCACCAACAGTCATTGGTTTGTTGTCAATAGTAAGAGAGTAAGATACACGAGGTAATTTATGGTTTTCAACCACTAATACGGTTAGTCCATTTTTTAATTTAAACTCTTCAGGTTTTTCTAAAGAGATTTTTGGAGCTGGTCCAGGTTCAGGCATTTGTGATCGGTCAAGCTGTGCAAATGTTGTTGCCGACATTAAAAATGCTACTATTAATACTGATATTTTTAATTTCATTTTCATTTAATTTTTAGTTGTCACTTTTCTCTTTAGGTAAGTATTCTAATTCAACACGTTGGTTAGGATTCAAGTATTTTTTTACAACATCCTGAATTTCTTGTCTTGTGATTGACCTATAGATTTCTATTTCATTATTAATTAAATTAATATCATCATATAACATATAGTTTCTTACCAAAGAGTTCGCAATACCTTGAACACTAGAATTTGAGTTTACAAATCTGTTTTCAAACTTGTTTTGAAGTTTTTGATAATCTTTTTCTGAAATTAATTCGTTTTGCATTTTTACAATTTCTTCATCAATTTCTGAAAGTAAATCTTCTAATGAAGTGTCTCCTAACGGAAGTCCGTAAACGGCATAAATACTATAGTCCATTTGATCGATATTGATAGCTCCAACCTGAAGAGCCATTTTTTTATCATCAACAATTTTCTTGTATAACTTAGATGTTTTTCCATCACTTAAATACGCTGAAACCATACTCAGTACATAGGCGTCTCTATCTTTAAATCCAGGAGTTCGGTAAGCAGTAATGATTGCTGGTATTTGAATGTTAGGATCGTAAAATTTTGCTTTAATAGTTTCAGTGATCGGCTCTTCTTTTGGAAAACTTCTTGTAGGAACTGGTCGACTAGGAATGTCTTTAAAGTACTTTTCTACTAATGCTTTAGCTTCAGCACTATCAATATCTCCAGCAACAACTAAAGCTGCATTATTTGGACCATACCAATCTTTAAAATACTGTTGAAATTCTTCTAGAGTAGAAGCATCTAAATCAGCCATTTCACCAATGTTTTTGTTTTTATAAGGGTGAGCTTTAAATAGATTTTCACTTACAGCAAATAAAAACTGACCATAAGGTGAATTATCATAACGCAGGCGTTTTTCTTCTTTTACAACTTCGTTTTGAGTATCAACACCAACTTGATCAATCACTGGGTGTAACATACGCTCAGACTCCATCCATAGTCCTAATTCTAAATTATTAGATGGGAACACTTCGTAGTAGTACGTTCTGTCTAAAGAGGTGTTAGCGTTATTGCTTCCACCGTTAGAAGATACAATAGTAAACCATTCTCCTCTGTCTATATTTTTAGTGCCTTCAAATAATAGGTGCTCAAAAAAGTGAGCAAAACCTGTGCGAGGCGCTTCAGAGCTACCTCCTAAATCTTTTCCTCCAACATCATACATAACACCAACAGTAACTACTGGAGCAGTATTGTCTTGGTGTAGGATAACATGAAGTCCGTTATCTAAATCAAATTCTTCAAATTCAACTTTTTGGGCATTGGCAGTAAAGCCAAAAAACACCAAAGAAGCTAAAAGAAATAAGCATTTTTTCATTGTGAGTTCGTTTTAAATTAATTGTGAGTTTGTTTTAATTGTATTCAACTTGTGACATTAGTGTAATATTTATACCAAATGTTACACGCAATTTCCACAAAAATAGCGAATAGCATTACTTTTTTAATGGTTTTTGATGTAAAAAAAATCTTAAATAGTGCGAATATGACTTTTTTTTTCACGAACTTTAGTAATCTTTCAAATTATAATACAGTAAGTTATGAATACTTCATTTTCGGTTGCATTAAAATACGGACTGTTTATCGCCATAAGTTTAATAGCCTATTTTTTAATTTTGAGATTATTTAACCTACACGAAAATCCATGGCTACGTTTGCTTAATGGCGTAGCAATGTGTGCAGGAATTTACTATGCTATAAAGTACTATAAACTTATCTCAGGAACTAATTTCTCATATATAAATGGGATGAAAACTGCCCTAATCACAGGGTTTATTGCGACAGTAATATTTACAGCTTTTATGTCTATTTACATGTTTCATTTAGATCCAGCATTCACAGAAAAGATTCTCGGTGAATGGTTTGAAAACTATGGTACTGGTGCAGGAATTCTGGTTTTTATAATTCTAATTGAAGGACTAGCATCTACCGTCGTACTGTCATTAGCGTTTATGCAACTCTTCAAAAAAAGCTATAATATCTCTCAAAAAGCATAAATCGTTTGTAGATTAAGAATTTAGACGTATATTTGCACTCATTTTTTGAACAAATTAATTAATAAAAACGTTACGCTATGTACGCAATTGTAGAGATAGCAGGGCATCAATTTAAAGTTGAAAAAGACCAAAAAGTTTTTGTTAACCGTTTAGCAACAGAAGAAGGTAAGAAAGTTTCTTTCGATAACGTTCTTTTAATAGGCGATGGTAACAATGTAACTTTAGGCGCCCCAGCTATAGACGGAGCACAAGTAAGTGCAAAAGTCTTAAAGCACCTAAAAGGTGATAAAGTGATAGTTTTCAAAAAGAAAAGAAGAAAAGGTTACCGTGTAAAAAATGGACACAGACAATCTTTATCTGAAATCGTAATTGAATCTATCGTTTCTTCAGGAGCTAAGCCAGCAAAGGAAGCTGCTCCAAAGAAAGAAACTAAAAAAGCTGAACCAAAAGTAGAAGCAAAAACTGAAGCTAAAAAGGCCGCACCAAAAGCTGCAGCTAAAAAAGCGACAGGAAAGGCCGACGATTTAAAGAAAATTGAAGGTGCTGGACCAAAAGCTGCTGAAGCATTGGTAAATGCTGGATATGAAACTTTTGCTAAAGTTGCAAAAGCAAAACCAGAAGAATTAAGCGCTGTGTTATCTGAAGCAAGTTCAAGATTAGCACACATCGTTACTGATACTTGGCCAAAGCAAGCTAAATTAGCTGCTGATGGTAAGTGGGACGAGCTTAAAGAATTACAAGACAGATTAGATGGTGGTATTGAAAAATAAATTTCAATAACACTTAAGTATAACAATATAAAACCTTAAGACAATGGCTCATAAAAAAGGAGTAGGTAGTTCTAAAAACGGTAGAGAATCAGAATCGAAACGCTTAGGTGTTAAGATTTTTGGAGGACAAGCAGCAATCGCTGGAAACATTATCGTAAGACAAAGAGGTAATACACATCACCCAGGTGAAAATGTGTATGGCGGAAAAGACCACACTTTACATGCTAAAGTTGATGGTGTAGTAAAATTCACTAAGAAAAAAGATGGTAAGTCTTTTGTTTCTATTGAGCCTTTTGAAGCTTAATCGAATTTTATCTCTAAAATTTTTAAAACCCATTCTGAAAAGGATGGGTTTTTTGTTTTATACAATCTCCATTTTCTTCAGTAGAAAACTTGCATTCATATTTTGGCAGATGCCTTTTTTTAGCCTATAGTCAAAATAGAGTTCATCATTAACAATTTCGGCATCAAAATAATAGTTTTTAACCTCCTGGAGTTCTTCAGAAATTTCACAAAGACTCAAATCATGTGTTGCAATAATTCCTGTAGTATGGCCTGCAACCAGTTTTTCAACAAATTTTCGTGAACCTATGGCCTTATCTGTGCTATTGGTGCCTTTTAGTATTTCATCCAGTATAATAAAATAAGGTTCTGTTTCAATAGCATCTACTATAAATTTTAATCGTGTTAACTCAGAAAAGAAGTAACTACTGTCATCAGTTAGTGAATCACTAGTACGCATACTTGTAATTAACTTAACAGGTGAATATGTACTGGATGAAGCGCAAACAGGTAAACCTACATTTGCCATGACAATATGCAAAGACACTGTTCTTAAAAAGGTACTTTTTCCTGCCATATTTGCGCCAGTAACAATAAAGAATTCTTGATTATTTATCGTCATATCGCTGTCAATCCGTTTGGCAGGCTTAAGTAAAGGGTGACCTAACGATGTTGCTTTGATTACCGAATTGCCTTCTGATATTTCAGGAAAAACATGCTCAGGATGATTATATGCATAAACCCCTAAACTGTTATAAGCATCAAAAAAGGAAACGACTTCAAACCAGTCTTCAACTTTATGACCATATTGGGCAATCCATTGCTCGACCTTAAACGCATTTTTAATATCTGATAAGAGATATCCGTTTCCAAATATGGCTCCTATCAAGTTATTCCTGTTATCTAAAGCGTCCAGATGCTTTGAGAATTCAGAAAATATTTCGGATGCTTTTTTGTCTTCAGATTGAATTTGCTGTTGTTTTTCTAAAAGTAATGCAGATTCAAACGTTTGATTTTCAATTTGAAGTAAAAGCGAGGCATACTGTTTAAAGGTCTCTTTTGTTTTATCTGAATTTGTTGCTAAAGTATTGATGGGTTTTAAATACGATCCAGTAATCATCAAACCTGCAAATAACCAATAACCAAAAAAGCTAATATCAAGTAACTTAAAAAGTGCTAATACCAATAAGCTTGCAGAAACCAAAGTGAACAGCCAAGGTAGCCATTTCATACGTTTTGGGAGTTTGGATTTGTGTTCTTTTAACCATTGGATAATCGTTGGTGCTGGTGTTTCAGTTTCTATCAAACTCGCAGTAGCAGCATAACGTTGCGCCCACTTGATATTTTTAGACAGTTCTCTGGTACAGTTCTGACGATCTTCAATATGTGTAATTTGATTGGATTTCAGTGCTTTGCTAAGTTGTTCTTGACCTTCGGCAGTACTGGTTCGGTTGATGTATTGAAAGAAGGATCCTTTTCCGAAGAGATCGATATCTAAACTATAAAAGTGATTTGGGTCTTGATAGTGTAAACCTGTATCTCTGTCATGAAAATCGCCATCAGCAATTTTCAACTCATCTTGATTAATTTGAAAAAGGGCTTGATGTAGTTTTCGTTTAGCTTTAATGTCGGTATATCTGGATAATAAGAATAGAAATACAATACATCCAGTAATGCCAATAACAGTAGCGATTTGCCAATTTGTACGTGTTAAATATATGCCTGTTACGGTTGCAATAAATATTGATAAGCGCAACGTACTTAATAGTAGAATTCTTTTCTGAAGTGTGTTTACTTCGGTTTGGTGCTTTGTTATTTCGGATTTATAAAATGATAAGGGAGTATCCATGTTCTTGTTTGAAGTATAAAGAAACGAAAAAACCCAAGTCACTACAACTTGGGCTTAAAATATATTTAGAATTTGGTTAGATTAGCCTTTTAGAGAAGCTTTTAAATACTCTTGATTCATACGAGCAATGTTTTCTAAAGAAATGCCTTTAGGGCATTCTACTTCACAGGCGCCAGTATTTGTACAGTTACCAAAACCTTCTTCATCCATTTGCTTAACCATATTTAAAACACGATCAGTAGCTTCGACTTGTCCTTGTGGTAACAATGCAAATTGAGATACTTTTGCTCCAACAAATAGCATAGCACTAGAGTTTTTACAACTCGCTACACAAGCACCACAACCAATACAAGTGGCAGCACTAAAAGCATCATCTGCATCATGTTTGTTGACAGGAATAGCGTTAGCATCAATGGTGTTTCCTGAAGTGTTAACAGAGATAAATCCACCAGCATGCTGGATGCGATCAAAAGAACTTCTGTCTACAACTAAATCTTTAATGACAGGAAAGGCCTTAGCTCTAAACGGTTCAATATAAATGGTGTCGCCATCCTTAAATTTACGCATGTGTAACTGGCAGGTTGTGACACCTCTATCAGGTCCATGAGCTTCTCCATTAATATATAATGAGCACATTCCGCAAATACCTTCACGACAATCGTGATCAAAAGCAACAGGATCGTCTCCGTTAGTAATTAGCTGACTATTTAAAACGTCTAACATTTCTAAAAAAGACATATCAGGAGAGACATCACTAATTTGATAGTCTACCATGTTACCTTTATCGTTAGCATTTTTTTGTCGCCAGATTTTCAATGTTAAATTCATAACAAATGTTTTTTTAAGATTCTATTCTATGATCTTGACCAATTTGAGAAATTTCTAGACCGGTTTTCTCAAAATCGATATCAATACCACCAGTTTTCTTTAAAATAAAGTTTAAGATAGAACAAGCAATTAGCGTAATTATAAAAACAAATACACCAACAATTATCAGCATAAAAATAATTCCGATAATTCCTCCACCTAACATTGCAGCACCTGCAGCGATGTCATTTGTTCCACCAACTAAAGACGCTAGAAGAATTAGAGGTACATAAACTATAAGTAATATGAGAAGGTAAACTAATGTTGCTACTGTAGCATATTTTACAGGATCTATTCTTTTTAATTTTAATTTTAAAATATTATTATTCATAATTCAGTTGATTAGGTTAGTTAATATTATTTATAACTTCGTTCTTTGACTTCAATATTTTCATAAATAAGGTCTTCTTTATGTAATACTGCGTCTTTTGGTTCGCCTTTGTATTCCCAAGCCGATACGTATTGAAATTCTTTGCGACGCATAGCTTCACCTTCAGCAGTTTGGTATTCGTCTCTAAAGTGACCTCCAGCAGATTCTTCTCTTTGTAAAGCATCTTTAGCAAATAGTTCTCCGAGTTCAAGGAAATCGGCAACACGAGCAGCTTTCGCTAATTCTTCATTAAATTCATTTGCAGTGCCGGGAACACGAACATCTTTCCAGAATTCGGCTCTCAATTCAGCGATTTCAGTAATAGCCGATTTTAAATCTTCAGCATTACGAGCCATACCACATTTGTTCCACATGATTTTTCCAAGTTTTTTATGGAAATAATCAACAGGATGTGTTCCGTTATTGTTGATCAAATGATTGATATTATCAACAACGCTCTTTTCAGCTTCGTCAAATTCTTTACTATCAGTTGAAATAGGACCAGTACGAATATCATTTGCAAGATAGTCTCCAATAGTGTATGGCAATACAAAATAACCATCGGCTAAACCTTGCATTAAGGCAGATGCTCCAAGTCGGTTAGCTCCATGATCAGAGAAGTTAGCTTCACCAATGCAATATAAGCCAGGAACAGTTGTTTGTAAATTATAATCTACCCAAATGCCTCCCATAGTGTAATGTACAGCAGGATAAATCATCATTGGCGTTTCATATGGATTTTGATCTACAATTTTTTCGTACATCTGGAAAAGGTTTCCATATTTTTCTCTCACAATCTCTTGTCCGAGTTTTTTCACTAGAGCCTCATCGTTTTCATCCAGACCTCTAACATGAGCTTGTTCTTTTCCGTAGCGCATAAATGCAGAAGCAAAATCTAAGTAAACCGCTTCACCAGTTGCATTAACACCATAACCAGCATCACAACGTTCTTTTGCAGCTCGAGAGGCTACATCACGAGGAACCAGGTTACCAAATGCAGGATAACGACGTTCTAAGTAGTAATCTCTATCTTCTTCGGCTAATTGTGTTGGTTTTAAATTTCCTGCACGTATAGCTTCAACATCCTTTTTATGTTTAGGAACCCAAATTCGTCCATCGTTTCGAAGTGATTCAGACATCAAAGTCAATTTAGATTGATGGTCACCAGATACAGGAATACATGTTGGGTGAATTTGAGTATAGCAAGGGTTTGCAAAAAAAGCACCACGTTTATGAGCTTTCCATGCTGCAGTAACATTAGATCCCATAGCATTTGTAGACAAGAAGAATACATTTCCGTAACCTCCTGTTCCTAATACAACAGCATGTGCTGAATGTCTTTCAATTTCACCTGTAACTAAGTTACGCGCTATAATTCCTCTGGCTTTTCCGTCAACGATAACAACATCCAACATTTCATGACGGTTATACATTTTTATCTTACCACGACCAATTTGGCGATTCATAGCAGAGTATGCACCTAATAAGAGTTGCTGACCTGTTTGCCCAGCAGCATAAAAGGTTCTTGATACCAAAACCCCTCCAAACGAACGGTTGTCTAACAAACCACCATATTCACGTGCAAACGGAACACCTTGTGCAACACATTGGTCAATAATATTTGCTGAAACTTCGGCTAAACGGTAGACATTGGCTTCGCGTGAGCGATAATCACCTCCTTTTACTGTGTCATAAAATAAGCGATAGGTAGAATCACCATCACCTTGATAATTTTTTGCAGCATTGATTCCTCCTTGTGCAGCGATAGAATGTGCTCGTCTAGGAGAATCCTGAAAACAAAAAGCCTTGACATTATAACCTAACTCTGCTAATGTAGCAGCAGCAGAGCCACCAGCTAAACCTGTTCCAACAACTATAACGTCTATATTACGTTTGTTTGCTGGGTTAACAAGGTTAATTGAATTTTTATGATTCGTCCACTTATCAGCAAGTGGTCCTTTAGGTATTTTAGAATCTAAAGCCATATTTAGATGTGTTTTTAGTGATTAAAATGATGAAATAATGCAATAAAAATAAAACCTAGCGGAATACCAATTGCATAAACTTTTGAAAACCCTTTTAATCCTTTCGTGTATTTGTTGTTTGCTCCAATCGACTGAAATGCTGAGTTAAACCCATGTAATAAGTGGAGCGCTAAGAAAATAAATCCGATACAATACAGAGCAACTCTCCATATCGGTTCAAATTTATGAACTAATTCTTCATAGTATCTGTAACCACTATCAGCAACATTAGGATCTACCAATCCAGACATATCGCCTGCAATGTATTTTGTATTGATTTCTGGAATCCAAAAATCAATAAAATGAATCACTAAGAACACTAAAATAAAACCGCCACTCCAAATCATATTTCTACTCATCCAAGTGGAATTTGCCGCACCATTATTTTTAGCATAACTGATTGCTCGGGCTCTGTTATTTCTAATTTCTAAAATAAAGCCCATCACAAAATGAAAAATAACACCAAATATAAGTACAGGCTGTAAGAGGTATTGTACAGCCCAAAATGTGCCCATAAAATGTGATGCTTCGTTAAACGCGTTTTCACTAAAAACTGAAAGAACGTTTATTGCAAAATGTTGTAAAATGAAAAACATGAGGAAGAGTGCCGAAAGTGCCATGGCAAACTTTCTTCCGATCGACGAACTAAAAATTCCGCTCATTATAATTGTAGTTAATTATTTGTTGTACAACAAAGATAAGACTCAGAGAGATGCGTAACAAATTTTAGCTTTTATTTTAGCTATTTAGAATGGGTTTAATTAGACACGCTTGGAATTAAGCCTCGAAGTCCCATATCTACAACCTGTTCACCAATTTCTGGCTCATACTTGCCATCGGTAGTAACTTCTGTCCATTCAAAACTATTATTTATTGAAAACGAAAGTGTTACGACGATGTTTTCAGTTTCATCACCAGTAACCGTTAATCCATTTTCAAATTGTCCGGTCACAACACAGGATCCTTGAGGAATAGGTGATGAATTAAATAATGGATTAGGAACTGTAGTAGCCCCTTCAGGAGCTTGACCTTGTGTAGTAAAGCCTAAAGCTTCAAACGCCCAAAATCCTTGCGCCTGGTTACCGTTTACTTCTATAGTACTTCCATTAAGGTCAAATGAGGTAATGTAAGAGTTGTATCCAACAAAACTGGCTAAGGTTCCTGTAATATCTTGACCATTGGATAAGATGTCGATCGTACCTTCTTGATAAGCTAAAGATACCCTAACCCATTCATAATTTCCAGATGACACCTGACTGAGAGGAATCGTTAAAAACGTTTCATCATGTCCTGCAAAATTGGCGTTTTGAAAATTAATAGCTTGTGCACCTCCAGTTGTGGTTTCATCGCCTTCAAAAATAATTTCACCAGTTCCTAATGCGGTTGTTGCTGTTGGAGCAAATTCAATATAATTGGCACTCATTCTATTTATCGAAGGTGATTGTGCGGCATTTCCGGTAGCAACAGATACAGGTTCCCCAAGGTTTCCTAAGCGTTCTTGGGTAGCATCAAATTTAAATTTGATAATTAAGTTAGGGCTGTCAGGCTGAGGTGAATCGTCTTGATCTTCACTACAACTCAGTACAAATACAAAGCTCAAAAGAGCAATTAGTTTGATTACTTTCATAGGTTTAGAGTTTATATTATAACTCATAAAACAGTAAGTTATTTTACTTCAAAAGAGGTTGTTTCATCACCTATTTGGACAGTATAAGTTCCTTTTGGGATGTAATATTTTCCATTTTCAGATGCATTAATCTCTATGCTAGTATTTTCTTTTAATAAAGCTTTTCGTCCTTTTTCTGTAAGTGTCAGATCATACGATGCATAATTAAATCCCTTATCACTTTCAACGTTCATTTCATTTAATACAGCACCTTTTTCAGATACAACTTTAATTGTTTTTTTTCCTGAAGTGTTAGAATAAAAAGGAATGTCTACACTAGGTTCAAAAGCATTACTCCATTTGCTCCAAGAACGTCCCCAGCGAGGCGAAAACCTTGTGTTTTTAATATCAAAAAGTGTTATAGCTTTTGAAGTCATAGTCGCATCCATTTGTTGTAGTGGCGCAATATTAGTTTTATAGATACTTCGTCCGTGTGTGCCCAACAATAGGTCTTTAGCATCAGGTTGAATCACAATATCATGATAGGCTACATTAGGCAATCCATGACTAAATACGTCCCAGTTTTGACCCTTATTAAATGAGACATAAGCTCCATTGTCTGTTCCCAAATACAAAATATTTTCATTTTCAGGATCTTCCTTAATCACGTTAACAGGTGAGGCTGGAATATTAGAACTAATAGATGTCCATGTATTTCCGTAGTCATTACTCATATAGGCATAAGCTTTAAAATCATCCCATCGGTAACCATTAAGAGTTACATAGACACGTTCTTTTTTATGTTGAGAGGCAATAACACGACTAACCCATAAATCGTTTGGTAAAGTTGCTGAAATATTTGTCCAGCTCCCTCCTGAATTCTTTGTCACATGAATAAGTCCGTCGTCGCTTCCAGCATAGATTAGCCCAAATTGAAATGGGGATTCACTAATTGAAGTTAGTGTGCCATAGGCAACATTTCCTTTTTTCCCGCCTTTCGTCAAGTCATCACTAATGGCTGTCCAATCGTCCCCTTGATTCATAGATCGCATAAGTTTATTTCCGCCTAAATACAAAATATCTTGATTGTGAGGTGACAGAAGAATAGGTGTTTGCCAATTAAAGCGGTAGGGATTTTCTCCTAATTCATGTTTGATATCGAATCGTTTAAATTCGTCGGTACTCCTGTTAATTCTGTAATAATTTCCAAATTGAAACCCAGTATATACGATGTTGTGATCCCGACTATCAATCTGGATTTGCATACCATCGCCTCCCATGATACTTTCCCAAGCGTACTGACCACTTTGATGCCATGATTTGTCTTCTCGAGCGTTGTTTGGACCAACCCAAACACCATTATCTTGTAAACCACCATAGACGTTATACGGTTGAGCATTGTCTACATTAATAGCATAAAATTGACCAACTGAAGGTGAATTGTTTTTGATCCAATTCTCACCATCATCATAAGTAATATTTACACCGCCATCATTTCCATTAATAAGGTGGTTTGGATTTTTTGGATTGATCCAAAGGGCATGATGATCGGCATGAACATTTTCAGCACTAATAGAGGTGAATGTTTTCCCGCCATCTTTTGATTTAACAATTGGCACACCATAGATATAGATATTATTTTCGTTATCTGGAGCGACATAAATGTGTCCAAAATAATAACCATAACTGTAATAAATATCATCGAGATAGTCTTCATGTGTTTTTTCCCAAGTCATTCCTCCATCGGTGCTTTTGTAGACTTCAGCACCAATAACAGGTGTGTCAAATAGCATTGAATTGGCATCCTCCAAATATTTTGCAAGATCAATTGGTTTTACATTTCCGCTTCTAACCATTTGTTTAACGTTATCTGCTCTGTATTTTTCCTGAAAACCATTTGTTTTTAGATATGCGTTTAATCTCTTGTTATCAAGTTTTAGAAAATCGTCTTTCGACATGGATTTAAAATCATCTTTTGACAACATGTTTGAGCCACTATTTGATTTGCCTTCGGAAGGTCTACGAAACTGGCTGTCATGTATAGCATAAATGATATTATCGTCAAATATGGCTAGACCAATTCTTCCAACGCCATTTCCTGTTGGGAAACCACTTTTTTCGGTAGACACCTTAGTCCAGGTATTACCAGCATCAGTACTTTTGAAAATTGCCGAATTTGCTCCACTACCATTAAAATTCCAAGCTTTTCTGTCTTTACTCCAAGACGATGCAAACATGATATTGAAATTATTTGGATTGGTTTGAACATCAATTATTCCGCTACTATCATCTACAAATAGTTTTTGGGACCAAGTTGTTCCTCCGTCTGTGGTTTTGTAGATGCCTCGTTCTTGGTTTGGAGAATATAAGTGACCAGTAACACCAACAACAACTTCATCCGGATTATTAGGATTAATCAAAATGCGACCAATATGATGCGAATCTTTCAATCCCATATTTTGCCATGTGTTACCATTATCTGTCGATTTTAAAATACCAATTCCAGCGTAGCTAGATCGCGAAGCGTTATTTTCTCCAGTTCCGACCCAAATAGTGTTGTTTTTCCAATCGACAGCGATGTCTCCAACATTTTGAGTTTCCGAAGCATCTAAAATTGGAGTAAATGTTGTCCCATTATTTTTGGTGTGCCATACGCCTCCAGAAGCATAACCTACATAAAACTCAGTGGGATTTTCAGGATTGACAGCCAAATCAGTAACTCGACCACTCATTACGGTTGGTCCAATGTTTTCAAATATTACATTTTTGACTAAAGATGATTTTGCTAATTCTGTTTTTTTGATGAGTGCATTTTCAACAACCTGAGGAGTCGTTGAGGGTTGTTGTGCCTGAATTAAAAGCGTAGCTGTAAAGCATAGAAAACATATTTTTTTTAACATGATGAGTTGGTTTAATAATGTGGTCTAAAGGTAATAAATATTGGTGATGGATATACTGCCATAATTAAACAAGGCTAAAGCACAATTACATTAATCTTAGTAAATGTTAATTAAAATACATTATTTGTATTTTTTTAACTAAAAAATTTACTACTTTTCAAAATATTAACTAATAACTATATTAAAATGGAAGAGTATTTACCCTTAATTATTCAGTTAGTTAGTGGTGCCGTAGGTGGAAATATTGCGGGATCATTAATGAAGAAGTTTTCCTTAGGAACACTTGGAAATTCAATTTTAGGAATTTTAGGAGGAGGCCTAGGTGGTCAGCTTCTAGGAATGTTAGGATTGGGAGGTGCTGAAGCTGCTGAAGCATCAACGAGCATGGACTTATCAAGTATCCTATCTAGCGTTGCAGGTGGTGGTGTTGGAGGAGGCGTTGTCATGGCTATTGTAGGTATGATAAAGAATGCTATGAGTAAATAATTAAGATAGCAATCACATTAAAAAAAGGCGTTCTAATATGTAGAACGCCTTTTTTATTTTTAACTTTACATTTCAAAATTATACAGATGAAATACCATAAAATAGATTCTAAGCTTTTTATAAAAAACCGAAAAAATTTCATGTCAAAAATGAAACCAAGTAGTCTTGCGGTTTTCAATTCTAATGACATTTATCCTATAAGTGCAGACAGTACGATGCCTTTTGAACAACATCGTGATATCTTTTATTTAAGTGGTGTAGATCAAGAAGAAAGTATACTCGTTTTATTTCCTGATTGTCCAAAAGAAAAGCATAGAGAAATCTTGTTCTTAAAAGAAACAAACGAACATATTGCAGTTTGGGAAGGTGAAAAGTTAACTAAAAAAGCTGCTTTCGAAACTTCTGGAATTAAAACGGTGTATTGGCTTCAGGATATGGAAAAAATCATGTTTGAACTGATGACACAATGCGATACGGTTTATATTAATACAAATGAACATTATCGAGCATCTGTTGAAACTGAAACTCGAGAAGATCGATTTACCAAATGGCTAAAAGACAAATATCCTGCTCACTCGGTAGCTAAAAGCAACCCTATATTGCAACGTTTACGCTCAGTTAAAGATCAAATTGAGATTGATTTAATGCAGAAAGCCTGTGATATTACAGAGAAAGGGTTTAGGCGTATTTTAAACTTCGTTAAACCCGATGTTTGGGAATTTAATATTGAAGCCGAATTTATGCACGAGTTTTTAAACAATCGCTCCAAAGGGTTTGCTTATACTCCAATTATAGCATCTGGAAATAATGCTAATGTATTGCACTATATTGAAAATAACCAGCAATGTAAAGCAGGTGATTTAATTCTATTTGATGTCGCTGCAGAATACGCCAATTATTCGAGTGATATGTCTAGAACGATACCTGTTTCTGGAAAATTTACCGATAGACAAAAAGCAGTTTATAATGCTGTAAACCGTGTAAAAAATGAAGCGACTAAGCTTTTGGTTCCAGGAACAATTTGGGCAGACTATCATGTTGAGGTAGGAAAATTAATGACCTCTGAGTTATTAGGTTTGGGCTTATTAGATAAAGCAGATGTTCAAAATGAAAATAAAGACTGGCCTGCCTATAAGAAGTACTTTATGCATGGTACCTCTCATCATATTGGATTAGACACACATGACTACGGAATTTTAACCGAACCAATGCAAGCTAATATGGTATTTACAGTTGAACCAGGTATTTACATTCCTAAAGAAGGTTTTGGTATTCGTCTTGAAGATGATGTGGTTATTCAAGAAAAAGGAGAGCCATTTAACCTGATGCGTAACATCCCTATTGAAGCTGATGAAATTGAAGATTTGATGAATTAACCGCTTTCTTGTTACAAATTTAGGGGTTCGTCGTTATATAATATAAACCTTCAAAACATAAATTATGAAAAACGTAATTATATTATGCCTGACCGTAGTGTGTTCAATACTAAGTTTAAAGGCTCAAGAACAACATGTAGAAGCAGCAACTCATTCTAACTGGGAAGTTAAAGTTATTACAAGTGTAGAGTCCATTGTGCCCAATGGTCTTGGTCGTTCGAGATTGATTTCTGCAAATGAAGATAGAGATTTTAAAGAGTTTACTTCTGAACAAACTGAAGATGATAATACCAGAAACAAATCTAAACGAAAAGATATTCGAGTTAAAGATTTTGAAGAAACTAAACTATTAAACTTCTATAATCTTGGCGGTATTAGGTTTCAGAATATCGCGGCAAATGATGCGGTTATTTCATCAAAACTTACAGCTATGCTGGCCGAAGGATGGGATTTGGCTTTTGTTACCAGTGCTGTCGAAAGCGATGCTGGAGGCGATGATGGTCAAGGCATTTTTATTACGCGTTATATCTTTAAAAGAAAACTATAAAAAAACTTAAGCGTCGCAATGTTTATCATTGCGACTTTTTTTTATTCTATGCTTGATGCTTTTTTTGAAGATGGAAATGACCAACGTTAGTAGTGCAGGTATTACCCAACCTAAATTATGCTTTGCTAAGGGGATGTGACTAATAAGTTTGCTTAAGCTGTCTGAAGGACTTATAAATCCTAAAACATCTGGAATGCTAAATAAAAATGTCACAATAACTACGGCTCTAAATACAAAAGGAGTTGAATATTGCTTTGGTAGCACATTGAGTAAAATCAGTACAATAGTGATAGGATATATAAAGTATAAAACCGGTATGGCAATAATAATGATTGAATGAAAATCCAGTTGACCTACAATAACTCCAAAAACACAGGCAATAATAGCAGTACATATATATACAAGTTGCGAGTTGCCCAGTAAGCCTTTAAAGTAATCTGCTGTTCCGGCAATAATTCCAATTGCAGTAGTAAAACATGCCAGTGAAATTAAAATACTCAACACTGTATTGCCAAAGTTGCCCAAAGCGGCAATACTAATTCCGCGAAGTAAATTTGCACGTTGCATATCACTGCTTAAATTCTCGTTGATATTTATTTCAGAACCATAATATGCACCAACTGAGATAAGTCCGGCATAAATAATAAATAGTCCTAAACCAGCAATCCAGCCCGACTTAGCAATTAAAGTTTTCTTATCCTCAAAACTCCCTTTATGTCTTAGGTTAATTGAAATTATAATCACAGCTCCAACAACTACGGCACCAATAGCATCAAAGGTTTGATAGCCTTCTAAAATCCCAGCAACCATCGGTGTTTCAAATTGAGATATGCTTGTGCTCATTTCAGAAGAAAATAAACCAATACCAATAACCATTAACAGCATTATTACAATTAAAGGAGTTAAGAATTTACCAATAAAACTTAGGATTTTTGAACGATTGAGTACAAAAACTAGGACCAATGCAAAATAAATGGTACTTGTTAATAATGGGCTAGTTTCAAAAACAGGATGTATGGCAATTTCATGAGTTGCTGCAGCAGTTCGTGGCGAAGGAATTGCTACTGCAATGATGTAAATAAGTATGCAATAGATCAAACTGAATTTAGGAGATACCTTTTTACCAAAATCATATAAAGTACCTTGTAATTTAGCATGTGCTAAAATGCCAATGATAGGAATAACTACAGCAGTAATCATAAAACCAATTGCGACCCAAAACCAATTGTCTCCAGCATTATAACCTAAAAGAGGAGGTAGCAATAAGTTTCCAGCACCAAAAAAGAGTGAAAAAAGAGCGAAACTCGTTATAAATAGGTCTTTAGTTTTATTCATTATATGATTTTTATATTTGTCTAATATAGTATAATTATGATTTTACAATACAAAGACATCCCTGTTTTTTATGAAGATGAAGGAAAAGGAAAAGCTATAATATTGCTTCATGGGTTTCTTGAAAATTCTACAATGTGGACAGACATTAAATCTATGCTGGTTGTAAATCACAGGGTAATCTGTATCGATTTGCTTGGGCATGGTAAAACGGGTTGTCTGGGTTATATGCACTCAATGCGTATGATGGCAGATACGGTTTTAGCTGTTTTATCTCATTTAAAAATACAAAGTTATAGTGTTATTGGTCACTCAATGGGAGGTTATGTAGCCTTAGAGCTTGCTGAAAAACAGCCTAAACAAATATTAGGATTGTGCTTGATGAATTCTACTTATGAAGCAGATGATGATGAACGTAAAACCCTTCGGAAAAGAGCTAATAAAATAGCAAAAACGAGTTATGAAAATTTAGTGCGACTTTCGTTTACTAATTTGTTTTCTGATGACAGTAGAGTACTCTATAAAAAAGCACTAGAAGACGCTTTGGCTCAAGCGTTGAAAACACCGTTACAAGGCTATTTAGCTGCACAAGAAGGGATGATGAGCAGAAAGAATAAATTGGAGTTCTTTAAAACTTGGAATGCAAAAAAACTTATAATAATTGGAAAAAAAGATCCAGTTGTAAATGGTGAACGTATACTAAATGAGACTAAAGAGACGTCTATTGTTTGCGAGCAATTGTCTTTAGGACATATGAGTTATATTGAAAATAAGAAGGAATTATCTTACTTAATTAAACATTTCGTCGAATAAAAATACTTTTAAACCTAATTATTAACTTTTTTTTCTAAGTTTACTATCCCCAAATCTAAGAGCCATGAAAAAAGCTACTACAAAGACATCCAGTCCGTTAAGAATTTACTGCGACATTTTTGGTCATAAATACGAAATGACTAAAAAAGTAACATCTCACGTAAAAGAGTACACTTGTAAGTGTTGTAAACGCCAACTAACTACAAATGGGAACGGAAAACTTACCGAGTTAACACCTAAATATCAAGAAATAAATGCCATTTTAGAAGACATTTATACACGCAGAATGATGCGTTTAAAGAGTAAAACGCTCAGTTCGTCGATATATTAGTGTAAAATTCTCACCTTATTAGATGATTTTTTATATTTAAGCATCCTCTAATTTAATATCTAAAACCATAAAAGGTGAAAAGTCTCTATTGTTCAATTTTTGGGCATCAGTACGAAGTCTCAAAAAATATAACGTATCACGTTAAAGAATACAAATGCTCACACTGCAAATCACAAGCAACCACGAGCGGAAATGGTGGTCTAACCCTCTTGACACCTAAATACAAAGAAATTAATTCAGTTTTAGAGCGCATTCACAATAAGCGCATATCCAGAATTAAACGACAGGCATCAGAAAAATCGACAGAAAATTTGCTGGATTTTACGCCTCATTTTTCATAGCATTCCAACCTTTTGCAATGATAGGAACAACTTGTTCGCCTCTGGTGATTAGGTGCATTCCTCTTTCTTTTTCAGTTATATACCCAATTACAGTTAAGTTAGGGTTGCCCTTTATTTTTGGAAAATCTTGTTGAGAAATAGTCATCAATAACTCATAATCTTCTCCACCATTTAAAGCTATTGTAGTACTATCGATATTAAATTCTTCACAAGTAGAAATAACCTGCGGATCTAACGGAATTTTATTTTCATAAATTTCAACACCTACATCACTTTGCTTACAAAGATGAATGGCCTCAGACGACAATCCGTCACTAATATCAATCATTGCTGTTGGTTTGACCTCTAATTGTTTTAGAAGTGCGACAATATCTTTTCGGGCTTCAGGTTTCAATTGGCGCTCAATAATATAGGTATAAGGATCTAAATCCGGCTGATTTTGAGGGTTGACCTTAAACACTTCTTTTTCTCGTTCTAGTACTTGTAATCCCATATAGGCAGCGCCAATATCTCCAGTAACAACTAATAAATCATTAGGCTTGGCACCACTGCGATACACCACGTCTTTTTTATTTACTTCTCCAATGGCTGTAACAGAAATAATTAATCCAGTTGTTGATGAGGTTGTGTCACCACCAATCACATCTATGTTATAAATTTTTGCTACGGTTTCAATTCCAGCGTATAATTCTTCAAGAGCTTCAAGCGGGAAACGATTAGAAACAGCGATTGATACTGTAATTTGAGTTGCCTCAGCATTCATAGCATACACATCACTCAAATTAACAACTACAGCTTTGTAACCTAAATGTTTTAGTGGTACATAGCTCAAGTCAAAATGAACATTTTCAACCAGTAAATCGGTAGTGACAACTATCTGTTTAGATTTGTGGTCTAAAACTGCGGCGTCATCACCTATGCTTTTAACTGTAGATTTGTGTTTAATGTCAAAATTCTTGGTTAAATGCTCTATGAGACCAAATTCTCCTAATTGCTCTAATGAGGTGCGCGATTGATTTTTATCTTCTATCATTCTGCAAAAATAGTAGCTTTTTTTAAAGCAATGTATGGATTTAAGGTATTTTTAAGGGCTTCGGAAATCTTAAAAGATGTATTTCATCGAAAATACATGTATTTTATCGGTACTAACGACAATAATGATTAAGTTAGGCGTCCCAAATCTTATTAAACCTACTATGCAAACCAACAGAACTAACGAACTGTCGTGTTCCGTCTTTGGACACAATTTAGAACGTTCATCAGTGGCATCTCATACGAATCGTCAATTGGTGTGTAAAACCTGTAACTCAAATGTTTCGGTTACTGAAGATGGTGACTTCAATATGCTTCCTTTTAAAAACCGTGATATTAAAACAGCTTTAAGACAGCTTTTTATTTTAAAAAACCAGAATTCAAATCGGCAATTTTCAGTTTAAAAAACCTGTAAATTAACCCTCGCGTTTTTTTTATTCCTTATTCTCTATCTCCATAATGGGAATCAATGCCATTATTTACTAATATAATGTTAGGAAATATGGATAAACCCTACTTATGTCTTATATTTGCACTCTATTTAGATAAAATCTATTTAAGACATGATTAAAGTATCAGATACAGCTAAAAAGAAAGTTATTGAGCTTATGAGTGATGATGGCTTTAGCGCTACTACCGACTTTATTAGAGTAGGCGTTAAAAGTGGAGGATGCTCTGGTCTATCCTATGACTTAAAGTTTGATAAAGAACAAAAAGAAGACGATAAAATCTTTGAAGACAATGGTGTTAAAATTATTGTAGACAAAAAGAGCTTTTTATATTTAATTGGAACAACCTTAGAATATTCTGGAGGTTTAAATGGTGCTGGATTTGTATTTAATAATCCTAATGCCAACAGAACCTGTGGTTGTGGAGAATCATTTTCACTTTAAAAACAATTTATGAGCAATAAATATACAGAAGACGATCTACGCGAAGAGTTAAAAACCAAAGAATACGAATATGGTTTTTATACTGATATTGAGTCTGAAACCTTTCCCAATGGTTTAAACGAAGATATCGTACGCGCTATTTCAAAGAAAAAGGAAGAACCAGAATGGATGACCGAATGGCGTTTGGAAGCGTTCAAGGTGTGGAAAGAAATGACTGAGCCAGAATGGGCAAATGTACATTATAAAAAACCAGATTTTCAGGGGATTTCTTATTATTCTGCTCCTAATAGCAAACCAAAATACGATAGTATTGATGAGGTTGATCCAGAGCTTTTAGCCACATTTGAAAAACTGGGAATTTCTCTTGATGAACAGAAAAAACTAGCTGGTGTAGCTATGGATGTTGTTGTAGATTCTGTTTCGGTTGCAACAACTTTCAAAAAGACCTTAGGCGAAAAAGGAATCATCTTTATGAGTATTTCTGAAGCGATCAAAGAACATCCAGAACTTGTTAGAAAATATATCGGAACCGTTGTTCCGCAGAAAGACAATTTTTATGCAGCACTTAATAGTGCCGTGTTTAGTGATGGTAGTTTTTGCTACATCCCTAAAGGAGTTCGTTGCCCAATGGAACTCTCAACATATTTTAGAATTAACCAGGCAGGAACAGGTCAATTTGAAAGAACTCTGGTTGTTGCCGATGAAGGGAGTTATGTGAGTTATCTTGAAGGGTGTACTGCTCCTAGTCGAGATGAAAATCAATTGCATGCCGCTGTTGTAGAGCTAATCGCATTAGATGATGCCGAAATTAAGTACTCAACAGTTCAAAACTGGTACCCTGGAAATGCTGAAGGTAAAGGTGGTGTTTACAATTTTGTTACCAAAAGAGGTTTGTGTGAGAAAAATGCAAAAATTTCTTGGACGCAAGTTGAAACCGGAAGTGCCGTGACTTGGAAATATCCTTCATGTGTACTAAAGGGTGATAATTCGGTAGGTGAGTTTTATTCTATTGCTGTGACCAATAATTACCAACAAGCAGATACGGGAACCAAGATGATTCACTTAGGTAAGAATACAAAGTCGACCATTATCTCTAAAGGTATTTCTGCTGGGAAGTCTCAAAATTCATATCGCGGATTGGTGCAAATTAGTTCACGAGCTGATAATGCTCGAAATTTTTCCCAATGTGATAGTTTATTAATGGGTAACGAATGTGGTGCACATACCTTTCCGTATATCGAAGCAAAAAATAAAACGGCTCAAATAGAACACGAAGCCACCACAAGTAAAATTGGTGAAGATCAAATTTTTTATTGCAACCAACGTGGCATTGATACCGAAAAAGCAATTGCACTTATCGTTAATGGGTTTAGTAAAGAGGTACTCAATAAATTACCAATGGAATTTGCTGTAGAAGCTCAAAAATTATTAGAAATAAGTCTCGAAGGTTCTGTAGGATAAACGTATACTATGAAAAAAGCACTTGTATTAATGATGATATTTACAGCGTTTATGAGTTGTAAAGACGATCAGAAAAAAGAAGCAGATATAACATCAGAAGAAAAAACTGTAGTTGCTAAAGAGGGTAAAACCATAAAGCAAAGTGATGGTAATATAGCAATTCACGGTAAATTTCTATTTGATAAAGCAAACAATGCAGCTGTGTTATTAACCCCAAATCAAATGTATGGGATAGTTATAAACGATCAAGCAGAAGCATTAAACGCTCAGGTTGAACCTTATAAAGAAGATCAGTATACAATGGTGCCAGTTACTATTCGTGGACGAATTTTTAAAAATGAAGGGTCTAAAGATGAGTGGGAACATAAAATTGAAATTAAAGAGATATTAAAAGTTTCTGAGCCAGAATCAGAAGACAAGGACGTTATAAAATTAGGAAGTAAATAGGATGTTAAAAATAAATAATTTACACGCAAGTGTTGAAGATAAAGCCATTTTAAGAGGTATTAATCTAGAAGTAAAACCAGGTGAAGTACATGCTATCATGGGACCAAATGGTTCTGGAAAAAGTACATTGGCTTCGGTTATTGCAGGAAAAGAAGAGTATGAAGTTACTAAAGGAGAAATTCTTTTAGATAACGAAGATATTGATGAACTCGCTGCAGAAGAACGCGCTCACAAAGGCGTATTTCTATCGTTTCAATATCCTGTTGAAATTCCGGGTGTTAGTGTGACTAACTTCATGAAAACAGCAATCAATGAAACGAGAAAAGCTAAAGGCTTAGAAGATATGCCAGCAAAGGATATGCTGAAGTTGATTCGTGAAAAATCTGAGCTTTTAGAAATAGACCGAAAGTTTTTATCACGTTCTCTTAATGAAGGGTTTTCTGGTGGAGAAAAGAAGCGTAATGAGATTTTTCAAATGGCCATGTTAGAACCTAAACTTGCAATCTTAGACGAAACAGATTCTGGACTTGATATTGATGCCTTACGTATTGTTGCCAATGGTGTCAATAAACTTAAGAGTAAGGATAATGCAGTTATTGTCATTACACATTACCAGCGATTATTAGATTATATCGTACCAGACTTTGTTCACGTATTGTACGATGGACGCATAGTGAAATCTGGCACAAAAGAACTGGCTCATGAGTTAGAAGAAAAGGGCTATGATTGGATTAAAGAAGAAGTGAACGCATAACATGGAATTAAAAGATAAATTAGTATCGTCATTTATGGCATTTGAGAATATGGTAGATATTGATGCTCCTGTTCACGATGTTCGTAGTGAAGCGATAAAGTCATTTGAAGATTTAGGGTTTCCAACTAAGCGTGATGAAGCATGGAAGTATACCTCGTTAAACAGTTTGCTTAAACACGACTACAGCGTGTTTCCAAAGCAAGAAAACAGCTTAGAGTTTAGCGATGTAAAACGATATTTTATCCACGATATAGATTCGTATAAAATTGTTTTTATCGACGGAAAATATGCTTCAAATTTATCTCAGACAACACACGATGGCATAGATGTTTGCTTAATGTCTTCGGCTTTATCAAAGCCAAAGTACAGACTTATTATTGAAAATTATTTTAATAAGGCGGCAACCAAAGATAGTTTGTCTTCTCTCAATACAGCATTTTCTCAGGAAGGTGCCTATATTCATATTCCAAAGAATAAAATTGTTGAGAAACCTATTCAAATCATTCATTTTTCCTCAGGTAAAGAATCAGCATTATTATTACAACCACGTAACCTGATTGTTGTTGAAGAAAACGCTCATGTTCAAATTATGGAGCGCCATCAGAGCTTAACAGATAATGCCGTGTTAACCAATAGTGTTACCGAAATATTCGCCAACAAACGTGCTATTGTAGATTATTACAAACTACAAAACGATAAGCCAACAGCATCCTTGATTGATAATACATTTATCAAGCAAAAACGTGAGAGTCATGCTTCTGTACATACCTTTTCTTTTGGAGGACAACTCACACGTAACAATCTTAACTTTTATCAAGAAGGCGAACGTATTGATTCAACGCTAAAAGGTGTGACGATAATTGGTGATAAACAACATGTCGATCACAATACATTAGTGCATCATATACAGCCTAATTGCGAAAGTCATCAGGATTATAAAGGTATTTTTTCTGATAGGTCGACAGGTGTTTTCAACGGAAAAGTCGTCGTTGATAAAATTGCTCAAAAAACCAATGCGTTTCAGGCAAACAATAATATATTATTAAGTGATAAAGCTTCTATCAATACGAAACCACAATTAGAAATTTTTGCTGATGACGTGAAATGTTCTCATGGTTGTACTATTGGTCAATTAGATGATAGCGCAATGTTTTATATGCGCTCTCGCGGAATTCCTGAAAAAGAAGCCAAAGCCCTATTAATGTTTGCGTTTAGTAATAATGTATTAGATTCAGTTAAAATCCCTGAAATTAAACAACGTATTACAAAAATTATTGCAACAAAACTGGGTGTAGATATAGGATTTGATTTATAATGAATACTACTGTAAAGCATACCGAATTTAACATTGATACCATTAGAGAAGATTTCCCTATCTTAAATCGAAAAGTTAACGGAAAACCTTTAGTGTATTTTGATAATGCTGCAACATCGCAAACACCAAAACAGGTCATCGATGTGATTGTAGACTATTATTCAAATTACAATGCTAATATTCACAGAGGTGTTCATACCTTGAGTCAGGAGGCTACCGATTTGTATGAAGCAGCACGACTTAAAATTCAACAACATTTTAATGCAAAACACAGTTACGAAATCATTCTAACTTCTGGTACAACACACGGAATCAATTTGATTGCCAATGGGTTTACAAATTTATTAGAAAAAGGCGATGAGGTTTTGGTGTCTGCTTTAGAACATCACAGTAATATTGTGCCTTGGCAAATGCTTTGCGAACGCTCTGGAGCAACCTTAAAAGTGATTCCAATGAATGAGAAAGGAGAGTTAATCATAAGTGATTATGATGCCCTGCTTTCGAAGCGTACAAAACTGGTGTTTGTCAACCATATTTCTAATGCTTTAGGAACAATTAATCCTATTGAAGATATGATTAAAAAAGCACATCAGGTTGGTGCAGCGGTTTTGGTTGATGGCGCACAATCCTGCCCTCATATTAAACCAGATGTCCAAGCTTTAGATGTTGATTTCTATGTAGCCTCAGCTCATAAAATGTGTGGTCCTACAGGTGTTGGTCTTCTCTACGGGAAAGAAAAATGGCTTAATAAACTTCCACCTTATCAAGGTGGTGGAGAAATGATTGACCAAGTGACATTTGAGAAAACAACTTATGCAGGTTTACCTCATAAATTTGAAGCAGGAACACCAAATATTTGTGGAGGTATTGCTTTTGGAGCTGCAATCGATTATATGAATGCGATTGGTTTTGATGCTATTGCTACCTATGAACACGAGTTGCTGGATTATGCTACAGCGCAATTATCGGCTATTGAAGGTTTAAAAATCTACGGAACAGCAGACGAAAAAACATCTGTAGTCTCATTTAATATTGAAGGTATTCATCCTTACGACATTGGCGCTATTCTGGATAAATTAGGAATAGCCGTTAGAACAGGACATCACTGTGCACAACCGATAATGGATTTCTTTAAGATACCAGGAACAGTTAGAGCGTCCTTTGCGTTTTACAATACGAAAGCCGAAATTGATGCTCTAGTTGAAGGCGTTAAGAAAGCAAAAATGATGCTGTCATAAATTTGGCTTCTTTTTTGTAATATGATATTCGATAATACGAAACACTACCATTATGAAATTCATTCTATGCTTTATTTTTATGCTTATTTCAGCTAAAGAATGCGACAGTAAGACTGCACAAAAATCGACAAATACGACTTCTGAAGTCACTGCACTTCAATCAAAAAAGACGTCTCAAATTGACACGAAGATTACTTACCAGGCTTCAACGAGAGGCTTTTTCTTAAAAATCTGGATTGAAGGAGATTTGATTATGGTATCAAAAGATAATAGCCTGAAAAGTTTTGAAACGTATCCATTTCCGTCAGAAGAAAAAGAAGCTTTTTTAAACCTTTTAAGTGCTATTGATAAAACTGAGCTTACTGCATTAGAAACACCTTCTACAACGTTTCAACATGATGCAGCAGCAATGGCATGGTTAGAAATTTCAGATGAAGAGGGAAGTTATAGAACAAAAGTGTTTGATCATGGTAATCCGCCAGAGTCTATTCAAGAGATTGTAGAAAAAATACAATCCCTTAAATCTATGGTTGAGAAGCCATAGAGAAGTCTTATCTTTGCTTATTGAAAAGTGTTCAAAATGCAAAACGAATTGAAGATGACAATTGCCGAAATACAAGAAGAAATAATTGATGAATTCTCTATGTTTGAGGATTGGGAAGAGCGTTACCAGTATATGATAGATCTTGGTAAAAGTTTGCCGCTTATTGATGAACAATATAAAAACGAGGCGCATATCATTAAGGGCTGCCAAAGTAAGGTTTGGGTGCACGCCGAAATGAACAATGATACTGTCGAATTTACAGCAGATAGTGATGCCATTATAACTAAAGGGATTATCGCTATTTTAATTCGAGTGTTTTCTGGGCAACATCCCAAAGCTATCATTGAAAGTAATACCGATTTTATTGATAAAATTGGACTTAAAGAACATTTATCACCAACACGAGCAAATGGTTTGGGAAGCATGATAAAACAAATTAAAATGTATGCCGTGGCATACCAGACACAATTAAACTAGTTAAAGATGAGCGACACAACAATAGATACAAATCTTTTAGGCGAAAAAATAGTACGCGTTTTAAAAACCATTTATGATCCGGAAATCCCTGTTGATATCTATGAATTGGGTCTTATTTATGATGTGTTTGTGAATGAAGATTATGACGTAAAAATCTTAATGACTTTAACGACACCTAATTGCCCTGTTGCAGAGACATTACCCTTAGAGGTTGAAGAAAAAGTGAAGTCGTTAAATGATGTAAAATCTGCTGAAGTAGAAATTACCTTTGATCCACCTTGGAGCCAAGATTTAATGAGCGAAGAAGCTAAATTAGAACTTGGGATGCTATAATAATGAAGACATTTAATGCCAAGACAAACACCTAAATCGCTAAAGGATAATAATAAAACAAGTTTAAAAAGATCTTTTAGTGCTTTAATTTTTATTCCGAGGTTTTTTAAAGAAATTTGGAGAACCAATAAAAAGAAATTCCTTTTATCTGCTTTTTGTCGACTCATTGGAGCTGTTTTGCCTGTTATTATTTTATGGGTTGGTAAAATTATTATTGACGAGATTATTCTTCAGTCTAAAGCCGAAACAGCCGACTTAACGAATCTTTGGACTTATGTAGGTGTAGAGTTTGCACTCATTATACTTTCTGATTTAATAAGCAGAGCTATCGCATTAACCGATAGTCTATTAGGTGATGCCTATTCTATAAGTTCATCGGTAAGCATCATTAAAAAAACCAATCAAATTAATATCAGTCTGCTTGAAGATTCTGAGTTTTACGATAAGTTAGAACGTGCCAGAACCCAAACTACTGGTCGGGTAGGTTTGATGTCTAATGCACTAGGGGAAGTACAAAGTTTGGTTTCTATTGCGACCTTAGTTGCCGGACTTATTTATTTTGAACCTTACCTCATAATTCTTTTGATATTGAGTATTATTCCGTCGTTTATTAACGAAATCTGGTTTAGTCAGAAGCAATATTCACTAGCACGAGGTTGGACAGCCGAAAGACGTGAACTCGATTACCTACGCTTTATTGGAGCAAACAATCAAACGGCCAAAGAGATTAAATTATTTGGTTTAACCGACTTCGTTGTAGATCGGTTTAAAAATCTATCTAATGAATATTATGAACTGAATAAAAAACTAGCGATTAAGCGTTCGGCATTAGGTTTTTTATTCAATGTTCTGGGAACCTTAAGCTATTATGGTGCTTACGTTTTTATCATTTATAGAGTCATTTCTGGAGTGATAACTTTAGGAGAACTTACATTTCTATCGGGTGCTTTTAATAGGCTCACCAGAAACCTTCAGGACTTCTTTTCTAAATTCACCAGAATTACAGAAAGCGCATTATACCTAAAAGACTATTTTGAGTTTTTAGATATTTCTATAACACCAGCACATATCGAAGATCAAGTTTTACCAGAAACCATCAGTATGGGTTTTGAGTTTAAAAATGTACATTTTTCTTATCCAGATGCTGATGTCGAAATTTTAAAAGGTGTAAGTTTTAAAATCAATGCAGGCGAAAAAATGGCTTTTGTTGGTCAAAATGGTGCAGGAAAAACCACATTGACAAAACTGCTGTTACGCTTTTATGAACCTACTTCGGGAGAGATCCTTTTAGACGGAATTAATATCAACCGATTTAATAAAGCAGCGTATCAAGAATTTTTTGGTGTTATTTTTCAAGACTTTTTCAAGTATGAATTCACGGTTAAGGAGAATATTGCTATTGGAAATATTGACGAATTAGATAATCAAGAGAAAATTGAAACAGCAGCAGCCTTAAGTTTAGCAGATGAAGTGGTTTCAGAATTAAAACTGGGCTATGACCAGCAACTGGGAAAACGCTTTTATAAGGGTCAGGAACTTTCTGGAGGCCAATGGCAAAAAGTCGCCTTAGCACGAGCATATATGAAAGATGCCAAGGTGATGATTTTAGACGAACCTACATCGGCATTAGACGCCAAAGCCGAGAGCGAAGTATTTGAGCGTTTTATTGGTTTAACAAAAGATAAAACCAGTATTATTATTTCACATCGATTTAGTACAGTAAGACAGGCGGATAGAATTTTGGTTTTAAAAGATGGAAAAGTTCTTGAATTAGGAACGCATCAACAACTTATGGATAACCAGTCACTATATGCACAATTATTTGCTTTACAAGCTGAAGGTTACCAATAAATAAAGTATTAAATTTGTAGTATGGCAGAAGAAATCATTAATAGAGTAGCATTAAGTAAGTTAATGGTGGTAGATTTAGAAGACTACTATCCAGAAGGCGAGCGTGTTGTTTTTGATATTAAAGACTGGTTGTATGAAGGTTTGGTATTAAGAGAAAAAGAGTTTAGACAATCTGTTAAAGATTACGATTGGTCCAAACATCAAAATCAGTTTATTGCCTTAACCTGCTCAACAAATGCTATTATTCCAGCTTGGGCCTATATGCTTCTTAGCATAGAGTTGCAGGCTTATGCCAAAAAAGTTTGTGTAGGAGATTTGGAGACTTTAGAAACGTCAATTTATCAAGATATCATCAATAATTTAGACGTTCAACCTTACTTAAACAAACCGCTTATTATTAAAGGTTGCGCTCATAAACCTGTACCTGCAAATGCATATATTCTCTTATCAGCTAAACTCAAATCAGTAGCTAAATCGATTATGTATGGAGAGGCCTGTTCTTCGGTGCCACTTTTTAAAAAAAAATAACACCTTTTTCTTGTGACTTCAAATATTATAATGTGTCTAATTTTCGGACTTAGATAACTAAACTTTAATTTAAATTATTGGTGTCCAATTAACTAATGAATTATATTTGCAACTTAATTATAAAGTCGAAACCTTAAAACTAAAATTATGACTAAAAAATTATTTTTAACAGCTGTTTTAATGCTGTCAATATCTTTAGGTTTTTCTCAAACAAAAGAAGAACTACAAGCTCAAAAAGCAGAAAAACAAGCCGAAGCTGACGCTGCTCAAGCAGAAGCTAATGCTTTACAAGCTCAAATAGATGCCTTACCAGGTTGGAGAGTTGGTGCTTTTGGTGTTATTGGAGGAAGTTTATCTAACTTTAACAACTGGTATTCTCAAGGTGTTCCAAATAACTCTTCTGGAAATATCGGATTTACTGTAAACGGTTATGCTAATTTGATTGAAGATAAATTCTTCTGGAGAAACTCATTAACAACAAATTTAAGTTGGGTAAAATTAGATAATAAAGATACCGATTTGGACTCTGATAATTTTGAGCCAACAACAGATGTATTTAATATTTCATCATTATACGGAAGAAAATTAAGCGAAAAATTAGCGGCTTCTGCATTAATGGAATACAGAACAACAATTTTAGATAACTTCAATGACCCAGGTTATTTAGATGTAGGTATTGGTGCAACATGGACTCCAATTGAAAATTTAATTGTCGTTATTCACCCATTAAACTACAACTTTGTATTTGCTGATAATGATGCCATTTTTGATTCATCTTTAGGTGCTAAAATTGTAGCAGACTATACACGTCAAATAGGAGCAATTGGATTTAAATCTAACTTCTCAACATTCCAGAGTTATAAGAGTGGTGATTTGTCAAACTTTACATGGACGAACTCATTCAGTTATACATTATGGAAAAGAATTGGTGTAGGATTTGATTTTGCATTGAGAAGCAATAAGCAAGAAGCTTTAAATTATGCATTGGCTCAGTTTGATGGTGATCCAGCTGATATCCCTACGTTTGACAATGTAGATAATGATTTACAAACTTACTATACATTAGGATTAACATATAAATTCTAACATAGCAGTTATAAATAATAAAAAAACGCATCCTAAATAAAGGATGCGTTTTTTTATTGATATAGTTCTATCAGACTTATTCAGTGTCTTCGTTATAATCAGGATACAAAAAATGATTGTAAGGAAAACGTGTTACATGAATCTCTCTAACTTCATCATAAACTCGTTTCTTAAAAAGATCAATATTCTTTTTGTTTAATGCTGAAATGAATAATGCATTGTTGCCTACGCGATTCATCCAGGTCTTTTTCCACTCGTCTAATGAATAATGTGATGAGGTACGTTGAGTCACTAAATCATCGTTGTCAAATGGTTCTGGCTCATAAGCATCAATTTTATTAAATACCATGATTGTTGGTTTGTCAGAACTGTCGATCTCGCCAAGAATTTTATTTACAGAGTCGATATGCTCCTCAAAATTGGGATGAGAAATATCTACTACATGAAGCAAAAGATCGGCTTCTCGAACTTCATCAAGCGTGCTTTTAAATGACTCGACTAATTGTGTAGGGAGTTTTCTAATAAATCCAACCGTATCAGTTAATAAAAACGGAAGATTTTGAATGACCACTTTTCTAACTGTGGTATCTAAAGTAGCAAACAACTTGTTTTCGGCAAATACATCACTCTTACTAATCACATTCATTAGTGTTGATTTCCCAACGTTTGTATAACCGACCAAAGCAACTCTAACCATCTTACCTCGATTACCTCGCTGAACAGCCATTTGCTTGTCAATGGTTTTAATCTTAGCTTTTAATAACGCAATTTTATCTCGTACTATACGTCTATCGGTTTCAATTTCGGTTTCACCAGGACCACGCATTCCAATACCACCTTTTTGTCGTTCAAGGTGAGTCCACATTCCTTTTAATCGCGGTAATAAATATTCACATTGTGCTAATTCTACTTGTGTACGCGCATAACTTGTGGTAGCTCTTTGAGCAAAAATATCAAGAATGAGGTTAGTTCTATCTAGGACTTTACAGCCTAATATTTTACTAATATTGCGTTCTTGAGCCGCTGAGAGCTCATCATCAAAAATAGCAGTGCCAACATCATTATCTTCAATAAATTGTTGTACATCCTGCATTTTACCAGAGCCAATAAATGTTTTGGGATTTGGCATATCCATTTTCTGGGTAAAACGCTTCAAAACTTCACCACCAGCAGTGTAAGTCAAAAACTCTAGTTCATCTAAATACTCTTTAGATTGCTCCTCATTTTGTTCTTGGGTGATTACACCTATAAGAACGGTTTTTTCTAAAGCGATATCTTTTTTCTCAATCATAAATTCAAATAAAAAAACAAAGTTACATAATTGAAGCTTCGTCTATTGCATTTTAAAACTTAAATTTGTGAAGTGAATTCCCAAGATTTAAAAACAATTACTTATACCGTTGCATTTTATAATCTCGAAAATCTGTTCGATATCTATAATGATGCTACAAAACATGATAACGATTTCCTTCCAGGTACTGATAAACGCTGGACAAAAAAGCGGTATGACCGAAAACTCTACAAATTAGGTCAAGTTATTTCTAAGATTGGTTTTGAAGATGCCCAAAAGCCACCAGCTATTGTAGGCTTAGCAGAGGTTGAAAACAAAAATGTACTTCAGGATCTAATACAAAGTAAAGATTTAGAGGCTTATGACTACGGGATTGTTCATTATAATTCTCAAGACGAAAGAGGTATCGATGTCGGACTAATTTATGATAAAACAGTTTTTTCGGTTGATAACTCTAAAACGTATTCCATTTATATTGAAGATGATATCGGCGAACAAGATTATACCAGAGATATTTTATTGGTTTCTGGGGTACTTCATTCAGAAAAAATTCACTGTATAGTAAATCATTGGCCTTCAAGGCGAGAAGGCGAGATTGAATCGATGCCTAAACGTTTAAAAGCAGCCGAAAAAGTTATAGAAATTATTAATTCTATAAAAGTTAAAGATACCAATGCAAAGATTATTGTAATGGGTGATTTTAACGATAACCCAAGTAATGAAAGTATAAAGTTTTTGAGTAGTAATGGGCATTTATTTAATCCTATGGAAACAATGTTGTCCTACACAAGAGGCAGTCTAAATCATAATTTCAAATGGAATTTATTTGACCAAATACTAATCTCTACAAACTTTTTTGAGACTAATAAAGAGCGCCTAAAATTTGATGAAGCCGACATATTTGATGAGAAATTTCTAACGCAATATAAAGGTAAGTTTAAAGGACAGCCGTTCAGAACTTATGTTGGAAAAAAATACAAAGGCGGATACAGTGATCATTTCCCAGTTTATATACAATTAAATGCTGCAAAAAATTAAGTTCTTAAAGTCTTTTTCTTTTTGTCGATAATAATTGCGTTTTATCTATTATAACAGTGTTAACAGTTTGTTAACTGGCATTTTTTTTATCTTCGGTTACTTAATGCGAGTCATTTTTTACGGCTCAATTGTCAAAGGCTCTCCATTCTGCCCTAAGGAATCAGCTCAAGACACTAACAATCAACTGATTAAACAATTTAATAGCATTCATTGATATGAAAAAAATTTTACTCTCGTTGCCATTCCTTTTTGTGTTTTCAATTTGGTGTGCTGATGCACAAATTACATCCTATCCTTATCTTGAAGATTTTGAATCTGGCGATGGTGGTTGGGTTGTAGATGCAGCTAATCCAGGAAGCTGGGCCTTAGGAACTCCAGCCGCAACCGTTATTAATAGTGCCGATTCTGGTACTAATGCATGGGTAACTAATTTAACTGGTGACTATGTCGCCAACGAAAATGGGATTGTTACCAGCCCTGTTTTTGATTTATCTACTTTAGTTGCACCTTCTATAGAGATGAGTGTCTGGTGGAATTCTGAGTTTAGTTGGGATGGGATGGTATTACAATCTTCAATTGATGGAGGAACGTCATGGCAAAATGTAGGTGCTTTTGGTGATCCAAACAATTGGTATAACGATAATTCTATTGCAGGTAATCCTGGTGGACAGCAAGAAGGCTGGACTGGACGCGGAACTTCAGGTTCTGGAGGTTGGGTTATAGCCAGACATGCTTTAAATGGATTAGGCGGTCAGGCTAATGTAATTTTAAGAGTTGCATTTGGTTCTGATGGTTCTGTTCAAGATGAAGGTGTTGCTTTTGATACGGTTTCTATTTTTGAAGTGAGTTGCCCTGAGCCTTCTGGTATTACTATTGCTGCAGTAACCGAAAACTCTGCCGAAGTAAGTTGGACACCTGGAGGAGCAGAAACAACTTGGGAAATAGCCATACAAAATGCTGGAACTGGTATCCCATCTGGAGGTACTACTACAATGAATAACAACCCTTACGATGCCATGTCATTAACACCAAGTACAGCTTATGAAGTTTACGTAAGAAGTGATTGTGGTGCTGATGGATTTAGTAATTGGGTTGGACCATTTAACTTTACAACATTAAATACACCTCCACCACCTCCACTAGGAGTAAATTGTGTGACGGGAACATCATCGTTTATATTCACTGAAAATTTTGACCAAGATCCGCCAGCAGGTTGGACAGGTACAGGGTTTGATGGTACCGATGGTAATTGGGATATAACTGGTGCAGGAGCCAATTCTTTTGGTACAGGTCCTGCAAATGCATATGATGGAGGAACAGGAAGTCACTTAGAATACGAAGCTTCAGGTAATGCAACCGATATTGCGTCTGCAATTAGTCCGGCAATCGATTTAACCAGTGCTGTAGATGGTGCTGAATTATCATTCTTTTTCCATGCTTTTGGAGAAGATATGGGAACATTAAATGTCAATATTGCAAACGATGCAGCTGGTCCTTTCACAACATTATTTACATGGGTTGGTGATTTGCAAATTACCGATGATGAAGCTTGGGTGCCAGTTGGGATCAACTTAGATGCTTACTTAGGGCAAGTAATCTACTTAGAGTTTAGCTATGGCGGTGCAGGTTCTGGTTTTGAAGGCGATATGGCTATCGATTTTGTAAGAGTAGAGTCGTGTGGATCGTTTTGTATTCCACCTAGTGCAATTACTGTTACTGACATCACAGGAACATCAGCAGAGATTAGCTGGACGCCTAATAACGGAGAAACATCTTGGGAATATGTGGTTGTTCCAGCAGGAACAGGTGAGCCAACCGGACCAGGAACCACAACTTCAACACCTTCTGCAAGTATTTCAGGTTTAGATTTTGAAACAGAATACGAAGTATGGGTTAGAGCAGATTGTGGATCAAGTTTTAGTATATGGGGTGGACCAGTAACGTTTACTACAACCATTCAAACTAATTTTGATGTGGATTGTGCTGTAGGTCCAGTTGATAGTTTCTTATGCTACGGAAATAACGATTCTGAGATATTTACTTATACAAGCTCTGATGGATCGCCACTTAATTTAACGATTAATACAGGTGAAATAGAAGGAGCGCCATTTGATTTCTTATTGGTGTCAGACGGAAATGGAACTGTATTATACAATGATGAAGGAAATGATGGTGTACTTGATGGCTTAACATTTCAATCTATAACAGATACCATAACTATTCAAATTTTATCTGATGGTTCAGTAAGTTGTGAATCTGGAAGCTTTTGTTGTTCAGACGGTATAGATTATACTGTTGCTTGTGCTACTTGTATTAACCCTGTTGCAACTTATCAAGTGATAGATGATTGTGATAATGGTGATCAATTCTTAATTGATGTAAATATAACAAGTTTAGGAGATGCCACATCGCTAACTATTTCAAACAATATAGATGCTACTACAGTTCCTGTTACAGCAACTGGAGTTTATCAAATTGGACCATTTCCATTTTTAGTAGATGTTGTGGTTACGGTGAGTAATGATCAAGATGTCAATTGTGTTATTAATAGCAGTCCAATTCAATTATTGGCTTGTCCTCCAGAAAATGACAATCCATGTGGTGCCATAGTTGCGGTCGTTAATGATGACCAATCGTGTGATTTGGTTACTCCAGGAACATTGGTTGAAGCAACAGATTCTGGTGTCCCTGCGGGAAGTTGTGCAGGAAACCCTGATGACGACGTATGGTTTCAATTTACAGCCTTAAATGAAGTGCAATTGATTTCAGTTATAAATATAGCTGGAGGTGGTTTTAATACTGACCATGCTTTATATGAAGGTGATGATTGTAATAACTTAGTTGAAATTGAATGTACTGATGGTGTAGCAAGTGTAACGCCTCAATTAGTTGTAGGAAACACCTATTATGTCAGAGTGTTTTCAGGAGGTAATAATCCAGAGACTACAACATTTGATTTATGTATAAAAGAAGCGCCAACAAATATTATTTGTGAAAATGCAGAGAATTTCTGTGCTGAAGCTGGAGGTGCTTTAACAACGTCTAATATTATTGGTATTCCTGATCCAACAGATATCGCATGTTTAGGCTCAGCACCTAACCCAACTTGGAATATCATTCAAATTGGAGAGCCTGGTTTAATCGAAATTGAAATAGCTCAAACTGATGAGGATGGAAATGGTTTAGATGTCGATTTCGTGCTTTGGGGACCATTTGATGATTTAGAAGGCGCTTGTGACAATTTAGATTTAGGTTGTCCAGACCCTAATGATTGTCCAAATAATACTACAAGTCCAGACTTTTATCCGTTTGGTAATATTGTAGATTGTAGTTATTCTTTTGTATCTACTGAAAACCTAACTATAGACAATGCTCAAACAGGGGAAATTTACTTACTACTTGTAACGAATTTCTCTGATGATCCAGGAACTATCTCGATTAGTCAGACGAACACTGGTGGAGAAAATGATGGTGATATAACTGCTGAAATTGAAGTAGATTTAGGGCCTGATCAAGACCTTTGTGGATTTGACACTTTTGAAATCATAGCAGAATCGCCATTTGCAGATACTTGGGAATGGTATTGTGATGGATTCATTATTGAAGGAGAAACATCATCGTCATTAGTTGTTTCTGAAACATGTACTTATACTGTTATTGTTTATGATGAACAATGTGATGCTCAAGCTCAGGATTCAGTAACTATAACATTTGGAGATGAGCCAGTTGCTAATAGTGTTCCAGACATGATCACTTGTGATGATATTTCCGCAGATGAGATTGAAGATTTTGATTTAGAAACGCAAACTGCAGGTATATTAGGAGCACAAGATGCTACCGAGTTTAATGTATCGTACCATTTAACCTTAGCAGACGCTCAATCTAATGTAGGAGCCTTAAGTTCACCATATACTAACATTTCTAATCCACAAACTATTTTTGTGAGAATTGAAGATGCTAATGCAACATTTTGCTCTGCTACAACGAGTTTTAATTTAATCATATCTGGTCCAACACCAGATGCAACAAGTGTTCCAATTGAAGTTTGTGACGATGATACAGATGGTGTTACATTATTTGATTTAGCAGCACATGATGCTAACATTTTAAATGGACAAAGTGATGTTGATTTTTCTGTTAGCTATTATGAGACAGAAGCAGACGCTGAAGCAGGAACTGGTGCCATTGATACCTCTGTTCTATATAGCAGTTCATCGCAAACTATTTATGCAAGAGTTGAAAGTAATATCGCTTTTGATTGTTATTCAACAACACCTTTCGATTTAATTGTTAAACCATTGCCTAGTACGTCATTTACTACCGATTTTGATTATGAAGTTTGTCCTAATGCAACGGTTCCAATTTTAATTACTGCTACTGCAAACAACTATACTGAATCTGAAGTAAGTATTGTTTGGTACAGAGATGGAGGTGTTATTGCTGGAGAATCAGGATTAACCTTATCAGTATTAGAGGCTGGGCTTTACGAAATTGAAGTGACTTTCAATGACAGTACAATGTGTTCAAGCATCACAGCTCAGACTGTTATCGAATTAGAAAGCTGTGTCATCCCTCAAGGAATTTCACCAAATGGAGATGGAATGAATGATGTGTTTGATTTAAGTAGTTATGATGTAAGCAAGCTTGAAATTTTTAACCGTAATGGTACTTTGGTTTACTCTAAAAATAACTATACCAATGAGTGGTATGGTCAAACAAACGATGGAGATGAATTACCAGTAGGAACATATTTCTATACGATGGAGTATGAAGACGGTAAGCGTAGAAGTGCTTGGGTATACATCCAACGTCTAAATTAAAACCAATTAAAATCAACAATAAGAATTTACAAAATTCAACCAAACAACTAAAATCAAACAACTAACAAATGAAAAAAATTTATATCATTATTGTATTGCTTATAGCAACACAAGTGTATGGACAACAAGACCCTCAATACACCCAATACATGTATAATATGAATGTCATTAATCCAGCTTACGCAGGTTCTAAAGAGAATTTGTCTTTTGGATTGCTTTATCGTTCACAATGGGCAGGATTAGATGGTGCTCCACAAACAGGAACCTTTTTTGGTCACTTACCTGTTGGTGAGAAAGTAGGTATTGGTTTATCAATCATCTCAGATGAGGTAGGTCCAATTAAAGAAACTAATGCTTATGCTGATTTCTCTTATACTTTGCAACTAGGAGGAGAGCACAGACTAGCTTTTGGTATCAAAGCCGGAGCAACGTTTCATGATATCGGATTGGCAGGAATTGATTTAATAGATCCTAATGATCCGTTTTTTCAAAACATAAACACTACTACACCTAATATTGGAGCAGGATTCTTTTATTATACCGACAATTATTATTTAGCAGGATCTGTACCTAATATACTTAATTCGGTTCATTTAGATGCCGATGGAAATAAGCTGGGATCTGAAGAAGCTCATTATTTCATTACTGGTGGATATGTATTTGAGTTATCACCAAACACAAAATTAAAGCCTTCTTTTCTAGTGAAATCAGCATTTAGTGCACCAACATCATTTGATGTTAATTTAAATGCCTTGTTTTTTGAGAAGTTAGAATTAGGAGCTTCTTATAGATTAGATGATTCGTTTTCAGGGTTAATAAACTTTGCAATCACACCTACAGTACGTGTAGGATATGCTTACGATAGTGTGACTTCGGATATTAAAAAGTACGCACCAGCATCTCATGAATTTTTGCTGTTATTTGATTTAAATTTCCCGAAGAAAGTTTCACGTTCACCAAGATATTTCTAAACAGTTAAGCTAAAGATTATGAAAAAAATATTAACACTTTTTACAATAGCAGCATTAAGTAGTTTCAGCTTAATTGCTCAAAATAAAGACACGAAAAAAGCAGACAAACATTTTAATAGATATGAATTTGTTGAAGCTGCAGAAGATTACGCCAAATTAGTAGAAAACGGAAAAGGGAGCCCTTACGTTTACAGCCAGTTAGCAGAATCCTATTATAACGTATTCAATACACAAGAGGCCGAAAGATGGTATGCTAAAGCACTTGAAGCTAATCCTAGCCCAGAAATGATTTTCAAATATTCTCAGATGCTTAAAGCCAATGGGAAGTACGAAGAATCTAATGCACAGATGGCAAAGTTTGCTCAAATGCGTCCAAGCGATGATAGAGCTATAGCGTTTAATAAAAACCCAGACTATCTACCAAAGATTTTAGAAAAAGGAAAGAAATTTAATATTCAAAACTTAGGGTTTAATACAGAGTATTCTGATTTTGGAGGGACATTACAAGATGGAAAATTATACATTACTTCTGCTAGAAATACATCTCGTAAAACTTATGGATGGAATGAAGAGCCGTTTTTAGATATTTATGAATTAACCAAAAATGATGACGGCACTTATCAAGCAGCAGCATTAGCTGGAAATAAAGTCAATACAAAATATCACGAAGGTGTTGTTTCATTCTCTCCAGATGGAAAGACAATGTACTTTTCTCGTGAGAGTTATTTTGAAAAAGAATATGAAAGAGATTCTATAACCAATTATAGAATAAGCCAGTTACATTTATTTAAGGCAAGAAAAACTGGTGATGGTTGGAGCAATGTTGAAGGTTTTCCAATTAACAGTGAAAATTATTCAGTAAAAAATCCTTCGGTGAGTGCTGATGGTAAAACGCTTTATTTTGCTTCTAATATGCCTGGAGGTTATGGATTGTTTGATATTTATAAAGCAAGCATCAATGATGATGGTACTTTAGGTGAGCCAGAAAATCTAGGACAAAAGGTCAATACCCAAGGTCAGGAAATGTTTCCTTTCATAAGTAGTAATAATACACTGTATTTTTCTTCTACTGGTCATTTAGGTTTAGGAAATCTTGATGTCTTTTATTCAAAAGTAGTTGATGGAAAAATGGGACCAGTACGAAACGTTGGTGTTCCAGTAAATAGTAATGCTGATGATTTTGCCTTTCATTTAGATGAAGAGACCGAAGAAGGTTTTGTATCTTCTAACAGAGAAGGTGGATTAGGAGGAGATGATGTTTATGCTATTAAAAAATTACAGCCATTATGTGATGTGTTAATTTCAGGAATTGTTACAGATTCTAAAACAGGAAATCCGATAAACGCAGCTAATGTAACGCTATACGATGATCAAGGCAATATGATTTTATCTAAAGTTACTAATTCTGATGGAATCGTAGAATTTATTGTTGAATGTGGTAAGCAATCTGAATTAGAAGTTGTAATGGACGGTTATGAAAGTCAGAAGTTAACAGTTTCTGCTTCTGAAGAAGAAGAGGAAGAAGTTAGCATCATGTTAGATCCAATTGAAGTTATTGTCGGACCTGAAGTGGTTAGCTTAAACCCAATTTATTTCGACTATGACAAATCTAATATCACAGCTCAGGCAGCTTTTGAATTAGATAAGCTTGTTCAAATCATGAATAAATACCCAGAAATGGTTATCAACGCAACTTCGCATACCGATAGTAGAGGTTCGGCTTCTTATAATGAAAGATTGTCTGATAGGAGAGCTAAAACTACAGTTCAGTATGTAATTTCAAAAGGAATAGATAAATCAAGAATTTCTGGAACAGGTAAAGGAGAAAACGAGCCAAAAGTAGATTGTGGCTCTAATTGTACAGATGAAGAACATCAAATGAACAGAAGATCAGAATTTATTATCGTAAGTGGTGGTCCACAAGCTCAATAATACTTAGAATACAATGATCAACTAACCAATATAAAGCCCTGAACTAATCAAGCAGGGCTTTTATTGTTTATAATATAGATTGCTAAACTATATCATGTAAAAGAAAAAAGTTAAAACAACCAACACCAATGAAAAAATATATTATAATACTAACACTCTTGTTCACTTGTTCTTGGGTGGACGCGCAAACGTATTTACAAGAAAATTTTGATACTGAAATTCCAGATACATGGACCATTACAGATGAAGGTGGTGCGACAGGGGATTCGTGGATTTCTGGTCAGCAAGGCGGAATAAATAGTCTTGATGGTACTAACTGTGCTATTGCAGATAGTGATACTAACGGAAACGGGACCGAACTTATTGAGACTTTGACCTCACCTGTATTTGATACTACAGGAGCAGTGGCCTTGTTTTTAGATTTTGATCAGTTTTACAATAATATTGGTCCAGACACAGCTGTTGTTGAAGTTTTTGATGGTACGAACTGGATTGAACTTTTAAATCAAAATGCTGATGTTGGAGGATTCAATGCACCAGATGAGCAACATATAGACATTACAGCATATTCTAATGCTAACATGCAAATTAGATTCGTCTACAATGATGGGAATGATTGGGCATGGTATTGGTTAGTTGATAATGTTCAAGTTTATAATTCAACTTGTAATTTCCCTACTGATTTAACAGTAACTAATATTACATCAAACACAGCTGATTTAAGTTGGACACCAGGTGGAACTGAAACCGTTTGGGAGGTTATTAACCAAGAGGCTGGAGGACCAGCGCCAACAGATGCAGATTCGGGTACTGTGACAACCAACAATCCTTACACAGCAACAGGATTAACTGAAGGTACAAATTATGACTTCTATGTTAGAGGAGATTGCGGAGCAGATGGCACAAGTATTTGGGTTGGACCATTCGCATATAGATTAAGTGGACCTGGTGAGGTTTGTGAAAACCCTATAGTCGTTACTACACCTTTACCATATGTCTCAACAGACAATACTTCAAACTATTTAGATGATTATGCTGGTGTACCTGGAACTGATTGTGGATCTGGTTTTGGATATTTAAATGGTGACGATGTTGTCTATGCCTACACACCTACTGCTGATACGTCTATAGATATTTCTTTATCAGGTTTAGATGATAATTATGCAGGTGTTTTTGTGTATACAGATTGTGCTAATATTGGAAACCAATGTGAAGCTGGTATTGTGAACGGTTTTGCTCAAGATGATTTAATCATAGATAATTTTACGGTTACTAATGGACAAACCTATTATATCGTAATATCTACTTGGGCATCGCCTCAAAGTGTAGCTTATACTCTAACTATTACAGAAAACACTTGTGTAGATCCTGTTGTAGATTTCATTGTTAGACAAGATTGTATCAACGGACCACAATTTTTTGTAGATGTTGATTTAACCGATCTAGGTTCTGCAACATCGATGACTATTTCTGATGATCAAGGAAGTGCCGCTCAAAATACAACTGTTACGGGTGTGTTTACGTTTGGTCCTTTTGCAAATAATACGCCTGTTGTAATTACAGTAGAAAATGATGATGATGCAAATTGTAATACAACCAGTAGTACATTAACACAAGAACAATGTGTATTAAACCTCGTAGATTGTACACAACCACCACTTCAATTTAATTACTGTTATGATAATAATGACGATACAGCTTGGTTGTTTGAATCTACAGACGGAAGTCCAGTTAGGTTAACATTTAACGCTGGAGGTATAGAATCTTGTTGTGATGATATATTAGTGTACGATGGTCAAGATAATACGGCACCATTAATTTATCAAGGTAATAATGGAGGTGACCTTTCAGGATTACAATTTGATTCAACGGGTGATTCCTTATATTTAGAAATTGATGCCGATGGTTCTGTAAGTTGTGCATCTGGTAGTTTCTGTTGTACTACAGAGTGGGACTTTACAGTTGCTTGTGCAACTTGTGTAAATCCTGAAGCAACATACACAGTAGTGTCAGATTGCGCTGTATCACCAGGATTTTTCGTTGATGTTGATTTAACAGACTTAGGTTCTGCAACATCAGTAACTATTAGTGATAACCAAGGAAGTGCTCCTCAAACCGTGAGTGCTACAGGTGTTGTTTCTTTTGGTCCTTTTGCAAATAATACACCTGTTGAAATTACAGTTGCTAATGATGATGATCCAAATTGTACATTAACAAGCAATTCATTAACTCAGGAGTTTTGTATCGATAATATTGTAGATTGTTCATCAGGTCCTTTAAACGCATTCTATTGTTATGATAATAATGATGCTAATCAGTTTTCTTACACAAGTTCTGATGGTTCACCAGTAAGAATTACGATTAATTCTGGAGAAATTGAAGGTGCGCCATTTGATTTCCTTGTGGTTTTAGATACCGATGGAGTAACAGAATTATATAATGGTGAAGGTAATGATGGTGTATTAGACGGATTAGTATTTCAATCAACAGGAGATACCATCTTTTTTCAAATAACATCAGACGGCTCAGTAAGTTGTGCATCTAATAGTTTCTGTTGTTCTGATGGTATCGACTATACAGTCACTTGCGCGACATGTATAAACCCTACTGCAACGTATCAAGTTGTTGATGACTGTGACAATGGAGAGCAATTTTTAGTCGATGTGAATGTCACTTCTTTAGGAGACGCAACATCACTAACGATTTCTAATAATATAGATGCTAATACTGTGTCTGCCTCTGCCACTGGTGTATATCAGGTTGGTCCATTCCCATTTGGTGTAGATGTAATTATCACTTTAAGCAATGATCAAGATGTTAATTGTGTTATCAATAGTAATGCGATTCAATTATTAGCTTGTCCACCAGATAATGATAACCCTTGTAATGCAACGGTTGCTGGTGTGAATGCTGATGACAGTTGTGATATTATTACTCCTGGAACTTTATTAGAAGCTACAGAATCTGGAATTCCGGTAGGAACATGTGCTGGAGATCCTGATGATGATGTATGGTTCGAGTTTACAGCAGTTGATGAATTTCAAATAATTCAATTACTAAATATTGATGGAGGAGGTTTCTTTCAGGATTTAGATCACGCTGTTTATGAAGGTACTTGCGATACTCCAGTTGAGTTATACTGTTCGGCAGATAACGCAAGTATAACACCATCTTTAACTATTGGTAATACGTACTATATTAGAGTATTTTCTGCAGGTGATGAAGGTGTCGATTATACCTTCGATTTATGTATCAGACCAGGCACAGGAAACGTATCAGTAGATCAGGATACTTATACTATTGAAGAACTTGTTGTAGATATTTTAATAGATAGTCCTTGTGCTCAAATTACAAATATTGAATTCACGACAGGAACAGATTTTGGAGATGTAAATGGTATTGGCTATTTCTCTTCTGATGAAGGAAGTTTCCCTTTCGAAGAGGGTATCATATTAACATCAGGAGATGCTAGTAGAGCATCAGGGCCTAACTTTGATGCGATGAGTGATGGTGGCTTTGGTTGGCCTGGAGATGCCGAATTAGATGCCGCTGTAGGAATTACTTCTAATAACGCTAGTATTATCGAATTTGATTTTGTACCACTTTCAGATGAAATAAGTTTTGATTTCTTAATGGCTTCAGAAGAATATAATGGAAGTACTGGCGGAACGTTTGAATGTACATTCTCAGATGCATTTGCATTTCTATTAACTGATGAAAATGGTATTACAACAAATCTTGCTGTATTACCAGGAACTACAACGCCTATATTAGTAACAAATATTCACCCTGAAAATCCAGGATGTCCTGCCATAAATGAAGAGTACTTTGGAGGTTATATACCTCAAAACCTTCCTCCAATTTCTTTTGATGGTAGAACCACAGTATTTACAGCGTTTTCTCCTGTGAACATTGGTGAAACCTATCACATAAAATTAGTTATGGCAGATGCTACAGATACAGCGTTAGATTCTGGGGTATTCTTAAAAGCAGGTAGTTTTGATATTGGTGAAGTAGAATTAGGAGCAGATATTACTATCGCTTCTGGTACTGCTGCATGTTTAGGGGAGCCAATTACTTTACAAACGCAGGCACCTTCAGTAGATCATGTATGGTTTAAAGATGGTTTTGTAATTGATGGAGAGACTTCAAATACATTGATAGTAACTGAACCAGGAAATTATACAACACAAATTATTTTCTCACCGTCTTGTATCATCTCTGATGATATTTTAGTTGAATTTTTGCCACTACCTATTGCAAATACACCACCTGATTTAGTAGGTTGTTCTATAGGAAATGATACAGCAGTATTTAATTTACCTGACAGTGATTTACCAATTTTAGGAGAGACTCAAAGTCCGGACGATTTTACCGTAACGTATCATTTGACTGAACAAGATGCAATAGATGGCGTGAGTCCTTTGGCGAGTCCTTATACAAGTTTATCAAACCCACAAACTGTACATGCATTGGTTGTAAATAATGATACAGGTTGTCAAAGTACTACAAGCTTTAATCTGGTATTAGGAATTGAGCCAGAGACAACTTTTACTCAAGATTTTGATTATGAAGTTTGTCCTAATGCTACTGTACCAATTATTATTGAAGCTACACCTGTAAATTATTCAGTTTCAGAAGTTACAATTAACTGGTACTTAGATGGTGTGTTGATTGACGGAGAAAATGGATTGACACTTCCGGTATTAATTGCTGGAGATTATGAAATTGAAGCTATTTTCAATGATACAGGCTGTTCTAGTATTACAACTCAAACTGTTATAGAATTAGAAAGTTGTGTGATTCCTCAGGGAATTTCTCCAAATGGGGACGGTATGAACGACACATTTGATTTGAGTAGTTATGAAGTAAGTAAATTAGAAATATTTAACAGATTAGGAACTTTAGTCTATTCTAAAACGAATTATACTGATGAATGGTATGGACAAACCAATGATGGTGAAGAATTGCCTGTTGGAACTTATTTCTATACCATGGAATACAGAGATGGTGAAAGAAGAAGCGCTTGGGTTTACATACAAAGAGCTAATTAATACTAACTCAATACGTATAATCAAAAAGCCTCTAACAATTATGTTAGAGGCTTTTTTATGAAGCATATTTACCCGTATTAAAATAGATTAGAATACTTCTTAAGTCTATTGTTGATGAGGCAAATAGATAATACTTCTAAAAATTGATATTACGCCATAAGTAAAATGATTGATAAAGCTGTAGAACCTATTAAAAAAGCCCAGAGCACCCAGATATTATAGTGTTGAGGTTGATGTTTCGTATTTTTTTTAGCATTTAGAACCCGTCTTTTTTTTCCACTATACTGAATCCAGTTTTTAAAATAAATAAAGATGCTCGCCATAATGAAAAGCGTCCATGCTTTACCTGAAGATAAGGCTACTGTATTCATCTCATTTAGGAACAAGGCTATAAGAACTCCTGAAAGTAAAAGTAGGCTACATTGAAGTGTTGAAATATAAAATAAGGCTATCGTATTAGCTTTCTTTTTTTGAGTAGGCTTATAATGATGGAAAACATTAAAAAATAATAAATCAAATGTAGTCATAGGTAATAGATATAAAAAAGCCACATCAAAAGTGATGTGGCTTTTATAATAAGAGTTTAATATTATTGAGCGTCGATACTCACAAAATCTAATTCGTAAGTTCCATCAAAATCAGATTCACCACTTCCAACATACTTGAATGCGATATAAATTTGACCTGATCCACAAGATAAATCAACGTTTCCAGACTCAAACCAATCTCCAAAGAAGTCACTGTCTTGAGTTACATATGCATCGTTAACAATTCCCCAAGTAGCACTAGTAATACCAGCTTCAGTTCCATCCCAATCATTTGAGAATAAAATTTCTAAAGTACTACCATCAGAGAAACTGTTAGACGTTTCAAAGTTTAATGTAACACCAGTGTTAGCATCTAAATCAATTTCAGGAGTAATTAACCAAGCTACAGTACTAGCATCACCAGAGTTAAATGAACCAACTCTAGCAGAAATGCCTTGTGATGAATTGGTACCTGTTTGAGTATAAGCTTCCCATCCTTCTGAACCTGCTTCGATGAAATTTGTCCAACCATTACCAGAAATTAAAGAATTTGTAGATTGCGATTCGAAATCATCTTCAAAAAGGTTATTTGTTCCTGTTGTATCTGCTAAACCACATGATAACTCAATAGGATCACAACGTACATCATTATCAAAATTGATATCTTCTGGAGAATTGATATAAATTGTATAAAATTCATCAAAGAAATCTCTAGTAAGAATACCATCAACACTACCTCTGTTTGCAGGTAATAATAATGATTTAAAATCTGAAAAGGTACTTGTGCTAAAGATTACTGAAGAGCTACTTGTACAGCTTTCTAACACACGCTCTCCATCAAACTGATCGGTATCTTCGGCTGCAAACGTTTTTGGGTTGTCACCAAGAACGTCATCTCTGTTAAATTGTACATCGCTTAAACGAATGTATAAACTTTCTAAATCATTAGAAAAATCACTAATGCTCACTTCTAAAGGTACAATTGTAGCAACTTCAGAAGTTCGAAGAATAGTTTCTGACATTTGAGAAGCAGCAATTTTTTCTAAGTTATTACCTTCTCTTCTTCCAATTTGTACAACACCATTATCAACAGCAACTGATAAACCATCAAGTTTAATATAAACTTTTCTTCCAAAGTCATAAATTGTAAACAATGGGTTAACATCAACTTGAACAACAATACCAGCTGTTGGGTTTTCAGGTTTATCTTGTAATACTAATTCTTCAAAAAAGTTACCACCTTCATCACTAGAAATCACATAACCTTCCATAAAGTTATTTGTATCTTCAAATGTGATAATATCTTCTCCAGACTGTGTTAAGTTTCCAATAACAGCATCAATATCAATAATATTTCCAGTGATAACAGGGTCAGTTACATCTACATTAGGTGTATCGAAATCATCATCCTGAACACAAGCATTAAATACCACTAAACCTAAAGCGAGTAGTATGATTTTGTTTAATTTAATTGTTTTCATTTTTTCTTTTTTTATCTCATCCTTAATAAAGGATATTATTTTGTAATTTATGTTTAAGCTTTTTTTAGAATCTAAGATATACATTTAAATAGTATGTAGTTCCATTCCCGTTAAAATAACGCGAACCAAACACAGGACCATTATCTCTTGATTGATCTTCTAGTAATCTATCGTATTTAGGTAATCTTGATTGCTCAAACCCACCTGTTTTGTATTCTTGGTTGAATATATTATTTATAGTGGCAAAGAATCCAACAAAATAATCACCTACTCTCCAAGATTTTCCACCTACAACATTAACAAGTATATAGTCGTCAAACTGTTCTTGTTTAAGTAATTCTCTTGCAATGTCTTCATCATATCCAACGATTGGTTGACCGTCAAAGTCTGTCGTGAAGTTAGATGATCTAGCCAAGTTGCTTACATCAATATAGGCATTAGAAAAATAGTTGGTAGTAAGACCTACATTCCAAAAATCTGGATCACGGTATTCAAATCCTATTTGATAAGCGCGTTCAGGCCCACCAGCTACATGGTAATCTTTGATGTTAGTTGTTCCATCTCCAAAAGTTAATGGGCCATCAAAATCATCACTAGTTAGGTATAAGTTAGGATTGTTATTAAATGTATACTGCCCAACAGAAGCTGCTGCTTTTAATTTAATAGTTGGGGTTACTTGAGCTTCAATACCTAATTCTGCACCGATATGTCTTTTTTCTACGTTAGTAAGCACTTCTTGTACAAAAGCATCACCTGTATCTAAACCTAATCCGGCAAGGTCTTCAGTAAAGAAAAATCCGATATCTGTTCCATTTGAAAATCCAGAGTAGAATCCAGTAAGTCTGGCTTTTACAATTGGAGATCTAAAAATATAACTTGCATCAACAGATTGAATTTGTTCGCTTTCTAATCCAATAATAACATCATTATTTTGTCTTGCATTACTGAAAGAATTTCTGATTGTTGGTGCTTTTGTAAAATAACTAGCATTAACATCAATAAGATGACGACCAGTAACTTTATAAGTAGCACCAGCTTTAATACCATAATTAGAAAAGTCTAACTTTTCACTTTTTCCAAAAGAACGTGAGCCAGAAAAGTTTCCGTTTTCAAACAATCCATTTCTTTGGTAAGTGGTTTGAGAAATATTTGCACCAACGTAAAAATCTACTTTGTTGTATTTAAATTGTGCCTGAGCAAAACCTGTAACAACATTTGCATCAATTTCATAGTTGTATTTGTAACGGTCTCCTTCCTGTACGATACGATTAGGATTTCTTAAATCACTTTGAGCAACATCTTCTAAAGATTCAATAACATTTGAATCCTCTTCAGCAAAGAAATCAACATCTAAGTAACCTGTTCCTCCTAAAAGATCTTTAAGGTTGGCAAAGTTTTCACTTTTTAGTTTTCTGTAGCTTACCATGGCGTTAAGTCTAACGCGGTCAGATAATTCAGTATCTAAAATTGAGTTGATTGTAAATTGAGAATCATCATTTCTATCTTCTTGGATTGCGTAAATAGAATTTCCACCTTGAGCTCTTACAGTAGCATTAGCACTATATAAAGCATCCCAGTCGAGTTGACCATCGTTTCTAAAGTTACGCTCAGCTAGGAAAGCCTGTTCGTAATCGTAAGACGTTGGATTTTCATCTCTTAAATGATAACTTGGTAAATTTTGGTAGTAAGATGGATCTGGGTTTCTAGCACCACCTATGTAACTTGCCTGACCGTTGAAGTTCACAAGACGTGTTCCTCCATTATCAATTCTAGTGTTACCTATTTTACCAAATTGGTAAGCAATATTTGTATTTAATTTTGTTTTAGAAGAAATATCCCAGAAATGATTTAACATTAAAATAGGCTCTTCTATTTCTCTTACTCTAGAGTTTCTAGCTTCACCATCTTGAGTCCCCCAAAACGGATTGTATTGTCTTCCCTTTAAGTTAAGAACTTCATCTGTAATCGCTGTAGAACGACCACGTCTGTTCTGAGCATATATTCCTGTAAAGTTAATACTATGCTTGTCGTTGATTTTTTTCTCAACAGCAGCAAAAAATGAATTTGAATCGTATAGCGTTCCGTCTACATAACCTTCATCTCCATAACGTCTAGAGGCTAAAACAGAGTAAGACCATCCACCTTCAAGAATACCTGAATTGTAACTTGCCATAATACGTCCAGTATAACTTCTGTTAGCTGAAGCGTAAGATACTCTACCACCTTCACGATATCTAGAGGCTCTCATAACAATATTGTTGGTACCAGCAAGATCACCAAAGGAGTAATCATTAGCAGACATACCCATAGAAAATTCCTGATTTCTCTGAACATCATTTAGTCCACCCCAGTTTCCCCATTGTGGTCTACCACTAAACTGTTTGTTCATTTCAATACCATTAATAAGCACTTTTCCGTTAGCATTATCTAAACCTCTAGGTCTAAAAAATGTGGCGCTAAAATCGAAAGCTGCTGCGCTTAAAAATTGATCTCTAGATGCTTGAAGTAAACCAGAGATATTGTCGGTTAATCCATCGTCTTCACTATTTAAATTGTCATCAGAAATTGAAATAACGAAAGAATCAGATTTGTCACTATCAAAGTTAAGAGTCATTCCGCTAATATCTACGGTTTGACCTTCATTAACAACAATAGGATAACGTTTTGTAACATAACCTTGCTTTTCAACTCTAAGTACTTGTTCACCTAAAGGAACAATGGTGTTAAATTGAAATTCTCCATTAGAATCTGTGGTTACAGATTGTGAGGTTTCTTCAATTGTAATAGTTACATCGGGAATTGGTTCTCCTGTTGTTCCATCTAAAACACTACCTTTAACAATAGTGTCTTGTGCAAATGCAGTCAATAGCGAGAACATTCCAAATAAAATAATAAAAAAACTTTTTTTCATGCCTTATTTTAAGATTAATAGTTCTTATGCATTAAATAATAGTTATTTAAAGCGTGCAAATTTACATTATTTATAATAAATACATACTTTTGGCTCGACATTTGTAAACATCATAACGATAACATAATATTTAAACTATGAAACGACTACATTTTTCTTTAGCAATTATCTGTTTTTTAACGGCATTTAATGGCTTCTCCCAAAATGGAAAAAAAGAAAAACGATTTAAAATTCACACTGTAGCATTCTACAATTTAGAGAATTTATTTGATACTATTAATGATGTAACAAAGTTTGATGAGCGCAGCCCTATAATGGAAATTAAAGCTGATAGATCAGGCATTTATAAAAAGAAAGTCAACAATATGGCTAGAGTTATAGCCGATATTGGAGCTGACGTTACTGGAAATACACCTGCAATTATTGGTGTTTGTGAAATTGAAAACAGAGCCGTATTGGTCGATGTTGTTAATCATCCACTGTTATTAGCTAAAGATTACGGAATTATTCATTACGAATCTCCAGACGTAAGAGGAATTGATGTAGCATTGCTTTATCAGAAAAAATTATTTAAGCCTACGAGTCATGAATCATATGAGTTATTAATTTATGATGATGTTAAAAGAGACCGTGTGATTACCAGAGATCAGTTACTGGTTAGTGGTGAATTAGATGGCGATCCTATTCACGTCATTGTAAATCACTGGCCATCTAGAAGTGGTGGTGAAGCGCGAAGTCGTTCAAAACGTGTTGGAGCTGCACAACTTAATAAGAAAATAATAGATTCACTTCAATCTAAAGATCCTCATGCTAAAATTTTCACCATGGGCGATTTAAATGATGATCCTACAAACTCGAGTGTAAAAGATGTTTTAAAAGCTAAAGCTGATAAAGATGATATCGATTTAAAGGAAATATACAATCCTTTTGAAAAAATGTTTACTGAAAAAGGCTACGGAACAACAGCTTACCGAGACGCCTGGAGTTTATTCGATCAAATTATGCTTACTGAGCCGCTAATTGCTAAAGATGATTATTCGTCTTTTAGATTTTATAAAGCTGGTATTTATAACAAAACCTACCTTACTAACAAAAGAGGACGATATAAAGGGTATCCATTTAGAAGTTTTGCTGACGGCGGATTTACTAACGGATTTAGTGACCACTTCCCTGTGTATGTTTACCTTATTAAACAAGTAGACTAAAAACAAATTATCATTGATAAAAAAAATGCGCTATAAATTTATAGCGCATTTTTTTTTACATCCAGCTCATCCAGTTTGACCAAGGAATTCTTGAGAGTACAAGAACCAAACCTAAGGTGTAAAATATAGCTAACATCTTAAATTTTGGCTTAGAAGTAAGTTTCTTTTTATGCTTAGAATAGCCAATCGTAATTAAAGTTACAGCCAAAATCCCAACAAAAGGATGGTCTACTGCTAGTAGTCGGGATAAAGCATCTAAACCACTAACACCATTAGCACTTAAATTTTTAAATCCGAAAGGCGATGTAAAATACAATACAAAGCCTATTAAGAGTTGAATATGCATCACGATTAATGTAAACAGCGAAATTCTAAAGTCAACTGCTTGAAATTCTTTGTTCCCAAAAAACTTAAATAATGCATTCAATGATGCAATAACAATCATTAGTAAAGCCAGATATGCCCAATAAGAATGGAGCATTTTAACAACGTCGTACATGTTTAATAGTTTAGAAATTAGATAAACAAATGTAATAATTTAATACGCCTTATGTGTTATTCTGAAATAGAAATCTCTCGTTTTGTTTCGTTTCCAAATGCATCAACAACCGTAATAATGTGTTTGCCTTTCTTCGGAATTATCGCCAACTCATGAATGTCTTTCGTAGAACCTACATAGGTTTCATCCAGATACCAGTAGACCTGAGTTTCGGGTTTTGAATGTGCAATTTTTAGAATTAAATCATTCGTTTTGCCGTTAAAATCCTTCGGAAGAAAAATCGAATTGTTTCGTTTCGGATAAATAAAATTCATAGTTTCCTGAACTTCTCCAGCACAATCCAGTCGCAATTTTGGAAGTGGTTTATAAAACGGATTTTTAGATTTGTAATAATGGGCTTTTAAAGGTGATAATACAAACCAAGATGTATGCTTGATGGCATTTAAATCTTCACAGGACGAATTGACCTGATAGGTTTCAGTGCGATCCACATGTGCTAAAATATGATACGGACAAGGTTCTGTCTTTAAACCACTATTCTGAATAAACGTAGGTTCCACGTCATCGCAAACTGGTGAGGCACGATGACCACTTTTTGAACAGATGTTTACCTCTTGCATCTCGTCATAGGGTTTTGCAAACCAATCACTATGAGGTAATATATCAAACACATCAAATAAAATAGGCGCTGCAGTTTGAACGCCAACCAAACCTGGACGCCCTTCACCATCGGCATTACCAACCCAAACACCTACAACATAATCTTTGGTGGTACCAATTGCCCAGGCGTCCCGAAAACCAAAACTCGTTCCTGTTTTCCAGGCGATTTGTTTCGAATCGTCAAAAAATTCCCAGCTTTCATCACCTTCAGGACGATTGACTTTTTTTAAACTCTCATAGGTTAAATAAATCGACGCGGCATCAAATAACGTTTTGTCAGTTGATGTTGTTCCAAAATCGACGCTTTCCGAAGCTATAAAAGTGGGCTCTACAAATTCGTTGGTGTAATATTCGCTCGAGGTTTCAGAAAAATGATTGAGTGTAGACGAGAGCGATGCATAGCTTTTACACAAATCCCAAAGATTACTTTCTGCGCCTCCCAAAATAAGGGATAATCCATAATGGTTGGCATTGTATTTTAAATCTTTAAGATTGAGTTGTTTTAAATATTGATGAAACCGATCCAGTCCAAAATCTTGTAACATACGAACCGCAGGAACGTTTAACGAACGTGATAAAGCGCGACTCGCAGGAACAACACCATCATAATCTTTATTAAAGTTTTCGGGATTATAACTCCCAAACTGACTTGGAATATCGGCTACTAAAGTATTGGGCAACAAATCACCTGCATCTAACATTGAAGCGTACAAAAAGGGTTTTAAAATGCTTCCTGTGCTTCGAGGTTTGTCAATAATATCAACATCTTTTTGGTGCGCTTTATCGGTTGGTGTATTGCCAACATAAGCCAGTACTTCTCGGGTATGTACATTGAGAACAAGTACTGCGGCATTATGAATTTCGTTTTGTTTTAAAATGTTATACTGGTTTTTAACCACATGATTAATACGTTCCTGAAGCTTGGTATCTAAAGTGGTTTGAATGCGTTCACCACGATGCGATTGCGCAACTTTTTGTAAAAGATGTGGCGCTATTTGAGGTAATGCATAAGGCTTCTGAGGAAGTGCTTCGGAAATGGATAACTGGTAGGTCAAGTCGTCTATAATGCCATTGTCTAATAATTTTTTGAGTAAACGGTTTCGTTTTGCTAATAAGCGCTCTTGATTTTTCCCAGGATAAATTAAACTTGGGGCATTGGGCAAAACAGCCAGTGTTGCACTTTCCGCCCAGGATAATTGATGCGCATCTCTATTAAAATAACGCCATGATGCCGCATCCAACCCAACAACATTACCGCCAAATGGAGCATTACTAGCATAGTAAGCCAGGATTTCAGATTTTGAATCGCGGAGTTCTAAGCGTGTGGCGAGCACTATTTCTTTGATTTTTTCAAGATAGGTTCGCGCTTGTCCTTTTCGGGATAAACGAATCACTTGCTGAGTTAAAGTACTGCCACCACGTTTGACTTCTCCAGAGCTTATATTGTCTTTTAAGGCCTTAAAAATTGAAATAGGATTAAATCCTGGATGTTCGTAAAAGTATTCATCTTCAAACTGAATGATACAGGTTTTAAATTTTTCTGGGATACTATCATTATGAGGAAAACGCCATTGGCCATCAGTAGCGATTTGAGCTCCTAAAAGCTCCTTGTTTTTACTCGTAATTACTGTGGCTGTTGGATCTTTAAATAATTCCGCAGGTAAACAAAAAGCATACACGATGAGAAGTATTCCAAAAACGACAGACTTCCTTTTATGTTTTTTTATGTAGCGTATGAGTTTCATTGTCTTTACCTTGAACTTACTTCAGAATCTCATTAGTTATCTTTTGTGAATTCGTATTCACGCTCCACTTTACAGATGCGTACTTTATAGTAACTGTACCAGTCTTTACGTCCTTTTTGTTGCGCGATGAGATGATCACTGTGTTGCTTCCAATTTTTAATAGCATCGAGGCTTTCCCAGTAACTTACTGTGATTCCGAGGTCGCTTCTAGCGCTTTCTATCCCTAAAAAACCCTCTTGTTGTTTTGCTGAAACTTCCATCTGATTGGCCATTTCTGAATAGCCTTCAGTGTTTTCAGACTGCAATGAAGTAAATATGACAGCGTAGTAAGGTTTCGTGTTTTTCATCTTAAATTATATTATTTCGATATTCTGAACTCGTTGACTCATTACTATTAATTGTAAATTTCGTCATTCTGAACTCGTTTCAGAATCTCACACGTTTGGTCAAATGTTTTATTTACAAGCATTTTTTATTTCTTAACCTCAATCCAACTTCCCTTATTTCGCACAAAGAAATCATTATCATACATGGCTTCAACTTGTGTTCCTGGTAAATAATAAGTTCCTAAATACGAGGCATTCAGCATGACTGTAAAGACTTTGGTTCCGTGTTTCCCCTTTGATGGTAAATCGAAATAGAAATTCACACGGTCGTCTCTAATATCTGTATATCGCGCTGCACTCGTTGTGGTATCTCCATAATCTGTAAAACGCGTATTCACTATTTCCCATCCCGATGGAAAAATTTGAGTCAAGGCGACATCCCGAAGGTTTTCACTCTTTAAATTACTTACGCTCACTCTAGCCACAATATCTTGTCCTTGTTGTAAGCTTTTTACATCGATACGATTTCCTTTTAAATCGGTATAAATTACCGAAACACTTAAGCCGCGTTGTTCGGCAAGTTCTTCGCCTAATGGTAACTTACCAGAATTTAAAACCCTTACATAAACAAGATTCCCAGCTTCATTTTTAAGTTGTAAGGTGTTGGTGCCATCCACTACAGCTAACTCACGCTGTGCAATGGTGCTCTTGGTGGTTATAGTTTCCGTTTTACCTCCAAAAGTATAGGTGAAATTCATATCTTTTCCACCATTGGCTTCCACCATTTTCGCCATAGCTAATAAGCTGTAAGCGGTCGTTTGTGTACTCATCCAATTAGTACTCGACAAATCTTTTGCAATTTGTTCTGAAAGTGCTCGGGCTTTTGGATTTTGTGTAATAATCATGGTTTCTAAAGCCATAGCGCGATTACGATCTACCGAACCATAGGTATAATAATTATACTTTGGTGGTTTAAAATCGATATTAGCCGATTGCGACAATTGTGCACTCGCTTCTTTTTGTCCGGCTAAAGCATAAGCCGCAGCCAATCGCCATTTGGCTTCGTTCGAAATTTCACTAAACTCACGTAAGCGATTCATAGACGCAAGATCTGGGCTACCCGCCAAAGCCAACGTGTATAACCTATAGGCTTGTGCTAAATCGGAATTATAGTTTCTGTAACTAGGCCTCCAATCTCGAGCCGCTTGCTTTTGGTAGCTTAACCAGTTACTTTTAAAAGTAAGTGGCAATACAAAACCTTTCTTTTCGGCTTCAATTAAGAAATGCCCAGCATAGCTCGTTCCCCAGTCATTAGCTGTATTTTCTCCAATCCAGTAACTCATGCCACCATTTGGACGTTGGAAATTTCCTAAGCGTCTGATGCCGTTTTCTATGTTCGACTGAATTTCTTGTTTTTTCTCATATTTTAAATCGAATATATCACTCAAATATAACTGCGGAAAGACACTTGAGGTCGTTTGCTCTACACAGCCATGCGGATATTGAATCAAGTATTGTAAGCGTTTTGAGAAATCCATTGGTGGAAGCGTGGAGAATTCCACTGTTGCCGTATTGGTTCCAGGCACGCCGAAGGTTCTAAAGTCTAAACGCTCTGAAGCATTGGCTTCTAGTTTTGCATTTTCGTATAATGAAGTTATCGGATTCGGATTTACCACATCCAATTCAACTTTATAGCTTGACTTTTCACCATTTCCAGTAGCAATGACTTCAACTGTATTAATGCCTTTTGCTTTGCTGACATCTAATTCGAAGTAAGCCATTTGCTCGTCAGGTTTTGCAAAAGTCATTTGCTGACTGCTATTTCCAACAACTGAAATTCCGTCACTCAATGTCAAGCTTAAGTTCACATTTTTGACCTTAGGTTCCATCGCAAATACGGTTACAGGAAGTGTTACTTTTTCTCCCGGACTTAACTTTCTCGGTAAAGTCGCTAAGACCATTAATGGTTTTTTTACTTCTACAGATTTGTCGGTACTTCCATAAGCTTCCGTTTGGTTATTTCCAGCAACAACCATGGTTCGCACCGCACCAACATAATTTGGCATTTTGATTTTATGCGATTTAGACTTTCCGGCTTCTAACTCAAATGGACCTAAATAAGTGACAACCGGCTTAAAGCGATTCGCTTTTTTATTCTTGCCTTTGGCAGCACTGCCATCTCCACCAATAGCTAAGACCTGATCGATACTTCCAGAATAAGCACCAATCACATCATCAAAAATATCCCAGGTTTTCACACCTAATGCTTCACGCGAATAAAAATCGTTCCATGCATTTGGAGTTTTAAAACGTGTTAAATCTAATAAACCTTCTTCTACCATCGCAATGGTATAGGTCATTGGTTTTTTGTTTTTTTCGGAAACAAAGACTTCAAATTCTTGTTCTGGTCTAAGTACACTGGCCATTCGTAATTCTGGTTCGAGAATGGTTTTTGGATCTTCTACCAAAATTGGAATGACACCATAGAGTCGTATTGGTAAATCGTTACTTGTGATGGCATGTGGTTGTAATAAGGAGATGTTGACAAATACATTGGGCGCCATTTCCGAAGTAATCGGAATGTCAACCGTGGTTTCTCCTTTGTTAGTTTTTACCCATTTGTGTTCTATAACATCTGAGCCATTTTCAATGCTTATTAAAGCACGACCTTCACTTCCGGAAGGGAATTTAATGGTCGCGGTTTCACCAACATTATAATTGTCTTTATCTGAAGCAAATACCAGCATTTTTGCCGCTTCTTTGTCATTTCCTGTTGACATACCAGACCAGTTTTTATAGAAATAGGCAGTTCGTCCCGTCGCATGGCCACTCACAGGATCATAAACTCTAATGAGGTAACGGCCTCTTTCATTTTCAGGGATTTTGATATTAAATGAGGTTTTTCCGTTGGCACCTGTTGATGCTTTTTGATTTAAAATGGGTCTGTGGTAACTACTCGATACATAATTGGAAAGGTTGTCATACGAGGAGTTCCACCACCAGCGCCATTCAATTTTATACACTTTTATTTCCAAGTCGTTTCGTTGTACAGGTTTTCCGTCTTTATCAACAACGGCTAAATCAAAGGTTTGGTTAGTGTCTGTAAAATAAGAACCATAATAATTACCCTTCGGAGATTTGAGTCCGACATAAGATGCATAAGGCGAATAGGTTTTCGTAAATGCATCTAAAGAAAAATCGCCGCCATTTTCGAAAGCTCGAACTAGAAACTGTGCATTAAGCATTCCTGGAGCATTCTTTCCAACATCTAAATTGGTAGTGATGGTTGCTGTTCCTTCTTCATCAAGATGCCCTTCAAAAACATTGAGTTCTTCCGAATTAAATTGACGCGCAGGATCGGTAAACATATAGCCTTTAAAGTTTTTAAAACTTGTATAAGAACTGCTGAATTTAGCCTTAATTTCTGCCTTGATTTGTTTAGCAGGCGCACCATGTAACCATTTTACATCAAGTGTTCCGTTGAGAAGTTCGTTGCTTGACAATACGTCTTTATCAAAATCTACTTTAATTTTCAGGCGGTTCGGTTTGACCGTTTCCACCTTTAAAGATTTATAAAACTGGGCACCTCCAACAGAAACTTTAGCATTGTAGTTTCCTGTTTTTCCTTCGGAAGACGTTGGTACAATAAACTTAAAGAAGTTGTTGACATTATCAGTTGTCACGTGTTTGTACACCAGTTTTCCATTGGGATCGGTAACTTCAAGTTTTACAGGATGGCCTTTAGGAAGTTCGTTGGCTTTATCATTCAGCATAAATGTCAGGAAAAGTGAGTCACCTGGTCGCCAAACACCACGCTCTCCGTAGATGTAGCCTTTGAGTCCGCGTTGTAAACGATTCCCCGAAACATCAAACTTACTTAAGGAGAGTGAATTTCCGTCTGTTAGTCGGAGATAACTGGTATTATTGCCTTTAGTTACAATAGCAAAAGTGGCATATTTATTAGATTCGAAAACCGCTAAACCTTCACTATTGGTTGAGGTCGAACCAATTTCCTGTTGCTGAAAATTATACAATTTGATTGTGGCTCCAGCTTCCGGATTGGTATTTAAAATATTGGTAACCGCAAAATAATAATTGTTGTTAACGCCTTGTTTTACGATGACACCTAAGTTGGATGCTAATAGATTTTGGGATACAATGCGGTTTTCATTATAATAGGCATCGTCGCATGGGTTATCGCGTTGTCTCCAGTTATAGGTGTAATTTCGGTAACGGTACGTACGATTGTCCCAGTATTCTTGTTCTTTAAGTTCTTCGTCTTCGGTAGTTGTATCCGCAAAATCATCGTAATAATAATCCTCTTCATAATAGTAATCGTCATACTCATCATTGTCGTTTAAAGCACCTTGCGGATTTGCCTCGCAATCATACAAAGAATAGTTTCTGGAATAACTCAGTTCGACTCTGTAAATGGCACCTGGATCGGCTTTAAAAAATTTGGATAAATCGATACTGTATGCTTTCCATTTTCCTGAATTTTCAGCAGCAGATTGCAACGTAATAGTTTGCTTTGCTATACGACGACCAACACGTTTAATTTCGTTTTGATTGTTGCTGTTCATCGGGTTGTCTTGAAGAAACTGTAAGACGTTATCTTCAAATATTTTAATAACCCTTACATCTACAGCACTTAAATTAACGGCTTCAAAATTAAATTTAAGCTCATTAGAATTAGGTAAAATTGTGCCGTTACTTATGAGACGAACCTGAGGTTTTATTTCTTCAAAAGAGATGGCTTCAGAAAATGCCGTTTTAAGTTTGTAACCATCCGTATTTTTAATGCCCTGAAATACATCGACCTGGATATTACCAACCAGTTTGGTGTCTGGATAAACTTTTAGCACATTTCCGACGACAACAAATTTTGGGTTTTTGACATTCTGAATGGTTACCAAACCATCAAAATTTTGCTGATTTTTAATAGGATCAGAGAAGTTGATGTATAGGAATTGTTCCGGACTTTTATACGCTTCAACATTTACGATTTTGAAATTATTAATCCCAGGAATCAGGACTTTGTTTTCGCCTTTGTTTTCTGCCTTTATCGCTTTTCCATTCCATGTTATGGTAATTTCAGAATCTTCAACAAAACGGTTGATACTATCAATTTTAAACTTAAAATAATTAGAATGTTGCTCTACTTCATCGAAAGCTAATTTTAGCGATTTTCCTTTTTGAGTTGCTTCCACCAGTTTTTTAGCATCTGTAAGTGATATGATATCTGCCGATTTGATTACAGCTTCGATGTATTGCCATTTTTTACTGTACGATTGCAAGCTGTTTGTTACAATATTAAAGTTGGGTGTTATGGTTTTAAACTGAAATACATAGTCTTCATAATCTTTAGGCATGTCCTTGTAAATCTTGTCGAGTTTTACGGCTACCGTATATTCTGTCGCGGGATCTAAATGCTCATCAGGTATAAAAACTAAAGTATGTTTATTAGAAGCTTTTAAGGTGCCGTCAACATGCGGAGAAATTTTAATAATGGCATCGTCAATAACAGTGTCGATGTCCCAACCTTCCACATCATTGGACAGATTAATGGTAATGGGTTCTGTCACCGATTGTAAGCCCGAAGAGGTATAGCTGATATAATCTCTGAATTTGAAGAGGTTATCGGTTTCTTGAGTGATACTGTCCTTTTTTTTACAGGAAACAGCAAATGCAAGGCAAAAAATAAGAGCAAATAGATGTTTAAGTGTCATGGCTTCGGATATGTTTATTGGTTTATGTGCTTACTATTCAAACTATCAAAAGAATCGTTGAATACTATAAAACTAGGGCAATCAAAGGGATTTATGAGTTGTGTTTTGTTATGTGTTACAAATAAAATAGAATTCGTTGTTAAACTGAGAGTATTCGTTATTACTCCTTATAAATCCCTATAGTCAACTCGCCTTTTGCATTCATAGAAGCCCGATACATTCCAGCGGTATTAAACTCGGCCACCATGTTGCCATGTTTATCAACAGCAACAATACCACCATCTCCACCAAGTTCTGGAACTTTCTTTTGAATTACCTCTTGGGCAGCTTCTTTAAGTGATACACCTTTGTATTGCATCAAAGCCGAAATATCGTGAGCTACCATAGCTCTAATAAAATATTCGCCCCAACCTGTGCTAGACACTGCACAAGAATTATTGTTGGCATAAGTGCCAGCACCAATGATTGGTGCATCACCAACACGACCATAGCGCTTGTTCGTCATTCCACCAGTTGAGGTGCCAGCGGCTAAATTTCCATTTTTATCAAGCGCAGCACAGCCCACAGTTCCGAATTTATAATTTTGAATCTCAGCATCAAAAAAGGCTGTTTTATCATCGTGGTCTAATTCTATTTGTTCACGCTCTTTTGCTCGTTTTACTGAATTTAGGCGGTTTTCAGTATAAAAATAAGATGGATCTACGATGATCAGATTTTGTTCTTTTGCATAAGTTTCGGCACCAACACCAGCCATCATAACGTGTGGTGATTTATCCATGATAATTCGCGCTAAGTTAATCGGATTTTTTACTGTGGTTGTTCCTGCAGAAGCACCAGCATTTAAGGTTTTTCCGTCCATAATGGAAGCGTCTAACTCATTGGTTTCTGCATTGGTGTATACGGCACCTTTTCCGGCGTTAAAGAGTGGCGAATCTTCCATCACATTAATGGTTTTTTGAACTGCATCCAAACTGCTTCCGCCCTGTTTTAAAATTTCATAACCTACTCTGATAGCTTCCTCTAATGTGGCTTTATAGGCCGCTTCTTTTTCAGGAGTCATATTTTGTTTTAGAATTGTACCTGCGCCACCATGGATGATTATAGCAAACTCAGCTTTTGTTTCTGTGTTAATTTTGAACTCATTGGTTGTGGTATTTTCGTTTTTGTTTTCTGAAGTTTTGGAGGTCTCAGCACAATTAAAACAGATGAACAATATTAAAATAGAACAGATAGAATATCTCATGATTAGGTGTGATTTTTAAGTGCATTAAAGTTACATTTTTCAACACCTTTCATCAAGCAAAACTGACAATTTATTAGTAACTTCGCTTCAAAATTTAATAATTCTTAAAAAACAAGCATATATGGAAGCTATTGCTACCGATTTCGGAATAAAAGAAGCCTTAAAACAATTAGGCGTTAATGCTATAAATGATGGAACATCTACAGGTTCTGATAATTTTTCTAATGGAGATATCATTGAATCTTATTCTCCTGTTGATGGTCAATTGATAGGAAAAGTAAGAACGACAACACGAGCAGATTACGATAAAGTCATGGATGTTGCTACTAAAGCATTTAAATCCTGGAGAGATATTCCTGCGCCACAGCGTGGAGAAATTGTACGTCAGTTTGGAAATAAATTAAGAGATTTAAAAGAACCACTCGGTAAGTTAGTGTCTTACGAAATGGGGAAATCATTGCAAGAAGGGTATGGTGAAGTTCAGGAAATGATTGATATCTGTGATTTTGCAGTGGGATTATCAAGACAGCTTAACGGTCAAACAATTCCTTCGGAACGTCCTGGTCATGTCATGAGAGAACAATGGCATCCAATTGGTGTGGTAGGAATCATTTCTGCTTTTAACTTTCCTGTGGCTGTTTGGGCTTGGAATACTGCATTGGCATGGATTTGTGGCGATGTATGTGTGTGGAAAGCTTCGGAAAAAGCACCTCTATGTTCTGTAGCATGTCAAAATATTATTGCAGGAATTTTAAAAGAAAATAATTTACCAGAAGGGATTTCTTGCATCATCAATGGCGATTACAAAGTTGGTGAGTTTATGACTACAGATACCAGAATTCCTTTAGTGTCTGCTACAGGTTCTACCAGAATGGGACGTATTGTTGGAAAAACAGTTGCCGAACGTTTTGGGAAGTCATTGTTAGAATTAGGAGGAAATAACGCTATTATTATTACTCCATCTGCCGATTTAAAAGTGGTGGTTCCAGGTGCTGTATTTGGAGCTGTTGGAACTTGTGGACAACGTTGTACGTCGACCCGTCGTTTAATTATTCACGAGTCTGTTTATGATAAAGTGAGAGATGCCATTGTTGGTGCTTATGGTCAATTAACTATTGGTAACCCTCTGGATGAAAAAAATCATATTGGTCCGTTAATAGACAAAGATGCCGTGAACATGTACTTAGCAGCTATTGAAAAAGCAAAAGCTGAAGGTGGAAACGTTTTAGTTGAAGGTGGTGTTTTAGAAGGCGAAGGTTATGAGTCTGGATGCTACGTAAAACCAGCAATTATTGAAGCTGAAAATCATTTTGAAATTGTACAACACGAAACATTTGCACCTATTTTATATTTGATGAAGTATTCTGGTGATATCGAAAATGCGATTGAAACCCAAAATGGTGTAGCGCAAGGTTTATCTTCGGCGATTATGACCAATGAAATGAAAGAAGCTGAAAAGTTCTTATCATATGCAGGTTCTGATTGCGGAATTGCAAACGTCAATATCGGAACTTCAGGTGCAGAAATTGGAGGCGCATTTGGTGGCGAAAAGGAAACAGGTGGTGGACGCGAGTCTGGATCTGATGCATGGAAAGTGTATATGAGACGTCAAACAAATACGATTAACTATTCTGATGAATTGCCGTTAGCACAAGGGATTAAATTTGATCTTTAATCAGAACTTTTTCTGTATTTACATACAAATCAAGATTTAAAACCGTTTCAATTATTGAAGCGGTTTTTTTATGATTTCAACTTTGGAATCATTTTTGAACGTATATCATTAAACTTAGTATCAGTTTTTTAGTCTAAGAATTATGACACAGCGCCACATACAACATTTATATTGGAGGGCAGGTTTCGGAGCTACACCAAATCAATTCAGAACCTTGACTCATAAAAGCAGAAAAGACGTCGTAGATGCCTTATTTTCTAACTCTAAAACGATGTTGCGTTTAACAGTTGACACCTCTGATATACTTCCTTTGGTTTCTAAAGAATTACTTAAAAATAAAAGTAAGCGAATGGAGTTTGCTAAGCGTAGTAGAGAAAAACTCAAAAAATATAATGTGATTTGGGTAAATCGCTTAGTAACTTCTGATGCAACATTAAGAGAAAAGATGACCTTGTTTTGGGCGAATCATTTTGTATGTCAAGACCAAAATATCTTTCATGTACAACAATATAATAATACCCTAAGAACCTATGCTCTTGGTAATTTTGGTGATTTTGTAAAGGCAATTTCAAAAGAGGCTGCTATGCTTAAATATTTAAATAATAAGCAAAACCGAAAGCAAAAGCCAAATGAAAATTTTGCCAGAGAACTTATGGAGTTGTTTACTTTAGGAGAAGGACATTACTCAGAAGACGATATTAAAGAAAGCGCTAAAGCTTTTACGGGCTATGATAATAATTTCAAAGGTGAATTTATACTTCGAAGGTTCTATCATGATGATGATTTTAAAACTTTTTTTGGACACACAGGACGTTATGATGGCGATGATATTATTGATATCATTTTAAAACAAAAGCAGTGTGCTCGTTTTATATGTGGAAAAATCTACAAGTATTTCGTTAGTGACACTATACATGAAAAACGAGTTGAAGAATTAACAAATATCTTTTTCAAAGACTATAATATTGAACGCTTAATGCACCATGTGTTTATGTCTGACTGGTTTTACGAAGAAGCCAATATAGGAACAAAGATAAAATCTCCAATTGAGTTTTTAGTCGGTATGAGAAAAACAGTACCTGTCACTTTTGAAAAAACGAATGATGTTTTAAAAATTCAAAAATTACTCGGACAAACATTATTAAATCCACCAAATGTAGCAGGATGGTCTGGTGGAAAAAACTGGATCGACAGTAATACTATTATGTTGCGATTAAAGTTACCATCAATTATTTTATCCAATGCTAAAATATCAATACGTGAAAAAGGTGAGTTTGAGGATACATTTGAAACATATTACAACAGTAAAAAGAAGAATAGGTTTGTAACCGTAAAAGTAGACTGGGATACATTTAATACTCAATTTAAAAGCTTCTCGGCTAACGAATTAAAGTCACAAATTATAGTTCCAAAGTTAAGTGATGGAACTGAAACTTATCTAAAGACATTAAGTCAATCGTCTAAACAAGACTTTTGCGTTCAATTGATGTCAATACCTGAATATCAAATGTGTTAATTATGGATAGAAGACATTTTTTAAAACAATCAAGCCTTGCAAGTAGCCTTTTTTTTGTGCCTAGTTTTATAAAGGCATTTGAAAACTTTTCAGCGTCTAGTTTGGGGTATAAACGATTAGTGATTATTCAGCTGTCGGGAGGAAATGATGGTTTAAATACAGTTATTCCGTTTAATAATGATACATATTATCGCAATCGCCCCAAAATTGCTATTCCCAAAACAGATGTGCTAAGACTTACCGATGAATTAGGGTTTCATACCAGTTTATTGCCACTTAAAATATTATATGATGCAGGTCAACTTACTATTATAAATAATGTAGGATATCCAAATCCTAATCGGTCTCATTTTAGAGCAACCGATATATGGCAAACAGGAAGTGGTGCACACCAATATATACAAACCGGTTGGATTGGACGCTATTTGGATGCCTACGGAAATAAGCCATATAATGCGATCGAAATTGATGATAGTTTGTCCTTGGCTTTAAAAGGAAAGCAAACCCATGGGATTGCAACAACTAATCCCGAAGTGTTGTTTAGAACATCTCAAGACCCATATTTTAAAAATGTTCTTAAGCATTATAAAGATGAGCATCTCAGTGAACATAATTTAGGTTATTTATATAAAACAATGATTTCGGCAGAATCTTCTGCTACATATATTTTTGAAAAACATAAAACAGCATCTAGCACGCAAGAGTATCCAAAGAATACATTTGCTAATCAGTTAAAAACAACGTCTAGACTGATAAGCTCAGGTATAGAAACAAAAGTATTTTATGCGTCTCTTGGCGGATTTGACACACATGCTGGTCAATTAAATAGTCAATCACGTTTGTTAAAAATATATGCAGATAGTATTCAAGCTTTTGTTAAAGACCTAAAGCAGCAAGGAACTTTTAATGATACACTTATTTTAACATTTTCAGAATTTGGTAGACGCGTAAAACAAAATGCCGCTAATGGGACAGATCATGGTGCTGCAAGTAATTTATTTGTTATTGGAAACCAGTTAAAAACTCCAGGTTTTTATAATGAATTAGCTAGTCTTTCTGATTTAGATAGTAATGGAGATTTGAAGTATACTGTAGATTTTAGATCAGTATATGCTACTGTTTTAGACAAGTGGCTGGCAGTTGAAGATGATGCAATCTTAAATGGATCTTTTCAGAAATTAAATTTTATTTAAATGCCTAAAAAACAAAAACCCTGTTTCACATTCGATACATCGACAATGAAACAAGGTTATATGTAATTGATTAATAGCACTGCTAAAATCGTAAAAATTAAGGTTGCTTTCTAAAAAAAACTATAAGTGGTAAAAAAAACTGTATGAATGGTAGTTATAAAATTTTTCTAAGCTAAAAAACGGAATTTTTAAAACAATTTGGAAAGATTAGTAATCTTATAAAAAAACAAAAACCTTATTTCGTATTCGATACATCGACATTGAAATAAGGTTATATGTAATTGATTAATAGCAATCCAAAAATCGTAAAATGCTTAGTAATTGTAGAATTAATACTACAAGAGGCAAAAAAAAAGGTATGAATGGTAATTTATACCAAATTACTTCGATTAACTGTACTTAACCTTCCTTAATATTCGAGTAGCTTCTTGATATGAACTATACACAGATGTACTGTGTTTTTTTAAATATGGCTTAGCTTCGTTAAGTTTGTCTATTGCTTCATGAAATAAGTTAAGATAGCAAATAAGATAAGTTGCAGGTAGGTTATTAAGGTCTAACTCCTCATTTTTGTTAAGAGTCAACCCTTTCTTTAATTTTTCTAAAATAGCATTATTGGCATTGTAGATATGGTGTAAAACTTTCTTATCAAATTGTGGTGGTTCAAATAAGAGTTTGGTTTCAATATTATAATGAGCATTATCTTCAAAATGAATGATGGTTTCTTCGAGTTTATAATATTTGTTTTGATTTTGAAGTCCTAAGCTAACATATTCAACAATCTTAAATGTATCATTATTATAGGTTATAGCGACTTCATCAAGAGTAGAAAAAAATAAACGTACCTGCTCATTAATTAATTCAATATCAACTCTTGAGTAAAACACATCTTCTTTAATTATTTTTTTCTGTCCAGACCAACACAAGACAAAATATTCCTTAAATACTTTGTATTGAGGGTTGTAATCTTTTCGCTTATTCATAAAATCGAAAACGCCATCTAAAGTGTACTCGATATTATTTTGAGCATGAGACTCAATAGCATGAACAATTTTTGAATTAACATCTTTTATTTCAATATCAAAAACCTTGGGCATACTCATACTGCCATCTCTAAAGAAGACAGAACCACCATAATATTTCCAGATATTTTTTCTTAACGATGTAATTTTATCGATAGGTCTGATAGTGACCAATCCAACAACCTTATCGTCTGGTAAATGTGGAAATGGAATATTTTCGTACTGTACAATTGGAGGATTTGTAAGATAAGCATTGATGAGGTTTTGAATTTTGCTGTCATCAAAAAAGTTAACACCAATTATCTTGTTGTCTTCATCTTCAACACCAATTACGATATACGAATTGTTTTTAGGATTGCTGTTTGAAAGTGCACATATATGCTTTAGAAACTTCGCCTTTCCTTCTTTATGAGTGATATCTACTTTTCGCTTCTTATCATAAAAACTGTTCTCATCATTGTGAGCAAGTAAATTTTTAATAAGTAAACGTTTGTTAATCATTCTTTAATTTCAGCAATTATAACTCCAAAATGTCCATCTAATTGCTCCCATTTTTTCTTTGGAAGGTATGTTCTTGAAATAAAACCGTCCAGATACAATGCGTTTTCGCAGCCCTGACTTTTAAAAAAATCAGCAAAATCGTATAAGGTTATTGTGTCTTTAGACATGGCAAATAATAGCTTCCCGTTAGGTAAAACACCAACACCGTTTCTAATATGAAAATGTTCAGAATTTTTTTTAAAGACAGCATGAATTTTACCGTCAATAACAAGCATTGGTCCAGATTGAGTAGCATAGGTAATTTTAGGACTGTATGTATATTGTGACGTCTCACAAACTATCGCCTTATTCTCATTCGTTATATAAAACACACCATTAGGTTGTAAATAAAAGTTGCCATACCCTGATTTTATAGTATTAACGGGTTTTTTTATGGTTCCGTTTTCGATATATAAACCTTGAGGAGAACCGTCTTTGAGGTACATCCCTCCATTTGTGGCAAAAATGAGTTCCTTGTTTTTGGTTTTCAATTCGTTTTTAAGTTCGTAATGATTTCCAAAATTATATCCGTTGTCATTTTTTAAGTAAAACTTTAATGTTTGTTTGTTTAAATCTACAATATAACTCACAAAGCGTTCATCATCAATTTGTTGTGCAGAAGATGAATTTGCTAATAGGAGCATTGAAAAGACAATAGTACATAAGAATAGATGTTTCATAGTTATAATAAACTGATTTCTTTTTTTAAATTGATACGTGCTTGCTCTTCATATTTATTTTGATAGTATTCAGTAAAGTAAATTGTTGGACGCTCTAAAAAATGTAACATGGCTTTTTTACGACCTTTTTTATAAATGAAATCGGGATATATGGCATATTCTTTTCTGATATTCTGAGTGTAGGCTTCATACAGATTCCAATCTGTACCCAAAATGGACAAATCCATATCTAACAAATAAGCATTGTCGCTTGTTGTGTTCAATAGAATATCGTGTTTTTGAGTTGATTTTATCAATTTATTGACGATTTTCAGGCTTTTTTGATCAAAATTTAAAGATTTTAGTCGTTTTTCGGAAAATTCTGCACTTTTTGTTTCGTTATTCTTTTTAGTGGCGTTATAAATAATATCATGATACCATATAGCAAACCGAAACGTATTATAATCAATAATAGTAGCTTTTAGATTATGAGCTTGTTGCAGCATGTTATAGATATGAGACAGATTGTGATAATGTCTGTTTTTAGAGGTGTAATGGTTTTCGATATCTTCCCAATATTCTGAAATGACTGCATCATCTTTAGTATACAATGACACTAAAGTTTTCCATTCGTTACGCAGCCAATCAATCATGAGTCTTTTTTTACAATTGTAGAATTAGCCTGTGCTGTACAAAATAATAGTACATCTGCAATATTTACATGAGCGGGTCGGGAAATGGCGAACTGAATAACTTCAGCAATATCCTCAGCCTGTAAAGCTTTGTAGCCTTTGTATACGTTATCGGCAATAGCATCACCTTTAAAGCGGACTTGTGAAAATTCGGTTTCGACAAGGCCAGGATTTATAGCAGTAACTTTTATTCCAAAAGGATTCAAATCAATACGCATCCCTTCAGTTATGGCCAGAACGGCATGTTTACTTCCGCAATATACATTGCCTTTTGGATATACTTCTTTTCCAGCAGACGATCCAATATTGATAATATGTCCGCTTTTTCGTTCAGTCATTTGAGGAATAATAGCTTTACTCACATATAATAAACCTTTAACATTAATATCCATCATGGCATCCCAGTCGTCTATATTTCCAGATTGAATAGGATCTAATCCGTGAGCATTTCCAGCATTATTGATTAAAATATCAATGGTTTTAAAATCATCAGGAAGTGAGGTAATAGCATTAAACGTCGCATCTTTATCTCTTACGTCAAAGTTAAGTGTATGCACTTGAGTTTGTTTACTTAATGCTTGTTGAATCGTGTGTAGTCGTTCTTGTCGTCTACCACAAAGAATCAAATGAATCCCGTGTTTTGCAAATTCATGAGCAGTTGCCCTTCCAATTCCACTGGTAGCTCCAGTTATTAATGCTGTTTTAGTCATAGTTATTTTTATAAGTTATGGAACTTCAATGCCTTGACTAGCTTCTAAGATTTTAAACCAGTCTTCTAATGCCAAATCAATGGTTAGCGCTTTGACAGCATCTGAAATTCGTTGTTTTGTAGTTGTGCCAATAACAGGATGAATTTGTGAAGGATGCTTTAAAAGCCAGGCCAATAACAATTGATCTTCAGTAGCATTATAGGTGTCTAGTAATTTCCCGAGTTGTTTGTGTATGCGTCGTGTTTGTTCATTGTCTTCCCTAAATACACTTCCTAGTGGTGACCAGGCCATAGGTGTTATATGTTTTGTGGCCATATGGTCTAAAGTGCCATCATACATGGCATTATTTTGGGTTAGGGAGCATTCTATTTGATTAACAGATATATCAACAGATTTTGATAACAACTCTAGTTGAGACACTGTAAAATTAGACACTCCAAAATTTGCAATCAAGCCTCTGTCTTTTAAATTCAATACTGCTTCAGAAATCTCGTCAGGTTGCATTAGTGGGCTTGGCCTATGTAATAAAAGCAGATCGAGATAATCGGTTTTTAATTGTTTTAAGGATCTTTCGGCAGACCATATAATATAGTCTTTGTTATAATTATAGTGTTTTACCGAATTCTTTCTATTGGCACTTTTCAGTTGAATTCCGCACTTACTAATTAGTTGAATATCACTTCTGCTTATGCCACTTTCAGCATACGCTTTACCAAAATTGGCTTCAGTGGTATAGTCGCCATAAATATCAGCATGATCAAATGTGGTGATATTTAGGTCAATACAAAAGTGTAGTAAGTCAATTATTTTGGTTGTATTGAGTTGTTTGCCCCAAATTCCCCAGGTCATTGTACCTGCAATTAATCGAGAATATGTCACTTTTTTTTCTGTTTATGCGGATTTTTTTGCAATTCACGTATAAAAATAGTCAAATAATGAAGAATGAGGTATTATTGATTTGTAATTATTTAATGTCCCAATCATGAAATATTTTAAAAACCATTACGCGACTATATATAGTATCATTCTTTTGTTATTTATGACAAGCTGTTCTAAGGAATACGATACAGAAACATACGATAATAGTAGTTTGGTTACAATAAAACTTCAAGGAACCGAAAGTATTTACAGTAAAGTTAATATTGAAATAATAGACGTGCAGTTTAGAGTTTTAGAAGATGAAAACGACCCGAATGCATGGATAAGTTTGAATACAGTAAACATAGGAATTCATAATCTGACAGATATTACCGATAATCAAGTTGTTACTTTAGTCGATTTTGAAGAAGTACCTTCAGAGTTTGTTTACAATATCAAACTAGTATTAGGAGATCATAATACAGTCGTTAAAAATGGTGTTGAATATGAACTGGATATGTCGCCTGAAAGTGAAAACACTTCAGTAAACATAGTAGAAAAACAATTGATTTCTAATAAGTTGTATGATTTTGTGATTGAATTTAATCTCGATGAATCTATAGAAATGTCTTCAGAAGGTAATGCAAATCTCAAACCTAAAATGAATACGTTGATGAGACTTTTTAATTTATTCTAAGTATTCTAACATCTTAACAGCTTACCTTAATCGTATATAGTTTGTAACAAATAAATGATAATATGAACTTGAATACTTTTAAAACTTTTTTATTTATAGCCTTTTTTTCACTTACTGCTCTAAGTTGTAGTGATGATGACTCATCTTCGATCACACAAGGTTCTTCTAAATTAACGATAAAATTAGTGGATAATCCTGGAGATTATGATCATGTCTATGTTGATGTAGTTGATGTCATGGTTAAAGTCAATGATGATACTGATGATGATAATGGTTGGCTGAGTTTAGAGGCAATTAATACAGGTGTCTATGATTTATTAGAATTAACAGGAGGTTTAAATGTTTTATTGGCTGATAATTACGAAATCCCTTCAGGCACTCTCAATCAAATTCGTCTAGTCCTTGGTGATAATAATACTATTGTTATTGATGGAGACACATTTCCATTAACAACGCCAAGTGCGCAGCAATCTGGACTTAAAATTCAAGTCAATGAAACCTTAGAACCTAATTTTGAATATACATTTTGGTTAGATTTCGATGTTTGCCAGTCAATTGTTGAGGCTGGAAATTCTGGAAATATTATTTTAAAACCAGTAATAAGAGCTGTAGCTGAAGTCTCTACGGGAAATATTAGCGGAAGTATTTTACCAAGTAATGTGCAAACCCAAATTAGCGTGATAGTAGGAACTGATGTAATTTCTACTTATACAGATGAAAATGGAAACTTTATACTAGTTGGCTTGCCTTCAGGAACTTATGATGTGATCGTGAATCCAAATCCTGAATCTGGCTTTGAAGAAGCTACTCTAGAAGATGTGGTCGTTGTTGTAGGTCAAACAACAGTACTTGAAACTATAGAACTACAATAAAACAAAATTTAGTTGTAGATAAGGGTAATGCTAATGGTATTACCCTTATTTTTTTAACCAATTCTTAACAGCATTGCAACGAAAATTTTAACAATTTGCGTAACTAAATTAAAGCGTGTTAAACATAGCGTTAAAAACCTATAAATAATGGAAGAAACAGGTACAATTGACATTAAGAGCATTAATGAGAAAATAGAAAAAGAAAGTGCTTTTGTTGATTTGTTAATGATGGAAATGAATAAAGTCATCGTTGGACAAAAACACATGGTAGAACGACTACTTATTGGTTTGTTAGGACGAGGCCATATTTTATTAGAAGGTGTGCCAGGACTCGCAAAAACCCTAGCAATTAATACGCTTTCGCAAGCGGTTGCTGGAAGTTTTAGTAGAATTCAGTTTACACCAGATTTATTACCAGCTGATGTTGTTGGAACCCTAATCTACAATATGAAAGAGAATGACTTCTCAATTAAAAAAGGACCAATCTTCGCGAATTTCGTTCTTGCAGATGAAATTAACAGAGCGCCAGCTAAAGTGCAATCTGCATTACTAGAAGCCATGCAAGAAAAGCAGGTGACTATTGGAGACGAAACCTTTATTTTAGATAAACCATTTCTGGTAATGGCGACTCAAAACCCTGTTGAGCAAGAGGGAACGTATCCTTTACCAGAAGCTCAGGTTGACCGTTTCATGTTGAAAACAGTTATTGATTATCCAAAACAAGCCGAAGAGCAACTCATCATGAGAGCTAACCTTAAAGGTAATTGGGATAAGGTGAATCCAGTGGTGTCTGTGTCACAAATCTTAAAAGCACAGGAGGTTGTTAGAGACGTTTATATGGATGAAAAAATCGAAAAATATATCCTTGATATCATTTTCGCGACACGTTATCCGGAACAATACAAACTTGCCGATTTGAAACCACTAATTTCTTTTGGTGCTTCTCCTCGTGGTAGCATCAACCTTGCTACTGCTGCAAAATGCTATGCTTTTATTAAGCGTCGTGGTTATGTGATTCCTGAAGATGTTCGTGCCGTTGTTCATGATGTGTTACGTCACAGAATCGGAATTACCTATGAAGCTGAAGCAGAAAATATAACATCTGAAGATATTATCAATAAAATTGTAAACGAAATCGAAGTACCATAGTAGATACTGAATATCAGTAAAAGGATAAAGAGATTAATTAATAGCTATTTAATATATGCTGCTATTAAATTCTAAATGTGTGAAAGCGACTATAAATGGATACTAAGGAATTACTAAAAAAAGTACGAAAAATTGAGATTAAGACACGTCGACTGTCTGATCATATATTTGGAGGTGAGTACCACTCGACGTTCAAAGGTCGTGGTATGACTTTTTCTGAAGTAAGACAGTATCAGTTTGGCGATGATGTTCGTAATATCGACTGGAATGTCACCGCACGCTATAATGAGCCATTTGTTAAAGTGTTTGAAGAAGAACGCGAATTAACAATGATGCTCATGGTTGATATTTCAGGATCTGAATTGTTTGGAACCGAAGAACAATTTAAAAATGAAATTGTTACCGAAATTGCTGCCACATTAGCCTTTTCTGCTACTCAAAATAACGATAAAATCGGACTTATTTTGTTTTCAGATGATATCGAATTATATATTCCTCCAAAAAAAGGACGCTCGCATGTATTGCGAATTATTAGAGAATTAATTGAGTTTAAACCTAAAAGTAAACTCACTAACATCGCCGAAGCTTTTAAGTTTTTGTCTAATGTGATGAAAAAGAAAGCCATCGTATTTGTACTTAGCGATTTTATTGCTGATGATTATAAACAAAACTTGAAAATTGCTGCCGGACGCCATGATATTACAGGAATTAGAGTCTTTGATAAACGCGAGGAATCTATTCCAAACTTAGGAATGGTACAAATGGAAGATGAAGAATCTGGAGAACTGGTTTTGGTTAATACAGCGTCAAAATCTGTAAGAACCAACTACAGTAAATATTACCACGAAAAAGTAAATTATTTTAAAGATACATTTACAAAATCTGGGTCTGGTACTATCGATTGTCGCGTCGATGAAAGTTATGTAAAAAAACTATTAGGCTATTTTAAACGAAGAGGATAATCTGGTTAAAAATCAAAAATTGAATTCAATAAACATCCATAAAAAAGAAAATAATTACAGCTTCAAGGTACTGTGCTTCTTTACTATTGTCTTTTTTTTAGCGCCTTTATATTTGTGTGCGCAGGTCACTTCGTCAATTGATACAACCAGTATAAAAATTGGTGAGCAAATCACTTATAAAATTCAAGTTGAAGCCGATACTACCGATTTGGTTGTGTTTCCAGAGGGACAAACATTTATGCCTCTTGAGATGATTGAATCATATAAAGTCGATACTACAAAAGTAAAAGCCAGACTTAAACTCATTAAACGTTATGGCCTAACGCAATTTGATTCGGGCTCTTATACTATTCCGAAGCAAAAAATTGTCATTGGAACCAAAACGGTGTTTACCGATTCTTTAAAAGTTGAGGTCAGAGCCATAGCTGTCGATACTACAAAACAAAACTTGTATGATATTAAACCAATGATTGAGGTTGAAAAAGCCTCAAGTGACTGGTGGAAATATTTTCTTATAGGATTGCTAATTGCTGGCTTGGCAGGATTTTTATTATACTGGTTAATCTGGCGTAAAAAACCTTTAACCGAAGAAGAAGAAATCGCGTTGTTGCCACCTTATGACCGAGCAAAATTAGCACTTAAAAAGTTAGATGGCAGCGATTACCTTCAGCGGGAAGAATTAAAAGATTACTATTCTGAGTTAACGTTTATTATCAGAAAATATTTAGACGAAAAAGTATATGATCGTGCCCTTGAGAGCACAACCGACGAATTGGTGAACCGACTACATTTACTTCGCGATGCTAATAAAATTGAGTTAAGTACAGACGATATAAATAATATTGAAACGATACTGAAACGTGCCGACTTGGTAAAATTTGCAAAGTCAGCTCCAGATATTGAGCTTGCAAAAATTGACAGAAATACTATCGATCTCGAAATAGATCAGGTTCGAGACGCATTACCAGAACTTACAGAAGAACAAAAATTAAGAAATAAGCAATACGAACAAGAGCAGGCTAAAAAGAAAAAGTTAGAAAAAATACTGCTAACGGTTGCTGCAAGCATTCTTATAATGATTGCGACTTATGTTGGTTTCGGACTTAAATACGGGTTCAAATATGTTGCCGATTCAATTGTCGGAAGTGACACCAAAGAGTTATTAGAAGGTGAGTGGGTGCAAAGTGACTATGGTATTCCGCCAATTAGTATTTCTACACCTATAGTTTTAGAACGTGTTGAAATGGCTAAAGACACTACTCAAAACACAAAAGTTAGCATGTTTACTTATGGTAATTTTTCATCGCCATTATATATCAGTTTAAGCACCACAAAGCTTAGTGAAGACAATGAAACCGAACTGGATCCTTTAGCTGTTGCCGAAATGCAAATTAAAACCTTTGAAAATAATGGCACGCAAAATATCATTGTAAAACGCGAACAATTTATTACACCCAATGCTGCCGAAGGGTTAAAAGTTTACGGAACAGGAAGTTTACCTGGTGAGGCTGCTGGAGAGTTTAAACCTATGGAATATGCCGTTTTTGTATTTACGGCTAAAGGTGTGATGCAACAAATTACACTAATTTGGAACAATCAAGATGATTATACTAATCAAACCGTTGAACGAATCATAAATTCAATAGAACTTATTAAACCAAAAGAAGAGTGATGTTTGAAGGTGTAGAATTTTTAAATAAAGAGTTTTTCTGGCTGTTTTTATTACTGCCTCTAGCAATTGTTTGGTATGTTTTTAAGCGAAAGTATCAAACAGCTGAACTTAAAATGTCGAGTATTAAAGGGTTTAAAGTTGGTAACTCTATCCTGCCTAAATTACGGCCGCTATTGTTTGTGTTTCGATTACTTGCCTTAGCTTTTTTAATTACAGCCTTGGCACGACCGAGAACCTCTGATGAAACAACAAAAACAAAAACGACCAAAGGAATTGATATCGTCATGGCTATAGATGTTTCGGCAAGTATGTTGGCAAAAGACTTGCTGCCAAACCGTCTGGAAGCTTTAAAAAAAGTTGCTGCTGAGTTTATTCAGGGACGACCAAATGATCGCATAGGCTTAGTGGAATATGCTGGTGAAAGCTATACTAAAACACCAATTACCAGTGATAAAGCCATTGTGCTAAGGTCTCTTCGGGATATTAAATACAATACCATTATAGAAGGAGGGACTGCCATTGGAATGGGACTTGCAACGTCTGTTAATCGTATAAAAGATAGTAAAGCCAAGAGTAAAATTATTATTCTACTTACAGATGGAGTTAACAATTCGGGATTTATAGATCCTAAAATTGCGAGTGAGCTCGCTGTTGAATATGGTATAAAAGTTTACACCATTGGAATTGGGACAAACGGAATGGCACTTTCGCCATATACCATGTCAAAAAACGGAACATTTCAATATCGTAGAGTGCAGGTAGAAATCGATGAAGATTTACTTAACGAGATTGCTGATGTAACAGGAGGTCGCTACTTTAGAGCGACAAACAATAAGAAACTTAAAGAGATTTATAACGAAATAAATAAACTGGAAAAAACTGAAATTGAAGAAATCAAGTATACAACTTACGATGAAAAATATCGTCCGTTAATCTTGATTGCCATTGGGCTACTGCTTTTAGAAGTATTACTTCGATTAACTGTTTTTAGAAGCTTTGTATAAATAATATGTTTGATTTTCAATTAGAAGAAAAAATTTGGTTTTGGGTATTGCTGAGCATTCCAGTGATTACCTTGCTGTTTGTGATACTTCAAATTTGGAAACGAAGCGCGCAAAAGCGATTTGGTAACAGTAAATTATTAAAACGATTAAGTCCTAATCAATCGCTGTTTAAATCAATTTTAAAACTTGTGGTATTGTCTTTAGCCATTGCCTGCCTTACAATTGCTTTAGTTAATCCTAAAATTGGAACCAAGCTGGAAACAATAAAACGTCAAGGTGTAGATATTGTATTTGCTGTTGATGTATCCAAAAGTATGTTAGCCGAAGATGTGGCTCCCAACCGATTAGATAAATCGAAACAATTGGTAACTCAAATTATTAATAATCTTGCCAGTGATCGTGTTGGAATTATCGCTTACGCTGGTAAAGCATTCCCACAACTGCCAATTACTACAGATTATGCATCTGCAAAAATGTTCTTGCAAAACATGAATACCGATATGTTGTCCTCTCAGGGAACAGCAATCAATGAAGCTATAGAACTGGCAAAAACCTATTTTGATGACGATCAGCAAACCAACCGAGTATTAATTATCATTTCTGACGGAGAAGACCATAGTGATGTTGCTGGTAATGTTGCTGAAGAAGCCAGCAATGAAGGCATTCGTATTTTTACCATTGGTGTTGGTGATGTCAAAGGAGGACCAATTCCTATAAAGCGGAATGGTGTACTTTTAAACTATAAAAAAGACAGTCAGGGAGAAACTGTAGTTACCAAACTAAATGAAGATACACTCAAGGAAATAGCCGAAGAGGCTAATGGCGCTTATATCAACGGGAGTAATACTTCCGAAGTTATTAAAGAAATCAAAGACATTTTAAATCGAATGGATAAAACTGAATTTGAAGCTAAAGAATTTGCCGATTTCAAAGATCAATTCCAATGGTTTTTAGGGTTCGGTATTTTTTTCCTATTCATAGATATATTTTTATTAGAACGAAAAACGGCATGGTTAAAACGATTGAACCTGTTTAATGAAAATTTTTAATTTTTAGCAAAATAATTTCTTTTATTAAATAGAAGTTGAGTTTTTATAGTCTCAACTTCTATTTAAAACAGATACTTCTTTAAGGTATTATTTTCTAACTTACTTAAATCTTAAAGTATTATAATTATTATAAATCCTTTCTTATTTTTTTAATTTTAAGTTTCAAATATTTAACCAGAAGAATGTATAAATAAATGATTCCTGCATAAAATAGAATAATAGATAAAATGTAAAAAATTATAAGCAAATTGCTCGCTTCAAAAAAGGAATCATTCTCTACTTTATAAGTATAGTCTTTTTGAATTAAAAATAATAGTATTGCATTCATGTTTTAATTTGTTTTTCATTCTCTAATCATATAGTAATCTATTACTGAGCCCGTTGAGTAATCAAATACTTGTACTAAGGTAACTAATTCTGTGATTTTAAAAGGGTAACCATCGATTTTTATTCCGATTGTCAATTTACCTCTTGTGAAAACAGTTAGTTGATTACCGTTATCTGAAACCTGTGTACTATGGTTACCAACTTGTTCCCATTCGGCAAGTGTCGTATTGCCATATAAAATTGTGTTTACATCCGTTATTTCTATACATTCACAAGAATTAGCTGATGGTAAATTTGAATCAACCTCTACTCTTAAAGTAAAAGAAAACAAGCTTAAATCAAACTCGTAATTAAAAGTTGTTCTTTTGGAGACACCATCATCATTTTCTGTTTCAGAAGATCCATAACTTACATCATCAAATAAATCATAATAAAATTCTTCAAACTCTTCAACAGTATCAAACCCTATAACTTCATAGTCGGTTAATGAATCATCAAATGTATAATCACCTTCATTTATTATATCGTTTAGCCTATCCTCAATTGAAATAACTTCACTGGAATAACATCCTCCATCACTACCCGTTAACCCTACATTACCTGTTATGTCATCTTCACATGTATTAGAAGGCATTGGATTTGTAGGATTCGAATTTGGAGATCCTCCTCCTCCTGTATTAGGACCAGAAGGAGGGTCAATTGATTCATTTAACGGGTCATTTTCACTAGTTTCATAGCATATGTCATATGTTATATCAAACATATCGGATGGTGTACAATTTTCACCCGCTGCATGCGTTGTACCACCATTGTCGCAATAAGTTAGTGTAATAGATTTACAAATTCTTCTTGCATTCAAACCGTCTAAACTACCATCGTAATTTAAAGGTTCATAATTGATTGTCCCTTGAAAAGGAGTTTGATTATTAGTTGGATATGAATTTAAATAATCTTGAGAGGGAACATAATTAAGAATAAATGCTGTTGTTGGACTATCATCAATAAATTTTACAATAAGGTTGCTAAATTCGTAAATGTTTTGGTTATTTTTTTGAATTGCCAATGTGTAAGTTGTTGAAGTAGAATCAGTATAAATATATACCTCTTTGTCTTCAATGATTAAAAAATCATTATTATCTTCAATTGAAGTTCGGCTCATTTTGCTCACTTGATTTTTTTTAAGTGTTTTGACATAAGAAGATAGCTCTTCAAGGTTATAATACATTTCAGTTTTAATAACTTCATTAGAGCTATTGCTAATCAACTCTAATGTAGTTGTCTGTTGTTCGTCAATAGATTCCTCTTGACAACTGTTTAATACTACTAAGAACCCCATGATTAGGATCCCAGTTTTGGTCAGAATTTTAATTGTACTTTTCATAATTTCTTGGTATTTATTAATTCAAACATAGAAAATATTCTATACAATTCATCGAATTATATAAAAAATATAGAAAATATTCTATGATTAATATAAATTTATTTCATTTTTTTGATTTGAATTTATATCTCATAACTAATAAAAACCTAATCAATAATTTATAAATTCTTTAACTATATCAAGGCATTCAGTTTTTTATCTTGCTGCTTACTAATATGAGAAATCTAGGTGCAAACATATTCGTCTTATTTTATTTAGTTCCAATGTCTATAATTGGTCAAGCTAATGAATTGTCTGTATTTGACAATCTAATCCATAAAACATGGAGTGCTGAGGGTCGATGGGAAAATAATGGACCGCAATTTAAACAGGAAATCACTTTTCAATTTGATTTAGAAAACACCATTATTATTGCTGACTCTAAAGGGTTTATTGATAAAGAACAAACTAAGTTTGGCCATAGAAATCATGGAATACGTCAATATGATAAAGCGAGCAATACGATTAAGTTTTGGGAGTTTGATGTCTTCGGAAATGTAACTTCCGGAACCGTTTTTGCTGAAGGTAAAAACATCATTTATCAATATAAATATGGTGAATCTGTACTGACTGATATGTGGGAATATGTAGATGAGTCAACCTATAATTTTAAAGTTGGAACTTATAATAATGGGACTTGGGAGCAAATTTATCTCAATACTGTTTTTAAAGAAAAAATTAAATGAAACAATTATTTATAATGTGTTTAGCGTTGTTAACGAGTATGTCCTTTGCTCAGGATAAGGACAAAGAAAAAGAGCTACAACGCACCCTTGAGACAGCCAAAGATTATGTCTATCAAGGAAACGAGCTTGTTGATGCTGAGAATTACATCAACGCTGAAATGGAGTATAGAAAGGCTATTTCTAAAGCTCCATCTGTTGTTGCAGGTGCCTATAACCTCGGTAACTCCTATTATGAAAAGGGTAATTATGAGGAGGCTTTATTTCGTCATGCTCAGGCTGCTGAAACAGCGACATCTAAAGCCGAAAAACATAAGGCTTATCACAATATGGGAAACATCCTGATGAAAGAAGAACTCTGTCAAGAGGCTGTTGAGGCGTACAAAAATGCTCTGAGAAATGATCCTACAGATGATGAAACACGCTATAATTTTGTAATAGCTAAAGACTGCGCCGAACAACAAAAAAAGCAGGATCAGGACAAAGAGGAAGATAAAAAAGACGAAGATAAAGAGGACGACAAGAATCAGGAAGATAAAAAAGAAGACGACCAGAAAAAGGATGACCCTAAAGATGAAGGTGATCAGGATAAAAAAGATGGTGATGATCAAAACGATGAAGGTAAGCCTAAGGATGAAAAAGACAACGGTGAAGGCGATAAGAAAGAGGATCAAAAACAAAATGGAAAACCTAAACCACAACCTGGCCAATTATCGCCGCAGCAAATTAAAAACTTGTTAGAAGCCATGAATAATCAGGAACAAAAAGTTCAGGAAAAAATAAATGCAGAAAAGCAAAAAGGGGTAAAAGTAAAAACAGAAAAAGACTGGTAAAAAAAGCAAATATGAAATTCATAAAACCTAGTTTAATGTTTGTCTTGTTACTGTTGTGTAGTAGTTTTACTAATACAGAATCAAAACTTACGTTTAGTACTTTGGAATTAGATAATGCTGTTCATTTCGTTGTAGAAGTTACCAATAATCATATAGCCTTAGGGCAATCTACCGAAGTAACACATAAACTCTATGTATCCCAAAGCGCAGGTATTTCGAATTGGAAAAACTTCAAGACACCGAACTTTAATGGTTTTGATGTTGAAAACATTGATGCGAAATCTATGAAGGTATTCACCGAAAAGTTTAAAGGAGAAACCTATCGATATGTTATATTGCGCAAATCAATATTAACAGCAAAACAAAAAGGAGAGTTTCAGTTTGAACCATCACAACTCAATGTGACTATTGAGATACCTTCCCAAAAAAAAGATAATAACGGTTTAAGGGCTTTAGAGACCGTAAATAAGGATTTTGAAACGGAACCTTTTACGATTACTGTCAAATAATTTAAATTGAATTGATAACTGAGATGAAAGTCTTAAAACACATCACATTACTTTTAATTGTACTATGCTCAGGTACAATGTTTGCTCAGGTCAAATTTGAAGCAAAAGTAAGTAAGGAAAAACTAGGAATTAACGAGCGCTTACGCATTGACTTTGTCATGAATCAGGATGGCGATAATTTTAGTCCGCCAGATTTTTCAAATTTTAATGTTGTTGGAGGCCCAAATACATCTGTAAGTAATTCATGGCTCAATGGGAAACATTCCTATACAAAAACATATAGTTATTTTTTAGCACCAAAAAAACAGGGTAAGTTCACCATAGGTCAAGGAAGTATTGAAATTGACGGTGAAGTATATAAGTCACAAGCTGTAACAGTTCAAATAACTAAAGCAGTACAACGACCAAATGATCCTTACAATGTTGAAGGTGTTGCTTCGGAGAACATTCACTTAGTCGCCGAAGTTTCTAAATCAGACCCTTATCTCAATGAAGCCATAACTGTCGTTTACAAGTTATACGTTTCGGCAACTACAGGTGTGAGTAACTGGAGAGAAGTTGAAAACCCTAGGTATAATGATTTCTGGAGCCAGAAAATCGAAACCAAAGGCCTGAAAATTCAAAATGGAACCTACAAAGGTGAAGATTATCGATATGTTGTACTTCGCAAAACAGTACTCTATCCTCAAAAAACTGGAAAGCTAGAAATTGAGCCATTAACACTTGATATCACAGTTGAGGTTCCGACGGCACGTCGTGATATTTTTGGAGGAAGACATATGGCACAAATAAACCGAACAGTATCAGCAGGAAGTAGAACTATCAATGTAAAACCTCTACCTGAAGCAGGTAAACCTGATGATTTTACAGGAGCTGTTGGTGATTTTGAATTCAATGTGATTACTTCTAAATCTGAACTTAATGCTTCCGAATCGTTACAAGCTAGAGTTGAAGTTACTGGAAAAGGAAACCTTAATTTGTTTCAGTTGCCTAAATTATCATTGCCAAGTTCTTTAGAAGTTTATGAGCCGGAACATAATGAAACTATCAGAACAAATTTAAGCGGCATGCAAGGTTCTATTTCTGATAATTACACCATTGTGCCACAATACAAAGGAAAATACCCTATACCAAGCGTGTCTTTTTCATATTTTGATTTAGAAACGGAAACGTATAAGCGGGTGTCTTCAGGAGAAATTATTATTGATGTTATTGAAGGTCCTGTGAATAATTCTTCAGGAGATGATCATTTAACAACTGCTACTGGAGATAAAAAAGAAGTAACATTAAGTAGCGATCAGTTTGCGTTTATTAAAACTAGCGCTAATCTGAAACCAATTGAAGGCGATAATTTCTTTAAATCTACAGGGTTTTGGAGTTCGTTATTACTTCCGTTATTGGCAATTCCATTAGCTATGGTTTATCGTAAAAAGAAAGAAGAACGCGATGCTGATGTCTTTGGAAATAAAATTAGAAAAGCCGATAGATTAGCTAAACGCTATTTAAGCGAAGCAAAAAAAGCACTAGGACAAAAAGAAGCATTTTACATCGCTCTTGAAAAAGCATTGCATAATTATTTAAAGGCGAAACTTCAAATTGAAACAAGTGATTTTAGCAAAGAAAAAATCGAACATATTTTATTAGAGCGTCAGGTCAATGAACCTTCTGTCAAAGAGTTTATTAGTATCTTAGAACATTGTGAATTAGCAAGGTATACACCTATTACAAATGTTGAAATGAAACAGGATTATGAAAAGGCAGCTTCAACAATTTCTATAATCGATAAAGAAATTAAATAGTGATGAAACAATTAATTTATGTGCTACTGCTATTATTTAGCGGATTGACATTTGCTCAAAATAATGCAGATTTCGAAAAAGCAAATACCTTATACAACGAAGGTAATTATACAGAGGCATTAGAAACATATAAGTCTGTTTTAGAAACCGGAGTGCATTCTGCTGAGCTGTATTTTAATATGGCTAACACACATTACAAGCTCAATCATATTGCGCCAAGTATTTATTATTATGAAAAAGCTCTGCTGCTTAAGCCAAATGATAAGGACATTCTTAATAATATAGCTTATGCCAGAAATATGACGATCGATAGTGTTGATGAGGTTCCTGATGTCGGATTTAGCAGATTAATTAATAATGCAACACATACGTTGAGTTTTGATAACTGGGCAAAACTATCAGTGGGTCTAATGATACTTTTCGTTTTATTATTCTTAGGCTATTATTTTTCTTATAAGACATCAAAAAAACGTTTAGCTTTTGTGACGAGTTTGTCATCCTTAGGTTTAGCTGTGGTAGCCATATTATTTGCATTTCATAAATATGAGTTGGTTGAAAAAGACCAGCCAGCAATAGTTTTTGCTCAGGAAGCTCAAATCAAAACGGAACCCAATCTGAGAAGCAATGAAGCTTTTAAAATTCATGAAGGCACTAAAGTGCAAGTGCTAGATACGGTTAACAATTGGAAGGAAATTAAACTGGCCGATGGCAAAACAGGATGGGTTGTTAGCGACGATATCAAAATGATAAAAACGTTTTAAAGTTTTTTTAACAAAAAAATTAATGTTCAAACCTTATCTTTGTACATTAAGCCCAACTATGAAATCAAAGCTTTCAGCGATTTTCTTTCTTTTGATATTTTCAGCGCTCATTACAGCGCCTTCCATACTTGTGGCTATTGATGACTCGATTGATATCACTTGTTTTTACACTATAACTGAAGAAGAGGAAGAATCAGGGCACCAAATTTCTAAGGAAGGTAAAGTGTTTTATCAGGAGTCAACAAATATGATAAACTACTTAAAAGGGTTTGAAAAAAATAGGCAACAAGCGTATTATTTTAAAAACTACCCCAAACCACATCTCAATTTAATTTCTCCTCCTCCCGAATTCATTTTATAATTTTTAACGTAACGGAAGGGATGATTACTATATCCCCAAAAAATTATTAAAAAATTAAGCTATAGAAAAGCATTCTATAGTACAAATGAATTATATATATGTTTAAAACTATTAAAAGCGACTTGCCAGCGAGTTTAGTCGTGTTTTTTGTTGCATTACCATTATGCTTAGGTATTGCATTAGCCAGTGGAGCACCTCTTTTCTCTGGTTTAATTGCTGGAATTGTAGGAGGAATTGTTGTAGGATCATTAAGTGGTTCTAAAATTGGTGTTAGTGGTCCTGCCGCAGGACTAGCTGCAATTGTATTGACTGCTATCGGAACTTTGGGTGGTTATCAAAACTTCTTGGTTGCCGTTGTTTTAGGTGGAATTATCCAACTTATATTTGGTTTTCTTAAAGCAGGAGTTATTGGGTATTATTTCCCTTCTTCTGTAATTAAAGGGATGCTTACAGGTATCGGTATTATAATTATTTTAAAACAAATACCTCACTTTTTTGGGTATGATTCTGAACCAGAAGGTGCTGATAGCTTTTTTGAAGCTTCAGGAGAAAACACCTTTTCAGCGATTTTAAATATCGTTGATAATATCACTATAGGATCAATGGTTATTGGTATGATTGGCTTAGCAATTCTATTACTATGGGATAAAGTGCTATCAAAAAAAGGAAAGATTTTTCAACTTATTCAAGGTCCTTTAGTAGCTGTTGTTGTCGGAATTATTTTCTTTTCATTAACACAGTCTAGTGAGTCTTTAGCAATAAGTCAATCGCATTTAGTTAGCGTTCCTATACCAGAAGATGCTGCATCATTCTTAGGACAATTTAGTTTTCCTAATTTTTCAGCCATATCAAATCCAGATATATGGATTGTTGCATTTACTATCGCACTTGTAGCAAGTTTAGAAACCCTACTTTGTGTTGAAGCGACAGATAAACTTGATCCTGAAAAAAATGTAACTCCAACAAATAGAGAATTATTAGCACAAGGAACAGGTAATATTGTTTCAGGACTAATAGGAGGTTTACCAATTACTCAGGTAATTGTTAGAAGTTCTGCCAATATCCAATCAGGTGGTAAAAGTAAAGCTTCAGCCATCATTCATGGGTTTTTCTTATTAATATCAGTAATTCTAATTCCAAGGTTGCTTAATATGATTCCGTTATCTGTTTTAGCTGCGATCTTATTTATTGTGGGATTCAAATTAGCAAAACCTAAACTGTTTAAGCAGATGTATCTGTTAGGATGGAAGCAATTTGTGCCTTTTATTGTAACTGTTTTAGGAATTGTTTTTATCGATTTACTTTGGGGAATTGGCTTAGGCTTAGCCGTTGGTATCGTTGTGATATTACTTAAAAGCTACCAAAACTCTCACTTTTTACATATGGTAGATGAAAGTAATGGGAAACATAAAATTAAAATGACTCTAGCAGAAGAAGTAACCTTTTTTAATAAAGGTGCCATTTTAAAAGAGTTAGACAGCTTGCCAAGAGATACCTATTTAGAACTGGATGTTAGAAAGACCAGATATCTTGATAACGATATAATTGAAATTCTAGATGACTTTGCCTTTAAAGCAAAAGAGCGAAATATTGATATTAAATTAGTATCTGAACGCGGTATCGTTGAGAATCCAGATAGTTTTATAGAATTTTTCAAACTAAGGCCCAAATCAGCTTAAATATAAAATGATATGACAAATAATAATAAATATAAGATATTGGTGCTTTCAGATTTAAAAGAAGGCACCAGTACTGCTTTAAAAAACACAATCAGCTTATCAAAGATGGTTGATGCCGATATTGAGTTGTTCCATGTGATAAAGCCAATTGATGTTGTAGAGACCGATAGTCAGTTGTCTGCTATGCGAACCATTAGTAAAAAGCATATTAAAGTTGAGAAAAAAATAAGAAAACTTATTGATCCAATTTCAGAAGACTATGGTTCAATTATCCATTCGTCATTTACAATTGGGAATGTGAAAAACGAAATAGAAGATAAAATCAAAAAAACTAAACCCGATATTATTGTTTTAGGGAAACGTAAACCTAAAAAATTGAGTTTTATCGGTGACAGTATTACAGAATTTGTTTTAAATACACACAAAGACATTGTAATGATAGCTTCTGGAACACAGAGTTTAGAACCTGAAAAGAAACTGTCATTAGGTTTTTTTAATAATGAGAAACAGTCTTTTGAGTCTAATTTAATCGAAACATTAATTAGTCAAACAGATCAATCTTTAAAATCGTTTAATATTATTGATAAATTAAATCAAACACCTAATGAATTGCCTAGTACGACTAATAAAAAGGTAGATTTTGTGTTCGAAAAAAACGATAATGTTTATCAAACACTATCTAGTTATTTGGTTAAAAATAAAGTCAATTTATTATGTGTAGGAAGAATTGATCAAGCCAAAACGCAAAAAGTCAATACAGTCAAATTACAAGATGTTATTGATAAAGTTGATGTCTCGTTGCTATTGACAAGCTAAAGACAAATTGTAATACGTTAATAAGTTTAAAGTTTATATATGAAATATCTGAAGCTCATTTCAATCGTCACACTTTTTCTCACATTAGTGTTTCCAAAAACAGCGCTTGCGCAAGAGAGTAATTTAGGTAATTGGCTCATTTATATTGGGAATAAAAAACTCAATGAAAAATGGAACATCCATAATGAAGTTCAATACAGAAATTATGACGCTATTGGAGATTTAGAACAATTATTGTTACGTACAGGATTGGGCTATAATTTAAGTGAAAACAACGATAATATTTTATTAGGATATGGTTATATTCTATCTGAAAATTATATCGATAATACCACTGATAAAATATCTGTAGAAGAGCATCGTATTTTTCAACAGTTTACCACCAAACAAAACGTAGGTAAAGTTGGGCTAAGTCATCGCTATCGATTTGAACAGCGATTCGTGGAAGATGATTTTAAAATGCGTTTCAGATACTTTTTAGGAATTAAGATTCCGCTTCAATATAAAGAAGACCATAAAAACCCATTGTATCTATCAGCATATAATGAGATATTTTTAAATACCGAAACGTCTGTTTTTGATAGAAATAGAGTCTATGGAGGCTTAGGCTATGAGTTTTCTAAAGCATTGCGTTTAGAATTGGGTTATATGAATCAATTTTTTGAAACTTCGGGTAGAGACCAAGTTAATATTATAGCATTTGTAAATTTCTAAATAATGTTGAAGATAGAATTTTAAAAACCTAAAAATTAGGTTAACTTAGGGAATCATGTAAAAACTAAATTATGAAAAACTTATTTTCAAACATCAAAGGAGACGCTTTTGGTGGAATAACAGCAGGAATTGTTGCTTTACCACTAGCTTTAGCCTTTGGGGTTTCCTCCGGATTGGGTCCCAGTGCAGGACTTTATGGAGCTATTTTTATTAGCTTCTTTGCCGCACTATTTGGAGGAACAAACACGCAAATATCCGGTCCTACGGCTCCTATGACAGCTGTGAGTATGGTCGTTATTGCGGGTATTATTGCTGCCAATGACGGAAGTATAGAAAAAGCACTTCCTGCAATTTTAACGGTTTTTCTATTGGCAGGTTTGATGCAAATAGGTTTGGGAGCTATTGGTCTGGGGAAGTATATACGATACATTCCTTATCCTGTAGTATCTGGTTTTATGACTGCTATTGGTGTCATTATTTTGGTCACACAAATTCTACCTTCAATTGGTTATTATCCAAAAGAAGATATGGATTTTGTAAATCAATATAAGCCGCAGGCAGAAGAAGTGATTCTTGAAAACATTCTCAAGGATGAAGCAGGAGAAGGTATTTTAGTTCTTGAAAATTTTAAAGAAACAATATCCAGAGCTGAGAAAATTACCCAAGACGATATTTTAAAAGAATCTCAAACATTAGCTGCTAAAAATGCTTCAGGTGTTTTAGGAGCAATTAAAGTGTTGCCAAGAGCCGTTAAAAACATCAATTGGTTAGAATTACTATTAGCTTTAGGGACCATTTTTATCATCTACGGATTTAAACGAATTACAACTAAAATTCCGAGTACGCTAGTCGCCCTCATCGTTATGTCCGCAATAGCCATACTCTTTAACTTAGATTATCGTCCCATTCCTGAAATTCCTCAAGGACTTCCAGAACTAAAGACAGAAATCTTTACCAATTTTAGCCTGGGAAGTATAACGCCCTATATTTTTACGGCGCTTACTTTATCCTTATTAGGAGCTATTGATTCATTATTAACGAGTGTTGTAGCCGATAATATGACAAAAACCAAGCATCAACCAAATAAAGAACTGGTTGGACAAGGTATCGGAAATAGTATCGCAGCTTTGTTTGGAGGAATCCCAGGAGCAGGTGCAACAATTCGTACGGTAGTCAATATAAATTCTGGAGGGAAAACAAAGCTTTCAGGGATGATAGCAGGTATTTTGTTGTTTATTATCTTACTGGCATTAGCACCAGTAGCATCACAAATTCCAGCAGCGGTTTTAGCAGGAATATTAATAACTGTTGGTATTGGTGTAATGGATTATAAAGGCTTACGTGCTATACCAGCATTGCCTAAAGATATCAAACTGGGTCCACTAAAATTAAGTTCAGAAGTATTAATTATGCTAGTCGTTTTAGTACTCTCGTCGTTTTGGGACCTCGTTTATGCAGTAGGTATCGGACTCATAATTGCCTCTTTAATGTTTATGAAGAAAATAGGAGACCTAACTGCCGAACGCTCTGATGTCAAACCGTTAAAAGAAGAAGCCTGGGCTGACGAATCTGAATTTCCAGCAAAATTAAAAGAAGAAGTGTTTATCAAACACTTAAAAGGACCTTTGTTTTTTGGTTCAACATCCGATTTCCAGCAGCTTACTTTGCAAATTCCAGAAACTGCATCTATAGTTATTTTACGATTAGGTAGAATGCAGTACATGGACCAGTCAGGATTGTACGCTATGGAAGATATGCTTCAAGAACTTAAAGCAAAAGGCGTCGATGTGTTATTTGTAAACGTATTAAGACAGCCTCGATATATGATGGAACGCATCGACATCATACCAGACTTCATTTCTGAAGATCACATATTTAAATCCTTTAAAGAATGCTTGACATGGATTAAAGAAAACGTAAAAGATGAATATTAAAAAAATAAAATATTAATAAAATGAAAAATATAGCAATTACAAAAGAAGTACAAAGTACATTAACACCTAGCAGTGTATTAAAAGATTTATTAGAAGGTAACAATCGTTTTGTTAGCGGAAATTCTCAAGCTACAGATAATTCTGCATTAGTAAATCAAACGATTGGAGGCCAGTTTCCAAAGGCTGTCGTATTATCTTGTATCGATTCTCGTGTTCCTGTTGAAACTGTTTTAGACCAGGCTATTGGTGATGTTTTCGTAGCCCGAGTTGCAGGAAACTTTGAAAACACAGATATCTTAGGAAGCTTAGAATATTCATGTAATGTTGCTGGAAGTAAACTAATTTTAGTACTAGGCCATGAAAGTTGTGGCGCAGTAAAAGCCGCTTGTGATGGAGTAGAACTCGGAAACATTACAGCAATGTTAGATAATATTATGCCTGCTGTTAGAAAATCAGCTAATGAAGTTGATGGCGAAGCTAATTCTTCTAATAAAGAATTTGTTGCTAAAACAGTAGAGAATAATGTAAAACTAACCATAGAGCGAATTCGTGAAAAAAGTCAGATCCTAACCGAAATGGAAGATAATGGCGATATCAAAATTGTTGGTGGTGTATACAGTTTACATACTGGAAAAGTAGAACTAATTTAAAAAGTAAATCACTTTATTTATAATCAAAACTGTCTATAGATTATAGGCAGTTTTTTTATGCTTCAGAATTTGCTTCTGTTTCGTCATCAGCATCACTTTTTCCCTTGTTTAAAATACTCGGAAAAATCATAGGCGCTAACGACTTAACAGGCTTGTAAAGTATAGACGTTTCCAAATCCTCTTCATCTGCAAAAGGAATAGAATTATTCATCGTATCAAAAACAATAAGCAATACACTAAGAATCAAGCCAATTTTTAAAGCACCAAAAAGACCTCCCAGAAGTTTGTTTAAAATCCCAAGTGCAGCAAAATCTGCAAGTTTAGTCAATGCTTTTCCCGCAAGTGCAATAATCAAAACAATAACCACAAAGGTGATTGCAAAAGCAACGATATTGATATACTTTTCATCCCAATCGACTTTACTGTCCAGAAACTCCGCAGCAAAATTACTAAAGTGAATCGCGCCATAAACACCAGCAATTAAAGCTACTAGCGAAGCAATTTCCACAAAAAAACCTTTCATAAAACCTCTAATAAGTCCAAAAAGTAAAAGGGCTGCTAAAATAATATCGATCAATGCCATAATGAAGTGCGTTTTAACAAACCTACATAAATTTTCTCATTTTAAAATAATAACGCGTATCGTGCGATTATAGTTTATTAACTTTGCAATCTAATTTTCTTTGATAGAAAACTTATGGCAAGAGACGAGCAGTTAAAACAACGTTGGGAACAAATAGTTAAAAAGCTTTCAGAACGATTTTCTGATGGAGATCCGCTAGATTTAGATGCCATCATATATTTAATTGGTGTTCAAGAATTAGGACAATTGGATCGTAAATTTAAAAAAGATCACAAACTCGATTTAATGCACATCGCCATTTGTAAATTATTGACGCCTTATGGGTATTATGAGTTCGATTTTGTAGATGACGAAGGCTGGCCACATTATAAAGTTAAAGAAGCATTACCACCACTAAAAGCTGGTGAACAAAGTGTTTTAATGAAAGATGCTATCGTTAATTATTTTATAGAAACTCAATTTATAGACTAATTTGGGCGTTACGCTCTTACGTACACAACTCCAGAGCGCCAGGCTCTCGGTAGTCGCTCTCTTCGAGGAGCTCCAACAATACCTCCATCCTTAACGCAACCCCTTGACACTTAATGCAAAAAAATTAATGAACGAAATATCTTACTCTAAATTAATTTTTTAAGTTTGCAGACTTAACCTTAAAATTTCAACAATGAAAAAAATTATTTTAGCCCTAAGTGTATTTGCTCTTCTTTTTACATCATGTAGTAGTGATGACGATTCAGGATCACGAGATCCATTCATCGGAAACTGGATATTTTTCCAAAGTTTAGAAAATGGAACTGAAGTTGCATTAGAAGATTGTGAATATGAAACTACAATCGTAATTACGTCTAGTGGTACCTTTACAACATCACTTTATGACGATGATTTAGATGGAGGATGCGAATTAGAATTTACCGTTTCAGGAACATGGGAAAACTTAGGTAATGGTCAATATGCAACCACTACTGATGGTGATACTTTTGTTCAGGAAATAAATTTTGAAGGCAATACAATGTCCTTCGAAGATGTTGAGGATGGAGTTACCTATACCGATGTTTTCATAAGACAATAATAGTCAATCACCTTATAAACAAAAAACTCCTTGATTCAGGGAGTTTTTTGTGTTTAAAATCCCTAAATTTGCGTTTCATTTTTAGGTATCATGATAGATAAGATAAAAGAACTCATAGAAGAAGCCGAAGCATTTACAACCCAGTCTAAAGAAGAGGTTGAAGCTTTTCGTATTAAATATTTAGGGTCTAAAGGACTTCTAAAAGCATATTTTGCTGAGTTTAAAAATGTGGCAAATGAACAAAAAAAGGAATTTGGCCAAACCATTAATCAGCTTAAAAAAACTGCCGAAGACAAGGTTAATGCTTTAAAAGAAGAGCTAGAAAGTAAAGAAGAAACCAAGAGTGTTTATGGTGACCTTTCGCGTCCAGGAGAACCTATAGAGATTGGTGCACGTCATCCAATTTCCATAGTAAAAAACCAAATCATAGATATCTTTTCTCGTATCGGTTTTAATGTGAGTGAAGGTCCAGAAATTGAAGATGACTGGCATAACTTTACTGCACTAAATTTACCCGAGTATCACCCAGCACGCGATATGCAGGACACGTTTTTTATTCAAACCGATCCTGATATTTTATTACGCACACATACCAGTTCGGTTCAGGTACGTTACATGGAAAACAACAAACCTCCAATTCGTACCATCTCACCAGGCCGTGTGTTTCGTAACGAAGCAATTTCGGCACGTTCCCATTGTTTCTTTCATCAGGTAGAAGGTTTATATATTGATAAAGACGTAAGTTTTGCCGATTTAAAACAAACCCTTCAGTATTTCACCACCGAAATGTTTGGCAAATCTAAAATTAGATTGCGACCATCGTATTTCCCGTTTACTGAGCCAAGTGCTGAGGTCGATGTGTATTGGGGACTAGAAACCGAAACCGATTATAAAATGACTAAAGGTACAGGTTGGTTAGAAATTATGGGTTGTGGTATGGTGGATCCAAACGTTTTAGAGAACTGTGGTATCGATTCTAAAACTTATTCAGGTTTTGCCTTCGGAATGGGAATCGATCGTATCGCCTTGTTACTGCATCAAATTAGCGATATCCGCTTACTAAGTGAAAATGATGTGCGTTTTTTAGAGCAGTTTAAGAGTGCTTTGTAATTAATATAGTGTGTATTTACTCACTTGCGTTAATAAGCATTTAATGTATTCTTCTATATCATTTGCTGCATTTACAAATTTAAAATCTTCAGTTGTTACTATGAACTAAGTTTTTAGAGTTAATTGATTTGGTTTTTTCAAATTCCTCCACGTCAATAACATAAACCTCTGATGAATCTACCATAAGCATTTGAAACGGTACCTATATCTCCCTTTTTGGCATAGATTGAAACGCGCTCTAAAGGAACATTGGTTTCGGCTAAAATTGTCCCTTGATCGTTTGCGTCATCAAAGTAGATGTTAATAGCAAGAACAATAAAACGAGTCTCATAGGACATGGAATGTTTAGGCTGTAAGACGAAGTTCGATTATTTATGCGAGATTATCAAAATCTTAACTATATGTTTTAGTTTTGTGACATGAAAAAAGACATTCAAATTCCTCAAGTAAAAGATGTACATGTTGCTGTTGTTCAAGAAGAGCATATCGAATACAAAACCAAAGACTGGAATGCCTACATCATTAATAATACAGATAAAGATTTAGAAACGGTTCTTATCGTGTCTCAAGGGTATACGGATACCAAAATGACACCACCAATGCGTCATACCATTTCAAAATTGCCAGCCAGAAGTTATGCTAAAATTGAGTATTTACAAGAACAAGTTTTAGAGCTAAATAACACCTTTAAGGTGACCTTTTTTGAAGGAAATCAAATGTTTGATAAATCGTATCTATTTAGAAAAAATACCATTAATACAAAAGCATTACAAACCATTCCTTTAATGCAGTTGAAGGGTGTTTTGGTGAAATAATTTCGCAATTGATGTGGAATCTGCTAGGATGAGATCCTGAAACGAGTTCAGGATGGCAAAAAAATTAATCCAGCTTATCGGTTAATTTTTTAAAGACTTTTTTAGGATCTTTATTTTCATAAAGCACATCGTAAACTGCATTAATAATAGGTAAGCGTGTTTTCTTTTTATTCTTTTGGTTCAGCAAATGCGCACTTTTGGTAGCGTAATAGCCTTCGGCAACCATATTCATTTCCATTTGTGCCGATTTTACCGTATAACCTTTCCCTATCATGTTTCCAAACATCCTGTTTCTAGAAAATGTTGAATAACCTGTAACCAGTAAATCACCCAAATACGCCGAGTTATTGATGTTGCGTTTCATCTTGTGCATTTTTTTGATAAAACGTTTCATTTCCCGAATCGCATTACTCATCAATACACTTTGAAAATTATCACCATAACCCAAACCGTGAGCAATTCCGGCAGCAATCGCATAAATGTTTTTAAGCATCACAGCATATTCTGTCCCAATGATATCATCACTAATTTTGGTTTTGATATAATCGCTAGATAAGGCATTGGCTATGGTTTGCGCTTTTTCGGCATCGGCACAAGAAATAGTCAAATACGATAAGCGTTCGAGCGCGACTTCTTCGGCATGACAAGGTCCTGCAATCACTGCAATATTTTCAAACGGAATGTGATAAATATCGTGGAAATGCTCGCCTACCAATAAACCAGATTCGGGCATAATTCCTTTGACTGCCGAAACAATCGTTTTTTCAGAAATATCAACAGTCAGCTTTTCTAATTCTGAATGAATAAAAGCCGACGGAATCACAAAAATCAATATATCGGCCCATTCAGCAATGTCATTGATATCATTACTCAGTTTAAGTTGCTCTGTTTTAAATTCTACAGAACTTAGATAACTAGGGTTGTGTTGCTCTTTTAATAAATGCTCTTTGGTATATACGCTACGCATGTACCAACCAACTTCGTCTAAATTTTCACAAAGCATCTTTACGATGGCTGTTGCCCAGCTTCCTGCGCCAAAAACTGCATATTTTAATGGTTGACTCATAAATGGATTATCAATTTCGGTTACCCAAAAATAAGCATTTTATAGGCTTTTTACGAAGAGAAATCCATAGACTTTCGTTTTTGGCACGTGTTTTGAAATCTAATACATAGAAATCAAAAAACGGAAGATTATGAAAACGATAAAACTACTCTTAGGCTTTGCTTTAACAGCAACACTATTTACTTCATGTTATACAGATGAGGTTATTATCAATGATTTTGACAATCAGCCAGGTATTACCATAAATCAGTTATTGAATTCGTATGAATTATGGTATGTAGATGTCAATCAGACTTTAGGTCCGGGTGAAACACCGTTTTTACAAATTGCATTTACAATTTCATTTAGAAACGGCGTACTTTACGCTAATAATAATTTAGTTGGTATTGGAAGCCAAGGTAATGGCTACGGAATCGACGTCGGAAGCTACGATGCCTATAATATGATTTTAGATATCAATCATGATATTGACGGTTTTGAAACCTTTGATGTCTATCAAATCGATAATAATACCATCGAATTATATAACCCATTTAATGATACCTCTTATTTTTTAAACGGATATCAAAGAAGTACGTTTGATTATGATTTTGTATTCTATGATAATATTCACTATTTCTTACAAGAGTACGAAGCATGGGAAAAAACATATACCAGTGAGTTTGGAGCGATAAATGAGTTTGACGAAGAAAACTATTTACAGTTTTTAGCAGGCGGAAATGATTCAGAATTTAGAAGCTCTCAAGATGTAAACATTGGAAATCCAGATAATATTTACTGGGATTATACAGGTGTTTACGGTGTTGGAAATGTTAGTGGAAATATGTATCTGAAAACATTAACACTAGATTATGATTTCTTCGACAATGAATACTTCGAGTTGAGCGTTATTAATGATCAAAGGATAGAATTATTCCATCCGTCGTCTGAAACGATATATGAATTTACCGGACGAGGATATATTCAATTCTTAAGAGAAACAGATGCCTTAGGAAGAAAGGTTGAAGGATCAAAACAATTAAAAAAACGTAAGCAGAAAACTGCTAAAAAAGAGAACCCTAGGGTCAATACAAGGAGCTAGATTTTGGTTGGTTATTTAGACTCCAGAAACGTCCACCTCATTTATTTGAGTTGGGCGTTTTCTTTTATATTCGGTTTGTGGTTTAAAAATAGTGACTTCTACAGTTATAACTGTGTCGAATAATGTAGTTGGTCATATAATTGGAATTCACAAAGAATTTCGCCAACTTTACAAATACAGATTTATAACCTTAAAAACAACAAACAATTATGGGACTATTTTCATTTATTAAAAATACAGGTGCTAAAGTTTTCGGTATTGGAAAAACAACCGAAGAAGAAGCTGCCGAAGCAAGAGCTAAAGCAAAAAGAGAGGCAGATGCAGCTGAGTTACGATTAGAAGAAGCTGCTGCAAGAAATTTAGAAGAAACGATTACTGACTTACAATTACAAGTAGAAGATTTAAACATATTTGTAGATGACGATATGGCTAGAATATCAGGAAAGGCATATGATCAAGCCACTAGAGAAAAAGTTATTTTAGTCGTTGGTAATACTGCTGGAATTGCTACTGTAGATGATAACATGACTGTAGAACACGTAGAGCCAGAAGCACAATTTCATACGGTTGTAAGTGGCGATACTTTAGGTAAAATTGCAAAGCACTATTATGGTAATGCCATGAAATACCCTGAAATTTTTGAAGCCAATAAACCAATGCTTACCGATCCTGATAAAATTTATCCAGGTCAGGTATTACGTATTCCTAGCTTAGACTAAGTTTAAAGTTTAGATATAAAAAAAAGCACAACATTTAGTTGTGCTTTTTTTGTGTTAAGTTTTCTGTAAATACATTATACCTAATAGACCTACCATGTAGTAAACTATTAATTTTTTAGGAAATTCTGATATAGGTTATCACCTATAAAATCATAATTAAATGCTTTTAAATAATTAGTTAACAGCACTTAACGTCTGTATGCTTAGCCTATTTAAAAGTGTAGTAAAAGCTTTTATTTCAAAGCCTTTTCCAAAGCTTCTAAATCATAAGGTTTAGCAATGATATGTTTGTCTTTATCTAATATAAAATACGAAGGTGTCGATTCTATACCATAAGCATTTGCTGTAGGGTTATCCCATTTGCCTAAACCTAAAACATGTATAAAATCGGGATAGTCTGTGATTTTTGTCTGCCAGCTGTCTGGTTCGTCTTCTAGTCCGAAGGCAATGACTTTGATATCCTTTTTATCGGCTAGCATAGTTTTAACTTTTGGCAGTTCATCTAAACAATGTCCGCAACCACTACTCCAAAAAATCAACAGATATTGATTGGCACTATCTAAATCATGAAGCGTTGTTGTTACAGTGGTTCCATCTTTTGTAACAGCTAAGTCAAAATTGGTAGCCTTATTACCTATGGTATTTGTTTTGTAGGTAATTAATTGTTCGGTCAACGCATCATAACTTGTTTTTTTAGATAACTCAAGCAAGTAATTATCAGTGACATAATTAGCTAATTCAGGATTATTCATGCTTTTAAACCGTCTCCATATCATTTCAAATAAAATCGTTTTAATTTCAATCTGACCTTCGCCTATGGTCTCCATTAAATCATCGACATCTTTTTTATAAGTATCATTGGTGGTGTTTGCGGTCATTCCGAAGATGTAAGCCAGCACGCGATCTACTAAGAAGTCTGAGCTTTGTAATAGTGGATTACTAAAATCTACATGCTCTAAATAAGTGCGTTTTAAGTTTTTTGAATAGGTCGATAAGTCTTCAAAACCCTGAGGAATATAAGGTGAGTTAGCTTTAATAAATACAGAAGCTAAGGTGCCTTCAGCAGATGTTTCATAAGCCGATTGCGTATCTTCTAAGGTTTTAATGATGTCGGCGTAAGCTTTTTTATCAGTGCTTTCTTGTGTGTAAAAATTACTAATGGTTCTGTTTACCATGTCCATACTTTTTGTGTAGGATGCCCATAGTTTATTGTCTTGACCGTCGGTAAACTCTAATCCGGTGTCTAGACTAAAGGTAAATGCAACTGACTCTTTTCCGTTGTAAATAAAATCAAAATTATTCTCTTCAGGAGGTAAGGCATAAACAATTTTATAAATGCCTGGAGTTGCTGTTGAATCAAGAGGAATACTAAAACTTCCGTCGACACCTAATTGTGCTCTATTGACATAATCTGAATTTGTTGGTGTTGCATGGTATAAAAAGGCATACGTAAATTCTTCAGCAGGAGAAAATATACCACTAATGGTATTTTGAGCACAAATAAATGTAGGAATAAGTGCCAGTGCTAATAAGAGTTTTTTCATGAGTATTAATTTTTATTTACTATTATAATATTCGTCATTCTGAACTTGTTTCAGAATCACATAAAAACTTATGTCTATCTACTGAATGAGACCCTGAAATAAATTCAGGGAGACGTAACAGTGTCATGAGAAAAGCAGATAAATATAATTTTTAAACACGTGTTCAATTTCAAATATCAAGCCAAATATCAGAATTTTTTTTATTTCGAGCGTATACTTTCAATAACGACTGTTGAAATGATTAATGCACCACCAATAAATGTATTCCAGGTTGGGACTTCTTTTAAAAATAAAAAGGCGATGATGATACCAAAAATAGGCTGTGTACTCGATATGATACTTGCGGTACTTACTTTAAAATATCTTAAACTGTTTACAAATAGTGTATGACCAATAGCTGTAGTTACAAGCGCAAGAGTAATAACATAAGGATATTGTGTTTTGATGTCAGAAGTCCCATTAATCAATAATGCAGGTGCTAAAACAAATGTTAGAGCCAAAACCTGATAAAACATTAACATGCTTCCATTATAAGCTGAAATATGCTGTTTTAGTAGTAGTGTTCTTATGGCATAAGAAATGGCAGAAATCATTCCCCAAAGTACACCCTGTAATTGCGAATTTTCTAAGTCAAAATCTGGCGCTAAGAAGTAAATACCAAGTAAAATCAATATTCCAAGCAGTATGTGAATCGGGTCAAATTTTACTTTAGTAAACAAGGGTTCTAAAATAGCGGTAAACACCGGAAATGTAAAAAGCGAGAGCATCCCTATAGCTACATTAGATACTTTTAAGGCATGAAAATATGTAATCCAATGCACTCCCAAAAAAAGAGCAGAGACAATAATTGTCATTCTATCCTGATTCGAATTAAATTTAAGCGTTACATTTTTGAATTTACAATAGAAGAGTAAAAAAAAGGCAGCTAAGGCACTTCGCCACCAGATAACGACACTAATAGGCATATCTATAAATTTACCTAAGGCTCCAGAAGTACTAATACATATAGTAGCGAAAGTGAGCCAAAAGATGTGTTTTAAGTGCGTGTCTTTCATATGTCCTGAAGTCTCGTAAGTGCCTGTTGAACAGATTTAATATGCTCAAAAGTAAGTAGTAGACGTAAACCATTTCTGGTTTGTTTTTCTTTCATTTTACAGTCTTTCGGACGCGTTTGTATGTATTGCAATACTTTAGTAAAGTTGTCACTTTGATAAAACGGACTCTGTTGATCGTTTATAAAATAACCTACAAAACGCCCTTTTTTCATGATGATTTTTTCGAGTCCGATTTTGGTTGCAATCCACTTGATACGAACACTGTTTAATAAATCGACAACCTGAATTGGTAATTCGCCAAAACGATCGACGATTTCAGTTTCAAAAGTTTGTAATTCGTCTTCTGTTTTAAGGGTATTAAGTTTGGTATAAAGGTTTAAGCGTTCGGTAATATTATTGACGTAATCATCTGGAAATAATAATTCGAAATCAGTATCAATAGTGATGTCTTTAACGTAATCTTTCTCTTTACCAGTATCTTGATATAGATCTTTAAACTCATTTTCTTTGAGTTCTTCAATAGCTTCGTTTAATATTTTCTGATAGGTATCAAAACCAATATCGTTGATAAATCCGCTTTGTTCACCACCTAATAAATCTCCTGCACCTCGAATTTCTAAATCCTTCATTGCAATATTAAAACCACTTCCCAGTTCGGTAAATTGTTCTAAAGCTGTGATACGTTTTCTGGCATCATTTGTCATTGCCGAATATTCTGGTGTAATAAAGTAGCAGAAGGCTTTTTTGTTACTTCGTCCAACACGACCACGCATTTGATGTAAATCACTGAGACCAAAATTATTGGCATTATTAATAAAAATAGTATTAGCATTAGGAACATCTAATCCACTTTCAACAATAGTAGTACTTACCAATACATCAAAATCACCATTCATAAACGCCAGCATGAGTTGTTCAAGTTTTTTGCCATCCAATTGGCCATGACCAATGCCAATTTTAGCATCAGGCACTAAACGCTGAATCATACCAGCGACTTCCTTAATATTCTCAATTCGATTGTGAATAAAAAAGATTTGTCCGCCACGCTGAATCTCATAAGTAACCGCATCTCTAATGGTTTCTTCATTAAATCGTATCACATGACTTTCTATCGGATAACGGTTTGGAGGTGCTGTAGTAATGACCGACAAATCTCGGGCGGCCATCAAGCTAAACTGTAATGTTCTTGGGATAGGTGTTGCAGTAAGCGTTAGCACGTCTACATTATCTTTTAAGGTTTTAAGTTTTTCTTTCACGGCAACTCCAAATTTTTGTTCTTCATCGACAATAAGTAAGCCTAAATCTTTAAATTTTACGTTTTTATTGACCAGTTGATGTGTTCCAATTATGATATCGACATGTCCTTTTTCAAGCTTTTCTAGAGTGATTCGTTTTTCTTTAGCTGTTCTAAAGCGATTGAGGTAATCGACAGTAACTGGAAAATCTTTAAGGCGTTCGGTAAATGTTTTATGATGTTGGTAGGCGAGAATAGTTGTTGGAACCAAAACAGCAACTTGCTTTCCGTTGTCAACAGCTTTAAAAGCAGCTCGAATAGCGACTTCAGTTTTACCAAAACCAACATCACCACAAACGAGGCGATCCATAGGACGCTCACTTTCCATATCAGCTTTAATATCTGCGGTTGATGAGATTTGATCAGGCGTGTCCTCATAGATAAACGAGGCTTCTAATTCATGCTGAAGGTAGCTGTCAGGTTTATATTGGTAGCCTTTTTCTAGTTTACGTTTAGCATATACCTGAATTAAGTTAAATGCTATTTCCTTAACGCGTGACTTTGTTTTTTGCTTGAGCGTTTTCCAGGCTTTACTACCAAGTTTGTAGACTTTTGGTGGCTTCCCATCTTTACCATTAAACTTTGTGATTTTATGCAAGGAATGAATGCTCAAATAGAGCACATCACGTTCACCATAAACCAGTTTAATGGCCTCTTGTTTTTTGCCTTCCACATCAATTTTTTGGAGTCCGCCAAACTTCCCAATACCATGATCAATATGAGTGACATAATCTCCAATATCTAAATTGGTAAGTTCTTTAAGCGTAATGGCTTGCTTTTTCGCATACCCGTTTTTTAAATGAAATTTATGATAGCGTTCAAAGATTTGATGATCGGTATAACAGGTGATTTTTTGATCGTGATCAATAAAACCTTGATATAAAGACAGTACAATCGTTTTATAATGAACATCTTCTTCTACGTCTTCAAAAATATCATGAAATCGTTTAGCTTGCTGGTCACTTACGCAAGCAATATAATTGGTGTAGCCTTTATCGTGATTGGAGTTTAAATCTTCAATAAGTAAGTTAAACTGTTTATTAAATGACGGCTGAGGCGAGGTGTTATATTCAATGTTTTCTTTAGAAAATAAACTTGCTGTACCAAATTCAACTAAGCTAAACTCAAGTAATTGACGTTTTAATAACTCCGAATTGCAGAATAACTCTTCGGGTTTAGAATGTTTTAATTCTGAAGATAGCGTTTTAAAAGTCTCTTCAGCCTTTGTGAAAAACTCATCAATTCTAGAAAACAGAACATCTGTATTTTTAGAAAACACCACAGTTTTTTGAGCAATATATTTTAAGAAACTCTGCCTGCTTTCTTCTAAAAACTTATTGGCAACATTTGGAATAACACCAATTTTTTTAATCTGTTCTGTTGAAAGTTGTGTCTCTACATCAAAAGTTCTGATGCTATCTACTTCGTCACCAAAAAACTCAATACGATAGGGTTCATCGTGTGAAAAAGAAAAGACATCAACAATACCACCACGTACAGAAAACTCTCCAGGCTCAGTTACAAAATCGACACGCTTAAATTTATATTCAAATAAAACTTCATTAACAAAATCGAGTGATAATTCATCACCAACTGCAATTTTAAGTGTGTTTTTTTCGAGTTCACGACGGGTTACAACTTTTTCAAAAAGCGCATCAGGATACGTGACAATAATTGCAGGTTTTTTCCGAGAATTGATTCGGTTTAAAACTTCAGCTCTTAATAATACATTGGCATTGTCGGTTTCTTCTATTTGATACGGTCTTCGGTAACTTCCAGGATAGAACAAAACATCTTTGTCGTTAAGCAAAACTTCTAAGTCGTTGAGGTAGAAAGCTGCTTCTTCTTTATCGTTAAAAACAAGTAAAAACGGGAGTTCAGAAGCTTTAAATGCTTCACTAATAACGAGAGAAAGTGATGAGCCAACGAGACCTTTAAGATGTAGTTTTGCCTTATTTTGGGCAATAGTAGTTTGCAGATTTTGCATTTGCAAAGTCTGTGCATACGTTTGCGAGAGAATGGTTTTACTCAAGGCATTTTATTTTGTGCAAATATAAAATTTTTGTGTCATTGGTTATTGTTAAAATGTATTAATAAAACTATCTTTGTGCTACTTAAACAACAAATAATATGTCATTTTCAGAATTATTCGAAAGCGGATTTAAAAAGCGTAATGAGGATCACTTTGCAGCTATTGTTAGAGTTGCAATGAGTGATGGGATTATTAATGAAGCTGAAAAAACCTTTTTAGACCGTTTGGCAACGCGTTTAGATATAACAGAAGCCGATTATAAAGAGATATTAAAAGATTATCAAAGTCATCCTATTAATCCGCCTACATCTTATGATAGTCGTTTAGAGCGTCTTTATGATTTAGCACGTATGGTATGGGCAGATCATATTGAAGGAGAAGATCAAATACGCTTATTAGAAAAGCTGTGTATTGGTTTAGGTTTTAATCAGGAAAATGTAAAATATATTACAGATAAGGCATTAAACTTGGTACATCTTGAAGTAGATTTAGATGAGTTTACTGAAAAAATGAAACTCATGAATCAATAATTAAGATTCAAAAGATAAAAATGAAGCAGCCTTAGGGTTGCTTTTTTTATGCATTACGCATAAATTCTTCAGCTTTTTCGACCATGTTGCTACTACCACAAATAAAAGGGACACGTTGGTGTAATTCTGTTGGTTGGATATCCATAATGCGTGTAAATCCGTCACTGGCTCTACCATTAGCTTGCTCAGCAATAAATGCCATTGGATTACATTCGTAAAGTAAACGCAATTTACCTTCAGCGTTTTGTGAACTTTTAGGATACATGTAAATACCACCTTTAATCATATTTCTGTGGAAATCGGAAACTAACGAACCAATATATCGACTTGTGTAAGGTCGGTCACCTTCTTCCATTTGGCAGTATTTGATATAGTTTTTAATCCCTTGCGGAAAGTGAATATAATTACCTTCATTTACCGAATAGATTTTTCCATCTTTAGGGAATTGCATATCTGGATGTGATAAATAAAACGTTCCAATAGCAGGATTTAAAGTAAAGCCATTAACACCATCTCCTGTAGTATATACAATCATGGTTGATGTACCATACACAACATATCCAGCGGCAACTTGCTTATTTCCTTGTTGAAGAAAATCTTCAATTGTTACAGGAGTTCCAACAGGAGTTACACGCCTATAGATTGAAAAAATAGTTCCAACAGATACATTGACGTCAATATTTGAAGATCCATCCAAAGGGTCAATTAACACCACATACTTATTTTGATGATTTTCATCCTGACTATTAATCGAAATAAAATCGTCTTCTTCTTCACTTGCAATTCCACAAACAATATTTCGCTTAGTCATTGTTTGTATGAACTTATTGTTGGCATAAACATCCAGTTTTTGCTGGTCTTCACCTTGAATGTTTGTCTCGCCTGCAGCTCCAATGATATCAACCAAGCCAGCTTTATTTACTTCATGGTTAACGACTTTTGCGGCTAAACGAATAGAGTTTATAAGACGTGATAATTCACCAGATGTGTATTTAAAAGAAGATTGATTTTCAATTATAAATTCACCTAGTGTTTGATTTTTTCTAGACATGTAGTGTGGATGTTTTTACAAATATCTCATTTTTTTAATCAACTACAACGTTATAGCAGAATTATTATATGACTAGATTGTTAAGTTTTAGATTATATTTGGGCTAAAAACTATGGTAACCTTAATAAGAAAGGCAACTAAAACCGACATGACAAGAGTTCTGGAGCTCATAACAGAACTTGCTGTTTTTGAGAGAGAACCTGAAGCAGTTGAAATTACTGTTGAAACACTTATAAAAAATGGTTTTGAAGATCCAAAACAGTTTGTGTGTTTTGTTGCGGAAATCGACGGTGTTGTTGAAGGTATCGCTTTGGTTTATAACCGCTTTTCTACCTGGAAAGGACCAATTATTCATCTTGAAGATTTAGTTGTTAGCCAGAATAAAAGAGGAACAGGTTTAGGAACTGCGCTTTTAGACGAAGTTGTAAAATACGGATACAGTTTAGGTGTTAAGCGTATAAGCTGGGAAGTGTTAGATTGGAATGAGCCAGCCATTAGCTTTTATGAAAAAAAGGGAGCAGATGTTAAACGAGATTGGGATGTTGTTCATCTCAATGAAGAAGGAATAAAAAATTATATAGCACATATTTAAAATGCAAGTATTTAAGTTTGGAGGAGCATCGGTTAAAAATGCCGAAGGTGTAAAAAATTTAGCTTCTGTATTGCAAGAAGTAGGTTATGACGAAACATTAGTAGTAGTCTCTGCTATGGGAAAAACGACCAATGCTTTAGAGTTGGTGATTAAAAACTACTTTGATAACAAACCAGAATTACAAAACGCTATTCAAGAGGTTAAAACCTATCATGAAGACATCATGAAGGGGCTTTTTGAAAATACCCATCATCATATATTTAAAAAAGTGGCTACAATTTTTGATGACTTAGATGCTTTTTTACGACGTAATAAATCACCAGATTATAATTTTGTTTATGATCAGGTTATTGGTTTTGGAGAATTAACTTCAACCACTATTATTTCTGGTTATCTCAATGATATCGGATTAAAAAATAATTGGTTAGATGTAAGAGAGTTTATAAAAACGGATGATTATTATAGAACGGCAAATGTCGATTGGGAACAAACACAATCTAATATTAAGGCAAATTTTGATACTAAGGTTCTTAATATTACGCAAGGGTTTTTGGGAAGTGACGCCAATAATTTCACAACCACACTTGGGCGAGAGGGAAGTGATTATACCGCTGCAATTTTTGCTTACTGTTTAAACGCCGAAGCCGTCTCTATCTGGAAAGATGTTCCAGGTGTGTTAAATGCAGACCCTCGTTATTTTGAAAATGCTCAGCTGTTAAACAGTATTTCTTACAGAGAAGCAATTGAATTGGCTTTTTATGGTGCATCTGTGATTCATCCAAAGACATTACAGCCGTTACAACAAAAAGAGATTCCGTTGTTTGTAAAATCATTTTTAAACCCTAAAAATGCTGGTACTCGAGTTGGTAAAGGTTTTGGAATAGAACCTAACATCCCTTGTTATATCGTTAAGAAAAACCAGGTATTGATATCGTTATCATCTCTAGATTTTAGTTATATCGTTGAAGAAAACATTAGTGAAATATTTAAATTACTGCATCTATATAAGATGAAAGTTGATGTGATTCAGAACTCTGCTATTAGTTTTTCGGTATGTTTTGATAACACCTATAATAATCTAGAGCGATTGCTTCAACATTTAAAAGCAAAATTTAAAGTAACAGTTTATGATAATGTGAGTCTATATACTGTGAGGCATTATAATGAGCAGGCCATATCATCAATAGAAAAAGATAAAGAATTGTTATTAAAACAGTTAACTCAAGAAACCATACAAATCGTAACTAAATAAACAATTTAGTACTTTTACAGTCATGACCAAGCAACAAGAAATAGGACTAGTTACCGCAAAAGAAGTCGCCAAGGCAATCCATGCAGATAAGTATGGTTTTCTCGGAACCTTTTTTGGCTGGTTGTTGATGAAGGTCTTAAAAATTTCGACACTCAATAAGATTTATAAACGTAATAAACACCTTAGTGATGGTGAGTTTTTGAATGCTATTTTAGATGATTTTCAGATTAAATTTGAAATTCCTGAAGAAGATTTAAAACGTCTTCCTAAAGATGGCGCTTTTATTACAGTCTCTAACCATCCACTTGGTGGTATTGATGGCATCTTACTACTTAAATTAATGATTGAACAACGCAAGGATTTTAAAATCATTGCCAATTTCCTATTACACCGAATAGAACCTTTGAAGCCTTATATCATGCCTGTAAATCCATTTGAGGACCGAAAGGATGTGAAATCAAGTATCGCAGGTTTTAAAAATGCAATTTTACATTTACGAGAAGGTCATCCATTAGGAGTGTTTCCTGCTGGTGAGGTTTCGACTTATAAAGACGGAAAATTGGTAGTCGATAAACCCTGGGAAGAAGCTGCGATGAAGCTGATAAAAAAGGCTGAAGTTCCTGTTGTTCCTATATATTTTCATGCTAAAAACAGCAAGTTATTTTATAAGCTTTCAAAAATAAGTGACACTTTTAGAACAGCAAAATTACCTTCAGAATTATTAACTCAAAAAAACCGAATCATAAAGGTTAGAATTGGGAAAGCGATTTCAGTTAATGATCAAAAAGAACATGAAACCCTATCTGATTTTTCAGAATTTATTAGACGAAAAACCTATATGCTCTCTAATGCTTTTGAGGATAAACCTAAGATTTTAGATAATATATCCAACACCTTAAAGCCACCAGCAAAGCCACCTAAACGTATTGTGGGTTCTGTAAGCACAGAGAAAATGGCTGCTGAAGTTGAAGCATTACGGGAAGGGGATTTCAGATTATTGGTGAGTAAAAATTACGAGGTGTATTTAACACCTGCTGATCAAATTCCAAACATTCTTCATGAAATAGGCCGTTTGCGAGAAATAACATTTAGGGCTATTGGCGAGGGAACTAATGAAGCTATAGATTTAGACAGTTTTGATACGTACTATCATCATATGTTTTTATGGGATACTGAAACCAAGCAACTGGCTGGTGCCTACAGAATGGGATTGGGATCTAAGATATATGCGCGTTATGGTATTGATGGATTTTATCTACAAGACCTTTTCAGGTTTGAGCCTGAATTGTATAAAATGATGAGTGAATCTATTGAAATGGGTAGAGCATTCATCATTAAAGAATACCAACAAAAGCCCATGCCGCTTTTTTTACTCTGGAAAGGTATTGTGCATACCACCTTGCGATATCCAGAGCATAAGTTTTTAATTGGAGGTGTAAGTATTAGTAATCAGTTTTCTAACTTTTCAAAATCCTTGATGATAGAGTTTATGAAATCACATTACTACGATCCATATGTAGCTCAGTATGTTCATCCTAAAAAAGAATTCAAAGTCAAATTAAAAGATGCTGACAAAGATTTTGTATTTGATGAGGCTGAAGCCGATTTAAATAAATTTGATAAAATCATTGATGAAGTAGAACCAGGAGCTTTACGACTCCCGGTTTTACTCAAAAAGTATATCAAGCAAAATGCTAAATTGGTGGCATTTAATGTTGACCCATTGTTTAACAATTCTGTCGACGGGTTGATGTATATTAAAATAGCCGATTTACCTGAAAGTACTGTGAAACCTGTAATGGAAGAGTTTCAAGCTGAATTAGAACGCAAATTTTCTAACGGTAATGCCGAAGACCATTAGAGGTATGTATTTGCAAAATTTTCGCAATACGCTTTAATTTCATTCCTCGCTTTAAAAAAGGCCGCATGTTTTTCTTCATCTGTTCCAATGACTTTAGACGGATCATAAAAATTATGATGGAGTCTTAAAGCATTTTTACTAGGAATAAAAGGACAATTTTCATTAGCATGATCACAAACTGTAATGATGTAATCAAAATCGATAGCAGTATATTCATCAACATGATTTGACGTATGATTTGAAATGTCAATGCCATCTTCTTTCATGATAGCTACAGCACCAGGATTTAGACCGTGAGTTTCAATTCCTGCGCTATAAACAGAGGCTTTACCATTAGTAATTAGGTTTAAATAACCATGAGCCATTTGGCTTCTACAAGAATTTCCGGTACAGAGAACGAGTATATTTTTCATTTGATTTTTTTCTTTTTTAACAACAACCACTTTTTGGAGAACAGCATGTCTCAACATTTGTTTTAACAGTTTCTAATGTATTTATTACGGTTTCAGGAATACCACAAAGTTCTTTTGCTTTACAATTGGTTTTTTGTATTCCTAAATTAAGAATGAGTTTTGTATTATCTAATGTAAAATCATTGACAAAGAGTTGTGCGGTATGAAATGCTGAATTACTATATTCAAATTTAACTTCAGCACTCAAATCATAAGGTTTAATTTCCCCCACTTTTTTTAGAATCTCTAAGGCTTTTAAAACAGACATGTGTTTTATTTTGTTGGTTTCTAACGGACTTTCCCAAAGCTGTATAATGGTTTCATTCCAGGCATCGGTTTGAGATCCACAATCTACAGAATCTACGGCAATGTGTTTCACTTCAGTAATGTGATAATTTGCACCTACAAAGGCATTTGGAGCATATTCAAAGCGTAAAGTTTTATCTTTATGTTGCTCTAATAATGAAAATAATTCTTTTGTATTCATGTTTTCTAGTTTTAATCTGCTAACAGCAATTAGACGTTGTTTTTATAAAGAAAACGTTCATTAAAATTTGAAATTCTTTAAAGCGATCACTATTGAGGCAGTAACATTTTCTTTTACCTACAAACCTGCCTTGTAGTAGTCCAGCATCACCAATAACACTAAGATGTTGCGAAATAGTGGCCTGAGATAAGCCAATGTCTTCAACTAAGTCGTTGCAAATACAACCTTCCTGCTCGCTGATATATTTTAGAATTGCCACTCGAGCAGGATGAGCAAATACTTTAGCAATATTGGCTATTTCATTGCAGCTATCGGTATACATAAAATGCTTTGTAGCTCCCATTAATTATAATTGTAATACAAAGGTAAACATTATCATCGTAATATCGCAATATTACGATGATAAGTTTTTAAAAAAAGCCAGAAACTATGTCTGGCCTATGTTTTATAGTGATTTGAACCAGTCTTGAAATTGGTCACCAACTACAGGTAGCGATTTTTTTTCACCACTCAGTGCTCCAATTAAACTTATGATCCATAAGATAAAAACGATTATTCCAATAATACCACCTAGTAATGGTGAAATAAAATACATCCCGTAATTAATGATTGAAAGCACTAACAATCCTAATGTTTGTTTGATGTAAAATGAACCTAATTCGGTTTTATTTCCATTATTCATAACAATAGCAATAATCCATCCTATCCACCATAAGTGGGCAATAATGGCTACGTTTTTTCCGTCACTTAATACTTCTTTAGCATCATTAGCAAACTCTTTAGCAGAGGCTTTGGCCTCTTCGGCAAATTCGGATGCCTTTTCTTTGGCATCATCGGCAAACTCACTTGCTTTATCAGCAGCTTTTTTCGCACCTTCTTTAGCGTCACCTAACATATCATTAAGGTCATCGCTTAAATTTTTACTATCATCAGACATTATTTATAGTTTATGGTTATGCCTATAAAGTTACTAAAAATAGACAAACAGAGTTTATTTTTTACCAAATAGCTTTTGAAAAAAGCCTTTCGTTTTTTCTTTAGCTTCGATGTAGGTTTCTTTAGCGTCTTCAGCCAAATCTTCAAGTTTGTCTTCAGCTTTGTCAGCAAATTCTCCTAGTTTATCTCCTGCTTCAATTGCTAATTCAGAAGCCTTTTCTTTAGCTTCATTGTAAGTTTCTTTAAAGTCTTCTGAGAGTTCTGCTGTTTTTTCTTTTGCATCAGCAGTAAATTCATTTAGCTTTTCACCAGCTTCACTAGCTAATTCGGAGGCTTTGTCTTTAGCAGTATTAAACATTTCTTTTCCGTCACCTTCGATAAATTCGGTTGCTTTGTCTTTTACATTTCCTAAAATTTCTTTGGCTTCATTTGCTAATTCATTAGCTTTTTCCTTTGCTGAGTTTAATGCTTCAGTAGCATTTTCTTTTATATCATTTGATGAGCCGTTAACGCTATTAGTGCTTTCAGTAAAAGAGTCTTGCTTAGGTAAAGATGTGTTGTTTAAATCATCATTTTGTGTATTGTCTTCAGTCATTGTATGTGTTTATTTATGAGTAGTTTAAACAAGACATTTGTTACACGACTAAAGAAAAGCTTGGTCAACAGGTTCCCAGAGTTCAATTTTATTGCCTTCGTTATCTAGTATCCAGCCAAATTTCCCGTAGTCGTATTCTTCCATGTCTCCTACTATTGTGACCCCTTCTTCTTTTAAAGTCACTAATAATTCTTTTAAATTTTCAACACGATAGTTAAACATAAACTCTTTTTTTGAAGGCTTAAAGTATGTGGTATCATCTTTAAATGGGCTCCATTGTGTCGAACAATCTTTACCATCTTTGTCTTTCCACCAGAATGTGCAACCATAATCATCGGTATTAAATCCTAGATGTTTATTGTACCAATCTTTTGACGCTTTTGGGTTTTTAGATTTAAAAAACAATCCGCCTATTCCTGTAACTCTTTTTTTCATTTTATTTTTTCTTTAATGCTGTTTCGTAAATATCTATCCATTCTTCGCATGTCATTTTTCGCGTAAGTTCACCAATCAATTCATAAGGAATATCTTCTACCTTTTTAAACCTGATACAACTTTTTCCCATATCTAATTTACGAGCACAGTGTTTTGGGTATTCAGAGACAAACCAGTCGTGTAGTTCTTTTTTGGCATATATTCCACTATGGTAAAGATTAATAGAGTTTTTTTGTGAGGCAAAACTCATAAAAGGCAGAGGCGTTTTAGGGTCACAATGATAACCATCTGGATATACAGAATGAGGTACATAGTAGCCTATCATTTTGTAAATCATACCTTCTTCAAACCCTTTAGGTAAGTTATCTTTTATAATATGCCTTAGTTTTTTTAGTGCATCATGACGCGCTTCGGGCGTTTGATTTATGTAATCTTCTGGAGATGTTGCTTCGTATGTCATACTTGATGTTTTATTTACGTTGAAGAATTAATGCTGAAATTAAAGATATAATAAATCCAATAATAGTTACAAGTACAAGCATAAATAATGCTGCAGTTGTACTTGTCATTTCTAAGATTTCATCGGCTTTTCCTTGTTCTATTAGTGCTTTTTGATAATCGCTAAAAAAAGAAGGATTGATAAATTTTGTATATATAAAATCGGCAATTGCTATTCCTAAGCCAGCTAATATAGAAATTAGGACACCAATTAAAATTGCTTTTCCTAAAGAAATTACACCACTATTGACATGGTCTCTGTAATGCTTTATCCCAAAATAAATAAATGAAAGCGATAAGAAGATGGATACATAGCCAAGGACTTCGTTTGTTGCATAGTCAAATGTGTTTATACCTACAATTAGATGAATTGTAAATATTATAAATCCGGTTATGAGTCCGTAAAGACCGTATTTGAGAACTGTTTGTTTCATGATTTGATGTTTTGTATTGCGTTAAAAATTACACATGTTGATCAATTAGAATGGTGTTCCCATCAGGATCGTATAAGACAATACTTGCAGGACCAGAGCTGCTGCCATCGGTTTCACGCTCTAAGCTTATATTATGAGCTTTGAGATGTTTTTGAATGGTTCTCACATCGTCGTAATTATCAAGCGTTTTTGCCTCTTGATCCCAACCTGGATTAAAGGTTAAAATATTCTGTTCAAACATCCCTTGAAAAAGTCCGATAAGCGTGTCTTCGTTTTTCATGATGAGATAATTACGTTCAATATCTCCTGCAAAAACTGAGAAGCCCAGAGTTTCATAAAATGCTTTAGAAGCATGAATGTCTTTGACATTCAAACTCATTGAAAATGCACCTAATTTCATAATGATTGGTTTTAGATTAATCGTTAACAAAACTATGAGAAGTACTTAAAAAATGGATCATACTAAAGTACCAAATCACTCATACTTTAGTTTAAAAGTATATAATTTATATGATATTGGAGTCTTTTGCAATTTGTAGAGCCTGAGTGCGACGCTTCGCATTTAATTTTGAAAGTAAGTTAGAAACATGTGTTTTTACAGTACTTTCTGAAACAAAAAGTTTTTCACCAATTTCTTTATTAGATAAGCCTTCAGAAATTCCTAAAAGCACTTCGTATTCTCGTTTACTAATGTCTAAATCTTTAATTTTTTGATGATTGATATCTTCGGAAACAGGCGTTGGTTTGTGTAAACTTTTTTTGTTAATGAAGATGCCGACACAAAAGAAAACAAGCGCAATTATAGCGATGATAATTTCAATTTTTAGATGACTTGAAATTAAGGCATACTTACTAAACTGAAATAATAAAAGCAAAGCAAGAATGAGCAATCCAAAAACAAAAATGATTTTTTTCATGGATTAAATTTAGCAAAATTCTGTTTTAATTTTATCCACTATGGTTTGTGCTAATTTTATTTTGCTTTCAACGGTCCAACCCGCAACATGAGGTGTGAGTAAAACATTTTCTAAGGACATAAGCTGTTTAAAAGCCTCTGGCATTTCTGAAGTAAACAGATGTTCAAACGATGATTTTTCGTATTCTAAAACATCAAGACCAGCACCGAGAATTTGACCAGATTCTAAAGCAGAAATCAAATCTTGAGTGACGACACTTTTGCCTCTTGCTGTGTTGATGAGCCAAAATGGGTTTTTAAAACCGTTGATAAACTCAGAATTTACCATAGCTATGGTTAGAGGTGTTTCAGGAGTATGTAAACTTAGGACATCTGCTTTTTCCTGAAGTTCTTGTAATGATACTTGAACAGCGTTAGCATCTCCAACATTAGCTTTAATGTCGTAACATAATACGTCAACATCAAAACCTCTAAGCTTTTTAGCAAAGGCTTTTCCCATATTGCCATAACCAATGAGTCCTACAGTTTTCCCGTCGAGTTCTAGTCCGCGATTGTCTTCGCGTTTCCAGTGACCTTGTTTAACCTCTCTATCGGCTTTGTTGAGTTTATTAAAAAGAGACAGGAGCATGGCTAAACTATGTTCGCCAACGGCATTGCGATTGCCTTCAGGAGCAGCAATAAGTTTAATGCCTTTTTGAGCGGCATAATCTGTATCAATATTTTCTAATCCTGCCCCAACTCGTCCAATAAATTTTAAATCTTGCGTAGCATCTAAGAAGGCTTTATCAATTTTAAACCGGCTACGAATGATGAAGCCATCATAGCGATGTATGTGTTGCTCTATAGTTGCTTTTGAAGAGGTGTAATCTTCGTCGTTTGTAAAACCTAAAGCATTGAGTTGCTCAATGAGTAGAGGATGGTTGTTATCTAAGTGAAGTATTTTCATGATAAAATAATGCGATACTGAAACAAGTTTAGTATGACGTTAATGGTATTTATAGTTCTGGATATTGGGTTTGAGTGCGTTCGTGCTCAACGTTTCCTGTATGGGCTGTGTCGAGTTTTTCGAATAGTAATAGATGCACTTCTTCGCCATTTTTGGTTGACGGATTATGTTCAACACCTTTAGGAACGACAATAAGCTCACCTTCTTTAACCACTTCTGTTCGGTCTCTAAACTGCATGTGTAACGTGCCTTTTATCACTTGAAATAATTCGTCTTCATTATCGTGACTATGCCAAACGAATTCTCCTTGTATTTTAGCTAAGATGACTTGCATATTATCGACAGTAGCAATACGATGCGGATGCCATTGTTTAGAAAATAAGGTATGTTTTTCTTTAATATTAATAGGTTTCATACGTTAGTAACTTTTGTGTGTTTAAAGTTACAAAGTTTTGCGTTAGTGATTGTAGAGAAAATCCTTTTACGACAGTAAAAGATTGTAACGGAAAGCGCGACCTGAAAGGGAACGCCCAAAGCATTAAATTCCTAAAATCAATCTGGCAATCCAGAAGTAGATAAGAATTCCGAAAATATCGTTACTGGTAGTGATAAAAGGTCCTGTGGCGATAGCGGGATCGATGCCTCTTTTGTCTAAAAATAAAGGGACAAATGTACCAATTAGTCCTGCAACGATTATAACGGCAATTAAGGATGTGGATATGGCAAGTGCTGTTGTAAAATCACCTTTGGTAGCCCAAACAAACAGAAACAAGAATAAGGCTAAAATGGTTCCGTTTAGAGCGGCTAAAAGCATTTCTTTTATAAGTCGGCTATTGATACTTCCTTTAACATCATCGTTAGCTAAACCCTGTACGATAATTGCACTGGATTGTACACCAACATTTCCGGCCATAGCGGCTATTAATGGCGTAAAAAAGAATAAAACGAAAGCTTTTCCTTTAAAAGCTTCTTCAAAACCTTCCATAATTAAAAAGGCACCAACACCACCAACAAGGCCCAGAAACAGCCATGGTAATCGAGCTCGTGTGAGTTCTAAAATACTATCATCGGCTTCGACATCTTGTGTAATACCTGCAGCTAACTGGTAATCTTTATCGGCTTCTTCTTTTAAGACATCTACAATATCATCAATGGTGATTCTACCGAGTAAGGTTTGTTCGTCATCGACAACAGGAATGGCTTCTAAATCGTATTTAGCCATGACTTTTGCTACATCTTCAACATCATCAATTACATTAACAAAGTCGACATTATCTTTAGCGATGTCTGAGATTTTTTGTTCGCTTTTGGCAACGATTAAATCTTTAAGTGACAATCGGCCAATCAATTTTTCTTCTTTATTGACGACGTAAATAGAGTGTACTCTTGTGACATCTTTTGCCTGTCCTCTAATACGACGCAGGCATCCTGCAACTGTCCATGTTTCATAGACTTTAACCAGTTCTTTTGCCATTAAACTACCAGCAGTATCTTCGTCATACGCCAAAAGTTCGGTAATTTCTTCTCTATGTTCGTTGTCTTCAATTTTAGAGATGACTTCAGCTTGTCTTTCTTCTGGAAGTTCGGCAATCATATCTGCCGCGTCATCGGTATCTAACTCTTCAATTTCTTCAGCAATTTCTTTTGCCGAGAGATGTTTAAGTACTTTTTCTCTAATGTCTTCATCGAGTTCCATTAGAATATCTGAAGTGGTTTCAGAATCCAGCAATTTGATGACATAGACCGAATCTTCAAGGTCTAGTTCATCTAAAATTTCGGCAACATCGGCATGATGGTAGTCATTAAGTAGTCGTTTGAGCTCTTTGTCGTTTTGGGTTTCGACATAAAGTTCAACCTGCTCTATGAGTTCATCGGTAAGCTCAAATTGGATATTTTCTTTCTCTTCAATCAAACGTAATGGCTTTGCTAGTTTTGCTCGTCGTTTTCAATGTGTTGCGTAAGTTCTAAAAACGAATCTACGCTTAGTTGTTCTGGACGTTTGCCAAATATAACATTTGCTTTTAAATTATCTGAAAGATTAAACGTTTTTAAACTGTTACGTAAAGTTTTTCTACGTTGCTGGAATGCAGTTTTGACAACTCTAAAAAAAAGGTTTTCGTCTACAGGAAGAGTATAGTTTTCTTTTCGTTTTAATCGTAAAACACCAGAATCTACTTTTGGAGGCGGATTAAACACATTTGGTGGAACCGTAAATAAATATTCGGCATCATAAAAGGCCTGAGTTAATACTGAAAGGATACCATAGACTTTACTGCCTTCTTTAGAACAAATACGAGCAGCAACTTCCTTTTGAAACATGCCTGAAAACTCTGGAATCTGATCACGCATTTCAAGTGTTTTAAAAACAATTTGTGTTGAAATATTATACGGAAAGTTACCGATGATAGCGAATGGTTCTTGGTTGAAAATTTCAGTTAAATCATATTTCAAAAAGTCTTTGTCATACACGCGATCTGCTAAGTTGAGGTAATTGGCTTTAAGATATTCTACCGATTCATCATCGATTTCTATAACGTGAGTTTTTATAGGTTTTTCCAGTAAATATTTAGTTAAAACACCCATTCCAGGACCAATTTCAAGAACGTGTTTATAGCCTTCTAATGATAAGGTGTTTGCAATATTTTGAGCAACAGACTCATCGGTTAGGAAGTGCTGACCTAGATGTTTTTTTGCTTTAACTTGATGGTTGTTTGACACGTTATTTAAATTTTACAGAGTATTCATCTACAATATGGAGTTCGGTTCTAAAGGCTAACATTTTATCTGAAAATTTCTTTAAACCTTCAGTTCGCAACACATCTGCATCTTCTCTGTAATAAGCATCGAGTGCTTCTCTAGAGTATGAACGGTATTGAATGGAATAGGTTTGCCCTCCCATTTCTTCTTCAACCAGTACTTTTGAAAGTGTTGCTTTTTCAAACTTCCCGGTTCCTAAGACTTTAGGGATATGTTCCGTTTTCATCCATTGTAACCATTGGTCATGAACGGTATCGTCAATATTGACTGTGACATTGTATATAATCATTCTATTGTTTTTATGGGTTTCACATCGTTTATGATATGAAAATCACTATAAATCTTTTGCAAATAACAGAAGTTCTTCGTCGTTGTCAAAAGGTTTTACGCTTTTTTGGTAAGATAAGCCTAATTTTTCCAAAAGATGAATAGAAGCTTTGTTTTCTGGAAGTGTAATAGCGCACAGTTTTTTTATATCGAATTTAGTTTTGGCGAGGTTCATAACGGCAGTAGCACCTTCAAGACCATAACCCTGACCTTCGTATTCAGGTAGTAATGAAAAGCCAATATCAACAGCATCGAGCGTATCACGTTTTAATAGGCCAAATGAGCCAATGGGCTTTAAGTTGTCATTTTTAAGCTGAGCTTTATAATAGCCAAAGTCAAAGTTATCGTATGCTTTTAGTTGATTATTCTGAAGGTAATTTGCAGCATCTTCGACCGTTTTTACGTGTCGGTCACCAATAAATCTCAGCCATTTAGGTGTATTCATTAGTTCTAAAATAAAAGGTGCATCTTCTACTGTAAATTTAGAAAGGACAAGTCGGTTAGTTTCAGCGATTATCATTAGTCTTAACTATCTAATTTATGGCATCACCTCGTAACATTCTGAAACGTTTTCTTGCTTCAATAAAGTAAATACTGTCTTGATGATTAAAGATAATATTATCGTAAAGTTCTTTAGCTTTTTCGGGAAGACCTAATTCATTTTGGTAGAGTTCGGCTAAGTAGTACAAGGCGTCATCTGCCAGAATTTCGTCTCTGTAATTATCAATAATATATTGGTAACTGGCCACAGCTTTATCGATTTGTTTTGTCTTTTCAAATAACTTGGCTTGCAAAAACAAAGCCTGATCTTCAATGGTTTCGCCTTTATGCTCGGTTAGAATTTTATCTATAAGTGCTATGGCTTCATTATTTTTGTTTTGAAACGCCATTAAATCAGCTTTTGAATAGAGTTTTAATGCTGTTTGAAGTGAATCTTCATCTTTGTTATCAGAAATTAGCAGTTTTAATTCTAAAGCATCATTTGCAATAAGTTGTGATGTTGAAGATTTTAAGATTTTTAATTGCGATTCTGCCCACTCAAAATCCCCTTTATAGTAACTGGTTTTAGCAACTTTAAAACGTGCTTCTTGTGAAATGGTGCTGTTTTTTAAATTGGCTTGAATTTGTGTGTAATAAATTAAAGCTTCATTAAAACGCTCTTGAAATACGAGGATATCTCCTAATTTAAGTTTTACAGTTGCTTCCTGAAATGTTGATAAAGGAAGATCAAGGCTCTTTTTTAAAAATTCACTTCCTAATTTGGGTTGATGTTTGTGAAAGGCTAGGAAATTTCCGTAGGCAATTTGTAGTGCTATGGTTTGTTCATATAATCCATATCGATCAAATAGCGCTTGAAATTGTTTGTCTATAGCATCGAATTGTGATGTGTCGGCATCAGCAATTTCTATATCAAGCATATATTGATGAGCTGTTAATCTTGTATCGATATCCTGAGAGTTATCTAGAACAAATTCGAAAATTGAATTTGAAATCTCTTTTTCGTTTTCATTAACCGTTGTGAGTGCCAGATCTAAAATACGACTCAAACTCTCACGGGTTCTACGATATAAAGCTTTTTCTTGTGTAAATGCTTTGTTGTATTCTTTTTGCTGAATATATAACCAGCTTAGTAAATCATACCAATAAGGTTCAGGGTTTGATTGTAATTTTTTAAGGAGTAATGTTCTTAAAATAAGGTTGTTTTCATTCTCTTTATTTTCAGAAACGAAATCACTAAAAACGCGTTTGGCATTACTTTGAAAAGTAGGTTTTGCTTCAATATAATCGAGATAATTTGAAAAGAGTAATTCGATATTACCTTGTTCGCCATAGATGCGAGCCATTTGCATGTTAAAGTTAAGCTCAGGGTTGACTTCCATGCCTTTTTTATAAGCTTCCAGAGCTTGTTCTAAAAGGGAGTGATCTTCAAATTTTTTGGCAATTCCGTAGGTGTATGATGGTTTTTCTTCAACTTTTAAAATGGCCTCTTGATAGTACTTCTGCGCTTCATCCATATTCCCTTTTAACTGATAATTATAGCCTAGCTCTACCAGAAGTCCGGGATAATTGATTTCTTTCATGCGTTGTGTAATTACATCTTGTGCTTCATCATAACGTTCTAATTGTTGAAGTGTTTCTATAATTTTATAGATGTATTTCGAACTTTTTTTCTTCTCGTTAAGTTTTTGATAGGAAAGTAATGCTTTTTCAAATTCACCACGATTAAAATAATCTTCGGCCAATTGCTCGCTTTGCGAAAATATAAGTCCGCAACTAAAAAGTGTTATAATGATAACGAGGTGACGCATATCTGTTTTAGTTTATGTAAATATAACAAATGCAATTACGAGATATTGTGAATGTTTTTATAATTGTTTTGATAAACGGTAAAAAAAAATGCCTAAACGCAAGTTCAGGCATTACCAACAAAATAAATGTGCTATTAATCTATTCTTTTCAAAATGATTCAGTTATCCTGCTATGGCTTTTTTAAGGTCGTTTTAAATGTCTTCAAGGCTTAAAGGAAGACTTTGCTAGCTAGGACGATTAAGGTCACTAGTAATACTATACGTTTGATGTTTTTCATAATAAGTAGGTTGGTTCTTATTTGGAATACTAACATCACAAATAATAACTAAAAAACAAAAGAAAATGCTAAAAAATCGTTGAACAACGTTAAATTTTAGCATTTAAACGATTAAATATAGTATAATTCTTACAATTTAAATTTTATCAAATCCTGTATATGGAATAAGAACTTCAGGAATTTGTATACCATCTTCGGTTTGATAGTTTTCAATAATTCCAGCTAAAACTCTAGGTAAGGCCAGAGCGCTTCCGTTAAGTGTATGGCATAATTGAGTTTTACCATCTTCATTTTTGAAGCGTAGTTTCAAACGATTAGACTGAAAAGTTTCAAAATTAGAGACACTCGAAATTTCTAACCATCGATCTTGTGCCGTAGAGAAGACTTCAAAATCGTATGTTAATGCAGAAGTAAACCCTAAATCGCCACCACATAATCTTAAGATTCTATACGGTAATTTTAATTCTTGCAGAATGCCTTTGATATGGTTTACCATTTCGTCTAAAGCGTCATATGAACGATTAGGATGTTCGACGCGTAAAATCTCAACCTTATCAAATTGATGCAAACGGTTTAATCCTCTAACATGAGCACCATAGCTTCCAGCTTCTACACGAAAACAAGGTGTATACGTTGTGAGTGATTGCGGCAATTGAGAGAGGTTTAGTAACTCATCACGATAGATGTTAGTTGCAGGTACTTCTCCAGTAGGAATGAGATATAAGCTAGGTTCTACGTTTGTAGCATGATACATTTGTCCGTCTTTGTCGGGCAACTGACCAGTACCAAATCCAGAAGCTTCATTCACTAAATGCGGCACTTGCACTTCAGTATAACCTGCAGTAGTATTTTTATCTAAAAAATAAGCAATAAGGGCACGTTGTAACCTTGCACCTTTTCCTTTATATACAGGAAAACCTGCTCCTGTAATTTTATTACCTAATTCAAAATCGATAATATCGAGTTCTTTAACCAAATCCCAATGTGGTTTAGCATTTGCATGAAGCGTTGGAATGTCACCTGCTCTAAAGACCTCTTCATTATCTTCATCTGTATTTCCTGCTGGAACAGAAGGATGAGGTACATTAGGAATTTTATAGAGTACAGTATTTAAGGTGTCAACTTTTAAATTAAGTTGCTCCTCTAAAGCTTTAGAATCTTCTTTAAGCTGAGCCCCTTTATCTTTTAGAGAAGTTGCTTCAGCAGCTTTACCAGACTTGTAGAGTATGCCTATTTCTTTTGAAATGGAGTTAGACTCAGCAAGTGTATTATCAAGTTGTGTTTGGAGTTGTCTACGCTCTTCATCTAAAGTGATGACATCATCAATCATTTGAGATGCATCAATGTTTCGTTTTGCTAAGCGATTGATAACATCTTCTTTGTTTTCTCTAATAAATGCAACTTGTAACATGGTATTATTTAAATTTTTACATCAGACTTATGGTGCTGATGAGTATTTTTTGAAAGGCCAAATTTAAGGAATTGTCAGTTATTCTCGTCTCGATTTGAAGGTAAAATCCAATCGTGATGTTTAAAGTGATTCCATTCTTCATTGGCCAGGTCGACTTCCGGGTCAATAAGTTGCTTGCTGGGCTTTCCGTTTACACTGATATAAGCAGAAACATATACTTTGATATCTATTCCTTTTTCGGCATAAATTTGCTTTAAACGTTTTGCAAATTGCCACATAAAATCGGGTTTAGCACTTACAGCTCTTATTTGTTTTCTTGTAAGGTATTCGCTAAGTCGTATGTCTGTTACGTTATTAGTTGCTTTGTCAACCACTTTGAAACTGGTTTTTCCTCGTTTGGATCGCAACATCATTCGCCAGGACATGCGATGACCTTCTTCAGTCCATAAGACATCGTCTGCAATGACATGGTGACGTAAAGGCAATGCTATTTGAATAATAAAGTAGAGTACAAATACAACTTTAAACACTGAAGCGTAGCCAGGAACATTGATTTTATTATCAGTATATAGGGGTTTTTGTTTTAAAAATAGGCCTTTAATGACTTTTGGTTCAAAAAAGAAGACTGCAAATGCTAATGATAAATACGGAAATATGCCAACTTGAAAAACAATGGAGTTAAATAGATGGAAAAATATAGAAGCGAAAAAGGCAATTTTACGCGTACGTTTCCATAATAATAAAGGAATGATAAGACCGTCAAATAAAATACCGCCATAGGCAATAAGGTAATGCATAAATTTATGCTGAAGCAGATTTCCGATGAGCGCATAATGCTTTTTGGCTTTCATCAATAATTCAGGAACACTCAGGTCTAACCAGTCTGGGTACATTTTGGCTATAGAGGCATAACTGTATAAAATGAATAACTGGATAATAAATATCCAGCGACACCAATTAGGCATGGAAATGCTTTTTATTTTCGGGTTGAATTTTGCATCAAGAGAGGCATATCTATGAGCAGGTAAAATACACATGATTGCATTTAAAATCATTAAAAAATAATAATGATTATTGTATGAGGATTTTTGCATAAAATACGTGCCTGCCCACAACAATGTAAATCCGAGCATGCTCATTTTATACTTATATCCTAGCATAACGCCAATTCCAAATAATCCCATAATAACATAATAGACATACATCCATTGACCAGGAAGAGGCTGTAACCAATCAAAACCAATAAAGTTAAATGTAAATTGAGGTTCGATTAATGTTCGCCTGAGCCATCCAGTAAAGATTGCACCAACACTTTCTAGAAAAATTAAAGCACCAAAGAGGATTCTAAATACAATGAGAGCACTATTGTCGATATGTTTAAATAAGAATTTATTCATGGTGCGTTTTTATGTATGTTAGAGCATTAATTTTGTCGTTTTCAAGTTGTGACTGAAGTTGCTTTACAGATTCAAATTTTTGTTCATCACGTAAACGATGTAGGATTTCAATTTTTAATACAGCATTATAAAGATCTTTGTCAAAGTTGAAAAAATGAACTTCAATAGATCGTTTGGTTTCGTTAAATGTTGGATTAGTTCCAATATTCATCATACCAAAAACAGTGCGCTTATCGATGGTTGACTTGACAACATAAACACCGTGTTTAGGAATAAGTTTATAAGATTTTTCGATAGCGATGTTAGCCGTTGGAAACATGATGGTTTTTCCAAGTCCTTTACCTTTAATGACTTTACCTGTTAAAAAATAAGGGTATCCTAAATAGGTGTTTGTGGTTTTTATATCACCATGTTGAAGGGCTTGTCTGATTTTGGTAGAACTCACAGCAACATCAGCAATATCCTGAGCAGAAATTTCTTCGACAGTAAAGTTAAATACTTTGCCAAAAGATTTGAGGTCATCTATATTTGCGGTTCTGTCTTTTCCAAAGTGATGGTCATATCCAATGATTATATGTTTGGCATTGAGTTCATCAACAAGCACTTTTTTCACATAATCGTAGGCAGACAAATTAGCAAAGTCTTTAGTGAATTCTTTGATAACTAAATCATCTAAACCAAATTGAGATAAAATATCTTGCCGCTCTTCAATAGTGTGGAGTAATTGTAACTTAAAGTCGGGTTGTAAAACCATTCTGGGATGTGGGAAAAAAGTTAAAACCACAGATTTTAGGTGTTTTTCTAATCCGGTTTTGACTAATCGCTTAATAATTTTTTGGTGTCCGATATGAACACCATCAAAAGTTCCAATGGTTATAACAGAGCCATTTTTATATTTAGTATTGGGAGCGTTTAAATTCAATCCTTGTTTTTTTGGTAAAAATAACGATAAACCTATAATCCATAAAAAAAAGGTCAGTTTTAAGGTCATAATAAATTTTAAAGAAAACAATGCCCAATAAGTCTCAGTTTGAGGTGCTTATTTATTGTTAATGTTCTGTTTTTGTTAAAGAAAACCTAATAAAATCTCTAATTTTCATTAGATTTGGAAAAATTTTATACCTATTACAGTTTAATTTATTCGTTTATAATATGAAAAAGAACTTTACTTTTAAATCAATTTTCGCTGTGATTATGCTTGTTTGCGCTATGAGTAGCTATTCTCAAAATAGAACTTGTGGAATGGATGAGTATATGGAAGAGATGCTGAAAGATCCAGTATTAGCGAAGGAATACAAAGAAAATCAAAAGAAGTTTAAAGCAGAACTTACTAGACGTCAAAATGGCGATTTAAGTAAAAGAGGTGTAGGCACTATTGTAATTCCTGTTGCAGTACACTTTCCTTCTGGAAACGAAGCCGACAGAGCTTGTTTAGTTGCTCTTGCTCAAAGCCAGGTAGATGTTTTAAACGCTGATTATTCAGCAACTAATGCTGATATCTCTCAATGGGCTTCAGCGAGTGCATTTTATCCAGGGTTACAACCAGGATCTGCAAATATTCAATTTTGTTTGGCTGTATCTAACCATCCAGTTGATGGAAGCACAGGTATGATTGTTGACCCAGAGTTGCTTGAAGGCGAGCCTGCAGTTACAATAGGTTATAATTTTGCAAATGGATCTGGTTTCCCTGAGCAAGATTCAAACTGGATTGGATATATGAATTTTGTAGTAAAAAATATCGGCGGCCTTTTAGGATATTCTCCAGGAGGAGGTAGCCTTGCTAATGGTGGCGCAGTTGTTATGAATTTAGGTGCTTTTGGTACAGGTTCTGGATGTTTTGGGTCTGGTATTGTACCACAAGCTCCATTTAACTTAGGACGTACTGTAACGCATGAATTAGGACATTTTTATAGTTTAAATCATCCTTGGGGACCTGGAGGGCCTTCTTGTGCAGCAGATGATGGTTTTACTGATACACCTAACACAGGTCAGGAAACATATAACTGTCCATCTGCAGGATCTTTAACTGCATGCGTCCCTACGGAAAATATTTTATCGATGAATTATATGGATTATGTAAACGACGCCTGTATGTATATGTTTACGCCTCAGCAAATGGTAGCTGTAGATGCTTATGTAGCTAGTGTTATTGCCCCAGCAATCAAACCAGGTGTATGTGATCCAGTAGAGCCAACATTTATTATTGCTGCCAATGATAGTGAAGTGTATAGTTGTCCTGCGACAGATACTGAAGCGGTGTTTAATTTTTCTTATACCACTATACAAGATTTTGCAGAGAATACGACATTTTCAGCAACAGGTGAACCTGCAGGAACTACTGTGACATTTAATCCAACGTCACGAAGTGATGATGGTGATTTCACAATGACCATTAATAATTTATCTGGAAGTGCTTTAGGGGATTACGTTATTACAGTTACAGGAACTTCAAATACAGTAACAAAATCAATAGATGTATTACTATCTAATAACTGTGTTGAATGTAACACATATACAGCGACTGATACGCCTATAGCAATTTCAGCCTCTGGAACACCTACGATTACTTCGACAATTACTGTTGTGCCTGATGCACCAATATTAGATGTAAATGTAACGATTGATATTACGCATACTTGGGTCAACGATTTAGATATAACTTTAACTAGTCCAAACGGAACAGTTGTAGAATTAACCTCTGATAATGGTGCTGCTGGTGCTGACGACTATACCAATACGGTTTTTGATCAGGAAGCTGCAACTCCAATCACAAGTGGGACAGCTCCTTTTACAGGTTCATTTATTCCTGAAGGAGACTTATCACTGATTTATGGTGAAATGTCTGCAGGTGATTGGGTTTTAACTGTTTTTGATGATGCTAATCAGGATGGTGGTTCATTGATGAATTTTGAGTTGGAAATATGTACGGAACAAGAGTTAAGTGTTTCTGATTTTTCAAGCGATGAGTTCTCAATATTCCCTAATCCAAATAAGGGAGAATTTACAATTTTACTAAACTCGTCTTCTACCGAAGATATTAATATTGATGTATTTGATATTAGAGGACGACAAATTTTTTCTAATAGCTATGTAAACACTTCTGAATTTAGAGAAGTAGTGAATTTAAATAGCGTACAATCTGGAATGTATCTAGTTACTGTTAGTGATGGATTAAAGAAAACTACCAGAAAAATTATTGTCGAATAGTGTTATGACTTAATTCGAAGATAAAAAAAGAGAGGCAATTGCCTCTCTTTTTTATTTTCCATTAAATGAGTTCATGGTATTGTTTACACCTGCTGTGCCAAATGATTTTATAAGCTCAATAGATTTATCCAATCGTTCGGGTAATTTTTCTGACTCAAGCTCTGTCCATTCACCCAAAACGTAGTCTACTTGTCTGCCTTTACTAAATTGGTCGCTAATACCAAATCTAAATCGGTTATACTTAGTAGTTTGTAGTTTGTCTTGAATATCCTTTAAGCCATTATGACCACCATCGCTACCTTTGCTTTTTAATCTGATATTTCCGAAGGGAAGATTGAGATCATCTGTAATGATGAGTAAGTTTTCTAAAGGGATTTTTTCTTTTGTTAACCAGTAGAGTACAGCTTTGCCACTCAAATTCATATAGGTGCTCGGTTTTAAAAGTATAAAAGTTCGTCCTTTAAATCTATAGGTGGAAACATCTCCAAGTTTAAGTGTTTCAAATTTTAAATCTTCTTTTTCAGCTAAAGCATCTAAAACTTTAAAGCCAATATTATGTCTGGTATTGGCATATTTTTCACCAATATTCCCAAGTCCGACGATAAGAAATTTTTTCATAGGATTTTCATGCGCAATAGGATGAGGTGTTGCGTTCCAATTAAACAGGTTACATATAAACGTCCAGATAGCAGAATGTATTAATAATTTATGTATTCAAAAATAAAAAAGCATTCTAAATAAATAGAATGCTTTTGTATTTAAAAGAATGTAAGTGATTTATTCCTGAGTTTCAGACCCTTCTGCCGCAGGAGCATCTCCTCCATCAGTTGCAGTAGTTTCTGCTCCTTCTTCTAATTCATCTTCATCTTCATCTTCATCATCAACAATAGCAGTTCTAGCAGTTTTAATTTGTACTACAACTGTATTATCTGTATGAAGTAATTTATAGCCTTCACCTTCTAAGGCTGTTACATAAAGTTTTCCACCGATTTTAAGAGGCGTAATATCTGCTTCTAAGAAATCTGGTAAGTTTTTAGGTAAAGCTTTAACTCTTAATTTACGTCTGTTTCTACGAAGAACACCACCATTAAGAACACCTCTAGAAGTACCAATGATATGTACAGGAATGTCCATAGCAATTTCTTTGTCTTCAAATAAACGGTAGAAATCTATGTGTAAGATTCTATCGGTTACAGGGTGAAACTGGATGTCTTGTAAAACAGCATCGTAAGTGTCTCCATTGTCTAAGGCAATCACAACTGTATGCGCATTAGGCGTGTATACAAGTTTTGAGAAAGCCAATTCTGGTGCAGAGAAATGCACGTTTTGGTCTCCTCCGTATAATACGCAAGGAACCTGACCAGCATTACGTAAGGCCTTTGTTGACTTTTTGCCCACGCTTTCTCTTTGAGATCCATTGATTGTAATTGATTTCATTGTTTGTGTTTATATTAATATTAAATTACATTAAAAATTTAGAACTAATTGACTTGTTGTAATGCACATTATGCATGACTTCGGCAAATAAATTAGCACAACTTAAAACTCTTATCTTTTCACTTTTTTGTTTAAGAGGAATAGAATCAGTCACTATTAATTCCTGAAGTTTAGAGTTCTCAAGTTTCTTATAAGCATCTCCAGATAAGATAGGATGCGTACAAATAGCTCTCACACTAAGTGCTCCTTTTTCTATCATTAAATCTGCAGCTTTCGTTAAAGTTCCCGCTGTGTCAACCATATCATCAACAAGCACCACATTTTTCCCCGTAACATCACCAATTAATTCCATATGAGAAATTACATTAGCTTTTGCACGTTGTTTGTAACAAATAACAACATCGCTTTCTAATGCCTTAGAATAGGCATAAGCTCTTTTTGATCCACCCATATCAGGTGATGCAATCGTTAAGTTGTCTAGTGCTAAAGATTTTAAATAAGGTAAAAAGATGGTTGATGCAAATAAGTGATCTACAGGTTTTTCAAAGAACCCTTGAATCTGATCGGCATGCAAATCCATTGTAATGATACGTGTAGCACCTGCAGCTTCTAGCATTTTAGCTACTAATTTTGCAGCAATGGGCACTCTGGGCTTGTCTTTACGATCTTGTCTTGCCCAACCAAAATATGGAAGTACAGCTGTAATATGTCTTGCCGATGCACGTTTTGCAGCATCAATCATTAACAACATTTCCATTAAATTTTCTGGACCAGGATGCGTTGAGCCAATAATAAAAATTCGTGTACCTCTTATAGATTCTTCATAAGACGGTTGGAATTCTCCATCACTATAAGTTGAGGTAATTACATTACCTAACGGCGCACCAAAAGTCACTGCTATTTTCTCAGCAAGTTCTTTACTTTGTCCGCATGCAAAAATTTTTGCTTCTGTAGCTCCGCTTGGCATTGGTAATAAATTATTTGTGTTTACTAAACACGCTTTATTTTAACGAGGTGCAAATTTAGGAATTTATTTGGACTGAAAAAGCATAAAACCTACTATTTTTAATTGATTCTAATAAATTATTTTATAATTTTGCAGTCCGAAATTGCTCAAGTGGCGGAATTGGTAGACGCGCTGGATTCAAAATCCAGTTTCTTCGGAAGTGTGGGTTCGATTCCCACCTTGAGTACTTCATGGGACAAATCAGATTTATTTGATTTGTCCCTTTTTTTATTCCCTTTCAAACCTTTGTTAATAATAGAAATCTTTAAAAGTATAGGATTGACATCTTCGGTTCGAACCTCATGATTCACAAATTGGAATTTTTCGGGGAAGATTGAACCCAAGAGTTTTCTTTTGAGATCTATATCGCTATTAATGAATTGATTATCAAAATTTTCAAGTTTCTCTAAGCCATTTTTATAAATAGATAAAACCTTATTTGACTTATTCAAATTTTCCTGCTTTTCTTTGAGTTGGTTGAGTTTCTTTGAATAACGCTCTTTAGCATTTCGGTATTCTGTATTATCAAATTCACCATCTAAATAAAGATCTTGTAACTTAATTAACTTTTGCTCTAATGAATCTACTTCCTGATAATGCTTAGGACTAAGCCTACTCGATTTAGTTTGTTCCTTAAATCGTTTTTCTATCATTTTAAATAATAATTTTCGAGCATTAGTATTCAATGAAATACCTCCAAGAAAATTATTGAACCAATTTTCAACATCTTCGGCTTTATATCTTGTATTGCATGGTTTTGCACAGTGATAATAAGAATAGTATTGATTGCGACCTTTTGAACTACTTGCTTTCAGTGGCTTATGGCAACTCGGACATAAAACGAAATCTTTTAAAGGGAATTTTTCGTTCACTTTTTTATGAGCGACTTTATATTGTTTTTTACCACCATCAATATGATATTGAACCATATTAAATATGGTTTTTGAAATCAAAGGTTCGTGAATACCTTTAATAACCTGTTCAGGCTCATCTTTAAAAGCTTTTAAGTGAATATCGCCATGATATATAGGATTTCTGATAATTCTTCCAAATGCGGATTTACTAGTATTGAACCCTTTGTCTTTCAATCTTTGAAGTACTTCTCTCTGGGAATATATGCCCTTGCTTAGTAGCTCAAAACCTTCTTTAATAAAGATAGCATCATTGTTAGGAATTAATATAGGCTTGCTTTGGTCATCTCGACCCATATCGTAGCCTTTAGGAGGGGAAACCACATAGCGACCTTCTTTGAAGGCACGTCGCATACCAGCTATCACATTTAAAGAACGTCTATGATTTTCAACCTCTGGCATAGATAGATATACGGCTAACATCAAACCTTGCTCTGGGATCGATAGGTCCAATGGTTGTTCAATGGCGTTTACAATAATCCCTAGTTCGTTAAATTCCTTAATCTTATTATAAGATTCAGTAGTGTTTCTTGAAAAACGATCCCATTTGGTGAATAGAATTTGGTCAGCTTTGAGCTTGTTAGCTTTTAAATATTGAATGAGTTTTTTAATCTCAGGTCTATTGAATGTTTTGGCTGAATGGTCTTCTCTAAAAATTGAAAGTACATTCAGGTTATTGGTATTGCAATAGTTCAATAGTTTCTGTTCTTGATCTCTCAAAGAAAACCCTTTATCAGCTTGTTCATCTGTTGAGACTCTTACATAAAGAATTGCGTTTTTCATAAGACTATCTATTTTGTGTCATATTATGATAAATGATATCAGTAAACACCTCTAATACTTCTAAAACTTGAATGACTTCGAGGTCTGTATATGGTTCTGGATTATTATCGTTTAGTATTTGTTTTGCTTCTAAATGAAAACTTGATTTCTGGTCCATCTCTGTTCGGGATAAAACCAGGCTGTGTTTTCAGGGACTGATTGAGTGCTACATTTATATTCATTTCTTTATTTGGTAATTAAAGTTAATTTGTAATTGTCTTGGGATCTGACATCTATTAATAGTTTTGTACCCTTTGGTATTTTATTTTTCAAGAAAAAGTCTGCTATTTCGTCCTGCTTAATATGCTTTTCGGTAATAACTCTTGGCTTGATATGATTGTCATCAAAAGCAATCTCTACAATTTTTGGGCGTTTAAAAATGACAATATCTCTTATCTGATTTTCAATATCTGAGAGATACTTAAGATTTTTTTCTGGAGAGTTTAAATCAAAACTAACAACTTTAGATAGTTTACCTAAAATGGGAATACAAATAATTGAATCGTTTGAATATAAGCTGTTTAGCTTTACTAAGATCTCATTATTATTTTGTAAAAAATGATGTTCACCAGTATTTGGGATATAGATTATAGAGTGTGGCTCTTTACTATTCATGAGGCAAGACTTTAGCATATCTGTAAAAGGGTTTAATTCTTTTCTCAAAGTATCCATTAAGATATCATCTGAAAGCTGACTTTCTAAAACCGCTTTAGCAGAAGTTGATAATCCACTTCTTTTTGATTTTAAGTTTTTCTTTATAACATCATCAGCATATTTATCTTCTTTTGGCTGAAACCAAACATCTTTTGATAATATAGCTAACCTTTTAGAGTCTATTCCTATATCTGATAATTCTTTGATAATAGCCATCCAAATAGCTTGAGGGATATTCATTTTACCATGTTTTTGATCATCAAAGTAAGGTAGTATATGTTTGCTTTTCCAATACGTTACTTGTCTTGAAGCGATGTTTAAATGCTTAGGGAGTATATATTTTTTATAGAGTAGTTCCCCAAATCGAACATAGGATTCGTCATTCATAAATTGTAAATTTACACAAATGTAAATATTATATATCAAAAATGACTGTATTGTAAATATAAATTTTTAATTTTACATTAATTATTTAAAGTCAGATGAAAACAGATATTGAAAAACGGATATGTCCATATAGCGGCGTTGAGTTTGCTCCCAAGCGAACGAATCAAGTTTTTGCTAATGATAGATATAGAATTGCTTATCACAATCAAAAAAACAATTCAAAACGAAAACGTTTAGCATCCATAAATAAACCCTTATTAAAGAACTATGATATTCTTAATCAAATTCTTGGTGATGAACAAGAAAAGATAGTTCACAAAGAATATTTGAGAGGAGCAGGTTTTTCATTTTCTGTTTTTACTCATTTACATAACGACCCAAATAAAGATAAATACTATTATGCGATTTATGACTTTTATTATATCAATTTGGACGAGAACTACTATAAAATTATAAAAAATGGTTGATATAGATTTACATAATATTCAAATTTTGACTTCTCAAGATATTGATTTGGTACAAGTGTCTCATGTTAAAGAGATAGAATCACAGAATGTGTATTTGAAATATGGATTGATTGCTAGCGGTGTTTTTGTTTGTGGAATTTTATTGTACTTATATTATCATAAAATCACTGATAAATCAACAGAAACTAAAAACTAAAGTGAGCTAATAACATAACTCGCTTTTGTTTTTTGAGTAGAGAGTTTTCTTTTGATTAAAGGTCTTTATATTTGTCTAATGAAACGAGATAATAGAGAGATACAAAAAGATGCAGATGATCTTCTAAAAGGGCAATTAAGAAAGCTTTTCAAAGAGAATAATTTAAAACTAGGTGAGAATCCGTCAACTGAAGGAGAAGAGAAAGGTATTGACTTTTTCTTTGAGGTATTTAGTAGAACAACTGATTCACATGAATTTCTACTTTTAAATCAAAATAAGGGAACTGACACAGAAGTATCACCAATCACAAAAAAAGGACATCCCGAAATTAATAAAATTTCGTTTCAACTTGAAGTTCGACACGCTAAATACTTTTATTTTGAACTTAATGAGCCTCTTATCTTTACTCTTTGTGATATAAATAAAGGCTTGGTTTATTGGTATTCAATACAGCTTGATAACCTAATTCCTGAAAGAATTGAAAAACAAGTCAAAGAAGAAAAAGAGACACTTCAGATATACATATCGCCAGAAAACATTTTAAATTCTAAAAACTTCTCTTTATTTCTGAAAGACATTAGTTACTCTAAAGGAAGTCAAATTAGAAAACATAAGGAAAAGTTCAACTTTAAAGCAGATTACAATTGGATAAAAACTAAAACAGAAGGCCTACACATTATTGATAGTGTATACGAAACTCTTCAGCTTTTTCAATTACCTGTTATTCCTACTAGTATTATAAGAAGAATTCCAACAATTAGTGGTTCTTATTACAAAAGTTATATTAATGATTCTACTTTTAAAACAGATAATGAAGATTTTTTTAATTTAATTTATGAAATAAAATTAGTCAAAGATGAACTAAGATTTAGTGAAGGAAGTCTTGTAGAGAATCAAGAAGAAAAACTAAAAGCTATAATAGACTTTTTTAAATTAAATACTATTTATCATTTAGAATGGAACGGGAAAAAACGTAAGGAAAGAATATGCGTTCATTACCTTTTTACATATGGTGATTGTAATTGTGAACGTTGTAATTATGATAGATTAAATTTCGCTGAAGCAAAATCTATACTTGAAAATACTATAGAAGATAGAGATAATTTAGAAAGACTAAGGGAGGGTTATACTTATTATCTTCTTGGAGATCTTAAAAAATCTATAAACATCTTTAAGAAATTAAATAATGATTCTCATAAAGAGAATAACCCAATTATTTACACTGTTACTAAATACAACTTAATCCATTTAAAGAGGTTCTTGAAATATAATTATTCTGGTAGTGATAGTGATGATATCGAAAAAGAGCTTGATGGAGTGAATTTTGAACTTGATGAGTTATTTGTATCTAATTATGCACCTCATTTCTTAGAGTTTTTTAATCAATTTAAGAATGATGCATATTTCGATAATTCATTTAGAAAAGTTGACAACCTTTTAACCGAAATTCAAAAAATCTCTTTTCAAGATAAACTGGGAGGTCGTTTTTCCAATTCTAAAGTTTCAGAATTAAAAGTAGGTTTTTTAAGGGCCTTGTGTTTTTTAGAATTTAATTATGTTATATTTAATAGCTTTCATGAGTATAAGATTTTAGCTAATAAGGTGTTAGAAGGCTTTATTGCCTTGTACACATTAAAAAATCCTGCATCTTCAAATTACAAAGAATTCGACATAATAATTATGATTATGTGGCTATTCCATGCAGATTTTAAGCAAACAAATCACTTACTACATAAATACCAACTCAAAAGTCTCAATGTTGTTAAAGAAGACAATTTCTATATTAAATTTAGTAAATATACTAACAACATAGTTCAATCAAGCGAACATATAAAAAACGCAATAACTGAAAAGAATTACTTGTTTACAGATAAGGTAGAACTTATAACATCTAACATGATTCTAATACTATCCAGAGTAGAATTAAATTCAAAAAACATAAATAGTTTAATTGAAACTTTACTAGATTTTATTGAAACAATGGATAGCAGAAGTTTCTTAAATGATGATGCTATTTATCAATTAGTGAATTTTCAGAGAGATATAAATAAGGAAAATGTGAGTAGAATAATATCACTACTTAAAACACACGATTACATTTATTCATCAGCATTTTCTTCGAGCATTAGATTATTCTCAGAAATAGGCACTGAAGAAGAGGTTGGAAACCTATTGATAGAGTTTGTAGGGACATCAGATTTTAGCAAGGATGAATTATTGAAAGATGATGATACTGCCCAAGCAATAGGATTAATAATTGACAATTTAGATAGTGGTACTCAAAAAAACATTAGAAAAATTATTAAAGAGGAACTAAAATTAATTTTTAACCCAGATTTCTTCTATTTATATACAATTTATGAAGTTATAGATTTTGATAGTGAATTATTTAATAAGTTTATAGAGAATGTTCCTGACGACACTAAAAAGGACGAAAGAATAAAATCATTTATTGGGGACTCATGGTATTATAATTACAGACTTGATCAAGTCATAAACTTAATGTATCATTTTGACATGCCCTTTGATAAAAAGTTAAGAAAGCTCTCAAAAAAAACTAATTCTAAAAATTATTATGATTGGCTAATGAACTTAGAGGGATATGATTACACAAACTTTGATGTTTACTGGATCTTAAAACATAAAACGGATTCCTATTTTAAGGCTTTTAATAAATCAAAAAAAATGAAAAAAATTATTCAAAAATCTTTAAAAGAAAACTACATTGAAGGTGTGGCAAAAATTTATTTTAATATGCTAGCATAAGCAATTCTATATTTAACAAATTTATCTCAATCATTCTATTCTTAATTAGATTACTAGTTTTCAATACACTTTAATTCAAGTTAATGCATTTAGAAAACGTTTTAAAATGTTTTGAATTAGTATTAAAATAGTAAAAGCGCCTATTACTATTCATTTGATTGTTAGTTTTATTAGTAGTTTGTTGTAAATTAGACTTATATGTTTGAAAATCAACAAAAAGGGCAATACAATATAGACTTTGGAAAGGAAAGAATTAAACCACTTGAAAATTGGCCAAAACAAGAACATTTTCCACTTAATTTAAAAGAGTATAGCAGGAATGTCCAAAAGGTTATTCAAGAAGATATTGTTGCTCACGTTGCAAGTAGGCACTACAAAAGCCAACCTTTTCCTTTAACGTGGCGAGTTTTAATGAAACAAGAAGTCTCAACAAAAGAATAGAATAATGTCAAATCCAATAAAGCAACATTATATACCACGTTCATATTTAAAGAACTTTGCAGTTGAAGGAAGAAAAAGAAATCATTTTGTCGATGTTTATAAAATGGACAATGATATGCTTTTAGAGCAAATAAGCACAAAAGATATTTGTTTTGAAAAAAACATTTATACAATTCCTGCTGAATCAGATGAAGTAAAATACGCCTTAGAAAAACATTATGCTGAAAATGTTGATAGCGAGTTTCCAAAAATATATAAATTACTTGTTGATGAAAAGGTATTGACAGTTAGTCAAGAGCAAAAAATTCAAATACTATATGTATGTCTATCATTATATTTTCGTACACCAAGAATTTTAAATCTTCAAAAAGGTATGAATAAACAAATCTTTGATAGGGCAGTTCATACAGCAAATGAACATGGTTTGATAAAAATGAATTTATTTGGAGAGAAAATGAAATTTCATATTGATGAAATAGAGGAGGTTAAAAAACAGTACGATGAACGTTCAAGAACTGCCTTCTTAGTTAACCACCTTGAACAATGGGGAAACTTTGTTAAATACAAATACGATTGTACAATAAATGTAATTAAAATAGAAGATTCAAATGCGCCAATAATTACTTGCGATAATCCAGTTTCAATTAGGCATTTTGAAACTAATAAATTTCAAGGTTTATATGATCCCAAAGCAGTTATTACTTTACCCTTGGATCGTACACATTATTTAGAGATTCATCCTAATGATTACGCAGATGGACAAACGAGAATTAATAGACTTACTCAAGACAGAGACTATGTATTTACAACAAATGGCGTTACACAACAGAATGCTGAAAACTTATTAGTAGCATACAAAGGAGATATTGATAAACATTTTGATATTCAAAACCATTATGAAAACCCAGACAATGGAGAAGAGTTTTTGAAAAAAGCTAAATACAGGGCAGAGCAAGCCCTCGTTTTATTTGATGTTTTAAAGAAAAAAGGGTTTGTTTCAAAAGAGTTTATAGGTAAACTTAAAGAACTTTTAGAACATCCATATTGTAAAGACGATATCCAAATGTTGAAGTACAAAAAGGTGCTATCAAAAATGGGTAAGTGGTAAATTGGTTATTTGTTTTTTGCAGTTTTATATCTAAACTTCTGTTAAACAAAATTTAGGAGTTGTTAAAATTTTATACCTTTGTACTCAATATGAAACAAGTATTCCATAAAGCAATGTCTTTGGCAATGGCTTTTGTAGTGTTACTCTCTACAATGTCATTTACGCTCAATATGCATTATTGTGGAGATACTTTGGTAGAAACTGCTATGTTCCATAAAGCTGAAGGATGCGGAATGGAAATGGATAATCCTTCAACTGAAGGTTGTTCTATTACAAAAAAGAATTGTTGTAATGATGAACAATTGGTAGTTGATGGTCAAGACGAACTACAATTACAAGTTGACAAAATTTCTTTTGAACAACAAGTATTCATCGCTTCATTTGTTTATACCTATATTAACCTTTTTGAAGGTTTAGATAACAATGTATCTTCTTTTGAAGAATACGAACCACCACTCGTCATAAAGGAAATCTTCAAGATTGACGAGACTTATTTAATTTGATTTTTAAACAATAGATTGTTTTATCCTATGATTTTATAATATCATAAGGATAATTTGCTGTATTCGGTGTTTTCCTAACGCCAATGTCTAACTGTTTAATAATCAAAGCTAATGCTAAATAAAAGCATCAAATTTTTAATAGAAAACAAACTCGTAGCAGTTCTGCTACTCGTCCTTTTTGTTGGATGGGGAACTGTAAACGCACCATTTAATTGGGATACAGGATTTTTGCCAAGCAACCCTGTAGCGGTTGACGCCATTCCAGATATTGGAGAAAACCAACAAATTGTATTCACAAAGTGGGATGGTCGTTCGCCACAAGATATAGAAGACCAAATCACTTATCCATTAACGACTTCTTTACTCGGTATTCCAGGAGTAAAAACCATTCGTAGTTCTTCTATGTTTGGGTTTTCAAGTATCTATATCATTTTTGAAGAAGATATAGAATTCTATTGGAGTCGCAGTCGTATTCTAGAAAAACTCAATTCATTACCAAGTGGATTATTACCAGAAGGTGTTAATCCTGCATTGGGACCAGATGCGACAGGTTTGGGACAAATATTTTGGTACACTCTTGAAGGTAGAGATGAAAATGGAAATGTTACTGGTGGTTGGGATTTACACGAACTGCGTAGCATTCAAGATTACTATGTGAAATATGCTTTAACTACTGCAAGCGGTGTTTCTGAAGTCGCTTCCATTGGTGGTTATGTACAGGAGTATCAGGTGGATGTCAATCCAGAGCTGATGCGTCAATATAACATTAGTTTAAACCAGATTGTAAAAGCGGTTAAAAGTAGTAATCAAGATATTGGTGCGCAGACTATAGAAATTAATCAAGCTGAATATTTAGTACGTGGTTTGGGTTATGTGAAATCTGTTGAAGATATTGAAAATGCTGTAGTTACTTCAGAGAATTTTACTTCAATTAAGATTAAAGACATTGGTAAAGTATCATTAGGTCCAGCAACACGAAGAGGTTTATTGGATAAAGAAGGTGCGGAAGTCGTTGGTGGTGTTGTAGTGGCACGATATGGTGCAAATCCAATGGAAGTCATTAATAATGTAAAGGCGCAAATTGAGGAGCTGAAAGGCGGATTACCTTCAAAGGTATTGGCAGATGGACGAACATCTCAATTAACTGTTGTTCCTTTCTATGATCGTACCGAGCTTATTGAAGAAACATTAGACACGCTTAATGAAGCGTTGACACTAGAAATATTAATTACCATTTTGGTTATTATTGTTATGGTTTTCAATTTAAGAGCTTCTATTTTAATTTCTGGATTGTTGCCTGTTGCAGTATTAATGGTATTTGTTACCATGAAACTGTTTAACGTAGATGCCAATATTGTAGCACTTTCTGGTATTGCTATTGCAATTGGAACTATGGTAGATGTAGGCGTCATTCTCGCAGAAAATATGATTCGCCATCTCGATGATGACAAATTACGATTACGAGAAGATGGCACAGAGTTAACTACGAATGAAGTAGTTTATAATGCGACTGCCGAAGTTTCTGGAGCAATTTTAACTGCGGTATTAACTACAATTATAAGCTTTGTTCCTGTATTTACAATGATTGGTGCAGAAGGAAAATTGTTTAGACCATTAGCATTTACCAAAACGATGGCGTTATCAGCATCTTTGGTTATTGCCTTATTCCTAATCCCACCATTAGCAGCTTATTTATTCAGAAAAACATCATTTAAAAAGTCATTTAAATACATCATAAATGGTGCTTTAATAATTGCTGGAATAGCAATTATGGTTACTGGATATTGGTTAGGGATTATTTTAATTGCTTTTGGTATTACAGGTTTACTTGGAGTTTTGGGTAAACTAAATAAGAAAAACAGCAATCTTGTAAATATTATTATTTCGTGTACTGCCATTATTTTTTTACTTGCCGAATATTGGAGACCACTAGGCTTTGACAGAAGTATTTTAGTCAATCTTATTTTTGTAGCTATTATTTGCTTCGGAATTTTAGGAATATTTTCAATTTTTAGAAGTTATTATGGACAGATTTTAAACTGGGCTTTAGCAAACAAACTTTTGTTTTTAATTATTCCAGCAACTGTGCTTGTTTCTGGAGGATGGATTATGAACAATACAGGAAAAGAATTTATGCCATCTTTAAACGAAGGCTCTTTTCTATTAATGCCAACCTCATTACCACATTCAGGTGTTGAGGAAAATAAACGTGTGCTTCAGCAATTAGATATGGCTGTAGCCACCATTCCAGAAATTGAAACCGTAGTAGGAAAGTCTGGTAGAACAGAATCTGCATTAGATCCTGCACCTTTATCTATGTACGAAAACATGATTCAGTATAAGTCTGAATACATGCGTAACTCAAAAGGAAAAAGACAACGTTACAAAGTAAATGACGATGGTGCTTTTGAGTTGAAAGATGGAACATTTATCGCCAATCCTAATAATTCCGAAAATGTTGTTTTTACAAAAGTTAGACATGCTCAACTTATCGAAGATAATGATGGCGAATTCTATCGTAATTGGCGACCAGAAATTAATAGTCCTGATGATATTTGGAATGAAATAGTTAGAGTTACCAAATTACCAGGAGTTACTTCTGCACCTAAATTACAACCGATAGAAACCAGATTGGTAATGCTTCAAACAGGAATGCGTGCACCAATGGGAATAAAAGTAAAAGGACAAGATTTAAAACAAATTGAAGCGTTTGGATTGCAGCTAGAAACCATTCTTAAACAAGCAGAAGGTGTAAAAGAGCAAGCTGTTTTTGCAGATAGAATTGTAGGGAAACCTTATTTACTTATTGATATTGATAGAGAAAAAATAGCACGTTATGGTGTATCTATAGAAGATGTACAAAGTGTGCTGAAAGTAGCAATTGGCGGTATGGCTATTACTCAAACTGTAGAAGGAAGAGAACGCTATGCTGTTAGAGTGCGATACCCTAGAGAGCTACGAGGTAATCCAGAAGATATAAAAGGCATCTATATTCCTGTTGAAAAAGGAAGTCCTATTCCATTAAGTGAATTAGCGACGATTCGGTATGAGCAAGGTCCACAAGTCATAAAAAGTGAAGACACCTTTTTAGTTGGCTATGTGTTGTTTGATAAATTAGATGGGTTTGCAGAAGTTGATGTTGTTGAAAATGCGCAAGCTTTATTTCAACAGAAAATAGATTCAGGAGAATTATCTGTTCCAAAGGGCATCAGCTATAAATTTACAGGCACTTATGAAAATCAGTTACGAGCAGAAAAAACGCTTTCTGTTGTCGTTCCATTAGCACTTGCTATTATTTTCTTGATTCTATATTTCCAATTCAAATCTGTTACTACGTCACTCATGGTTTTTACAGGAATAACAGTTGCTTTTGCAGGTGGTTTTATAATGATATGGTTATACGGTCAAGATTGGTTTTTCAATTTTAGTTTGTTTGGAGAGAATATGCGAGACCTTTTCAATATGAAAACCATCAATTTAAGTGTGGCGGTTTGGGTAGGTTTCATAGCCCTATTCGGTATTGCAACAGATGATGGTGTCGTTATGGCAACATACCTCACGCAAACTTTTGAGCGTGAAAAACCTTTGGATAAAAAGAGCATAAGAACTTCCGCTTTACAAGCAGCCGAAAAACGTATTCGTCCGTGTTTAATGACTACTGTAACTACCATTTTGGCGCTGTTACCAGTATTGACATCCACAGGAAAAGGAAGTGATATTATGATCCCTATGGCAATTCCAATATTTGGAGGCATGGTTATAGACATTACCTCTTATTTTATTGTACCAGTATTATATAGCTGGAGAGAAGAGTTTAAATTGAAAAGAGCAAACAAATGAAAAGAATAATTTATATACTCATAGGTTTATTAACTTTTAGTGTCTCTAATGCACAGCAATTAGAAACACTTATTAATGAAGCTCTAACTAATAATCCTGAAATTCAAAAATTTGAATTGCAATACAAAAGAGCTTCTGAAAAAGTAAATGAAGTCAATACCATTCCTAATACCGAATTTGGCGTGGGTTACTTCGTAAGCGAACCAGAAACCCGAACAGGAGCACAACGCTTTAAAGTATCGGCTAAACAAATGTTACCGTGGTTTGGTACAATTGCTTCACGAGAAAATTATGTGAGTTCATTGGCTGATGCAAAATATGAAGACATTGTTATTGCAAAGCGAAAATTGATGGCTTCTGTATCACAATCCTATTATAATCTTTACGCTAATAAAGCAAAACAAGAGGTTTTAAGCGAGAATATTAAACTATTGGAAACCTACGAAACGTTAGCATTAACCTCGGTTGAAGTTGGCAAAGCTTCAGCTGTAGATGTATTGCGATTGCAAATGCGTCAAAATGAAATGCAACAACTAAAAGATGTTTTAAGTCAACAGTTTTTAGCGGAACAAACGAATTTGAATAATCTTTTGAACAGGAAAAATGATACTGCTGTTACTGTGGTAGATAGTTTAATGATGCCTTCAGAAGACTTTGAAATTAATTCTGAAAATTTAGCATTACATCCTGAATTACTAAAATTCGATAAACTTTATCAGTCGGTAGAGCAATCCGAATTATTAAACCAAAAAGAAAGCAGTCCTATGATTGGTTTTGGCTTAGACTATATCAATGTTTCCGAAAGACCTGATATGAATTTCTCGGATAACGGTAAAGATATTGTAATGCCAATGGTTTCGGTGTCAATCCCAATTTTTAATAAAAAATATAAATCTCAAACCAAGCAAAATGAGTTGCAACAGCAAGAAATAACAGCTCAAAAACAAGAACGATTAAACACTTTGGAAACGCTTTTAAGCAAGGCGATTAATGAACGTATTTCTGCAAGAATAAGTTATAAGACTCAAACCAAGAACCTAAAACAAGCTAAAGATGCAGAGGACATTTTAATCAAAAGCTACGAAACAGGAACGATTGATTTTAATGATGTTTTGGATATTCAAGAACTACAATTAAAGTTTCAAATGAACCAGATTGAATCTGTGAGGACCTACTATGTTCAGAGTACTATAATTAATTATTTAATACAATAAGCAATGAAAAGATTAACATATATAATCGTATTAGTGTTTTTTACAATTGCCTTTTTGTCTTGTCGAGATAAAGAAAGTAAAACTCTTTCAACAGAAGTAAAACATTCAGGTGCTTTACGAACAATAATGTCTGGTAATATTCAATCTGTAATCAGTTTAGACACACTTTCAAAAATGAAAAACCTTTACGCTCTTGGTGCTGTGGATAACCTCAAGGGCGAAATTCAAATATTTGATAGTCAACCAAGTAACAGTTTTGTGGTTGATAGTAGTTTACAGATTAAAGATTCTTACAACCTAAAAGCATCTCTATTAGTATATGCAGAAATTGAAGCGTGGGATTCTTTTCAAATTGAGAATAGTAAAACAAAAAGTGATTTAGAAAAGCAAATTTTTGAAATAGCTACAGCTAATGGAACAGACACAGAAAAATCATTTCCTTTCCTTTTAGAAGGTACTATCGCTTCTATAGATTGGCACGTTATAAATTGGAAAGATGACGATAGTATACATAATCATAAAAAGCATAAAGAGTCTGGTTTAAATGGAACTTTACAAAATCAAGGAGTTCAAATTATTGGGTTCTATTCTACAAAACATAAAGCAATTTTTACTCATCATACTACTAATATGCATATGCATTTTAAAACCAATGATGGTGCTGTTGCAGGCCATATTGATGACTTATTATTAGATAATTCAATAACACTAAGATTACCAAAGCGATGAAAACATTAAACACAATACTTCTTTTATTCCTAACGTCAATCGTATTTGCCCAAGTAGGAACAAATGGCGAGGACAGAAACGAAGAAGGAAGGAATATAAAAGAATATAACCTCACTATAGAGGAAAATGAAATGACACTTGCTGATGTAACTGCAAAAGGTATGACTATCAATGGTAGTATTCCTGGGCCAGTTTTAGAATTTAATGAAGGAGACCTTGCTATTATTAATGTTACCAACAAAATGGATGAAGAAACTTCTGTGCATTGGCACGGATTAATACTTCCTAATTTTTATGATGGTGTGCCTTATTTAACAACGCCGCCTATAAAACCAGGTACAACATTTCAATATAGAATCCCTATCAACCAATCTGGTACGTATTGGTATCATTCCCATACAATGTTACAAGAGCAGAAAGGTGTGTATGGCTCAATTGTTATTCATCCTAAAGAAAAAACCTTGGACTACGACACAGATTTAGTTGTGGTGCTGTCAGATTGGACAAATGAAAAGCCAATGAATGTGCTTCGTAATCTTAAACGAGGTAACGAATGGTATCAAATTAAAAAAGGAACAGCTGTACCATTAAGTAGAGTTGTAAAAGAAGGTGCATTGGGCGCGCAATTTAAGTTTTGGCGCGATAGAATGGAAGGCGCAGATATTGCTGATATTTATTACCCAGCTTTTCTGTCTAATGGTAAAAAGCTTGCTGAATATCCAGAGTTTAAATCTGGAGAAAAAGTAAGAATTCGCTTTATTAATGCTTCTGCCTCATCTTATTATTGGATGGATTTTGGAGCAGGCAATCCTACAATCGTTTCAAGCGATGGTGTTGATGTAACACCAGTTAATAAAAGCAGGTTTCTCTTTGGTATAGCGGAAACCTATGACGTAATAGTTACTATTCCAGATGGTGCACTGGAAGTTACAGCAACAGCACAAGATGGCTCTGGTAACACATCAATTCGTTTAGGAAGTGGCAAACTTTTTCCTGCAACTGTAATAGACAGACCAGACAAAGTTGACATGATGAAGCAAATGGCTAAAATGGACATGAAAATGGGAGCGCCTGCAATGGCAGGTAGTCAAAAGAAAAACACGCCTGAAGCTTTAATGAAAAGGTATGGTATGCAGATGGATATGAAAGATGGCAAGATGAATATGGATATGAATAATAAGATGTCAATGAATGGTGGTAAGATGGATAACCAAACGAGTATGAAGATGAAAATGAATGATACGATGAAAATGGATGACCATATGAAACATAATATGTTTATAATGCCCAAAGACAGTACATTGTTTAATTACAATACACGTAAAACATATTTCAACTATGATTTTTTAAAGGCAAAAGAAAGTACAGAGTTTAAAAAAGACGTTTCTGTAAACGAACTATTGCTTAATCTAACAGGCAATATGCAACGTTATGTGTGGAGTATTAATGGTGTACCATTATCAGAAACCGATAAGATTAAAATTAAAGGTGGTGAGGTTACCAGAATAACCTTAAATAACTTAACAATGATGCACCATCCAATGCATCTTCATGGTCATTATTTTAGGGTTATTAATGAAAATGGAGAACGTTCGCCTTTAAAACATACGGTCAATGTGCCACCTATGCAAAAAGTGGTTATTGAATTTTATAACGAAGAATATGGTGATTGGTTTTTTCATTGTCACGTATTATATCATATGATGGGTGGAATGGCAAGAGTATTTAGTTATGATACACCAAGGGATGAAAGAATGGAAGCCTATCCAGTTCAAAAATTAATTGATGAAACAGACCATTATTATTCTTGGGGAATGGCACGCGCAGGTTCAAATTTCACAGAATTAAACCTTATGTCTAGTAACATTAGAAATGAATTTGGCTTGCGTGCCGAATTTGACTATGACCAAAATGCTGAAGTAGAAGTAAATTACAACCGATACTTAAATGATTGGGTGCGCGTGTATGCAGGTGTAAACACCGAAACATCAACACCAAATTCTTTTGATACATTTAATACCGTAGGATTAGTTGGTGTTAAATATTTTACACCCTATAGATTTAATGTAGATGTGAGTATGGACCATCAATTGCGTCCAAGAATCCGTTTAGATAGAGAACTTTTGCTTTTTCCAAGACTTTTTATAGAAGGCGAATATGAATACAGAGCAGACTTTGGTTGGGTTAATGATTTAGAAAATAATAATTCATACGAAGGTGAAACACAATGGTTGGTTGGAGCCTCCTATATTCTGTCACGAAATATTTCAATCCAAGGCAACTACAATAACCGATATGGTTGGGGTGGCGGACTTTTGGTAAGATTTTAAACAATAAACATTAATAAATAAATAACAAAACAATGAAAAATTTAAAAGTAATAACAGGAATTTTAGCAATGACATTTTTAACATTAACGGCAATGTCGTGTAAAGACGCAAAAAAAGAACAAAACAACGATGAAGGTCATAATACAGAAATGAATCACGACAATAGTGATGGTCATCACGATAGTGACAAAAAAGAAATGGCAATGAATAGCAATCAAGACGGAAATGCAGAAATGATACTTAAAGATTATTTTAATCTAAAAGATGCTTTAGTTTCTGATGATGAAGCAAAAGCAAAAGAATTTGGCGCAGTATTGAAAAAAAGTTTAGAAAATTTAGATGTTTCTAAATATACAGAGGAGCAACAAACAGAATTAAAAGAAATTGTTGAAGATGCAATAGAACACGCAGAACATATTTCAGAAAGTCCAATGGCACATCAAAGAGAACATTTTAAAGTTTTAAGTAAAGATGTTACAGATATGGTTGCTATTACAGGAACAGCAAATACTTTATACGAGCAATTTTGCCCGATGTACGATAAAGGTAGTGCTTGGTTAAGTAAAAGTGAAGAAGTACGTAACCCTTACTACGGAAGTAAAATGCTAAAATGTGGTAAAGTACAGAAAGAGATTAACTAAATGAAAATTGTTAAAAATATAATGTTGGTTTTATTAGTTGTTTTTGTGGGCATACAATTTATTCCCACAGAAGGCAACCAAAGCGATATAGTCCCAAAAACCGATTTTATGTTAGTTAACAACGTTCCAAATGACATTAAAAATAAGTTACAAGTATCTTGTTATGATTGCCATAGTAACAACACAAACTACCCTTGGTATAATAAGATACAACCAGTTGCTTGGTTTTTAGAAGACCATATTAAAGAAGGTAAAGCCGAATTGAATTTTAGTGAATGGGACTCTTTATCAAACCGAAGAAAGGCAAGCAAGCTACGGTCAATTATTAAACAAATTGAAAGTGATAAAATGCCATTGGATAGTTATACATTAATTCATAGTGATGCTATTTTAACAGATTCTGAAAAGCAAGAAATAATACAATTTCTAACACAGATAAATGAAAATTTAAATTAAAATGACACACACTTTGTTTATTAAAAATATGGTCTGTAATCGATGTAAAATGTCAATTCTTAGACTTTTAAATGATGAAGGCATCGAAGTAGAAGCTATTCAACTTGGAAAAATAACAGTTAAAGAAAATCCAGATAATGATTATTTAAAATTTGAAAAGAATTTAAATGAATTAGGTTTTGAATTGATTAAAGATCCTACAAAGGCATTGGTAGAAAAGATTAAGGTGAATCTTATTGAATACATAGAAAAGAATGATACAAATGTTATTCTCGCTAAACTTGAAAGTGAGATGGGTAAGAGCTATTCCATATTGAGTAAAACCTTCAGTAAGTCAGAAGGAATAACAATAGAAAAATACTTTATAAACCTAAAAATTGAAAAGGTTAAGGAATATATCCAGTTACAAGAGCTGAATTTTTCAGAAATAGCTTATAGTCTCAATTATAAAAATAGTAGTCACTTAGCAAAACAGTTTAAGCAGGTCACAGGAATGTCTATGACTGATTTTAAAAACCTACAAATTGATAACAGAAAACCATTAGACCAAATTGTATAAATATTATCCAATATTAGGAAAACTATACTGGCAAGTGAAAGGTAGTTTTGTGGGTTAACTTTAAAATATAAAAATAATGAAACACAAATATCAAATTCAGGGAATGACCTGTAAAGGTTGTATGAGAACTGTTAATAATGCTTTATCAGAAGTTGAGGGTGTAAAAAATGTAGAGATTGATTTTGAAGCATCAACAGCAATCATAGAAATGCAAGAGCACATATCAATAGATAATTTTGAAAATGCGTTGCAAGAAAAAAATGCAAAATATCATATACATCCAGATAACGGAGATGGTTTAATCACAAGAACTTTTCCTGTTAAAGGAATGACCTGTAGTGGCTGTAAAGCTCACGTAGAAAAAACACTTTCTTCAGTTGATGGAGTTCAAAGAGTTTCTGTTGATTTGAAAAAAGCAGAAGCAACCATTGAAATGAAATTTGATATATCGATTGAAAAATTTCAAGAAGTTTTAGAAAATGATGGTGGTACATACAGTATTCACAAAGCAGGTCAGCGTCCAGAATCGAACCAAGTTGAAAAACAGAAACCAAAAGGCAAAGGTACAGGCACTTTTTATTGCCCAATGCATTGCGAGGGCGATAAAACTTATGAAAAACCAGGCGATTGTCCTGTTTGCGGAATGGATTTGGTTGAAGAACAAAATCTATCATCGGCTACAACAGAACAATGGACGTGTCCAATGCACCCACAAGTTATAAAGGATGAGGCAGGTTCGTGTCCTATTTGCGGTATGGATTTAGTACCAATGAAACCTGACCTTTCAGCTGAAGAAAAGACCTATAAAAAATTATTGAAGAAGTTTTGGATAGCAACTGCATTCACATTACCAATATTCTTAATGGCAATGAGCGAAATGCTCAACAACAACCCATTATACGATATAATGGAACAGAAATATTGGAATTGGATTCAGTTTGCATTATCTATTCCAGTTGTATTTTATGCCACTTGGATGTTCTTTGAACGTGCTTATAGAAGTATAAAAACGTGGAATCTCAATATGTTCACACTCATTGGGATTGGTGCAGGTGTGGCTTGGTTATTTAGTGTTGTAGGTATGTTGTTTCCAGATGTGTTTCCGGCACAGTTTAAAACTGAATCAGGTGCTGTACACGTTTATTTTGAAGCAGCAACGGTAATTCTAACTTTGGTGCTTTTAGGTCAGTTGTTAGAAGCGCGTGCACATAGCAAAACCAATTCAGCAGTTAAAGAATTATTAAAGTTAGCACCTAATAAAGCTATAAAAATAATAGATGGTGAAGAAGTTGAAGTTAGTATAGATAATATCGAATTAAATGATATTCTAAAAGTAAAACCAGGCGATAAAATTCCTGTAGATGGAATGATAACTGAAGGCGAAACAACCATTGACGAATCTATGATTACAGGAGAACCTATTCCTGTAAACAAATCACAAGACGATAAAGTAAGTAGTGGAACAATTAATGGGAATCAATCCTTTTTAATGAAAGCCGAAAAAGTAGGAAGTGATACGTTACTTTCACAAATCATTCACATGGTTAATGATGCGAGTAGAAGTCGCGCACCTATTCAAAATTTAGCAGATAAGGTATCAGGATATTTTGTGCCTGTCGTAGTTATTATATCGATAATCACATTTATTGTTTGGACAATTTGGGGACCAGAACCTGCTTATGTCTATGCATTAGTCAATGCAATTGCAGTTCTAATTATTGCGTGTCCTTGTGCTTTAGGTTTAGCAACACCGATGTCTGTAATGGTTGGTGTGGGCAAAGGTGCTCAAAATGGTGTATTGATAAAAAATGCCGAAGCTCTTGAAAAAATGGATAAAGTAAATACACTTATAGTTGACAAAACTGGAACTATTACAGAAGGAAAACCAACGGTAGAAACAGTAGGTGTTTTTAGTGATATTTTAAATGAAAGAGAGCTACTACAATATATCGTTTCATTAAATACCAATAGCGAACACCCATTAGCAGAAGCAACTGTTAAATATGGAAAGGAACATAACGCTGAAATAATAAAATCTGAAAACTTTAGTGCTGTCACAGGAAAAGGTGTTGAAGCTATAATAAATGATAAAAAAGTAGCATTAGGGAATCCTAAAATGATGGAATATGCCAAAGCAGATATTACTTCTACAATGAAAGACGAAGCTAAATCTTACCAAAAACAGGGTAAAACAGTTTCTTATTTATCATTAAATGAAACCGTTGTTGGGTATGTAGTTATAGGCGATAAAATAAAAGAAACAAGTGCCAAAGCGATTAAAGTACTTCAAGATAAAGGTATTGATGTTATAATGCTAACAGGTGATAATCACGATACAGCACAAGCAGTAGCATCAGAGCTTAATCTTGCAGATTTTAAAGCCAGTATGCTACCAGAAAATAAACTCAAAGAAGTAGAGAAACTGCAAGAAAATGGAAAGGTGGTTGCTATGGCAGGTGATGGTATTAATGATGCACCAGCATTGGCAAAAAGTGATGTAGGTATTGCAATGGGAACAGGAACAGATGTAGCGATAGAAAGTGCAATGATAACCTTGGTAAAAGGTGATTTACACGGAATAGTAAAGGCTAAAAATTTAAGTCATTCCGTAATGAGAAACATAAAGCAAAATTTATTTTTTGCTCTTATCTATAATACATTAGGTGTACCAGTTGCAGCAGGCGTATTATTCCCATTCTTTGGCATTTTATTGTCGCCAATGATAGCTGCGTTAGCTATGAGTTTTAGCTCTGTGTCTGTAATAGTAAACGCATTAAGATTAAGAAATATTAAAATATAATTATGAAGAAATTAATAGTAGTATTTGTGTTAACAATTTCAGTTTTAAGCTGTAAAAATCAGGAACAGAAAAAGGAAGAACACAACCATCAAGAGACTCAAACTCAACAAGAAGATGTTCCTAAAAAGAAACCTTTAAGTCCACATACATCTACAATGGCAATGATTGGTGATGCTCATATTCATATAGACTATTCATCACCAGGAGTTAGAGGACGAATCATTTTTGGTGGATTAGTTGGTTTTGATAATGTCTGGCAAGCTGGAGCACATATGGCAACGTGGATTGAAACAAATAAGGATTTAATTATAAATGGTGAGGTGCTTCCAAAAGGGAAATATGGATTTTTCACGATTCCTTCAAAAGAGGATTGGACTATAATGATTAATAAAAACTGGAATCAGCACGGGAAAGACGATTATGATGCAAATGATGATGTGATAAGATTTAAAGTGACGCCAAGTATTTCAGATAAAATTACAGAGCATTTAGAGTATAAAGTAAATAAGATTAGTGAAACTGAAGGAAGTATTTCTCTTGCTTGGGAGAAGGTAACAATTAGCTTTCCATTCAAAATAAATCAATAAAATGGTAAACAGGCATACAGCATTAAAAATAAGGAAAACACATCGCTATTTAGGGTTGTTTTTGGGTATTCAGTTTTTGTTTTGGACTATTAGTGGTTTATATTTTAGTTGGACAGATATTGATGAGATACACGGTGACCATTTTAAAAATATGGAATACCAACCTAAAGCATTTAACAACCTCATTAGTCCATCACAGCTTAATGTTTCAAAAGGCATCAATACTATTGAATTGAGAGATATTGATAATTCACCATACTATTGGATTAACAAAGAACAATTATACAATGCCATCAATGGTAGTTTAAAATCTAATATAACAAAAGAAGAGGCTTTGTATATCGCAAGACTCAATATGAAAAATGGCTTAAAGGTAGAATCTATAGAACAGATTAATGAAACAGGGAAACATCACGAGTATAGAGAAAAATTGTTACCTGCTTATGTAATATCCTATGAATCTGATGAAGCTCTTAAAGCCTATGTATCTATTACTGATGGGAAGTTTCAAACGGTAAGACATCGCAGTTGGCGTTGGTTTGATTTTTTATGGATGACGCACACTATGGATTATGAAGGTAGAGACAACTTTAATACAATAGTTTTAAGAGCCTTTTCTCTATTAGGCTTAATTACTGTATTAAGCGGATTTTTACTTTGGTTTACTTCCTCACCTACGATTAGAAAATTTAAAAAGAAAAGAAAATAATATTAATACTAAAAAAAGAAATTATGAACACACAAGAACACAAAAACAACGATAATAAAGGTATGAGCAATTACACTAAATTCTTTTTGATGTTAGGCTCATCATTTGTTGCAATGTATATCACAATGTACTTAAATACTTATGAATTTGACCACGTATGGTTTAGTCTAACACGATTTTATATGGTCTGTTTAGGTATTGCAGCTATGGCCTTAATTATGTTTTTCTTTATGAAGAATATGTACAAGAATAAAAGGAAAAATTTGGGTATTGTATTAGGTAGCATCGTCCTTTTCCTTGGTGCTTTAGGTTTAGTACGTGACCAAAAATCAACCGTAGGTGATGTACTTTGGATGAAGGGTATGATACCACATCATTCCATAGCAATTCTAACAAGCGAAAGAGCAGATATAAAAGACCCAGAAGTTAAACAATTAGCAGAGGATATTATTAAAGCACAGAAAAAGGAAATAGAAGAAATGAAAGCAATGATAAAACGATTAGAAAATGAAAAATAATAAAATAGTCATATACATAGGATTACTCGCAGTAGGCTTACTCTTGGGTTGGTTGCTATTTGGAGGTTCGTCCAATGAAAGCGCAGAACACAATCATACGGAAACAACAGAAACCAATCAAATGTGGACGTGTTCAATGCATCCACAAATTATGCAACCAGAATCAGGTGATTGTCCTATTTGTGGGATGGATTTAATTCCTGCCGCAAGTAGTGCAGATGGTTTGTTGGCAGACCAATTCAAGTTAACTGAAAATGCGATGGCATTGGCGAATATTCAAACAACTGTTGTAGGCAAAGGAAATGTTGATGGCAACACCCTTAAATTATCTGGCAAAATTGCTGAAAATGAAGAAGCAAACGCAGTACAAGTCAGTTATTTTTCGGGTAGAATAGAACGATTGAATGTCAGTTTTACAGGTGAAGAAGTACGTAAAGGTCAGCTATTAGCAACTATTTATTCGCCAGAATTGTATGCGGCACAACAAGAGTTAATTACAGCATCATCTTTAAAGGAATCGCAACCTGCATTATATAAGGCAGTTCGTAATAAATTGAAGTTGTGGAAACTTTCTGAAAGTCAAATCAATCAGATTGAAGAAACCCAAAAAGTAAAAGAAAACTTTCCAGTTTATGCAACCGTTTCAGGTACAGTTACCGAAAAATTAGTAGAACAAGGCGACTACATCAAACAAGGTCAGCCATTGCTTAAAATTGCAAATCTCAATACAGTTTGGGCAAACTTTGATGTCTATGAAAATCAAATAGATTTATTTGAAAAGGGACAAGAAGTTTTAGTGACTACAAACGCTTATGCTAATAAGGAATTTAAAGGGAAAGTAGATTTCATTGACCCAATATTAAATACCAGAACAAGAACAGTAACCTTACGTGTGGTGCTTAATAATAAGAACGATGTATTTAAACCAGGAATGTTTGTAACCGCTAATATTGAACGAGTATCAAATAATAATGATGAAGTGTTAACAATCCCAGCATCTGCTGTACTTTGGACAGGTGAACGTTCTGTTGTCTATTTAAAAACCAATCCAGACCAAACCGTTTTTGAAATGCGTGAAGTTGTTTTAGGTAATCAAAATGGTAATGAATATGAAGTTTTAGAAGGATTATTTGTTGGAAATGAAATCGTAACTAACGGAACTTTTACGGTTGATGCAGCAGCTCAATTACAAGGTAAAAAATCAATGATGAATAAAGATGGTGGCAAAGTAATGACTGGTCACGAAGGACATTTAGGAATGGATAATAATGCATCAAAAAAAGAAAGTGACCATACTAATATGAACGAAAGATTGACAGTATCAGAGAAATTTCAAGAACAACTAAAAGTTGTTTACAATGACTATATCAATTTAAAAGATGCTTTAGTTAAAGAAGATTCAAAAAATACTTCAGTTAATGCAACAAGTTTATTAAACAATTTAAGTAAAGTGGATATGAAATTATTATCAGACAATAATGCTCATACACATTGGATGTCATTAGTAAAAGAAATACAATCTTCTGCGACATCTATTTCTAAAACCTCTGATATAAAGGCTCAAAGAGACCATTTCAAGCATTTATCATCGCATCTAATCAATGCGGTTCAATTATTTGGTGTCAATGAAAAAGTGTATGTAGAATTTTGTCCAATGGCAGATAACAACAATGGTGCTTATTGGTTGAGTAAACAAGAAAAAGTAATCAATCCATATTTTGGTGCAGCAATGCTAACTTGTGGAGAAGTAAAACAAGTAATAGAATAATAATAAATCAAGTAATAACAATTAAATTTTAAAACAATGAAGAAAGTAATTTTAAGTGTAGTTGCAATAGCAGCATTAGGTTTAACAAGTTGTAAAAACGAAACTAAAAAAGTTGAAGATACTACAACAACAGAAGTGTCAAAAGAAATCGCAATGACAGATTTATCTTTTGGAGTAAGAGGAAATTGTGGTATGTGTAAAAGTACCATTGAAAAAGCAGCCAATAGTGTTGAAGGTGTTGCAAGTGCCAATTGGGATGTCGATAAAAAGAAAATTGATGTCTCTTTTGATGATTCAAAAACGGATGCAATGGCAATTCATAAAGCAATAGCAGCTTCAGGTTACGACACCGAAAAAGTTGCAGGAAGTGAAGAAGCCTATAAAGATTTACCAGGTTGTTGTAAATACGACCACGAAATGATGATGAATCAATCTGGTGAGGAAAAAGAAGAAGATCATTCAGATCATGATCATTAATATTAAACAAAGAAGAGCCTTTTTAAAAAGGCTCTTCTATTAAAAAAAGCTATATGCTCATTTTATTTGCACAACCATTGCATTAAATAATTTATATATTTGTCTTTATTATATGAAAATATTCTTTTCCATATCAATGTCTATTTTATTCTTTTTTCAAGGAATAAGTATAGATATGGACTTTTGTGGTCCAATTAAAGAAATTTCAAGTGTTATTACCCATTATCAAGAACATAAAGTCTATGGCGACTCTTTCCTTGAATATGTAGTTGAAGATTACATTGATAATGATGCTCAAAATAAAGAGCATCATCATAACCCAGATAAGGAAAATACACCTATTCATTCCCATAATCAATGTTGTCACCCATTGGTATTAATTATTGCCAACAATACTTTGGCTTTAACCAATCGACTAAATTTTGAAGAGAAAAAACAGTATAATTTACATAAAGTAAACTTCACTTCCAGATATTTGGAATCGCTTTTCCAGCCACCAAGGGCATAATTCAGTTTTTTTAAAGGATAACTATATCCAATTTTGAACCTATATGGTTCTTTTCATTTCGTGTAATTCTATTTTCTATATCAGAATTGTATCGAATAGTTTAACTGAATTAAAACATTTTCTATGATTAATAAAATCATTGATTTTTCAATCAATAACAAATTCATTATTGGTTTGCTAACGCTTACCATTGTTGGAGCAGGTATTTGGAGTATGACCCAAGTGCCCATCGATGCTGTTCCAGATATTACCAACAACCAAGTACAGGTTATTACACAAGCACCCAATTTAGGTACAGAGGACATTGAACAATTTGTAACCTATCCAGTAGAAGTTGCAATGAGCAACCTACCTGATGTAAAGGAAATCCGTTCCATTTCTCGTTTTGGTTTATCTGTGGTTACTATTGTTTTTGACGATGATATGGGAACCTATCTACCACGTCAATTAGTAGCTGAAAAGCTAAACGAAGTTAAAGAACAAATTCCAAGTGGTTTTGGCGAACCTGCTATGGGACCTATCTCTTCTGGATTAGGAGAAATCTATCAATACACACTTAAAGTAAAACCAGAGTATAAAGACAAATATTCAGTTACTGATTTGCGCACAATGCAAGATTGGATTGTACAACGTCAAATGTCAATGGTAGAAGGTGTAGTTGAAGTAAATGCCATAGGTGGAAAAATTAAACAGTACGAAGTTGCTGTCGACCCAAACGAACTAAAAGCTATTGGTTTAACAATTACCGATGTTTTTGAAGCTCTTGAAGCTAATAATCAAAACACAGGTGGAGCATACATTGAAAAGAACCATCAAGCCAATTTTATTCGTGGAGAAGGTTTGGTGCGTAGTTTAGAGGATATTAAAAAGATTACGGTTAAAAACACAAACAATATTCCAATTACCGTTGGCGACATTGCAACAGTACAATTTGGTGCTGCCATTCGCTATGGTGCTTTAACTCAAGATGGAGAAGGCGAAGTAGTTGGTGGTTTGGTAATGATGCTTAAAGGCGCTAATTCAAACGATGTTATTGAGAATGTTAAAGTACGAATGACTCAAATTGAAAAATCGCTGCCAGAAGGAGTCATTATCGAACCTTTGTTAGACCGAAGTAAATTAATAGCAGAAACGACTTCAACGGTTGCTACTAATCTCATTGAAGGCGCATTAATAGTTATTTTTGTTCTTATTTTCTTATTAGGAAATTGGCGAGGTGGTTTAATAGTAGCTTCAACAATTCCATTATCACTACTATTCGCATTTATACTAATGAATGTTTTTGACGTTTGGGCTAATTTAATGAGTCTGGGAGCCATAGATTTCGGAATTATTGTTGATGGTGCAGTAATTATTGTAGAAAGTACCGTTTTTCTAATTGCTTCGAAAGTCCTAAAGAAAAGGAAACTGTCATCCAAAGAACGTGACGGTGTAGCAGCAGATGCCTCAAAAAAAATGATGAATGCTGCCTTTTTTGGTCAGCTGATTATTTTAATTGTATTTCTACCAATATTGGCATTAGAAGGTATTGAAGGAAAAATGTTTAAGCCAATGGCATTGACCTTTATTTTTGCTATGATTGGTGCAATGGTACTCTGTTTAACCTATGTTCCAATGATGTCTGCATTGGTATTAAGAGCACCAAAAAGCGACAAAAAATCTTATGGCGATAGATTTGTGCATTGGGTTGAAAACAAGTATCAACCTTTATTGGTAAAAGCATTGAAAAAAGGAAAATGGATTATTGGTATTGCAGTTGTGTTATTCGGAATTACAGTCTTTATGTTTACGAGAATGGGCGGCGAATTTATACCGCAATTGGATGAAGGAGACATTGCGTTTCACGCCATTTTAAAACCAGGTAGTTCACTAACTGAAACGATTGAAACGACTACAAAAATTGAGCAAATTGTAAAAGCTAAATTTCCTGAAGTTGAAAAAATAGTTAGTCGTATTGGTGTTGCAGAAATTCCAACAGACCCAATGCCAATGGATTTAGCCGATGTTTTTGTAATTCTAAAGCCAAAAAGCGAATGGACAACTGTAGAGACAAAAGATGAACTCATCGAAAAAATGAAGGAAGCTGTGGAAATCATTCCTGGTGTGAACTATGAATTTACCCAACCCATTGAAATGCGATTTAATGAACTACTTGAAGGTGTTCGTGAAGATATTGCAATTAAACTTTATGGTGAAGATATAGAGGTGCTATCTCAAAAGGCAGAAGAAATATCTAAAATTATTGCTGGTACAGAAGGTATTGGTGATATGAAAGCGGAAGCTACAACAGGTTTGCCGCAAATGACCATTTCGTATAACAGAAATAAATTAGCACAATACGGACTTCAAATAAATACCTTAAACCAAATTGTACAATCAGCATTTGCAGGAGGAACAGCAGGCGTTATTTTTGAAGGTGAAAAACGGTTTGATTTAGTGGTTAGGTTAAGTTCTCATAATCGTAAGGACATAACAGATGTTCAAAATTTGTTTGTCAACTTACCTTCTGGTGAACAAATTCCGCTTCGTGAAGTAGCTGATGTAAGTTATAAAGGTGGTCCAATGCAAATCAGTAGAGACAATACCAACAGAAGAACCTATGTAGGTATTAATGTAAGAGGTCGTGATGTCAAATCATTAGTAGGCGAAATCAAAACTAAATTGGATGCACAATTAGAACTACCATCAGGTTATTTCATTCGTTATGGTGGTGCTTTTGAAAATCTGGAACGTGCTAGTAACCGTTTACAAACCGTTGTCCCTATTGCCTTGTTACTCATTTTTGTACTGATTTATTTTGCATTAAAATCCTTACCACAAACCTTGATGATTTATATAGCAATCCCAATGGCAACCATTGGAGGTGTTGTAGCGTTATGGTTGCGTGATATGCCTTTTAGTATTTCGGCAGGAGTCGGTTTTATTGTGTTGTTTGGTGTTGCAGTATTAAACGGATTAGTAATGATTAGTGGTTTGAATGAGTTAAAAGAAGAAGGAGTTACCAATCTAAAAGATAGAATTATAGAAGGTACAAAGCGAAGAATTAGACCTATAATGTTAACTGCTTTTACAGATGTTTTAGGCTTTCTGCCTATGGCAATTTCAGCATCGGCTGGTGCAGAAGTTCAGCGACCTTTAGCAACTGTTGTAATTGGTGGTTTGTTAACCTCTACACTATTAACATTATTCGTTTTACCTATATTATATCATTGGGTAGAAAACAAATCATTCAATTTTAGGGCTAACAAAAAGGTAATTACAGTTACTGCTATGGTGGCTTTTATGTTTTTGTTGCCAATAACAGGAAATGCGCAAAAAATAAATGATTCGTTACCAATTATTTCGATGCAAGAAGCTGTAAAATTGGCTAAAGAAAACTATCCAAGTTTAAAACAACAACAACTCGAAATTGATAAGCAACTACAATTAAAAGGAACGGCTTTCGATTTTGGTACTACTCAAATTTTTACTGGTGGTGAAGAAATCAATAATGGATCAGGTATTTACACCACTATTGGAGTTGGTCAATCAAATATAGACGTGTTTGGTATAGCACCAAAGAGAAAATTACTGAAGCAACGTATTCAGTTAGCCCAAAAAGCCTATCAGCTTTCAGAATTAGATTTAGAACTGGAAGTAAAAAAAGCGTGGGCAAATGCTTTACAGAGTAAAAGGAATTGTAATTTATACAAAGAGTTAGATTCTATTTACACCAACTTTGAAAAAGCAGTAGCATTAAATTATGAAGTCGAAGCCATTTCTAAACTGGAATATGCAGCAGCCAAAAATCAAGCTTTACAGATTCAGAATAAATTTAAGCAATCAAAAAGTGTATATACTATTGCATTACAACAATTAAACCTTTGGTTAGTTGCAGATGAATTTTATACGGTTTCAGATGAAATTGATATAGAGAACGAAATAAATGTAGAATCCTTTACTTTAGAAGCACACCCTTTATATAGTTTTTCTCAACTTCAACTTGCAGAGGCAGAAGCAAACTTTAAAGCTGCCAAAGCTGAAAATTTACCAAAGTTTAACCTTCAAGGTGGTTTGCAAAAAGTAAGCGGAAATTCAGGGTTTTATACCTATCAAGCTGGTATTTCCATACCATTTTTATCTGGTACAACAAAAGCACAAGTTAGAACAGCAAAAATTGATAGGCAAATTGCCGAAACTAATATGCAGTTCAAGCAAAAGGAGGTGCAATCTAAATTTAATCAAGCTAAAGAGAATTACCAAAAATGGAAAACATCTTGGCTGTTCTATAAGAATGAAGTATTACCACTTATTAAAGAACAAAAAACAGGTGCTTTGTTTGCTTATGAAGAAGGAGAGATTGATTACACAGCGTTTACACAACTTATAAAAGAAGCTATTCAATCAGAACTGGAAGCACAAACAGCATTAGTGAACTATTTAGAAAGTACATTCCAATTACAATATTTTAATCAATAAGACAATGAAAGCCCATAATAGGCATTTGGCAAATAATGGTCAATACACATACAAAATTTTAGACAATGAAAAATATAACAAATAAATTCCTTATACTTTTTATAGTATCAATTGTAGCAACCGCGTGCGGAAATAAAGAAAATCATAAAGAAGGTGATGGTCATTCTCATGATGAAGTACAAAAAACTGAAGAAAACGATGACCATAACGATGGCGAAGAAGTGATGCTTTCACAGCAACAGTTTGAAGCCTTAAAAATGAAAATAGATAGTATTGCCTTGCGCAACATGAGTGGTTATGTAGAAGCCAATGGGACATTGGAAGTGCCACCACAAAGTGAAGCAGCAATAACTTCTGTAGTTGGTGCAAATGTATTATCCATAAAAGTGATTGAAGGTGATAAAGTGAATAAAGGTCAAGTTGTGGCATATCTTTCACATCCAAATATTATTCAAATGCAAACCGACTATTTGAATGCTTTTAGCAATAGTAATTTTTTAAAGAAGAACTTTGAGCGTCAGCAAAAATTATATGATGCAGGAGTTGGCTCTGGTGCAAATTTTCAAAAAGCCGAAGCCGAATATGATGCCTCTAAAGCTATGGTAAATGGATTGGAAGCCCAATTGAAACTATTAAATATAAACACGTCATCAGTACGAAATGGAACAATTGCTCAAAGTATATCATTACGAAGTCCTATTGAAGGCTATGTGCAAAAGGTAGAAGTAAAAACAGGACAGTATGTTGAACCACAAACCGAACTCTTTGAAATTGTAAATACACATCACGTTCACGCTGATTTAATGGTCTTTGAAAAAGATGTGTATAAAGTTAAGAAAGGTCAAAAAGTAAGCTTTAATATACAAACAATGCAAGATGAAGAATTAACAGCAGAAATCTATTCCGTAAGCAAAACATTTGAAGATGACCCTAAAGCAGTACACGTACACGCTGAAATTGAAAACAAGAAAGGTAACTTAATTCCTGGAATGTATATCCAAGGTAAAATTCAAGTAGAGAACACCAAAACAAAAGCACTTCCTGAAAGTGCGATAGTAAAAGAAGGTGATAGATTTTTCGTGTTTTCGGCAGAAAAAGAAAATGACGATTGGAGTTTTAAACCTATTGAAGTGCTTTTAGGAGCAAAAGATGGCAATTGGATAGCTGTTCAATTTACTGAAGAACAAGATAAAATCACAAAATTCGCTTATAACAATGCGTATTATTTAATAGCCGAAATGAAAAAAGGCGAAGCAGAACACGAACATTAATTATGCAAACAATAGAACAATTATTAGAGTCAAAAGATATACGTGTTACGGTAATGCGTTTATTGATTTATAAGTTTCTTGCAGAGAAACAAGTAGCAGTAACATTAAGTGATATAGAAAATGCTTTTGAAAAAGCAGATAGAACCACATTGTACAGAACTATTAAAACATTCGAGGAAAAGGATATTGTGCATCAAATAGATGATGGCACTGGAATCACTAAATATGCATTGTGTGAAAAGGGCTGTAATTGCGAGATTGAAACCGATTTGCATTTGCATTTTCATTGCAATAACTGTAATGAAACCATTTGTTTAACAGAGCATAAAATTCCCCAAATTAAAGTACCTGATGGCTTTGTTTCGGAAAATGTAAACTTGGTTGTAAAAGGTATTTGTGATAAGTGTAGTAGATAACAAATGCACTTCCATTGCACTTACTATTAGATTATTTTTATAAAAAATTAGTGGATATGAAGTTTAATACTAAAATACCTAAACCTCTTAAACAGGCTTATAACGAAGAATTAAAACGATATAGTTTCTGTTTAGAAAATAAGCAGTATAGTAATGCTTGGTATCATTTAGAACGCAGTCATATCATAGGGCAATCTTACCCAATAGAACATACCTATTCACATTGGTTAATGCTAAAGTTTGGATTTATGCAAAAAGATACTAAAGAAGTACTCGGTCAAATTATTAGGTTACTTGTTGGTGGTTGGAAATCATTTATTGACCACGTGCCACTTGGTAACACAGGCGGTGCAAACGTACCACCATTAAAATCTATGCCTATACCTAATGATATTAAAAATTTATTCAATTCAAAATGAAGAAAAAGAAAGTCAATTTAAGAGATTTAAAACTAAATTCAGAAGAACAACATTCTCACGATGATGGTCACGACTACGGAGATGGTAGCGCATTCAAAACATACATTCCTGCTATCATAAGTTTTGTAATGTTAATTGTAGGTATCGCTGTAGATTATTTTGATGCGCTTCCTCAATTTAAAGGATGGATTCGAGTAGTTTGGTATACTTTAGCATATATACCAGTTGGATTTCCAGTAATTAAAGAAGGATGGAAAAGCCTTATAAAAGGCGATGTTTTTACCGAGTTCTTTTTAATGTCTATTGCCACGATTGGTGCATTTATAATTGGTGAATATCCAGAAGGTGTTGCAGTAATGTTGTTTTACGCAGTTGGCGAATTGTTTCAAAATGCAGCAGTTAACAGAGCAAAAGGAAATATAAAAGCCTTACTTGATGTAAGACCAAATGAAGCTCTGGTATATCGCAACAATAATTATGTGTCTGTAAGTCCAGAAACGGTTGAAATTGGTGAAAAAGTGCAAGTACGTGTTGGAGAAAAAATCCCTTTAGATGGTATTCTACTTTCCGAAAAAGGTTCATTCAACACAGCAGCATTAACAGGCGAAAGCAAACCTAATACGATTGTAAAAGGCGAAAAAGTATTTGCAGGGAGCATTAATTTGGATGGAGTAATTGAAATTGAAACCACCAAAGAATTTAAAGATAGTTCCATAGCAAGAATTTTGGATATGGTACAGAATGCCACAGCTCGAAAATCTAAAACAGAATTATTCATTAGACAATTTGCAAGAATTTACACGCCAATCGTTGTGTTTTTAGCCATAGGTGTTACGTTTCTTCCATACTTTTTTGTAGATGATTATGTCTTTAGAGATTGGTTGTATCGTGCCTTGATTTTTCTTGTAATTTCGTGTCCTTGTGCTTTGGTAATATCAATTCCATTAGGTTATTTCGGTGGCCTGGGAGCAGCTTCAAAAAACGGTATATTATTTAAAGGAGCTTCCTTTTTAGATGCAATGACTAAAGTAAATACTTTGGTAATGGATAAGACAGGAACAGTTACTAAAGGTGTCTTTAAAATCAAAGAAGTCAAAGCTATTGGTTGGGAAGAATCCGAATTTATGAAGTATCTAATGGCAATGGAAGAACAATCCACGCATCCAATCGCAAAAGCCATTCTGGAATATAAAGATGAAGGTGCAGACTATGAGGCTTCCGAAGTATCTGAAATAGCAGGAAAAGGTTTAAAAGGTATTGTAAATGGTAAGACTGTTTTAGTTGGTAATAAAGCCCTAATGACAGCAAATAAAATTAATGTTTTAGAGGAAACAGAAACTATTGTAGAATCGATTGTTTTGGTTGCTATTGATGGCACATTCGCAGGCTATGTTGTTATTGCAGATGAATTAAAAGATGATGCAAAAGAAACGATTACTTCATTGCATAAAGTTGGTGTCAAAAATATAATGATGCTCTCTGGCGATAAGGATTCCATTACTCAAAAAGTAGCTTCCGAATTAAAAATCGAAATAGCTAAAGGCGGTTTGTTACCAGAAGATAAATTAAATGAAGTTGAGCTTTTAAAACAGAATCCAGAAAACAAAATTGCATTTATTGGCGATGGTATTAATGACGCACCAGTTTTAGCAGCAAGTGATGTAGGTATTGCTATGGGTGGCTTAGGAAGTGATGTAGCTATTGAAACAGCAGATGTTATTATTCAAACAGATCAACCTTCAAAAGTGGTAAAAGCCATTAAGATAAGTCGTTCTACCCGAAAGATTGTATGGCAAAATATCATATTAGCATTCGGTGTAAAATTGATTGTTCTAATTTTAGGAGCAGGCGGTTTGGCTACAATGTGGGAAGCTGTATTTGCGGACGTAGGCGTAGCATTATTAGCAATATTGAATGCCGTTAGACTACAACGAATGGAATGGAACTAAATATAAAGAAATCAATAGAAGCGGTTATATAATCAATAAGTTTTGATGTAGTTTTTCTAATTATTTAATCTCAATAAATAAATGTAAATTAGCAATGAAAATATAGTATAGCGTTAGCTATTTAATCTTGTTCGAAAAAACTGGTAATTTTTGAATGTGTACGAGATAAATAGACGATACGCTCACGTTACGGCGTGGGCTTAGTTTATTTGTGCACAGGTATACCAGTACCCTTCGAACAGTAAGCTACAGTTCCACGCTTATCGTTTGTACTAACATCATTTTGGAACTGGGTGAGTAAAAAAATACTTATGAAAACCTACTCATTAAAAAATGTATCTACATTTCTATTTGTTTTATTAGCAATTAATCTTTTTGGACAAAAACGATTGTCAGACAAACCAATTATTCATGAGAAAATTGTTGTTAATTCAAAGAAAATCAGTTCAAATATTTCAGCAACTACAGTAATGTTTTTAGATGACAATAGAAATCTAAAGACAGCTATTATTCAAAAAAATGGATTGAGTTATGTGAATACCATTTTACTTCTTAATGACAATTGCTCAATAGATGATATTGGTGATTTACCAATTCTCATAAACTCAGGAAATAAAAGTGTGATAACTGCTTTAATTCCGTTAGATCGTTTTGAAGAAGTTATTGCCAATAACTGTGTGAAGTATTTAGACGTTGGAGTTCCTTTTGAAAGTACATTAGATGAAGCGAGAAACTTGACTAATGTTGATTTAGTGCATTCTGGTTCTGGTTTAGATTCTAGCTATGATGGCTCAGGAGTTGTCGTAGGAGTCATAGATGAAGGGTTTGATTTTACTCATCCTACGTTTAGAGATACAAATGGAGATTCTAGAATAAGTCGTGTTTGGATACAAGGAGATAATTCAGGGGTAAACCCCAATGGTTATAATTATGGTTCCGAATACGTTGGAGGGGCACAAATATTAGCAAAACAAAGCGACATGAATGATAAATCTCATGGAACACATGTCGCAGGCATTGCTGCTGGCTCTGGAATTGATGGAGGTAATGATAGTTTTCAAGGAATGGCATATAATAGTGAAATAGTATTAGTGTCCTATAATTTGCCTGTTAATCAAACAGGACCAAACACTAACACAAATGTTATAGATGCACTAAATTACCTAGTGAATTATGCAAATTCAGTAAATAAACCTTTAGTGATAAATATGAGTTTTGGGACTCACTTTGGTCCACATGATGGAAGCTCAATTTTGGATCAAGAAATAGATAATTTAGTTGATGAGGGAATAATCATTGTAGGAGCAGCAGGTAATGAAGGAGCTAGAAAGATTCATGTGTCATCTGATTTTAATCTGAATGAATCAAAATTCTATTTTGTTGAGAACAATGAAAGTCAAATGCCTTTTATTGATATATGGGGAAATGCCAATACGGATTTCAATGTGAGTTTCAATATTTACAATACAATTACTGATACATGGATTGATGTATTGCCTTATATAAATACTAATACATCAATTATCGGTCAAGAATTACTTAGTGATGCTATAGATAATGATCAGTGGAGTATAAACTATGTTGTTTCAAATGAACTTAACCAAAAACCACGGGTAACGCTTAATGTTGATTTTGCAGGCGACTTATCATTAAATGATGGAGATATTTTTGTATTAGAAGTGAATGCAGAGAACACATCTATTGATGCATGGTGTACGTCTTCAGGTTTTACCTCTGAATTCGAGAATTATGGTTATAACAATGTTGTAGATGGAGATAGTAATATCACCTTACGTGAAATTGGAGGTACAGCAAATGAAATTATAACGGTTGGAGCTTATACTTCAAAGAATAACTACAATGATTTTTTTGGTAATAACCACAATGCCAATTTTTTTACTGCTATTGGAGAGATTGCACCATTTTCTAGTTTGGGTTCTACAGTAGATGGCAGAATGAAACCAGACATAACGGCTCCAGGAAATACTATAGTGTCATCTGTGAGTTCTTTTGATTCTAATTATATGGCTTCTAGTTCATCTGTTGTGAATGGTGTAACAGATGGATCACAAGAATGGTGGTACGCAACTTTAGAAGGGACTTCTATGGCTGCTCCAGTAGTGACAGGAATTATTGCATTATGGCTACAGGCTAATCCAAACCTTACGCCAAATGATATAAAGCAATTACTAGACAACACGTCAATTCAAGATGCATTTACAGGAACTAGTGCTAACAATATTTGGGGAAGAGGAAAGATTGATGCTTTATCTGGTATGTCTTTAATTGAGCAAACATTAAGTATTGATGACCATACACAAAATAGTAATCTTATTTTATATCCAAACCCAACTTATGGTATTATTAATATTAGGACTACTCATGTCTATTCTGATTTTAAATTATTTAATGTTCTGGGTCAAGAGTTTAAGAATTTCGAAGTAAAAAGCACTTCTCAAGGTTATGTTTTGGATGTATCAAATTTGAGTTCTGATGTTTATTATTTGCAGGTAATAAATAATAATGTAACTGAAGTATTGAAGGTTGTTAAGAGCTAGTTATAATTCAGAATATAGTCCGAACTTATTAGAATAAAGTGTAATAAAACAGAATAAAAGAGAACAAAAGAGAACAAAAGTGTGATTTTTAGTAATAAAGCGAACTTTTTAGGAACAATTGTTCGGTTTGTTCGAAAAATGTCGATTATTCAAATAATATTCTGATTATTGGATTTTTTTTATATCTAAAGAATAAGGTTCAAAACCTCTATTTCTTAATTCAAAATTCATTAAAACCTCAAGGTGGTTTCGTGAATTTCGAATGAGTTTTTTGATATGAATAGAATTTTTTAAAAAAGAGTATAAAATGACAAATAGCATTCCCAATAGAAAAGAAATTCCATCAGAAAGCACATTAATTATTATGTCATATACTATTTCCATTGCTTAAATATACAAAAAAAGCGAATAAATTGACCTCAGGGTTCATAACCCAGAGGTCAGATTCTGGGGTTCGAATCCCTTACTCTCCGCAAAGCTTCAACCGTCTCCTTAGAAGGGAGGTGGTCAAACGTTATGGTAAACCATAAATATCTTTTTTTTATAAATTGTATTTTTCAATTTATGTTACTTAATAATGGTGCTTTTCTAATTCATTACTTATTAATTTATGTATATTTAGATTCTCCCTATTATTAATTAATAAGCTTTTAATTAAGTTTTTACTATGTTGTATTATCGTGCAACTATGTTTCTATATATAAATTTTGAAAAACGTTTTAAATGTGGAATGATAATGAAACTAATTCTGACTTCATAGACTATCAGCATCTAGTGAATGCAGTTACAAGTATTGTGAATAATAATAGTTTGTTGCCTTGTAGTATAGGCGTTTTTGGCGATTGGGGGAGCGGAAAATCTAGTCTTATGAAAATGGTAGAGGAAACCTACTTGGAAGACAAAGATGTCCTAATCATTAATTTTAATGGATGGTTGTTTGAAGGTTATGAAGATACCAAAACAGTACTAATGGGAAGGATAGTTAATGAAATTATCAAAAAAAGAAAGCCTCAAGACAAAGCATTAAAAATAGCAGCAAAACTACTTCGAAAAATAGATTTATTAAAAATAGGGCAATCTGCAGTAAAACATGGTGCGGGATTTATGTTGATGGGGCCTGCTGGTCTTGCTTTAACCACTACTTCAGATGTTTTGGGTAAATTATCCAATGCAAATTATGAAGACTATATAAAAAAGCAAAACGAAAATGCTGATCCAGATGAGATTCTAAAAAATGATATTCAAGAATTTCATTTAGCATTTGAGGAATTAATTGAAGAGACCAATATTGAAAAAATAATAGTTTTTATTGATGATTTGGATAGGTGTTCTCACGATACAGTTATAGGAACTCTTGAAGCAATAAAACTATTTTTGTTTGCAAAAAAAACGGCTTTTGTAATTGGAGCAGATGAAAGGCTTATTAAACATGCGGTCAGAAGAAGGTTTCCTGAAATACCAGGGGATAATACAGAAGTAGGACGTGATTATCTAGAAAAACTTATACAGTATCCAATACGAATACCTCCACTTAGTGATTTAGAATTAACTACATATGTTAATTTGTTATTTACTAATCTATATACGGATGTGGGCGAGTTTGAGCATATAAGAATCGGTGTTTTAGAAGAAAAAAATAAAGATCAATTTGGTTTTACATTTAGACTCGAAAATGCTGGCGATTTTATTAATGAGGTAAATGATGATTTAAAGGAGGCTTTACTTCTTTCTGCTCAATTAGTATCTGTTTTAGCGGTAGGTCTTAATGGTAATCCAAGGCAAACAAAAAGGTTTTTAAATACACTTTTGCTAAGACATCAAATGGCAAAATCTAAAGGAGAGAACCTTGACAAGCGTATATTAGCAAAACTAATGTTGTTAGAATACTTCAAATCTGAAACTTTTAAAAGCTTTTACCAGAAACAAGCAAAAAATCAAGGCATAATTTCCGAATTAAAATTGATGGAAGAAGTTGTGCTAAAAGATGATGAAGAGAAATTTGAGGAGTTATCTGTTGAATATCAAAGCTATTTGCAAGATTCTTGGATTAGAAAATGGGTGTCGTCAGAACCTAACCTATCGGATGTAAATTTACAATCTTATTTTTATTATTCAAGAGATAAATTATCTGTATCGGGAACGAATATTCAAAGAATGAGTTCTCAAGCTCAAGATTTATATATTAAAATTCTTAATGATTCCGAAACGATAAGAACTTTAGCTTTAAAGGAGTCAGGTTCTCTTAGTGATGGAGATTCTTCAGCTATATTTGAATCACTTGCAGATAAAATGAAAAATGAAGGTGAACAGTCAGGTGAATCACCGACTATTAAGCGCTTGATAGACTTCTGCAATGTTAGAAATGAACTCATTTCTCAATTATTAAGTTTAATAGATAAATTGCCACATCAAGTTTTGCCGTTAAGTATTAATACATGGTTACTAGAAATATCGGAAGGTACTTCGCATCAACCAACAGTAATTAAGATGGTACAAGACTGGAGTCTAAGTTCAACGAATAAACGTTTAGCAGGAATTGCTAAACGTAAATTAAAAAGTATATAATAGATTATGGGAACTTCTGCATCAGGTACAGGTCCAAAAGGAAAAACACCACTATTGCCTAGTTGGGCAAACAGTCCAGACGGCTCGCCAGAAATGGAACAAGACGATGAAATTAGCCAACAAGTTGAAGATACTCCAAATGTAACATCAGATTCAGCTCTTGATATGATTCCGTCCCAAAAATTGACAGGCACCAAAAGTATTCTTACTAGAATTTCAAATGGAGGTGGAGGGTCTAGCTTTAAGACTTTCGCGAAATCTTATATAAAATCATCAGGAGGTAGTAGAGCCGCTACAAAGGCATCAATAGCAGGAATTAATGTTGGTAGAAGCTATCTTGGATTTTTATCAGGTGTTTCTAAAGATGGTTTTAATGAAACTTTACAGAAATATGATCTTTCAGATTGTGTAGGCAAATCTAGTGAGGAAGTCATGGCAAAAATTGCTGATAGAATAGCTCCAACAGGAAGTACTAACGATGAGGCTATAGCTCGTGCTGCCGTAATGATAGCATTTGATAAACTTTACGAGAAAATTCTTGATAGTGGAAAAGATATTAATTCACTTGATAGTATTGATTCTGAAACATTATCAGATACAGTAATTGAGTTTGTTAGTGCATATATATTTAAAAAATGGGTATATGAAGCAGGAATTGCTCTCGAACGAAATGATTTATCTGAAAGTGAAGCAATAAAATTAGAAAATGAAATGCGCTTTTTTATCCAAGATGAAGTAAAAAACGGATTCAAAAAAACTGACATTTCGAAAATTGATTTAGCTCAAGGTCAAGGGCGTAAACTAATTGAGGACATATTTGAACTCGCATATTCAACACTAGAAAAATGAGTATTTGGCACATAATTATAAAAAACAACGAGAACGATATTTTTGATAAGAAAATATCTAGTTCGGAAGAAAAATATATTCTTAATACGGTTCAATTACCAGATATTCCATCCGCATTTGGAACTAATATTTTTAAAGAATTTAGATTATCTAAAATTGAACCTAGAGATGCTGTTGAGGATTTGTTGCACTTGTCTCTTGGAGTTTATACAACTGACCAAGTTGTTTCAAGAAAAATATATGGCTTCCAAGAATGGAGCCGTCATTTTAAACTTTATATGCCAGTTACTTCTCTTGAAAAATGGGAAAATGCAAAAGAAGATTTAGAAAAACTACTTTCATTCCTTAGTGGAGATAAATGGGAGATTTATTTTAGACAAAAAATAATAGCAGACGGAAAACAAATTAAACTTCTTAACGATAGTAACCCTAAAAAAATAGAAAAAGTAGCTTTGTTTTCAGGAGGAATGGATTCTTTCATTGGAGCGATTGATTTACTAGAAAGCAAGAATAAAGTGTCTTTTGTTAGTCACTATAAGAGAGGTGCAGATAAAAGTGCTCAAACTAAATTGTATGATTCCTTGAGGAAGAAATATGGCGATGATTCTTTTATAAATTATCAATTTTATTTACAACCTAATCAGCAACATGAAAATGCAACAAAAGAAGAAACCTCAAGGGCTAGGTCGTTTTTGTTTTTATGTCTTGGATTAATAATAGCAAATACTCTAGATGAAAAAATCGATTTCATAGTTCCAGAAAACGGTTTGATTTCCTTAAATGTTCCTTTGACAGGAACTAGACTGAGTAGTCATAGCACAAGAACTACCCATCCATATTACTTGTCTACTTTTAAAAAAGTTATTCTTGAATTAGGAATAAATAATAAAGTTATCAACCCATATCAGTGGAAGACGAAAGGAGAAATGATGATTGAGTGCGATAATCAAAATCTTCTTAAAAGCCTTAATGCAGAAACACTTTCCTGCTCTCATTCAGAGAATAGTAGATACTCAGGGATGAGGCCAGGTATTCAATGCGGATATTGTGTGCCTTGCATTATAAGACAAGCTGCTGAGAAAAAAGGCGGAATAATGGGGACAAAATATGTTCATAATATATCTCAAAGCGTCCCATCACAAAAATTGGTTTCAGGGAGTGATATTAGGGCATTCAAGCTGTCTCTTAAGCGCTTAGAAACGAAATCAATAAGAAATATAATATTTGATATTCTAAGTTCTGGTCCCTTACCATTCGAAAATAGAAATCAACTAAATGAATATATAAATGTATATCAGCGTGGTATGAAGGAGGTAAAAGAATTTTTAGAATGAAATACCACGATACACATTTTCATTTAGATTTAATGCCTAACCCTATTGAAGTTGTAAAACAAATAGAAAAATCAAAGATTTATACAATTGCTGTTACCAATAGCCCCGAAGTATTTCACTATACTGAAAGTATTGCAAAAAACACTAAATACATAAGACCAGCCCTTGGTTTACACCCTGAATTAGTTGGTGAGCGATATAAGGAAATTAAAAGATTTATCGAATTAATTGATAGAACAAAATACATAGGAGAAATTGGATTAGATAATTCTGATAAGCCTTTATCGGATTATAAAAAACAGATAGAAGTTTTTGAGAAAATTATTGCATCGTGTGCAGATTATGAGGATAAGATATTAACTGTCCATAGTAGAAGAGCAGAAAGTGATTTGCTTGATATATTAGGTAATGATTTTCCAGGAAGAGTTATTTTACACTGGTACTCAGGTTCTATTAAAAATCTTGAAAAAGCTATCTCAAGAGGATATTTCATTTCGGTAAATTATCAAATGACAAAATCTATAAAGGGACAAAAAATTATTGATTGTATTCCTAGTAATCAAATTTTATTGGAATCAGATGGTCCATTTATATCCAGAGGAAATAATAAGTTTACACCCATGATGGTCAATATTGTATTAGATAATCTTTGTGTTTTAAAGAAATCTAACAATGATGAATTAAAGAATATTATTTTGCAAAATTTTTATGACTTAATCAGAGATAAATAATTAATCTACAGAAATAGCGAAAGTGTCTATAGTAAGAAACATTTAAAATCATATATACCTTATTACGGAATTAGCGATTGGGTTATGATATTTGATTATTTAAAAGATAAAATAAATCACAAGCTAAGTAATTAGATGCTATTTCAATGAGTAGTTAAAATGAGGTTCGAAATCACTTAAGTTCTCTTAATTAGAAATGAAATAAATACCTATGCCAAAGAAAAACCGTCCAAACATTCCACAAAAAAATAAGGTTAGAGCAGAACTTCAAAAAGAGACTAATTCAGTTTGCCCTTTTTGTGATAATGATGATGTAGGTCATTTTGAAATTCATCACATAGATGAAAATCCTTCCAACAATGAAAATACTAATCTAATTTTAATATGCCCTACTTGCCATTCTAAAATAACGAAAGGAGATATTTCAAGGATGGAGGTAGTTAAACATAAGCAGGATTTATATGTTAAAACTCTAAAAGTTCAATTTATATCTACAGGAGTAGACTCGGTCAATTGCAGTTGGAAGCCTATAAAAGATGTCCCGAATGCTTTTGAAGCATTAGAAATGAAATCACTTTTTCCAATATTCAACTTTAGTTTTATTAACGAATATGATAGAACTATACTATTGACGAATGCTACTATTAAAGTCAAAAGGTTACCGATTGGATTAGCTGGACCAGATATTCCTTTGCCAAATATTTTAAGGCCTGTCATAAAATATAAGCTCAAAATTCCATCTGATGGGAAAAAAGTCAACTATAGATTAGAAGAGGAAATTGAAATCCCGCAAGGAAGGGCTTTTAAATTTCAGTTAGAGCTTTTTGATGAATCTATGGAACGATTCAAACTACCATTTAATAAATACGTATTGTATTTTGAATTTGGGTTTAATAATGATTTTTATGTCAAAATTCCAGATGTTTTATTAAATACTAAAGAGGATTATGATAAATTATCATATTATGGGCTAGATTAAATTCAATCACAAGAAATTAAATTCTTAAATAAGTTTAACAATTGGTTCGAGAATAGGTCAATGTAGTGTACTAAAGGCTTTAACAAATATGTTGAAGCCTTTTTATTTTCAATATCAATTAAATCCCGTAACTTTGATTTAACCCAAATATAAAGTTATTATGATTGACAATTTTCTGTCAAATTTTCAAGACGGTGTTTATCATGTCATGAACATCAAAGCCTACGATCACATCTTATTTTTAATTGTACTCGCTGTTCCGTATGTATTTAAAGACTGGAAGCGCATTTTATTGCTCGTTACAATATTTACACTCGGACATTGTATATCATTAGGACTAACAACATACGATGTTATTAATGTTAATGCCAGGTTGATTGAATTTCTAATCCCACTCACTATTTTAGTCGTTGCATTGTTTAATGTGTTTACAGCTGGAAAAAAATCACACGGAACTAAAGTCGGACTCCTGTTTTTTGTCACCTTATTTTTTGGATTAATTCACGGACTAGGATTCGTTGGTACATTTGAAAAGATGATTTCAAGTTCAGAAAACAAAATTCTGGCACTTCTAGAAATAGGGTTAGGAATTGAAGTCGGACAACTTGTTATGGTGTTTATCGTAATCTTCTTAGGGTTTTTATGTCAAACTATTTTTAGATTTTCTAAACGCGATTGGGTTATGGTAATTTCAGCAATAGTTGTTGGTTTTGTGTTACCAATGTTAATTCATAATAATGTTTTCAATTAATATTTATCAGAGAACATATAAGTTTTGATAAAACTTTAACGTTATCAAAGTCTTAAAAGACATAAAACATTTTTAATAATTATTACATTTGAAATTAGAGTCTTAATGGTAACGTGATGTTTCTATAGGAAGGCTTCACAATATGAAACCTAAACATGTCTAAAAAAAAACAATTAAGATACGATAAAGCTTACTTAAGAATAGCCAAAGAATGGGGAAAGTTATCACACTGTAAGCGTAAGCAGGTTGGTGCTTTAATCGTAAGAGATCGTATGATTATTTCAGATGGATATAATGGCACACCAACAGGTTTTGAAAACTATTGCGAAGATGATGAAGGCTATACAAAATGGTATGTGTTGCATGCCGAAGCTAATGCAATATTAAAAGTAGCCTCGTCTACACAATCTTGTAAAGGCGCAACATTATACATTACTTTATCACCATGTAAAGAGTGTAGTAAATTAATCCATCAGGCAGGTATTATAAGAGTCGTATATCACGAGGCTTATAAGGATGATTCAGGAATCGCTTTTCTAGAAAAAGCTGGAATATCATTAGAGTTAATAGAAGATTTAACCGTATAGATGACATTTGATAAAAAATACATACCACTAATCATTGGTGTTGCAATTGCAGCTGGAGTTTTTATTGGTGGAAAGTTAAATTTTTCTGATACTTCAGATCGTTTGTTTAGCTCTAACAGTAAAAAAGACAAACTTAACCGGCTTATAGATTATATAGATTACGAGTATGTTGATGATATCAATACCGATAGTATTGTTGATGTAACAGTAAACGGTATTTTAGATAATCTCGATCCGCATTCAACTTATATTCCTAAAAGCGAATTAGAGCGTGTTACCAATAACATGAAAGGTGATTTTGTAGGACTTGGTGTTAATTTTTATACCTACAATGACACTATTACTGTAATTAGAACCATTGAAGGAGGGCCGAGTGAAAAAGCAGGAATTAAAGCAGGTGACCGAATTTTAATGGCTGATGGTGATTCAATCTTCGGAAGAGAATGGAGTAATGCCGATATCATTGCTAAATTAAAAGGCGAAAAAGGCTCTAAAGTGAAGCTTTCCGTATTTAGAAAAGGAGAAGATAAACTCTTAGAATTTAAAGTTAAGCGTGATGTGGTACCTATAAAAAGTGTTGATGCTGCCTATATGCTTACTGATAATTTAGGGTACATAAAAATTAATCGTTTTGCCGAATCGACCTATAAAGAATTTAAGCGTGCTTTAGATCAACTTCAAGATGAAGGTGCTACTCAATTAGCATTAGATTTACGAGATAATCCTGGTGGGTTTTTAGATATAGCACAACAAATTGTTGATGAGTTTCTAGAAGATGATAAACTTATCCTATTTACTAAAAACAAAACAGGAAAAATTGAAAAACGATTTGCAACACGTCGAGGCGATTTTGAAGAAGGTGATGTCTATATTTTAATTAACGAAAGTTCTGCTTCAGCAAGTGAAATTGTAGCTGGTGCTTTGCAGGATAACGATAAAGGGACTATTGTTGGACGACGTAGTTATGGCAAAGGCTTAGTACAACGTGAAATGTCTTTAGGAGACGGCAGCGCTGTACGATTAACAGTTTCCAGATATTATACACCTACAGGGCGCTCTATTCAAAGGCCGTATGACAATGGTAGAAGCAATGACTATTATAACGATTATTACAAAAGGCTAAGTAGTGGAGAGTTAGACAATGCGGAGAGTATTGAAATAGCCGATTCTTTAAAATTTAAAACACCTCAGGGAAAGATTGTGTATGGTGGCGGAGGAATTATCCCAGACATATTTGTGCCTCTAAATACCAATGCTAAAAATGAAACTCTTAATTATTTAAAGCGTCGGGAATACATCAGTAATTTTGTGTTTGAAGAATTAGATAAAGACCGCACTATTTATGAAGGGGTCGAGGCTGATGATTTTGTAGCTAATTTTGAAGTCAGTGACGATGTTGTTGTGAAATTTCAGGATTTTGTAAATCAGAAAGAAAGGACAAATATAACTTTTGTGGCTTATTATGATCAGATGCAGCGACTTATAAAATCGGAGCTAGCGCAACAACTCTACGGAAGTAATATCGCTGAAAAAATCCTGAATGAAACCGACGATATCATTGAAGAAGTCATTTTACTCAGTCGTGGCGATGACTATCTCAATATTGAAGTTTCCGAAGAACAGAATGATTAATTAAGCTTGGCATAAACAAATGTCAGGTAAACTGCACCTGCTAAAAATAAACAGCCTAAAATTAAACCTGCAAAGTCATTAGATTCGACTTCCTCTTTTAATGTATAAGGATCAATATAATTGGTGTTTGCTTTTGTGATTTGATATATCGATTTGCTATCATCGATAGTCAAGGTAATTTGGTCTCCTTTGGTTACTTCAGATAAGAAGGGTTTTTTATCTAAGGCATTAATATAAATTCTGGGAATGTTGTATCTAATGTCATCTAAATAAATGTAATAATACCGCTTTGTGGATTTATTACTCCGTCGCTTTTTTTCTTCATATTTTTCGAAAACACCACTTACGTTTGTGGTTTCAATTGTGTCTTCAGAAAAGTAAGTATATAATCCTGCCGAAGCCAATAAGATACTTAATACTATGAGAAGCAGTATTTCTTTCTTGCTGGTTTTTTTTGTCCTTTTGTCTTTTTTCTTTCCCATTATACCTTATCATGAACTTTGGTGTGTTTGCCGTCATTCCAAAGGGTAAGAATATCGGTAGCAACTTGCGCACCACTTCCAGATGCAATTGCAAACTGACTTCTCCAGCCTGCCAAAGTACCAGCAACATAGAGTCCGTTTGCAACAAGATGATTCTCATTTTTTAGCCATATGCGTTCTTTTTCAATTACAGCTCTAGGATGAGGTTCAACGTAAGATTCTAGTCCTTTAATAGTGAGAAGGTTTGTGTATCCAACAGCGATAACCACAATTTTAGATTTGTAAACCCCTTTGTTGGTAGTCACAGTAAACCCATCTTCAGATTTGTCAACGGCACTCACCTTTTCGTTGTCTATTTGCTCAACATGAGGATACATGGTGTCGAGTTGCGTTTTTCCGCTTTCTAAAATATCAGCGCCTAATGTTCCTGGAGTTAAGCCCAAAACGTTATTGAATAAGGCGTTTTGCAAGTGCGAACTACGTTGGTGCATCACAATAGCAATGCGTTTATCTTCTGCAAAAGGTTTTGACTTTGCCGAACCAAGGACTAAAGCACATGACATGCCAGCTGCTCCACCACCAATAATTAAAGCGTCATACATTAATTGCGGCCTTTAAGTTTTTGATCTACACGTTTAGATAAGCGTAATATTTGCAATAATGCAATAGCACAAAGCGATGCTAATATTGTAATTAGTGCAACAATACTCTTGCCTTCAAACAGGTTATTAAAATCTAATCTGGTCGCATTAAAAATGATGAGTCCTATGGCAACAATAGTGACTAAAATGGTGAAATATTTCATTTGTTAAAATTCAAAATTAAGCCAGCTCAAAAAGTGCTTTGATGTTATGAGCAAATAATTTTACTGCAATTGCAAGTAGAATAACACCAAAGATTTTACGAATAATGTTAATTCCGTTTTGTCCAATTAAACGTTCAATTCTAGCTGAGGTTTTCAATACAATAAATATAATAATAACATTTAGTATTACCGCTATAATGATGTTTTCAATCCTAAACTCGGCTCTAAGTGATAATAAGGTTGTTAAACTTCCTGGTCCTGCAATTAAAGGAAATGCCAAAGGAAATACTGATGCTGTTAACGAGGCATCTTCATCTTGTTTGTATAAGGTAATCCCTAAAATCATTTCAAGAGCTATAAAAAATAAAATAAAAGCTCCGGCAACTGCAAAAGAGTTAACACCTACGCCTAAAAACGATAAAATAGTTTTTCCAAGAAATAAAAAGAAGACCATAATAACACCAGCAATTATGGAGGCTTTTTCACTTTGTATATGACCTACTTTTTTTCGTAAATCAATGATAATAGGAATATTTCCAATAATATCAATTACTGCAAACAAAATCATAAACGCCGTAAATATCTCTTTTATATTGAATTGAATATCCATGAGTTCTATATTTTCGGCAAAAGTAGTTCTTTATTACAGATTTATAACATTAAATAATGGTAAAGTTTAATTACTTTTGTCACCTGTATTTTCAGTATAAAAATCATGTTTCAGTTAGGTAAAACAATAGTTTCAGAAGATATCATAGAGAAAGACTTTGTATGTAATTTGTCGGCTTGTAAAGGTGCTTGTTGTATAGATGGTGATGCTGGTGCTCCCTTAGATGCCGAAGAAGTAGAAACCCTTAAAGCTATTTATCCAAAAGTAAAACCCTTTTTGCGTAAGGAAGGTATAGAAGCTATTGAAAATCAAGGGACTTCAATTACGACTGAGTTTGGTGACTTTGAAACTCCCTTAATCAATGGTGCTGATTGCGCTTATGTGATTTTTGATGATAAGAAAACAGCACTTTGCGGTATAGAAGAAGCTTATAATCAAGGAGAAGTTTCCTGGAAAAAGCCCGTGTCTTGTCATTTATATCCTATTCGTGTTAAGGATTACTCCGAATTTTCAGCTGTAAATTATGATAAATGGGATATTTGTGATGATGCCTGTACTTTAGGGCAAGAATTACAAGTGCCGATTTATAAATTTGTAAAAGAAGCACTTATCAGAAAATTTGGAGAAGATTGGTATTCAGAATTAGAAAAAGTGGCTAAAACTTACCGCTGATTTTTTTGCACGCATCCAACTACACATATTTTTAAACCACACATACAATCTAATTGTAAATAGTGTTTTTGTTTAGCTAAATTGTAGGTTTACAGATGTTTAATTAATAAATCTTCAGAAACAATGAAAACACAATACGCTACAAGACTTACAATTACTTTCTTACTTTTAATGGTGTTTCAGTTGGGCTTTGCTCAAAAAAAATCTAACTCCGAATTACCTCCAGTTTATGACTTTGATTATATCTATAAACTTAAAATGACTCATAAAAAGGGTGAAATGAGTTTTGATTATTATTTAAAGAAAGGGGAAAAGTATTTTGGTTTTGATTCTGCTGAAATGAGCAAATCTAGTCCAGATACAAAAATGTTTATGGTTATGGATAATGATCTTGGTGTTACCGCAATGTTTATGGAAATGATGGGAAAGAAAATCGTTCAGAAATCAAAATTGAAAGGGTCTGACATGATAGGCGATGAGGATAGTTCAAAATACACTTTCACAAAAATAGATTCTAAGACCATTCTAGGTCACGAGTGTGAAGGTTTTCAGAGTGAAAACGACGATATTAAAGTTACTTTTTATATTACCGATGATGTTCCGGTAAGCTTTAATGAGATTTGGGGTGCAAATATTAAGAAACTTCCGAAGGGGTTTGATCCTGCCTGGATGAAAAAATACGAAGAAAACGGACTCATGATGGAAATGATTTTTGTAGATAAGAAGAAATCAAAAAACAATATGACTATGGAGTGTGTTGGACTTGATACTACTGATTTTTCTATTTCTACTTCAGAGTACGGGTCGATGATGTCTGCGCTTGGAGGTGGTAACTAAGCTGTTCGTAATACACTGGATTGTGTGGGAATTTCTACGATAACTTTTGTGCCAGTAGGCTGATGGCTGGCATTATATAAATCCTCAATAGTAATACTGTAATCGTTGGTGTAGCCTTTAGAAAAATTTGCTAATCGTGCTTTTGTAATGGCTATACCAACTGATTTTCTTTTCAAAAGTTTATCCTCATTAATCTTATGAGCCTCTTTTCTGCCAATACCATTATCTGTAATAGTTATAGTTACAAAATCATCAGCTTTACGGTAAACATGCAATACAATATGTTTATCATCTTTTTTGGAAGACAAACCATGCCACAGAGCATTTTCAAGAAAAGGTTGTAAGATTAACGAAGGGACTTTTATGCTGGCTGTATTAATGTTTTCATCGATTTTAATTTCAAAATTGATTTCATTCGAAAATCTAATATTTTCAATATTCATATACAGTTGCATGGTGTCTAACTCATCTTCTAAAGAAATTTCTTTTTCCGAAGAGGCTACTAATATTTTACGAATAAGCTTAGAAAATTTATTGAGATAATAGACCGCATTCTCCTTTTCATTATTGATGATATATAGCTTGATAGAGTTGAGCGAATTAAATATAAAATGTGGATTCATTTGACTACGTAGCATATCTTGTTCTAAAGTCAGAATCTGCTTCTCTTGTTGTAATTGTCGGTGTCTATAAAGTCCAACCAAAACACCTCCAATAAGGGCAAGTGCCAGCATTGAATACCAAAATATTTTTTTATTACGCTCTAATTTAGATCTTACAATAGTATTTTCATTAGCAAGAGCTTTGATTTCCTTGTTTTTAGCTTCATTTTCGTACTGTATGATTACATCATTTACATAGCGAAGATTACGTTCATTATTTATAGTTTTTTCTATTTCTATAGCCTCTTTATAATGATTTAAAGCTAGTTTATGTTCATTGGTTTTAGTGTATAAATCTGAAAGATGTTTGTTAGCTTCAACGATAGAGGAATTAAGATTGTATGCCTTAGCGACCTCAAGCCCTTTTTTTAAATTTTGTTCTGAAGTGTCTAAACTTTCCATTTTTTCCTGAGCCCAGCCCAAGTTAATGTAAGACGATGCAATATAGAATTGATCTCCAATTTGAAGTGCTTTCTCCAGAGCCTTTTCAATAATCACTTTAGCATCTGGATATTTTTTTTGCTTGATATAGACTTGTCCAATGCTATTGTAACAAATTACACGGCCTAGGTTTGAATTAATCTGATCATTGTATTCTAGTGATAACTTATAATTCCTAATGGCATTATCTAAATCGCCAGTGGCCTCGTAAGCGTATCCTATATTTTGATAATTAATAGCCATGCCTAACCGGTTGCCCGATTTCTTTTCTATAATCAGTGATTTTTGAAATTGTTTTGTAGCTAAATCATACTGTTCTAAAATAAGGTAGATATTACCAATACTATTTTGTGATACAGCTATATTATAGGATATGGTTTCTGAAGGGTTTTCGATAGATCGAGAAATGTCTAATGCTTTGGTGTGGTAATCTAAAGCAGGTTTTACTAAATCCATTCGGCGATAGGCTACACCTATATTATTTAAACTAACGACCTTTAATTCGTTATTATCTACAATATCTGCAAACTCTTTTGCTTTCTTATGCGTTTTGATAGATTGCTCGTAAAATGAAACATTTCTGTAAATGACACCTAAAGCATTGAGCGCATAACTTTCTCCTTCAGAATAGTTAATGGCATGGCACGCTTGTATAAGCGTTTTCATTTTTATACTATCTCTCGTATGAGTTTTGAATAACGAATCTATTGTAGCATACTGTTTAGGCTGTTTTGATTTTAAAATTTTTAGCTGGTCATCAAAACTTGATTGCTCCTGGGCAATTGTCAATGCAGGATAGATATATACCAATAGAAGTATAACTAATATCAAATTAGAACAACATACTGAAATATGTGATTTTTGAAACTTCAAATTATAACTTTTCTAAGAAATCAGATTTACGTTGTCTTGCAACAGGAATTTTATGATTAGACTCCATGACAACATAGCCTTCACTTTTAATAAACTCTTTTATTTTAGTTAAGTTAATAATAAATGAGTTATGGATTCTAAAAAAATAATGCTCAGGTAGAATGGCATTAACCTCTTTTAGTTTTTTGGTGATTACAATATTTTGCTGTTTGCTAGTAACTATCGTACTGTAATTGCCGTCAGATTCTACAAAAAGGATATCATCTACATTCAAAAAAATTAACTTTCCGTCGGTATTAATCGTGATTTTTTTCTTGTCAAACTTTTCATTGAAATTCACTAGAACTTCTTCTATTTTGGAAGAAGTGACTAATCTGGAATTAAACTTTTTAATTTTTTTAATGGTTTCCTGTAAATCGTCAGAATCTATTGGTTTTAACAGATAGTCAATAGCTTCGTGCTTCAGAGCTTTAATAGCATATTCATCATAAGCTGTTGTGATAACGACCGGAAAATCTTTATTAGAAAGTTTTTCTAGAAACTGAAAACCATCCATGGTTGGCATTTGAATATCTAAAAACAAACAATCGGGCGTGTTCAGATTTAGATAGCGAATAGCTTCTTCAGGATTTGAAAACGTTTCTAAGATTTCGATGTCGTTGCTAAAATTAGTAAGTTCCCAAGACAGGCCTTGGATAGCTTTAGGTTCGTCATCAACTATAACTGCTTTGATCATAGTATCAAATATAGAATATATTACAATACCATGTTTTTATTATGTATAGTTAGCACGTTTTTCTGTGTAATATGTTTTAAAGTCGATGTTTAAAATTTTAGCCTTACCAATTATACACTTTTTGTAACCAACTATACAAATCGAAACTTTTAGACGAAGTTATTTTATCATATTTGAACTGAAATTAAGATAACCAATCAAAAAAAAATTGAGTGATCGTGGGGATTCACTTTTTGATTAAATGCTATTAATCATAAAAGTCAGGGTCAAACCTGACTTTTTATCTTAGTTTCAATTAACACGACTTTATATTAGTAAATAGTTTTAGTTAGTTTAGTTAATTATTAGGGGGAAAAAGAGAGCAAGAAAAGCTCTCTTTTTCGTTTGGTTTTTATCCCATTTTTTTTCTTTTCGATTCTCTAGTAAACATCGCTTGTCACTACCAATTTAATAGGATTATACTTACGTTTTTAAATTCACAGCTTATTTTTTAATTATCTGATAATCAATATCTTATTATTATTTTTAACAAATCTTTAAAATTTTTATGAAATTCACATTGTTAAAAACTTGTTGAAAAGGTTTCGCAAAAAACACCAAAATATCTCCTACAATTTTCAATCTTTGTTAGTCCCAAATCACACTAGATTTTTCAGCTAATTTTTTAATAAAAAAAACCAATTAATATGTCTCAAGTTGTAGAACCAATTTTGCAAGAAAATAAAGATCGATTCGTGATTTTTCCTATCCAACATCATGATTTGTGGGAATGGTATAAGAAATCTGAAGCTAGTATGTGGACTGCAGAAGAAATTGATTTACATCAAGATATTACTGATTGGACAGGGAAATTAACAGACGATGAGCGCTACTTTATCAAACATGTATTAGCATTTTTTGCTGCTAGTGATGGTATTGTAAATGAAAATCTAGCTGAAAATTTTGTGAATGAAGTGCAATATAGCGAAGCTAAATTTTTCTATGGATTTCAAATCATGATGGAAAATATTCATAGTGAAACCTACTCTTTGTTAATTGATACTTATGTAAAAGACGAAAAAGAAAAAGCCAAGCTTTTTAATGCAATTGAAACGTTTCCTGCGATAAAAAAGAAAGCGGACTGGGCATTGAAATGGATTGAATCTCCAAGCTTTGCTGAACGATTAATAGCTTTTGCAGCTGTTGAAGGGATTTTCTTTTCTGGATCGTTTTGCTCTATATTTTGGTTGAAAAAACGTGGTCTTATGCCAGGTTTAACGTTTTCAAACGAGTTAATTTCTCGTGATGAAGGTATGCACTGCGACTTTGCAGTTCACCTTCACCAACACCATTTGGTAAACAAAGTGCCAAAAGAGCGTATTAAAGAAATTATTGTAGATGCTTTAAATATTGAAAGAGAATTTATTACAGAATCTCTTCCTGTAAGTTTAATAGGAATGAATGCTAAGCTCATGTCTCAGTATTTAGAATTTGTAACTGATGGTTTGCTTGCAGATTTAGGTTGTGAAAAAGTTTACAATACAGCAAATCCTTTCGATTTCATGGATATGATTTCTCTACAAGGAAAAACAAACTTCTTCGAGAAACGTGTTTCTGAATACCAAAAAGCTGGTGTTCTTAACAAAGAGGAAGAAGAAAATAAATACGATTTCGGTTCAGATAATTTCGATTTCTAGAACCCTAAGTAAAAACAGAAGTATTTTAACTGGTTAACGATTTCCGAAGAATACGTAACAACCAGTTTTAATTTCAGTATATAAACCTAATAATTAATCCATTGTTAATCAGTTTCCTGCTGATTAATGATAACTAACTAATCCTTTTTCTGAATGGTAGCTTCAGAAAACTAAAAAAAGTGTAACGTATGTTTGTAGTAAAAAGAGACGGAAGAAAAGAACCAATAATGTTCGACAAAATTACGGCTAGAGTTCGTAAATTATGTTATGGGCTTAATGAACTTGTTGACCCAATTAAAGTGGCAATGCGTGTTATTGATGGCTTGTATGATGGTGTCACCACTAGTGAATTAGATAATCTGGCAGCCGAACAAGCGGCAACAATGACCACAGCTCATCCTGATTATGCACGATTGGCAGCTCGAATTTCTGTATCCAACTTACATAAAAACACTAAAAAGACCTTTAGCGAGGTCATGACCGATTTATATACCTACGTCAACCCAAGAACAGGTAAAAAAGCACCTTTACTAAGTGATGAGGTTTACAAGGTTATTACTGATAATAAAGACAAACTGGATTCGGCTATCATTTATAACCGTGATTTCGGATACGATTATTTCGGATTTAAAACTTTAGAACGTTCTTACCTTTTAAAATTAAACGGTAAAATTGCCGAACGTCCGCAACACATGTTAATGCGAGTTTCCATCGGGATTCACCTTAACGATTTAGATGCTGCTCTAGAAACCTATGAGTTGATGTCTAAAAAATACTTTACACACGCTACACCAACCTTATTTAACTCAGGAACTCCAAAACCACAAATGTCATCTTGTTTCTTATTAACGATGAAAGATGATAGTATTGATGGTATTTACGATACATTAAAACAAACGGCTAAAATTTCGCAATCTGCAGGTGGAATAGGATTATCTATTCATAACATTCGCGCTACAGGAAGTTACATTGCAGGAACCAACGGAACAAGTAACGGGATTGTACCAATGCTTAAAGTGTTTAACGATACAGCGCGTTATGTAGATCAAGGTGGTGGAAAGCGTAAAGGAAGTTTTGCCATGTACATCGAGCCTTGGCATGCTGATATTATGAGTTTCTTAGATTTAAAGAAAAATCATGGTGCCGAAGAATTGCGTGCTCGTGATTTATTCTATGCGATGTGGATGCCAGATTTATTTATGAAACGTGTGCAGGAAGATGGCGAGTGGACCTTAATGTGTCCTAATGAATGCCCGGGATTATGTGATGTTCATAGTGAAGAATTTGAAGCACTATATACCAAATACGAAGCTGAAGGTAAAGGACGTAAGTCAATAAGAGCTCGTGAGCTTTGGGAGAAAATATTAGAATCTCAAATTGAAACCGGAACGCCTTACATGTTGTATAAAGACGCGGCAAACCGTAAGTCGAATCAGAAAAATTTAGGAACCATTCGTTCTTCAAATTTATGTACAGAAATCATGGAGTACACGTCTAAAGACGAAGTTGCTGTATGTAATCTGGCATCGATAGCCTTACCTATGTTTGTAAAAAATGGTGAGTTTGATCATAAAGAGTTATTTAGAATCACAAAACGTGTGACTAAAAACTTAAACAGAGTAATCGATAGAAATTACTATCCTGTAAAAGAAGCTGAGAACTCTAATTTCCGTCACAGACCAGTTGGTTTAGGGGTTCAAGGCTTAGCCGATACGTTTATTAAATTACGTTTGCCTTTTACAAGCGACGAAGCAAAAAAATTAAACCAGGATATTTTCGAAACTCTATACTTTGCAGCAGTTACTGCCAGTATGGAAGAAGCAAAAGCTGACGGGCCTTACCAAACCTATGAAGGATCTCCAATTAGTAAAGGCGAATTCCAATACAACCTTTGGGGTATTAAAGATGAGGAGTTAAGCGGACTCTGGGATTGGGCGAAGTTACGTAAGCAGGTCTTAAAAAATGGTGTGCGTAATTCATTATTAGTAGCGCCAATGCCTACAGCTTCAACATCTCAAATATTAGGAAATAACGAATGTTTTGAACCTTACACATCCAATATCTACACACGTCGTGTATTATCTGGAGAGTTTATCGTTGTCAATAAGCATTTATTAGAAGACTTAGTCGAATTAGGACTTTGGAATGAAGGTTTAAAGAATGAAATCATGAGAGCAAATGGATCTATACAAGGTGTAGATGTGATTCCTCAAGACATTAAAGAACTTTACAAAACGGTTTGGGAGTTAAGTATGAAAGATATTATCGATATGTCTCGTCACAGAGGCTACTTTATCGATCAGTCACAATCGCTTAACTTATTTATGGAAGGAGCGACTATGGCAAAATTAACGTCTATGCATTTCTATGCTTGGAAGAGTGGCTTAAAAACCGGAATGTATTACTTACGTACCAAGAGTGCTGTTGATGCTAAAAAGGTAACTATTACTAGAGAAGAAAAAGCACAGCCTGTTGCCGAAGTTGCACAACAAGTAGTAGAGGTTGATAATGTAGCGCAAAAGCAACAAAAAGCAGCTGAAACTGCAGCAAAATTTGCTAAGAAAACAGCAGATAAAGTAGACGTAGAACCAATGAGTGCAGAAGAAATGAAAGCCTTAATCGCTCAAGCTAAAGAAGCTGAAGGTGATGATTGCTTAATGTGTGGTTCTTAATAATTAAGTGTTATATATAAAAAAGCGTCTCGTTTAATAATGAGACGCTTTTTTTTACCAAAATGGAGGTTTAATTCTTTAAGATATCGGTCCCCAAATACTTACCGTCTTTATTATAATACCAGGCTCGATTTTTTGGCATTTTAATATCATTTATGACTGTGGTTTCGGTCAGCAGAATGTATTCACCACTATCAGATTGTAGCTCACCTTTGTCGTCTGTTTTAAAAAACTGGTAAACTTCCATTGCATAGGTTTCAGGATTAAAATAAAAAAACCACACATCGCTACCTACGCTTTTTTCATAAGATACTTTTATCACTAGATAAGTTTTACCTTTAAATGTTTTACGTTCTACTTTGTCATGAATGATAGTGCCTTTATCTTTCAATTTCATAGGTAATCCGTAGAGATAAGTGTAATAATTCTTATACATTTTAGCACGTTCACAACTTAGGTTATTAGCTTTTAATTGCGCTTCACTAAGGTTCGTTTTACCATTCAATGTAATGGAACAATCTGTGGTTTTAACCGTGTATTCAGTAGTTATAGTATCCCGTTTAGCTTTAACATAAAAATAATCTTCTGGTAAATTAATAATGATTTTGCTTTTACGGTTAGAAGTATTTGGGGTTTCCATAGTGACATGAAGTGTGCCGTTAAATCTTGCCCAATTTCCGTTAGGATCATGATAATTAATAGCTTTTTCAAGAAGTTGAATAGCAGAAAGCTCTTGTGCAGATGCTGGCAGAAAACTAATAATTGCAACAATAACCAATGTCAGGTATTTCATAGAGATATAATTTTAATAGTCTAAAATAAACTATTTGAGTTTAATCATAGAATACTATATTTGAAATCTACTAACCAAAGTTATATTATGAATCACCACGCTAAATACAGAATTACTCAAGACGTACTAGCATCTAAGGGTAAGCGATTTTTAAATTTTATCATTGATTATATTATTTTATACCTATTGAGTTTTGCTTTGGGAATTGCTATAGCACTCATTTCAGAGTTAACAGGGAGTTATGAATTGTACGAATTTATAGCTTTAAACGATAATTTCTGGGTGAGTTATATTTTAGGAATGTTTATTTGGTTGTTTTATTATACGCTAATTGAAACCTTTACTAAAGGACGAACTATTGGCAAGTATATTACAAAAACAACAGTTGTATTATTTGATGGAAGTAAGCCAACCATTAATGAGATACTCATACGCTCATTGTGTCGATTGATTCCATTTGAGCAATTTTCATTTTTAGGTCAGGATGCTAAAGGTTGGCACGACTCTTTATCCAAAACTTATGTTGTAGACGTAGAGAAGTTTGAAGCCAAGAGAGCGACTATGAACGAATTAAATGAAATAGGTAAGATAGGCGTTGACTAGAAGTGTTTTATAAACATAAAAAACCGACTTTAAAGTCGGCTTTTTTTTATTCTTCTTCATCTATAACTGGTAAAGTTGCAGGAACAACATCGCTATCATGAGCATCGTGATATTCCTCTAAAAGACTCATTGTAGCTTTTAATAAATCTTTGGTTTCCAATAATAGACTAAAATATAAGGTGGTATTTTTCGGACTAGATTCTTCAGTTCTGGTACGTTCAACTTGTTTTTGAATTTTTTCAGTAACCATCTCAAGAATAGCGTTCTTTTCTTTGAGAACAAGCCCAATATCTTCAAACGAATTGTTGTCGAAAGCCGTTTTTGTATCATTAAAAAGTTGCTCCATGACTTCGTCAATTTCCTTAAGTTCTTTAATTTGACTGAACTTTAACTTTTTGTGATTGTTGTTAATATGTTTGTAGCTAACATTAGAAATATAATCTAATGATTGCGCCATATCTTGAAGGTAGCCTAAGATATTAATGTAAAAGTTACTCGCTGTGACACTAGGCTCTTCAAGGTTTTTAATGAAGTAAAAAATATTGTCACGTAAATCGTCAATTTCGTTAGATAGTTTTTCAATATTCTTTTTATTCTTCTTCAAGAGTTTGTGGTTTTGAGTAGCTAAACCATTAATTGCGCTCGTGTATATTTTATTACCACGTTTTACCACGTTAGCAATATTACTTGCACTTTCAACAATTACACCCTGAGTAGAGCTACTTTCAGCTTTTTGAAGGCTATCCACTTCTTTTTGTACTTTAGAATTTTTGCGATGGCTCAGGTAGTTTTTTATTAAAAGCATTGTTGCTAAAACAAGCAAACCAGAAAGCGCATAGCCTCTTCCGTAGAATAAGATAACTGCCATAATTGCTGCAGCTACAAAAGCACTCAATGCTGTAAAAAACCAGCCACCAATAACATTTAATACTCCGGCAACTCTATATACCGCACTTTCGCTTCCCCAGGCTCTATCTGCTAATGATGTTCCCATAGCAACCATGAAAGTAACATAGGTTGTTGATAACGGAAGTTTCATTGATGTTGCAATTGAGATTAGAACACTGGCAACCATTAAGTTTACTGCTGCACGAACCAAATCGAAAGCAGGCAAATCTTCAGTTTTTGAAGCAATGAGCATTGGTTTTTCAAATTGCTTTTCAATATATGCTTTTGATGATGGTGATAATAAATTATTAAATCCTTCAGAGGCTAACATGCTAACACGAACGATGCTTCTTGATAAATAATTAGGTTCAAATCGTTCCTTGACATTATCTTGTCTCGATAGGTCTACAGAGGTTTTTACAACAGCTTTGGCTTTACTCGAAAACCATAAGGTAAGTACCATAATGAGTCCAGCAGCTAATAATAAATAATTATTTGCTTCTACTGCTTCGGCTAAAGCAGACATAGAATATTCGGTAGCTAATTGTCCACTACCAGACCAATCCAAATACCCATTATAGGCAGCCATTGGAACACCAATAAAATTCACTAAATCGTTACCAGCAAATGCAACAGCCAAAGCAAATGTACCTATGATGATGATGATTGTGTATATGTTATTCTTTGTGTAGTGAATGATTAAATATGATAATAGCGTAAATAATAAAAAGCTAATTCCTATGATTTCTAATGGGCTGCCTGCCACAATACCTTTTATGTTCTCACTCATAAAAGATGCGTTTTTCACACCTTTGATTAAGATGAAATATAAGATTGAAGTTACGGCTACACCACTAAAAATAGCTCCATATATCGAAGGTTTGTCTTGAAATTTAAAGCTTAGTAAAAGTCGTGATATAAACTGAATAAGAGCACCAACCGTAAATGCCACAACAACCGAAAGTAAAATACCTAGAATAATCTCTATTGCCTTTTCATTGTTTATGTATTTTCCTAAGTCTAATAAGCTCTGTGCGTCATCAGAATAAATTTTTAAAACCGCAACACACACAGATGCTCCAAGAAGTTCAAAAACGATAGAAACAGTAGTAGAAGTAGGCAATCCAAGAGTGTTAAAAAAGTCTAAGAGCAATATGTCTGTTATCATAACCGCCATAAAGATGATCATGATTTCATCAAACATAAATTCACCAGGATTGAAAATACCTTTTCTGGCCACTTCCATCATACCGCTGGATGACATAGCACCTAAAGCGACACCAAGACTGGCAACGATAATAATGGTTTTAAACGATACTGCTTTAGAACCTATTGCAGAGTTTAAGAAATTAACAGCATCATTACTGACACCAACTACAAGATCTGCTATTGCCAAAAAGGCGAGTGCAACGAGCATGTAGATGTAAATGTTTTCCATGTAGGATTCAAAAAAATTAATGAGAACAAATTTCATATTTTAAATTGAACACTATGTTATGTAAATGTTATGTTCTATTTAAAAATGAGATTATTTTTAGCTTTTTATCAATTGGAGTGCGGGAGTTTTACTGCTTTTTTTATGATTTAAAGCATATAAAATGAAACATTAAAACACTTAAAATCAGTATTTTAAGAGTTTAATGTTAATTTAATGTTACGTAAATGTTTGAATAGTGTAAACTTTTATATATATTTGTTATGTAATTATTAATCATTATCCCAAATTCAAGATGAAAAAGATATTCGCAATTTTATTAATGTTTAGTGTGACATTAGCATTCGCTCAGGAAGCAAAAAAAGTTGATGTCAATAAAGATGGAGACTTAACAGTAGCTACTTATTATTATGATAATGGTGCAATAGAACAACAAGGAACATTTAACGAGGAAGGTCAGCTTCACGGTATTTGGACGAGTTACAACCTTGACGGAGATAAAGTAATGGTTGGAAATTACGTTAACGGAAAAAAAGTGGGTAAATGGCTATTTTGGTCAAATAACAAACTTAAAGAAGTAGATTATGTTGACTCTAAAATCGCTAGTGTAAGTGAATGGACAGACAAAGTACAAGTTGCAATAAGTAACTAAAAGAAATAAAATTTTAAGAAAAAAAATCCCAACCATTTGGTTGGGATTTTTTTTGACTAAACTTAAACTAACTTTAAAATTTATAAGAGTATCCAAGAGAAATTTCTGTTCCTGGTTCTCTTAAAGAATATATTTGGTTTTGCGCACCAAATGATTCAAAATCACTTTCTCTTTTACTGTTTAGAATATTTGTGATTTTAAAATCTATTGCAGATTTTTTGTCTTCACCAAATGCTTTATTTAATGTGAAATTTAAACTGTTAAACGGTTGTGTGTAAACATCTGGTACAAGACCAATACCAACAACCTGAAGTGTTTCACCTTGTACATTGTAGAACAATCCTGTTTGTAATCCTATATCAGAATTATTGTAATCAAATCCAAAGTTAATCACATAAGGAGCCTGACCTTGCAGGTCACGTTCTCTTTCAATAGTTTCACCATCTCTTGCTGCCAGTTGACGACTTGTGAATTCATCCTCAGACATCGTTAATTCTGATTTGGTGATCGAGATATTTGTGGTAAATTTTAAATTTCTTAAACCTTCAGAAATAAAACCTAAACGTTGTCTTAGTTCAAATTCAGCACCATAAACTTTAGCATTACCTAAGTTAGCAACGGTTAATTGTGTTGGTGCTTGTAAGAAAAATGACTGTTCGATAGGATCTTTAAAATCTTTGTAAAACCCACTAATAGCAAACATTTGTCCGTCTTCACCAAAGCGCTCATATCGCAAATCAAAGTTATTGACATAAGTTGGTACTAAATCAGGTTCACCAATAAAAAGTCTGTTTGTAATAGGGTCAAAGATTCGAGCTGTTGACGATTCTTTAAACGAAGGTCTTGCTGTTGTACGCGAATAAGATGATCTTATGTTCGAATTATCTGTAACCGCATAAATTAAGTTTGCTGACGGAAATATGTCAAATTCATCTAAAATCAATTCTCGGTCAAAATTCCTTTCATTGTTTTGTCCCGTGTAAAATGAAGTAAAGAACTCAGTACGAACTCCTAAAACAGATTTTAATTTTTCGGATACATTAAATTCTGCTGAAACATATGTAGCTCCAATATTCTGTTCACCTTCATAAGAATCAATGGCGTTAAACTGATCACCAAAAACTAAGTAAGTTCCTGAATCTGATGTTGGATTCCAGAGGTTTTCAGAAGCGAGTAAGTTATCTGCATTACCATCAGCGATAAATGCATCATCACCTTGAATATTGAAGGTATAATCATCAATACTAAAATCTCTAAACTTGTAAGTATAAGCACCACCAAATTTAATTTTTGCAGGTTTTCCGAACATTTCTACTGTTTTGTCAAAATCTACTTTTCCAGCCCAGTTTTCTTCAATTAAATTTCTCCAAAGTTGAATTGGGAATGTCGAAGCAGAAGGGCTCACAAAAAACTGACCTTCTCCAGATTCCTGAAACGGAGTGATTCGGTGAGCTTTATCCATCACTTTAGAAAATGTTGGTGATAATTTCCACTCTAAATTAAACGCGTTTTCATCATTACTTAATCGGTGTTGACCACTAAACAATATGTTGGTAATAGAGCGTTCGGTATACGTTAATGAGTTTTTAATTAAAGGCTCAATACCACCACCTACACCATCTTGAGAGATGTTTTGCTCAAAAAAACCAGCAGTAGATTCTCCATTTTGAATGTGTAATACATTTGCTTTATACTTAGCTTTGTCTGTCTTGTAAGTAAGGCCAAGCATTCCATTTACAATCACGTTATTGATCCCTTCAGAACCTCTGGAGTCTAAAACAGAGTTTAATTCTTTTTCAGAAGCATCATTAAAGTTTTTTACATAAGCACCATCATTTCTATTTTCATAAAATGTGGTTTCGTTTTTATATGAAAATGAAGCTTGGTATCCTATTTTGTTATCACCAACTTCATATTGGTTGCCTAATGTAAAACCTAAATCGAAGTTCATTCCACTTGTCTCTTGTTTCGCTTGAAGTTCCTTTTGAAATCTATCGGTTAATGATGTTAACAGTAATCTGTTTTCAAAAGTTCCTGGAATAGGTTGGTATCTGTTAATCGGTAAATTTCTGGTACCATCGTCAAATCCTAAGAAGTCAGTGTCACTTCCTGTATAGGTTAAATATTTATCATTAAAGTGCATATCAGGATTGTATCCTGTGCCTAATGAAATTGTATATTCTGGTTTTGTTGGGAAATCTTTAGTTACAATGTCAACAATTCCTCCTGTAAAATCTGCAGGATATTCGGCAGAAGCCGATTTCAGAACAATAACGTTATCTAAGATGTTTGTAGGAAATAAATCCATTTGAATTGTATTTCGGTCTGGATCAAGACCAGGAATATCAATACCATTTAAAATAGATTTTGTGTATCGGTCTCCCAATCCACGAACATAGACATATTTTCCGCCTTCAATAGACACACCAGGAACACTTTTAACAGCGCTTGCAAGATTACTCGCTCCAGAGCTTTTTATAGATTGAGCAGATAATCCATCCATAACGACTGCAGATTTCTTTTGCATATTCAATACAGCACTTTCTGTATTTCGTTTTACACTAGTCGTTAAGATGATGGTGTCAAGTGAATTGGTTTCTAAAGTGACATCTAAATTAGTGACTTCACCAGCTTTAATTACAACATCACTAATTTCTTGTGTATTATATCCTACAAACGAAAATATGATGGTGTACGTGCCTGGATCTAATTCTAACTCGTATTTACCATCAAAATCAGATGTAGTTCCAGTGGTTGTGCCTTTTATTAAAATGTTGGCAAAAGCCATAGGTTCAACAAACTCACCATCTATAACATTTCCTGCGACTGTACCTTTTTGAGCATTAGCAAAACCAACACATACTAGTAAAAGCAGTAGGAGTGAGACTATTTTTTTTTCCATAATTAGTTAATTATCTAAACCATACTACTCGTTAAAAAGTAGTTAACGAGTAGTAGTTTATATTCTGTTAGAGTTTTCTTGACTTAATAAACACTGTGGGTTAACATAGGGTTTCAATTAGAAACCTAAGCCACCAGCAGTGTTAGAGTATGTCCAAGCTAACTCAGAAGTAGTAGCTCCAACTGTATTTGAACCTTGAGTTACTGCAGATGCAGTAGATCCAAACCCAGTAACTGTTACTGTTTCGGCTTTATTTACAAAAATGCTGTTTACATCAGTTACACCTGATGGTAATACGATTTCCCAAGTTCCAAATATTAAGTCACCATTATTGTAGTTTGTAGCAACACCATCGTTATCTAATTCAACATCAGAAGATGCTTTAAATCCGTAAGCGTAAACATTGTTTGTTGTACCTGTAGCACCACTTCTATAATCAGCATATTCACCATTTTCTGTAACGGTGTTACCAATAATTGTTGCATTTAATAATGTAAATGAACCAGTAGCAGAACCTTCTGGGCCATCGATTTCAAAAGCATGATCAGAGAAATCTCCTAATACTACTACTGCATTGCTGATTGTACCAGAATAAGCCTGATCGATGTCTAAAGCATCATCTCCTTGAGCCCAAACTAATAAGTTAGAAGCGTCAACAGTTCCTCCGAAAAACTCAATACCGTCATCAACGTTGGCAACAACCTCAATGTTATTGATAATTGTTCCAGTTCCAACACCACCAAGTGTTAATCCGTTAATTTCGTTACCTTCTCCAATTAAAGCACCACCATGACGAATAGAGATGTAAGACAATACTCCAGAGTTATCTGCTGCATCAGTTCCTCCGTATAATCCAAAAGTATCATCAGCAGGTATACCTTCAATTTGTGCTTCAGTAATATCACCAGAGAATGAACAAGGTGCATTACCTAATACTAATAATCCTCCCCAAAGACCTCTGTCATTTTCATCTAAATTAGTTCCAGCAGTTTCACCACAAGCGATATTGTCACTAGTTGATGTAAAGATAATAGGTGATGTAGCTGTTCCTACAGCGTTAATTTTAGAACCTCTAGCAATGATTAATGCTGAAGCTAAAGAACCAGTTCCAGGTGTTCCTTTAATAATAGTTCCGGCTTCAATAGTTAATGTCGCTCCATTATCTACTACAACTTTTTGGTTTAACTGATAAATATTATCGTTAGTCCAGGTTGTGTTTTCAATAATAGCTCCTGTTACAGAAACTGTCGGACAATCTTCACCATTTCCACCACCATCATTATTATTGATAATTGTAGTTTCTTCAATTATAATTGGTGTGTCGTCATCTTTGAAACATCCAGTAAATACTAAAGATGAAGTGATTAATGCTGATAATACTAATTTTTTCATGATATTTTTTTTAAATATTTTTATGTTCGTTTAGTAATTGTGCAAAGATGATGTCATTATGTAAAGTTTAAGTTAAGACCACATTAAACCTAAATCATAAAACTGTTAATTCAGTGTTACGGAATGTTACTTATTTTTATGAGTAGTAAACATTAAATTAACATTGAAATAGTTATCTTGCTGTTGCTTAAATCACAGCTATGAATTGGGAACAATTACTCTCCTTAAAACGATTTGGAGACACTCACAAACGCTTAAGAAAAGAACAAGATGAAACACGATTAGGGTTTGAAGTTGACTATGATCGTATTATTTTTTCTTCTGAATTTAGAAGCCTTCAGGACAAAACTCAAGTGGTTCCGCTATCCAAAACCGATTTTGTACATACACGATTAACACATAGTTTAGAAGTTAGTGTGGTTGGTCGTTCTCTTGGAAGACGTGTAGGACAAAAACTTTTAGAAAAACATCCACATTTAAGAGATGTTCACGGCTATCAGATTAATGATTTTGGTGCTATTGTTGCAGCTGCTGCTTTAGCACACGATATTGGAAATCCGCCTTTTGGTCACTCTGGTGAAAAAGCCATAGGTGAATTTTTTAAAACTGGTGATGGACGCTATTTTGAAGATCAATTAACCAAAAAGGAATATGAAGACCTTTGTAGCTTTGAAGGTAATGCTAACGGATTTAAAATATTAACCGAAAGCCGACAAGGTCGTATAGGAGGTTTAAGATTAAGTTATGCTACTTTAGGCGCTTTTACAAAATACCCTAAAGAATCACTCCCAAAGAAACCAACACAACATATAGCCGATAAAAAGTATGGTTTTTTTCAAAAAGACAAAGCTCTGTTTCAAGATGTTGCTAATGAGTTAGGTTTGGTGAAAAGAGGAAACGATGACAGTATTAGTTACTGTCGTCACCCATTAGTGTATTTGGTTGAAGCAGCTGATGATATATGCTATACTATTATTGATTTTGAAGATGGTATTAACTTAGGACTTATTCAAGAAGAATATGCATTAGAATATCTCATAAATCTAGTCAGAGATTCTATACAAACTAAAACGTATAATGCACTTTTAAGTACTCAAGACCGTTTAAGCTATTTACGCTCTTTAGCGATTAATACTTTAATTAATGAGGCAGTTGAGCTATTTATGACTCATGAAGAACGTATTCTATCGGGCGAGTTTTCAAAAGCATTAATGGATTACAGTACCTATGAAGCTCAAATAAACGATATTATTAAACTTAGTATATCTAATGTATATCAATCTGCCGAAGTTTTAGATAAAGAAATTGTTGGTTATAAGGTCATAGATGAGCTTTTGAGCGTTTTTTCAAAAGCGGTTGTCAACAATTTAAAAGGAGAACTGTCTAATTTTGACAAACTTATTTTAAAATCTATTGAAAGTCATGTCGACTTGACGAAAGACAATGTTTATGATTGTTTGGTATCTGTTTGCTTTTATATTTCAAAAATGTCAGATAGTAACGCTATGCTTACGTATCAAAAATTAAAAGGAAATCACTTGTAATTTAGCGAATTAGCAAAAATAAGTATCAAGTATTGGCGTTTTGTTAATATAAGTGTTGATAATTATTTAGATACTGAAAAAAACTCAAGTAAATAAGTGAGATATTTGATTCATCTAAAGTAGGTAGCTCATGGTGAGCTATTTTTTATCGCATGCATTTCATCGATTAAATTTGTGTTTAAACGATAAATGACTATATTTGTTTAACCTAATCTTTTAAACCTACACAGATGAAAAAGAATATTCTTGGAGCCGCAGTCATTTTTTTTGTAACTCTTGCATTTTTATTAATGTTAGATGATATTACAAGTAATGGTAACCCTGAAACGCAAATTAACAATGTTGAGGTATATGATTTAGATAATCAACAACCTGATATTGCTACGACTGACGAAGAGCAGTAGAACGAAATAAAATACTTAAATTTTCAGCATCAATCTTAACCGATTGATGTTGTTGTTTTATAGAGGCATGTTCGATAAATGTATCAGGTATTCCAAGAGTTTTCACTGGAACAGTATAGTTGTTTTTAGAAGCAAATTCTAAAATTGAACTGCCAAACCCTCCTATTAATACACCGTCTTCAATCGTTATAATCTCCTTATAAGTTTTAAAAATGTGATGTAATAATTTATGGTCTAATGGTTTAACAAAACGCATATCATAATGTGATATCATACTGTTAGTCTTACTCATGTCGATGGCTTCTGCTACGTTATGAGATATAGAGCCAACAGATAAAACAGCAATAGTACTTCCTTTTTTTAGCTGTATACCTTTGCCTATTTCAATTTCAGAAAAAGGTTGCTTCCAGTTTATTGTATGACCACGACCTCTAGGATAGCGAATGGCGATAGGATGTTCTAAACCATTTTGAGCGGTAAACATTATGTTGCGTAATTCGACTTCATTTCGAGGCGCAAAAATAATCATGTTAGGGATGCATCTTAAATATGCCAAATCATAAATACCATGATGCGTTGCGCCATCTTCACCAACCAAACCCGAACGGTCTAAACAGAAAATTACTGGCAGATTTTGAAGGGCTACATCATGTATCACCTGATCATAAGCACGTTGTAAAAATGTGGAATAGATATTACAAAACACAGTTAAGCCTTGAGTTGTCATTCCGGCGGCTAAAGTGACCGCATGCTGCTCGGCAATACCAACATCAAAAGCTCGTTCTGGAATTTGTTCCATCATATATTTTAATGAACTTCCGGTAGGCATTGCAGGCGTGATCCCAACAATAGATGTGTTGTGTTTTGCAAGCTCAACAATAGTATGCCCAAATACATCCTGAAACTTAGGAGCCTGTTCGATGGTTGACTTTGGAAGGAGGTCTCCTGTAACCGAATCAAATTTTCCTGGTGCATGATATTTTACCTGATCGTCTTCGGCTTGCTTTAAACCTTTTCCTTTTGTGGTAATGACATGAAGAAATTTAGGCCCTTTAACCGATTTTAAACGTTCCAATTCTGAAATTAATTCCGGTAAATCATGACCATCTATTGGACCAGAATAGTCGAAATTTAAGGCCTCAAAAATATTGTCTTGTCGTTCTTTCCCTTTTTTAACATTAGTTAAATATTGCTTTAAAGCGCCAACACTTGGGTCAATTCCAATAGCATTATCATTTAAAATCACTAATAAATTTGCCTTGGTAACACCAGCATGATTAAGACCTTCAAATGCCATTCCACTAGCGATAGACGCATCTCCAATGACAGCAATATGATGCCTATGTTCACCTTTTAATTGAGATGCAATGGCCATTCCTAAAGCCGCCGAAATTGAAGTAGAGGAGTGTCCGACGCCAAAAGTATCATAGATACTTTCATCTCGCTTAGGAAATCCGCTAATGCCATCGTGTTGTCTGTTGGTATGAAAGATGTCCTTTCTTCCTGTTAAAATTTTGTGACCATAAGCTTGATGTCCTACATCCCATATCAATTGATCTTTGGGTGTATTAAATACGTAATGTAAGGCTATTGTAAGTTCAACAACACCAAGACTTGCACCAAGATGCCCTTCTTTGGTTGCCACAATGTCAATAATAAACTCACGTAACTCTTTAGCGAGTTGAGGTAACTGGTCTGGATTTAAAAGTTTTAAATCTGAAGGGAAATCGATATGGTCTAACAGTCGTTTTTGCACCACACAAAAATACGAGAATTAATTAGTCTTCGATATCAAAGGAGATAGGCAAATTAAAAATTAAATCAACTGCCTGACCTTTATGTTTTGCGGGTTTAAACTTCGGAAATAGATCAACTACACGCCTAGTCTCTTCCTCTAATTTTGGATGAGGAGACCTGATTTTTAGATGTTTAACTATGCCTTCTTTACTTATATTAAACTGAATATAAATGCGTTGCCGTCCTGATAAGCCTAGGTTTGAAGCAATATGTGTATCAAAATTTTGTTTTACAATATCACCTAATCTTTTGTTGAAATAAGTTTTAATTTCTTGATCTGATTGCTGCTTTGGAGCGTCTACGAAATTCGGTTTTTCATCCACGGCATGCCACGACATTGGCGCATTTGGATCAACTTCTTCAACGATTATCAGGCCATCTACAATGGCGATATCTCCCATAGTCACGATTTCAGGAGGAGGACAATGAGGTGGTTTGTTTTGTATTATAATGCTATCTTTTTTTGTAGAGGCTTTGAGTTGAGATGAGTCGATGATGTGTTTAACAATTTCAACACGTTCTATTTTTTTTGATTGCCCTTTGTCATCAGAACAATTGAATAGCGTTGTTCCCATGGCTAATAATAAAGCCAACAGGAATAGTTTATGAAAAGTTAATTGTTGTTCGAATACCGTTTCTGAAATCTGTAAATTGAAGGTGTCCAATTGTTTCTGTTTGATATGTCCGCAAATACGTTGGTGTTTATTTTTATGAATAAACTCTTGGATATCATTAGTATCCATTTGGGTAAAATCGACAACTGTTTTTGAGCAGGATTGGCAAAAGCGTCCTTTGTCGTTAGGTGTCATTGTAGACCAGTTTTCGTGACAGGGTTTTGGGATAGTAATAGAATAGCGAGGTTTCATCGTTGAGTGATTTTTAGAATAGCATCAAATGTCTTGCCATGTTTGTGTTGAAATCATTTAGAATTGTATTTTTACAGCTATGGAAAATCCTTTTGACGACACCTATTACATGAAAAAAGCTTTATTAGAAGCTGAAGATGCTTTTGAAAAAGGAGAAATTCCTGTTGGAGCCATTGTGGTTATAAACGATCGTATTATTGCAAGAGCCCATAATTTAACCGAGCTTTTAAATGATGTCACAGCACATGCTGAAATGCAGGCAATTACTGCAGCAGCTAATTTTCTTGGAGGAAAATATCTGACGAATTGTACTTTATATGTGACTTTAGAACCTTGTCAAATGTGTGCAGGTGCTTTGTATTGGAGTCAGATTTCTAAAATTGTATATGGTGCCAGAGACAAAGAGCGTGGTTGTATTGCATTAGAAACGAAGTTGCATCCAAAGACTAAAATGGTTGGAGGTGTTTTGGCTGAAGAATCTTCTGCGTTATTAAAACGCTTTTTTATTGAAAGACGTAATTTGAATTAAGACTTAATTTGCGTTAAGGATGGAGGTATTGTTGGAGCTCCTTGAAAAGAGCGACTACCGAGAGCCTGACTCTCTGAAGCTTTCAGTGAGGAGAGTAACGCACAAAAAAAACGTCTAACTTTCGCTAGACGTTGAAACTGTAATAAAGTATATCTCTTAGAGAACTTGCACGTTAGCGGCAACCATCCCTTTTCTTCCTTCTTCTTCGTTGTACTCTACACTATCGCCTTCACGTAACTCAACACCATTAAGGTTTGATACGTGTACGAAAATGTCTTTTCCTGTTTCGTCGTTGGTAATGAATCCAAATCCTTTTGAATCATTGAAAAATTTAACTGTTCCAGTCATTGTAAAAAAATATATTAATTAAGCTACAAATGTACGGCATAAAATGATGCCATGTGTTAAATAATCGTAATTTTTTAAATATTTGATACTTAATAGTTTAAAAATATAAAACGTTTAGGTTTAAATTATAACAGGTTCATTTATTGTTCATCCTGTTATCATAACGCAGCATAAATAAAATACTGCCTGGTGAAAACATATGCATAATTAATTTTAAAATCTTTTATTTTAACACGATGAAAAAGTCTTTTAAACCTGTTAAAATACTTTGAACGGCATAGGCTGCCAATATCAATCCCATCACTTTACTAATTACGGTAATTCCATATTCTCCGATTCGCTTTTGAATCAAATTAGCAGCAAGTAAAATTAACATTGTAATACTAACTACAATTAAAACTAATCCTGTAGTTATAGCTTGCTGTTCGATAGTGTAAATATTATTATCGGTTAATAAAACAACTGCCATTATAGCTCCAGGAGATGCTATCGACGGAATAGCTACAGGGAAAATAGTAACGTCTTTATAATTATTAATTAAATGTTTTTCTGACTCTGGTTTACCTTCTCCAAAAATCATTGTTAAGGCAAATAAAAATAATATAACACCACCAGAAATTTGAAAGGCATCTAAAGTTACTTCCATGCCTTCAAGAATTAGCTGTCCAACTACTATAAAAAATAACAGAATGAGAAATGCGATAACTGAGGCTCTAATCGCTACCTTTTTCTTATGTCTTAGATCTAACTGTTTTGTGGCTTCTAAATATACAGGAACTGAGCCAAGAGGATCAATTACGGCTATTAAAAAGAAAATTTTTGTAATAATTTCTGCAATCATTGAGTTAATGTCTCGTTTTTGTATAGGGTTTAGTTGGTTTTGTTTTTCTGATTTTCTCGCATCTTATCAAGGTTTTCTTGGGTTAACATATAATCTTTTATGTCTTTATGTTTCCAGCGTTGATACCCAAATAACGGAAATACAACAACAAAAAGTCCGATAACGCCAAAGCCTATAAGTTTTTGTGAGTATGGTACGTCTAATACATAACCACAGATAATACTAGCAAGTGATGCGATTAAAGCGATAAGAGTAATATATTTCATTTATTGTTTCAATTCTAGTTTTATGATGTAAAATTAATCAACTCACGTCGATAAGCTGTTAGCAATTTAGACTTTGAAACAAAACCGTAATATTTTTTATGTTTTATTACTGGTAGATTCCAAGCTCCTGTATCCTGAAATTTTTTCATCACTACTTTCATAGAATCTGTTTCGTAATGAATATGTTCTGGTGGACTATGCATAAAGGTTTCTACTGAAGTTGTCGTATAAAGCGACTGGTCAAACATAACAGTTCTAATATCATCGAGTAAGATGATACCAACAAGGTGCTGGTTTTCATCTACAACAGGAAATAAATTCCGACTTGATTTAGCAACACCTTGATGTAGCATATCACCAAGTGACATATCGGGATTAAGGATGGTAAAGTCTTGCTCAATAACACTATCTAATTTCATCAATGTTAAAACTGACTGATCTTTATTGTGTGTTAACAAAGCTCCTTTTTCGGCGAGTTCTTTTGTATAAATGGTATGATCGACGGCATTTTTAGTAATAATAAACGACATTGAAACGGTAATCATTAAAGGGACAAACAATTGATAACCTCCCGTAATTTCTGCAATTAAGAAAATAGCAGTTAAAGGTGCATGAAGTACACCTGCAATAAGTCCAGCCATACCTAAAAGCGTAAAATTAGATTCAGATACCTGAAACCCTAAACCGATATTATTGATGATTTTTGCGACTACATTTCCTAAGGCGCTACCCATCACCATCGTTGGTATGATAATTCCACCAGCACCACCAGCAGCAAAGGTCGTTGTCATGGCAACAGCTTTAAAAACAGTAATTCCTATGAGTAATGCTATGACTACCCAAATATTATCGAGATAGTCATCAAAAGGCGTTTTACCTAATGCGTGCAAGTGATTGCCGTCCAGAAGGTCATTTATAAATCCGAAACCTTCACCATACAATGGCGGAATAAAATACAGCATCACACCAATGGCCAAACCTCCAACAATAAGTTTTTGTCCGTTGGTTTTAAACCGTTCAAAAAACTTATAAACGGCAAAGTATATTTTAGAGAAATAGATGGAAGCGATTCCGGTTCCAATACCTAAAATAATCAAAAACATGGTGTCTTTTAATGCAAAAGGTGTTGCCACATTATAATTGAACAATACCCCATTTCCGAGGAAAAAATAAGAGGTTAATACCGAAGACACTGAAGCGATTAATAATGGTAATAAGGAAGCGAAAGTCAGATCGAGACTAAACACTTCTACGGCAAAAATAATAGCAGCAATAGGCGACTGAAAAATAGACGCAATAGCACCAGCTGCAGCACAGCCAATTAATAGAGTTCTTGTTTTTCTGTCGACGTGAAATAATTGGCCAATATTAGAGCTTACAGCAGAAGCCGAAGCAATTGCTGGACCAAGTAAACCAACCGAACCTCCAAAACCAGCTGTTAAAGGCGCTGTAATTAAAGGCAAATACATTTTGCTTCGCTTGAGGAGTCCGTCTTTTTTTGATAATGAAAATAGGATGCTTGGAATAGCATGTTCTACCTTTTGTTTGGAGACGTATTTCACAAATAAGTAAACCAGCCACAATCCGATAACTGGTAGAATAAAATAAATACCTTTATAAGAATTGATAATACCTTTTGAAAGTATCCATTCAATACCATAGGTGATATTTTTAATGGTTACCGAAACTAATCCCGAAAGTAAGCCAATAAGAATTGCCAGTAGAAACACAAAGTTTTTTTGCGAGATGTATTTATACCGCAAAATGAGTAAACGCTTTATGAGGTTTTGGGTTGGCATAGATTAAATCTACTAAAAAATCCTGTCAAAATACACAGAAGCCTAAGCAAAGATGTAAACTTAACTTAAATTATTAATCTAAAATTATGAGATGCTGAACCAAGTTCAGCATGACAAAAAAATTTATGATTTTAAGTTAAGTTTTAAACTCAACTCTGTCAATTGCTCCTGATCAATTGGAGCAGGTGCATCAATCATGACATCTCGACCATTATTATTTTTTGGAAACGCAATAAAATCGCGAATGGTCTCTTGTCCGCCAAGAATAGCTACCAGTCGATCTAATCCAAAAGCGAGTCCACCATGAGGAGGCGCACCATATTGGAAGGCATCCATTAAGAATCCGAATTGCGCTTTAGCTTCTTCAGGAGTAAAACCTAAGTAATCAAACATTAAGGCTTGTGTTTCTTTATCATGAATACGAATTGAACCACCTCCAATTTCATTTCCGTTAAGCACTAAATCGTAAGCATTCGCTTTTACAGCTCCAGGATCGGTTTTTAATAATTCTATTTGTCCAGGTTTTGGAGAGGTAAACGGATGGTGCATCGCATGGTAGCGTTCGGTGTCTTCGTCCCATTCTAAAAGCGGGAAATCCATAACCCAAAGTGGCGCGAATGTCTTAGGGTCTCTTAATCCTAGACGTTCAGCTAATTCCATACGTAAAGCACTCAATTGCGCTCTAACTTTGTTCGTAGCTCCTGAAAGTACACAGATTAAATCCCCTGATTTTGCACCAGTCACTTCAGCCCATTTTGCTAAATCGTCCTGGTCGTAGAATTTATCTACGGAAGACTTATAAGTTCCGTCGTCATTGCATCTACAGTACACCATTCCTAAAGCGCCAACTTGCGGACGCTTGACCCAATCAATGAGTTTATCAATCTCTTTTCTAGTATAAGAGTTTCCACCAGGAACTGAAATTCCAACCACTAATTCGGCTGAATTGAAGACGTTAAAATCTTTATGTTGAGCGACAGCGTTTAATTCGCCAAATTCCATTCCGAAGCGAATGTCTGGCTTGTCATTTCCATAGAGACGCATGGCATCATCATAAAGCATTCGTGGAAATTTTTCAACCTCTACACCATTAACTTCTTTTAATAAATGACGTGTTAATCCTTCAAAAGCGTTTAAAATATCTTCCTGTTCTATAAAGGCCATTTCGCAGTCAATCTGAGTAAATTCAGGTTGTCTGTCGGCACGTAAATCTTCATCTCTAAAGCATTTTACAATCTGAAAGTATTTGTCCATTCCTCCAACCATTAATAGTTGCTTGAAAGTTTGAGGTGATTGTGGAAGTGCATAAAACTGACCTTCATTCATACGAGAAGGCACTACAAAATCACGAGCTCCTTCAGGTGTTGATTTGATTAAGTAAGGTGTTTCAACTTCAATAAATCCTTCTTTAGATAAATAGTTTCTGACTTCTTGAGTTACTTTATGTCTAAAAATCAAGCTATTTTTTACAGGATTACGACGAATATCCAAGTAGCGGTATTTCATTCGTAATTCTTCACCACCATCAGTATCGTCTTCAATAGTAAATGGAGGTAACTGCGCTTCGTTCAATATGTTTAATTCTGAAACCAAGATTTCAATATCACCTGTAGGCATATTAGGGTTTTTGGAAGCACGTTCGATGACGTTTCCTTTGACCTGAATGACGAACTCACGGCCTAAGTCCTGAGCTTGTTTCATCATGTCTTTAGAGGTGCGTTCTTCATCAAAGACCAATTGTGTAATGCCGTATCGATCGCGTAAATCGACCCAAACGATAAACCCTTTATCTCTTGATTTTTGAACCCAACCTGCAAGGGTAACTTCTGTATTGATGTGTGATGCTCTTAATTCACCACAATTATGACTTCTGTACATATCGAAATTTTAATCGTGCAAATTTAATGAAGTTTACTGAGTATTAAATAAAAAAGCCTCAACAATTGTCGAGGCTCTTTTCGCTATTAATCAAACCTTTTCTAATTCCCTAAAAGGTTTCTCATACTTTAATATAAAATCAAAGTATATTGTTAAAATTGAAATTCAATTTTTAGTCGTTATTTGTGTCTTGCTCAGTCAGTGGAATTACTTCTGCTGAGGTGTTTTTACTTCTCATCCACATTTTTAAACGTGTCACTAGATAAAATAAAATAGGCACCACAATTAAGGTTAAGAAGGTGGCTATGAGTAATCCGTAGATGACAGTCCAAGCTAAAGGTCCCCAGAACACTACATTGTCACCTCCCATATAAATGTTAGGATTGAAATCGGCAAATAATGTAAAGAAATTGATATTTAAACCAATCGCTAAAGGAATTAACCCTAAAATAGTGGTAATAGCAGTAAGTAACACAGGTCTTAAACGTGCTTTTCCAGCTTTGACGATACTTTCAAAAAGATCGTCTTTAGATAAGTAAGCATCTTCATCTAGGTCTAATTCATTTTTCTTACGGTCTATTAAAAGTTGCGCATAATCCAGAAGGACTACACCGTTATTTACTACAATTCCGGCGAGCGAAATAATGCCCACCATAGTCATCATAATTACAAAGGCACTACCAGAGATCACAATACCACCAAATACACCAATAAAACTCAAAAAGATAGCAAGCATGATGATAGTTGGCTTCGATACCGAATTAAACTGAAATATAAGAATGAAGAAAATCAATCCTAGACCAGTAAAAAACGCACCCATTAAAAATGCCATTTGTTTATTCTGTTCTTCAATTTGACCTGTATAATCTATTTTGATATCATCAGGCAAGCCTTCATAGCTTTTCATTTCATTCTGAATTTGAGCAACAATCGCTCCAGCATCTGTATATCCAGGTGCTAATGCAGAGTAAACCGTCACGACACGTCTCGTGTCTTTATGCTTGATAGCACTAAAACCAGAATTGTTTTTCTGCTTTGCAACCGCAGATAAAGGGATCTCTTTAATTTGTCCTGTATTATCTCTAAAGGTGATGTTTTGATTAAATAAAGCACTGGTGTTATATCTATTAGCTTCATTGAATCTTACATAGATATCAAAATCGTCACCATCTTCTTTATAAATGCCTGCTTTCGCACCAAAAATAGAGTTTCGCAGCTGGTCACCAATTTGTTTCGCACTAACGCCTAACTCACCGGCTTTTTCTCGATCAATTTCAACCAACATGGTTGGCTTGTCTTTATTAACATCTATTTTAAGTTCGTCAATACCAGCAACATTTTTTGAATTGATAAATTCACGCATTTGCTCGGCAGTGGCAATAAGTTCGTTATAGTCATTACCTTCAATTTCAATATTAATCGGTGAACCTGCAGGAGGTCCGTCAACATTTTTCTCTACAGAAATTAAAACACCAGGATAAATACCAACTAAGGCTTCTTGTACCTTCTGACGAAGTAATTCACTGTCTTTGCCACGACGGTATTTATATTCTCGCATCGATGCCGTAATCTTAGCTTTGTGAGGCATTTCGGCAGAAGAGCCACCATCGGTTTGCGGATTTCCGGCACCTTCACCAACTTGAGATACGGCACTTTCAACTAAGAAGTTTCTGTCGCCATCCATGTATTCACTTTGGTTGATAACCTGGTAAACACGTTGTTCAATTTGTTTGGTGATGGCATTGGTTTTTTCAATCGCAGTTCCTTGTGGATATTCGATATACACAATAATCTGGTTAGGTTTGTTGTCTGGGAAAAATTCCACTTTTGTACGTTGTGTTCCTAAGGAAATTCCGAAGGCAATAAACGCAGCAATAAGTAATAAAAACGTACCAATACTTAAGATGTAAGGACGCTTTTTAGACAAGGCGCGACGTAATTGACGTTCGTACCAATTCTCTAATTTTACTAAAGATTTATTCTGAAAATTATTGGCCCACTTTCTGATAAAAAAGCGATAAGCCCAAAGCATTATAGCTGTAAAAATCATAATGGTTCCTAAACCTCTGTAAGCACCTCCAAATAATAGGATAAGCAAGCCAATAACAGCAACAATAATGGTGATTCTAATAATTTGTTTAAGAGGCATATCCTTATCTTCAATCGTCATGTATCGTGAAACCAAAACAGAGTTAAAGAATATAGCCACAAATAATGAGGAGCCTAATACAATGGATAAGGTGATAGGTAGAATTTTCATAAACTCACCCATGATGCCTGGCCAGAGTCCTAATGGTACAAAGGCAGCAACTGTGGTTAAGGTTGAGATAATAATTGGGAAAGCAATTTCTCCAATACCTTTCTTTGCAGCTTCAATACGGCTCATGCCTTCTTCGTCCATTAATCGATAGACGTTTTCAACAACCACAATACCATTGTCTACCAGCATTCCGAGTCCCATAATGAGACCAAAAAGTACCATGGTATTTAAGCTATATCCAATGAGGCTCAATATCATGAGTGACATAAACATGGACATTGGGATCGCAAATCCGACAAATAAAGCGTTTTTAAATCCTAAGAAGAACATTAAAACGGTTACCACGAGAATGACACCAAAAATGATATTATTGACTAAGTCATCAACTTGCCCAATAGTTACAGACGATTGGTCGTTAGTGATTGAAACCTCTAAATCTTGAGGAAACTCATTATCTATTGCATCCTGTACGATAACTTGTATTTGCTCAGCAGCAGCCACCATGTTTTTTCCCGCACGTTTTTTGACATCGAGCATAACAACAGGTTCGCCAGACTTTCTTGCAAAGGTGGTTTTGTCTTCTTCTTTAAATGATACAGAAGCCACATCTTTAAGATAGGTAGCATTACCGTTTTCAGATTTAACGACGAAATTTTCAAGTTCAGAAGGTGTTTCAATTTCTCCAATAATTCTAATGGTACGACGCTGACCACTCGCTTTTAAATTTCCGGCAGATTGTGTAAGATTCCCATTTCCGATGGCACCAAGTATATCGCTAAACGTGACTTTTGCAGCCATCATTTTATAGATATCTACGGCAACTTCTACTTCTTTTTCCTGGGCACCTCTAATATCTGCTTTTTTGATTTCTTGTAAATCTTCAATTTCATCTTGAAGGTATTCAGCATAATCTTTAAGTTTTTCAACAGGATAATCTCCAGAAATATTAATGTTTAAGATGGGCATCTCTTCCGAAAGGCTGAGCTCAAAAACATCAGGTTCAACTTTAGCGCCATTAAAGGTTGGCCAATCTTCACCAGCAGTTTCACTGTCTATCTCATCTTTTACTTTTTGCTTGGCTTGATCAACAGTAATGTTTTCATCAAACTCTACAATAAGCATCGAATAATCTTCTTGAGATGTTGAGGTGATTTCTACAACATTACTTACAGTTTTCAGCTGGTCTTCTAGAGGATCTGTGACGAGTTTTTCAATATCTTCTGCTGTATTTCCCGGAAATACTGTGCTTACGTAAATTTTAGTTTCGTTTACTTCAGGGAAATTTTCTCTAGGCATGCTAAAAAATGCAGAAACACCCAGATAGAAAAAGACAGCAATAAGCACATACATCGTGGTTTTGTTGTTTATGGCCCACGATGAGAACCCGAACTCTTTATCCGTATTTTTCTTTTTCTTAGTTGTCATCATTGCCTTCTTCTTTATAGTTAATGACTTCAACCGATTGACCGTCTTTTACACTACGTGCTCCTTCTTTAATAATTTCAACTCCTTGTTCAAGATTATTTAAGACTTCGATAACATCACCTTGCGTTTTTCCTGTTTCAATAATTAAACGTTTTGCAATACCAATGCCTTTTTCATTTTTATCGGTCACGATGTATACATATTGTTCACCATCTGCATTTTCAGATATAACACTCTGCGGAATTAATATCGCATTCTCGTTAGTGTAATCGTTAATTTTTAATCGTGCGGTAAGATTAGGCTTTATGTTTTTATCTTTATTTGGAACTTCAATTTCTGCTTTGAAAGTTCGGTTAGCTGGATTGATAAAATCACTGGCTTGACGAATCTTTGTGTCTATAGTTTTACCTAACACTGGAAGGTTAACTTCAACTTTTTTGCCTTTAGTAACATTAGAAACATAACTTTCAGGAACTTCAACCTCGATGTACATATCATCAAGATTTACGATACGCATCAATTGTGTTTGTCCGGCAGCTACAACACTTCCTTGTTCAGTAATCACATCATCAATAGTTCCTGTAAAAGGCGCTCTTACCGAAGTTTTAGCGATTTGTTGTTGTAATTGATTGACCACTTCTTGCTGTGATTCGTAGGTTGATTTCGCTTGTAAAAACTGGATTTCACTACCAATATTTTGATCCCAAAGGCGCTTTTGACGCTCGTAAGTGGTTTTAGCTAAATCGGTTTGAATACGTAATTGAGCTAATTGCTGACTTAAGCCGCCATCGTCAATTTTAGCAAGTAGTTGTCCTTTATTTACTTTCTGTCCTTCTTTTACATACACCTTAGTTAAAATCCCGTTATACTCTGGAGTAATAACTAAGAGGTTTTTAGTAGTGACATTTCCCTGAAGTTCTAAAACGTGCTCAAATTTTTCTGTTTGTGCTGTGAAGGTTGTTATAAGCGGTACATGTTTGGTCGTATCTATTGTTTTGATTTTTTCATCTAACAATTTAATTTGTTCGTTAATGGTTTGTTGCTCATTAACTAATTCACCACGTTTTTTACGAATGACTTCTAAGCTATTGCTTTCTAAAACGTTTTCTACCGAATTCTTCTTTTGTTCACCGCAAGAGGCCAGAAGAATTGAGGCTAATAGGATTGTATATAAATTTTTCATGTTTTGATGTATGCTTGATTAGTTTAATGATATATTGTTTAATGCAGTTTCTAATGCAGTTTTTGAGTTGATGACATCGAGCATCGCCTGTAATAATTCCTGCTGTGCTGTGTATAGTTGTGTTTGTGCCTGGCGTAGCTCAAAACTAGACCCAATACCTTCAAAGAATTTGGTTTGATTTTTTTGTTCGATACGTTCAGCTAGTTCTAAATTTTCTTTTTTGTTTTCATAATCTTCAATCGCAAATTGGTAATCACTTTTTGCTGAAGCAATCTGAAGTTTTATGCGTTGTTCGGTTTCGGTTAATTCGGTTTTAGCTTTTTCATAATTAATTTGAGCACGTTGGGTTGATGCGCTTCTCATTCCTGAACTAAAAATCGGAATGTTTAAACTTACACCAATTAAAGAAGACCCAAACCAATCCTGGCTTTTTTTGGCAAAACTAAATTCATCACTATAAGCAGAATAACCACCATTAATAAAGGCATCAAGTGTAGGTAAGGCTTTGCTTTTTTCTAATTTCAAGAGTAAGGCTTTAGACTCGGTGTCATTTTCGGCAATTAGATAATCGATGGTGTTTTCTGGATTAGCTTCAGCTTCAAGAATGTCAAGAGACATGTTTTGCTGGGTTAAACTTTCTAAATCATCGGTAAGTGTTAGCGAATCATAGACGTCTATTCCTAAGGTGATGTTTAGCATCTGATACGCCAAAGTTTTAAGTCTGTTGGTATTATTTAAACTGCTTTTTACTCCAGACAATGTGATTTTAAGTTGCTCTACGCTTTCTTCTTCCTCTAAACCATTTTCAAAAATTTTATTCGTCTCGAAGAGGTTTTTTTCAAGGACTTCAATGTTACGCTCTAAAATGGTAACACTTTCTTCGGCTAAGAGCACATTTCCGTAGGCTTCTATAACCGATTTTCTGACTTCTAAATCTGTTTTTACTTTAGCATTTTTAGAAATTTCCAGAAATACTTTAGCCGATTGCAAACCGACAATATAAGAACCGTCAAATATTTTCTGATTTAATGTTGCAAAAGCAGTCATGCTTTGTTTGGTGCCAAAAACCACTTCAGCAAATTCACCTTGTTGACCACCAAAAAATTCGGCAGGAATAACCTGAACCTGTTGTTTTAAAAAGTTTTGATAATCAATACTGGCATTAATTTGAGGTAAGCCCGTAGCAATGGTTTCCCATTTTTGTTTTTCGGCAGCTGTAATATCGCGTTCAGCATTAAGTGCTGTGCGATTGTTTTCTAAAGCATAATCTATAGCTTCTTGAAGCGATAAGCTTGATGGCTTGTCTTGTGAAAAGCCCATACAAGTTATAATCATGCTTAATGCTATGAGTGTTTTTCTCATTTGGTAATACTAATTTTGATTGATGTTTAATAATTCTGTTAGTGTTTCAAGACCTTTTGGTGTACAAATGCCTCTTAAATGATATTCTAAATAATATTCCATCAAGGCATTCATAGAAAATGTTTTTAATGGAAATAATTCTTGGTCTTTAAGAGACACCATACCATAGAAATAAATTCTGGAAATAAAATCAATATTTAAATCTTTTCTATAAAGTCCTAACTCCATCCCACGTTTTAAATTTTCGGTAACACAACCTTGCATGACTTCAAATTGCTTTGATTTTAGTGATGCAAAAATCTTGGGATAGTATTTTTGTAACTGGTATTGAGGTGAGGTTTTTTCATTTTTTAAATGCTCCATTATAAACTGCTTGATGTCATAAACCTCTTCGATAGGGTTCTTTTTTAATTCACATATGCAGTCAATACCATGCGAAATGGTTTCAAAAATATGTAGCGTCGTGGCTTCTACTAATTTAGTTTTATTAGGGAAATGCACGTAGATGGTTTTTTTTGAAATGCCCATTTCATTGGCAATATCATCCATTGTAACACTTTTAAACCCTAAGGTTAAAAACAAATCTACCGACTTATGTATAATTTTTTCTCTCATAATCAGGGACAAAGATATGGCAGGAAACTTTAAAAACAAAAAAAGTTTCCAAAGTTTTAAAGTTTTTTTAACATTGCGTTAAAGTCTTGCGATAGGTTTATTGATTTGCACTATTTTTGTGCAATGCAAAATATTCAATTCTATCATGACGCATTTATAGAGCATCTTAACGCTTTTGTTGAGCCAAAAAAACCTGAAACGCTCTATGAACCAATCAACTACATATTGCAACTTGGTGGTAAACGTTTACGACCTGTTTTAACCCTGATGACTGCAGAAATTTTTGGTTGCGATTATACTAAAGCATTGCATGCCGCACTTAGTGTTGAGGTGTTCCATAATTTTTCACTTGTACATGATGATATTATGGATGATGCGCCATTGCGACGTGGAAAAATAACCGTTCATGAAAAATGGGACATCAATACAGGGATTCTTTCTGGTGATGCGATGCTCATCATGGCTTATCGCTTATTTGAAAATTATGAGCCAAAGGTATTTCAGGATTTAGCCAAATTATTTAGCAAAACAGCTTTAGAAGTTTGTGAAGGGCAGCAATATGATGTGGATTTTGAAACGCGTGATGATGTGACAATTTCTGAATATCTAAAAATGATTGAATACAAAACAGCCGTTTTAGTTGGTGCAGCGATGAAAATGGGTGCTATTGTTGCCGATGCGTCTGAAGAATGTAGAAATTCTATTTATGATTTTGGAAAAAACTTGGGCATTGCCTTTCAGTTGCAAGATGATTATTTAGATGTTTTTGGAGATCCAGAAACCTTTGGAAAACAAGTTGGAGGTGATATCATTGAAAATAAAAAAACGTATCTCTATCTTAAAGCTCTTGAGTTTTCTAACGCTGAAGATCGTTTACAACTCGAACATTTGTATAGTGTTAGTCCTTCTAATCCAAATGATAAAATAGACACTGTTAAGCAATTATTTGTATCTAGTGGTTCTGCTCAAGCAACTAAAGCTGAAATTGAACATTATACCAATAAAGCTTTTTCTGTTTTAGAATCTATTAAGGTTTCCGAAGACAATAAAGAAGCACTAAGGGCTTTTGGGAATAGTTTAATGAATCGAAATGTCTAATGCAACAGCCTGTTAGTTTTGAGGATTTAATAGCTAAGGCAGAAGCATTAAATCTCTATCAAAACCTTGTGATACAAGTAAATAAAGATTTTCTTCTGGCAAATATTGACCTCGATTTTGAAGTTGATATTTTACCGTCTAGTATGAAATATCTTTTGCATGAAGTTATTTTTAAACTCATTCAAGAGAAATTTGCTGACTATCTTAACCTACTTTATATCATAGATGTTTCCGAAGAAAAAATAAAACAACTTGACGGTAGTGATACTCTAGTATTATCTGAGCAAGTCACATTTTTGATATTGCAACGTGAATGGCAAAAAGTGTGGTTTAGAAATCACTATAAGAGTTAAATAATTTAGAAAAACACTCTTATAAAAGGCATCCAGGGATCAGCATAAATACTTTTTTCTCTGTCATATAACACATCATATCGAATGCCTAATGTTATATTATTACTGCGATATCCAATGCCTGCAAAAAGTGCAGGATACCAGTAATTTTGATCTTCGAAAGCCGAATTGTCAAACTTCCGACTCACATTTAATTCTTCAAATTCACCTGATAACTGAAGTTCGGGAATAGGGTTGTACAAACCAATAACACTCGCGCCAAATATGGTCGACTTAAAAACATTCTTTTGCTTATTGTAGGTTCCATTGAGACCTAATCCCATAGCGAATTCTGAATTAAATTGATATATAGCACTCGGCGCTAATGTGCCACTAAAAAAACCGTCTCCAAAACTCAAGCCTATACCACCTCCAAAACGCACATGTTCCCAAAAATTAGTTTGTCGATCAGAATTTTGATTTTGAGAAAAAGCAACAATTGAAAAATTCATAAAAACGAATACAAAAACTAAGGTTTTCATTTTTAATAGATGTGAAAAGTTCATAATCCAAAATTTGAGTTAAAATACATTCATAAATATATCAAAAACGCACCTATTTTTAGTAATTGTTGTATTTTTGTTTAAATTTTGTTGAAGCGAAAACGACTCACATCAAATAATGGATAAATATTCCTTTTTAAACGCAGCACATACAGCATACTTTGCTGATTTATACGAACAATACCAAAAACATCCTGATTCTGTAGAACCAAGCTGGAGAGCTTTTTTTCAAGGTTACGACTTTGGAAGCGAGACCTACGGCATGGAAGGTGATATTGTAGAAGGTGTTTCTGCACAAATTCCAGAGCACGTACAAAAAGAATTTCAGGTTGTAAAACTGATCGATGGCTATAGAAGTCGAGGTCATTTATTTACGAAAACCAACCCTGTTAGAGATCGTAGAAAATACGAGCCGACTTTAGCAATTGAAAATTTTGGCCTTTCTAAAGCAGATTTAGACACCGAATTTAATGCAGGTGAAACGCTAGGGATTGGGAAACAAACTTTAAAAGAAATTATCAGGCACCTGGAAAGCATTTATTGCGACTCCATTGGTGTTGAGTATATGTATATTAGAAATCCATTAGAGATTCAATGGATTCAAAACAAGTTGAATATTAATGATAATCAACCTCGATTTTCTGCTGAAGAAAAAAAGCATATTCTCAAAAAACTAAACGAAGCTGTCTCTTTTGAGAGTTTTTTACATACCAAGTATGTTGGACAAAAACGTTTCTCTTTAGAAGGAAACGAATCGTTGATTCCTGCATTAGACTCACTTATTGAAAATGCCTCTGTTCATGGTGTTAAGGAGTTTGTTATGGGAATGGCACACCGTGGTCGTTTGAGTACTTTAACCAATATCTTCGGAAAATCTGCTAAAGACATTTTTAGTGAATTTGATGGAAAAGATTACGAGCAAGAAGTGTTTGATGGTGATGTAAAATACCATTTAGGCTGGACGAGTAATCGTGTAAGCGATAACGGAAAAGAAATTAATCTGAATATCGCTCCAAACCCGTCTCACCTTGAAACAGTTGGTGCTGTTGTTGAAGGTATTGTAAGAGCAAAACAAGACGATAAATATCCAGATAATCCATCGCAAGTACTACCAATTGTAGTGCATGGTGATGCTGCAATTTCTGGTCAAGGCTTAGTTTACGAAGTTGTTCAAATGGCTAAGTTAGATGGCTATAAAACAAACGGAACGATACATATAGTGGTTAATAATCAAATCGGATTTACAACTAATTATCTCGACGGACGATCAAGTACTTACTGTACAGATGTTGGTAAAGTGACCTTGTCTCCGGTTTTACATGTTAATGCTGATGATGCGGAAGCTGTGGTTCATGCCATGCTATTTGCACTCCATTTTAGAATGAAGTTTAAGCGTGATGTCTTTATCGATTTACTGGGTTACAGAAAGTATGGCCATAATGAAGGTGACGAACCACGTTTTACACAACCAAAATTATACAAAGCGATTTCAAAACATAAAAACCCAAGAGATATTTATGCTGAAAAGCTAATAGCTGAAGGTGTTATTGATAAACAATATGTATCGCAACTAGAAAAAGAATACAAAGATAAACTGGAAGAAAATCTTGAAGATTCCAGAAAAATTGATAAAACAGTTATCACACCATTTATGCAAGATGAATGGGTGAATTATCAAACTGTTATTGAAGATAAAATGCTTCAGGCTGTTGATACGACTTATCCTAAAGAAGGTTTGGCTAAAATCACAAAAGTGATTTCAAACTTACCAGAAGACAAAAAGTTTATCCGAAAAATTGAACGTTTAGTACAATCTCGCCAAACCATGTTTGACGAGGACAAGCTAGATTGGGCCATGGCTGAACATTTAGCTTATGGAACTTTATTAGAAGAAGGTTACGATGTTCGTATTTCGGGTCAGGATGTTGAGCGTGGGACGTTTTCACACCGGCATGCTGTAGTTAAAGTTGAAGATAGCGAAGAAGAGATTTTATTGCTTAATCAAATCAGTGACAAGCAAGGTCAATTTTTTATCTATAATTCATTGCTTTCAGAATATGGAGTCGTTGGTTTTGATTATGGATATGCTATGGCTAGTCCGAAAACATTGGTTATCTGGGAAGCACAATTTGGCGATTTTAGTAATGGTGCTCAGATTATGTTAGATCAATACATTTCCGCAGCTGAAGACAAATGGAAACTTCAAAACGGTTTAGTCATGTTGTTACCTCACGGTTATGAAGGTCAAGGTGCCGAGCACTCTTCAGGTCGTATGGAACGTTACTTACAGTTATGCGCAAAAGATAATATGTTTGTTATGGACTGTACAACGCCTGCAAACATGTACCATTTATTACGTAAGCAAATGAAGGCCGAATTTAGAAAGCCTTTAATCGTGTTTACACCTAAAAGTTTGTTACGTCATCCTTTAGTCGTTTCTACTGTAGATGAATTTGCAAATGGAAGCTTCCAAATGGTTATTGATGATGCTTCAGTTAAGACAGATAAGGTTAAGACTCTGGTATTTGTAACAGGTAAATTCTATTACGACTTATTAGAGGAGAGAGAAGACCTTAAAAGAGAGGATGTAGCATTGGTGCGAATAGAACAATTATTCCCGTTACCAGAGCAACAAATTAAAGATGTCATTGCAAAATATAAAAATGCAGAAGATATTGTTTGGGCCCAAGAAGAACCAAGAAACATGGGAGCTTATGGTCATATCTTAATGCACTTAGATGAGGCTAAATCATTTAGAGCAGCTACGCGTCGACCTTATGGAGCGCCAGCAGCAGGAAGTAGTGTGCGTTCTAAAAAACGCCACCAGGAAGTGATTGATTATGTCTTTGATAAAACCAAAAACAACCAACGTTAGATTACTAAAATATAAACCGATACAAACGCTTAAAATAAAATTATAGAACGATGATTTTAGAAATGAAAGTTCCTTCACCAGGAGAATCAATCACAGAAGTAGAAATTGCTGAATGGTTAGTTGCCGATGGCGATTATGTTGAAAAAGATCAAGCCATTGCTGAAGTTGATAGTGATAAAGCTACATTAGAGTTGCCTGCTGAAGCAAGCGGAACAATTACACTTAAAGCAGAAGAAGGCGATGCTGTTGAGGTTGGAGCTGTTGTGTGCTTAATTGATACAAGTGCTGCTAAACCTGAAGGTGGAGATGATGCACCAGCTACTTATGGTGGTGGAGACGAAGGAGGTAATGCTAATGCAGAAAAGGATTTAGCTAAAGATCAAAAAGCGACACCTAATTCATCTAACCATGAAAAAGCACCAAACCCAGCAAAAGGCACCTACGCTTCAGGTGTTGCGAGTCCGGCAGCAAAAAAGATATTAGACGAAAAAGGTATTGAGTCTTCTTCAGTTTCCGGAACAGGAAGAGATGGTCGTATTACTAAAGATGACGCAGTAAATGCTGTACCATCAATGGGAACACCAACAGGAGGAAATCGTGGGACATCGAGAAGTAAAATGTCAATGTTACGTCGTAAGGTTGCTGAGCGTTTAGTAGAAGCAAAAAATACAACTGCCATGTTAACGACGTTTAACGAAGTTGATATGTCACCTATTTTTGAATTACGTAAGCAATATAAAGAAGACTTTAAAGCGAAACACGGTGTAGGCCTTGGGTTTATGAGTTTCTTTACATTAGCCGTAGTTCGTGCATTAAAATTATATCCAGCCGTGAATTCTATGATTGATGGTAAAGAGATGTTGAGCTATGACTTTGTTGATATTTCTATAGCAGTATCTGGTCCTAAAGGATTAATGGTGCCAGTAATTAGAAATGCTGAAAACTTAAGTTTCAGAGGCGTAGAGTCTGAAGTAAAGCGTTTAGCGATTCGTGCTCGTGACGGACAAATTACTGTTGATGAAATGACAGGAGGAACATTTACCATTTCTAATGGTGGTGTCTTTGGAAGTATGTTATCGACACCAATTATCAATCCGCCACAAAGTGGAATCTTAGGAATGCACAACATCGTTGAGCGTCCTGTTGCGATTGACGGAAAAGTTGAGATCAGACCAATCATGTATGTGGCCTTATCTTATGATCATAGAATTATTGATGGTAAAGAATCTGTTGGTTTCTTAGTTGCTGTTAAAGAAGCACTGGAAAACCCTGAAGAATTATTAATGAATAATGATGTGAAGAAAGCTTTAGAAATGTAAGCTTAACATTAGTTAACGTATATAAAAAAGCCCAATTCAAAGTTTGAATTGGGCTTTTTCTTCCTAATAAAAAATAACTAACTAATAACTAAAAAAAATTAACAAGAATGTTAATTGATATTATTAAAATGGCACTAAAGATTAAGCCTACAATAAATATTCTGTTTGTTAGACTTTGTTTGTTTTTCATCGTTTCCATTTTTTATATGTTTTAAATTAAATGTTTTTTGTTTTCAATAAAGCTCTGAGCTTATGAAGACACTCAGAGCCTTATATACCCTAATTAATTAATAGAGTTACCATAAAAAAATCCCTCTAATTCTAATAACTCTGGTGTAAAATTCGACATTATAAGCATGTCAGACAATACGTAGTTCTACGTATATTTTGATTTTTTATTAATTTTTTTGTTAAAGATGTGTTCCCGATGAAGGTTAAAAACAAAAAAGCTCTAAACCAAAAACAGTTTAGAGCTTTAATCCTTTTTTTAAGAAAGGAAATTGATTAATAGCATTACAAAAATCGCTATTAATGCAACACCAATCAATACGTAGTTCTACGTATATTTTTGGAATACATAAAAAAACTCTAAACCAAAAAATTGATTTAGAGTTTTAGATAAATTAAATTCTCCCTTAGAAATTAATAGATGTGTAAATATCCATATTAAAGCATATGAAGTCAATAGGTATATTTACCTGTTTTTCAAAAAAAAACTCTGAATCGTTTTAACAATTCAGAGTTTTGTGATTTAATTCTCCCTATAAGAATTAATAGCTGACACAAATATCAGCATTAAAAAAAGGGAAGTCAATACGTAGTTCTACGTATATTTTGATAAAAATTCTTCATATTCTTTTGCATATAATACAATACTATTGGCTTTTGATTCTAGTTTTAGCTTTGTACGTATATGACTTTTATGTTTTTCTACTGTGCGATCTGAGATAAATAAGTCCTTTCCAATCTCTTTTGCAGTTTTATTCAACGCTATAAGTTTCAGTACTTTCATTTCGGTATCTGTAAGCGTTTTTAATTCGTCTGGCGTTTCAGTTATTTCGAGATACTCTATAAGTTCTGGACTAAAATAAGATCGCTCTTCTAGTACAGAAGCAATACAATTTTCTATTTCAGCGATAGCAAATTCCTTAAGAATGTATCCGTAGATACCAAGAGATTTGGCTTTATTATAGATGTCTTCACTTTTTTCAAAAGTGATGATTATAATTTTTGTTTTTAAACCTATTGTTTTACATTTTTCAGCAACCTGTAAACCTGTTAGTATAGGCATCTGAATGTCTAAAATAGCAATATCAGGCTTATGGGCATTTATGAGCGTAAACGCTTCCTTTCCGTTTTTTGCACTAGCAATAACATTAAAATGTTTTTCAAGAAGAAAGTCATTAAGACCTTTAAGAATGAGTGGATGATCGTCTGCTATGATAATTGACGTCGACATAGGGCTGTTATTGTGAGGGATTTTATATAAAGATAATGAGATTTTATCTTTTCTTATAATTTTAAGTACAAGTATTTTTTTTCATAATCTATTATAGCCTTCGATTTTTTTAAAATATCAGCACCAATTATTCCATCTACAGGCTGTGCATTATGCGTTGTAAGCGCTGTGTTGACGTGTGTAAGATTGAACAAGATTAAAGCGACTTTCTCTTTTTTCCATTTGCCAATTTTAAGAGTGTTCTTTTTTGACACCTGAGTGAGCATATCAGTCGCTCCAGCACCAGCAGCCTTGACCTCAGAGTCTTTTGCAATCAAATTAAAAGTCTCAATGGCATCAAAACCTACACAAGAATTTGAGGCTCCTGTATCTAAAATGAACAGACCTGTAACACCATTAATCTTTGCCTTGATTTCAAAATGATTGGTTTTAGTGAGTTTTAATTTCACTTTAGTATAACCTTTATCTAACAAATAGTCTTTTAGCGTTTCCATTGCTGCAATTTTAAAGCAAATATAATAGGAATGCATTTACCTACGGAAATTATTATTTATTCATTTATTTTTGCAAAATGATAATTACAGACACACATACACATTTATATAGTGATGCTTTTGATGAGGATCGACACGATATGATACAACGTGCTATGGCACAAAACGTAACGCGCTTTTTTATTCCAGCTATAGATTCGGGATATACCGATGCAATGTTACAGCTTGAGTCTGATTTTCCTGAGCATGTGTTTTTAATGATGGGTTTGCATCCTACATCAGTAAAAGCTAATTATAAGGAAGAGCTAAAGCATGTTGAAGCCATGTTAGCCAAGCGTCATTTTTATGCGGTTGGTGAAATTGGAATCGACTTGTATTGGGACACATCAACACTAGAGATTCAAAAAGATGCATTTAAGCAACAAATTAATTTAGCAAAGCACTATGGTTTGCCTATAGTTATTCATTGTAGAGAAGCTTTTGATGAGATTTTTGACGTCTTAGAGGAAGTGAAAGATGATAAACTTTTTGGGATTTTTCATTGTTTCACAGGAACGCTTGAGCAAGCACATCAAGCCATATCCTATAATATGAAATTAGGTATTGGAGGTGTGGCGACTTTTAAAAATGGAAAGATTGATCAGTTTTTAAATAACATTGATTTAAAACATATTGTTTTAGAAACAGATTCGCCTTATCTGGCTCCAAAACCCTTCAGAGGGAAGCGAAACGAAAGTGCTTACATCACTAAAGTTTTAGAGAAATTAAGTGAAATTTATACTGTTTCCGAAGAAAAAATTGCCGAAATTACAACTCAAAATTCCAAAGAAATATTCGGAATATAAATATGTCTACAAATCAGCCTAACATATTATTAGTTTACACAGGAGGAACCATTGGAATGATTAAGCATCCTGAAACAGGAGCGCTCAAATCGTTTGATTTTAAAAATTTACTAAAAAACATTCCGGAGCTTAAGTTGTTAGATTGCAATATTGACGCCGTATCATTTGAAGAGCCAATAGACTCAAGTAATATGAATGTCACCTATTGGGTTCAAATTGCTGAAATCATTGAAGACAACTATGACGCTTTTGATGGCTTTGTGGTATTGCATGGTAGTGATACTATGAGCTATTCGGCTTCAGCATTAAGTTTTATGTTTGAGAATTTAGCAAAGCCTATCATTTTTACGGGCTCACAATTACCAATTGGAGACTTAAGAACCGATGCTAAAGAAAACCTGATTACTTCCATACAAATGGCATCTTTACAAAAGAGAGGTGTTCCTGTGATTAGAGAAGTAGGGTTGTACTTTGAATATAAATTATATCGCGGAAATCGAACGACAAAAATAAATGCAGAACATTTTGAAGCATTTGAGTCTATGAACTACCCTCACTTAGCAGAATCAGGTGTGCATTTAAAGGTATCCTATGAAGATTTGTTTAAACCTAATGTTCGAAGAAAATTAGTGGTTCATAAACAATTTGAAACGGATATACTATTGGTAAAGCTATTTCCAGGGATATCAGAATCGGTTTTAACTCCGTTATTCAATCTCACACATATAAAAGGTATAGTGCTTGAAACTTATGGCGCAGGAAACACGTCAACAGCGTCCTGGTTCATCACCTTATTAAAAGAAACGATTAAAAGAGGTGTTCCAATTGTAAATATTACCCAATGTGCTGGAGGTAGTGTGAATATGGGACAATATGAGACTAGCACACAATTAAAATCGATTGGTGTCATTTCTGGAAACGACATCACAACAGAAGCAGCTCTTGCTAAAATGATGTTTATGCTGGGAGAAAAAGTATCTCTTAAAACGTTTAAAACTATTTTTGAAACACCACTTAGAGGTGAAATGTCTTAAAAAATAAGATCAAAGTTTTTTAAATATAATTTGAGTTGTATGTTTGCATGCTCAAAACTAGAGAGGTGGCCGAGTGGTCGAAGGCGCACGCCTGGAAAGTGTGTATACTCCAAAAGGGTATCGAGGGTTCGAATCCCTTCCTCTCTGCGAATACATGAAAACACCCAAATAAATTTGTCGAAGCTTGCTTCAGTAAATTTATTTGGGTGTTTTCATAAGCAAACGGGAGTTTGCTAATAGCATGTATTACCAGCATAGCATATTGGGATCAGCGCAGCTCATCCCTTTAGATTATTGAAGCTTGCTTCAGTAAATTTATTTGGGTGTTTTCATAAGCAAACGGGAGTTTGCTAACAGCATGTATTGCCAGCATAGCATATTGGGATCAGCGCAGCTCATCCCTTTAGATTATCGAAGCTTGCTTCAGTAAATTTATTTGGGTGTTTTCATAAGCAAACGGGAGTTTGCTAATAGCATGTATTACCAGCATAGCATATTGGGATCAGCGCAGCTCATCCCTTTAGATTATTGAAGCTTGCTTCAGTAAATTTATTTGGGTGTTTTCATAAGCAAACGGGAGTTTGCTAACAGCATGTATTGCCAGCATAGCATATTGGGATCAGCGCAGCTCATCCCTTTAGACTGTCGAAGCTTGCTTCAGTAAATTTATTTGGGTGTTTTCATAAGCAAACGGGAGTTTGCTAACAGCATGTATTACCAGCATAGCATATTGGGATCAGCGCAGCTCATCCCTTTAGATTGTCGAAGCTTGCTTCAGTAATATAATTACTATTTAATCTACAATTTAAATAGTAATTCCTAAACAGCGTTTATCAAAAACGTATCGTTATATAGATTGTCGGTTGGTTGTTTAAAACGAGCTATAAGGAAAGAAATTTCTTTAAAAAAGAGGTTTTGTTACTTTTTATCTGCACTATTTTGTTAGAATTTGTAAGTTTTTTTCAAATCAGAACCATAAATCCAAAACATTTTATTTAAATTCGTCATCATAAAATATCAAATTGAGAGAAACAACGTTAAACCTCACGACTCAATTGGTGTTTTTATTTTTTAATTACAATTTTTTTATATCTTTAACACTTTAGCTAATAAAATTAAGAACAAGAACGATGAAAAGACTATTTTCTATCTTAGCCATAGCATGTATCATGGCTTTCGGTACTGTTAATGCAAGTACAAATGCTTACACAGTAGAAGCTGCAACTACAGCAGTTGCCACATCATTTCAAGAAGAACCAGCAGCAGCTGAAAAATCTTTTACTCAAAAAGTAAAAGAACGTTTTATTGAAGGTGGTCCATTCTTTATGGGAATTGTATTGCTATGTTTAATTCTTGGATTAGCTATTGCTATCGAAAGAATTATCTATTTAAATCTTGCAACGACAAATTCAAAGAAATTAACAGCAAATGTAGAAGATGCACTTAATTCTGGTGGAATTGAAGCTGCAAAAGAAGTTTGTAGAAATACAAAAGGTCCTGTTGCATCTATCTTTTATCAAGGATTAGATAGAGCCGATGAAGATATTGATGCTGCTGAAAAAGCTGTTGTAGCTTATGGTGGTGTTCAAATGGGACAATTAGAAAAGAATGTATCTTGGATATCATTATTCATCGCTTTAGCACCAATGCTTGGTTTCATGGGAACTGTACTTGGTATGATTGATGCCTTTGATAAAATTGAAGCTGCAGGTGATATGAACCCTTCTTTAGTAGCGGGTGGTATTAAAGTAGCCTTATTAACAACGGTATTTGGTCTAATTGTTGCTATTATATTACAAATCTTTTACAATTACATTATATCAAAAATTGATAGCATCGTTAACGATATGGAAGATGCGTCTATCTCACTAATGGATTTATTAGTTAGACACAAGAAATAATAAACCAATTATTAAATCAAACATAACATGAATATTCAAAAAATAATCAAAATTGTTGCTTTAGTAATCGGTCTAATTGCAGTATTCTTTTTAGTAAGAATAATGATGATAGGAGATGAAGCAATCGAGGCTGATCCAGCTAACCAAGGTATATTATCTGGTTTTGCGAATTTGGCTTATGTTGTTTTAGCAATTGCAACGATATCTGCTGTTGTTTTTAGTTTGGTTAACCTCGTTAGCCATCCTGATAAACTTAAAAAAGCATTAATGTCTTTAGGCGTTTTTGCTCTAGTTCTAGCAATCGCATGGTTTGCATCTTCAGGTGAAGAGCGACTATTAAGTGATGGTACAACGCTTTCAGAAGGAGGATCTCAATTGATTGAAGCAGGAATTAAAGCATTTTACATTTTAATTATGTTAGCAGCAGGCTTAATGTTGTTTTTCGGAGTTAAAAAGATGCTAAGTAAATAATATATTATTAATTATGGCAAAACGATCAGCACCAGAAGTTAATGCAGGATCTATGGCAGATATTGCATTCCTACTTCTTATATTTTTCTTAGTGACAACTACAATTCCTAAAGATTCAGGAATTAGTCGTAAGTTACCTCCAATGGAGCCACCTAATGACGAAGACGTTATCATTAAGCAAAAAAATATTTTTACTGTTTTATTAAATGGTAAAGATCAGTTATTGGTAGAGGATGATCTGATGGAGTTAAAAGATTTGAGAAAAGCTGCTATCGAGTTTTTAGATAATGGTGGTGATGGTACATGTAACTATTGCAACGGAAGAAAAGATCCTAAGTCATCTGATAATCCTGATAAAGCTATCATCTCTCTTAAAAACGAAAGAGAAACATCTTATTCTGCATATATTTCAGTGCAAAATGAATTAGTAGCTGCCTATAATGATTTGCGTAATAAGAGAGCACTCCAAATCGGACCTCAAAGAGGATTCAGAGAAATGGACTTTGTATTGATGGAGAAAAATTATAAAGATCCAAAGTTCAATGGCGATAAGGACAAGTTAAAAGCTGTAATTGATCAAATTAGAGCCGAATATCCTGAAAAGCTTTCTGAAGTACAATAAAAAAAACATTAAGAATTATGTCTAAATTTAAAAGTAAAAAAGACAATGCTTTACCAGCTGTAAATACAGCATCTTTACCAGATATTGTTTTTATGCTATTGTTTTTCTTTATGGTAGTAACAGTTATGAGAGAAGATACTCTTTTAATTGAAAACAGGTTACCTTTAGCCGATCAGGTTGAAAAACTAGAAAAGAAATATCCAATAAGTTATATCTACGCAGGTAAACCAGCTCGAGGTTATGAGAAATACGGAACCGAAGCTAGATTACAACTTAATGATAAATTTGCTGAAATAAGTGAAATTAAAGCTTTTATCAATGCCGAAAGAGCAGCAATTAGAGAAGAACTTGTCGATTACTTGACCGTGTCTTTAAAAGTTGATAAGGAAGCTAATATGGGTATTGTTGGAGATATAAAAGAACAGCTTAGAGAAGCTAATGCGTTAAAAATTAATTATAGTGTAGGTACAGGTAGTGCACTCGATAATTAATACTAACCATATGATTTATTTTAAAGCATCCAAATTTGGATGCTTTTTTTAGTTATGAGCTGAAATTTTCTTTAAACTATTGAGTTATATTTGTGATATGAAACACCTGTTATTGTATTTTTTTATTTTGATTCCTTGTATTGGCTTGATGGCTCAAGACAATGATAATCCCATTGCAGATGTTAAAGTTCAGGATAGTATAAAAGTTGTTGATAATAAGTATAGAGAAGACCAGTTCTATGTATCTATTACTTATAATTTACTTGGTAACAAACCAGATGGTGTTTCTCAGAGTGGTTTTTCGAGTGGCTTTCATTTCGGATTCATAAGAGATATGCCAATTAATGATAAACGTAATATTGCCATAGGACTTGGTTTGGGACTGTCAACCAACTCATATAACCAAACCCTATTAATCTCTAAATTCAATAACGATTTTGCATACTCTGTCATTGATGGTGATGTATCATTTAGCAAAAATAAATTTACGACTTACCTTCTAGAGGTTCCTTTAGAATTTAGGTGGCGAACATCTACACCAACTGATTATAATTTCTGGCGAATTTATGGTGGTATTAAATTTGGATACATAGTGTATAATTCCTCTAAGTTTAATGGTAGTGCTGATACAATTAAATTATCTAATATTGATGATTTTAACGATTTTCAATATGGGTTGACCTTGAGCGCTGGTTACTCTAATGTGAATTTTCATTTGTATTATGCGCTCAACAGTATTTTTAGCAATGAAGCCAAACTAGAGAGTAGTGGTAGTTCAATTGATATGAATACAGTTAAAATAGGACTTATTTTCTACATTTTATAAGCCGAACTACATCCAGTAATTTAATAAAACAAGTTGAGGTAATAAACCGACAAAACAACCTACGATTAACTCAATGGGTGTATGCGCTTTTAAATGTAATCTCGATGTAGCAATTGCACCTAAAATAATACACATTAAGGCTATAGTTCCATTGATATTTATCTTAAAATGAATGGCCACAGCAACTGCAAACATAAAAAAACCTGCAGATGCGATCATATGTATACTCGCTTTAAATTTTGCGAGAGCTAAGGCCAGACAAGTTATTGTTGAAATAAGTATGCCTATAAAAAAGAAATATAATTCTGGAATGTCATTAATAGGTAGCACACGAACTAAAATAAGTACGATTATACAACTATTGATAATTAAAGGTAATTGCCGCTCTTTAACGGTTTCTAAGTGAAATGACTGGACTTTATTTATGGTCTTTAATAAATAAAAGAGTAGAATTGGTAAAATTACGGTAAGAATGGTAATTGAAAATAACTTAGCTTTTATGACTGGTTCTGGAATAAAGCGAGGTGATTTTGAAAAATAAAATATCACACCGAGTAATGGCATCAATAATGGATGAAAAATGTATGATATGCTTTTGAGGATTTGGTTCAAATGATTTTAAACTATAAATTACGTAATTGTGATTTTAATTGTTCAATAAGAATGTCTTTTTCTTTTAACCGTTTCTCGTATTGATCTTTTAATTGGTCGAACAAATCTAAATTTAATGTATAAATACTGATACTTTTAATTCTTCTTGAATCTAGCGGTGAATTATTCGCTATTAATTCTAAAATATTTGTATCTAGGATGTTTGCGATTTTTTGTAAGCGAACCAAATCTATTTTAGTTTTATTATTTTCTAAATCAGAATAAGCACTTTGAGAAATGTTAATTTGATCTGCTAAAAATTCTTGTGAATACCCTTTTAGCTCTCTAATTTTTTTAATCAGCGTTCCAACCATGATGATAAAGTTTTAAAGTTAGTAAATATATCTGTTTAAGCGATATCTTATTTGAAAATCTAATAACACAATATATAGAAAATATTCTATATTTGAATATCAAACTGAAATTTCATTGATATCTGATCTTGAAAGATATGCCATTAACACTTAAGGCGTATCCATTAATATTAATTATTAAATCCAATAAAATGAAAACAAATATTAATTACTTAATACGATTAACTTTAATTTGTGTAATGCTATTCTCTAGTTGTCAAAAAGATGATGACATGATAGAAGAGTCTAATGTCTCAAATAAAATGAAATTTAAAATTGACACTTATGAATTGATTAATTACACAACAATTAATGATTATAAGGTTAAACAAAAGGTCGATTTATTAAATTCCACTAGAATTGATAAAGGTAAATTCGGTATCGCAAAAAATAATCAACATGAGATTATTATAGATACAACATCTGTTAAGTTTGTTTCAACCGATATGGGGTATGAGTCATATACATTTAATGTACTAAATTCAGAAGAGGGCAATTATATAGAAAATATTGTTGTTTCTCGATATCCAAATGACAGCATTCAAACTGTTTTAGTTACTCATCATTTAAGCCATCCTTTAAATGACATAAACCTCAATGAATTAGACAGTAATATTTCATATACTACATATGACATAATAGATGATACAACAAATGTTGTACAGTCTAAGAGTTCAAATTACTCTTGTGTAACCGTCACAGTAACAATTATGGTTGACAAGTGCAAAGGTGAAAACCAAGGAGCTGATACATGTAATGATGAAAACGGACAGCCATTACAAGTTCCTCACACTATGATTATTGCAGAAGCATGTGGTTTTAACGGAGGAGGAGGGTCCTCAGGGGCCAACACAGGTTCTGCTCCTGGAGATCCTGGTGGAAATGGAACTACAACAGGTGGAAATGTTGATGTTTCTAATTTACCTGAAGATTTTATTATTACCACTCCGAACGTTAATATTGTAAATGTGTTAAAACAAACTTTTGGTCTAAGTGATTTTGATCAAGATGATATAGAACTTATTAATTATATGAATAATAACTATTCTCCATTTGAAATTGAAGGATTTGAAAATATTACTGAAAAAGCTTATTTTTATTTATTAAATAGCTCTTTTACTGAAGCTTCAATTAATTTTATGTACAGTTCATTGATATTAATGATGACAGATTCCTCAGTAAGTTTTACTGATATAATGAATTTTCGTTTATCAGAATTATATGAGCCAATTGTTGAAGATGGTGATACATATATCTATGACATAACTATTACCGAAGAAAACGCCATGAATTTTGATACAGTGCAAGAGTTTGTAGAATATAAAAATGATATTGAGTATGAACTAAATGCAAATAATGAATTATTACTCAATGGACAATTTTCAACAAAAGCTGAAATTTCCCTTGGACTAAGAGCATTAATAAATATTAATGTCAAACAAAACCTAAAAGATGAAAGTATCAATCAAGATTATGAAATTACCGATGTAATTACTAGTTTTACAGGTTTTACATTAGGAGGTAGCTGGGAACAAATCTCATTACCCAGTGATTATACGGTTTTAGGTAATGTGGCTATTGTTACTGTTGAAGGGATATTGCATTACAATTTGTTTGCAGAAGGTATTGGAACAGTATTCTCAGAGCTTAAGGTATTTGAGTTAAAGATTAATATAGAAACAGGTGAACTTATATCAATTATTGAAATATAAAGCTAAATGAAAACAATTATAGCAATAAACTATATTCAATCTTTTACGATTTGGCAAATATTTAATATTGTAGTATTATTTGCTATCATATATGTTTTGTATAGATGGATACATAGAAGAAATAAAAAATAGATTTTACTGAAACAGAACGACAATTTGTCGTTCTGTTTGTTTTAACTAATGAGATTATATTTTCTTCCGCAATCTCGCCACTGGAATATCTAGCTGTTCACGATATTTTGCTACTGTTCGACGTGCAATAGGATAGCCTTTTTCCTTTAGGATTGTAGCTAACTTTTCATCAGTAAGCGGTTTTTTCTTGTCCTCTTCCTCTATAACAGTTTCTAAAATTTTCTTGATTTCTCTTGTAGATACTTCTTCACCTTGATCGTTTGTCATCGATTCACTGAAAAATTCTTTGATGAGTTTGGTACCATAAGGCGTGTCTACGTATTTACTATTTGCTACACGAGATACTGTCGATACATCCATGTCAATTTCGTCAGCAATATCCTTTAAAATCATAGGTTTGAGTTTACGCTCATCACCTGTAAGGAAGTATTCTTTTTGATAATGCATAATAGCACTCATGGTTACAAAAAGAGTTTGTTGACGTTGTTTGATAGCCTCTATAAACCATTTGGCAGCGTCAAGCTTTTGTTTGATAAACATGACTGCATCTTTTTGAGATTTGCTTTTGTCTTTAGATGCTTTATAGCCTTTCATCATGTCACTATACTCTCTTGATACGTGAAGTTCGGGAGCATTTCTTCCGTTAAGCGTCAATTCTAATTCACCATCTACAATTTTAATGGCAAAATCAGGAACAACATGCTCTACGATTTTATTATTTCCAGCATAAGATCCTCCAGGCTTTGGATTTAAACGTTCTATTTCTTCGATAGCATCTCTAAGCTGTGCTTCAGTAATATCAAATTTTTGAAGTAATTTCTTGTAATGTTTTTTAGTGAATTGATCAAAAGCCTTATCAATGATATTGCAGGCCAATTCTACATCGGGATACTTTTCTTTTCTGTGTAGCTGGATGCTTAAACACTCTTGAAGATTCCGAGCGCCAACTCCAGCAGGATCCAGCTGATGGACTTTGTGTAATACTTGTTCAATTTTTTCTTCGGTGGTAAATACGTTTTGAGTGAAGGCCAAATCATCCATAATATCACTCAATGAACGACGAATGTATCCACTTTCATCAACACTACCAACAAGAAACTCGGCAATCTCACGTTCTTCATCACTAAGTCTGAACGTATTTAACTGTTGCCTCAAATGTTGGGTAAAAGAAGTTCCTGCAGCATAAGGTACATTTTTTTCCTCGTCATCAGCACTATAGTTATTAGCTTGAGTACGATATTCAGGGACATCATCATCACTCAAATATTCGTCAATATTGATGTCTTCTGTATTAATTTCTTCATTGTCATTATAGTCATCTTCCGAATTATCAAATTCGTCGTATGCATCCTCATCTTTGGTTTCTTTTCCGGTATCTAAAGCTGGATTTTCTTCCAATTCTTGCTTAATGCGTTGCTCAAATGCTTGTGTTGGCAGCTGTATCAACTTCATGAGTTGAATTTGTTGCGGTGACAACTTTTGCGATAATTTGAACTGTAAATATTGTTTAAGCATGTTTTGGTTTCCTTTAAAGTAAAGTTAAAAAAACTATTGATATAAGTTTATAAAATCAAATGCTTTTAAGAATAATTTAAAAGACCTATTAGGTTTTAATTCTAATAGGTCTTTTTTTTTATAAATGAATATTAGTTCCTAAAATTCTGCATTTTGAGGCGTTCTTGGATAAGGAATCACATCTCTAATATTGCCCATTCCAGTGGCAAACATGACTAATCGCTCAAATCCTAACCCAAAGCCAGAATGTACAGCTGTACCATACTTTCGTAAGTCTAAGTACCACCATAATTCTTCTTCTTCAATATTTAAGGCTTTCATTTTTTCTTTTAAAACATCCAAACGTTCTTCACGTTGTGATCCACCTACCATTTCTCCAATACCAGGAAATAAGATATCCATAGCACGAACGGTTTTACCATCTTCGTTTAAACGCATATAAAATGCTTTGATATTTGCTGGATAATCAAATAAAATTACTGGACACTTGAAATGTTTTTCGACTAAGAAACGTTCGTGCTCACTTTGTAAGTCGGCTCCCCATTCTTCAATGATGTAGTTGAATTTTTTCTTCTTATTTGGTTTGCAGTTTTTTAATATTTCTATCGCTTCTGTATAGCTTACACGTTTAAAATTGTTATCGACAACAAACTTTATTTTCTCAATTAAACTCATTTCCGAACGCTCAGCCTGAGGCTTAGTTTTTTCCTCATCTAATAAGCGTTTTTCAAGGAATTCTAAGTCCTCTTTGTTATAATCTAAAACGTAGCTTAATACCGATTTCATAAAGTCTTCGGCTAGATCCATATTTCCAGCCAAATCCATAAACGCGACTTCAGGTTCAATCATCCAAAACTCAGCTAAATGACGTGACGTATTTGAATTTTCAGCTCTAAATGTAGGTCCAAATGTATACACTTTTCCTAAAGACATCGCATAAGTTTCAGCTTCTAATTGCCCAGATACAGTCAGGTTGGTTTCTTTTCCGAAGAAATCGTCTTTATAGTTTACATTTCCGTCGTCATCTAAAGGCGGGTTTTTTGCATCTAAAGCACTTACTCTAAACATTTCACCTGCACCTTCAGCATCACTACCAGTAATAATTGGCGTATGCATGTAATAAAACCCATTATCATTAAAATATTTATGAATGGCAAATGATAGTGACGAACGTAAACGCATTACAGCGCTAAAAGTGCTTGTACGTGTGCGTAAATGTGCATTTTCACGAAGAAATTCAAAGGTGTGCTTTTTAGGCTGAATAGGATATTCTTCAGGATCTGAATCGCCAAGAATCTCAATAGAGTTGACTTGTATTTCTACCTTTTGACCCTTTCCTTGACTCTCTACCAATTCACCTTTAATATGAACAGCAGCACCAGTTGTTATGCGTTTAAGAATCGTTTCATCTGTATTTTCAAAATCAACGACACATTGTATATTATGTATTGTAGAACCATCGTTTAAAGCGATAAATCGATTGGCTCTAAACGTTCTTACCCAACCTTTAATTTCTATAGGTTGAAATGTAATGTCTTGTGTCAATAATTGTGAAACTGTATAGCTCATTATTTTGAAATTTTATGCAAATATAAATGTTTAAGAATTTATGGTTTCCTCAGAATCATCATCTTCCTCAGGAATAATATTTATGGATGGTTTACGCATGACTTCTTTATTTGCAATGCTTCGTTCTAAAGATAATAATAGCGAAGGCAGTAACAATAAATTAGATAACATAGCAAACAATAAAGTAGCAGAAACTAAAGCGCCTAAAGCTACGGTTCCACCAAAACTTGAGGTTGTAAATACAATAAACCCAAAGAATAATACGATGGATGTGTAGAACATGCTCACACCTGTTTCTCGTAATGCCGCATAAACCGACTTGCGTATTTTCCAATGGTTTGATTGCAATTCTTGACGATACTTTGCCAAAAAGTGAATGGTATCATCCACCGAAATACCAAAGGCAATACTAAATACCAAAATTGTAGATGGTTTAATAGGAACACCTAAATATCCCATCAATCCGGCAGTGATGACTAAAGGAAGCACGTTAGGTATTAATGACACAATAATCATTCGAAGAGACCTAAACATATACGCCATAAATAACGAAATAAGTAATATGGCTAAGGATAGCGATATGGCTAAGTTTTTAACTAAATATTTTGTGCCTTTTTGGAATACTAATGCCTTTCCGGTCATGGTCACATTATAACGATCGGCAGGCTGAAATACTTTCTTTATTTTATTCTGAAGGTCTTCTTCAATACGTTCCATTTTATCTGTTCCAACATCTTTCATGAATGTTGTTATACGAGCATACTGACCTGTGCTATCAACAAAATTTTGAAGTAGATTTACATCAGAAGACGAGTTTTTTGCATAGGCCAGAATAAAACTGTTTTCCTGACTTGTCGGTAACTGATAGTATTTCGGATTGCCATTATAATAAGCTTGCTTACTATATTTTACCAGACTCACTACTGAAATTGGTCGTGATAGTTCAGGTATTTCCTCGATGAGTTCTTCGACTTGCTCCATCTTTTTGAGCGTACTCAATTTCATGACACCTTTTTTACGTTTGGTATCAACCATAATCTCCAAAGGCATTATGCCATCAAACTCTTCCTCAAAAAAGCGAATATCTTTAAAAAAGGCCTCTTCTTTTGGCATATCTTCTATGAGGCTACCAGAGATTTTTATTTTGTAAATACCAATAATACTTGCTATGATAAGTACAAGAGAGGTGACATAAATGGCAATTTTTTGTTCTCTTACCATACGTTCTATCCAATTGACAAAACCACCAATCCATCGTTTGTTTAAATGCTCCAGGTGTCGCTCTTTAGGGTAAGGTAAAAATGTGTAAATGATTGGAATGATAAGCAAGCACAATATAAAAATTGCCAGTATACTCAATGATGCTACAATACCAAACTCTTTGAGTAATTTGCTTTCAGTTAAAATAAACGTCGCAAATCCAGAGGCTGTAGTAACGTTAGTCATTAAAGTGGCATTACCAATTTTGGTAATTACACGCTGTAGCGACTTGACTTTATTACCATGTAATTTTACTTCGTGCTGGTATTTATTAATAAGAAAGATGCAGTTAGGGATACCAATAACAATGATTAAAGGTGGAATTAACGCTGTAAGTACTGTAATTTCATAGTTGAGTAAACCTAAAATTCCGAAGGTCCACATCACACCAACACAAACGACGATGAGTGAAATAAAAGTAGCTCTAAATGACCTAAAAAATAAAAAGAAAATAAGCGACGTAACACCTAAAGCTAGACCTATAAAAAGACCAATTTCATCAACTATATTTTGTGAATTTAAGGTCCGTATATAGGGCATTCCAGAAATTCGAACATCTAAATCTGTAGTAGCTTCAAAGGCTTTAATTTTTTTATCAAGCGTAAGCATGATAAAGTCTTTTCTAGCCGATGTATTTACGATATCTTTTTTTAAATAGATGGCCGTTCTGATGGTTTTCGTTTCTGTATTGAACAGGAAATTGTCATAAAACGGATATTTTTTAAATAACTCCTCTTGCAGAATATCAATTTGTTCAATTGACGTTATAGAATCTTTTATAAAAGGAATTAAATCAAACTTTTCTGTAGTGTCATTTTTGACAAGTTTTTGTAAATCGTTTAAAGAAACGACAGTTTCAACTTCCTCATACGCTTTAAAATCTTCGGAAAGTTGATTCCAGGCATTTAGTTTTTCAACAGTAAAAAGGGTAGAGTCTTTAACACCTAAAATGATTAAATTACCTTCTTCACCAAAGATATCAAGAAACCCGTTATAGGTGATATTGACTTCGTGATCGTCGGGAAGCAAATTGGCTTCAGTATACGTAAAACGCATGTGTTTCCACTGATAACTGAAGAATAATGTCGCCAAAATGATGATTACAAGTATGCCAATTTTGTTGCGTAATATCAATCGCGCAACAATTTCCCAAAAATCCTTTGTAAACAATTTAAACATCTGAGTTCTAAAAGAAGCGCAAAGGTAGAAAAAACCTAGGGATAAGCTATAAAATTAACGATATATTATCGTCTTATAAACTAACATTAAATGTAAACTTAGCTGCAATATTATCAGCAATCGATGGCAGGTGATAACCGCCATATCTGTAGGCAAAACTAAGACCGAAACCAAAAAGTAATTTGTTAAGTTCAAACCCAGCTTCAGAATACCCTTTTCTTAGCGTACTAAAATTAATCCCTTGATGACGTTCTATATCTTGCATATCTCCCAAAGCAAATCTTGAAATAAGGACCAATTGTGGTTTGTATCGTTCGGAAATTTTAAACGGTTTTACAAAATGTTTGAATTGAAGGGTTGCAAACCGATCTGAGAAAAATTCATTAAAATACATAGTTTCAAAACTATTGATACCAGCAACAGAGAAACGTTGAAGGATAGTTTCTTTAGTAATGTTGTTTGGGTAAGCGTGATACAAGTGCGTTAGCGGTGTTTTTCCTGATGCGATTCCGCTGGTAAGAATGGCTTCAGTAAATACCTGATCATTAAAAATAAAGCGATGTACCGTTCTAAAATCTGCTTTTGAGAAATTAAAATCACCATTTAAAACGCCTTTAAAACTTTGGGTAAGTTGAAATGAAAATTTAGGGTATCCGTTTTTAACTTCTTTAGTTTTTCCTTCGGAAATTTCAAAATCACTAAACGGACTCCATTGAAATGCGACTTTTGCCAAACTAACATCAAAATTTTCAAATGAATTTCCGTTGATATCAAAGCTGTAGTTGTAAGTTGGGTCAATTTTACTTACTGATAGTTCTGTTTCAGTAAGCAAATGATTTGAAAGTTCATGCTCAACAGCAATTGCTTTGGTGATGTGCTTATGAAATAAATCTATGTTTAATAAACGAGGTTCAAAAAAAGAAAAAAAGCGCTTATCGGTTAAAAAGTTTGAACTTCCTGTTTCTTGTAAATCATCTGTATAGGAAAAGTTCAACCAGGTATTTGTTGCTTTATTAACTCTAAATCCTCCGCCAATTTTGTATTTAAACCGATGATCTCTAAAGCCATAAACAACATAGCTGTTAATTCGGTATTTTTCTGAAAACTCATCGTTTGTTTCTCCTCCAAGTCCGCTCCTAAGCCCTTCATACTGGTTGTACTTCACCAAATACCTCATGTCAATATTTAGAAATTTTGTTGGAAAAAACCCATTGCCTAACTGTCTTAAAAACTCTTTTTTACTTAAGGAGTCGTTTTTGACTTTAGTCGAATCAGTGGAAGGGGAATTTGTTTGCGAATGTAATGCACAAGTCAATAGCGTAATAAAAATTAAGCAACAAATCTTATGCATTGAATAACTTGATAAATTGGATTAATAAAAAAAGCGACTAACAAGGGTCGCTTTTTGAGGTTTATACGGTCATGATTTCTTTCTCCTTGACTTCAAAAATATCGTCTATTTTTTTAACGTATTTATCGGTCATTTGTTGTATGTCAATTTCAGCATTTTTCTGTTGATCTTCAGAAGCATCATCCAGACCTTTAATCTCGTTATTAGCATCTTTACGTGCATTTCTAACTCCAATTTTAGCATCTTCAGCTTCTGCTTTAGCCTGTTTAGATAAATCACGTCTGCGTTCTTCGGTTAAAGGTGGTACATTAATGATGATGGTTTCTCCATTATTCATAGGGTTGAATCCTAAGTTAGCAACCATAATACCACGTTCAATTTCCTGTAGCATACTTTTTTCCCAAGGTTGAACTGTAATGGTTCTACCATCAGGTGTATTTACATTGGCTACTTGGGATAAAGGTGTTTGAGATCCATAATAATCGACCATAACACTACCTAACATAGCCGGACTTGCTTTTCCTGCTCTAATATTTACAAATTGTTTTTCGAGATGCTTAATAGCACCATCCATTGCTTCTTGAGCTGTATCTAGTATAAATTTTATGTCTTCGTTCATATTTAAAAACTTTAATATGTAAAATGTTTACCAAAAAATGCGCCAAACATTATAGATTAACTTTAGTACCTATGTTTTCACCGGAAACAACTTTTAATAAATTTCCTTTTTTGTTCATATCAAAAACGATGATAGGTAATTTATTTTCTTGACTTAGTGTGAATGCTGTTGTATCCATCACTTTAAGTCCTTTACGCAATACATCGTCAAATGTAATATGATCAAATTTTACTGCATTTAAATCTTTTTCAGGATCTGCAGTATAAATACCATCTACTCGAGTTCCTTTTAAAATGACATCGGCTTCAATTTCTATCGCTCTTAATACGGCTGCAGAATCGGTTGTAAAATACGGATTACCAGTCCCACCACCAAAAATGACAACACGACCTTTTCTAAGGTGGCTCATTGCTTTTCTTCTAATAAAAGGCTCGGCAACTTCGTTGATTTTAATAGCCGTTTGTAATCGTGTTTTTACATTAGCATCTTCAAGTGCATTTTGTAAAGCCAGACCATTAATGACCGTTGCGAGCATTCCCATATGATCGCCTTGAACGCGATCCATTCCTGCCATAGCTCCAGCAACACCTCTAAAAATATTTCCGCCACCAATAACGATAGCAACTTCTACACCTAAATCGGTAATTTCTTTAATGTCTTTAGCGTACTCTGCTAAACGTTCTGGATCAATTCCGTATTGGCGTGATCCCATTAGTGCTTCACCAGATAATTTCAGTAGAATTCTTTTGTATTTCATTTGTTTCGTGTCGAAAGTTTAGCAAATATAATCATTATTGTAATTTAGAAAAGTAGAATTTAGATATAAAAAAACCTCTCATAAACTGAGAGGTTTTTTTATAAGCAGTATTATAAAGTTTATCCTACTGTAGCACGCTTAAACCCTGTAACGGCAACATCACCGTAAGATTCAACATATTGAGCAACAGTTTTCTTTTCATCTTTGATAAACTTTTGATCTAATAAACATTGTTCTTGATCTAAAGTTGTGTTATCAGAAATGAAACGCTCCATTTTTCCTGGTAAGATTCTATCCCAGATTTGTTCTGGTTTACCTTCAGCTTTTAATTCGGCTTTAGCAGCTTCTTCAGCTTGAGCTAAGACTTCAGGAGTTAATTGTGCCATAGAAATATACTGAGGTACATTTTTTAAGGTCTTACCTAAACGTCCTAATTCTTCATTATCTTTTTCAATAACTGCAATTCTCGCTTCAGTTTCAGAAGCAACATATGCAGGATCAAAATCTTTGTAAGACAATGTTGTTGCTCCCATAGAAGCAACTTGCATAGCAACATCTTTAACTAAAGTCTCAGCGTTATCTACTTTTGCAGATAAACCAACTAAAGCAGCAATTTTGTTAATGTGAACATATTGTCCAACAAAAGGTGCATCTAATCTTTCAAAAGCAGTGATGTCTAATTTTTCACCAATAACTCCTGTTTGTTCTGTTAACTTTTCAGCAACAGTCATTCCACCAAAATCAGCAGCTAAAAATTCGTCTTTAGTATTGTAGTTTAATGCAACTTCTGCTAATTCGTTAGCTAATGCTACAAAGTTTTCGTTTTTACCAACAAAATCAGTTTCACATCCTAATACGATAGCAACACCAGAAGTGTTATCATCATTAATTTTAGCGATTGCAGCACCTTCAGATGAATCTCTGTCAGCTCTTTTTTCTGCAACTTTTTGTCCTTTTTTACGAAGTACTTCAATGGCTTTATCAAAATCGCCTCCAGCTTCAACTAAGGCTTTTTTACAATCCATCATACCAGCTCCTGTAGCTTGTCTTAATTTGTTTACTTCTGCGGCTGTAATTTTTACAGTATTTTCCATTGTTTAAAAAATTTAAAAAAGTCGTTTAATTTATATTCCGTAAAGAAAACAATTAAACGACTTATTTATATTGTGTAATTGTTAATTTATTCTTCTTCGTTAGTTGCAACTGGTGCAGCTACTTCAGCTTTTTTCTCAACTTTCTTTTCAGTTGTTTTTACTTCTTTTTTTGCTGCTGGTGATTTTTCACTTTTAGCATCTTTTTCAGCTTTGTCTGATTTTCTTTCAGCTAAACCATCAGCTACTGCAGAGGTTACTACAGACATGATGCAGTTGATAGATTTAGAAGCATCATCATTAGCAGGAATTAAGTAATCGACTTCGCGAGGATCGGAGTTCGTATCCACCATAGCGAAGATTGGGATATTTAATTTCTGAGCTTCTTTGATAGCGATGTGCTCACGTTTGATATCGACAACAAATAAAGCACCTGGTAAACGTGTCATATCAGAAATTGAACCTAAGTTCTTTTCTAATTTAGCACGTTGACGGTCTACTTGTAAACGTTCTTTTTTAGAAAGCGAGTTGAATGTTCCGTCTTTCTTCATACGATCAATCATAGCCATTTTCTTAACAGCTTTTCTAATTGTTACGAAGTTCGTTAACATTCCACCAGGCCATCTTTCAGTAATGTAAGGCATGTTTACATTTCCTGCTTTTTCAGCAACGATGTCTTTAGCTTGTTTTTTTGTAGCAACAAATAAGATTTTCTTTCCAGAGGCAGCAATTTTGTGAAGTGCTTCTCCTGTTTCTTGAATTTTTGCTTGTGTTTTGTAAAGGTTGATGATATGGATACCGTTACGCTCCATATAAATGTAAGGCGCCATGTTTGGATCCCATTTTCTTGTCAAGTGACCAAAGTGTACACCTGCTTCAAGTAAGTCTTTTACTTCTACTTTTTCCATGTTGTAATTGTTTACGTTCTATTAAATTAGCAATGATCAAGTGGTTGCTCTCGAAAATCGAGATTCAATTACTTCTTTAGTTGTATTGAAAGTAACTTGCTCGCCTTCATCATTTAGATGCTAAACTGTACCTGAACTCGTTCCAGGATTTTTTTATTGTAAAGCTGTTCTGAAATAATACTTCAGAACAGCTTTGAGATTTTTATATTCCGAAGAAAATTCAGAATAATAAAAAAGGTAAGGATTAACGTTTCGAGAACTGGAATTTTTTCCTTGCTTTCTTCTGACCGAATTTCTTACGTTCAACCATTCGAGGGTCTCTAGTTAATAATCCTTCTGGCTTTAATATTAGTCTGTTTTCTGCATCAATCTCACACATAGCGCGAGATAATGCTAAACGGATCGCTTCGGCTTGACCTGTAATGCCACCACCAAAAACGTTTACTGTAATATCAAAGTTGCCATCGTTGTTAGTCATAGCTAAAGGTTGGTTTACTTTGTACTGCAATGTTGCAGTAGGAAAATAAGCCGCTATGTCCTTTTTGTTAATCGTGATCTTGCCTTTTCCTTCAGCAAGGTACACACGTGCAACAGCCGTCTTTCTACGGCCGATTTTGTGAATTACTTCCATTAGTTAACTTTTGTTAAGTCAATTGTTTTCGGTTTTTGAGCCTCATGTTTGTGCTCAGAACCTACAACAACGTTTAAATTACGGAATAAATCTGCACCTAATTTGTTTTTAGGGAGCATTCCTTTTACTGATTTTTCCACGATTCTTGCTGGATCTTTCCCAAACAATTCATTCGCAGTTAAACTTCTTTGACCACCTGGATAACCTGTGTGACGAATGTACGTTTTGTCATTCCACTTGTTTCCTGATAAGTTGATTTTTTCAGCATTGATAACAATTACGTTATCGCCACAATCAACATGTGGTGTGAAGTTAGGCTTGTGTTTACCTCTTAAAAGTATTGCTACTTTAGAAGCTAAACGACCTAGCGTTTGATTTTCAGCATCAACTAAAACCCACTCTTTGTTAACAGTAGCTTTGTTTGCTGAAATCGTTTTGTAGCTTAATGTGTCCACACTTATTAATATTAGTTGCCTGTACACGACAGACGGTTAAACTTTCTCTCTCGAAAAGAGTTTGCAAATTTACGATTAAATATTTGATTACCAAATCCTAATTAGGCATAATTTTATAAAGACTAAAAATAACTGTAGTTTGCTAACTTAGTGATGTTTAGCGCATGCATCAAAATTTTACTTAACCTGATCTGTATTATTAAAATTTATGTCCGAATTTTTAAATCTGAAAACAGGTCCTTAATCCAGATGTATAATTGTTTTGAGTTTAAAATCAGGTGATTACATTCGTTGCTTACGTATTTATACGCATTTTGATATTGCGGCATAAACTCTTTATGTACTGCTCGACTCCTGTATTAATTTTACAATGAATTCATTATCAAGTTATTCTGAATAAAGAATAGCATACAGAATCTGTAGAAAAAAAGGGAGGTATCCGAAAAGCCTAATTAAAAAAGAGTAGGGAAAAAATATTAAAATTATGGAAGCTCAAGTATTAAATTTTCATTTGGTTGTTCCTCAGGAACACTTATTAAACGTTGGCGAGTATGCAATCCAGCAGCATGGTAAACTTCAAGCTTATAGTGGTACACAAGCTATTAAGCAATTTGGAATTGATGTCGAAGGTTCTGGTGCTACTGCCAAAGGGCATTTAAATGGTAAAATTACCTGCTACGATTACAAAGCCATATATAAAGTATTTCAGTTAGACGATTCTGAATCTGCAGATTATTGGTTTGTAACTTACAAGAAAAGTACAAGTCATGACGAACTTAAGCTCGTCAACAGTAATACAACGACAACAACTGTAAACTACGATTTAGATTTTACTTTACAAGGAAACGATTGGGGACAAACTGCTGTTTATATCACTTACAAAGTGATTAGATTAACCGTAGATGGTGTCAATAAAGATTATGTGGTCACTAATAACGCAAGTGCAGGAGCCAATAATTCTGATGGTAGCAAATACCAGGGTGGGTTTAAAGCACAATAATTACTACAGCTCCTTATATATTATATAGCAAAAAAAGGCCAATTATATTGGTCTTTTTTGCTTATTTACGCTCTCACAGTCGCGCGTTGTAATCTGTCGTTGATTGATTTTCCTAATCCGAAATCAGGAAACCGTTCTGCGATGATAATGTCTAAATCGTGTTTATCCAGCTGGTGTAAGGCATCATACAATTTTGAAGCCGCTTCCTGTAAGTCGGTTGCTTCTGATAGTACAATTTGAAATGCAATACCATCATCTTCGGAAGGGCTGTTAATTGCTAAAATACCAATGCGTTTGTCTTTGTGTTTTTTTATCGCTTCGGAAATATCATCCACCAAAATAGTTTCCGTTTTAGGTGCATAATGGCGATCTAACATTCCAGGCGCATCAGGAGCGATTTGCTTTCTGTTTTTTACTGAAATAGGCCCAACTATATTTTCAATTGCTTCAACAGAGGTCGAGCCTAATCGATAAATAATTGGTTCGTCGTTTTCAAAGCCTATAATAGTCGATTCAATACCGCGTTGACATGGTCCGCCATCAAGTACCATCTCTATCTTGTCTTTAAAATAATCATTGACATGTTGTGCTGTGGTCGGACTGATACTTCCAAAGGGATTAGCGCTTGGTGCAGCTAAAGGAAAGTCTAAACGTTGAAGCAATTCTAAAGCTACAGGATGATTCGGAATACGAACAGCAACCGTATCTTTTCCTGCGGTTATGATATCAGGAATTCCTGAATTCTTTTTTAAAACTAAAGTTAAGGGTCCAGGCCAAAAAGCATCAGCTAATAGTTGTGCTTTTTCAGGAATGTAGCTTACAATGTCTGGTAATACATCAACCGAAGGAATATGCACAATCAACGGATTAAAAAATGGACGTTGCTTGGTTTCAAAAATAGACTTAATTGCTTTTTCGCTAAAGATATTTCCAGCGAGTCCATAAACAGTTTCTGTAGGAATGGCCACTAAGGCATCCTTATTTAAAATAGCAATTGCTTTTGACAGGTCTGTTGATATGATACTCATATTAGGTTTTTCACTGCAATATTAGTTCAAAAAAATGAAATATTAATTTGAAAAGACGAATGCGCTTTTACTAGTTTTGCAACTTTAAAAGAAGAACGATGATTTCAGTAGATAATTTAGCAGTAGAATTTAGTGGTCATACCTTGTTTAGCGATGTATCTTTTACCATAAATGCCGATGATAAAATTGCCTTAATGGGAAAGAATGGTGCCGGAAAATCGACCATGATGAAAATTATTGCTGGTGTTCAAAAGGCAACGCGTGGTCATGTAAGAACGCCTAAAGATGCCGTTATAGCATATTTGCCTCAGCATTTATTAACGGAAGATAATACGACTGTTTTTGATGAAGCCTCTAAAGTTTTTAGTCAGGTGTTTGCCATGCGTGATGAAATGGACGCCTTAAACAAGCAGCTGGAAACCCGAACCGATTATGAATCGGAGGATTATATGAAAATCATCGAACGCGTATCTGATTTAGGAGAGAAGTATTACGCTTTAGAAGAAGTGAATTATGATGCCGAAGTTGAAAAAGCCCTGAAAGGACTAGGGTTTAAGCCAACCGATTTTACCAGACCAACCAGCGAATTTTCTGGAGGCTGGCGTATGCGGATTGAACTGGCCAAAATTTTACTTCAAAAGCCAGATTTGATTTTGTTAGATGAGCCTACCAATCATATTGATATTGAATCGGTAATCTGGCTCGAAGACTTTTTAGTGAATAAAGCCAATGCTGTTGTTGTCATTTCGCATGACAGAGCATTTATTGATAGTATTACCAATCGTACGATTGAAGTCACTATGGGACGCATTTACGATTATAAAGCCAAGTACACTCATTATTTACAATTGCGTGAGGAGCGTCGCGCGCACCAGATTAAAGCCTATCAGGAGCAGCAAAAGATGATTGCCGATAATATGGCATTTATCGAACGTTTTAAAGGTACGTATTCTAAAACCAATCAAGTAGCATCACGAGAGCGCATGCTTGAAAAATTGGATATTATTGAAATAGATGATATTGATACTTCGGCTTTAAAGTTACGTTTTCCGCCCACACAACGTTCGGGAGATTATCCTGTAACGGTTAAAGACGTGTCTAAATCCTATGGCGATCATGTGGTGTTTAACGATGCGAATATGTCGATAGCTAGAGGCGAGAAAGTCTGTTTTGTAGGTCGTAATGGTGAAGGGAAATCGACCATGATTAAAGCCATTTTAGGTGAAATCGATGTGGAAGGGACTTGTACCTTAGGACATAATGTAAAGGTTGGGTATTTTGCACAAAACCAAGCCGCTTTATTAGATGAAAGCTTAAGCATTTTTCAAACGGTTGATGAGGTTGCTAAAGGCGATATCCGAACGCAAATCAAAAACATCTTGGGACGCTTTATGTTTAAAGGTGACGATATTGATAAAAAAGTAAGTGTATTGTCTGGAGGTGAAAAAACCCGATTAGCGATGGTGAAGTTATTGCTTGAACCTGTGAATGTATTGATTCTCGATGAACCAACAAACCATCTGGATTTAAAATCGAAAGACGTTTTAAAAGAAGCGCTTCAGGATTTTGATGGCACACTGATATTGGTGTCTCACGATCGTGATTTTCTGCAAGGTCTGGCTAACAAAGTTTTTGAGTTTAAAGACAAGCGTGTGATTGAACACTTTGAAACGATTGATGCGTATTTAGAGCGTAATAAAATTGAGAGTATTAAAGCGCTTGATTTGTAGTTTTCTTCTTTTTTCTATTCATTTTGCCTTGATGCAAATTGCGAAGCACATCATGAGCTCCATAAAATGAGTATAGGCGAATAAACGAATCAAAAAATCAAAACGATTTATTAGGAAATTACTCATTGATTTTTATTGTGTAATATGGTATTCGTGAATACTTTGTATTTGCTAAAGCATCATTCGTTTTTAAAGCTACATGCCTGAAGCTGCGCTTCGCACTTCCGCTTTTTCACTCATTATTTCTTAAAATCGTTGTTTCCGACTGTGTCGGAATTTGGGACATCCACCTATATGGTGTTTGTGTCTTACCAATGGTAATTTCTATTTTATTAACGACTTACTGCGTTAGCGATTGCAGCGTAAAGCCCACAGTGAGGTACGAACGAGGACTTGCAGTGGAAAGCGCGACCTAAGCGATCCTGCAAGGTTTTGAAAACCTTGTAGGGATGAGTGTGGTAACGCCCAACACATAATCTTAGTTAATTCGCGTCATACAAATAACTAAGCGCCAATTTTTTGACTACTTTTGCAAAGTCATGCAAGAAGAATTAAGACTTTCGAGTTGGTTGCCTACCACAAACAAAGAGGTGAAAATACGCGGATGGGAAGCGCTAGACGTTATCCTGTTTAGTGGCGATGCCTATGTAGATCACCCTACGTTTGGTCCGGCAGTTATTGGGCGTTTACTAGAAAGTATGGGCTTGCGTGTGGCGATTGTACCACAACCGAATGTCAATGATAATCTTCAGGATTTTGTAAAACTTGGTCAGCCACGCTTGTTTTTTGGTGTGACAGGCGGTTGTATGGATCCGATGATTAGCAATTATAATGCTAATAAAAAGCGTCGTGATAAAGATGCTTATACGCCTAATGGTGATATAGGTTTTAGACCTGATTATGCTTCAACGGTGTATTCTAATATTTTAAAGGAAAAATGGCCAGACACACCAGTTTTAATTGGTGGTATTGAAGGTTCCTTACGTCGTGTGACGCATTATGATTACTGGAGTGACAAGCTTATGCCAACCATTCTGGAGACGTCTAAAGCTGATATGCTGGTGTATGGAATGGGCGAACAACCGCTTCGTGAAATTGTTCGTTTGCTGGAAAAAGGCGTGCCGTTTCAAAGTATCAATACGGTAAATCAAACGGCAGTACTTTTAGATAAACACGATAAAATTCCGAAAAACAGCAATTGGGAAGATGTTGAAATTGCGTCTCATGAAACCTGCTTAAAGGATAAAAAGCAATACGCTTCTAATTTTAAAGTCATCGAGCAGGAATCGAATAAGCTGGCAGCGCGACGAATTTTTCAGAAAGTAGGTGATAAGACCTTGATGATTAATCCGCCCTATCCAACCATGACTGAGGCCGAAATTGATGCCTCTTTCGATTTGCCATACACGCGATTGCCGCATCCGAAATACAATAAACGAGGACCAATTCCTGCGTTTGAAATGATTAAGTTTTCTATCAACATTCATAGAGGCTGTTTTGGTGGTTGTAGCTTTTGTACGATTTCGGCACATCAGGGAAAATTTATTGCATCCCGAAGTCAGGAGTCCATTTTAAAGGAGGTTGATACGGTTGCAAATATGCCCGATTTTAAAGGTTATTTATCTGATATTGGTGGTCCGAGTGCCAACATGTATCAAATGAAAGGGAAGGTACAATCGATTTGCGATAAGTGTGTGGCGCCGAGTTGTATTTCGCCAGTAATTTGCAGTAATCTCGATACGTCTCATAAACCGCTAACCGAATTGTATCAGGCGGTTGACAGTCACCCGAAAGTAAAGAAATCGTTTATCGGTTCTGGAATTCGTCACGATATGCTGGTACCAGAATTTAATAAAAATGCCGACCCGAAAGAGCTGGACGATTATACCGAAGAGGTGATGACCAAGCATGTGTCTGGTCGCTTGAAAGTGGCGCCAGAACATACCAGTGATCCGGTGTTAAAGCTGATGCGTAAGCCGTCGTTTACCTATTTCCATAAGTTTAAGGAGCGCTTTGATAAGATTAATATTAAGAAGGGGTTGAAACTTCAGTTGATTCCGTATTTTATTTCGAATCATCCGGCTTGTGAAGTTGAGGATATGGCGAATCTCGCTGCCGAAACCAAAGATATGGGCTTTCAGTTAGAGCAAGTGCAAGGCTTTACACCAACACCGATGACTGTAGCGACGGTGATTTATTATAGTGGGTATCATCCGTATACGCTTAAAAAAGTGAACACGCCAAAAACGCGTAAGGAGAAAGATGAGCAGCATCGTTTTTTCTTCTGGTATAAAGATGAAAATAAGGCGTGGATTAGAAAAACCTTAAATAAATTGGGTCGCCAGGATTTATTAGACGTTTTACTTCCTGCCAAAACCGAAAAATGGCGTAAAAATAAACCGAAAGGTGAGGCTAAAAACACCTTTAATGATGCAGTGCCTTTTAATCAGCGGAAGACGAAGGTAAAGTATAAGGGAAAGAAGAGGAAGAGGAAGTAGTTATAATTTTATCTTTTTTAAATAGATTTCATCCCTTACATAACTTGCATTAAACCAAAAACAATGTTTTGTGTATTCAGTCAATCCTGTCAATTTATCTGTAACAGGTAAATCATAAGTATCTGCTGCATTTCTAGCGTGAGGTCTAACGTGGCTTATTCTGTTTGCACTTTTCTTTGGAAAATAAGTTTTTCTTACTCCTTTTTTAGTTACTTCTTTTACGATTTCTCCACTTAAAACTGTCTTTACCATTTCTTGCCAAACTTTTTTTGCTTCAACAATATCAGAGTAGGGCATATTCCAAAACTTCACTTTTCTTAAAATCAGATTTTCTCCCTCAAATTGATAAAACACGAAGAAAAACTTACTTTCCAAAATGTTCTTAAAATCTGAATCTTCCCAATCTGTCTCTACAAGTTCTTGATATTCAAATGTTGGAAATGAAATATCTTCTTTTGGTAGATTATTTTCTTTAAGTCGGATAGTTTTTACTTGAATATCGGCTTTTTCAAATTCCTCAATTTTTTGACCGAGTTGAAGTCCAAGGATTGCATTTGTAAGATTTGCAAAATAGCTTTTTGCATTTTGATTTAATTCTAAACCCAACTCTTTCTCTATTTGTCCTGCTGATTTGCCATAAAATGGATGAAATTTTAAAATTACTATTTCCTCAATTGAGCGAACTTTGTCTAAAATTTCAGGTCGTTCAATTATTTTTCCATAAACTGCAGTTTCTTCTTGAGCAATGTTTGCAATTATGTGATTTACATATCCTTGTTTTAAAGAATATGCTCTTTGTTTTGCTTGTTCTTTATTAAACGGTTGGTCTCTAAACGATTTTAGAGCAGTTGAACCTTTTGTACAAGCTCCAAGATAGAATGTGTCTCCTTCTGATAATTCGTGAGCTTTTCCGTCTTTAATTTTTTGATTTATTAATTCCCAATCTTGTTTAATAATTTTTAAGTCTTCATTGGGATATTGCCAGCCTTGAACTAATTTTATTATGTAATCAAGTAAATCTAAATCTCTATCGTGAAGATAAAATACCAAAAGTAAATGTGCGTTTTTCTTCCAAAACGAACTTGTTTCAAATTCTTCTTTATGAACTTCTAAATAGTTGATAATGTTTAAGACCAGCCTTTCTTTTGAACGATATTCTCCGTTTTTGAGAGTCTTTAAAGGACTTGTTTTTAATTCAAGACCAGCTTCCAAAAAATCAGGTTCTGCATCAGAATTTGGTTCGTAACCAAAATAGAATTTCTCTAATATTTGACCAAAATTTCCTTTTCCTTTATAACCGTGTTTTTCTATTTCTGAACCACAAGCTTGTCTTAAAGTTTGGTTTTTAAGTTGTTTTGCAAATTCAATAATTGAATCAGCCGAAGTTATATCAAGCATATTCAAATTGGTTTATCTGTTTATAAAGTTCTTCTCCAATTTTTTCAATTACTCCAACAACTAAAGCATTTCCCATAAAAAACGCTCGTTTTGTATCTGTAATCCCCTCCAATTTGGTATGATTATCTGGAAACATATTTAACCTTTCTAACTCTATTGGCGTTAATCTTCTCAAACCTCTATCAGAAACAATTACGTGCTTAAATCTTGAAGGTGATTTTCCACCTTCTCCTGTTATAATTGTTCTTGAAGCATTGTCTAAAGCATCTGGATAAATCATTCCACCTTCTGAATATTTGTAAACAAAACCATCTGGTGATTTTCGTTCAATGGTTTTTGCTCCTTTTAAATATTCCCATTTTTCTTTATCTTTTTCATCAATGAAAAATTCAGGTGTTACTTCTCCATTTTGCAATACATCTGCTAAAACGGTTTTCTTTCCATCATAATTTGGTTCTGTTTTGGTAGTATAAACTTTACCTTTAATTAATAAACCCGTATTTTGAAAAGGCGACAACTTTCCGTTTTTATTAAAATTGTTAGTTATTTCTACTAAATCTCCTTTTAATTCTAATTCTTGAATTGAATTTGTTTTAGCAACAGGAAAAGCGTTTGCAATAGTTCCTTCTTCTGTTAGCCAATTTGTTTTATTTGATTTTTGAAGTCTTTTGTAAATTTCTGTTGATTTATGATAGCCGATAAAGAAAACCCTACGTCTTCTTTGTGGCATTCCGTATTCAGCTGCATTTATAACACGCCATTCTACAGCATAACCTAAATCATTTAAGCTTTGAAGCATAACTGCAAAATCTCGACCTCTTTGTTTTGCAGGAGATTTTAAAAGTCGATCAACATTTTCTAAAAACAAGTATTTAGGTTTGTTCTTCTTGTTTTCTAAAATTTTATGAATTGACCACCATAAAACGCCTTTTTTACCTTTTAGGCCTTTAGAATTATGTAATGTAGTGGCAACAGAATAATCTTGACAAGGAAATCCACCAACCAATAAATCGTGATCCGGAATTTCCTCTACATTTCTTGTTACAACTTCATTTATGTCTTCGTTTGAGTGATTTTCCTTACCAAAACGAGCTTCATAAACTTTAGAAGCGTGTTGCATTTTGGTTGAAGGTTCCCATTGATTGCTCCAAACAATTTCGTAGTTACTTCTTTCAAGTCCAAGACGAAATCCACCAACTCCAGCAAATAATTCTGCAACTTTCATTATCTTATTTTTCATTTTCTTGAGCTTTATAATATTTAATTTTTTCTTCTGCCACTTTCAGTATTTCGGAAGTAGATTCCGTATATTTTAGTTCGTCTGCAATTTTTTCCGAGTACCAATTTATTATTAATTCACTTTCGGGAAGTCCATAAAAATTGGCGAGTCTTACGATTTGTTCCATTGTCGGTTTTCTTTCGTTTTTCTCGAATTTGCTTATCAGAGATTGGTCAATATCTACTTTAGCCGCAACTTTTCGAAGTATCAATTCTTTTTCCTCTCTGGCACATTTTAGAGTGTCGCCTAGTGTTTTCATTGGACAAATTAATTTTAGACAATAATTGTCCAAATATATGTATATATATTTAATTTATTAAGGTTAGTGATAAAATATTTATTCAATGGATTATTTAAAAAGATATTCTAGCCTTATTTGGTAGTAAAAGTAAATAAAGAATATTCTTTGGTGGTCAATTTAAATTAACTTTAAATAGTTTATATTTTTGAACAAACACTTAACTTTAAGAATACTGCTAAATTATATGGGTCACACAGCTAATATTATAATTAACGAAATCTATAATCTACTAAGAGAAAAAACTATAAAAGATATAATTGATTTAGAAACCGATAATATTTATAATAAATCTGCAGTATCAGTAATAATAAAAAGATACATAGATAAAAATTCAATATATAATTTAGATGTATTAAAAGATTATAAAATTGTTGTGAAGTTTATTCCGGTTGATTTAAAATATAATTGTTTTGAAGCAATGTCATTTTCTTCTACATCATTATATAATATTCTCTTTGAGAATTGGGATAGCCCAGATGTTTTAGAAAGAGCCTCATTGAGAAATCAATTAAATTTTAATTATCTTTTTATTCCAATAGTAAAAATTAAAATAAAAGGTGTTTATAATAATTACTATGATTGGGAAATTGGTGATTTTACTTTTTGGGAGCCAACTAGGAATGAATTAAATTTGATTAGCGCAGAATGGAATCAAGTTAAAGAAGTAATAAAGAACGGTGTAGTCTTGAGAAAAGTTAAATATGGAAAATCATTTAGGACAACTAATAATTTACCTAAACAATCGAAAACTAATTTTATACATTTAAGACCACATGCTAAGAATAGTTTTGATTACGATATACCATATTTGAAGTATACAAATGGGGCTGTTGAAATAACTAAGCAATCCTTTTGGTTAAATAAAAAATTTATTAATCAGTTATTAGAAAAGTACAAATGGAAAAAGATTTTAAAGGAAGAGTGATTTTTTCTGACAATTATAAAACTACTATTGATTCAATAAAATTAATTAATAAATCGTTTACGAGCCGTGCTAAAATAGTTAAGTCTAGTGCAGAGTCATTTGATCTTTCTGATAGTTCTGACATTAGAGTAATTGAAGGTTATGAAAATGTTACTCAAATATTATCAGAAAATTTAAAACAAGCAGAGATTTTATGTGCTTATGATGAATCTATTTTAGAACTTAATTCTTTAGAGGGGAAAGTAAGATGTACTGTCCATAATTCAGTAATACAAAATAATGAAGAATATATTCCTGCAGCTTATGTTACTTTAAAATTTTTCACTAAATCTAATCTGATTTCTGGAAAAGCAACAGAATTTTCAGATATAATTAGAACCGATGACGTAGCTGTAGATTTAGCAAAGGAATATGTTAAAGAACGAGCATACTTTTTATCTAAAGCTGCTCCATCTAATTCTTTGATTTTTATAGATGGTTCAATGTTTTCTGGTGCTTCAACTAATGGCAACTTTTTATTAATAGATTACTTGCTTTCAAAGGACTGTAGACCTGTTTTTTTTGTAAAGAATAGTGAGAGTACAATTATAACAGAACGATTTGATTTTGCTAACGGATATAATTCTGATTTACATTGGGCATATGTAAATCTTAAACCAGGTAATGTTTCACCTGTATTTGCATATACCTCTAAAGAAGGAAGAAGTAAAGCAATGTGCTTTATGAAAGTTTTCGATAACAGAAGTCCAGTGCGAATAGAATTCCCTTTAAAAGCCTTTGAAGAAGGCTGGTATGGTGATGAGGTGTTTGATTTTATCTATTATCAATATCTAGCTAATGGAAGCTCTAATAACGTTCAGCCAAGAATTATTCAAGTTTCCGAAATGTATGCTAGAGAAATATTGAAATCAACAAATCTATATAAGGAAATTGAAAGAATGGGATTAACAAAAAGTATGAATGAGGAAAGAGATATGTATTAGCCCATTAATTCCTCTATAATATATTTATTAATTAAAGCAGGCATTTCTCCTAAATCACTAGATATTTTAAAAGAAAGATCTTTTAAAACATTATAAAATATTTCATTAGCTATAAGCCGTTGTTCACCTTTGTAATTATCTAAAATTAAATCTAATAAGTATTTTGCATTTTTTCTTTTGCTTAAATCTAAATAATATTGATAAGATCCTTTTTTAAAATATAATGAGGTTTTAGGTAAGTCGACATTATTTGTAATAAATTTTCTGAAAACAGAGTCTTTGCCAGTTGTCCATCCTACTTTTTTACCTAAACTAATATCTTTTTCTTCCATTTCTTTTTCTATAGAAATAAAAAATTTATGATAATTGTTTAGTTTTTTTGTTGATAAACCTTCTGTATTAAAGCTATTCTCAAAATTATCTGCACCAAAAAGCACTAAGAAAACGCACCAGATTTTTTCTTGAGTTTTTAGTGATAATTCCTTTCCTAGTTTAAAGTTATTAGTGTCAAATGCTTTGAACACTTCCTGAATATTATAATTTTTAATTGAATATAGCTTAAACATTCCATTGGCGCCTATAAAGACTTTATCATTATTTATTAAGTTTCCTTTTATGATATAATTGGATTTAAAACATTGATCGATAAGTTCTCTAGTAAAAAGGTATTTTAATTCATCCATTGAAATGGAACCTTCTAGCATTAATTTGTTTAAATCATTATTGTTTTTTTTCAAAAACATCAAAGTTTTAAAAACATCTATTCCTTCACTATTTTCAAAATGGTAAATTTCTTTTGTTTTTAAATTTTCTTTAAATGCAGAGCTAAGACTATTGAATAATTTAACTAATAATTCTTCCATTAATATTCTATAATTTTAATACCATTTGAATTTGGTCTAGTAAATACAGCTAAAACTAACCTATTTTGATTTTCAAGTTTTTTAATTGATTCAATTACTGTATTCAATGCTCCTTGAGCCATGTTTCCGATTTCGTCAAGTAAAACAACGATATATTTACCTTCAACATTTTCTATTCTTTGTTTCAAATAATTAGCACTAGCTAATCCAGTTGACACATCATCTTTTTTTATAATGATATCTTTTTCGCAATGGAATTCTTGTTTAATCATGTCATAAAATTTTAATTGAACAAATCGACCATCAGCTCTTAATAATTTGTTGTCCATAGAGTGTGCTATTATTTTACCAGCTAATTCTATGAAATTTACATCTTCAATTGCTGTAAACTTAGACAGGTTACCGGTTTCTATTTCAGAGATTAATTCACCATAGGGACCTAGGTTTGCATTGATTCTAGTTAGCATAAGTAAAAAATTCTTTATTTTGTTTTTTTGGATATCATTATATCTTGATGGTTTTTTTGCTTTTTCCATCCCTAGCGACCTTTCTTTTAATCTATAGTCTGAGTCTAAATCATTTAATCTATCATGTAAATCTCTTAATTTTTTTAAAATATCCGTTTTAGATGAGCCTAAATTTTCCATCAATTGTGGATTTGCAATTTTAGTTTTAGCGTTATATTGTAATGCAGATATTTTATCGAGAGAATCAAACCTACTTAAATCTGATATTTGTAGGTCATTAGCACAAGTTGCACAGGTTAAATCGAAGCTATTTTTAACTGATTTTAATGTCTGTTTTAGTTCTTTTAACTCAGCTTCAGATTTATAATAAGTACTATCATCATCGTTAACAAGTTTCTTTTTGTTTTCTTTATTAAGTTGAGTCTTAATCCTCATAAATTGGCTGATATAACCTTTGATAGGTTTTAAATCTAATTTTAAAAATGATTTCAAGGATTCATAATTTTTCACTTTATGTTCATTAATAATAGATTCAAGACTTCGCTTTAGTTTTTTCGAGTCAACTGAAGTAGCGTTCTTCAGAAAATGATCTATTTCATTTGCCATTAACTTTTCTAGTAAATCAATTAAATCTTTATACGAGTTGTGAATTATATAAGCTTTATCATTCTTTTTTTCCGAAATAAATCGAAGTATTGTGTCTTTGATGTACTCAATACTTTCGCTGAATTTATTTTGCATTTCAACGTAATCTACTCTTTGAAAAATATCATTAATTTCAGTTTCTTTAATCAAATCATAATGCCGTACGTTGATTTCGTTATCAACAATTAATTTTTCTAATTCGGAATCGCTATTGATTTCTGAGATTAACTTATATATTTTTTCTTTAAAATTCTTCTCTAAAACTGCTAATTCATTGTTTAACTCTTTAATTTTTAATTCATCTTTTTTTTCTATTTTAGACGGTTTTTTTAGGAGCTTAAATGCTTTTTGTTTTTTTAATATTTTAGATTCTAGTTCCAATTGTTTTTTACAATATAGACTTAGATTATTTAGATTGTTATATCTTTCTAATTCAGTTAATATAGATTGCTTGGATTTAATTCTTTTTTCAATATTTTTTATTTTCTCTTTGATTTCCTCAGTATCTTTTTCTAACTTTTTAATTTTATCATCATTTCTAACACTATCAAATTCTTTTGAAATATCACTAAAATATTTTGCTATTTTAATAATTTTTACTCTTAACTTATCATTCCAAACACTTAAGTCTTTTATTACTGCGTTTAATCTTTCACTTGGATTTGTTGGAACATCATAAATAACAGTGAGGTCTTTATGTAAAATTTTATAATTAATTGGAGCTCCTTGGTCTATCTGAATTATTTTACCTCTTCCTTTTATTTTGGATAGAGATAGCTCTTTATTGTCTGGTAATTTTAAATTAATTTTATAATTTAATTTATAAGAGGCTTCATCATCGTAACGGGATATAGCATCTTTAATAGATTTTAAAATTCTTTCGTCATCAAGTTTGTCAGCTTCTAAGGCATAAGCTAATAGATTTAGAACAAATGTTTTACCGTAGCTATTGTCTGCTGTAATCTCAAAAATCCTCTTTTTTGAATTTACAATTGGTTGAATGAACTCTTCTCGAGGATTATAGGTTTTTTTCTCACCTAATATTTCTAATGTGTAATCAATATTATTCATTACTAGTTAACTTGTCTAGAATTTCTTCCGCATTTATATTTTCTATGTCTGCTAAAAAAATTTCTTTTATTAATTTTAAAGTTAGTTCATCATCTGAAATTTCTTCAAGGTCATATTTAAAAAGTTCAATCAGTTCTTTTCTATATTTATCTTCTTTATCTATCATAATACTCCTGATTTTGAGAGTGGAAATTTTGCTAATTTTAATTGGGGTAATCCATGGATATTTGTGACGCAATATCCAGCTTTCATTGACTGTATGTCATCTGGGCTAATACCATTAGTTTTTTTGTTAATCTCATCAGTTTTAAACATAAATTTTGTGTTAATTACTGATGTTAGGCCGTTTGGAATGTCATTAATATTTTGTGAAGAAAAAACTACCCCTATTTTTTTACTCCTACCAATCCTACAAATAGTATCTAAATCTCCTAACGCATTTCTAGATGCAGATGATTTGTAAAATTGATGGACTTCATCTATAATTATCAGAATAGGTATATCATTATTGTTTTCAGTCTTTTCAACTACTATTCTATTTAATAAATATCTTAAAACTATAGAGCCGAATTCTATGCTTCGCGCTACATCTATTACTGTCATTTTACCTTCCTGTAAAATCGAATCAGCATCTATTTCATTTCCTTTCTCATTTTCAAAATATTTATTAGCATTTTTCAATCTAGATATCATAGCATTTGCTGTACCTGGGTTTAATCTAGTAGTTCCATCTCTTTCTGCTACATCTCTTGTGTTGAAGTTATAATCTTGCTCTTTACAATCCTCTAAAAAATCTAAAAATTGAGAAAAACTTCCATTAGGGTAGTTTCTCTGCCAATATCTAAAAACATCAGGAAGAGCTTGGGTTGCTAATTCTGTTAAATTTTCTACTATTCCAAGTAAAGACTCTGGGTCAATTTTACTAGCATTAAGTGTTATTGGTGTGCATAAATCTTCGCTAACCCCTTGAGAAATTAAATTATTTAAATTTTCATGAGCACTATATAGAATCTCGTAATTTTGAATGCCTTTAGGTTCAAAGTTTAATGAAGTCCACTCTCTCTTCGCTTCCATATTGCTGGTTTGAGTTTGTTTATCCATATTAAGGAAATCTACATCCTTAACGTTGATAGCTAAAACACAACCATATCGATTAATTTCATCAGCTGTAATCTTATTCTCAATAAAATGTTGTGCCAAATATTTGGTGGCAACAGTTTTTCCTGACCCTGTTTTTCCAGTTATTTGTATTTGATGCCAGTAGACATCTTCAGGAATTTTTAGTTTTACAGGTTGGCCATTCACATCATTTATTTTTTGACATCTTGAGGTGTGAACCGTTGCAGGAAATAAGAATGGACCATTATTGTTTCCTGCATCTGTTGCTTTTAATATTTCTTCTTCAGTAGAAAGTCTTGCAAGAGCTTGAGGTTTAATATAATCAACCAATCCATCTTCTCTTTGAGTAATATCGTAAACTCTATGAGCAGTAATTTGATTTTTGCATTCCCTATCTGCTTCTTGTAGACCTAAGTTTAAATCAGCAAGAAGGGGGCTAGGTGAATATATAGACGTTTGCTCACTTTCTTCAACTCTGAGGACAAATTTCCTTTTGTCTTCTGTGTCTCTGTTGTTATCCTCTAAATCTCCCTTGAGTGTCATATCTACTGTTAGATAGCTTCCCTTTGGTAATAGCCCAGAATTAGAATTCTTTTTTGATGTTAGGACAATTTTTCCTGATTTTTCATACAATACAATCCAATTCATATTTTTTTAGAAGTTTTTTGTTATAATGTTTTATTTATTTTAAAGATAGAAATAATAGTTAAATTAACTTTCTTTAAAATGGATTCAAAAAAGGAATTTTTATAAGTTAAATGTCTCCTAATGCGCCTCCAACCAATTATCACCAATATCTAAATCGACATCTAAAGGCACCTCTAATTTGTAGGCATTTTCCATTTCGGTTTTGATAATGGTTTTCATGGTCACGAGTTCGGGTTTGTAGATGTCAAATACCAGTTCATCATGGACTTGCAGCAACATTTTTGATTTATAATCGCCTGCCTGGAGCTGTTTATGAATATTAATCATCGCAATTTTGATGATATCGGCAGCGCTTCCCTGGATTGGTGCATTCACAGCATTTCGTTCGGCAGCACCACGAACCACAGCATTTCGCGAATTGATGTCTTTTAAATAACGACGCCTGCCTAAAACGGTTTGTACATACCCATGGTCTCGCGCAAAATCAACCTGCTCATGAATATAACTACGTAGCTTCGGATAGGTTTCATAATAGGTGTCGATGAGTTCTTTAGATTCACTACGCGATAAATTGGTTTGATTGCTTAAACCAAAGGCAGACACGCCATAAATGATTCCGAAGTTGACGGTTTTGGCATTGCTTCGTTGCTCGCGAGTGACTTCAGAAATAGGCACGTTAAACACTTTTGAAGCCGTCGACGCGTGAATATCTTCCCCATTTTTAAAGGCTTCAATCATGGTTTCTTCCTGACTTAAGGCTGCGATGATTCGGAGTTCTATCTGCGAATAATCGGCAGCGAGTAAGGTGTACTCGTCGTTTCTCGGAATAAAAGCTTTTCGAACCTGACGACCACGTTCGGTACGTATCGGAATGTTTTGTAAATTCGGATTGTTACTACTCAGTCGTCCCGTTGCAGCAACCGTTTGCATATAATCGGTATGTACACGTCCTGTGTGTGCTTCAATCTGTAAAGGCAAGGCATCGACATAGGTGCTTTTTAATTTTGACAAGCCTCTGTAGTCTAAAATTTGCTGAATGATTGCATGCTCCTTTGCCAAATAACTCAGTACATCTTCTGCGGTTGAATATTGTCCGGTTTTAGTTTTTTTAGGCTTATCGACCAGTTTTAATTTTTCAAATAAAATAACACCCAATTGCTTTGGTGAGGCGATATTAAATTCTTCGCCAGCAGCTTCATAAATACTTTTTTCAAGGTTGGTAATATCTGTATTGAGTTGCTCTGATAATGAATGTAGAAAATCCTGATCCAGATTGATACCTTCCAGTTCCATCGTCGCTAAGACACGAAGCAACGGAATTTCAATCTCGTCAAACAATTTTTGGGTATTGGCCTCACCGAGTTCTTTTTCGAAATGCTCTTTTAATTGAAGTGTAATATCGGCATCTTCAACGGCGTATTCGGTTTGTTTTTCTAAGGGAACCTCACGCATCGACAGTTGGTTTTTGCCTTTTTTTCCTAAGAGTTCGGTAATTGAAATCGGTGTGTAATTGAGATAAGTTTCAGAAAGCACATCCATATTATGTCGCATATCTGGATTGATGAGGTAATGCGCTAACATGGTGTCAAAGAGTTTGCCTCTGACTTCAATATTGTATTTAGCGAGGACTTTAATATCATACTTTAAATTCTGACCAATTTTTTCGATGGCTTCATTTTCAAAAAATGGTCGCAGGATTTCTATGAGTTCTTGCGCAGCCTCTTTGTCCTCCGGAAATGGAACATAAAAGCCTTTTCCGGCTTCCCATGAAAAGGCGATACCAACGAGTTCAGCTGTGAGCGGATTAAGCCCTGTAGTTTCGGTATCAAAACACACCGATGTTTGATTCATCAGGTTACTGACAAACAATTTGGTTGCCATTCCTGGTGCGATACTCTGGTAAAAATGAGCGGTGTTTTCAGCCGTTTTACGAGTATATTCTGAAGCAGTTTCAGGAGTTGCCGAAGCATCACCTCCAAACAATGAAAATTGTCCGGCTCCAGCCGATTGTTGTTCTTTTGGTGTGGCTTTTGACTTGGTTTCAGTTTGAGAGCTTGTCGTGGTTGCAGCATCAGGAACTTCAGTAGCAAATGTTTTTAAGAAATTATCGGTTAGACGTCTAAATTCTAAATCGGTAAAAATTTGCTTGACTTTTTCAACATCAGGATGATCGAGTTCAAAATCTTTCGCATTAAATGTCACAGGAACATCCAGCATAATGGTTGCCAGTTTTTTTGAAAGTAAACCAAGTTCGCCATTGGCTTCAACTTTTTCTTTCATTTTTCCTTTAAGCTGGTCGGTATTGGCTAATAAGCCTTCCATACTTCCAAATTGAGCGATGAATTTTTTAGCCGTTTTTTCACCAACACCTGGAAGTCCCGGAATATTATCACTTGAGTCGCCCATCATGCCTAAAAAATCAATGACTTGCATGGGATCGGTCACTTCAAATTTCTTCTGTACTTCAGGAATACCCCAAGTTTCGTAGCCACCACCAAAAACAGGTCTGTACATAAAAATGTTTTCGGTAACGAGTTGCGCAAAATCTTTATCGGGAGTAACCATATAGGTTTTATAGCCTTCTTTTTCGGCTTGACGCGACAAGGTGCCAATCACATCATCGGCTTCGTAACCTTCTTTGACCATGATTGGAATGTGCATAGCTTTAAGAATTTCACATATATACGGAATTGCAGTTTTAATGCCTTCTGGAGTTTCATCACGATTGGCCTTGTAGGCTTCAAACATTTCGACGCGGTCTGCGCTTCCACCTTTATCAAAACAAACGGCTAAATGATCTGGTCGCTCACGTTTGATGACATCGAGCAAGGAGTTCATAAAGCCCATAATGGCTGAAGTATCTTCGCCTTTGGAATTGATTCTCGGGTTTTTTATAAAAGCGTAATACCCACGGAAAATAAGGGCGTAGGCATCGACAAGAAATAAGCGTTTTTGATCTGACATGTTATATCATATTTTATTTAAGTAAGCTTCAAAAAACGACCTTTTTTCAGTTCTGATTCAAAATAAAAATGAAACCTAACTAGGGCTATGTTTAATTTTTCTTTTTTACATAATCTAAAACATCATCATTTTCACCTAAGCTAACCTAAACAAAAAATGATATTGAGGATTTTTTTGAAGTTTATAAAATTACAAAACTTAAATCTTGATATGAAACAATGGTTTACTAAATAATAAACGAAAAGAAAGTCGGTCCCTACTCCGACTTTCTTTGCTCAAAAATATAATTGAAGACAATCCAATTATGTTATAAATGTGATGCCATGCCGACCACATATTTCTGAAACCTTTTTAAAGTCTGGAGGACCAGCGGGTAAATCGGCTAATTCTTTAAACATCAGTTCAATTCCGGCAGGAAAGGCACTAGTTATCATTTTGGCTTTTTCTGTGCCTACGACTTTCCAGGAGTGAGGTATATTTTTTGGAGCATAGGCTGTATCACCAGCTTCTAGGACAGTAGTACTACCATTTATCATGATTTCTATTTGACCTTTAATAACTCTAAAAATTTCATCTTCTTTGGTATGAATATGAGGCGGAATGCCAACACCTGGTTCTACATCGTCTACCCATTCTACGATTTGATTGTTGGTTTCACTGCCCATCAACTTATGAGTTTGTATGTCACCTATGACATTTAAGAGTTCACCTTCTTTATCTCTGATGATTTTTGATTTTAAGTCGCCCTTAAATTTGGATGGTATCTTAGCAAAAGCACTTTGAGGTAGTAAAGTTAAAATGCTTAAGCCACTTAGTGACTTTAAAAAATGTTGTCGTTTCATTGTGTTGTGATTTTTATAATTGTTCAATTTCAAAAAATGTTCCTCTACCATTTGCCAATATTGTGGCACCTGCTGCTGGTCTAGAAAAAGAGACGTCTAGAGTTTGTCCGGCTGTAAGGTTTATGATTGAGGTTACCTGACGAACTACCTGTCCATTACCATGATGGTTAAATTCTTGTCTGCGTTCTTGAGTTCCATTTACACGGATTCTTACGGCGAATTGGCCAGTTCCTGTATTATCATCCATAGTGATTTGTGAAGTTACACGATATAGACCAGTGGTTGGTACTGTAAAACGATCTGTTGTGGTATTAAAATTTCCGTTAGTATCGAAATCTACGGTGTCAAAATTTACTTTTACAGTCCCACTTCCTGTTTCAGTTTGTGCTGTACTCATAGTGATACGAGCAATAGATTTAGTTGGGTTAAGGCTAGATAGATCTACGGTTTGTGGCACTTGGCCGTCATCTTCTATTTCAAGGGTTAAGATATTAGTAGACGAGTTGAAGTTGAATGTGTCTATATGTTGGTTGTCAGTATTTACAGTTTGAAGACTGGATAGATCAACTGTTTGAGCAGGTTGTCCATCGTCTTGTATTTCAAGAGTTAGAATATTACTAGATGTATTAAAACTAAATGTGTCAATTTGTTGATTGTCTGTATCGATTGTAGGATTTTGAAAAGTAACATTACCTGTACCATCCGTCGTCATTACTTGACCATTTATACCATCTATTAGTGGCATATTGTATTGGTCATTAATATTCATTAAACCACTTTTGTATATAATAAGGGCATTTCCACGTGCTAGATCTGAGGTTCCATTGCCGATACTAAAGAGCCTATCATTATTATTTGCTGCTGTGCTATTTACAGGAACATAAGTAGTATTATAATGTCCTATACTGGTTTCAGCATAAGATGGTGCTTCAGTCAAATGTCCCATAGCTGTTGACAAACGGCCTGAAGCTGTTGTTGAGCGACCCAATGCTGTAGAAGTATCTCCAGATGCATCTGTGTTATTTCCAAGGGCAACACTATAATTGCCACTAGCCTCAGCGCTATTCCCTATAGCTACGCTTCCAATGCCTATAGCTCGAGTAATTATACCCATAGAAACACTATTTTCACCTGAGGCGAGCGCATTTAAACCTGCTGCAAAGGAATTTTCGCCAACATTAGCTTCGTCCCATACATTTGAATTGAATAAGCCAAAGTTTCCTCTCACTTCACCCACTCTAAAAGCAGACTTATGTGGATTAAAGAACATACGAGAACCATTACCTGACAAAGTTATTGGGTCTCCTGCTCCATTGGTGCCAGTAACTTCAAAGCCATCATTACCACTAACTCTAACGGCTCCATTAGTAGCGTTAATTATTCTGCCATTTCCAAGACCACCTTCATCATAAGCTTGGTCTAATGTGTTTTGGGTATTTCCATCTTGCAAGCTAGATAAATCAACAGTAGTTGTATTGCCAGCTTCAGTAATTTCTAAATCTGTTCCGTTTAATGTTGCTGCAGTAATTACTTCATTACTCGCATCTGTATCATTATCATTAGCGATATGATTATTTATTGCAGTAGTATTACTCGCAACAGCCGTAGATTGATCTAATGCTGATAAATCTACAGTATCAGAATTACCATTTTCAATGTCAACAGTTAAAATATTACTACCATTAAGACTCAGGTTTTCTATGTTTTGATTGTCTGAACCAGTGCCATCTTGTAATGCTGATAAATCTATATTAGTTGTAGTACTAGCCTCAGTTATTTGTAAGGTAGTTCCACTGAGAGAAGCTGCAGTAATTACTTCATTACTCGCATCTGTATCATTATCATTAGCAATATGATTATTTATTGCAGTAGTATTACTCGCAACAGCCGTAGATTGATCTAATGCTGATAAATCTACGGTGTCAGAATTACCATTTTCAATGTCAATAGTTAACATATTACTACCATTAAGACTCAGGTTTTCTATGTTTTGATTGTCTGAACCAGTGCCATCCTGTAATATTCCCAAATCAATAGAAGTTCCTGTACCGTTTTGAATCCCTAAATTTAAAGTTGTGCCTGTTAATGAAGCGGCTGTTAAATTCTGATTGTCTGTATTTGTGAAAACTGTACTAGGATCAACCCAGTTAGCATCACCATTAGCATCAGTACTTAAAATGTAACCTAAAGTTTCATTTCCATCGGTATAGCGAAACGTTGAAGCTACTTCTAATAAATCATTGACATATACATTACCCGAACCATTATTACCTACAATACCAAAATGACCTGCCCAATTGATTGTTCCTCCAGTAGCAGTAGCTAATACACCAGTATTAACGATACCACCTGAAGTTGCAGTAAATAAACCACCTATATTTTCATCACTGGCACCAGATACTGTGGCATAGATGCCTGTGTTATTGTCACCACTACCACTAACTGATGTAGAAACCCCAATATTATTATCTCCATTTGCAGTATTTGAAAGCGATGCGGCAATTGATGTTGATGATGAGTTTGAATTTTGAACTATTACAGCAGAACCTATGATGGCAGATGTACTTGATGTTTCTGCAGTGATATATTGCCCATAACCACCAGTTGAAGAGGTTTGTGAATAATCTATATTCATACCACTAACTTGAGCGCCAGAATAGTTTATGTCTAATGCAGCAATTGGTGTAGTATCACCAATACCAACATTACCTTGAGTAAATATATTGTCATTTATATCATTTGGGTTTGCTGAGGTACCTTCTTCATGCCAATCGGCATCACTTGTTTGGTTTTGAAAACTAATATTACCAGCACCATCTGTGGTCATGACTTGTCCAGATGTTCCATCAGTTAAAGGCATGTTATATGCATCGTTAATATTCATTAAGCCATTTTTGTATATGGTTAGAGCGTTGCTTCTGAGGGTATTTGATGTACCATTTCCTACTACAAATAAGCGGTCATTTGCATTAAAAGCAGTTGATGAATTTTCAGTATAATTGGTATTGTATAATCCAAATACGGTTTCAGCATAGGATTCGGCATTTAAATAAGTTCCCATAGTTACAGAATTAGCTGCATTTGAGTTGGAGTATTCTCCAAAGGCAAACGAATAGTCAGCATTAGTAGCATTTTGTGAACGACCAAAGGCAAAACTATAGTCACCTCTTGCAAAAATATTATTACCAAAAGCAAAAGATCTATCTCCATAGGCTCCAGAATTATTTCCGCTTGCAAAGGCATAATTTCCGTTAGCATCATTATCTAATCCAGTGGAAAAACTATAGTTTCCTGTAGCTGTAGATTCAATACCAAAAGCTATTGCATAATTTCCACTAGCTTGGGTGTCATTACCAACTGAAAAGCTGTAATCACCAATATTGGTATCATCCCAGCGTCCTCTATCAGCAAAACCAGCTCTAAGTGCACCTTTTCTAGGATTAAAAAACATACGCATACCATCACCAGTAATTTCATCGTCTATAGTATTTCCTGACCCATAAGTTCCTGTAATTAATAAGCCGTCTGTTCCATTAATTGTCACTGCTCCATTGTCTGCCATAATATCTTTACCAACACCAGCACCACCTTCATCATAGGCTTGGTCTAAGGTATTTTGGGTATCTCCATCGCCAATTACATCCTGAAAAGTCACATTACCGATACCATCAGTAGTCATGACTTGGCCATTGGTGCCATCTGTTTCTGGCAATATATAGCGATTGGCATTACCTATTCCAAATGAAGTTTTACCTATGAAATAACCAGCATAGCCATTGGTGTTTCTAACGTCTGAGTACATACCATAATGAGTACCAGAAAGGGGTGAAGCGATTAGTATTCTATAACCATACTTGTCTCCTGTATTTGTGTTAGACCCTACAGGAAAACTGATATTCGCCCCATAAAGATCTCCTGGTCCTGACACACCTCCAAAATTTCCACTGTAAAGATTTAAGTTGCTATTAGCATTAATATTAATGGCATTAGCTCTAAATAGATAACTGAAATCATTAATGTTTCCAGTAATTTGACTGTAAATTCCAGTTACTCCAGCTGTCCCAGATCCATTTAATGTTAATGAAGATGATAAACCTCTTAGGGAACCTGCATTATTTGTAATATTTAAAGGTCTAACTAAGGAGATTCCATTAATGTTTGATACATTTTCATCTACTACTAAAAGTTTGTTACCACTAATATTAGGATTCCCTATTCCAACCCTTCCTTGTCTATAGATATTATCATTGATATCATAAGGAGCTGTTGTAGAGACTCCTTCATACCAATCTGCATCTTCTGTATGGTTTCCAACTGTTATCCAAGATGTGGCTCCATTATCCCAATAATAAAAACCTTTAGTCGGAGTTCCGTTTCCGGTAACAAACACCATCATGCCATCTTGATCTACTGTTGGGTTTGTCGTTGGGAAATTATCTATACGAGGTATTAATATACCATCAGCATTGGTTGGACTTGCCAAATTAGACGCACTGACATCTAAAGTCGCTTTTGGGTCTGTATTACCAACACCAACTTGGGCAAAACTTGGTAAAGAACAAAGTAGTAATAGTAGGGAGAGTTTAATTGTCTTCATAGTAAAATAATTTTGAGCCATTAGCAGATTAAAGTTTTACGTCGACATCAAAGGCATTTCTAACATCTCTGATTATAGTGTGGACGTAGTAGGTAACTGCAAGAAAAAGTTCACTTCCGCCTAGAATAAATGGGTTAAGGTTTCCCATCAACTGAATGGATACATGACCTGCCAAAAAACTTGAATTAATAATTAATAGGGAGACGAGAAGCGTAGACGTTTTCATCTGAAAAATGGTTTATGATTAATAGCATCACAAACCTATTGCTAAACGCTAAAAATGGTCTTGATTATTTTTTCAAAAGCAAGGAGTATTTTGTCAAAATGATGAAAAATGACATGGAGTATTTTATCAAATTAAAAATAAAATACTGAAAATCAGTTAATTACGAAATTCAGACGGACTTTGCTCAAATTCGTCCTTAAACGCCTTAGAAAACCAGTTGGGATCGTTAAATCCTGTGGAATATGCAATTTCAGAAACGGATAAATCTGTGGTTTTTAGTAGTTCTTTACCTTTTTCTAATCGTACTTTTCTAATAAAAATTGCTGTGCTTGTATTAGAGACAGCTTTGAGTTTGCGGTAAAGCTGTGAGTCACTCATTGCCATAAATTGTGCTAATTCGGTAGCTCCAAATTTGGAGTCATCCAAATGTGTATGAATACCTTCAATGACTTTATTTAAAAAGATGATATTTTTATCACTAGCTTCCTTTTTATGTTTTGTTGTTTCAACAATTGTTTTTACCGAATAGCGCTCTTGGAGTTGCTTTCGTTTGGCAATGAGCATGTGGATGCGTAGTCGTAATTCTTCTTTTTGAAAAGGTTTGGTCAAATAGGCGTCTGCACCACTGGTAATTCCTTCTAATTTATCCTCTTGCATGGCCTTAGAGGTGAGCATTACTATTGGAATGTGGTTGGTATTAGTATTGGCTTGTAGCTTTTGTGTTAATTGAAAACCATCCATAACAGGCATCATTACATCGGTTATAACAATGTCTGGGATGGTTGTTTCAGCAAGTGTTAGGCCTTCTTTACCATTTATTGCATAACTTACTTTGTAATCGGGCTGTAAGCAGGAGGCGATGTAACGTGCCATATCAGCATTGTCTTCAACAATAAGAACTGTATTAGAATCATCATCTGAAATGGTTTCATTGAGTTGAGGCACAACAGTACCTAATGGTATTTGATGATCACTCAGAGTGATATGTTCTTTAGGTGCAGAAGTTGTTATTGGCAGTGTGATTGTAAATGATGTTCCGATATCTAGTTTTGATTCAACAGTTATGATACCATTGCACAATTCGACGAGTTCTTTTGTTAAAGCGAGTCCGATGCCTGTACCTTGCGATACGCTATGTTCGTTGTTTTCTACTTGATAAAACCGATCAAAAATATGAGGCAAAGCGTCTTCAGAAATTCCGAAACCTTCATCAGTTATTTGAATTTGTAATGTTGTAGGGTTTAACTTATTTACAGAGATTTTTAGTTCAGAATTTTCCGGAGAAAACTTTAAGGCATTAGAGATCATATTCGTTAGAATTTGACGCATTTTCTCGGCATCAAAATCCATCATTATTTCATCTTGGTTAGTGTTGAAATGGATGCTAATATGTTTATCTGTAGCAATACTCAAAAAACCAGCTACAATATGATTAGAAAATGCAACAATATCATTTTGAATAAGATTTAAATTAAGCCGACCCTTTTCGAGCTTTGCTAAATCCAGCATTTGATTGACCAGATTAAGAAGGTTATTGCTGTTTTGTTCTATGGTATTTAGTGACGTATTAACATCTTCTGTATCAGAAAATCGTTCTTTTAAATTACCAATATAACCCAGAATAATGGTTAACGGTGTTCTAAATTCGTGCGTGATGTTAGTAATGAACCGAGACTTTAAATTGTCTAAATCTTGTAATCGTTTAGATTCCTGACCAGCAATTTGGCGTTGGAGACTAATTCTGTAAAAGGTGTAAACCAAGCTTAAAAATAATGCTAAGTAAATGAGGTAAGCAACATTGCTTTTATACCAAGGCGGAGTAACATTGATATGTAATTCTAAAGGGTGTTTTTGCCATAAGTCGTTTCTCGATTTACCTTGTATTTGTAAAGTATATGATTTTGAAGATAAATTTAAAAGCTGAATACTATGTTTGCTGTTTAGGGTATTCCATTCTTTATCATCTGGCAAAAGTTTGTAAACATATTTGATATTACTATTAGGTCTGAAATCTAACGCCGAAAAATCTATATTTACAGGGAAATCATTGTAATTTAAGTTGAGACTTTTGGAATTAACGATACTAGTTGATAATGCATCTGAAATTCCAGGAGACATATAATGGTCTTTTATTTTTAAGCTGGTAAATTTTATGTTTCCTTCCTGATCTAATTCTCCAATTCGATGTGGATTAAATATGTTTAAACCATTTATACCACCAAAATACAAATATCCATTGCTTTCATTTTTAAAAGTTGCACCAAGATTAAACTCAGTACTTTGAACGCCATCCTTTGGGTTGTAATTTGTAAATTCTTCGGTGGTTTTATTAAACTTAAATAAACCGCCATTTGTTGATAACCAAAGGTTCCCTAAGTCATCTTCATTGATATTATATACAAACGTATTACTTAGTCCTTCGCGTTTGCCGTAAGATGTGAAACTATCGGTTTCAGAATTGTATTTATTTAGTCCTTTTCTGCTGGCAACCCATAGTGTATTGTCTGTATCAATAAATGAACTCAAAACACCTCTGGTAGCTAGACCATTTGACTCGTCATAATTTTTTATTGCGATTAATTGGTCAGCTTCAAAGTTAAGTTTTGACAATCCTTTTTGGGTAGACATCCAGTAATTATTGTTATGGTCTTCAACCATCGAAAGTGTAAAAACTGAAGCCAGTTCATTTGAACTATAATTTTTAAAACTAAAATCAGAATTGGCAACATTGCCAATAAATTTGCAAAATCCAGCATTAAATGTTGTCACCCATATATCTCCAGATTTATCTTTGAAAATATGCCTTATATTTTCTGATGGTAGTTTTGAATTGTCAGAAGCATCAATAGGAACTGCTATTATTTTAGGATTATGGATGTCTAGATTTTGTAAAGGAATTACAAAAACACCTTTATGATTCACAAACCAGACATTGTTTTTAGTATCTCTGGTAATTCCTCTAATACGATTATGACTGTCAATTAATTTGAATTGAGATTTGTCATTATTATTTGAAATAATGAGTCCGCTTGAAGACCCAATAAACAAATAGTCCTTAGTGTCGTAAACAGCAAATACTGAAGGATCATCTAATGAAAAGTCATTTGTTGGCTGCTCAAAAACATTTTGGGTTTCAATGGCAGTAATGTCGAGATTAATATTTCCTATAAATAGTAAATTATTAGCAATAAATAATTCATTAATTGTATCAGAATTTATAGTCGAACTATCGTACTTTTTGTTGGCCTTATAATGGTTAGAAATTATGAGACTATCATTTGAGTACTTAGCAATATAAAGTCCGGATGATGTCCCCAAATAATAGATATCATTTTTAAAGGTTAAAGTATTTATATGAAGGTTAATAAGGTTTTTGTCCTTAACAACTGGAATCATAGCTATTTCAGATGTCTTATGATTCAGTTTGTAAATACCGTTGGTAGAAGCCACCAAAATCTCATCGTTTATGGTTTTAAGGTTTGTAATATTAGTATCGAGTTTGGTAAGTAATTTGAAATTTAAATCGATTCCAGAATCCATTACATTAGTTAATGAAGCACTGTAAATATGACCATCATGAGTGCCTACATAAAGTTTGTTTTCAAAGGTTGTGATACCGGTAATTCGAAGCGGAAGTTTGTCAAGGCTATCATTAAGATAATAGTAGTTTGCCCCATCAACTATAACTAAGCCACTATTGTAATAGGCAGCAATCACTAAATTCTTGTGCTTTATGATCCTTGTACAATTGGTATTAGTTTCACCAATATGACTTATAGACTCGTCAAGCGTGTTGTATCTAAGCAAGCCATGTTGTCCAGTGCCAATGTGTATGTCATTATCATTGGTTAAAATAGCACCAATTCTATAACCTGCAATATCTAATCCAGAAGAGCTGTCTGGCTGAGGTGTAAAAAAAGCATGACCATCATACCTGACGACACCATCAGAAGTCCCTAACCAAATAAAACCATTGATATCTTCGTCAATACAATGAATGGTTTCTTGAGGTAAGCCTTCATCTAAGCCAAGATGCGAAAAGGTTAACTTTTGAGCACTAGAAATTAAGCTGACTAAACATAAAAGCAGGAAAAGGTTAGTTGTACTTAATCTAGAAAAATAAATATGAATTTTATTTGTCATCAACGATTATAGTCAAACACTAAAATACTAATTCTTTAACTTATAGGGAAATACTTACTATTAATTGATAAGCAATTTGTAATTTTCCGAAGTAAAAAAAGAATGCATGAAAAAGTTTTCGATAGCCATTCATGGTGGTGCAGGTACCTTAGTAAAAGGCATGATGACCCAAGAATTAGAAGCTAAATATAAAAGTGATTTAAAAGCGGCTTTAGATCAAGGTTATGCAATTTTAAATGAAGGCGGAACGGCTTTAGACGCTGTTGAGGTTGCGGTAAAAATTTTAGAAGATTCGCCCTTATTTAATGCAGGAAAAGGTTCGGTGTTTACAGCAACCGAATCCCACGAAATGGATGCGAGTATTATGGATGGAAAGACCTTAAATGCTGGTGCCGTGAGTTTAATTACCGGAATTAAAAACCCAGTGAGCCTAGCGCGTGATGTCATGGAACAAAGTGACCATGTGTTTTTAGCAGGTGAAGGCGCTATGAAATTTGCAAAAGAGCTAAATTATACGCTCGAAGACGATACATATTTTTATGATGAATTTCGACACAAACAATGGCTGGAGATAAAAGATACCGATCAGTTTCAGCTGGATCATTCTACCAAAAAAGATTCTAAATTTGGTACTGTTGGTGCTGTTGCCTGTGATCAAAACGGAAATATCGCTGCAGCGACATCTACAGGCGGCATGACCAATAAAAAATGGGGACGCGTAGGTGATAGCCCGATGATAGGCGCCGGAAATTATGCCAATAACAAAACCTGTGCGATTTCATGTACTGGCAGTGGTGAGTTTTTTATTCGAGGTGTTGTTGCGTATGACGTGGCTTGCCTCATGGAGCATAAAAACATGAGTTTACATGACGCTTCTGAAGAAGTCATAAATAAACGAATTCTTGAAATTGGTGGTGATGGTGGATTGATTGCTGTTGATGCCAAAGGCAATATTGCAATGCCTTTTAATACTGAAGGTATGTATCGTGCAAGTAAAACTTCAGAAGGAGAAGAAGCTATTTCTATTTATAAATAAGTCATGACTGTTAGACATTTAGGACATACAGATTTTAATACGATAATGTCGTGTTTTCTATCGGCGTTTGAAAACTATTTTGTTCCAATGCCTACAGATTATAATTTTTATAAGAAGCGTTGGGAAGCGGCTAAAGTTAACTTTAATTGGTCTTATGGGATGTTTGATGGTAATACATTAGCTGGTTTTATAATTCATGCCATAGATGAACGCCATGGAGAACATATAGCATTTAATACAGGAACAGGTGTCATCCCAGAATACAGAGGACAAAAAATTGTAAAATCCATTTACGAGTATGCTATTACAGATTTAAAACGTCATGGAATTACCAAAAGTGTACTTGAAGTCATTACCAAAAATGAAAAAGCTATAAAAGCTTATCAAGGTGTTGGATTTAATATTAGTAAAACGTTTAAATGTTTTGCAGGTAATTTATCAATAGATGAAGCTCAGATAACGGTTAAGAAAGTGCCTTTTTTTGAGATTGACTGGGATCATATTCCAAATCAAGATACCTACTCATGGGATTTTCATTCTAGGTGTTTAGAACATGGAAACTCTGATTATTATTACGTGTATCATGATGATAAAATAGAATCATTTTTTGCAATTAATGCAGAAAATGGAACTATTAACCAACTCGAAGTTCTAATAAATCAAAACGAAAATTGGAAAAGATTATTTCAGGCTGTTCAGTCCATTAGAAAACAAGTCAGAATTATTAATGTTGATGACAGGCTTGAAGAAAAACTTCGTGCTATCGAAGATGTAGGTTTATTAAATACGGTAAATCAATATGAAATGGAATTGTATTTAAAGTCATAAGTTTTAGATCTAATCTAAACTGAAAAAAACATCAAAAAAACTAGATAAAAGGCGCCTCTATAGGTAGAACCGTTACTTTTCTGTTTTTTATATCGTATTGATCACCATTAGAAAGGACATGAACTGTAAGATTGGCCATGGTCATAGGAGTTCCCTCTTGAAGTACTTTTTCGTTGTTATGAGTTAAACTACTACCATCAAAAACAATCACCATTCCCGAACCAATAACTGTACAGTCATTTCCATTTTTGATGATAAGACCAGTGTCTTCTGCAAGACCTAAGCCAACTAAATCAGGATGTTTTGCAATAGCTTCACTTTGTCGTCCAAAACGACCACGTCTTATAAAATGGGTATCAATAATTAAACTCGGAATTAAACTTAAGCCTTTATACATTGTCACTGCGCCTTTAATAAAAGATTCAGCGGCACTTCCACCAGCAATCATTTCATTAGACATCGCCATAGCACCAGCACTTGTACCAGCAATGACGAAGCCTTCATCATTTTTATAACGGTCAATGAGAATATTATGAATACTTGTGCCTCCTATTTTGTTTGTGATTTTAGACTGGTTTCCACCAGAAAACATCACGCAATCGGCAGACGCTATAAGATCAATCGATTCTTGTTTTTCAGAATCTTTTTTACTTCTAATATCTAATACTGTAACGTCAGAGCAGCCCAAAGTTTTAAAAGCTGAGAGGTAATTATCTCCAACCTCTTTAGGTATGCTCGATGCAGTTGGGATAACCACAATTTTAGAATCAACACCACCTGCCTCTTTTACAACATGATATAAAATTCCTTCATCAATGAATTCTAAGGTGTATAATTCATTTTCTTCTAGCCCTTTATCTTCGTTTCCTCCAATAGGAATAAGCGTTCCTTTAACCTTCTGCATAAAACTTTTCTGTAGATTGAATATTGGACAAAAATAAACTAATTTTTTTATTGAAAAATGTTATATTTATAATCTTTCACTTAAAAATCAACCTATGGATATACGCAGTATAAATGCAATGAGAGGACCAAACTACTGGTCTGTAAGACGACATAAATTAATTGTCATGGTTTTAGATCTAGAGGACATGGAGCAATACCCCTCAAATAAAGTCGATGGTTTTTATGAACGTCTTAAAACAATGTTCCCAGGAATGTATGAACATCGTTGCTCTGTGGGATCTCCAGGTGGTTTTTTTCAGCGTGTTGAAGAAGGCACTTGGATGGGACATATCATCGAGCATATTGCATTAGAAATCCAAACCTTAGCAGGAATGGATGTTGGCTTCGGAAGAACTAGAGGCTATGGTGAAGAAGGGGTTTATAATGTTGTTTTTGCTTACATGGAAGAATCTGTAGGTCGCTATGCAGCAAAAGCATCAGTTAGAATTTGTGAAGCTTTAATTTCAGGTGAGGACTATGATTTATCTGAAGATATTCAGCAAATGCGCGAATTGCGTGAAGCCGATCGTTTAGGACCAAGTACAGGCTCTATAGTAGAAGAAGCTGAATCTAGAGGCATTCCTTGGATTCGATTAAATAAATATTCACTGTGTCAATTGGGATATGGTGCTAATCAAAAGCGAATTCAGGCAACAGTTACAAGTGAAACGAGTAGTATTGGTGTAGAATTAGCTTGTGATAAAGAAGATACAAAATACTTACTGGAACAAGCCGAAGTTGAAGTGCCTAAAGGTGATATCATTCGTCGTGAACGTAGCTTAGAAGAAGCATGCCGCTATGTTGGCTATCCTTTGGTTATTAAGCCTATTGATGGCAATCATGGTCGTGGTATCACAGTTGATATTCAAAATTATGAAGACGCGCTTCAAGCCTTTCATCATGCTAAAGAAAGTTCTAAAAGCGGAGCGATTATCGTTGAAAAGTTTATTAAAGGTGAAGATTATAGATTATTAGTCATAAATAACAAATTAGTGGCTGGAGCTATTCGTACGCCTGCTCATGTTATAGGTGACGGAACATCTACGGTACAAGAGCTTATAGATAAAGTCAATAGTGATCCCAGACGAGGTTTTGGGCATGAAAATGTTCTGACGCAAATCTCTGTCAACGAACTGACCAAAACCATTATTAAAGATGCTGGTTATACTTTAGAATCTGTAATTGCTGAAGGCGAACGCCTGGTTTTAAAAGATACGGCTAATCTTAGTACAGGAGGAACAGCCGAAGATATCACAGATATTATTCATCCAGCAAACGTGAGTATGGCTGAGCGGATTTCCAAAATTATAGATTTGGATATTTGTGGTATTGATATCATGACTACCGACATCTCTAAACCACTATCTGAAACTGGTGGTGCTGTTTTAGAAGTTAATGCTGGTCCTGGATTTAGAATGCATTTAGCACCAACAACAGGTTTGCCTCGTAATGTAGCTGCTCCTGTAATTGATAAATTGTTTCCTCAAAAAGGAGATACAGGACGTATTCCTATCATCGCCACTTCTGGAACTAACGGAAAAACGACTACGACACGTCTTATTGCACATATCGCCAAAATGAAAGGCTATCGTGTTGGTTACACGACAAGTGATGGTGTTTATATACAAAATAGATTACTCATGACTGGTGATTGTACTGGTCCATCGAGTGCCGAGTTCGTACTTAAAGATCCAACTGTGAATTTTGCCGTTTTAGAATGTGCACGAGGTGGTTTATTACGTGCCGGATTAGGGTTTAAAAAATGCGATGTAGCTGTTGTCACCAATGTAGCTGCCGATCATCTAGGTTTAAAAGGAATTCATACCATAGAGCAGCTTGCTAAGGTTAAAGCGGTTATTCCAGAAACTGTTTTACCCGATGGCTATGCCATATTAAATGCCGATGATGATTTAGTATATGATATGCGACGTAATGTCGAATGTAATGTCGCTTTATTTTCTATGGATGAAAATAACCCAAGAATTAAAGCCTTACAACGTCTTAATGGTATCACTGCAGTGTATGAAAATGGTTATGTAACCATATGTAGAGGTGAATGGAAAATGCGTTTGATGAAGGCTGAAGATATCCCATTAACCTATGGCGGAAAAGCGAAGTTCATGATTCAAAATGTACTAGGTGCTGTGCTTGCGGCTCATGTTCAGGGTATTAGTATCGAAGATATGAAAGCGGCTTTAGAAACCTTTATTCCTTCGGCTTCGCAAACACCAGGACGCTTAAATCTATTTAAGTTTAACGACTTTAGCATCTTATTAGATTATGCGCATAATCCTGCAGGAATGAGAGCCCTTCAAAAGTTTACCGACGAATTAGATGCCACTGTAAAAGTGGGAATTATTGCAGGAATTGGCGACAGACGTGTTGAAGATAATAACGAAATGGGATCGATTGCTGCCGAAATGTTTGACGAAATTATAATCCGTCAAGACAAACGTTTAAGAGGGAAAACAGAAGAAGAGTTGATTAAAATGCTCAATGATGGCATTCAAATGAAAGATCCGAATAAGAAAACAACGATCATTCCTTCTGAAAAAGAAGCCATAACCTATGCTGTGAAAAATGCAGTTAAAGGCTCTCTGATTATTTTGTGTAGTGATGTGATTCCTGATGCTCTAGATCTGGTAAAACAATTTAAAGAGCAAGAAGCTAATGGTACATTGACCTTTTCATAAATGATATGAACTCTAAACAAAAAAAATCCGAAACTCAAGTTTCGGATTTTTTTATGATTTGTATGTTTTGATTAGCAAAGCTTAATTGTTTTTACTTTAATCTGTAAACTTTTTCTATACGCTTTAATGCTAATAATTTCAGATGTTTTCTTTCTGTTTATTTTTAATAGTTGCGCTTTAGCAGCAGAACTTGAAGTCGTCTCCTTTTTAATTTTTGGAGTTTCTACCTTATTTTCAATAACAGTTTCTACAGTATCGTTATTTTTGATATCTACATTAGTTTCCTGTCCCATTGAAAGTAAAGGTAATAATGTAAAGGCTAATATGGTTAATACTTTTTTCATAATTGTTATTGTGGTATTTTGTTTTAAACTCAGTTCAAAGAAACACAACATTCGAGGCGAAAATGAATATATTAGATAAAGCGGGCGATTTTTAGTTAAGATGAAAACGACCGCAAAAAACATCGATGAAATGCACAAAAACGGCTTGCAGCCCAATAAAAACGTTACGGATTAAATGACAGATTATTCAGATAACAGGTATTTTAAACTATTTGAGAAGCAAAAATCTCATCAGTTTACTATAGGAAATACATCCTGTAAAACACGAATTAAAAAATTAAAAAGCCTAAAGCATGCTTTAGAAGTAACTTATAAGGATTCAATTCGAGAGGCTTTGTATACCGATTTTAAGAAACCTTATCTTGAGACCGATCTCACTGAGATTTATCCGGTTATTGATGAAATTAATTTTGTAGCCTCTAATTTAAATACTTGGTTAGCTAAGCAAAAGGTTGATACACCTATTGCTTTATTAGGAAGCTCTTCGTGGATTAAAAATGAGCCTAAAGGGGTTTGTCTTATCATATCTCCATGGAATTTTCCTGTAAATCTCACTTTCGGACCATTAGTATCTGCTATTGCAGCAGGAAATACAGTTATTTTAAAACCAAGTGAGATGACACCTCATACGTCGAAAGTAATGAGTGATATAGTAAATGACATTTTTAATGACCATGAAGTTGCTCTTGTAGAAGGAGAGGTTGAAGTCTCTCAAGAACTTTTAAAACTCCCTTTTAATCATATCTTTTTCACTGGGTCGCCACAAGTGGGTAAAATTGTGATGAAAGCCGCTTCAGAGCATTTAACTTCGGTAACTTTGGAGCTAGGCGGAAAGTCGCCAGTCATAATTGATGATACTTCAAATTTAGATAAAGCGGTTAAGAAAATTATCTTTGGAAAGTTTCTCAATGCAGGTCAAACTTGTATTGCTCCCGATTATGTGTTTATTAACGAGAGTATTAAAACTGAATTTATTCAGACTTTTAAAACAACACTTAAAACGTTTTATTCGGAAAAGCCTTCCGAATCTGATTCCTTCGGAAGAATTGTAAATCAGAAACATTTTAAACGATTGAAATCCTACTTAGATGATGCATCCACAAGAAATGCAAGTATTGAAGTTGGAGGAGTTTCAGATGAAAAAGACAATTATATAGAACCCACTTTAGTGTTTGATGTTTCCGAAGACAGTGAACTGATGCAAAATGAAATTTTCGGACCCATACTTCCTGTAAAAACCTATAAAGCGATTGATGAGGTCATAGATTATATCAATTCAAAAGAAAAGCCTCTGGCACTTTATATTTTCAGTAAAAATAAAAAACGTACAACACAAATTATTAATAATACTAGAGCAGGAAGCACATGTATTAATCATAATTTGTTGCAATTTCTCAACCACAATTTACCATTTGGAGGTTCTAATAATAGTGGTATTGGAAAATCGCATGGCTATTTTGGGTTTTTAGAATTTTCGAATCAGCGCTCGGTTTTAAAACAGCATACACTTGGCGCAGTGGATTTATTGATGCCGCCTTATAACAATTTCAAGCAAAAAATTGTCGATTTAACGATTAAGTGGTTTTAATAAAAAAAAGCCGCTCCCTACAAACGACTTTTTCTTCTCAAAATATAATTGAATTACATTTTCAATTAAAGATTATGGATGTGGGTATTCAATATTTTATACAATAAATGACAGTAATATTGACAGGTCTGTTTTCGGTTGATCCTGTGAGTTCTGAATTAAATGTTGGCATATTTAATTGATGATTATGATTTCCATTAGCATTAGTGTTAAGTGAGGGTATATTTATAGAATGATTATGATTTCCATTAGAATTAGTATTAGAAGCTGGAATGTTAACAGTGTGGTTATGTCCACCAGAACTTAATGTATTCATAGTTTCGGGTCCTGTATTATTTTCATCTATTAGAAATGCATCATCTGATCCAAAAGTTGACGTATTTGCATTCACACGCTCTCCTCTGAGCATATGGGTATGAGATGAAATATAATTTGTGGTTGCCGAACTTCCTGGTATATTGTGATAATGATTACCAGAAGTATTTGTGTTTAAATTTGTAGTATAGGTATTATGCGAATGACTGCCATCGGTGGTTGATATCACACTAGGTGGAACATTTTCGTGAAAATGACTAGACATTTCATCATCTTGAGTGGTTCCAACATAATCACCAGTTGTTCCATCACCTCTATCTTGTCTGCTTGCAGCATCAGGATCATTTCCTGCACCATTGTCGTAGCCTCTTAAAAACTGACCTCTATAGTCTGGTAAGTTAAATGTGGTAGAGCCATTACCAGCGCCATAGGTAGTGCCTAAAACGGCAAACAAATCTGCATAATTTGTTCGGCTTACAGCACTGCCATCACAAACTAAATAGCCTGTAGGTATGGTCGCCATTGGAAATGTAAATATCGACCCAGTTGGTATGGCATCTTTCGATTCTTTTAAAGCTCTATCCCAAGACCCAAGCGTCGAATCATAATAATAAAATCCTTTAACATCATCGGTTTGATAAACCATTAATCCATCAGCTATTGGAGTTGCAATAGTTAAACGCTCCGAAGCTGTCATTCTTGGGATTAAAATACCTTTGTCTGTAGAGACAACATCTAAAATAGAGGAAACATCCGGATTTGTGGTACCAATACCAACTTGTGCGAATGAACCATAGTAGAGTGTCATCGCTAATAAACCTAAAAGAATTGACTTAGTTTTCATAACGTATATTTTGAGAGATACCAGTAAACTCTTAAAAGGTTGTGTAAGGAAACGAGATTACCAGTATTATAATTAATAGCTGTTATAAAACTAATTTGCAATTAGTGTTTTACGAATATATTTTTAGTGAATACAAGCGTTTTTTTAGTAGAAACAGATAATCTTAATTATCTGCCCTTTAATTTGCTTAGCATTAAACTTTTTTGTGAGGCACTTATTGGAATGGATGTTGTTTTTATAATTAACGAATTACGATCTAAGGCATCTACATGGTTGATGTTAACCACATACGAACGATGACACTTCTTAAATATGTCCTGATTAAGTTTTTCACTTGTGTGTTTTAAGGTATGAGGTACCAAATATTGTTTGGTAGTTGTGTGAACATAACAGTAATTATCAAAGGCTTTGAGAAAAAGAATTTGATTTTGATTGATTTTATGTAGCCTGCCTTCAGACTTAATCTCTAATATATCAGAATGTTCAGTTTGATAGTTATGCCATGCCAATTCGATATTCGTCTGAAGCCCATTTTCTGTAAATGGTTTTACAATATAACCCAATGGATTGGTTTGTTTTACTCTGTTTATAGTGCTGGAATCAGTTTGCGATGAAATGAATAAGTAAGGTAATTCAATTTTATCAAGTTCTATGGCTAAATCGATACCAGTTAAATCACCTTCTAATTGAATGTCAATTAATACCAAGTCTGGTTCGGTAAGTAAAATTGAATTTTGAGCCGACATAACGTCTTCGGCATCTCCAACCACTTGATATCCTTTTTTACGCAAGGCAACTTCTATAGTTGAGGCTATTAGTGGTTCATCTTCTACTATAAAAATTTTTAAACTTTTCAATTGACTTTAATTATAATTCGTTAAATTTTCTAATGGTTAAGGTTGCTGTAGTTCCGAGATTTACAACAGAATCATAGTCTAAAGTCGCTTTTAATTTTTTTGAAAGCGCTTTCATTAAGACAATTCCAAAGGAATTACTATCGATTTCACCTTCAAAACCTTTTCCGTTATCAGTGACTTTAAGAAGTAAAATGTTATTCTTTTTGTAAAAAGAAATTGTGATTTTATTTTCAGGTAAAGCCTCTGGAAATGCATGTTTCAACGTGTTAATTATAAGTTCGTTTAGAATTAATCCAATAGGAGTTATGGTTTCAATATCTAATACTATAGCATCAACATCTAAGTCGTATGGAACAGGTTCAGATTTAAACTGATGACTTTCAAAAAGATCTCGCACTAAATCATGAAAATAATCTGAAGTATTAATCCCAACTAATTCGTCTTTATTATAAAGCTTTTGATGAATCAATACCATAGAACGCACTCTGTTTTCAGCTTCTTTAATTGCTAATTTAGCTTCCTTATCTACTGCATTTTCAGATTGTAAGTACAACAAACTTGATACAATTTGAAAACTATTTTTAACACGATGGTGGACTTCTCTCAACAAGATGTTTTTTTCATCAACTGTTTTTTCAAGAAGAGACTTTTGTTTTGCTAAAACTAAATTTCTCTGTTTATTCTTGTAACCAAAAAAGCCTAAAAGTCCTGCAATACATAATCCAGCAATGGCCAAGATAATGTAGATACGATTTTGCTGTTCTTTTTTTTCGGTTTCAACTTTTAATAGTTTGAGTTCCGTGTCTTTTTTTTCAGCTTCATATTTTTGCAGTGCCTCAGAAAGGTTTTTATCTTTTTCATCTGAAAATATAGAATCTGTTAGTTTTTGATATTGATTGGCAATTATTAACCCATTTTTGTATTGACCATTTAGTTCGTATGCTAAGATTAAATCAGGCATGGTCGCTAATGCTTCGTCAAAAAAACCAGAGGATTTTAATTTTCTATATGCCTTCTCCATTTTTTTCAATCCTTCTGAATAATTGTCTCGTTCTAGTGCAACATTTCCCAGTCCCCTTAATGATGCTCCGTATATGTATATGTCATTAATGGTATCTACAGTTGTGAGAACTTCTTCAAATAGTAGTGTGGCATGGTCATAATCTTTCAGTTCTACATATAGGTTAGCAAGATTTAATGTTAACGAGTGGATATATTGTAATCGATTAGTGGTCTTGATTTGTTCTACAGCTTGTTCCATATGCAGTTTTGCATTAACAAGGTCGTTTCGGTATTTGTAAATGTTTCCTATGTTCGTTAGCGCTATGGCACTACGTCTTAAATCTCCTATTGAAAAACTAATTTCCTGGGATTTTTTAAAATATTTCAACGAAAGAGAATCATTACCACTGTTTTCATAGGCAGCACCAATACCATTAAATACTGAACTGAGTCTCGCAGAATCTTTTGCCTTCTCAAAATAATTGGCAGATTTTAAATAATGATTTAAAGCAATTTCAAAGTTACTTGAAACAACATTGGCATTTCCTAGATAAAAATTTCCTAACGCAATATTGAAGGAATCTTGAACTTTTTTGGCTGTTTCTAAATATTGCTCAGTATAGAGTTTAGATCGATTTGGATTAGAATAATACGTCGCTCTTCTTAAATTATTATAGGTTAGCATCTTGATTGAATCATTCTTGGTGGATTTTATTACTGCTAATAAACTATCCACTTCAGAACTATTCTGAGAAAAACTTACAAACGAAATGAGAATAAAAAAGCTAAGTAATAGTGTTTTCAAGAGGCTATAACAAAATTTTCTTCGAACAAGATAAGTATTTTAAGATTTATGATAGTAATTAGATTGTATCTGCTCATTAACACCATTTTGAAATTTAGTCATACTAAACCATTGGTGAATCGCGTAACTTCCTGTTTCTCCTTTTTTGTTGACAGCAATGTATCCAACCTGAAAATTTTTATAGTCACTGTTAGGTTTGTTTACAATCCTACTAATTGCTTCCTCACAAGCTTCTTGAGGCGATTTGCCTTGCCTCATAAGCTCTACAACCAAAAAACTACCAACCGTTTTTACTACTTCTTCGCCTAAACCAGTAGCTACACAAGCACCAATTTCATTGTCGACAAATAAACCTGAACCTATAATTGGCGAATCTCCAACACGACCACCTAATTTATAAGCTAGTCCGCTCGTTGTACAAGCGCCAGAAATATCACCATTTTTATCGATAGCAAGCATACCAATGGTATCATGATTTTCAATATTGATAATAGGTTTGTATTTGGCTTCTACTTTCCATTTCTCCCATGCTTCTTTTGAAGCCTCTGTTAACAAGTCTTCAGGCTGAAATCCTTTTGACATTGCAAACTGTTTAGCTCCTTCTCCAGCGAGCATAACGTGAGGTGTGTCTTCCATCACTTTTCTAGCTACAGAAACTGCATGTGTAATATTCTGAAGATAAACCACCGAGCCACAATTTCCATGCTTATTCATAATACAAGCATCGAGTGTTACATTGCCATCACGATCGGGTAAACCGCCTTTGCCAACCGACTGGCCTTTTTCGTTTGCCTCTTCGACCATGCAACCTTGTTCTACTGCATCGAGGGCATTACCTCCGGATTGTAAAACTTCCATGGCTTTAGCGGTTGCATCCATAACATGCCAGGTAGCGATAACCAATGGTAATGATGCAGGTGAAGCTGCGATAGATGTTTTGTCTTCGGAAGGTGTTTCAGCACAACCAACCAGAGCGCTTCCAACGGCCAGACCTACACCTGTGAGCGAAGCGTTTTTTATAAAATGCCTTCGTTTCATATTTCAACTTGTTTTTTAGAGTTTATAAATCCGTAATACAAAATATAACCATAACAGCCAGTGATAAATAAAAATGCCAGTTTAAATCCTAATACATCAATTAAATTTCCACAAACGAGAGGAATAATTGCACCACCAACAATAGCCATACATAGCAAGCCAGAGCCCTTAGGTTTCAACTCACCAATACCATCAATAGCCAGAGTAAAAATGGTAGGAAACATAATTGAGTTGAATAATCCAACAGCAAGAATACTCCACATACTAATTAAACCAGTTGTACTGATAGAAATAACAATTAAAGCTATAGCAATCGAGGCAAAAATACCTAAGACTTTTCCTGGTTTCATAATCTTAGTGAGATAAGAGCCTACAAAGCGACCTATCATTGCTCCAGACCAATAGAAAATTACAAAAATGCCTAATAGTGCCTTATCATCAGCACCATCTAAGGATTTAAAAAATAGTTTAGCTACAGTATCTGCTATATGCATTAATGTCGAATTTTCCCGTATTAAAGGGACCATATTCATATCTTGAAAATAGTTGACTAAAAAGCTTCCTATGGAGACTTCTGCACCAACGTAAAAGAAAATTCCCAGTACACCTAACATTAAGTTTTTTTGCTTAAATGCTTGTGAATAAGTACCAGTGTTGGTTTCACTAATTAGTTTAGGAAGTTTAGCGAAAAAGAAAATTCCAGCAATTAAAATTATAAAAACAGCAAGCCCTAAAAAGGGTTTTTGCACAGCAGAAGCTTCACTGGCTAAATACAATTCACGAGCTTCACCTGAGAGACTTGTTATCTCTGTTTCCGTTTTAATAGTATCACTTAGTATAAATAGTGCACCAACTGCTGGTGCAATTGCTGTTCCTAAAGAGTTGAAGGCCTGTGATAAATTTAAACGACTCGAAGCACCTTCTTCGCTTCCCAAAACTGCAACAAAGGGATTGGCAGCAACTTGTAAAATTGTGATGCCTCCAGCTAAAATAAAATAAGCCAGAATAAAAATACCAAAGACACGATACGAAGCTGCTGGATAGAATAATAAACAACCCAGAGCCATGGTAAGCAAACCTAAAATGATTCCTTTTTTATATCCGATTTTTGAAAGAATATAACTGGCAGGAACAGATAACACAAAATAAGCACCAAAAAACGCAAATTGAACCATGATGGCTTGTGCATAGCTAAGTGTAAATAGTTCGCGAAGTCTGGGAACTAATGAATCTACCAAAACGGTTATAAATCCCCAAAGGAAAAATAGCGTTGTAAGCAAAATAAAAGACGAGCGATACGATTTGTGTTGGTTCATTGTTTAGTGAGTATTTATTGAATTGAAATTTCATCAGAAAAAATCCAGCTTCTTCCATCATGCGGATAACCTAAATGCCAGGTTGGGAGTTCCCCCATTTTTTTGGCGACAATTTTGACATAGCGATAACTTTCTGAGTTGATATCGAACGCCATGTTTTTGATGAGGACGTCATCATTTTTGGTTGCTGTATCAATTGTGATGGTTTTCATACTTTTAAATTGTTTACCATCTTTCGAAACGAGACATTCAACTTCAGTTGGATAAAAAATCCAGGCACCTTGATCTTGTAAAAAGTTTATACTCACAGTTGAAATTACTTTCTGGCTACCTAAATCAACGGTTGCAATCAAGTCTTCATCATGATAACCTTGCCATGTGCCAGTTCTGAAATCTTGAGTTCCTAAAATACCGTCGATAAGCGCATCGTTTCCACCAGCATTATATTGGTTAGCATACTTGCTGTCTAATTGAATGGATAAATTTGGATCTATCTTATAGAAATTAGTTTCTACAGCAGCACTTTTGATATCATTTTTTTCTGAATAAGTTGTCAGTGACATAGCTTTCTCAATGGTAAACGGAGTTTTATACTGTTTAAATTCGCCTTTATATCCCAATCTGTAGTAAATAGTAGCTTCTTCATCTATATTGTTGAGAGTAACCTGTGTTTCACCTTTAAAAGCCACATCACCTTCAGCAATAAATGGGACAGGAACAATGAGGTGTTCATTAATTTCGGTTTTAGGAAGTTGATGTTCGCGGCTTCCCCAAACGGCTGGATTATCATTCATGTAAAATTCTAAAACACCACCTTGAATAATGTCGTTATGCGTTATATAGCTTCTGTCTAATTTTTCGCCATTGAGATAAACATATTCGATATATTTGTTTGTGGTGCTTAAATCGTAAGCCTGAATGGTAAATTGGTTGCCACTTTCCAAATTAATGGTTGCTTTATCAAATAATGGAGTACCTATGATATATTGATTTGAACCAGGTGTTACAGGATAGAATCCCATAGACGAAAATACATACCAGGCACTCATTTGTCCGCAATCTTCATTTCCGGAGATACCGTCAGGTTCATTGGTATAGAGTTCGGTCAATATCTGATGCACCTTTTCCATAGTTTTATGCGGTTTTCCAGCAAAACTATACAGGTAAGCCATATGATGACTCGGTTCATTGCCGTGAGCATATTGTCCGATTAGTCCTGTAATATCCGCCTGGTTACGACCTGATGTTTCTGTTTCTGCTGTAAATAATTCATCGAGTTGCTCTTCTAGTTGATCTTTTCCACCTAAAAGATTAATAAAACCAGAAATGTCCTGTGGTACATAAAAACTGTATTGCCATGAATTAGCTTCGGTGTAGTTGAAATTCACTTCATAAGGATCAAAAGGCGCAAACCAGGTATTTCTGAAACGACCACGCATAAATTTACTTTCTGGATCATAGATGTTTTTATAGTATTGTGCTCTTTCGGTATAGGTTTTAAAATCTTCATTCTTTCCCATGGCTTTTGCCATTTGAGCGATGGTCCAATCATCGTAAGCATACTCTAATGTTTTTGAAACCGATTCGCTTTCTTCTTCAACAGGAATAAAACCAAATGTTTTATAAGATTTAAGTCCGAGTTGATCTCTTGTTGCTGAATGCTTCATCGCTTCAAAAGCTTTTTCGGTATCGTAATTTCTAATCCCTTTTAAATACGCATCAGAAATTACCGGAACCGCATGATAACCAATCATACATCCCGTATAATTAGCACTCAAATCCCAAATTGGCATTATACCACCTTCGTCATATTTAGCTAAAAAGGTGTTGATAAAATCATTGGTTTTTTCTTGTTCGATAATGGTATACAATGGGTGAGCAGCGCGATAAGTATCCCAAAGAGAAAAAACAGTATAATAGTCAAACTCTTGTGTTTCATGTATATCTAAATCCATACCACGATAGCGTCCGTCAACATCTTGATAGAGGTTAGGAGCAATCATAGTGTGATATAAGGCGGTATAAAAATTTGTTTTGTAGTCATCGTTTTGAGATTCAACAACAATTTTTTCAAGTTGAGTTTCCCAGGTGTTTTGCGCTTCGGTTTTAACCTGTTCAAATGTTTTAGCTCCTATTTCTTGTTCTAAGTTGCGTTGTGCTCCAGCCACATCTACAGCTGAAATCCCAACCTTAACATAAATAGGGTCGTTTTTTGGGTTATTGAATTCTACAGCGGCTTGTTTGCTTTGGTATTTATAATTTTTTGAAATGGCTGTGCCATTTTCTTGATAGGTTACCGACTTAATAGGTTTGGAAAATTGTATGGTATAAAATAAACGTTGGTCTGTCGCCCAGGCTTTTGAATGTCTAAATCCTGAAATGGTTGAATCGTTTACTTTCTGAATTTTATAATCTAATAATTGATCACGATGATCTAAGTCTAAAATTACAACTTGTTCCTTTTCAGATGGGAATTGATATTTATGAATACCACTACGTTTTGAAACCGTTAGTTCTACTGTGATATTAGTGGAATCTAATAAGACTTTGTAATAGCCAGGTTGAGCTACCTCATTATCATGAGAGAAATGTGCACGATAACCAGGCTGGTCATTACTACCATTATTAAAATTAATAGTATTGGTAGGCATTAAAAGAATATCTCCGTAATCGCTAACACCAGTTCCACTTAAATGCGTGTGAGAAAATCCATAGATATATTGATCGCTATAATGATAACCAGAGCAACCATCCCATCCATCGAGTCGGGTATCTGGGCTTAATTGCATCATGCCAAATGGCATTGTGGCTCCTGGATATGTATGACCATGTCCGCCAGTACCAATGAAGGGGTTGACATAATTGATAAGTAGTTGGTCTTTTACGGCATTTTCTATTGGAGGAGATTCGGGCTTACAATTTGTAAATAATAAAGCGGTGATAACAATAGAAAAAAGATGTTTCATGTAAGGTTCTTTAAATCGATTGAAAAGATACTAAATCTTAACGTATCGTTAAATATATTTTAACACCTTCGTTCCTTTTTAAAATGAGTTATCTTTGAAAAAACTTCATTATATGGTACGTTGGATTATATTTATTTTAATCTATAGTCTTTTATCAATTTACGGATTTCAAGCCATTAAAACAGTTACAAAGATTAACTGGTTACATTACCTGTTTATAGCTGTTGCTATTATTATAGCTGGTAATTTTATTTATCAGTTTTCAATAGGTTCTGAAGGTCGTGTTCTCAACCCAGCAAAAAGTTATGCGTTTGGATTTTTGTTGGCATTTATGTCATTAAATCTGGTTATTGTTCCTATTCTTTTGGGAGAAGATATTGTTAGAAGTGCATTAGGGTTGTATGATAAACTGGTAACAAAAGAATCATTTTATATGCCTTCGAGACGAAAGTTTATAAGTCAGGTCGCACTTGGTCTGGCGGCTATTCCTTTCTCGTCACTACTCTACGGAATGTATAAAGGAAAATACCGTTTTAGGGTTTTAGACTATACGCTCCATTATGAAGATTTGCCAGAAGCCTTCGATGGATACCGTATTACTCAGATTAGTGACATTCATTCTGGAAGTTTTGATAATCGAAAAAAGATTGAATATGGCATCAATCTCATCAATGAGCAAGCGTCGGATGCGATTTTTTTCACAGGAGATATGGTTAATAACAAGTCCTCTGAAATGTTGCCTTGGGCAGATATGTTTAGTCAATTAAAAGCAAAAGATGGTGTGTATTCTGTTTTAGGGAATCACGATTATGGTGATTATATCGATTGGCCATCACCTGATGCTAAAGCGCAAAATTTAGCAGATTTGGTAGATTTACAACGAACGATGGGATATGATGTACTGCTTAATGAAAGCAGGTTTATAGAACGAGACGGACAACGAATTGCCATTATGGGCGTTGAGAATTGGGGAAAGGGCGGATTTAAAAAAGCAGGTGATTTACAAAAGACGAAAGCCAATGTAAATCCTGATGATTTTAAAATAGTACTGTCGCATGACCCAAGTCATTGGGAAGCAGAGATTCTTAAAGACGACTACCATTATCATCTCACTTTAAGTGGTCATACTCACGGAATGCAGTTTGGTATTGAAATTCCTGGTTGGATTAAATGGAGTCCGGTTAAATGGCGTTATAAGCAATGGGCAGGTATTTATGAAGAATTAGGTCAGTATATAAATGTCAATAGAGGATTTGGCTATTTAGGATATCCTGGACGTGTTGGCATTTGGCCAGAAGTTACAGTTATTACGCTTAAAAAAGGCTCAAATAATGCGTAATATAGCGGAAATGTTATATTTACTTTGAAATTGCTTATTTTTATAAATAAGTCAGAGTGAACCTACTAGATATAGTAATTTAAAGTATTACCAAAAAAAATGTGTAGGTTTGTATAACAATGTTTGATTAAAAGTTTAAACGTATGTCAAAATTTGGGGAACTTATTGATGTTGATATTCCTGTTTTGTTAGATTTTTTTACAGAATGGAATGAGCAATCTACTGCAATGCATCCTGTAATGAGAGATGTAGCTGCTGCTCTTGGTGATAAAGCTAAAATCATTAAAATAGATGTCGATAAAAACAAAGAATTAGCCGAAGCTTTACGTGTTAAAGGTTTGCCTACACTCATCATTTATAAAAATGGTGAAATGAAATGGCGACATAGTGGAGAGCAAGATGCTAATACGTTAATAGCCATAGTACAAGAATACATCTAAAATTCCAGTGCTTTAAATTTATACCCTTCTAGGCTAAATTTCTCTAATACTTTTGGGAGTGCATACATCATGTTTTTTGATGCTTTTATACTATCGTGAAAAACGATAATGCTGCCTGATTTGCTTTTCGAAATGACATTCTCTAAACATTGTTCTTCGGAAATATCTTGGTCCCAGTCAAAAGACAATACGTCCCACATGACAATTTTATAACCTAACTCAATCAACTTTTTTCCTTGTTGTGGTTTTATCTGACCGTAAGGCGGCCTGAAGAGTTTAGTTTTTTTGGTATGTAACTTAGTACCTATCGAATGTTCTGCCAGAGCAACATTATCAATATAAGCATTCGTTTTTGTAGCCCAGCCTTTAATATGGTGCTGTGTGTGATTGCCAATGGAGTGACCAGCTTCTATAATGTTTTGATATATGTCGGGATGTTGATCTATATTTCCTCCAACACAAAAAAAAGTTGCTTTAGCATTATAATCATCTAGTGTCTTTAGAGTCCAGTTTGTAATATCGGGAGTAGGACCATCATCAAAAGTTAGAAACAACTCCTTTGTTGTAGTAGCGATATCCCAAATATAATTTGGAAACATTTTCTTCGCTACTACAGGTGTTTTTACAGGTGTTAATTTCAAAATCTAAGGTTGTTGAATCCCTAAAATACTATCTATAGTATCACTTACCATATCTCTGTCTTCTCTTACAGGAGGTGCAGTGTCGTCAGTATCTCCCATAAAATGTTTAAAGAGTTGTAGATAGTTGTTGAATTTTTCAGTTTCTTCCAAAGCAAAATCCTGGTCGTTATAAATGACTAATAGGTCAACTAAATTTCGATACCATTCGATGTCTGTTACAATTTCATCAAGATAACGTGTTTGGTTCTTTTTAGAAAGGCTACTCCAGTAGGTAAGCTTTTCTTGATATTTTCTTGACACATCAATATACAATTGTCTGGCTTTATCTTTTTTGTCCATTTCATAGTAACCACTAATGTAAGGCTCTAGAAGTGTGTAAAAGCCAAATTTATCAACAGGCATTTTTTCCATTGCAAGATCTGCGATGTTTTCGGCTTTGTCTAATTGGTCTTCATTGATGAGTTGCTCCATCAACCTTGCAAGATTCCCTCTGTAAGTAATACCATTTTTACGGGTTTCCACATCGTGGTAAATGTTATCGCTACCACTATTTCCCCAATCCCAGGACATCACTTTGTCATACATTAATTCGGAATCAACTCGACCCATATCAAACGGATTTGCTCTGTCCACAGGTGTTTTTATAGGAACTAATTTGTAACACAAACCATCTAGCTGAAGGTAATCTTTCATCCAGATATAATCTTCATCACTAAAGGCGCCTCCTGTAAAATAGATAGGACGATTCCAATCGTTATTTGCAATAATATCCAGCATTAATAAGCGATTTTTATACAAAGCACCACCAGTAATTGTAATATCAATATGCGGTTCAATTTTATCGGCATCTTTAGCTTTAACAATGCCGCTTTTTAAGACGTTAGATTTGTCTACAGGAATTCGAACATTAGAGGTTGGCAGGTAATTTGAATTTTGTAATTGTATTGGGTATCCTGCAGGATCCTCGCCTCTACGTTGCATCCCATATTTAAGACTGTATTTTGGATCGTCACTAGAGATGAAATCCATAAAGTCTTTAATCATCATCGTGTCTTTAGTGAGTTCATATTTCATGATATAATCACGAGTTCCAAACTTGTATTGATCGTGGGTCAATTGTGAAGGAATAGGATCACTTTCGTATGCCTTTCGTTTCATTTGATCAATATACCAGTCGGTTTGAAATAAGCTAGTGTTAACCACACGTACATCAGTTCGAACGCCTTCAATTTCCTGAAGATACCAAAGCGGAAAACTATCATTGTCTCCAATAGTAAACAGGATAGAGTTTTGAGCACAGGATTCGAGATACTTACGAGCCATTGCTTTAGCTGTGTATTTTTCTGATCGGTCATGATCATCCCAGTTTTCAGCAGCTAAGATTCCTGGAACAAGGATTAAACAGACTAATGTTATCGCTGGTGCCAGAAATTTGGAGTTGGCATATTTCCGAAGCAAATCAAAAATGGCATAAACACCAAAACCAATCCAGATAGCAAATACATAAAATGATCCTACTACCGAATAATCTCGCTCTCGAGGTTCAAAAGGTCTTACATTGGTATAAAATTGAATTGCTAAACCGGTCATTAAGAAAAACACCAGCATCACCCAAAAACGTTTAGGGTCTTTGGTTAATAGATATAAAAATCCGATGAGACCTAAGATAAGTGGCAACATATAATAGGTATTTCGGGCTTTATTATTAGCAACATCACTTGGAAGATTGTCTTGCGACATTCCTAATCGCCATGAGCTCTCGTCAATAATATCAATACCGCTAATCCAATTCCCATGTAAATCATTATACTTTCCTTGAATATCATCTTGTCTTCCGGCAAAATTCCACATAAAGTAGCGCCAGTACATGTATCCAAACTGATATTCTAACATATAAAAGAGATTGTCACCAAATGATGGTTTTTCAACATCTAAGAGGTCTCTACCAAACTGCTTAAGAAAAGCATTATAGTCTTCGTAATCGATTTTTCCTTGAGCAACATCACTTCTAAATTCATTAACTAACCTTCTAACATCATTATCCATTTGATATTCAGGTTTAATTTTAAATTCCAGTAAACCAGTAAACATCATGTAATTTTCGGCGTGTTCACCACTCCACATTCTCGGTAAAACAGCAGCGTGATCAGAATTATAATTTTGTTTAGCATTTTTCCAATTATTGACAATCACATATTCCCCTTTTTCATAATCTTTCTCATATTTAGGTTTATCGTCTAAATACGGGTTGTTTTCGTCAAGACCAGAATATTGATCTGTAAATAGCGGACCGTAAAACAAGTGTGTTTCAGGATATTGCTCTAAGTTGTAATAGGCTAGTAATTCTCTAGCACTAGATGGGTTATTTTCATTAATAATTACATTAGCGTTGGCACGAATTGGTAACATAATCCATGAGGAGAAACCAATAAAAATAAATAACAAGCACAGCGTTAATGTATTGGCATATTTATGACCTTTTTGACGTGTGTATTTTAAGCCGAAATAGAACGCGGCAATCACAAGTAATCCTGCGATGATAGATCCCGAATTAAATGGAAGTCCGATAGTATTTACAAAGAATATTTCCGACGCACTAAATAATCGAAGGGCATTAGGTAATAAAAGTTTGAATATAAATAATAAGATTGCTGCAGCAATAATATTAGCAAGAATGAAGTTTTTAACCGTAATTGTTTTGTAATTTTTAAAGAAATAAAGCAGGCCTAAAGCAGGAATGGTTAATAAGCCCATAAAGTGTACTCCAAACGATAGTCCGATTACAAATGCAATTAAAATTAACCATCTATGACCTCTAGGTTCGTGCATGTCTTTTTCCCAGCGTAATCCCAGATAAAAAAGGATAGCCATAATCAAAGTTGCCATAGCATATACCTCAGTTTCTACTGCATTAAACCAAAATGAATCAGTAAATGTAAAGGCTAAGCTACCCACTAAAGCGCTTCCTAAAATGGCTACAGAAGCATTTTTAGATATAGGTTTATCATCGGTTCTGACAAGTTTACGAAGTAATATCGTGATGGTCCAAAACATGAAAAGGATTGTAAACGCACTCGAAACAGAACTCATCATATTAAGCATAGCTCCAATTTGTGCAGGTTCTAGCGCAAACATAGAAAAAAATGCGCCAAGCATTTGAAACAATGGCGCTCCAGGCGGATGACCAACCTGTAATTTTGAAGATGTTAGAATGTATTCTCCAGCATCCCAAAAACTAACTGTAGGCTCAATGGTTAGAGCATAGGTTATTAATGCTATGGTAAAAGCAAACCATCCTAAAATGGTATCCCATTTCTTGAAGTTGAAATGTGTCATAAAAATAATCTATTTAATGCGAGCGAATTTAACAATAAATATGGTAAACGCTATGGATTTTAAGTAAACGTTACCATTTTTTGATTATTTTATAAAAAATTATTTGTACAAATAAAACTTTGTACTAAATTTGCATCCTCTTTAAGAGACTGGCCTATGGTGTAACTGGCAACACATTGGTTTTTGGTACCAAAGAGTCTAGGTTCGATCCCTAGTGGGCCAACAAAAAAGCCTTCCTGAATAGGAAGGCTTTTTTTATTTCTGCGATTTTTGTTTTTAAATCTTAAAAGTTATTACTGGTCTTTTGGCATGATTTACTAAGTCTTCACTAATACTTCCATTAAAGAAATGCGCAATACCTTGTCTGCCGTGTGTACTAATTCCGATCAAATCAGCATCAATGTGTTTAGAAAAATTGAGAACACCTTTCTCAACTGATTCATCATTGTAGATGTTAATCGTATAGTTTTTAAAGCTATAATCTTGAATAAAATCATTAATTCTGTCATTAGCTTTCTTAGTTGTAGTAAAATTACTAGCTGTATTTACCATTAATAAATGTAACTGAGCTCCAAAAGCTGTTGCAAATTCTGTGGCTTGAAGATAAGTTTCTTTGTTGTCGTTTTTAAAATCAGAAGCAAAAACAATATCATCAACACTAAAATCATCATGATTATTCTTGATAACCAGAACAGGCACGTCTGAATTTCTAACAGCCTTTTCAGCATTAGAACCTACAAACATTTCTTTAAAACCACTAGCACCATGTGAGCCCATTGTAATCATTGTAATGCCATGTTCTTTGCAAATTTCTGAAATCCCATTAAAAGAACCATCAGCCTTTACAATTTCATGAACGGTAAGGTTGTTGAGGTAATCACTATTCATAATGTCTTCAAACTTTTGGTGTGCCATCTTCATAAAAAACATCACCTCAGGAATCTCGGCATGCGAACTTACAGCGTCGGTTTCTTGCATTGGAATTTCTAACATATGAAGTAAATAAATTTCACTACCATGCTTTTTTGCAATTTGAGCAGCAACTTTTAATGCATGCTCAGCTTCTTCAGAAAAATCTGTTGGAACTAATATTTTTTTCATACGGCTTGAATTGATTTTAGTCTTATAAATTTAATAATAAAAATCGAAACCACCACACTTGTAGAAATCAATAAAAATGTTGTATATTTGCAGCGTTGTTTGAAGAAAAAAGAATAATGAGCGGACGGAAAGTCCGCTCTTTTTATACTAAAAATGTTCAGAGATACCGTAAAAAATTTATTAGACGAAGGCCTAAAACAACGTGAAGACTTGTTTTTAATCGATTTTGATGTGTTAAGTGATAACAGCATTAAAATCATTATTGATGGCGATAATGGTGTTTTGGTTGAAGACTGTATGTTTATTAGTCGTGCGATAGAACATAACTTAGACAGAGAAGAACAAGATTTTTCTTTAGAAGTGTTATCTGCTGGAGCAACGACACCTTTAACAAATAAAAGACAGTATTTAAAAAACGTCGGTAGAACACTTAGTGTAAAAACAACAGATAATCAAACTCTGGAAGGAAAATTGACTCAGGCAGATGAGGATAAGATTCTTTTAGAATGGAAAACGAGAGAGCCTAAACCTGTTGGTAAGGGCAAAGTAACTGTAAAAAAGCAAGCTGAAATAACGTACGATACGATTTCGCAAGCTCAAGTTGTAATAAAATTTTAATTCATAGTAGTTATGGAAAATATTGCGTTAATTGATTCTTTTTCAGAATTTAAAGATGAAAAATTAATCGATCGTGTAACGTTAATGGCGATTTTAGAAGATGTATTGAGAAATGCACTGAAGAAAAAATATGGAGATGATGACAATTTTGATATCATTATAAATCCCGATAAAGGAGATTTAGAGATTTGGAGAAACAGGATTGTCGTAGCCGATGATGAGGTTGAAGAGCCTAATCAGGAAATTGCATTGTCTGAAGCACAAAAAATTGAACCTGATTTTGAAGTAGGTGAAGATGTTGCAGAAGAAGTGAAATTAGTTGATTTAGGAAGACGTTCTATTTTAGCATTACGTCAAAATTTGATTTCTAAAATTCACGAGCACGACAACACTAATATCTACAAGCAATTTAAAGAATTAGAAGGCGAAATTTATTCGGCAGAAGTTCATCATATTCGTCACAGAGCTATTATTTTATTAGACGACGAAGGGAACGAAATCATCCTTCCGAAGGATAAACAAATACCATCAGATTTTTTCAGAAAAGGAGAAAATGTAAGAGGTATTATAGAAAGCGTAGAGTTAAAAGGAAACAAGCCAGCAATTATAATGTCTAGAACTGCACCAGCATTTTTAGAGAAGTTGTTTGAGCAAGAAATCCCTGAAGTGTTTGATGGTTTGATTACCATTAAAAATGTTGTGAGAATACCAGGAGAGAAAGCCAAAGTTGCAGTAGATTCTTATGATGATAGAATTGATCCTGTAGGTGCCTGTGTGGGAATGAAAGGGTCTAGAATTCACGGTATTGTTCGTGAATTAGGTAATGAAAATATTGATGTTATTAACTATACAAATAACCTGCAATTATTTATTACCAGAGCATTAAGTCCTGCACGAGTGACTTCTATTAAATTAGACGAAGAAAATAAACGTGCTGAAGTGTTATTAAAGCCTGAAGAAGTATCTAAAGCTATTGGTAGAGGTGGTCACAATATCAGATTGGCAGGAAAATTAACAGGTTACGAAATTGATGTATTTAGAGAAGGTGCTGAAGAAGATGTAGAGTTAACAGAGTTCTCTGATGAAATTGAAGGTTGGATTATTGATGAGTTCAGCAAAGCAGGATTAGATACTGCTAAGAGTGTATTAGAACAAGATGTTGAAGATCTTGTAAAGCGTACAGATTTAGAAGAAGAAACAATATTAGATGTTATCAGAATTCTTAAAGAAGAGTTCGAAGAATAATACCAATTTACACATTAATGTTAATTTGGTATAAAAGATTTTTAAGTTATATTACAAGCAATTTATGGCTCAAACTAGATTAAATAAAGTATTAAGGGAACTTAACATCTCTATAGATCGTGCCGTTGATTTTTTAGAATCAAAAGGTGTCGAAATAGAGAAGAGCCCTAATACGAAAATATCAGAAGAGGTTTACAAAATTCTTTCCGATGAGTTTCAAACGGATGCTAATAAAAAGGCAGAGTCCCAAGAAGTAAGTGAAGCAAAACTCAAAGAAAAGGAAGAGTTGCGTGAACAGCGTGAGCGTGAATTAGAAGAAAAAGCGCAAAAAGAAGCTAAAAGCCGAGAAGTTGTAAAAGCTAAAGCGGAGTTGTCTGGACCTAAGCAAGTCGGTAAAATCGACCTTAATAAAGATAAGGAAGCTCCTAAGTCTGACGCACCGAAAGAGGAAGCGCCAATAGAGGAATCTCCAAAAGAAGTGACTTCAAAAGCTGAAGCTCCAAAAGAAGCAAAAAAAGAGGCTCCGGTTAAAAAAGAGACTAAAGAGGTTAAAGCGCCTAAAGCAAAAGAAGAGGCTAAGAAAACAGAAGAAACCGCAAATGACGAACCTGTTGAGGAGACTTTAAAAACGCAATACAAAAAACTTTCCGGACCTAAAATTGCTGGCGATAAAATTGATCTTTCTAAGTTCAATAAGCCTAAAAAGAAAAAAGAGGAGAAAAAATCGGATTCCGATTCAGATAATAAAAAGAAAAGACGTCGTATTAGTAAAGGACCATCATCAGGAGGTGATAACCGATCTAATAACAGAGGCGGAAACCAAAGAGGTGGTTACAAAGGTAAAAATCAAGGTAAGCGAACTACTGTAAAAGAGGAGCCAAGTGCTGAAGAAGTACAAAAGCAAGTACGTGAAACTCTTGAAAAACTTCAAGGAAAGTCCTCTAAAGGAAAAGGTGCAAAATACCGTAGAGAAAAACGTGAACAGCATAGAGAGCAAACTGAAATCGATCAGCAAATCGAAGCAGCAGAAAGCAAAGTTCTTAAAGTAACTGAGTTTGTTACTGCAAACGAAGTAGCTACTATGATGAACGTTTCTGTAACCGAAATTATTTCAGCATGTATGTCGCTAGGAATGATGGTGACGATGAACCAGCGTTTAGATGCCGAAACATTATCTGTAGTTGCAGACGAATTTGGATATAAAGTAGATTTTGTTACTGCTGATATTGAAGAATCTATTGAGGTTGTAGAAGATAAACCTGAAGATTTAGTGTCGCGTGCTCCAATCGTTACTGTTATGGGACACGTCGATCATGGTAAAACATCTTTACTGGATTATATACGTAAAGAAAATGTAATTGCTGGAGAATCTGGTGGAATTACACAGCATATTGGTGCTTATGGAGTTCAGTTAGATAACGGACAAAAAATTGCATTTCTTGATACACCTGGTCACGAGGCCTTTACAGCCATGCGTGCTCGTGGTGCTCAAGTTACCGATTTAGCTATTATTGTAGTTGCGGCCGATGATTCCATTATGCCACAAACAAAAGAAGCCATTGCACATGCTCAAGCAGCTGAAGTGCCAATTGTTTTTGCAATTAACAAAATTGATAAGCCTGGCGCTAATCCTGAAAAAGTAAAAGAAGGTTTAGCACAAATGAACTTATTAGTTGAAGATTGGGGTGGAAAGATTCAATCGCATGATATTTCAGCTAAAAATGGAACAGGTATTAAAGAATTATTAGAAAAAGTATTGCTTGAAGCCGAATTATTAGAGCTTAAAGCCAATCCTAATAAAAATGCAACAGGAACAGTTGTTGAAGCATTCTTAGACAAAGGTCGAGGTTATGTGTCTACAATTTTAGTTCAGGCCGGAACATTACGTGTTGGTGATTATGTACTTGCAGGTAAAAACAGTGGAAAGGTTAAAGCGATGCATGACGAACGTGGAAACGAAGTTGAAGCAGCAGGTCCATCAACACCAGTCTCTATTTTAGGATTAGATGGTGCGCCACAAGCTGGTGATAAATTCAACGTTTTTGAAGATGAGCGTGAAGCGAAGCAAATCGCGGCTAAACGTACACAACTACAACGTGAACAGTCTGTTAGAACACAACGTCATATTACACTAGATGAAATCGGACGTCGAATTGCACTTGGTGACTTCCAGGAATTAAATATCATTCTTAAAGGTGATGTGGATGGTTCTGTGGAAGCTCTAACCGATTCGTTCCAGAAATTATCTACTGAAGAAATACAAGTAAACATCATACATAAAGGTGTTGGAGCGATTACTGAAAGTGATGTGCTTCTCGCTACAGCTTCAGATGCGATTATTATCGGATTTAATGTGCGACCAATGGGTAATGCACGTCAAATTGCTGATAAAGAAGAAATCGATATCAGAATGTACTCTATTATTTACGATGCAATTAATGATCTTAAAGATGCCATGGAAGGGATGTTGTCTCCAGAATTAAAAGAGGAGATTACTGGTACAGCCGAAATTAGAGAGACCTTCAAGATTTCTAAAATCGGAACCATTGCTGGTTGTATGGTAACTAACGGAAAAATATACAGAAACTCAGGCATTCGTTTAATTAGAGATGGTGTTGTTATCCATACAGGAGAATTAACATCTCTAAAGCGATTTAAGGATGATGTTAAGGAAGTCGCTAAAGGTTACGATTGTGGTATGCAACTTAAAAACTACAATGACATACAAGTCGATGATGTTTTAGAAGCATTCCAGGAAGTAGAAGTGAAAAAGAAACTGAAATAGTATTATATATACTTCATAAAAAAAGCGACTCATTGAGTCGCTTTTTTTTTTATAATAATCTTGAAGTTTTAATTATCCTTTTTAGGTTCAAAAACCATGGCTTTTGAAAATTTCTTCTTAATTTTTAAAAGTGCGATATCAGCTTCTAATCGCGTACTAAAATTGCCGACCCAAACTTTATAATTAGGGGTTTCATAAACCACATCAGTTGGCCATTGTGAAAATGTGTTTTTAAATTCACGTTCTAATGCCATAGCTTCAGAACGCGATCCAAAATCTAATTGAATTTTATATAAATCTAAAGTTTTTACATCTTTCTTGTATTCCAGAAGTTTTGAAATGTCACTATCCTGATCAATTGTAACAACACCTTCTTGCGCAAATGTTTGATTTGCAAATGCTAAGAACAGAAGGGTGAGTGCTAGTATTTTTAGAGTTTTAGCTTTCATAATATTTGAAATTTTGTACAAAGAAAACGATTTTTTTTGACTGTTGTTTCCTGAGTTAAAATTATTAACTAAATTAGGCCTTAAATTATTATTTAGAATCCTTATAAATTATCAATTAACAGTTCTGTAACATTTCTAAAATGGTCTATAAGTATTATTTTTGCATGAGATTTTATAAATGCTTTTTTCAATAGTAATAATGAAAAAACCATACCAAAGTTTAGAAGATAATTCAACTAACAATATGATACAGGTGATTTACCGACAACTAGCCTCAAAAATTCCTTATTTAGGATTGGTTATTTTACTTACGTTTTCTACTTCACTTACTGCTCAAGAAGGAGATCCTGTCAAAGGAAAAACTTTATTCAACACTAACTGTGCTGCATGTCACAACTTAGACAGACCAATGACTGGTCCTGCACTTCGTTATGTTCAAGCTAGACTTGAGGAAGAGCAAGGTTTAGGAAGAGACTGGTTAGATAAGTGGATTAGAAACAGTGCTGGAATGGTGAAATCTGGTGATGCTTATGCAGTTCAGATTTTTAATGAGTATAACGGGACTGCAATGACTGCGTTTCCGCAATTGTCAGATCAAGATATATCTGATATTTTAGCCTATACGGCAACAGATCCACCGAAAAAAGAAGAAGTAGTAAAAGAAGATGGCGGAGGCGATGATCAAGGTGGTGTGTCAAACAAACTTATTCTTGGTGCACTTGCAATTTTATTTGCGTTATTAGCGGTTGCTTTAGTTTTAGTGAGACAAACACTTAATCGTTTTGCTCAGGAAAAAGGAATAGAAGTTGCGGCAAAAGACAAGAGTCTTCCAATATGGAAAGCCTTTGTTCAAAATCAATTTTTAGTATTGGTAACTGTTATATTCTTTTTATTAGCCAGTGCTTACTTTGTGTATGGCTATTTATCTCAAATTGGAGTAGATCAAGGGTATCAGCCAGTTCAACCAATTCATTTTTCACATAAAATACATGCAGGTGATAATGGTATCGACTGTAAATATTGTCACTCATCTGCAAGAGTGAGTAAGCATTCAGGAATTCCTTCACTTAATATTTGTATGAACTGTCATAAGTCAGTTTATGAATATAACGGCGAAACTACAGATAAGTACAATAAGGCATTTTACGATGCAGAAATCCAAAAATTATATGCTGCAACGGGATGGGATGGACAAAATTACACAGGAGAGCCTAAGCCAGTGAAATGGGTGAGAATACATAATCTTCCAGACTTTGCTTACTTTAATCACTCGCAGCACGTTGAAGTTGCAGGAGTGCAATGTCAAACTTGTCATGGCCCAGTTGAAGAAATGGAAGTTATGTATCAACATGCGCCTTTAACTATGGGATGGTGTATTAACTGTCACAGAGAAACAAATGTAAAAGTTGAAGACAATGCGTATTACACAAAAATACACGAAGAATTGTCTAAAAAATATGGTGTAGATAAACTTACAGCTGCTCAAATGGGTGGATTAGAATGTGGTAAGTGTCACTATTAATAAAATTTAATAAGAAGTAATTCAATTATATAATATGTCATCAAACAAGAAATACTGGAAAAGTGTTGAAGAGCTAAACGAAAATAGCTCTATTGTTGAGACGCTAAAAGAAAATGAATTCGTAAACGAAATACCTACGGATGAATTTTTAGGAGATAAAGACACTTTAGGTGCTTCTTCTACTACGCGTCGTGACTTTTTGAAGTATGTTGGTTTCAGTACTGCTGCTGCATCATTAGCAGCTTGTGAAGGACCAGTGATTAAATCAATTCCTTACGTTGTACAGCCAGAGTCAATTGTGCCTGGTGTAGCTAATTATTATGCGACAACGATTGCTGATGGATTTGATTTTGCAAGTGTTTTAGTTAAAACACGTGAAGGTCGTCCTATCAAAATTGAGAACAACAACTTAGCAAAAACACATAATAGTGCCAATGCAAGAGTTAACGCTTCTGTATTAGGTTTATATGACAGTTTGAGAGTAAAAGGTCCAATGAAAGGCGAAGCTGCTATTTCATGGGATACTTTTGACGCTGAAACCAATCAGAAATTAACTGACCTGAAAAATGCTGGTAAAGAGATTGTGTTATTAACACAAACTTATGCGAGCCCTTCAACATCTAAGTTAATTGCTGAATTCAAAGAAAAATACGGAAATGTGCGTCACGTCATATATGATGCAATTTCAGAATCTGCAGCTTTAGATGCTTTTGAAGCTAAGTATGGTACTCGAGGAATGGCTAGCTATGATTTTTCTAAAGCTACGACTATTGTTTCTGTAGGTGCAGATTTCTTAGGAGATTGGCAAGGAGGTGGATTTGATTCTGGGTATGCTCAAGGACGTGTTCCAAAAAATGGAAAAATGTCACGCCACATCCAGTTTGAATCAAATATGTCATTATCTGGTGCTAACGCAGATAAGCGTGTACCATTAACGCCAAGCCAACAAAAACAAGTTTTAGCTAAACTTTATAGTTTAGTGGTAGGTGGATCTGCTGCAACAGATTTACCAGAACATATAAATACAGCAGTACAAAATGCTGCTTCAGAATTAAAAAGAGCCGGAAGTAATGGTGTTTTAGTAACTGGTATTCAGGATGTCAATGCTCAAACTGTAGCATTAGCTATCAACGAATCACTAACAAGTAAGGCATTTGATACAACGTCTCCTATATTAACGAGACAAGGTAACAACGAAGCTGTCGCAACGCTGGTAGCTGACATGAAGGCTGGACGTGTTGGAGGTATCATCATGAGTGGTGTTAACCCAATGTATACCTTACCTAATGCTGCCGATTTTGCTGAAGGTTTAGGAAAAACAGAATTGTCTATTGCTTTCTCAATGAAAGCAGATGAAACTTCTACTGTAGCACAATATATTGCAGCTGCTCCTCACTACTTAGAATCTTGGGGTGATGTAGAGTTTAAAAAAGGACATTACAGTTTAATGCAACCAACTATTCGTCCGTTGTTTGATACACGTCAATTCCAACAAGCATTATTATTATGGACTGGAAGTGATGCAAATTATCGTGACTATATTAAAGATACATGGGGAACTAGCATCTTAACTGGTTCATCATTCAACAAAGCATTACAAGATGGTGTTTATGTAGGACGTATTGCTACTGAAACAATTGATACTACTTCAAGTTCTGAAGGTTCTACAATTGATGATTTACTAGGAGCTAGTACAAGTACTGCAACAGCAGTATCTGGAGGAAGCGCTGCAAGAGCATTAGCATCTTCAGCTAAGTCTAATGGTATGGAATTGTCATTATATACTAAAGTAGGCATGGGAGATGGTCAGCAGGCTAACAATCCATGGTTACAAGAATTTCCAGATCCTATTACAAGAACATCTTGGGATAACTATTTAACAATTTCTGCAGCAGATGCAGCATCATTAAATTTAGTTAATGAGCATGTTGCTACTGGAGCATTAAACGGAAGTTATGCTGATTTAACTGTAAATGGTAATACACTTAAAAATGTGCCTGTTATCATTCAACCAGGACAAGCTAAAGGTTCTATTGGTTTATCTTTTGGTTATGGTAGAACAGCAGGTTTAAAGTCAGACATGATGACTGGTGTCAATGCATATGCGTTATATCAGGATTTTAATACAACACAAAATGTATCTATAAGTAAAGCATCAGGAATGCATGAGTTTGCATGTGTTCAGTTGCAAAATACGTTAATGGGTCGTGGTGATATTATTAAGGAAACTACTCTTGAGGTTTTCAATACGAAGAATAAAGAGTATTGGAATCCTATTCCAAAGGTGTCATTAAACCATGAAGAAACACCAGTAACGTCTCCTGATGTAGATTTATGGGATGAGTTTGATCGTTCAATTGGACATCACTTTAACTTATCTATAGATTTAAATGCCTGTACAGGTTGTGGTGCATGTGTTATTGCATGTCATGCTGAAAACAACGTACCAGTTGTTGGAAAAGAAGAAATTAGACGTAGCCGTGATATGCACTGGTTACGAATAGATAGGTATTATTCTTCAGAAGATACATTTGCTGAAGATGATACGAAAAAAGAAGAGTTTTCTGGACTTTCTGGAGATAAAGGATCTTTAGGTGGATTTGCGGAGTTAGAAAACCCAGCTGATAACCCTCAGGTTGCTTTCCAGCCAGTAATGTGTCAGCATTGTAACCATGCTCCTTGTGAAACTGTATGCCCAGTGGCAGCTACATCACATGGACGCCAAGGTCAAAACCATATGGCTTATAACCGTTGTGTAGGCACACGTTATTGCGCAAATAACTGTCCGTATAAAGTACGTCGTTTTAACTGGTTCTTATACGCACAAAATGATGAGTTTGATTATCATATGAATGATGATTTAGGTCGCATGGTATTAAATCCAGATGTAACTGTACGTTCTCGTGGTGTGATGGAAAAATGTTCTATGTGTATTCAAATGACACAAAAAACAATTCTTGATGCAAAACGTGATGGAAGAGAAGTTAAAGATGGTGAGTTCCAAACAGCATGTTCTGCAGCTTGTAGCAGTGGCGCGATGGTATTTGGAGATATCAATGACAAAGACAGTAAAGTTGCAAAACTTAAAGAAGATGATCGTATGTATCACTTATTAGAAAGTGTTGGTACTAAACCTAATGTTCAGTATCATACGAAAGTGAGAAATACAACAGAAGCATAAAAATTAATTAAGAAACAATTATAATAGATTATGGCGTCTCATTACGAAGCACCTATTAGAAGACCCTTAGTTACAGGAGAAAAATCATATCACGATGTATCGGTAGATGTGGCAGCACCTGTTGAAGGAAAAGCAAACAAAGCTTGGTGGATAGTTTTTGGAATTTCACTGGTAGCCTTTCTTTGGGGAATTGGGTGTATTATCTATACGATTTCTACAGGTATCGGAACTTGGGGTTTAAACAAAACCGTTGGTTGGGCTTGGGATATTACTAACTTCGTTTGGTGGGTTGGTATCGGTCACGCAGGAACATTAATTTCTGCAGTACTTTTACTTTTCCGTCAAAAATGGAGAATGGCAATTAACCGTTCTGCGGAAGCGATGACAATCTTCTCGGTTGTTCAGGCTGGTTTATTCCCAATCATACACATGGGTCGTCCTTGGTTAGGATATTGGGTATTACCAATACCAAATCAGTTTGGTTCATTATGGGTTAACTTTAATTCACCTCTACTTTGGGATGTATTTGCGATTTCTACATATTTATCGGTATCATTAGTATTCTGGTGGACTGGTTTATTACCTGATTTTGCAATGATTCGTGATAGAGCAGTGAAGCCTTTCCAAAAGAAAATATACTCTTTATTGAGCTTTGGTTGGTCTGGTCGTGCAAAAGATTGGCAACGTTTTGAAGAAGTGTCATTGGTTCTTGCAGGTTTAGCAACACCACTTGTACTTTCGGTACATACTATTGTATCCTTTGATTTTGCTACCTCTGTAATTCCAGGTTGGCATACGACGATTTTCCCACCATACTTCGTTGCTGGTGCGATTTTCTCAGGATTTGCCATGGTAAATACGCTTCTTATAATTATGAGAAAAGTATGTAGCCTAGAAGATTATATTACTGTACAACACATCGAATTAATGAACATTGTCATTATGATTACAGGTTCTATCGTTGGTGTGGCTTATATCACAGAGTTATTTATTGCTTGGTACTCAGGAGTTGAATACGAACAATATGCATTCTTAAACAGGGCGACAGGTCCTTATGCATGGGCATATTGGATGATGATGTCTTGTAATGTATTTTCACCGCAGTTCATGTGGTTTAAGAAACTAAGAACAAGTATCATGTTCTCATTCTTTATATCTATTGTAGTAAATGTAGGAATGTGGTTTGAACGTTTCGTAATTATCGTAACATCATTACACAGAGATTATTTACCATCATCTTGGACGATGTTCCAACCAACGTTTGTTGATATTGGAATTTTCATCGGAACTATTGGATTCTTCTTTGTATTATTCTTATTGTATGCAAGAACATTCCCTGTAATTGCTCAAGCAGAAGTTAAGACGATTTTAAAATCTTCAGGAGAACGTTATAAGAAAATTAGAGAACGTGGTGATAGTTTAGTAGGAACTGGAGCTGATGAAAGAACTTCTAATTTAAAAATTGAAGAGAAGACAACTTCAAAACAACCAACTCAGGATAAATCGGAAAAATTAGAAAATCTGCTTAAAGGTGTTGGTACTTTTGATGCCAATTTACAAACAGCTGATGACTTAAAAGTTATCAACGGTATTGGTCCAAAAATGGAAGAAGTCCTTAACAGTATAGGTATATTTACTTACGCTCAGGTAAGTAAAATGACAAAGAGAGAATACGACTTGTTAGATGATATCACAGGTTCTTTCCCTGGAAGAGCAGAGCGTGATGATTGGTCTGGACAAGCTAAAAAATTAATAAACTAAAATAGTACATGGAAGCTTCAAAAGTAATTCACGCTATTTATACAGATGATGACGTTTTAATGGCAGCCGTTAAAAAGGTAAAGTCTGCACATCATCATATCGAAGAAATATATACGCCTTTTCCAGTTCACGGACTAGATAAAGCTATGGGATTAGCTCCAACAAGAATAGCCATTGCATCATTTATGTATGGTTGTGTTGGTTTAACAGTTGCGATTGTAATGATGAATTTCATCATGATTCAAGATTGGCCTCAAAATATTGGTGGAAAACCAAGTTTTAGCTATATCGAAAATATGCCAGCTTTTGTACCAATTATGTTTGAGTTAACTGTGTTTTTTGCTGCACACTTAATGGTAATTACATTTTATTTAAGAAGTAGAATGTGGCCATTTAAGAAAGCTGAAAACCCTGATCCAAGAACAACAGATGATCATTTTTTAATGGAAATCGCTGTTCATGGAAATGAAACTGAACTTTCAGATTTACTTAAAGAAACTGGAGCAGTAGAAATTAATTTAATTGATAAAGCGCATTAATTTATACAGATGAAAAGTGTTTTTAAAATAGTAGTAGTATTAATGGTATTTGCAACTGTTGTTGCCTGTAAAAAGGACACAAGACCCAATTACCAGTTTATGCCAAATATGTATGAACCTGTAGGCTATGAGGCTTACCAAGAAGCCGATGTATTTAATGGTGATATGGAAGCACAATTACCAGCAGAAGGATCTATCCCTAGAGGAGGACATATGCCTTTTGAGATTGAAAATACAACTGAAGGGTATGATTTCGCTAAAGCAACATTAACGAGCCCTTTAGATTCTACACAAATAGATAGTCAGAGAGCTGGTCAATTATATGATATTTATTGTGGTATTTGCCATGGTAAAAAAGGAGATGGTAAAGGGAAACTGGTTACAAGAGAAAAAATACTAGGTGTTCCTAGTTATGATGATGCTGGAAGAGCCATTACAGCAGGTAGTATTTATCATACCATATACTACGGAAAAAATGCCATGGGTTCTTATGCGAATCAGTTGAATGAAGAAGAGCGCTGGCAAGTTGTTGATTATGTTCTGAACTTAAAAGCAGACTTAGAAAAATAAGATAGATAAAGATTATATATAGATATGTATACATTTTCAAGTAAATTAAAATCAGTTGCAATTGGCCTAATGATATTAGGAACAATAGGTGTTGCTTATGGTTTTATGACATCTCACAAAGATTTTTCAGAAGTAGAGACGATGTTAGCTAGCGAATCTCATCATGGAGATGGTCATGGCGAAGCCGCAAGTCATCATGAAACAAGTCAGGATGATGCTCATGCAGCTGAAGATACTCATGCAGTAACTGGAGGTCATGACGGACATGCAGAAGTTGATGAACACACAAAACATGTTAATCACGTTATGCACGCGATGCACAAAAGACCTTGGGCTGCTTTATATGTTGCAGCATTTTTCTTCTTTATGATTGCACTTGGTGTATTGGCATTTTATGCTGTTCAATATGCTGCTCAAGCAGGTTGGTCTCCTTTATTACTTAGAGTAATGGAAGGTATCACAGCTTACATGTTACCTGGAGCTCTAATTGTTCTTGGAATTGCTATAGCATCAGGCGTTATTGGACATTATGGGTTATTTGTTTGGATGGATCCAGACGTCGTTGCCCACGATAAACTAATCCAAGGTAAAGCTGGATGGTTAAACATCACATGGTTTGGAGTAAGAGGATTAATCTTTATCGCAGGATGGTATTTATACAGACACTTCTCACGTAAGTTTTCTATCGCTCAAGATAATGCAGATGACAATAAAAACTTCAAAAAGAATTTCCGTATCTCTGCAGCATTTTTAGTATTCTTTTTATATACTGAATCTATGATGTCTTGGGATTGGATAATGAGTGTTGATCCTCACTGGTTCTCTACATTATTTGGATGGTATGTACTAGCCGGAATGATGGTATGTGGTATCACAGTAATTGCAATGATTACTATATACCTTAAATCTAAAGACCTTTTACCAAAAGTAAACGATAGTCATATTCACGATTTAGCTAAATTTATGTTCGGATTTAGTATTTTCTGGACGTACCTATGGTTCTCTCAATTTATGTTGATCTGGTATTCTAATATTCCAGAAGAGGTTACTTACTTTGTCACGAGATTCCAAGATTATCAGTTGCCGTTTTTAGGGATGGTTGCTATGAACTTTGTATTCCCACTATTAGTATTAATGAATAGTGATTACAAACGTATTCCTTGGTTTGTTATCATGGCAGGTATCGTTATTCTTTGTGGTCACTATATCGACATATTTAATATGATTATGCCAGCTACTGTTGGAGATCAGTGGTATATAGGTATTCCTGAAATCAGTTCAATATTGCTATTTGCTGGGTTGTTTATATTTATTGTATTTACAGCATTAACAAAAGCGCCTTTAGAACCTAAACGTAACCCTTTCATAAAAGAAAGTGAACATTTCCATTATTAATAAATTATATAAAGAACAGAAACGACAATGACTGCTTTTTTAACACTTATAATAGTACTTTTCATAGCTGTTGCTATCTGGCAAATGGTTAAGATTTTTGATTTGGCTCAAGTAGGCACTTCAAATGACCAAGTAGCTACTGATAAAGACAATAAAATTAATGGCTATTTAATGATGGGGTTTTTAGTCTTCATTTATGCCATTACTATTGCTAGTTTTTGGTACTTAGGAGATTTACCATTAATGTCTAATTCAGCTTCTGCACACGGACCAGGTTTAGATAATCTTATGATTATCTCTATGGTTCTTATCTTCATAGTACAAACGTTTACTCAATTTTTATTACACTATTTTGCTTATAAATATAAAGGTGAAAAAGGACGTAAAGCTTTATTCTATGCTGATAACAATACACTTGAAGCTATCTGGACATTCATTCCTGTAGTTGTACTGGCAGGTTTAATTATCTACGGATTGTTTACTTGGACAAGTATCATGAACATTGATGAAAGCGAAGACCCATTAGTTGTTGAGTTATATGCGCAACAGTTTAACTGGAAAGCTCGATATGCTGGAGAAGACAATACCTTAGGTATGGCCAATGTAAGATTAATTGATATTGATCGTGCTAATATTTTAGGTCTTGATGAATCTGACCCTTACGCACAAGACGATATCATTACAACGGAATTGCATTTACCAGTTGGAAGACCAGTATTATTTAAAATGAGATCTCAGGATGTTCTGCACTCTGCATATATGCCACACTTTAGAGCACAAATGAATTGTGTTCCTGGTATGATTACTCAGTTTGGATTTACACCAACTGTAACGACAGCAGATATGCGTCAAAATCCTGATATCGAAGAAAAAGTAGCAAATATTAATGCTATTAGATTAGAAAATAAAGACCAAATAGAAGCAAAAGGTCAAGAGTTAACTTACGAGTTTGATTACCTGTTGTTATGTAATAAGATTTGTGGAAAATCACATTACAACATGCAAATGAAAATTATTGTAGAAACTCAAGAGGAATATGATGCTTGGATTAAAGAGCAAACCACATTCAAAAATTCTTTACCAACTAAATAAAAGATTTAAAAAAAGATAATAGATTATGTCAGCACACGCAGATACTCACGCACACGACGATCACGGGCATCATCATAAAGAGACTTTTGTAACTAAATACATTTTTAGTCAAGATCATAAAATGATTGCTAAGCAGTACCTAATAACTGGTACTATTATGGGAGTCATTGGTGTTTTGATGTCAATTATGTTTCGTATGCAAATTGCATGGCCAGAGCAACCTAATGTCTTATTTGAAGCATTGCTTGGAAAATGGGCTCCAGAAGGTGTTATGGATGCAGATATTTATTTAGCACTTGTGACCATACATGGTACCATTATGGTATTCTTTGTATTAACAGCAGGTTTGAGTGGTACATTTAGTAACCTTTTAATTCCATTGCAAATTGGAGCTCGAGATATGGCTTCAGGATTCTTAAACATGGTGTCTTACTGGTTATTTTTCTTGTCTAGTGTCGTTATGATTATTTCCCTATTTGTTGAAGCTGGACCAGCAGCAGCAGGTTGGACAATATACCCACCACTAAGTGCCTTACCTATGGCACAAGGAGGTTCAGGAGCAGGTATGACGTTATGGTTAGTCTCAATGGCTATATTTATTGCATCTTCTTTATTAGGATCACTTAACTATATCGTAACGGTTATTAACTTACGTACTAAAGGGATGTCTATGACAAGATTACCATTAACAATTTGGGCATTCTTTGTTACAGCTATTATTGGTGTAGTTTCATTCCCGGTATTATTATCAGCTGCATTATTATTAATTATGGATAGAAGTTTCGGAACGTCATTCTTCTTATCTGATATATTTATTCAAGGTGAAGTATTACACTATCAAGGTGGATCACCAGTATTATTTGAACACCTGTTTTGGTTCTTAGGACACCCTGAAGTATATATCGTATTATTACCAGCATTAGGAATCACTTCCGAAATTATAGCAACCAACTCACGTAAACCTATTTTTGGTTATCGCGCCATGGTGATGTCAATTCTTGCAATTGCATTCTTATCAACTATTGTTTGGGGTCACCATATGTTTATTTCAGGAATGAATCCATTCTTAGGGTCTGTATTTACATTTACAACTTTATTGATTGCTATCCCTTCTGCAGTAAAAGCGTTTAACTATATCACCACACTGTGGAAAGGTAACCTCCAGATGAATCCAGCAATGCTATTCTCAATCGGATTAGTTTCTACATTTATCACTGGTGGTTTAACAGGAATTATCTTAGGAGACAGTGCTTTAGATATTAATGTTCATGATACTTATTTCGTTGTTGCGCATTTCCACTTGGTAATGGGGATTTCTGCACTTTACGGAATGTTCGCAGGGATTTACCATTGGTTTCCAAAAATGTTCGGACGTATGTTAAATAAAAACTTAGGGTACTTACACTTCTGGGTCACTGCAATTTGTGCTTATGGCGTATTTTTCCCAATGCACTTTATCGGTATGGCAGGTTTACCAAGACGTTATTATACGAATTCTAATTTCCCATTATTTGACGATACAGCTAATGCCAATGTTGTTATTACTGTTTTCGCTATTGTTGGTGGTATTTTCCAATTGGTATTTTTATGGAACTTCTTCTCTTCGATGTTCTTCGGAAAGAAAACTGTTCAAAACCCTTGGCGTTCAAATACATTAGAATGGACGGCTCCAGTTAAGCATATTCATGGAAACTGGGAAGGTGAGATTCCTCATGTACACCGTTGGGCATACGATTACAGTAAGCCAGGACATGATGATGATTATGTACCTCAAAACATACCTCTCAAAGATGGAGAGGAAGAATTACAACATTAAATTCTTAACAATAATATTGAAAAGCCTTTCGTAACTATCGAAAGGCTTTTTGTTTATATTTGTGTTATATGAACGAGAATTTAGATCCTACAAACGATAATTTTTCACCAGAAGAACTGGACGTAGAAAAAAAGTTGAGACCCCTATCCTTTGACGATTTCACAGGTCAGGATCAAGTGTTAGAAAATCTACAAATATTTGTTCAAGCTGCTAATGGTCGAAGTGAAGCTTTAGACCATACCCTTTTTCATGGTCCTCCAGGATTAGGTAAAACGACATTAGCTCATATTTTAGCGAGTGAACTGAACGTTGGTATCAAAGTGACCTCAGGTCCGGTTTTAGATAAACCAGGTGATTTAGCAGGTTTACTCACCAATCTTGATGAGCGTGATGTTTTATTTATTGATGAAATCCATCGTTTAAGTCCGATCGTAGAAGAATATTTATACTCTGCTATGGAAGACTATAAAATAGATATCATGATTGAGTCTGGACCCAACGCCAGAACCGTTCAAATCAATTTAAACCCATTTACCTTAGTTGGTGCTACAACCCGTTCGGGATTATTAACCTCGCCTATGCGAGCTCGTTTCGGAATTCAAAGCCGACTTCAATATTATAACACCGAATTATTAACCACAATCGTACAACGAAGTGCTTCAATTTTAGATGTGCCTATTTCTATGGAAGCTGCTGTTGAAATCGCAGGTCGTAGTCGTGGAACACCAAGAATAGCTAATGCCTTATTGCGTCGTGTTCGCGATTTTGCGCAAATAAAAGGTAATGGTAGCATTGATATCAAGATTGCTAAGTTTGCTTTAGAAGCACTCAATGTAGATGCGCATGGTCTTGATGAGATGGATAACAAAATACTGGAAACCATTATCGAAAAGTTTAAAGGCGGTCCTGTAGGAATTACAACTTTAGCCACTGCTGTAAGTGAAAGCGCCGAAACTATTGAAGAGGTTTATGAGCCTTTTTTAATACAGCAAGGCTTTATCATGAGAACACCTCGTGGACGAGAAGTGACCGAGCTAGCCTATAAGCATTTAGGAAAAATTAAAGGTCCGATACAAGGCGGTTTGTTTTAAATCAACCGTCATTCTGAACTTGTTTCAGAATCTCATCACAACATATAATGCAATAATTTAGATGCGCACAAACAATGACAATATACCAACAGTTCCTTTAAACCGATTTATAAAACACTCACTAGAGATCCTTAAAAACCCTTTACCTTTTCATCATAAAAATTTTACAGAACAAGGTGATGTTTTTAAACTAAAAATTGGATGGAATACGAGTGTGTTTTTTTGTAGAGATGCAGCTTTTGCTGAATATGTACTTCAGAAAAATCAAAAAAACTATGTAAAATCCAAAATTCAAACCGAAGATTTGGTTAAATATGTTGGTAAAGGTTTATTAACTTCAGAAGGCGACCATTGGAAAAAACAACGAAAACTCATTCAGCCAGCATTTCATAAAAAACAACTTCAGAACTTATTAGAATCTATCCAAAGTGCTATTCTTTCAGAATATAATCGCATCGAGGAAAATACTGTTATTGATATATTTCCTATTCTAAATGATTTGGCGTTTCAAACCGTTGTAAAATCATTATTCAGTAGTGCTGCTAATCAAAATGATATAAATAGGCTTCAATATATTACCGAAGCGGCTCAAAAAATGATGGTTAAAGAACTGCGCCAACCCTATTTAGGCTGGTGGTTTAAAGCAAGTGGTAAGATTGAAAAGCATATTGCTTTAACACGGGAAGCACGTGATATTTTAAAGCGTATAGTTAATGAAAGACGACTGTCAAAGGCTAGAGAAAATGATTTATTAGATATGCTCTTAGATGCACGATATGATGATGGTAACCCGATGGATGAAGAGCAACTTATTGATGAGATTCTCATTTTATTTACGGCTGGACATGAAACTACGTCAAACTCTCTGACGTTTACTTGTCAACTTTTAGCATTGCATCCCCAATGGCAGGAGCAGATTTTTAAAGAATTTTCAGATGTAAAAAAGGAAACAACCGATTTAATGGCTGTTGTAATGGCTTCTAAAGTTTGTCAGCAGGTCATTGAAGAATCAATGCGTTTATATCCACCAGCATATTTTATTGACCGTGTGAATATTTCAGATGATAATTTTAATGGGATGCATTTTGATGCCGGATCAAACTTGTTGTTTTCGGTATATGAAATACACCGACACCCAGAGTTATGGAAGCAACCTAACACTTTTTTACCTGAGCGTTTTGCCGAAGGAGGCCGGAAATTTTCATCTCAGTATTTTCCTTTTGGAGCAGGTCCGAGAAAATGTATTGGAAATAACTTCGCTATGTTTGAGATGATTATTGCTGTAACAGAGTTAGTGTCTAAATTTAAAATCTATCCAGATTTTGAAGTGATCGATATCACTCCCTTAATTACATTAAAACCTAAAAATGCGTTTCTGAAGTTTGTAAAGCGATAACACTTATAAATCGCTGAACTTCAAAAACTAACACTTCATCTGAATAATTATTATCTAAACTAAAAAAAAGAGTATTTGGTCTATTTTTTTTATTGTGATATAAAATTTTGCCTACTTTTCAACCACCAATTAACCAATCATTATGAAAACCTTCCATTATTCAGCATACGTTGTCGGATTTATGACTTTATTCATGTCATGTGCTTCAGACGATGATAATTATGTGCCACTTCCATCCCAAAATATTTTAGAAAATAGAATTATAGAGCTTTATGGATCTAAAGACGCTTTAATTCAACCATTAGCAACTGATTTTAATTTGATACCTAATGATGCAAATAATCCAATTACAGCAGCTAAAGTTGAACTAGGTAAGTTTCTGTTTCACGAAACAGGCTTAGCAACCAATCCGAGTATGGACGAAGGTATGCATACTTATTCGTGTGCAAGTTGTCATCATGCCCAGGCTGGTTTTCAGAGTGGAATCTTACAAGGAATTGGAGAAGGAGGAATGGGTTTTGGTATTAATGGAGAAGGACGATTTAAAAACGGAATGTATTTAGAAACCGATTTAGACGTACAACCAATAAGAACACCAAGTGCTCTCAATGTGGCTTATCAAGATGTCATGCTTTGGAATGGTCAATTTGGTGGTACAGGAACCAATCAAGGAACCGAAGCTAATTGGACTGTTGGTACACCTAAAGAAGTCAACAATTTAGGTTTTGAAGGCGTAGAAATTCAAGCAATAGCTGGATTGGATGTGCATAGGTTGGTGATTGATGAGGCATTTATTTTGAGCTCAGATTATAAAGATATGTTTGATGAAGCGTTTCCAGATGTGGATGTTTCAGAGCGTTATACAAAAGTAAATGCAGGACTAGCTATCGCAGCTTATGAGCGTACCTTATTACCAAATCAAGCGCCTTTTCAGCAATGGTTAAATGGAAATACATCAGCTTTAAACGAACAAGAAACAGAAGGCGCCTTATTATTTTTTGACGAAGCAAAATGTTATTCTTGCCATTCAGGACCAGCTTTAAACGGCATGGATTTTTATGCTTTAGGTCTGAATGATTTGGCTGGTGAAAATGTGCTTACACCTATTGATGATGCCACACGACGTGGACGTGGAGGGTTTACAGGAAATTCAGAAGATGATTTTAAATTTAAAACACCTCAGTTATACAATTTAAAAGATGTTGCATTTTTCGGACATGGTGGTAGCCTCCACTCTATAGAAGAGGTGGTTCGTTATAAAAATAATGCGGTTGCTGAAAATCAAGATGTACCAGCAACTCAATTATCACCATTATTTGAGCCCTTAAACCTTTCAGATGACGAGATTGATGCTATTACTGCCTTTTTAGAGAACGCTTTATACGATAGTAATTTGCAACGTTATGTTCCTGATGCTCTACCAACAGGGTATTGCTTCCCTAATGCAGATACGATGTCATCTCAAGATATGGGATGTGACTAATGAATTCTATTTTAGATGTGTAGAAAACGCTTTATTCTACTTCAGATGTTTTAAATTTGAGGGTGAATAAAACGCAAAAATCTCAATTTATTAAATCTGAAGCCAAACGCCTCGGGTTTCTGTCTTGTGGTATTAGTAAAGCTCAGTTTTTAGAAGAGGAAGCACCTCGCCTCGAAAAATGGCTGAAGAATAATGCTCATGGTGAGATGCGTTATATGGAAAATCATTTTGATAAACGCCTTGATCCCACAAAACTTGTAGAAGGTTCTAAAAGTGTCGTGTCATTATTACTAAATTATTATCCTTCGGAAATTCAAAACCCTGAATCCTATAAGCTTTCTAAATATGCTTATGGAACCGACTATCACTTTGTCATTAAAGATAAATTGAAATCCTTATTACAGGTTATCCAGGATGAAATTGGAGATGTGCATGGTCGTGCCTTTGTGGATTCGGCTCCCGTTTTGGATAAAGCATGGGCTGCAAAATCAGGATTGGGTTGGATTGGTAAACACAGCAATCTACTGACGCAGCAAATAGGATCGTTCTATTTTATTGCCGAATTAATTATTGATCTCGAATTGGAATACGACCACGCTACGACTGACCACTGCGGAACCTGTACGGCTTGTATAGATGCTTGTCCTACACAAGCTATTACAGAACCTTATGTCGTTGATGGTAGCAAATGCATCTCGTATTTTACTATAGAACTCAAAGAAAATATTCCTTCAGAGTTTAAAGGTCAGTTTGATGACTGGATGTTTGGTTGTGATGTGTGTCAGGATGTTTGTCCGTGGAATCGTTTTTCAAAAGCGCATAGCGAGCCTTTATTTAATCCACATCCCGATTTATTATCGATGACCAAGAAAGACTGGGATGAAATTACAGAAGATACTTTTAGAAAGGTGTTTAAAAAATCGGCAGTAAAACGCACAAAATTTGAAGGTTTACAACGTAATATTACTTTTTTAAAACACTAATTTGATTAGTAATACTATCGGCCATTATAAAGGCATTATATGCATTAATTATTTTTCCAGATTTTGATAATTCATAAAAAGGAGTGTCTATTTCCTTTTCATTTTCTGATAGAATTTTAATTCGATAGGGAAACTCAACACCTGAATCCATAATAATATGTTTGACTTGTGAAGCCGTTAAATCGGGATAATAGGCAAAAAGTAATGCTGCTACTTTTGATGCTACAGCCGAAGCCAAAGATGTACCACTATCGAAACTATAATTATTTCTAGGATAAGTGGTATATACGCTATCTCCAGGAGAGAAAATATCAACATTAATTTTACCGTAATTACTAAATGTTGATAGTTTTGAATTTAAGTGGTGAGAACTAGCACCAACATACAAGAAATTATCACAAAACTCATTGGTTTCATGATAACTGTCATTAGGATAAATATGTGAATTTATATCAATATTCACAGCGTCATTTCCTGATGCTGATACGATTAAAACGTTGTGTTTTTCTGCATATAAAAAGGCGTCTTTAAGCCATTCCGAATGTAAGGAGAATGCTTTTCCAAAACTCATGTTAATTACTTTCGCTCCTTGATTAACAGCATATTTAATTCCTAGGGCTATATCTTTATCATGAGTGCTGCCACCATTCGGTAAAATAGAGACGGGAAGGATTTTAATTAAGTTTTTATCTGAGCTTGATTCACTTGAATTGGTTATCATTCCGACAACTCTTGTTCCGTGAGTAAATGTGTCTAGATGGTCGTATGTTTTATTATTTCCGTAGATAGTATCGTTAAGGTTATTAGGATCATCACCAACTATAGTTCTAGGAAAATAGGATAGGTTTAATTTTTTATGATAGGTGTCCTTTTGGTCTTGGTTATACCTGGTCATATTTTTATCAGAATCGTTGTATTGAATGATAAGTTTTATTTCTTCGACATATTTCGATAATCCATTACCAACCGTATCTATAGAATTTAGGATATCTAATGAGTAATTATATTCTGGGAAATAAGATTTTAATGCGTCACGAGCTTCTAAATAGAAATTGAAAATTTTATTAGATTGTTCTAATGAAGCCTTCGAAGAGATTAGGCTCGTTCTTAATTTTTCCTTAGCTCTTTTATATTCAGGATTATTGAAAATGGTATCACTTACAACTCCGTTTAAAACTTGTGTTTCAAAGGTTCTAATGATTCTAACATATTCAAAATTTTCGATAATTACAGTTTCACCTTTTGTATTTCCTAAGAAGTTCCAACCATGAACATCATCGATATAACCATTAGCATCGTCATCGATATGATTATCTGGAATTTCATTTGGGTTAGTCCAGATTTGTGTTTTGAAGGCCTCATGATGAATGTCAACTTTAGTATCAAGTACGGCAACAATAACTGTTTCTCCTGTTGTATTTTTTAAGATAGTATTATAGGCTTTTTCTAAACTTATTCCAGGAATCGTATCTGCAATAATATCTTTTAAATGCCAATCTTTGATTGTAGTAATTTTCGAATGTATTGAAATACTATCTTGATAGGGATTTTCGATTTTTAATAATGGCAAATTTTCATTTGAGTTACAGCTCAAGAAAAAAAAGAATATAATAAGGCTAGATAGCTGTCGCATGATTATGATACAATAAGTTATTATAAACAAAAAGGTCCTTTACAAGACCTTTTTGTTTATTTCTATCATTGATAGATTAATTATTGTCGTTACTTATTGCACATGTTGCACTTGGAGGAATGCATGCTCTTGTAGATAAGGTTATTGTTCTATGGTCATCATCTGCATTACCACCAATAACGTTTGATAAATTGTTTAATTTAGAAATTTTGAATTTTTCGATTAATAGTTTTTTGTTGGCATTTTTCATAATAGTATTGATTTTGTTAAAATTGATTTGATTCAAATAAATAACAATATGAGTTGTAATACAAGTAAAACAAGGGCCTTTCAGTCGGAATTCATGAATCTAGAGACAATTTACTTGTTTAATTGTCTTAAAAAGAAGGATGGCTTAAGTCCGGTTGATTTATGAAAAGCCTTTGAGAAGGATTCTGCAGAATTAAAGCCGACCTCATTTCCTATAGCTTTAATGGTATAATTTCTAAAGACATTTTCGTGCTGTAATTTATGAACAGCATAGTCAATTCGTAAATCATTCAAATAATTTGAGAAATTTTTGTTTTTATAATGATTTACAATTTTCGAAAGGTATTTTGAATTGGTTTCAAAATCTTTTGCTAATGAGTTTAAGGTTAAATTAGAATTTATGAAGTCATTATTTTTTTCAAAGGTTTCTAATTTCAAAAGTATATCGTCAATAACATCTGAGTTGATATTCAAATTAATAGTATCATCAGATTTGATTTGTATTGGAGTATTCTCAATGTCTTTGTTTTTATTGAATAATGACTCAAACTTTCTTTTATTTTTTTTATTCTCGTTAAAGTAATAGATAACAACAATGACTAGTATAATAAGAACTATAGCTGCAGTTGAAAGGTATTTTTTTGATATCTGATTTTTATCATTTATCGTATTGATAATCCTTTCTTTCTCTACAAGTAATTTTGGTGTATCATATTCCTTGAACATGGTTTTAGATAACCGTTTATAGTTTTTTGTCAATACACTGTCAATACCTAGTAATCGATTTACATAAACAAGTTCATTAGTTTCATCTTTATTCTTTTTATGATAATTAATTAGCAATTCATAACCTTTTCTAGTATTTGGATGGACATCATTAATTTTAATGAACATACTATCCATCTTTTTTAGATTGTTAATAGCGGCTTCTTCATTATTTAAATATGAATAATTTGCACCTAAATAATAGTAACAAAACTGAAGGTTATGATAGTCTTCAATGGTGTTTAAATAAGGAATCGCTTTGTTGATATTATGTATACTGCTGATGTATTCTTTTTTCTGTAAATCAATAGCACCTTCATTAAGGAGGTAGTAAGAAAATAAATCTTTATTAGCAACTGTGTCTATTTTCTTAATTAATAAGTTGTTGTAATGGGATGAAGAATCTGTTTTTTTTAAATTGATATAAGCGTCTACTATCGATGGAAGTATATTCAACGCATAAACAGCATCTTCCTCTTGAACATAATAATTGTAAGCTTTTTTAAATAATTTTACAGAAGCCTCATATTCACCTATTCGGTTTTTAATAATTCCAATATTATAATCAGCTTGAAGGTCTAACTCGTAATCAAAATCTTGATTGCTATTTAATTTTTTGACTTTTAAGAAATCTTCTAGAGCTTTATCATAACTATTCATATTATAATAGGCGATTCCTCTTAAGTAATAAGCGTTAATAAAATTACTTCTATAAGCGGGTTTATTTGAAATGCTGATAATGCTATCTGCAAATTTTATTTTATGTTCTTCTAATTTTGAATAGAAAATAGCAAAGCTGTAAGATCTGATGAGTTGTAAAGTGTCATTTTCTTTTTTTGCTTTTTTAGTGAAAGCATTGATATATTTAAAAAGCAATTGCGGATTATCTTGATGTTTTGAAATATTGTCAACAATAGCTTCATAATCTAATTTTGAAAAAGGCGTATTTGTAGAACCCGATGATGATTTTTGAGCATAAAGTTCCATGCTTAATACCATACATATGATAATTGGAACTATAAACCTACGCATTGCTCTTTGCTATTTTAGTTTTTAAAATCTTACTCAAAAAATCATAAACAACCATTTCGTGTTGTCTTTGTTTTGATCTGAAAGCTCTGTTAACAGACATATGAATGACACTAGATAATAAATTTGTTAGTGACAATTGGAGCGTATCATTATCTTGATGATCTAAAATTTTACGGATAACACGATCTGCTTTACGATGTCTTTCTTTGATTAGGACATCCAAAGATACTAATTCAGTATTTAAATGTGTAGTATAGAAAAAGGCATTAATGCTTTTAATTAAATCTCTATACTTTGTAGCAAGTTGTTTGCTTGTAATCTTATTTGCATTGAACTCGTTTCTAAAAGCAATTTTTATTGAGTCTACAAACGTTAATTTTTGTGAATCATCAAAATGAAAGGCATCTAATAATGTATAAACAGACTTTAATACAAATATGAGGCGCTCTTCATCAGTTTTGATATTACCTATGGCTTTTACTATCATATTACTATCGTGATAGAAAAACGTTTCAATGTCTTCAATCGTATGATTTCCATAACGATCAAGCTCTCTGATATAGGTATCTGTATTCATACACCATATTAATTTATCATTAATTAATGGATTGAAAACTTTAAAAACTTCAGAAATAACAGTCCCAATATGAGTTGTTGAAGTCACGTGTAACCTAAGCCGAATATGAAATTCAGGATCATTATAACGAATAAAAAACCACTTATCGATGAGTTTAGATTCTAAAAGCTTAGTTGTAATCTGATAAATCGTATCAGCTAAAATAATATCAGCAGTATTAACTCCAGAATATATTTTATAGTATAACCATTCACTACCAATAATGAATGATTGCTGAGGTTTTAATTCATTCATTAGTGGTCTGTTTTAATGTTGATTCATTATAAAAAGAAATTACGAATTCATTACACAATGGTTCTTCATTTTGTTTAACTATGCCATTACCAGTAAATAAAAATTCTTGTAATACAAATGTTTTTTTCTTCTTAATAGTTTGTAATAGCATCTCAACAGCCCTTAGATTTTCTAAGTCAATCAATAAGGTATTATCTCCTTCAACCAATTCAACATATTTGGGAAGATTCATATTTTGTTGCCATTGGTTAATGTCTTGATGTTTGATGCCTGCTATATCATTAGTGAAGCGAGAAATATCCTCGGTTTTTATTAACCATCGTGCTTTTGATAAAATGATATTCTTATATTCTACACGAGGCAAGAACGCATACTTTTGAAAAATAGGATTCCAGGAAAAATAAATACTAGCCCTTTGGTTTTGTGATTGTAGATCACATAAGAAATGATATATAGGTAAAGCGTCTACGGAAAAATTATGAGCATTGGTTAATCGTGGAATAACATATTTATTATGTGTTTTAGATCGTAAATAAATTCCATCGGGTTGTACTGAAACCATAAGGTCGTTGATGGATATTTGTTGTTTTTGAGGTAAAGTAGAATTGCCTAAATAAGGTATTTCATACTTTCTAAATGGTAATCTTTGTAATATATTACCCGTTCGATCTTGAGGTAAATGTACAATTTCAGCAATAATAGAGCCTGTTTCTATGCGTTCTTCAACACTAATGATTTTGTCAATACAAGCTGCTATTTCAGGACTACCATTGCTAAAGCGGGCGAGTAAACTAGCAGCACTAGAGCCACTTATAGCATTGATGACAATTTTGGTATCGCTGTTATCATTTATTAGTTCAATAATTGAAGACATAGTAGACGGCAAGTCATCCCATTGTTCTGGTAAATGTTTTAAGTCTTCATCTGTAAGTTGAATCGACTTTGATCCAATTGAAATGGACTTATTTATTCGTTGTAAGAGTAAATCGTCAAATTTAGACCATTCTATATTTTGGAACTGAGGCTTTTGTTTCGGCAGAAAAAGGTCATCAATGAGCGTATTCGAATCTCCTCTTTCGGTATTATAACCTAGGCCAGACTCTACATCTAAAGCAAGCGTTAATGGAACTTCATTATTTTCATAACGTTTTAAAAATGCTGATTTAAAACGGCTTAAATTTTGATTGTTATGAGATCGGGATATTTTATTTAAAACACCCATTGCCTCTTTGAGTTCTTTTTTTAATTTGAATTCTAAGGTGTTTGTTTTAGCATTAGAAAATAAATCGGTTTGAAACAAGTATTTTGAGTCAAAACTGAGGTTGAAACCTTCTATGTCTTGAGTTAAATTGTGATATAACTGAACAGAATAATCTGTATTGGTGTCAATTGTATTCAAAGAAGAATTGAGATGATATAGTTTTTTTAGTACATGGTTTATACCAGCCATGGGTTTCAATATTTCGATGGTATGTTCCAATGCGCCTTTACCAGTAACTGGAGTGTCTAAGTTTGAGACTAGAATTTGTAATTCTATAAGTTGATGTATAAAACCGCTAGCTTCCTCAATAGTAATATCCTTACTAACTAAACTTTTACTTAATTCTATAATGCTTTTTCCAGAAACAGCATGTTTCAAAACAGCTTCTATAGCTTCAGAATGAGTAATACCTTCAAGACTATATTCTCTGTGCTTACCATCAGTTTTATATTCAACATACCTGTACTGAGATCCAATTTTATACAACGAATTATTGGGGTAAAAAATAAGTTGTTGCTTAATCTTTGGGTCGTTAGAAAGCAATTTTGAGAGTGCCGATAAAAACGTCATGTCAAATCGTGTTACACGACTGAAATGATCAATTGTATTCATTTCAATGTCAGTTTCATGAGAGAACTCACCAACACTACAGGCAGCGAAAAGTCCGAAAGGTGTACATCTGGCAGTTAATCTCGAGGTATACTTTAAGAATGAATCTTGTAAGCGTCTTGTTTTAAAAGCATCATCCAAGTCATCATTATACCACTTTTCTAACTGATTATGAAGTTCAGGAGAAGCCAGATATAATGCTTCATTTACAATTGGTATTTCAAAAACAGCTTTAAAATCAGCATTAGTAATAGGGTCATTTTGGTGTAATTTCTTATAAAACTGATAGCTAAGTAAAGGAGTTCTTAAGATGTAATTATTGAAAATTTGATATGGATTTTTCTGTTTTTTCACGAAAAGGGCTTGAGTTAGTTCAAAAATAGCTGTTTTTATTAAGAATCACTCAGATTAAATTTAAAATACAGATAGTCAGTAAGTTATGATTTTATTTTGGAATAGACATTCATAAATCCCTTGTCGAAATTCAAGAATACAGACTTATTTGGTTTGCTTTCCAACTAAAATCGGTGCTACATTCACAACAGCGAAACAGGAGATTTATAACCTCATTTTATGTTTTACTAAAAGTTGTACAACACTTAGCGTAAACCGAAAAGCTATAATAGAGTAGGTAAAATTTTTTAAACATTTTATTATGAAAACTAATTTCAGTTCAAAATTATTTGATAAGAAAATTGACCTTGAATCTTGTAACTCAGTTATGGGAGGAAGAATGGCATCTGGATGTCAAACAATCACTTTTTCAGGTCCTACAGGAGCTACTAACGCAACCGATAGTACAACTACGGATTATGATGATAATGGAAACATTACCACAATTAAGCATTGTGAATACTAAGAGATGCTAACTCAAAAATGTAAACTATTGCCCAATAGTTTACATTTTTTACCACTTTTTAAATCAATTAATTATGAAAACTAAAATCAATTCAAAATTATTTCAAAAAGAAATAAGCTTGAAAGCACTCAGTGCAGTATTTGGAAGTAGAGGCGGATCTCATAGCACTTTTGTAACTGTTACCAATAACGGTGGAGGTACTCAAGACGAATCTACTAGTGTATATAATGACAATGGAGAATTAATTAGTGTAAAGCATACTGCGCTATAATCTAATTGTTATGTAGGGGAAGCTGAAAACCTTTTTAGAGTAGGTGTAAACATAAAATATAAGAATGATGAAAAGTATCAATTCAAAATTATTCGAAAAGAAAATTAACCTAGAGGCATCAAATGTTGTTTTTGGTGGAAGACGATCGTCTACAGCATCTTCAGAAACAACTCATACAGGGCCAAATGGTAATCAAGACGAGCAAACTACTCATTACGATGAGGATTGTAATATCACTATGATAGAGATTTGCTGGAATTAAGAAATAACCTCATTTGAAGATTATTTTAACGGGGGAAATCGAAAACCCATAACAGAGTAGATACAACTTTAATTATAATAGTATGAAAACGAATTTTAATTCAAAATTATTTGAAAAGAAAATTGATCTTGAGTCTTCTAACTCAATTCTAGGAGGAGCAAGAGGTACCGGATGTACAATTACGAATTACTCTTACGAGAACGGTAGCCAATCAGATCAAACAACTAATCATTACAACGAGGAAGGTCATTTGACAAAAATCGAACATTGCTACGAGTAATGAGATTGTTTTTAAGAAACTATAAACTGTCGCGGTTTATAGTTTCTTTAATCTAGCGTGTAAGATAGCACAGAAAATAACATAACATTATTGCTTCATTTTTCGAAGCAATCAAAAAACTTAAAATTATGGGATATTATAAAGGAATCGTAATCACAGGAGGTATGTTTTTAATACTTATTAGTATGGCTTGTAACTCAAATAAGAAAGACATAACGATACAAAATTGGTTGAAGGACTATGATAGATATCAGGATTATATCTCAAATGAATTAGGTGATTGCAACTTGACACGTGATGTCTTTAATCAACTTAAGCTTGAAGAATTTAAGGAAAAACTTTATGGTGATCTAGCATACTGTTCAAAAGATGATAAAGTTTTATTAAAAAAATACCTTCTTAAAAACGTATCCTCAGGACTGCATCCAAGTAGAGTTGATAGCATAGCGTATGCATCTGTTTATAACGATATTAAAAACGACTTAAATATCGAACATCATAAGTTCTGGAAAGAACAAGACACATCATATTTTTCAGAGGTTGAAGCGCGGGTGTTTTTAGATCAACAATTGTACAGACAAGGGCAATCCGACACTACAAACTATTCTAGAGAAAAGAGGATTTCTGTTTTCAAAGAAAACACAAAATATTTATTAGAATATTGCAAGCAAAATGGGTTTCCTTTTAAACCAGGTCCTAGGAATTTCGATTCATTTAGAGTAGGTATAAATCCAACTGTAATTGCTATTCATGCAGAGCATAAGGATAAAGTGGAATTGTTGAATTATGCTGTAGAGGCCGCTAAACAAGGAAAGATTAGTTGGCATGACCCCATATCCATCTGTATAACATTTCATACAAATTCTATAAAACGAAACGCAGTTAAACCTATACATTTCCTTCACTTTAATGAAGACCATACTTTAGATGTTTCAAAGTCGTATTTACAACTTTACAGTATTGCCAAGTTATACAGTCAAGATATGACAGTACCTATTAAGATACAGCCTTCGAAGTTTAATCAAGACGCATCAGACATCGTGTCTCAACAGCTTGAAGACATCAAAAACATACTCGTTAATGAGTTTTCATATAAGGCCAACGAGATTCAAATATCTAAGGTTCCAAATGAAAACGAAAAAGAACGAGAAGGACTTACAGATTACAAATTTACTTTAACAGAAATACTTAAAAATCAATAAGAGCTATGATTTTAATATTATCCTTAACAAATGATTATTCTACCGGAGAGGTCATCAAATGGTTAAATTTCTTAAATAAACCTTTCGTTCGAATAAATGAAGATGACGAAATCACTCTCGAATATCTAGATCATCAAGATTTAAGATTTGATTTTAAAGGTGAAAAAATCAATTTATCCGATATAACCGCTATCTGGTACAGAAGAGGTAACTTTAATATAAATGCATTACCATTTAAATTAAAAGATAAAAAACCACTATTGCAAGCTTATGTAGGATCTGAAATAACTGAGCTTACTCACTATATCCATAATTTATTTAAGACCAAGAAAAATCTAAATAATTATAACACCCATCATGTTAATAAATTGGAGGTATTACGTTTTTGTAAAGACAATGACATTAACCATACGCCATTTATTGTAACACAGTCTAAATCAGATCTTCAGAGTTTTTATGAAAAAGAAAAGAATATAATTTCAAAGGCTATTAAAAGCCCTTTTATTGTGCTTACAAAGGAGCTGCATTATGGCAGTTACACATACAAGGTGAAGAGTGAAGATATTGATAATCTTCCTGAAAATTTTACACCAACGTTCTTTCAAAAGCAAATAGATAAGAAATACGAAATAAGAACCTTTTACATTGATGGTGATTTTTATAGTATGGCAATATTTTCACAAGGTAATGACCAAACAAAGTTAGACTTTAGACACTACGATGAAAAGCATCCCAATAGAACCTTGCCTTTTAAACTTCCTAAAGAATATGAGGCGAAATTAGATAAAATGCTAAGACATTTCGATGTTAATTGTGCATCTATGGATACCATAATTTCACCCGATAATGAATACAGTATGATTGACATCAATCCTATTGGTCAGTTTGGGATGACGTCTATGCCATGTAATTATAATTTAGAAAAAACAATAGCAGAATATTTAACAGATGAAAGATAAAATCAACATGGAAGATAAAATCAAAAACGAATTTTTAAAGGGAAATTGCCCAGCACATCTACTTTCTCTCAAAAATTTTAACGCAACAAAAAAAACTGTTGATAATAGTAGCATTAAAAAAGCACGACAATCTAAAGCATTAAAGACGAATTACTTTATAATCGAAAGATTTTTTAAATCACCACTATGAAACGATATTATTTAAGAAATAGATTGTGTTTCCCAATTAAGGGAATGAACAGAAGTATTATATATGACCTTAACCGTCAGGACTATTACTTTATTCCGCTTAGTTTATACGATAAACTATCTAAAAATGAAGTCATCACTTTCGACGATGATGCATCATATAAAGAGTGGGAAGCATTGCTCCTAGAAAAAGAAATTATTTTCTCGGTTGACAATGATAAGGAAGATCAATATTTTCCTCCAATTTCAGAAGCGTATGACATGCCGTGCCTTTTAAGTACTTTAATTATACATGATAATTTTGATATTGAAAAACTCGGGTTTATTGAATCTGCATACGTTTTAAACGTTTCGATTATTGTCAATGACTATGAAAGTGTAAAAAAGCAAGAATTTGTTGATTTAATGAGTAAATTGTCAACATTCGAGATCGACTCCATATATCTTTATGTTACCGATAACAAAAAGTCATTTAATAGAGAAGATTTTAGACCTTTAGATGGCATTAATCAATTATTTAATATTTATATTTTTGAGCATCTATTTGAAAAAGATGATTCATTTGATATTCTGAATTTTGTTTTCAGAGATACTTCTTTCGGAGAATTTTCTCAACGAATGACAAAAGAAAAACTTCAGGTTAATTATCCTCATTTTTTAGAAGCATTGAACAGCAATAATTATTTCAATGAAAAAGTATATGTGGATGACATAGGAAATATTAGAAATGGAATCAATAGTGCTAAATCATTTGGTAATATAAATGCAATGAAAAATGATAAGGAATTGATCGATTTGATTCAATCAGATTCGTTTAAAACCTTATGGAATGTCAAAAAAGATGATACCCTTATATGTAAAGACTGTGAGTTTAGATACATGTGTGTAGATTCTCGTAATGTTGAACAAAATGCTGAAGGTGAGTGGTTTCACAAAACAGAATGTAATTACAACCCTTATTTATCCAAATGGACACATGAAGAAGATTTTAAAAGTCTTGAAGAATGTGGTATTATACTCAATAGTGAAGGACAGTTTAAGATTAACGAAAAACAGCTAGAAACAGTATTCAATTCTGTTTGGGATTAACAGGTTAACCAAAACAAACTAATGAAATTAAAGAAATTCCCTAATTATAAACAGCACGATAGTAAAGATTGTGGACCAACATGTCTTAAAATAATAATTAAGCATTACGGAAAAACAAGCTCTCTTGAGCATATTCGCAAAATATCTGAAACCACAAGAATAGGAAGTAGTTTATCTACTTTGAGTAATGCTGCTGAAGAATTAGGATTTCGATCATTAGGTGTAAAAATTGGAATCAAAGACCTAGAAGAGTGTCCTCTGCCAGCCATTTTGCATTGGAATCAAAACCACTACGTTGTATTATTTAAAATTAAAAATGGCGTATACCATATCTCAGATCCTGCCCATGGTATTATTAAATATGGCAAAACAGAATTTCTTAAGCATTGGATGGGTAATAATTCTGATGACTCTACCGAAGATGGGATTGTTTTATTACTCGAACCTACTCCTAAATTTTACGATTCTGAATTTGAAAAAGATAGTTCTAGCCTAGGATTCACATTTCTTTCGCGATATCTTTTTAAATATAAACGCTTTCTTTGGCAATTGGTTTTTGGATTAATTGCTGCAAGTATTTTGCAGTTAATCTTTCCGTTTCTTACACAGAGTATCGTCGATGTGGGAATTAAAAACCAAGACTTACACTTTATATATTTAATACTATTTGCTCAATTAGCCTTGTTCTTAGGTAGAACTGCAATTGAAATAATTAGAAGCTGGATTTTACTACATCTCAGTACTCGAATCAATATATCATTAGTAGCCGATTTTTTTGTAAAACTCATGAATTTACCAATTGGGTTTTTCGATTCCAGAATGACAGGAGATATCATGCAACGTATAAATGATCATAAAAGAATAGAACGCATTTTAACTACATCGTCCTTAAATGTGCTATTCTCAATGGTGAATTTAATCATATTTAGTGCCGTTTTAGCCTACTATAACCTTATGATTTTTGCAATTTTCTTATTGGGTAGTCTGCTCTATTTTTTCTGGATAGTCATATTCCTAAAAAAGCGAAAAGATTTAGATTACAAACAATTCTCACAAGTTAGTCAAGAGCAAAGTAAAGTCATCGAGCTTATTAATGGTATGCAAGAAATTAAGCTTCACAATGCTGAAAGACAGAAGCGATGGGGTTGGGAGTTTTTACAGGCAAGATTGTTTAAAATATCTATTGATGGTCTGGCATTAGAGCAATACCAAAGTGTTGGGTCAGGGTTTATTAATGAGTTAAAGAATATTTTAATTACTGTTCTATCTGCTAAGTTAGTTATTGATGGGAATATCACTTTGGGGATGATGCTGGCAATTAGTTACATTGTTGGTCAATTAAACTCGCCAATATCGCAACTTATAAACTTTATTAGAGAAGTACAAGATGCCAGAATATCTCTTGACAGATTAACAGAAATACATAACAAGCCTAATGAAGAGGATCCTGAGCAACAAAAGATTACTGAAATTCCAACCGATGCAGATATTGAGCTTAAAAATGTGTCTTACAGGTATATAGGTTCAGAACAATTAGTACTCAAAGACTTAAGTTTAAAAATACCTGCAAATAAAATTACAGCCATTGTTGGAACAAGTGGAAGTGGGAAAACAACACTCATGAAGCTGCTCTTAAAATTCTATGAGCCAAACGAAGGTCAAATCAATATTGGGAACTTTAACTTAAATAATATTTCTCAAAGAAGCTGGAGAGAAGAGTGTGGAGTTGTAATGCAAGAAGGATATATATTTAGTGATACTATTGCTAATAATATTGCTGTTGGTGATAATTACATCGATAAAGAAAGACTTGCACATGCCGTAAATGTTGCTAACATTAGTGAATACATAGAATCATTACCATTATCTTATAATACCAAAATTGGAATGGAAGGGGTTGGTTTAAGTACAGGTCAAAAACAACGATTGTTAATTGCTAGAGCAGTCTATAAAAATCCTAATGTGTTGTTCTTTGATGAAGCTACAAGTGCTCTTGACGCCAATAACGAAAAAATTATCATGGAAAAACTTGATCGCTTTTTTGAAAATAAGACAGTCCTAGTCGTAGCTCACCGTCTAAGTACTGTTAAAAATGCAGATCAAATTGTTGTACTCGAAAAAGGAAAAATTGTTGAAGTCGGTAATCATAAAGAATTGGTTAAGAAAAAAGGCAATTATTACAACTTAGTTAAAAATCAATTAGAACTCGGAAATTAAGATGTCAGAAAAATTACAAGACATAGAATTAAGAAGCGAAGAAGTACAAGAGATACTAACCAAGGTGCCACATTGGATGATACGCTGGGGAAATCTGTTATTTCTTGGATTGCTCATGCTAATAATATTTCTTTCATGGTTTATAAAATATCCAGATATTATTCAATCTGAAACTTATGTAACTACGATAATTCCACCTCAAAAGGAATTTGCTAATACAACAGGGAAGTTCGAAGTAATTTTAGTAAAAGATGATGAGCAGGTTAGTGTCAATCAACCACTGGCTGTTATCGAGAATTCAGCAAGTTACAAGGATGTTTTTAAATTAAAACAAATCATAGATACTCTAAAAATTAATAATAAAGACTTCATATTTCCTCTAGATAGTTTGCCAATTTTATTTCTTGGTGATTTAGAAGTTCAATATGCTTTATTTGAAAACAGTTACATACAATATAAATTAAACAAAGAACTTAAACCATTTGCTAATGAAACTATTGCAAATAGGTATTCAATTTCCGAATTAAATAGACGCCTTAAGAGTTTAAAATCTCAGGAAAGTATTGGGAGAAAAGAATTAGAGTTTAAGCATAATGATCTCATGCGTAACAAATCATTATATGAAAAGGGTGTGATCTCAGCTCAAGCTTATGAAAATATTCAATTAGAATATGCGCAGGCTGAACGTAACTATAAAAACTTTGAAGCCTCAATATCTCAAGTTAGAGAAGGAATTAGTAATGCCAATAAAGTGTCTAAAGGCGCAGAAATCAATAAAGTTACAGAGGAAATGTTGATGCTAAAAAATGTGATTCAATCCTTTAATAAACTGAAAAAAGCATTGCGAGATTGGGAATTACAATATGTGCTAAAATCGAATATAGAAGGCAAAGTGTCTTTTTTAAATTATTATGATGAAAACCAAACGGTTCAATTGGGCGATTTAGTATTCTCTATAATCCCTAAGGAAAACTCTTCATATATAGCAAAACTCAAAACACCTTCTCAGAATTTTGGTAAGGTCAAACTAGGTCAAAAAGTAAATGTTAAACTAGAAAATTATCCAGATACTGAATTTGGATTACTTAGCGGAACAGTAAGTCACATTTCGGTTTTACCTGATGATGAAGGCAATTATATGGTTGATGTTTTACTTCCAGAAAAATTAATCACATCTTATAACAAGGAAATAGACTTTAAACAGGAAATGCGTGGTTCGGCAGAAATTATTACTGAAGACCTCAGACTTATAGAGCGCTTTTTTTATCAGTTTAAAGAAGTCTTAAAGCGTTAATGTAGCCCTGTAGATATTAAATCAGAGTTTTTGTTGAATCTCTTTTAACTAATGATGTTTCTAATTCAATGATTTTTGGATGAACCTCTTTTTGCTGTTTTAGAGCTTTCAATTCTTTATATAATTGCTTAAATGCCATTTTGCCCATTTGATAACCTGGTTGGTCTATAGTAGATAGAGTTGGTGTTATTGCTGAAGACATAAACCAGTTACTAAAACCCACAATAGAAATGTCTTCTGGGATCTTAATACCTCGTTTGTTAAATTCAGTTATAGCTCCAATAGCAACCATATCTGTATTGATGAAAATTCCGTCTACATCACTATGATCTTTTAATAATTGAGCGGCATTATTTTTACCTTCTTCAAAACTCTTATCGCTACAATCACAAATGTAAACAAGAGAAGAATCATAAGGCAAATCATTATCTAGTAATGCTTTTTTATATCCTAAAAACCGATCTATCGAATTTTGAGGTAATAGAGGACCTCTAAAATGAGCGATTCTTTTACAGCCTGTATCAATTAAATGTTGAGTTGCCATGTAAGCAGCTTTCCTATCATCAATAATAACTTTAGAGCAATTAACGATTTTGGCGATCTTATCAAACATCACTATTGGTTTGTCCTGATCCATTACATCGGTTATATGTTTAAAGTCAGAAGTTTCGTTTGCTAATGATATGAGGATACCATCAACATGCTTACTCATGAGTAAATCAATTTGCTTTTTTTCAAGTTCATAAGACTCATTAGACTGAAGTATAATAACGAAATATCCTTTTTTTTCAGCTTGTGCTATTATCCCTTTAATGACAGTAGAAAAGAAATGATGAACTACTTCAGGAATAATTAAACCTATAGTTTTAGATTCCTTGGTTCTTAAATTAACAGCAAATGAATTTGGTCTGTAATTTAATTGAGCTGCTGTTTCTCTAACTAATTTTCTTGTTTTCTTACTGACATCAGGATAATCTTTTAATGCTTTGGAAACTGTTGTAACAGAAATATTTAAAGTTTCTGCTATTTCTTTAAGAGTTACTGGTTTCATAAAAAATCATCAATTTAAAACATAAAGTTAGCCTATAAAAAGCATTATTACAAGAAAATCGAAAACGTTTTCGCGAAATCGAAAACGTTTTCGATTTGTTAAATTCATTTTTTATTGAACTATAAATATATATTCGGCAATAATTAACCTAAATAATTGTCAAATTATTAAAAAACAAACTAAAATGATCACAACAAAAAAATGTTACAGCTTATTGCTTATGCTAGTAATGTCTGTGTCGAGTGTTATAGCACAGTCGAGTATTTCTGGAAAGGTATCTGACACATCTGGTATGCCTTTAGGAGGAGTAAATGTAATTCTTGAAGGAACTACTCAAGGAGCAGTTTCAGATTTTGATGGAAATTATACCATTAGCAATGTTGAGAATGGTTCTTACACGTTAAATGCTACATATTTAGGGTATTCAAAATTTACTCAAAATGTAACTATTGACGGAGAAAGTATCACAATTAATTTTACGATGAGTGAAGATGCAGAATCACTAGATCAAATTATTGTGACAGGAGTTACTAATCCGAAATCTAGAATAGAATCTAGTGTTTCCGTAACAACAATGCGACCAAAAATTATTCAGCAATCTGCACCGAGAACTACAGCTGAAATTTTTAGAACTATACCTGGTATTCGATCTGAATCTTCGGGTGGTGAAGGTAATTCAAATATAGCTGTGCGTGGTGTTCCAGTATCTTCAGGAGGATCAAAATATGTACAACTACAAGAAGACGGTTTACCTGTTTTGTTATTTGGAGATATCGCATTTGCAACGTCTGATATTTTTACACGATATGATTCAAATATTGGTAGAATAGAAGCAATTAGAGGTGGTTCGGCTTCGACATTATCCTCAAATTCTCCTGGTGCAATTATTAACTTGATTAGTAAAACTGGTAAAACTGAGGGTGGTTCAATTGGAACATCTTTTGGATTGGATTATGGCAATTTCAGAACAGATTTTGACTATGGAGCTCCAATTGCTGATGGTCTATATTTTCACATGGGAGGTTTTTACAGAGTAGGAGAAGGTATTAGAGATGCAGGATATACCGCTAATAATGGTGGTCAATTCAAATTCAATATAACCAAAGAATTTGACAAAGGTTATATAAGATTATATACCAAATATTTGAATGATAGAGCAATAGCATACTTGCCTAATCCTATTAAAGTAACTGGGACTAACGATGATCCAAATTTTTCTGATATACCAAATTTTGATGCTAACAACCAAACGCTGCATACACCTTACTTATCTCAAAATGTTGGTCTTGGTGAGAGTGGCGAATTACGTCGATCTAATGTGAGTGATGGAATGAATCCTATATCGACATCTGTTGGTATGGAAGCATCTTTTGATCTAGGAGATGGATTTAAAATTAAAAATAACGGAAGGTTCTCATTTAATAAAGGTGGGTTTAATTCACCTTTTCCAGCAAGTGTATCTACAGTATCCGATTTCCTAGCTGGCGATTTTGCTGTCGATAATGGTTATGATTCTTTAGCTTATGCTAATGGTGATGGTGCTGTAAATGGAAGTTCTTTAATAGCTCCAGTTGTACTTTTTGATACACAGTTAAATAATTTTAACAACTTTATGAATGATATTCGTTTAACCAAATCCTTTGATAAATTAGACCTAACTCTTGGGTATTTTAAAGGAATACAAAACTTGTCTATGTCATGGTTATGGAATTCATATCTATTAGAAGCTTCGGGTGATGATGCAAGACTTATTGATGCCTTAGACTCTAATGGTGACCCACTATCAGTAAATGGTTTAGTAGGTTATGGTGCTGCTTTTTTTGGAAACTGTTGCCAACGTAGTTACGATACAAGATATAATACCTCTGCTCCATACTTGGCATTAGCTTTTGAAGCTTCTGAAAATTTAAATTTAGATGCAAGTATTCGTTTTGATAAAGGACAAGTAGATGGTTCATTTGCTGGACCTTCAACATCTGTAAATGATATTAACAATGACGGTGTAATTTCTCAGCCAGAACAAACGGTTCAATCTATAGATTTGTCAAATCCAACAACCGTTAATTACGATTATGATTATGTGTCTTTTTCTTTAGGTGCTAACTATAAATTAAAAGATAACGAAGCTGTATTTGCACGATATAGTAGAGGTGGTGCAGCAAAAGCTGATCGTATTTTATTTGCTGGTTTAGAGTATACAAATAGCGATAGAATTAATGCGTTAGATTTTATCAATCAAGCAGAAATTGGATATAAAAGAGGTTTCGAAAGAGGAGCAGTATATGCAACCTTGTTTTTTGCTAAAACTATTGAAGAAGGAGGTTTTGAAGCTACCTCTAATAGTATCATAGAGAATGACTACAAGTCTTTGGGAATCGAAATAGAAGGTTCGTATAGATTTAGTGATAATTTCAATGTACGTGGTGGATTAACATTTACCGATGCGGAAATTGATTCTGGAGACAATAAAGGTAATACACCTAGAAGACAACCTGATTTTATTTACAACCTTATACCAACGTTTGACTTTGGAAGTAAAAATCAAAACTCATTTGGCTTAAGTTTTATCGGTCAAACTAAAGCTTATGCTCAAGATTCAAATGAATTGGTACTACCAGGCTTTGTGATAGTTAATAGCTTTGTTAATATTGGAATTACTGAAAAATTAAATGCAAGTTTATCTGCAAACAATGTCTTTGATACATTAGGAATTACAGAATCTGAAGAAGGAAGTATTGTTGAAGGTCAAACAAATTATTTAAGAGTAAGACCTGTACCAGGCCGTTCAATCTCTTTAGGTCTTAATTATAGTTTCTAAATTTTTATTTATAAGTGTTAATAAAAATTATTTGAGTTTTTTAAATTGATTTGAATAAAAAGGGTCAATGTTTTGAAGCATTGGCTCTTTTTTCACAAAGTAATCATTACATTTAATCAAATAGGTGTTCATTTAAAAATAAGATGATATGTTCAAAAAACCAAAATTAAGTTTCTGGCAAATTTGGAATATGAATGTTGGGTTCTTTGGCATTCAATTTAGCTTTGGCTTACAACAAACCGCTGTAAACCCTATTTTTTCTTTTTTAGGTGCTCATCACGAAGACCTACCATTACTCAATTTAGCTGGTCCGGTTACAGGGTTATTAATTCAACCAATAATTGGAGCGATTTCAGATAAAACATGGTCACCTCGATTTGGTAGAAGAAAACCATTTTTCTTAATAGGAGCAATAATCGCAAGTATGTGTTTATTTATGTTCCCATTCAGTTCAGAACTTTGGTTTGCTGTTGGGTTATTATGGATTCTTGATGCAGCTAATAATACGGCAATGGAACCATATAGGGCATTTGTAGGTGATAAATTGCCAGATGAACAATTAACTTATGGGTTTCAAATGCAGAGTTTATTTGTTGGAGCTGGAATTACATTAGCTAATTTTTCATTGTTTCTTTTCCAAGACTGGTTTAGTGTTCCAGTAGTTGAAGGAGCATCTTTGTGCAGTTCAGGTACAGAAGTCGTTACAGCCATTCCAAAGTGGGTATATTACTCATTCTTTTTAGGTGCAATTGCATCTATAGGGACTATTTTATGGTCTGTTTTGAAAACGCCTGAGATTCCACCCTCAGAAGAAGAACTTAAATATATAAAAGAGCGAAATAAAAACTCATCTTTTATTCATCGGGTTATCGAACCTTTTATTGAAATCTATCAAGCAATTGGCGAAATGCCAAAACTAATGAAAAAACTAGCGATAGTTTATTTGTTTCAATGGTATGCTTTATTTATTTATTGGCAATTTATAACACCAATGTTAAGGTCGAGCATGTTTGGTATCAGTAATGAAGATACATCAAAGTTTGATGCTATCATGGCTTCGTGTAAGGCAGGTGAAGTTGTTAGTGCAGCTGATACTTCTTTTGCTCAAAACATACAGTCATTATCTGAACAAGCGCTAGCGCAAACAGGACTAATGAACGGAACTTATAATTTCGTAACCATGATTGTTGCACTGTTATTAGTGCCAGTAGCTTTAAGATTTAGTAATAAATTGGTTTATGTAGGTAGTTTGTTTTTAACTGGTATAGCAATGTTAAGTATGCCATTTATAAGCAATCAATATGCATTGTTATTGCCAATGGTTTTATTAGGGATTGGTTGGGCTGCCATGATGGGAATACCATATGCAATGGTTTCTAAGGTAATTCCTGAAGAACGTCGAGGTGTTTATATGGGGATAGTTAACATGATGATTGTGATTCCTATGGGAATTCAAACTATTACATTTGGACCAATCGTCAAAAATTTGTTAAATAATGATGCAGTAAATGCCATTCTACTGGCAGGACTGTTTTTTATTATCGCTGGAATATTAGCTTTTCGATTAAAAGGAAAACCAAGTGATAATTTAGAATTTGATAAATAATTATCGGAAAATAAGTAATAAAATTTAAAAAAAGTAACATTATCTATGATGAATCAGATTCCTGATGCCTACGATAAAAAATTTATAAATGGTATTCGACATCCATATCTATATTTATGGGATTCATGGTCTTATGTTGATAATAATACATTCCATTTATACTGTTTAGCGCTATCACGATTTAAACCAGATGGAAGTAAAATTGAGCCTGATGAGCGAAACAACTTTCCTTTTCATATACGACATTTCACCTCAGTTGATGCTGGTGTCAGTTGGACAGATAGAGGCTGTTTTTTTAAACCAAAAGATAACTCTAAATCTAATTTTAATACAATTTGGAGTGGTAGTGTGAAACCATTAACCAATGGAAAAAAACTTGTTGCATATACAGGTTTAGAACATAGAGATCAAGATCATCAATACCTGCAAAACATAGCAATTGCTATTTCAGAAGATGGTTACTCTGTCAAAGACTTTGATGAAAATATTTTGTCCGATCCTCTTAGGGACTGGAAAGAAATTACTGAAAAAGGATATTTCCTTGATGCTTCAGAACGCTTAGGTAGCAATATGGGTGAAATTAATGGACCTATTATGTCATGGCGTGATCCATTTATTTTTTATGATAAGAAAAAGGAATTAAATTTATTTTGGGCAGCAAAAGTTGGTCCTCGATTTGGGGCAATGGCACGAGCAACATTGAAAAAAAATGGAGACTTTTTCAAAATTGACACATTGCATCCACCAGTTACAGTACCAGATGCTGATGAATTTACTCAACTTGAAGTTCCTAAAGTATTATTTGATGAAGTACACAAGACATACTATCTAATTATTGCCAGTTGCAATAGATTGTATGAAAGTCAACCAGATTCAGAAATTAGTAAAGAAGTTAGAGTGTATGCTTCTGAGAACATTGATGGACCTTGGGAATCTTTAGGAGATAAAATTTTAGGTTCAGAACATTTGTTTGGAATTACAGTGTTGCAAACAGATTTCGAAAACAATAGGTTGTTGTGCATGGCGCCTTATACTGAGGCTGCTGATGCTGATTTAATGTTAACTTTTGCTCCGGTTTTTTATATTTATTTAAACCCTTTAAAAGTAGAATTCTTAAATCAAACTAAAATTAACTCTCAAAACATATAAATTTTTGAGGTATGAAAACATTAAAAATCACATGTTTTGGAGAAATATTATGGGATATCTTCCCCAAACATCGAAAAATTGGTGGAGCGCCATTAAATGTAGCTTTGAGATTAACATCATTTGATAATGATGTGCATATCATCAGTAGAGTTGGAAATGATAGTTTAGGAAGATCTCTATTAGCATTTATAGAAGAAAAAGAGGTAGATATTCAAAACGTACAAGTAGATTCAAACTTTGATACGGGTCAAGTCAATGTAATACTTGATAATAAAGGTTCTGCAACTTATGACATTGTTTTTCCAATAGCTTGGGATCATATTAAAATTACAGAAGCTAATAAAGCTCTAGTCGCTTCTTCTGACGTTTTTATTTTTGGAAGTTTAATAGGCAGGAACTTAGTTTCAAAACATACTTTAATAAGCTTATTAGATATCGCTAAGTATAAAGTTTTTGATGTTAATTTAAGAGCGCCACATTATAGTAAACAGCTGTTAATAGCATTGATGAATCAAGCAGATTTTATAAAGTTCAATGATGAAGAGCTATTTGAAATTAGTAAATATTTAGGCTCAAAATATAATTCAATTGAACAGAATTTAAATTATATTTCAAAGCATACCAATACAAAACATATATGTGTAACTAAAGGTAAATATGGAGCTGTATTACTTTATAACGAAGCCCTTTACTATAATAGTGGTTATTTAGTTCATGTAAAAGATACAGTAGGCGCTGGTGATTCATTTTTAGCGACACTGATAAATTTCTTGTTAAAAAATGAAAATCCACAAAAGGCTATTGATATTGCATGTGCTGTTGGAGCATTAGTGGCGCAAAATGAAGGGGCTAATCCTGATATTTCTGCTAAAGATATTGAATCCTTTATGTACCCATATTAGAAGTGTAATTTATTTATGTAGAATTTACAACCAAGAATGATATCTTGGTTTTTTTTCTATAGCGCTTTCTCATAAAACACTTACATTTGTATTTCGATTTGTCACGACTGTGATTCCAAATTGATTAATTCACATCAAAAAGTATATGAGCAAGCAAAGTAAACGCAGAGAAGCCTTAGTTTATCACGCAAAACCAACACCAGGAAAAATCCAGGTGGTGCCCACCAAAAAATATGCTACTCAAAGAGATTTATCTTTAGCCTATTCACCAGGAGTTGCCGAACCTTGTCTCGAAATAGAAAAGGATAAGAACAATGCCTATAAATATACGGCCAAAGGAAATCTGGTTGCCGTAATTTCAAACGGAACTGCAGTATTAGGTTTGGGAAATATTGGCCCTGAAGCCTCAAAACCCGTTATGGAAGGGAAGGGCTTACTCTTTAAAATCTTTGCCGATATAGATGTATTCGATATTGAAGTCGATACTGAAAATATTGATGAATTTGTTGAAACGGTTAAAAAAATAGCACCAACGTTTGGTGGTATCAATCTTGAAGATATTAAAGCACCTGAAGCTTTCGAAATTGAACGTCGATTAAAGGAAGAACTGGACATTCCAGTCATGCATGACGATCAACATGGTACTGCAATTATATCTGCTGCAGCTTTATTAAATGCCTTAGAACTTGCAGAAAAGAACATTGAAGATGTTAATATCGTTATAAGTGGTGCTGGAGCAGCTGCCATTTCATGCTCACGATTATATCAGGCTTGTGGAGCTAAACGTGAAAATATGGTCATGTTAGATAGTAAAGGTGTTATTAGAGATGACCGTGATAATTTGACAACCGAAAAAGCCGAGTTTGCCACACATCGAAAAATAGATACCTTAGATGAAGCCATGAAAGATGTCGATGTCTTTATAGGTCTGTCAATGGCCGATATAGTTGCACCTGAGATGCTAAAGGTCATGGCTAAAAATCCAATCGTATTTGCAATGGCAAATCCCGACCCTGAAATAAAATACCAACTAGCTATCGATACACGTGATGATATTATCATGGCAACAGGTCGAAGTGATCATCCTAATCAAGTCAATAATGTACTCGGGTTTCCATTTATTTTTAGAGGTGCATTAGATGTTAGAGCGACCAAAATTAATGAAGCCATGAAAATGGCTGCTGTTAAAGCATTAGCAAAACTAGCCAAAGAACCTGTGCCAGAGCAAGTAAATATTGCTTACGGAGAAACACGACTTACTTTTGGTAGAGATTATATCATTCCAAAACCGTTCGATCCAAGATTAATTGCCGAAGTACCTCCTGCCGTAGCAAAAGCTGCAATGGAAAGTGGTGTAGCTCAAGAACCTATTGAGGATTGGGATAAATATAGAGACGAATTATTAGAGCGTCTGGGCTCAGATAATAAAATTGTAAGACTCTTACTAAATCGAGCAAAACTTAATCCTAAACGTGTCGTTTTTGCTGAAGCCGATCACTTAGATGTGTTAAAAGCAGCACAGATTGTTTATGATGAAGGTATTGCTATTCCAATTCTTTTAGGACGAAGAGATAAGATTTTAAATCTTATGGAAGAGATTGAGTTTGAGGCAGATTTAGAAATTATTGATCCTAAATCTGATGAAGAAGAGGCACGTAAAAACAAATATGCAAAAGTGTACTGGCAACAGCGTAAGCGTAAAGGAGTCACTTTATATTCTGCTGAAAAAGTACTACGCGAGCGTAATTATTATGCAGCTATGATGGTAAACGAAGGTGATGCTGATGCCTTGATTTCTGGGTATTCTAGAAGTTATCCTTCTGTTGTTAAGCCTATGCTAGAACTAATAGGATTGGCTCCTGGTTCAACTCGCGTTGCCACAACTAATGTGATGATGACGCAACGCGGACCAATGTTTTTAAGTGATACATCGATCAATATAAATCCTTCTGCTAGCGATTTAACACGAATTGCTCAAATGACTGCAGGTGTTGTGAAAATGTTTGGAATGGAACCTGTAATGGCTATGATTTCTTATTCTAACTTCGGGTCTTCTAAAAATCAAACGGCTATAAAAGTAAGAGAGGCTGTAGAGTATCTTCATAAAAGACATCCTAATCTGGTTGTTGATGGTGAATTACAAACCGATTTTGCACTTAATAAGGAAATGCTTCAAGACATATTTCCGTTTTCTAAATTAGCAGGACGAAAAGTGAATACACTCATTTTTCCGAATTTAGAATCGGCAAATATTACTTATAAATTACTGAAAGAACTAAATAAAGCAGACTCTATTGGTCCTATAATGATGGGAATGCGAAAACCTGTACATATCCTTCAGCTTGACGCCAGCGTTGATGAAATTGTGAACATGACTGCTATTGCTGTTATCGATGCGCAGCAAAAAGAGAAAAGAGCGGCCTTATAGCTTACTGTTTTAGCTTAGCATTCACCTTTGAAATGTAAATAATTTTATTACATTTGAGTTTTTAACTGAAGCGAGTAAATGATTACACACATTCAAGGTAAATTGGTAGAAAAGAATCCTACAGATGTCGTTATAGATTGCAATGGTGTTGGTTATCTTTTAAATATATCATTACATACGTTTTCTCAAATTCCCGATCAGGAAGCTCTTAAGCTGTATTCACATCTCATTGTACGCGAAGATTCTCATACTTTGTATGGGTTTACATCTATTGCCGAACGTGAAATTTTTAAACTTTTGATCTCAGTTAGTGGAATAGGAGCAAATACAGCACGAACTATGTTATCTTCATTATCTCCGCAACAGGTTAAGGAAGGTATAGCGCATGGCGATGTCGCTTTAATTCAATCTATAAAAGGGATTGGTGCCAAAACAGCTGCTAGAGTCATATTAGATTTAAAAGACAAAGTGCTAAAAGTTTACGATATTGACGAAGTTTCTGTTAATAAAAACAATACCAACAAAGATGAAGCGTTATCAGCTTTAGAAGTTTTAGGTTTTGCTAAGAAGCAGTCTGAACGTGTAGTGGATAAAATTGCATCTCAACAACCCGATGCAAGTGTAGAAACTATTATAAAAGAAGCTCTAAAAAATTTATAAAATTTGATCACAACTAACTCTACTATATTAAAATTATATCAGCGTCTTTTTTGTATCCTTATTTTGGTATTGATGAGCGCTTATGGTTATTCTCAAACCAACCCAACTACAGAGCAAGACTCTACAAAAACAGGGTTTTCTCTTGGAAGATTAAATATTCCTAATCCGCAAAGTATCGTTTCAAAGTATACTTACGATCCAATTACAGACCGATATATTTATACTGAGAAAGTAGGGAGTTTTAATATCAATTACCCAATTATTTTAACGCCTGCCGAATATCAGAAACTTGTCTTAGAAGAACAGCAACGCTTGTATTACAAACAAAAAATTGATGCAGCTGCTGGGCAAAAAGAAGGAACTGAAGATGAACAAAAAAATCTGCTTCCAGAATTTTATATCAACTCAGGCTTTTTTGAAACTATATTTGGAGGAAATACGATTGAGGTTATTCCTCAGGGTTCGGTTGAAATGGATTTAGGTATACTATTTACAAAACAAGATAACCCAACATTTTCACCTAGAAACCGAAGTAATTTTACCTTCGATTTTGATCAGCGTATTAGTTTAAGTTTATTAGGAAAAGTTGGAACGCGTCTACAGGTAACTGCAAATTATGATACCGAATCTACATTTGACTTTCAGAATTTAGTAAAATTAGAATACACACCTACCGAAGATGATATCGTTAGAAAAATAGAAGTGGGTAACGTGAGTATGCCACTTAATAGTTCTTTAATTACAGGTGCTCAAAGTCTATTTGGTGTGAAAACCGAATTGCAATTTGGGAAAACACGTGTCACTGCCATTTTTTCTGAACAACAGTCTCAATCGCAGTCCGTAGTTGCTCAAGGTGGTGGAACTGTTGAAGAATTTGAGTTTTTTGCTAGAGATTACGATGAAAACAGACACTATTTTTTAGCACAATATTTTAGAGATAATTATGACGATGCAATGCTTCGTTATCCGTTTATAAATAATAATATTCAAATCACCAGAATTGAAGTTTGGGTGACCAATAGAAGTAACCAGACTGAAAATGTTAGAAATATTGTTGCACTTCAAGATTTAGGTGAATTTCAAACCATAGGTTTAAATGGCGGTGTGCCTCCTGCTGGATTTTTAAGTCCTGGTGCTTCACAATTTCCTGATAATGATAACAATGCTTTTGATCCTACTGATATAGGTAATGGAGGCTCTTTTTTATCACCTGCAGTAAGAGATATTACCACTGCAGAACAAGGAATATTAACTCCTGCAAATGAAGGTTTTGATTTTGGAAAATTAGAAAACGCAAGAAAATTAGAGCAGGGAAGAGATTACGAATTGCAACAGCAATTAGGTTATATTTCATTAAATCAAAGACTTTTAAATGACGAAATTTTAGCAGTAGCTTTTCAGTATACTGTTGGAGGCGAAGTCTATCAGGTTGGTGAATTTGCCAATGATGGTGTAAATTCTACTGCGACAAATACTGATGATGATGGTGATGGCATTCCTAATGTTGCCGATGTGGATGTTAATGGTGATGGTGTTGCAGATAATGGTACTGATACCGATGGCGATGGTATCAATGATATTTCCGATTCTGATCCCGATGGTGATGGTACTATTGATAATGGTCCAGATGTTAACGCAGATGGAATCAACGATGGTTATGTTGTCTTTGAAGGTTCTACACAAAGTTTAGTGCTTAAAATGTTAAAGAGCCCTATTACTGATGTCAATCAGCCAATTTGGGATTTAATGATGAAAAACATTTATGATACTGGCGCATTTCAGTTAGATCAGGAAGATTTCAGACTTAATATCTTCTATACCGAAGCGTCGCCTTTAAATTATATTGCACCTGTCGAGGGAACAACATTTCCAATCTTTGAAAATAACACGCCTTTTGATAATACCGACGATGGCGAAATACTGGATACACCATTAATTCGACTATTTCATTTAGATCGATTAAACTTCAATAACGATCCGCAAGCTGGTGGTGACGGATTTTTTGATTTTGTTCCCGGACTTACAGTACTCACTCAAAATGGTAAAATTATATTTACCAAAGCTGAGCCGTTTGGTCGCTACCTCTTCGATATTTTAGATGATGATGGCAACCCAAATAACAATGATGCCGATTATGAAGCTGAAACCTATACCAACTTAAACCAGGAGAAGTACGTTTACGATATCCTCTATAAACAAACTAAAACTGCAGCTTTAGATGAAGCTGAAAAAAATAAGTTCCAAATTAAAGGACGTTATAAGTCTTCTGGTGGAGACGGTATTCCTTTAGGAGCCTTTAATGTGCCTAGAGGATCTGTTATTGTAACTGCTGGTGGACGAACCTTAGTTGAAGGTCAGGATTATACAGTGAATTATCAAATCGGACGTGTATATATTATTGATGAAGCATTAAAATCATCTAATATTCCTATTAATGTTTCTGTAGAAAATAATGCAGTATTCGGACAACAAACAAGGCGATTTACAGGTGTGAATGTTGAGCATCAATTTAATGAAAACTTCGTTTTGGGTGCTACCTTATTGAATTTAAATGAGCGTCCAATTACTCAAAAAGCGAATTATAATACCGAACCTATAAATAATACCATATTTGGGTTCAATGGAAATTATTCTACTGAAGTTCCGTTCTTTACCAGATTAGTTAATAAGTTACCTAATATTGATACCGATGCACCTTCAAATCTTTCGGTAAGAGGTGAGTTTGCTTATTTAGCACCTGGAGCACCTAAAGGCACAGACTTTAATAATGAAGCTACTGCTTATGTAGATGATTTTGAAGGAACACAAGGCGCAATCGATTTACTTTCACCGCAAGCCTGGTTTTTGTCGAGTAGACCTCGAACCGTAAATGGTGTTGATGAAGACGACCCTGTGAATACACCTGGAATTCAAAACGGTTACGACCGTGCCTTCTTAAACTGGTATACTATTGATCCAATTTTTTACAGTAATCAGCGTCCGGGAGAAATTAGTGACGATGATGTTTCAGATTTATATACAAGACGTGTCTTTATTGATGAGGTGTTTCCAGAAATTGATATTGCTCAAGGTCAAAGCACAGTAATTAACACTCTGGATTTAGTGTATTATCCAACCGAAAGAGGACCTTATAATTTTGATCCTGCTGCTGCCAATGATAATTTAGATCCAGCGACGAGTTGGGCAGGAATTACACGACAAATTACATCAACAGATTTTGAACAAGCTAATGTTGAATATATAGAGTTCTGGCTTCAAGATCCATTTTTAAATGCTCCTCCTGCCAGTGGTTTATCAGGAAAATTGTTTGTCAATCTTGGTAATATCTCTGAAGATGTACTTAAAGATGGTAAAAAACAATACGAAAACGGATTGCCAGAGGATGGTGATATTTCAACATTATTACCGCAAACAGCTTATCAAACAGTTGTACCTAGAAATCAGTCGCTAATTTATACATTCTCTACTACAGGAGGCGATCGTACGAATCAAGATGTTGGTTATGATGGTTTTGACGATAATGAAGAATTAACATTGATACCTAATGGTTCTGATTTTGGACCAGATCCATCAAAAGATAATTACCTGTATTATTTAAATACATCGGGTAATATTTTTGAACGTTATAAACAATATAATGGTCAGGAAGGAAACTCTCCAGATATTTTTACAGATACCAATCGTGGTTCTACTCCTCAGCCAGATGTTGAGGATATCAACCGAGATAATACAATGAATACTATTGATAGCTACTTTCAATATGAAATAGAAATCAATCAAGCGACATTAAATGAAAACAACCCTCAAATTAATGATATTAAACAAAGGGATGTAACCTTGCCTAATGGGCAAACCGCTTCAGTACGATGGTATCAGTTTAGAGTTCCTATTGGTGAAGGACCAAATAGAACTGCTATTGGTGGAATTTCTGATATCAGATCAGTTCGGTTTGCACGTTTATACTTAGAAGATTTCACAGAAACTACCGTTTTGCGTTTTGCAACCTTAGATTTGGTTCGTAGTGATTGGAGACGTTACCGATTAACTTTAGATGATGAACCAAATAATGATAATGATAACACCGAGTTTAGTGTTGGAGTTGTTGGTCTTCAGGAAAATGACGGAAACTATGTGTTACCTCCAGGTGTTGTTTTAGAGCAATTAAATAATAACAATAATATTATAAGACAAAACGAGCAGTCTTTACAGGTTGAAGTATGTGATCTGGAGCCTCAGGATTCTAGAGGTGTCTTTAAAAATATAAATGTAGACATGCGTCAGTACAACAAACTACGTATGTTTATCCATGCTGAAGATGGTGAAACAGGCTCACTTAATGATGGTGATTTAGTTGGTTTTATTAGAATGGGTAATGACTTTACTCAAAACTACTATCAAATTGAAGTGCCTTTACAAGTGTCCTCCGGAATGGCTTCTGCAGAAAGTATCTGGCCAGAAGTGAATGAAATTAATATTGAATTAGATGCGCTTGAGCAAATGAAATCTCTCGGTATTGCTAACGGAACTCTAGCCAATGTTGATCCTACATTTTATGATCTTATAGATGGTGATTTACAGGAAACTACTGAATTTGCACCTTACACCATTGGTCAGCAACGATTAGCAATTATTGGTAATCCTAATTTTGGAGATGTTAGAGTTTTAATGGTTGGTGTTAAAAACTCAGGTCAAAGTGGAATGGATGCTTGTGGAGAAATTTGGTTTAACGAATTGCGATTAGCCGATTTAGACAATGAAGGTGGATGGGCTGCAGTAGCATCAATGGATGCAAACTTCGCCGATTTTGCCAATGTTAGTGCTACAGGAAGAAAAAGTACCATAGGTTTTGGGTCGGTCGAACAACGACCTAATGAGCGTAGTCGAGAAGATGTTGAGCAATATGATGTGGTGACGAATTTAAACCTGGGACAATTATTACCAAAAAAATGGGGAATTCAGCTGCCTTTCAACTACGCTGTTGGAGAACAAATCATCACTCCTGAATATGATGAGTTTTATAGAGATATAAAATTACAAACGCAATTAGATAACTCTACTAATCGGGATTCAATTTTAAATGTGAATGAAAACTATACCAAACGAAAAAGTATCAACTTCATTGGTGTTAGAAAAAATAGAACAACCGATAAGAAACCGCGTTTTTATGATGTTGAAAATTTAACATTCAACTATTCTTATAATAAAGAAGAACATAGAGATTTTGAAATCGAAAACTCGTTAAGTCAAAATGTTAGAGCAGGAGTGAATTATAATTATAGTTTTGAACCACTCAATATAGAGCCTTTCAAGAAAAACGATTCTCTGTTTACAGGAAAATACTGGAAGATTTTAAAAGATTTTAACTTTAACCCGATACCGACTAGTTTTTCGGCAACGTCTGATATTATACGTCAGTTTAACAAACAAAAATTCAGAGAGGTTGATTTAACAGGTGATAATATTGGTTTAGAAGAATTATTCCGAAGAAATTACAATTTCAATACTCAGTATACACTTAATTTTAACCTGACTAAAGCATTGAGTTTAAACTTCAATGCGGCCAACACAAATATTGTTCGTAATTATTTCGTCAACGATGTTATTAACGGTAGGCAAGATCCCGAACTTGATGTCTGGGATGGCTTCTTTGATTTAGGGGATCCTAATATTCAAAATCAACAACTGCAGTTAAATTATGAAATTCCGTTATATAAGATTCCTACGTTAAGTTTCTTACGAGCGACATATTCTTATACAGGAGATTTCCAATGGCAAAAAGGTTCAGATTTAAATACCAATTTACCGATTGAAAATGAAGATGGGACGTTCACCAGGTATAATTTGGGTAACTCCATTCAAAACGCTAATACGCATAATATCAATTCGACGTTTAATCTTGAAACCTTATACCGATACATTGGTTTAAACAAAAGAAAAGCTGGAGCATCGCGATCGAGATCGGCAACTCCAGGCGGATTGACCAAAGGCGGACAGCCAAATGCGGCAACAAAACCAGGTGAAGCACAAGCTAAAAAAGGCGGAACTTCTAAGGCTTTAAACGGATTGATAGATGTGCTTACAGCCGTAAAAAGAGTTCAAATTAACTATACTGAAAATAATGGAACCTTTTTACCAGGTTACTTAAGAACTCCAGGCTTTATAGGTACATTACGACCTACATTAGGGTATACTTTTGGAAGTCAGGCTGATATTAGAGACTTGGTTGCAAGAAATGGATGGTTAACGGTGTATCCGGATTTTAATCAGCAATACAGCGAAACTACTAACCGTGTGCTCGATCTGTCAGCAGATGTAGAGCTTATAAAAGATTTAAATATAGATTTAACAGGTGGTCGTGTGTATTCAGAAAATATGACGCAAAATTTTAATACCACAGATACTGATGGTGACGGATTTAGTGACACCTACAACGCGCTTATTACTAATGCCTTCGGAAACTTTAATATTTCAACGTCGTTAATCAAAACAGCATTTAGTAAAAGTGACGAGACACAGTCTGCTCCTTTTGAAGACTTTAGAGCCAACCGATTGATAGTTGCTCGACGATTAGCGAGAAACTTTTATGGTAATGACAACTTTGCTGTTGATGGAGAAGGCTACCCGTTAGGTTTTGGTAAAAATAATCAAGCCGTATTATTACCAGCCTTTTTAGCAGCCTACAAAGGTTCTAGTGCAGATAAAATTAGCTTGTCTGCTTTTAGAGATATTCCAATCCCTAACTGGCAGTTAAAATATACAGGTTTCATGAAAATGAAGTGGTTTAAAAAGAACTTTAAGCGTTTTTCTATCACTCATGGCTACCGTTCTAGTTATACAATTAATCAGTTTAGAACTAATTTAGATTTAAATACAGATTTAATACAGCAAGGTGTTGCTTACGAAAGTCAAAACCCAGATGTGTTAGATCAATCGGGGAACTTTAAAAACCGAACTGTATTTAGTAATATCAACTTAGAGGAACAGTTTAGTCCTTTATTTAGATTAGATTTTGAAATGAAGAATTCAGTTAAGATTTTGGCTGAAATGAAAAAAGACCGAATCTTATCACTAAGTTTTGATAACAATTTACTCACTGAAATTCAAGGAAAAGAATACATTTTAGGTCTAGGATACCGTATCAAAGATTTACGTATTCGTTCTAAATTAGCTGGCCCAAAGCAAGTGATTAAAAGTGATTTAAACATGAAAGCTGATGTTTCAGTGAGAAACAATAAAACGATTATTAGATACTTAGACATTGATAATAATCAAATCACTCAAGGTCAAACCATTTGGGGATTAAAATATACAGCCGATTATGCGTTTACGAAAAACCTAACAGCAATTTTCTATTTTGATTATACATTTTCAGAATATGAAATATCAACTGCTTTTCCGCAAACCACTGTAAGAACAGGATTTACATTACGATACAATTTTGGAAATTAACTTAGTAATTAAAGCCTAAAAAAATTACATTTGTAGCATACTATAATTTTTTAATTTAAAAGATGAATATACCATCAGATTTAAAGTACACCAAAGACCACGAGTGGGTTAAAATTGAAGGTGATGTTGCCACAGTAGGCATTACAGATTTCGCACAAGGCGAACTTGGAGATATCGTTTATGTTGAAGTTGAAACAGTAGATGAAACTTTAGACATTGAAGAGGTTTTTGGAACAGTTGAGGCTGTTAAAACCGTTTCAGATTTGTTTTTACCTTTATCTGGAGAGATTGTAGAATTTAATGAAAATCTTGAAGATGAGCCAGAAAAAGTAAATACAGACCCTTATGGTGAAGGCTGGATGATTAAAATAAAATTTTCTGATGCCTCAGAGGTTGACAACTTATTATCAGCCGATGATTACAAAGCTCTTCTTGGTGCTTAAAACACTGGCATTACCTATTGTTATAATATACGCTATAATATTAACAATGGTAAGCTTAGTAAGACTAAAGGATATCCCTAGTTTTGGATTTTCCTTTGATGATAAAATTTACCACGCAATAGCGTATTTTGTGTTTGCCTTACTTGTATTTAATTATTGTTATTCTAAAAACTACAAAAGAGGTCTTCTCATTTCGGCAGTCATTCCTATTGGATATGGCATAATTGTTGAGGTTTTACAATTTACAATGACCACACACCGAACATTTGATGTGTATGATGCTATCGCAAATTCACTGGGAGCAATACTCGCAGTATTAGTATTGAGATATTTAATGAAAACTAAAGTTAAAATGAATTAATAGCTTGCTTTTTTAACAAATAATTGGTTAATTTAGCATTCCGAAAAACCTTTTAAGCACATGGAACCTAAAAAAAGTATAAAAGCAGACGTGAGTAGAAATAGTTCACTCTATTTTGCTGTAGGTCTTGTGTTGATGTTGGCTTTAACGTACATGACTATAAATTATAAGTCTTACGAAAAAGATAATATCGACATTGGGCAATTAGATTTAGATGATTTGGAAGAGGAAGATATTCCAATCACGAATCAAGAAATTATTCCACCTCCACCACCTCCACCACCTCCAGTAGTGCCTGAGGAAATTGAAATCGTGGAAGATGAGAAGGAAATCGAAGAAACCGTTATTGAATCAACTGAAACCGATCAAGAAGAAGAGATTGTAGAGGTTGAAGAAATCGAAGTTGAAGAGGTTGAGGAAGATATCGATGTTCCATTTAATGTCATTGAAAATGTGCCGATTTTTCCAGGTTGTGAAAATGAAAAAGGAAATGAAGCAAAAAAACAATGTATGTCTGATAAAATCAGCAAGTTTGTTAACAGAAAGTTTAATACTGATTTAGCAGGTGATTTAGGACTTTCAGGAAGACAACGTATCAACGTGATTTTTAAAATTGACAAAACTGGAAATATTGTAGGTATTAGAGCAAGAGCACCACACCCAGGTCTTGAAAAAGAGGCTAAACGTGTTATTGGATTATTGCCTAAAATGAAGCCAGGTAAGCAAAGAGGTAAGCCTGTAAATGTACCTTACTCTTTACCAATCTTATTCCAGGTACAAGACTAGATTTAGACAAGCATATCATAAAAATTCAAAATCCCATCTAAGTAATTAGATGGGATTTTTACTTTGGTATGCTTATTGTGATTTTATCATAATATTAACATTATAAATTAAGTATTATGAAAGATTTTAAAAAATCGCATGATATTGCTGGTCAGAGCAACGTTATGCAAAAATCACACAAGCACGATGCAAATTTACAAAAAAACTCATCGCTGTATTTTCAAGTCGGACTTATTCTATGTCTACTCGCAACTTATGCGATATTTGAGATGAGGTTTGAAACAACTGTTTTTGATGACGACATCGTTTATGTCGATCCCGATGAAACCGTTTTCTTCACTCCTAATTATGTCGTTGAACCTGATGCGCCTAAAAAAGTTGAGGTGACAAAAAAGAAGCAGGTTATTATAGACAAAGATCCTAAAATTGTAGATGATGATACTGCGATGGATGACACTACACCTGAGTTTATCACAGAGCCAGTATCTAAAGCAGAACCAGTAGATCTAGGAGATTTTACAGAACCTAAAAAGCCAGATGAGTTTATTGATAAGCCTTTGGACTTAAGCAAAGTTGAAATTGTACCTGTATATCCAGGATGTGAAAAAAAGAAAACAAACGCAGATCGTATCAAATGCTTAAATGAAAAAATCACAAAGTTGGTACAGAGAAAATTTGATACCGACTTAGCTTCAGAATTAGGGTTGTATGGAAGACAGCGTATTACTGTTCAGTTTAAAATTGATCAGAACGGGCAAGTCACGGATATCAAAACCAGAGCGCCACATCCAAGCTTAGGAAAAGAAGCCGAGCGTGTCACCAATAAAATACCAAAAATGACACCTGGTTTACAACGTGACAAACCAGTATCTGTAATTTATAATTTACCAATTGTATTTAATGTGAATCAATAACACTACATTTTAATTCGAATTCATGAGACGGTCTACAATACCTATTGTAGACCGTCTCTTTTTTTATCAGTTCATTTTGAAAAAAAAAAGTATCTTTCGGCAACTAATGTTGCAACTGCTGTATGAAGAATTATTTCTTATTGGTGTTTTTATGCTCTTTGTCCTTTGTCATGGCTCAAGAGACTTCAAATTTTGAAAAGTCACCTATCTTTCCTGAGTGCGAATCTCAACCGATAGAAGCCTTAAAAGCCTGTTTCAATTCTAAGTTAAACGCACACATTTTCAATACCTTTAAAGTACCTCAAATTGTAAATGACGACAGTTATAATGGTGAGGTCAAAGTATTGTTTGAAGTTGACAAAGATGGAGAGATTTCAGTGCTATATGTCGATGCTGTTTATGATGAACTCAAAGAAGAAACCAAGCGTGTTTTTGAAGATTTACCAAAAATTACTCCAGGAACTTATAATGGTAAACCGACATTTTTTCAATACTCATTAGGGATTAAAATTCCTTTGGTGAATCCTGCTGAAATTCAGATTAAAGAAGACGATACGACTATTGTAGATATTAAAACTACAACCGATTTAAATGACGATGTAAGTAACGAATATGATGCAGTCAAGGATAGCATTGTACCTTATCAAAAATTGGAGTATAGCAGTCAGTTAAATATTCCATTTACACATAACTATTACGCCAGATTTGACCAGCAAATGAATGGCTTAGGAACCAATAGTCATACAGCAGCAAAACCTTATATGTATGATGAAGTTTCGGCATATTACGATTTTAAAGCAGAAAAAGAAGCCTTAATCAAAGGCAGTGATGCCTGGTGGAGTAGAAAATTATGGAACGAGCATTTGGTTGAAGTGCAAGGTAAAGACTACTGGTTTACAGCAGACCCTGTATTCGATTTGCAAGTAGGTACAGACACCGAAGCCGATTTCAGTACAACATACAATAATACGAGAGGAATATTTATTCAGGGAGGCTTGGGTAAAAAATTCAATTTTTCGGCGTCTGTATATGAAAGTCAGGGGCGTTTTGCACAATATTTTAATGAATATGCCTTTCGTATTCGGGCTGAAGGCGGTGAACCTATAGTTCCAGGAAGAGGTTTGGCTAAGACATTTAAAGACAATGGATTTGATTATCCTGTTGCCGAAGGTTATCTGTCATATACACCTGCTAAGTTTATCAATATTCAGTTTGGACATGGTAAAAACTTTATAGGTGATGGATATCGATCACTCTTACAAAGTGATGCAACTAGTCCGTATCCATTTTTAAAACTGAACACAAAATTCTGGAAAATAAAATATACCAATACCTGGATGTGGCTACGTGATGTGAGGCGTGATGTTACCGAAGATGGAGCCTTCCTCACCAAATATATGGCCAACCATTACTTGAGCTGGAATGTGTCTAAACGATTAAATATTGGTTTATTCGAATCGGTACTTTGGACCAACGATAACGACAGAGGTTTTGATGTTAATTACTTAAATCCTGTCATTTTTTACAGAGCGATTGAGTTTTCTACAGGACAAGATGCTGGTAATGCCATTTTAGGAGCTTCAGCAAAATACAAATGGAATAATAAGGTCAATCTTTACGGACAATTTATTCTCGATGAATTTTCTTTAAACGACATTACAGGTGGTGAAAAAAGCTGGAAGAATAAATATGGATATCAGCTGGGTGTCAAATATTTTGATGCATTCAAAGTCGACAATCTCTTACTTCAATTAGAATACAATCGTGTTCGTCCTTATACCTATTCGCATAATACCATTGTACTCAATTATGCGCATAACAATCAACCTATGGCACATCTTTGGGGAGCCAACTTTAGCGAGGCTATTGTGATTGGACGCTACACCTATAAACGTTGGTTTGCCGATGCTAAATTTATCTTCGGAAAGCGTGGCTTCGATTTTAATGATGGCGATGATCTTGCCAACTACGGAAGTAATATTTACCGAAGTGAAGTGGATCGAAATGCCAATACAGGTATTACTGTCGGACAAGGAAATTCGACCAATGTATTTCAAGCCGACTTAGCAGGTGGTTATATTATTAATCCTGTCACTAATTTGCGATTGTTTAGTAATGTGACCTTTAGAAATTATAATCCGCAGGCTAATACAGCCGCAGCATTAGATGCCAATACGGTATGGTTTACGCTTGGTGTAAGGACCGATATATTTAACTGGTATAATGATTTTTAAGATGTGATTAAAATCTAAGTAGTTGGCGATAATTTAAATGAAATGAAGAACCTCTCAATCTATATTATTTTTGTAATCCCTTTTTTGACAATTGGACAAAATAATCCATTTGAAACATTAGAATATGACAAGGTTATTGCTTACGAATATCAAGGAGAAGGAGGATTGTTAATTGAAAGGTGTTTGAGAGAAGAAAAAGAAAAAATAAATAAGACATTACATCTCAGTGAAAAGCAAATTGAAAAATTAGAAAAGATTTTGACATCGGAAATAGCCTATGGAAATACGACTATGTCTTGTTTTGACCCTCATTTTTCAGTTATTTACTATCAGAATGAAAAAATAATTGGAACAATAGATATCTGTTTGGATTGTAACTATTTAATTTCATCGGAAAAAATCCCAGCAACCGAATTGAAAATGATAAAAATTTCTGATGACTACTTCTATCCAGCCAAAGGCTTTAGCAAAAATACTCGGAAAGAAATTTACAAATTTGTAAAAGAACTTGGATTTAATAAATACTTGAGACCCTTAACATCATATCTGGATAAATAAAAGACTAAATTAATAATCTATAACAGTTGATTTTAAGAATACCATACGGACATATATCATAACCAAACTATAATCCTTTTTACAAAACAAGAAAAAATACAACTTCAACTCATTTACTATCGTTAAATGGTAAATAGCTCAATTCAGATTTAATTAAGTTTAGAATTGCCCAAAAGTATTTTTCAGAGTATCTTTGCAGACGCAATAAAATCACTGGTATTGAGTACTGTAAATTCAAGGGTTAAACCCGCTTCTATTATTTCCGATTTCAAGGAAATTACAAAAATCAGACTTTCTGTAAGTGTCGTGTTTTCAGCACTTGCCGGATATTTGCTTGGAGCCATAGAAGTAGATTTGTACACCTTGGTGTTATTAGCATTTGGTGGTTATTTTATGGTTGGTGCTTCTAATGCCTTTAACCAAATTATAGAAAAAGATTTGGATGCCTTAATGGATCGTACCAAAAACCGTCCTGTTCCTGCAGGTCGAATGAGTGTGCGTTCAGCATTTATCATAGCCACTATTTTTACCATTTTAGGAATTACTGTATTGTACATTATAAATGAACGTACAGCCATGTACGGAGCGATTTCCATTTTTTTGTACACCTGCGTTTACACACCTTTAAAAACAAAAACACCTTTAGCCGTTTTTGTAGGAGCGATTCCTGGAGCCATTCCGTTTATGTTAGGTTGGGTTGCTGCACGAAATGATTTTGGCATCGAGCCAGGGACTTTATTTGCTTTACAATTTTTCTGGCAATTTCCACATTTTTGGGCGATTGGCTGGTTTTTGTACGATGACTATGAAAAAGGCGGTTTCTACATGCTGCCTACGCGAAAGCGCGATAAAGGCACAGCAGTGCAAACCATCATGTATACCATTTGGACCGTACTTATATCCATAGTACCAGTATTTGGAGTGACAGGCGATTTAAAATTATCAATAGTTGCTGCTATCATTGTATTTGCACTAGGATTGGTAATGCTGTACTACGCTTTCGAATTATTTAAAAAACGAACCGCTAAAGCAGCAAAACAGTTAATGCTGTCTAGCGTATCATATATCACACTATTGCAAATTGTATACGTTGTAGATAAATTTATAAGATAATGGATTTAACAGAAGGAACGATTAAAGAAAAAAATGACAGAGCCAAACGGATGATGCTTTGGTTTGGGATTGGATCACTAATCATGTCGTTTGCAGGTTTAACAAGTGCTGTATTAGTGAGTAAAAAACGTATCGATTGGATGCATGATTTTGCAATGCCAAATGCATTTTTAATCAGTTGTATCATCATTATTTGTAGTAGTATCACCTTTATTTTAGCTAAACGTGCTCTGCAAAACAAAAACAGAAGCTTAACAACAAGCATGCTTCTACTTACTTTTGGTCTAGGGATAGCATTTATTGTAAGTCAGTTTTATGGCTTTCAGCAAATCGTAGATTCGGGATATTATTTCACTGGAGAATCCTCTAATGTCACAATGAGTTTCCTCTATGTCATAGCAGCAGTGCATATTTTGCATGTTGTTGCTGGTCTTATATCCTTACTGGTCGTAATTTATAATCATTTTAAACAAAAATATTCAGCTACAGAACTACTCGGTATGGAACTCTCTGCCACCTTTTGGCATTTTATAGATATACTGTGGATATTCCTCTTTTTATTTTTGTCTTATTTGGTTTAATTTTTAGTTCATTTTTAAAGACTAAAACAAGCTATGGAGTCTAGTATTGACCTATGTTTTCAATTTTTAGAAACCAATGTTTTTTTAGATAGATAAAATGATTATTTTTGTGCAACTTTTAACAACTAAATGCTTTATATGGATACTACAGTAGCAAATACTGGAACAGAAGGCAAAACTTGGGGTGGCGGAAATGAGCCACTAAAAGCGAGTTATGGTAAAATGATGATGTGGTTTTTTATCGTATCTGATGCCTTAACTTTTTCTGGATTTTTAGCAGCGTACGGATTTTCAAGATTTAAATTTATTGGTTCTTGGCCAATAGCAGATGAAGTGTTTACACACGTTCCGTTTTTCCACGGAAACTATCCTATGATTTATGTGGCTTTCATGACGTTTATCTTAATCATGTCGTCTGTAACAATGGTATTAGCCGTTGATGCAGGTCATCACATGAAAAAAAACAAAGTCATCTGGTACATGTTTTTAACCATTATTGGTGGTTTGATATTCGTAGGTTCTCAAGCCTGGGAATGGGGAACATTCATTAAAGGTGATTACGGAGCTGTACAAACTAAAGGTGGAAATATTCTTCAGTTAGTTGATAACGAAGGTCATCGTGTTGCCATAGGAGATATTGCAATCGATGCTCATGGTGAACGTGTTCAGCATGAACGTAAAAACGGACTTTGGTTTGTAGATGAAGGGACTTTGCCAGCCTATACAGTAGATGAGGTTTATAATGGTTTAGTCGCTAATCCTAATGTATTAATCAGAACGCAAGAGATTAATGCTGAAGGTCATAAAACGGTTTTAACCAGAGAAGAGTCATTACAACAACTTAAAAACAACGGTAAATTAGTTGTAGAAGGTGCTAATCTTCATGTCAATGAATATGGTACATCTTTATTTGCTGATTTCTTTTTCTTTATTACAGGATTCCACGGTTTCCACGTATTCTCAGGAGTCGTCATCAATATCATTATTTTCTTTAATGTTATTCTTGGAACTTACGAGCGAAGAGGAAGTTATGAAATGGTTGAAAAAGTTGGATTGTATTGGCACTTTGTCGATTTAGTTTGGGTATTTGTATTTACATTCTTCTACCTAGTTTAAATTTTATATTATAGCAAAATCATGGCACACGAACATAAATTAGCAATATTTAGAGGAACAGTTAAGTTTAAGTCAAACACTCAAAAAATTTGGGGTGTATTAATATTCTTAACTATCGTTACAGCAATAGAAGTTATTTTAGGTATTTATAAACCTGAAAGTTTAATGGCAAAGTTCATAGGGATGAAACTTTTAAACTGGATTTTCATTATACTTACTATTGTTAAAGCATATTATATCACCTGGGATTTCATGCACATGAGAGATGAAACCAAGGCATTAAGACGTATGGTTGTTTGGACTGCAGTGTTTTTAATATGCTACTTAATCTTCATCTTACTTCAAGAGGGAGGTTATATTGAAAGTGTTTACACTAATGGATTTGTTAAAAGAGATTTTTAACATGACATTATTATCATAAAGTATTCAAAAAGACGGTTTTTTTAAACCGTCTTTTTTATTTTTGCAAAACGAAATCAAACACAACTCTCTATGCGTAAAATGCCACTAAAAACTGCCCTTGTTCTAGGTGTTTTATTCTTTCTACCTGTTATCTTTCTGTTATTTTTATATCCTTCAACACATAATTATAATCCGCTGGAAATTGTTGACAATGAAGTTAACGAGTTACAGTTGTTTGTGTCAGATTCCGAAGTGCCAATTCAGCTTCAGGACCATATCACCATTTTAGGGTTCTTAGGAAATGAGCCAGTCGATAATGCTATTGCTGCTTCAAACCTTAAAGAGTTGGTCTATGATAAATTCAAAGGGTTTAAAAAATTTCAAATTGTTATTGTATTACCTAAAGGGTCAGAACATGAAGCAGCACAACTACAAAAGGAAATTAACAATTATGACGATATGCGGTTTTGGCACTATGTGTTTGGTGAACCTAATGATATCAAATCATTATTTAATAGTTTAAAAACTGAAGAAGCGCTGGATGATAATCTATTTACCGACCATGTTTTTATAGTGGATAAGGATATTAAACAACGTGGACGATTAGATGATAGAGAAGATAATGAAAAGGAAACACAGAAGGCAATTTTTCCACTCTATTCTTATGATTGTATTGAGGTTGCTGAAATAAAAAATAAAATGAGTGATGATCTCAGAATTTTATTTACCGAGTATCGACAAAAACGTAAAGGTAAGTTTGATTCCTCATCACGTCGTGCAGAAGATTTGAATACCAACGAACTCTAAATTATAAATGATGAGTACCAAAAAAACAAACTACTCTTATATAGGAATTGCTTTTATTCTTCTTGTTTTCGGAATTATTTTTATTCCAAAAATTGTCGATAGAATTAAAGGAGATGACATTACAAGAAGCGAAAGTCGATCAAAAAATGTATCGACAGATGCAGAAGGTTATGTATCCGATTTAATGTTCTTAGAGATTAATGGAGCGCCTAAAAAAGTGCCGCCTTTTTCATTTGTAAATCAAGACGGAAAAACCATCACTAATAAAGATTATGAAGGAAAAGTATATGTCGTGGAGTTTTTCTTTACAACGTGCCCGACAATTTGCCCTAGAATGAATAGGAATTTAGTGCAGATACAAAATACATTTTCAGACTTTGAAGACTTTGGTGTAGCGTCGTTTACCATCAATCCGGATTATGATACCAAAGAGGTGTTAAAAACGTACGCAGATAACTACGGAATTACAAACTCGAATTGGCATTTAATGACTGGAGATCAGGAAGCCATCTATGCCTTAGCTAATATCGGTTTCAATATCTATGCAGGAGAAAATCCTGAAGTAGAAGGTGGTTTTGAGCATTCTGGAAATTTTGCACTTATTGATAAAAACGGATTTATGCGTTCGAGAAAAGATAACTTCGGAAATCCTAAAATATTCTACAAAGGCATTATCAGTGAAGAAGAACAAGTAGATGAAGACGGTGAAACCGAAGAAATAAGTATGCTAAAAGAAGATATCGCTAAATTATTAAAAGAAGATTAAGTTATAATGAGTTCTATTGAAAATCCATCAGAAGAAAAAAAATATAATAAATGGATCGTAATACTTTCCATTGCTATTCCTGTTGTTGTTGCTGTTTTATTTACAGTTAAAATACCTAATGTTGAACCGCTATCATTTTTGCCTCCAATTTATGCAACAATCAATGCTATTACAGCATTAGTGTTGGCTATCGCATTATGGGCAATTAAACAAAGAAAGCAAAAGCTTCATGAAAACTTAATGAAATTTGCGATTACATTGTCTGTTGCTTTTTTAGCCATGTATGTTGCGTACCATATGACAAGTGATTCTACAAAATTTGGAGGCGAAGGGGCTATCAAATACGTGTATTATTTTGTGCTGTTGACGCATATATTACTTTCAATCGTAATTATTCCTTTTGTACTAATTACCTATGTTAGAGCAATTACAAACAACTTTGAACGCCATAAAAAAATAGCGAGAATTACCTTTCCGCTTTGGTTATATGTAGCTATAACTGGAGTTATTGTTTATATAATGATTTCACCATATTACATACATTGATATGAAATTTAAAATAGTCATAGTTGTATTGGCATTACTTGTTTCTTTAAAAACGAGTGCTCAGTGCGCTATGTGTAGAGCTGTTTTAGAAAGTGAAGAAGGACAAACTACTGCCGAAGGAATTAATGATGGTATCGTGTATTTAATGGCAATTCCTTATGTTTTAGTGGCAGGAATAGGGTTTTTAATCTACTGGAAATTTTTTAGAGTTAAAAAAACCGAATAAAATACATCAATTACTGTAACATTTTCTGCATTTCTTCGTCTTATAAATATCAATCAAAAATCAATTCTTAACATATACTTAGCATAAATCATTTCAGTATTTACTTAAGTTTGTAAGAATTAACCATCCGTATTATGATTCAAATCAAGGATTTGCATAAATCTTACCATATGGGAAGCAATTCGCTTCACGTTTTAAAAGGTATAAATTTTGATGTTAAAGAAGGAGAACTTGTCTCTATTATGGGCTCGTCAGGTTCAGGGAAATCTACCTTGCTTAATATTTTAGGTATGTTAGATGAAGCAGACGAAGGCCAGTACATTCTTGATGATGTTCCAATTAAAAAATTAAACGAAAAAATCGCTGCTAAATATAGAAATGAGTTTCTCGGATTCATTTTTCAATCCTTTAATCTTATTAATTATAAAAGTGCATTAGACAACGTCTCTATGCCACTGTATTATAAAGGTATTAAGCGAAAAGAACGTACCGAAAGAGCCATGCACTATTTAGAGAAAGTTGGACTTGGCGACTGGTCACATCATTTACCAAGCGAATTATCTGGTGGTCAAAAACAACGTGTCGCTATCGCAAGAGCATTGGCCAGCGACCCTAAAGTGTTATTAGCAGATGAACCAACAGGAGCATTAGATACCAAAACCTCATATGAAGTTATGGAGCTTATTCAAGGTATAAATGATGAAGGTAAAACCATTTTAGTGGTAACTCACGAACACGATATTGCGCAAATGACTAAACGTATAGTTAATCTTAAAGATGGATTAATTATAGACGATAGCAAAGTAGAACAAATAAGAGCATCGCAGCATGTTTGATATAGAACGTTGGCAAGAAATATTCGAAACGTTGAGCAAAAACAAATTGCGAACGTTTTTAACAGGACTCTCTGTAGCTTCTGGGATATTTATATTAGTCATACTTCTTGGATTTAGTAAAGGCATCGAAAACGGCGTGAAATCACAGTTTGAACAAGATGCTACCAATTTAATAACGGTTTGGACAGGTGTAACCACCAAAGAATATAAAGGCTTAAATCCAGGACGTTATATCCAAATGAAAAATGAAAATTTTGATAGAATCTCTCAAAAATATGAAGACAATATCGAATATGAAACTTCATTGTATTCCATTTGGGGCGCTGAAATTTCTTACCAAAATGAAACTGGAAATTATCGGGTAAGAGGTGCCATGCCAGATCATCAATTTATAGAAAATGCTGATATGGAATATGGGCGTTTTGTAAATCAGTCAGATTTAAATGACAACCGTAAAGTTGCTGTAATTGGACGTCGACTAAAACAGGACCTGTTTAAAGACGAAGATCCTATTGATAAAAACATATCCATTTTTGGAGTGAATTTTAAAGTCATAGGTGTTTTTGTAGATCCAGGAGGTGAACGTGAAGAACAACAAGCTTACATTCCTCTAACAACATCTCAAAAGGTATTTAATGCTGGAGATAATATTAGAAACATTTTGTTTACCGTAAAAATGTCTGACAATTTTGACGAAGCCGTAGCCTTATCTCAAAATATGTCTAATGCTGTTGAAAGTGATCTTAAATTAATGCATACTGTATCACCAGATGATACTAGTGCGATTAGAGTATTCAATACTCTTGAAGAGGCCAAACAAATCTACGGATTAATTGATATGATTAGATATGTATTCTGGTTTGTTGGAATTTTTACAATTGTAGCTGGAGTTGTTGGCGTAGGAAACATTATGTTGATTATTGTAAAAGAACGTACGAAGGAAATTGGTATACGAAAAGCTCTAGGAGCATTACCTATGTCTATTATCGGGATGATACTTCAGGAAGCGATATTTGTAACCATGTTTGCAGGCTTGTTTGGTTTGATATTTGGACTTGGTCTATTAGAAGTCGTTGGTCCTCAAATTGAAAGTGATTTTATAAAATATCCACAAGTTGATTTTAACATTGCATTGAGCGCTGTTTTTATACTTGTTTTTGCCGGAACATTAGCTGGGTTTATACCAGCTTATCGTGCAGCAAAAATTAAACCTATTGTAGCATTAAGAGACGAATAGTATGTTTAGTAGAGACCGTTGGGACGAAATATTAGAAGCTTTAAATGCCAATAAGGTTAGAACCTTTTTAACGGCATTTGGTGTCGCTTGGGGTATCTTTATTTTGGTGGTTCTATTAGCGCTGACCAATGGTTTAAAAAATGGAGTGCTTAAAGATTTTGGTGATTTTGCTACTAATTCAATGTTTATGTGGACCCAAGGTACTTCAAAACCTTATAAAGGGTTACCTAAAGGACGTTATTTTAACTACAAAATTGATGATGTTGCCGCAATTAAATCTCAAGTTCCAAATTTAAAATATGTGTCACCTAGAAATCAATTAGGCGGATTTAGAGGTGCTAATAATGTGATTAGAGGGACTAAAACCGGAGCTTTCGAAATTTATGGCGATTATCCCGAATATATCAAACAACAACCTATGGATATTCTTCAAGGTCGTTTTATAAGCTACTCCGATATTGAAGCCAAACGTAAGATATGTGTTGTAGGCACTGGAGTTGTCAAAGGGCTTTATGATAAAAATGAAGATGTTCTCGGTACTTATATCAAAATAAATGGCGTCAATTTTTTAGTGGTTGGCACATTCAAAATGAGTAACAGTCAAGGAGATGGTGAGCAAGAGGCCAGTACAATATATATTCCGTTTACAACATTTGGTCAGGCTTTTAATCGAGGTGAGAATGTTGGATGGATGGCCATAACAGCTGTTGATGGTGTTCCGATAACTTCAGTTAAAGCACAAATTTTTGATTTAATGAAATCCAGGCATAAAGTGCATCCAGAAGATGATCGTGCGATTGGGCATTTTGATTTGTCCGAGCAATTTGCACGTATAAGTGGCTTGTTTTCTATATTAACCATAGTTGGATACTTCGTTGGAATTTTAGTTTTAGCTTCAGGAATTATTGGAATTAATAATATCATGCTCATCGTTGTAAAAGAACGTACTAAAGAAATTGGAGTTCGTAGAGCGCTAGGTGCAACACCTTGGATGATTAAAGGTCAGATATTACACGAAAGTTTAGTATTAACTATCTTATCAGGAATGGTTGGTGTGTCATTTGCAGCCTTAGTAATTTGGGGACTTAATGCAATATTGGATAATGCCGGACCTGTGGAAAATTTTGCCAATCCAAGTGTGAGTATGCAAGTTGTTTTTGTAGCTCTAATCATATTAATTGTATCTGGATTACTTGCAGGATTAATTCCTGCCAATCGAGCTACTAAAATGAAACCTGTTGACGCACTAAGAATCGAATAATTATATAAATCATTAATCAACTTATGAAACTTTGGTTTCATAACACCATCAAAAAATACTAATCAACTCATGAAAAGAACAAGAACCATAATTATACTGGCTTTAATTGTTATCCTGTTTGGAAGCGCACTATACTACTTATGGAAAAAAAATCAGGAAGATCCACAAACCTACGCGTCTGAAACACCGTCTGAACAAACTATAGTTGTTAAAACAGTAGCAACAGGCAGTATTGTGCCTAAAGAAGAAATATTGATTAAGCCTAATATTTCGGGTGTTATTGAAGAGGTGTTTATTGAAGCAGGAGAGTATGTAAAACAAGGCGACCTTATCGCTCAAATTAGAGTCATTCCAAATGTTTCTAACTTAACAAGTGCTAAAAATAATATTGCTTCAAACAGAAACGCATTGCAAACGGCTGAAATTAATTACCAGACACAAAAAACAATTTATGACCGTCAAAAAGAATTGTTTGAAAAAGGTGTCATTGCTGCTAATGAGTTTGACCAGGTAAACAATACATACTTACAAGCTAAGCAACGAGTAGAACAAGCTCGAATTGATGTGACACAGTCGCGTCAAAATTATGACATCATCAAAACAGGAACAACTTCTGGCTTAGGAAATGTAGCGCAAACACAAGTAAGAGCTACAGTTTCGGGAATGGTTTTGGATGTTCCGGTTAAAGCTGGAAATCAGGTTATTGAAGCTAATAATTTTAATGAAGGCACATCAATAGCATCTTTGGCAGATGTTAAGCAGATGATTTTTGAAGGTAAAGTGGATGAGAGTGAAGTAGGTAAAATAAAAGAAGGGTTGCCTTTAGAAATAACAGTTGGAGCGATTGAAGATCAAAAATTTGACGCTGTTTTAGATTATATTGCACCTAAAGGTGTTGCCGAAAATGGTGCTATTCAATTTGAAATAAAAGGGTCTTTACAAAAAATAGACTCTACTTTTATAAGAGCTGGCTTAAGTGCCAATGCATCTATTATTTTAGATAAAGCTGAAAAAGTACTGGCAATCAAAGAAGCACTGGTTCAATATGATAAGGATACCAAAAAACCATTTGTTGAAATTGAAACTGGCGACCAACAATTTGAAAGAAGAGAGGTTGAATTAGGAATAAGTGATGGTATTTTTGTAGAAGTAAAAAGCGGTTTGAGCAAAGACGATAAAATTAAGATTTGGAATCAGGTTCAAGGGCCTCCTCAATTTGCTCAATAATAATTTTAACATTTAGTGTAACACTTTAACATTTACAGAGACATATAGATAATTATGAAAAAAATAGTTAGCATATTAGTTGTTTTAATAACAATAACTTCCCAAGCTCAAAATAAAAAATGGACACTCATAGAGTGTGTTCAGTATGCTTTAGAAAATAACATTTCTGTTAAGCAAAGTGAATTAGATTTAGAAGCCGCAGACATCGACAGGCTTACTGCAATTGGAAGTTTTTTGCCTAGTATTAATGCTAGTGCTGGCGTATCTGAAAATACAGGACTTAGTTTTAACCCTGTAACCAATAATGCCCAAACAACTACATTTTTATCAGCTAGTGGAAGCATTAATGTTGGTTATACTTTGTTTGATGGGCTTAGAAATATAAGAACAGTACAACGTGCCGAAATTTCCAAATTAGCAAGTCAGTATCGTTTGGATAAAATGAAAGATGATATTTCCCTTTTTGTAGCTAATGGATACTTACAAGTCATCTTAAATAAGGCTAATTTAGAAGTGTTGAAATCTCAAAATGAAGTTACTAAAGAGCAAATTCAAAGAACGAATGATTTAGTAGAAGCAGGTTCATTACCAAGAGGCGATTTACTCGAAATTCAAGCAACAGATGCAAGTGAGCAACAAGCTATTATCAATGCTGAGAATAGTGTCAGAATTTCATTAATAAGTTTAGCTCAATTATTATTAATCAAAGATTATGAAACTTTCGACATAGAAGATGAAGGTTATGATATTGTTGATGTTGGTATTGCAGATAAAGATATTTCAGAAATTTTATCAAAAGCAAAAGAATCCCGATCAGAAATAAAAATAGCAGAGCAAGATGTCGAACTCGCTAAAAAAGATTTGCAAATAGCTAAGGGAGCAACCCTTCCAACACTGTCAGCATTTTTTGGTTATAATACGCGATATGCTAATACAACATCTTTCACTCAGGTGGCTGATCCTGATAACCCAACGGTTACACAACAAATAGGTGTTGTAGAAGCTACAGGGCAATCTGTTGTTGGTGAGTTTCCTAATACCATCTTACAAGAAGTTAATGCCGATCCCTTTGTTGATCAGTTATATCAAAATGATGGTATTGGTTACGGACTTAGCTTAAGCATTCCTATTTTTAACGGATTCGCCATAAATGGAAATATCAAACGAAATAAAATCAATTTAGAGCGTAGTAAATTTCAGTTAGAACAAGCAGAATTAGATTTGGAGTCAACAGTATATCAAGCTTATGTTGATGCTAAAGGTGCTTTAAAGTCTTATGAAGCAGCAGAGTCTGCACTTGAATCACAGCAATTAGCGTACAATTATGCCAAAGAGCGATATGATGTAGGATTAACAAACGCTTTTGATTTTAGTCAGTCTAAGCTTAGATTTGATAATGCCAGCATTGAACTCAATCGTGCGAAATACGATTATATATTTAAGTTGAAGGTTCTCGAGTTGTACTTCGGAATTCCTGCAACAGAATTAAAGTTTTAAACCATGACTAAAAGAACAAAAATTATCCTTGGAATTGTTTTCCTAATCCTAATCCTAATGCTTATAGGATTCAAACAAGGATTCTTTGGTAAAAAAGGAAATATTAAAGAGGTAGAATTTAAAAAAGTTGCTCTAGTAGATATTACCGAAATTGTATCTGCTACTGGAAAAATACAACCAGAAGTAGAAGTTAAAATATCTAGTGAAGTATCTGGTGAAATTTTAGAACTTCCTTTTAAAGAAGGGCAGCAAGTAAAAAAAGGAGATCTTTTGGTACGCGTTAATCCTGATTTAATACAGTCTGCTGTTAGCCGATCTCAAGCATCATATCAAAACGTGAGAGCTGGACTAGAACAAGCCGAAGCATCATTAAAAGAAGCCAAGGCCAATTACGATAGAAATAAAGCGCTTTTTGAGAGAGGTGTTATTTCAAAAGCAGACTGGGATAGAGCTATTGCAGCTTACGAAACAGCAACTGCTTCTAGAAGTTCGGCATATTACAGTGTGCAAAGTGCTGCTGCTACAGTAAATGAAGCAAAAGATAACTTAAGTAGAACTGAAATTTATGCGCCTATGAGCGGAACAATTTCCTTACTTAATGTTGAACTTGGAGAACGTGTGGTAGGAACCCAACAGATGGCTGGTACCGAAATTTTAAGAGTGGCAAACCTAAATAATATGGAAGTTGAGGTTGATGTCAATGAGAATGATATTGTGAAAGTCCAAATTGGAGACTCTACAATAGTTGAAGTAGATGCCTATTTGAAGAAAGAGTTTAAAGGAATTGTAACCGAAATAGCTAATTCAGCAGCAGGAACATTAACCGCAGATCAGGTGACAAATTTTAGAGTTAAAGTAAGGATTTTAGAAGAATCATATCAAGATTTAATAGAAGGAAAACCTGAAAATTATTCGCCTTTCAGACCAGGAATGACTGCCACAGTTGATATTATAACTGACAAGAGAAACAATTCAATTGCTGTTCCTATAAGTTCTATTGTTATCAAAACGGATACATCATCGGTTAAAAAGAATTATAAGGAAGCCTCAGAAGACTCAGAAGAGATAGCACCAGAAAACGAAGAAAAATTCGAATGTGTTTTTGTTAATGCAAATGGAGAAGCCAAATTAAAAGTTGTAAAAACAGGGATTCAGGATGATACTAATATCGAAATTGTATCCGGATTAAATGAAGGCGATGAAATTATTACTGGTCCATACACAATGGTTTCAAAGACATTAAAGCCTGGTGATAAAGTTGAACAAAAAAATAAAAATGATAAAAAAGAAGACGAATCTTCCGAAGATTAAACGTCTCAAATAGATCTTATGTCTCTTATATTAAATATAGAAACATCAACTACAAATTGCTCAGTCTCTCTTTCTAAACAAGGAGAGACTTTGGTTTTAAAAGAAGATAATAATGCCAGTTATTCTCATGCCGAATCATTGCATGTTTTTATGGATTCGGTTTTAAAATCTGCTCATATCAAAAAAGAAGAGCTTGATGCTATTGCTGTAAGTAAAGGACCTGGTTCGTATACGGGTTTACGTATTGGTGTTTCGGCAGCAAAGGGATTAAGTTATGCATTAGGTATTCCTCTAATTTCTGTTTCTACACTAGAGGCTTTAGCGTATCAAGTTCAAGTAACCGAAGGTGTTATTGTACCTATGTTAGATGCAAGGCGTCTTGAAGTATATTCGGCGATATATGACAGTTCACATCAACAAATAAGAGCAATTGAAGCTCAAATTCTTGATGAGAATGCTTTTTTAGATTATTTAAATAAAGGTGTTGTGTATTTTATTGGTAATGGCGTAAGTAAGACCAAAGATTTGATAAATCATAAGCATGCTAAGTTTATAGAAGGAAAATTGCCGTCTGCTAATGAAATGAGTAGTTTGGCCTATGAAAAGTATAAAAAAAGCGACATCGAAGACGTCGCTTATTTTGAACCTTTTTATTTAAAAGATTTTATTGCATTAAAACCAAAGAGGTCTTAGCCTTCTTTTTGTATTTCGACTGCGTGTGGATAAGGAATCTCAATTCCAGCAGCGTCTAGAGCTTCTTTTGTTTGTTCTGTAACATCAAAATAAACAGTCCAATAGTCTTCAGCATTACACCATGGTCTTACCACGAAATTTATCGAACTATCAGCCAATTCAGAAACAGCAATAGTAGGCGCAGGTTCTTTCAATACTTTAGGATGAGAGGCTAATACCTGACTAAAAACGTCTTTGGTTTGTTTGATATCAGAATCATAACCAACCCCAAAAACCAAATCGACTCTTCGAGTACCTTCTGTTGTATAATTTATAATATTTCCGTTAGAAAGTGCAGCATTCGGAATAATGATCTCTCTGTTTGAAAGTCCGGTAAGTTTTGTCGTAAATATTTCAATTTCTTTTACAACACCAACTTCACCTTGTGCTTCAATAAGATCACCTACTTTTATAGGCTTAAAAATCATGAGTAAAACACCTCCTGCAAAATTGGCTAAAGAACCTTGTAAAGCCAAACCAACTGCTAAACCAGCTGCAGCTATAATAGCGGCAAAAGATGTCGTTTCAACACCAACGGTTCCTAGAACTACAATTATAAGTACAATTTTTAATATCCAACCTAATAGGTTTAATAAGAATTTTTTGAGACTAGGATCATAGTCTTGTTTGTCCATTGTTTTTCTTAAGCCTTTAATTAAAGATTTGACAATCCATGAACCAATAATCCAAATAGCAATTGCAGCCAATATTTTAGGGCCAAAATTGATAATCACTTCATAACCTTTGTCTATCCATTTTTGTAATTCCATAATATAGTTTTTAATTAGAGTGTAATATTAATAAAAAAAACCTGAACGAATTATAGAATTTGTTCAGGTTTTAATGTTTGTAATGTTGTCTTTTACAAAGTATTAACGAAGTTAATAAGTTCAAGTAAATCCTCTTTTTTAGAGGTTTTTATTTTATTAGATTTTATAAAATCTTCAATTTTATCTGAATGCTCAGGAAATAATTTAATCATATCCTTTTTCTTTTCTGGTAAGATTTGAGCAGTATTGTTCTTTAACATAATGTAAAACACATCATCAACTCTTTTGAAATGAGCAGGCTTTGTATCTTGATAACTGCTTTTAGCTGGACGTCTTTCGATAAATTTCTTAGATTCTTTTATCAGTAAATTTACTTTAGCATTTACATTATTAACAAAGATGAAATATCCTCTTTCAGCAATACCATCTTCATTGATGTAATTTGCAGACTGATATGTTTTTTCATCTTTAAGAAACGTTATTTTGACACCTTCAATATTTTTATTAATAGCCTGAATGGTGTTTTTTTCAGTCTGAACTTCCATTTGGTCAGTGATGGCATTATACCTTAAGTTGTATATTTTTTCGGTATCAGCCGTTACTCTGGCAGGTGTAAATTCGTCTATAATATACGGCGTGCCTTGAATAGTTTTATCGCTTCTGTCAAACGTGTAGATTTGACCAGACCCTGATTCTACTAGTGTTTGAGTCTGAATTAAATCTTGAGAGAATGCAAATAGCGATCCACACAACATTAAAATCGTTAACAATTTTGTTGATTTCATAATGAATTATTTTTTTATAATAGCATCAAATTTGATGCCAAATAACATACTCGATTTGAGCTTAATATGTAATCGAAAATAACAATACGCAACTAAGCGAGTATTATTTTTAAGACTTATTTAACCTCAAAAGTCAACTTTACATTAACTCTAAATTCTGTAACATCATCATCTTTTACAATAGCGCTTTGTTCTTTGACGTAAACAGATCTGATGTTTTTTACACTTTTAGATGCTTGTTTAACGGCTTTTCTTGTTGCGTCTTCCCAACTTTTATCAGAATTAGATAAAACTTCAATTACTTTTAATACTGCCATTTTGCTTTAGTTTTTTAAATTTAACTTATGTAAGTTAAATATATGAAGAATAATTAAAACTAACCGTTAATTGCTTCGACGGTTTCAACTTTATCTTTAAGCATTTCTTTAAGCATATTTTCAATACCATTTTTTAGTGTAAAAGTAGAAGAAGGGCACCCGCTACATGCGCCTTGAAGAATTACTTTTACTTTCTTTTCTTTAGGATCATAGGATTGAAACTCTATATTACCACCATCACTGGCAACAGCAGGTCTGACATATTCTTCTAAAATATTAATAATTTCTTTTGAAATATCATCTCTCTGTTCAAACTGTTCGTCTAAATAGGTTTGGCTTTTTTCTATATTTTTTGGTGCATTAGCGTCTATGATGGTTTTACCATTTTCAACATAAGCTCTAATGAATTCACGCAATTCCATAGTGATATCATTCCATTCAGCAACGTCAAATTTTGTTATAGAGACAAAGTTTTCGTCAATAAATACGCTTTTCACAAAAGGAAAGTGAAATAATTCTGCTGCTAGAGGAGCAAATTTTGTATCATCAATAGATGTAAACTCGTGCGAGCTAGTCACTAATTTTTTATTAGCTACAAATTTTATAACACTAGGATTTGGAGTGCTTTCAGCATAAACAGTCACAGGAACTTTCTTTGGTGCTTCAGAAACATTTACAACTTCGCCGCCGTTATTTAAGTAGTCCGTAATTTGCTGAGCTACTTCAGATTGTACATCAGCCCATTCTACAATATTAAAACGTTCAATAGCAATAAAATTACTTGATATATATACCTTTTTCACAAATGGTAGATAAAACAATTGCTGTGCTAAAGGCGATGATTTTGCTTCATCAATATTATTAAATTCAAAGCTTTGGTGCTGAGTTATAAACTGATCAACTTCAAATTTTAATATGGTTGGATTATTAGTTTCTTTTATAGATATAGAATATGTATTCATGATTTTTTTTTGCAAAAATAAGTAACTAAAGTTTGAAATAGTAGCTTTTATGAATATGATAACGATTTAAAGTAGGTAGGTTTGATACAATAAACTAATTATTAAGTTATTTAACTAAAGGTGTTAGGGTTTTTTAGTGTTAAACTGTTATTTTTAAAACGAATTAGAAGTCGTTATTACTTAATTTTTACTAAATTTCGCTCTTATTATCAAAACCTCTACCTATAACTTGATAACTATACACTTTTCGTTCAGAAAAGTTTACGCTTAGTTGATAGATAGTCTTCAGTAAAAATGATAACTGAAAAATGGTTTATAATAAGTTTAAAAACTATTTTTAAACGCTATGAAAAAGCTTTACATTCTATTTATCTTATTTTCCTGTATTTCATTTGCACAAGATTTAAGTATGCAAGACGGGGTATTTACACGATGTGCTCCAGATAAGTTTTACGATTCAGGAGGTGCTGGAGGTTCTTATTCAAGTAATGAAAATTTAGTCACTACAATTTGTCCTCAAAATGCAGGTGAATTTATAATTTTAGATTTTACGGCATTCAGTACACAATTAGGTGTTGATGAAATGACAGTGTATGATGGCGATGATACTACAGCTCCAATTATAGGAACCTATTCAGGTGTTGCCGGACCAGGAACTGTGATCGCATCAGACACTAATACGAGTGGTTGTATCACTGTGCAATTTGTAACCGATGGAACTGGAACAACAACAGGTTGGGAGGCCGATATTATATGTGCTGTTCCTTGTCAAACAATTACACCATCGATAACTACAGTTCCAGTAGAAAACACTGCTGGAGTTGTTCAGGTTAATGTCGGTGAGCCAATAGATTTCACAGGAAGTGCTACATTTTCTTCTGATGGAACTGGAGCAACTTACGAATGGATTTTCGGAGATTTTACAACCGATACAGGAGCAACAGTTTCTCACAGCTATGCTGCACCAGGAATGTATAGTGTGCTTTTAACTGTAACAGATGCTAATCCCGTAGGATGTGATGCTATAGCCCAAATTTCTGTTTTTGTAGTGGGTGAAAATATTGTAGTTGATCAAACAACCTTTACCGTTGAAGAACTTGTACAGGATGTACTCATTGATAGTCCATGTGCTCAAGTGAGCAATATTACATTTTCGACAGGTACTAACTTTGGAGATGATAATGGTATTGGTTACTTTATAAATGATGGAAGTTTGTTTCCGTTTACAGATGGAATATTGCTAACATCAGGTGATGCCAGTAGGGTTCGAGGTCCTAATAATAATGCATTGAGTGATGGTGGAGGTGCTTGGCCTGGAGATGCCGAATTAGATGCTGAAGTAGGGATAAATTCAAACAATGCCTCTATTATTGAATTTGATTTTGTGCCTTTAGCCGATAGTATAAGTTTTGATTTTTTAATGGCTTCTGAAGAGTACAATGGTAATACTGGTGGAACTTTTGAATGTACATTCTCAGACGCGTTTGCCTTTTTATTAACTGATTCCGACGGTAATACAACAAATCTTGCTGTGTTGCCAGGCACTACAACTCCTATCTTAGTAACAAACATTCACCCTGCAAATCCTGGATGTCCAGCTATAAATGAACAATATTTTGGTGGATATACTAATAATAACGCGCCACCAATGAGTTTCGATGGACGTACAACAGTTTTTACAGCTCAGTCTGCAGTAACTCCTGGTGAAAGTTATAATATCAAATTAGTTATTGCTGATGCTTCAGATACAGCGCTTGACTCTGGAGTATTTATTGAAGCAGGAAGTTTTAATTTAGGTGGAGATTTAGGAGATGATATCACAATTGCAGCCGGTACTGCCGAATGTGGAGGAGAAACGGTAACTCTAGACACACAAGCGCCTTCAGCAAACCATGTTTGGTATAAAGATGGTGTTGTAATTGCAGGAGAAACAGCGTCAACTTTAGATGTTACAGAACCTGGAGTATATACCGTTGATGTCGTATTTTCAGGAAGTTGTCAAGCCACAGATTCGGTTATTGTAGAATTTAAAGATAATGCAATAGCCAATACACCTCCAGACCTTTCAATTTGTAGTTTTTCTGGAGTAGGAGATTTTATGTTAACAGATAACGATGACGATATTCTTGGTGCTCAAGATCCAACGGAGTTTATTGTCTCTTATCACTTGAATGAACAAGACGCCATTGATAATGTAAATCCAATTGCAAGTCCGTATACTAATATTTCCAATCCACAAACCATTTTTGCCCGTATTTCTGATAATACTCAAGAGTGTTTTTCGACCACTTCATTTGATTTAGTGTTTACCGACTTGACTATTAATACAGCTGTAACACCTATAGATGTCTGTGATGATAACAATGATGGATTTGCGATGTTTACGTTAACTGATAGAAATACTGAGGTTATTGCGGCATTAGATCCAACTACGGTTACAGTATCTTATCACGAAACTCAAGCAGATGCAGATAATGGAGTTAACCCATTAACTGTTCCATATCCTAATACTGTAATTAATACTCAAACCGTTTATGTTAGAGTGGAAGCAAATGGGGATCCAGACTGTTATAATACAACAACGTTAGAATTAAATGTTTTTCCTATACCAGTTCCGAATGCACCTACTCCTTTAGAAGTTTGTGATGATGATAATGATGGATTTTCTACATTTAATTTAACGTCAAAAGATTTAGAAATTATTGGACCACAATTAAACATGACTGTGACTTATCATGAGACACAATCTGATGCCGATACTGGAACCAATGCTCAAGCAAGTCCATATAGTAATATATCAGCCAATTCGCAAACATTATACGCCAGATTAGAAGACAATAATTCTGGTTGTCATGACACTGTTGAATTATTACTTATAGTAAATCCTTTACCAGATGTAGGAGCAGTTTCGGATTACGAATTATGTGATGTGAATTTACCTGGCGATGAAATCGAAACGTTTGATTTATTTTCTAAAAATGATGAAGCTATTAATGGACAAGTTGGAGTAACTGTTTCTTATCACGAATCCCAATCTGATGCTGAAGATGGTATCAACCCATTACCTCCATTTTATAACAATACAAGTACACCACAAACTATTTTTGTTAGTGTTACAAATACAACAAGCAACTGTACCAATGTAGGTAGTTTTGATTTAATTGTAAACCCTTTACCAGCATTAGTCGATCCAACTCCATTAGAGGTTTGTGATGATGGTACGCCAGATGGTATCACGAGTATAGATTTAAGTTTAAAGAATGTAGAGATAACGGACAATAATTCTAATTATTCGGTGAGTTATCATTTCACGCAGTTAGATGCAGATATGAATTCAAATCCGTTAGCGATTCCTTATACCAATACGGTCAACGGTCAAATTGTATTTGTACGGGTACAAGATATTAATACAGGCTGTTATGATACCACGACATTAGAGCTTATAGTTGAGCAGGCACCAATAGCGAATACACCAACGCCATTAGAGTATTGTGATCCGGATAGTGACGGTTTTGGCGTTTTTGATTTAACAAGTAAAGACATAGAGATAACAGGAGGCGATCCTAGTTTATCGGTGAGTTACCATGAGACTATGGCAGATGCAGATAATAATGTAAATGCCTTAACGAGTCCATATAATAATATCGTAGAAGATA
>NZ_JACNMJ010000002.1 GCF_014526325.1 Psychroserpens algicola
GAAGTGACCTGACCAGTAAAATCTGTATCACATGCATCAGCAGCACAAGCTTCAAGTGCAGCAATATTGTCTGCATTCCATGCATCAGCAAGCGATTCATTATCAGTGTCAGAACATTCTAAAGTTGTGTTTTCAACCGAACATCCCGATAAATCAGGAACTACAGTATCCTCAAGGGTTAACGTCGCTTCTAAAGTAGTCGCATTTCCGCAGTCATCAGTAATCGTATAGATGACAGCAATTGTTCCACCTTGACCACAAGTTGAAACCAAGTTCGTGTACGCATAATCCGAAGTCACCTGACCGTTAAAATCAGTATCACAAGTATCAGCACCACAAGTTTCAAGCGCAGCAATGTTCGCCGCATTCCAATCGTTAGCTAATTGTTCGTTATCATCACCAGAACATTCGATAGATTGATCAGTTACAGAACAGTTATCTAAATTTGGAGGTGTGGTATCTTCAAGGGTTAACGTCGCTTCTAAAGTAGTCGCATTTCCGCAGTCATCAGTAATTGTATAGATGACAGCAATCGTACCACCTTGTCCACAAGTTGAAACCAGGTTGGTGTATGCATAATCCGAAGTCACCTGGCCGTTAAAATCGGTATCACAAGTATCAGCACCACAAGTTTCAAGTGCAGCGATATTAGCAGCATTCCAGTTGTTAGCCAATTGTTCGTTATCATCACCAGAACATTCGATAGATTGATCAGTTACAGAACAGTTATCTAAATTTGGAGGTGTTGTATCTTCAAGGGTTAATGTCGCTTCTAAAGTAGTCGCATTTCCGCAGTCATCCGTAATTGTGTAGATGACAGCAATCGTACCACCTTGACCACAAGTTGACACTAAGTTTGAATATGCAAAATTAGAAGTGACCTGACCATTAAAATCAGTATCACAAGTATCAGCACCACAAGTTTCTAGTGCAGCAATGTTAGCTGCATTCCAATCGTTAGCCAATTGTTCGTTATCATCACCAGAGCATTCGATAGATTGATCAGTTACTGAGCAGTTATCTAAATTTGGAGGTGTTGTATCTTCAAGAGTTAAAGTTGCAGTTAATGTTGTCGCGTTACCACAATCATCTGTAATGGTATAAATTACAGTGATGGTTCCACCTTGACCACAAGTAGACGTAAGATTTGTGAATGCATAATCAGATGTTACAGTAATTCCTAAATCATCCGCACAGTTTTCTAATGCTGAAATATTAGAAGCATTCCAATCGTTAGCTAATTGCTCGTTATCATCACCAGAACATTCAATTGACATGTCTTCAACAGTACAGTTAGATAAATCAGGAATCGTCCCATCATCAAAGGTTAATGTTGCAATTAATGTCGTTGCGTTTCCACAGTCATCTGTAATGGTATATGTTACATTTAATGTTCCACAAGGACCACATGTAGTATTTAAGTTATTAAAGTCATAGTCAGAAGTGACCTGACCAGTAAAATCTGTATCACATGCATCAGCAGCACAAGCTTCAAGTGCAGCAATATTGTCTGCATTCCATGCATCAGCAAGCGATTCATTATCAGTGTCAGAACATTCTAAAGTTGTGTTTTCAACCGAACATCCTGATAAATCAGGAACTACAGTATCCTCAAGTGTTAAGGTCGCTTCTAGAGTAGTCGCATTTCCACAGTCATCAGTAATCGTATAGATAACAGCAATTGTTCCACCTTGACCACAAGTTGAAACCAAGTTCGTGTACGCATAATCAGAAGTCACCTGACCGTTAAAATCGGTATCACAAGTATCAGTACCACAAGTTTCAAGTGCAGCAATGTTCGCCGCATTCCAATCGTTAGCTAATTGTTCGTTATCATCACCAGAACATTCGATAGATTGATTAGTTACAGAACAGTTATCTAAATTTGGAGGTGTTGTATCTTCAAGGGTTAATGTCGCTTCTAAAGTAGTTGCATTTCCGCAGTCATCAGTAATCGTATAGATGACAGCAATCGTTCCACCTTGACCACAAGTTGACACTAAGTTTGAATAGGCGTAATCAGAAGTGACCTGACCGTTAAAATCGGTATCACAAGTATCAGTACCACAAGTTTCAAGCGCAGCAATATTAGCCGCATTCCAATCGTTAGCTAATTGTTCGTTATCATCACCAGAACATTCGATAGATTGATCAGTTACAGAACAGTTATCTAAATTTGGAGGTGTTGTATCTTCAAGTGTTAATGTCGCTTCTAAAGTTGTGGTGTTGCCACAATCATCTGTAATCGTATAGATAACAGCAATCGTACCACCTTGACCACAAGTTGACACTAAGTTTGAATAGGCGTAATCCGAAGTGACCTGACCATTAAAATCAGTATCACAAGTATCAGCACCACAAGTTTCAAGTGCAGCGATATTAGCCGCATTCCAATCGTTAGCTATTTGTTCGTTATCATCACCAGAACATTCGATAGATTGATCAGTTACTGAGCAGTTATCTAAGTTAGGAGGTGTTGTATCTTCAAGTGTTAATGTCGCTTCTAAAGTAGTCGCATTTCCACAGTCATCAGTAATCGTATAGATAACAGCAATTGTTCCACCTTGACCACAAGTTGACACTAAGTTGGTGTACGCATAATCAGAAGTCACCTGACCGTTAAAGTCTGTATCACAAGTATCAGCACCACAAGTTTCAAGTGCAGCGATATTAGCAGCATTCCAGTCGTTAGCCAATTGTTCATTATCATCACCAGAACATTCGATAGATTGATCAGTTACAGAACAGTTATCTAAATTCGGAGGTGTTGTATCTTCAAGGGTTAATGTCGCTTCTAAAGTAGTAGCATTTCCACAGTCATCAGTAATCGTATAGATGACAGTAATCGTACCACCTTGTCCACAAGTTGACACTAAGTTTGAATAGGCGTAATCCGAAGTGACCTGACCATTAAAATCGGTATCACAAGTATCAGCACCACAAGTTTCTAGTGCAGCAATGTTAGCTGCATTCCAATCGTTAGCTATTTGTTCGTTATCATCACCAGAACATTCGATAGATTGATCAGTTACCGAACAGTTATCTAAATTTGGAGGTGTCGTATCTTCAAGGGTTAAGGTAGCTTCTAGAGTCGTTGCATTTCCGCAGTCATCAGTAATTGTATAGATGACAGCAATCGTTCCACCTTGACCACAAGTTGAAACCAAGTTGGTGTACGCATAATCAGAAGTCACCTGACCGTTAAAGTCTGTATCACAAGTATCAGCACCACAAGTTTCAAGCGCAGCGATGTTTGCCGCATTCCAATCGTTGGCTAATTGCTCGTTATCATCACCAGAACATTCGATAGATTGATCAGTTACTGAGCAGTTATCTAAATTTGGAGGTGTTGTATCTTCAAGGGTTAAAGTTGCAGTTAATGTTGTAGCGTTACCACAATCATCAGTAATCGTATAAATTACAGTGATGGTTCCACCTTGACCACAAGTAGAGGTAAGATTTGTGAATGCATAATCAGAAGTTACAGTAACTCCTAAATCATCCGCACAATTTTCTAATGCTGAAATATTAGCTGCATTCCAATCGTTAGCTAATTGCTCGTTATCATCACCAGAACATTCGATAGATTGATCGGTTACAGAACAGTTAGATAAATCAGGAATCGTCCCATCATCAAAGGTTAATGTTGCAATTAATGTCGTTGCATTTCCGCAGTCATCTGTAATGGTATATGTTACATTTAATGTTCCACAAGGACCACACGTTGTATTTAAGTTATTAAAGTCATAGTCGGAAGAGACCTGACCAGTAAAATCTGTATCACATGCATCAGCAGCACAAGCTTCAAGTGCAGCAATATTGTCTGCATTCCATGCATCAGCAAGCGATTCATTATCAGTGTCAGAACATTCCAAAGTTGTATTTTCAACCGAACATCCCGATAAATCAGGAATTACAGTATCATCAAGTGTTAAAGTCGCTTCTAGAGTAGTCGCATTTCCGCAGTCATCAGTAATCGTATAGATAACAGCAATTGTACCACCTTGACCACAAGTTGAAATCAAGTTCGTGTACGCATAATCAGAAGTCACCTGACCGTTAAAATCGGTATCACAAGTATCAGCACCACAAGTTTCAAGTGCAGCAATGTTCGCCGCATTCCAATCGTTAGCCAATTGTTCGTTATCATCACCAGAACATTCGATAGTCGTATCAGTTACAGAACAGTTATCTAAATTTGGAGGTGTTGAATCTTCAAGGGTTAACGTAGCTTCTAAAGTAGTTGCATTTCCGCAGTCATCAGTAATCGTATAGATGACAGCAATCGTACCACCTTGACCACAAGTTGACACTAAGTTGGTGTATGCATAATCAGAAGTGACCTGACCATTAAAATCGGTATCACAAGTATCAGCACCACAAGTTTCAAGTGCAGCAATATTAGCAGCATTCCAATCGTTAGCCAATTGTTCGTTATCATCACCAGAACATTCGATAGATTGATCAGTTACAGAACAGTTATCTAAATTTGGAGGTGTTGTATCTTCAAGGGTTAATGTCGCTTCTAGAGTCGTTGCATTTCCGCAGTCATCTCTAATGGTGTATACAACATCAATAGTGCCACCTTGTCCGCAAGTAGAAGATAAATTTGTATATGAATAATCAGAAACTACAGTAATACCCAAATCATCTGCACAGTTTTCAAGCGCAGCAATGTTCGCTGCATTCCAATCGTTAGCTAATTGCTCGTTATCATCACCAGAACATTCGATAGATTGATCGGTTACAGAGCAGTTAGATAAATCAGGAATCGTTCCGTCATCAAAAGTTAGAGTAACTGTAACAGATGAAGCATTACCACAATCGTCAGTTACAGTATACGTTACGTTTAATGTACCACAAGGTCCACACGTAGAGTTTAAGTTATTAAAGTCGTAATCAGAAGTCACTTGACCTGTTAAATCAGTATCACATGAATCTGTAGCACAAGCTTCTAAGGCAGCAATATTAGCCGCATTCCAATCATTTGCTAATTGTTCGTTATTAGTGTCAGTACACTCTAATATTGTATTTTCAATAGAACAGTTAGATAAGTCAGGAGCTATAGTATCTACAATCGAGATAGTTTGCGTACTAGAAACCGTATTACCGCAATCATCAGTTGCTGTCCATGTTCTTGTAATTGTCTCTGTATTTCCACAAGCCTCAGCAGATGTATCAACATATGATACTGTAGCATTTCCGCAGGCATCTGTCGCAGTAGCATTACCCGTATTTGTAGGATCAATACTATCATTACATTCAATAGTAATATCTGAAGGTAACGTTAGGATTGGGTCTGTAGTATCTTCAATTGTAATAGTTTGAGTTTCGGAAACTGTATTACCACAGTCGTCAGTAGCTGTCCATGTTCTAGTAATTGTCTCCGTATTACCGCAATCAGCAACAGAAGCATCTGTATAGGTTACAGTTACATTTCCGCAGGTATCGCTAGCAGTAGCATTACCTGTATTTGTAGGATCGATACTTTCATTACATTCAATAGTAATATCTGCAGGGACATTAAGTGTAGGTTCACCAGTATCTTCAACAGTAATTGTTTGTACATCAGAAGCTACATTTCCGCATTCATCAGTAGCAGTCCATGTTCTAGAAATAACTTGTGTATTTCCACAGTTAGAAACTGATGTATCTGTATAGTCAATAGTGACGTTACCACAATTATCGGTAGCTGTCGCTGTTCCAGTATTTGGTGGATTAGTATCTTCTCCACATTCTCTGATTTTATTCGTAGGAATAGTTATCACAGGAGCCGTAGTGTCGACTACAGTAATGGTTTGAGCATTAGAAGTTTCGTTACCACAATCATCAGTAGCTGTCCATGTTCTCGTAATTATTTGAGTGTTACCACAGTTTGAAACAGAAGTATCAGTATAGTTAATAGTTACATTTCCGCAAGTATCAGTTCCAGTTGCTACACCTGTTTGTGAAGGATCGGTACTTTGACCACATTCAATTGTAGTATCAGCTGGGAGTGTAAGTGTTGGATTAACCGTATCAACTACAGTAATGGTTTGGGTGTCCGTAGCAGTATTGCCACAGTCGTCAGCTAGTGACCAAGTTCTTGTAATAGTAAACTGATTATCACAACTTCCTGCTGTAATAGCATCTGTATATGTCGCTTGGAAATCTGCAGATGACGACGTACACGCATCGAACTCATCTGTTACATCACCAACAAGGGTTAAGTCATCGGCATCTTGGTTACATTGAATTGTAATATCTGCTGGAGTAGTAAACGTTGGAGCCGTAGTATCTTGTACATTAATAATTAAAGTTCTAACAGTTTCATTACCACAATCGTCTGTAGCAGTCCATGTTCGTTCTAAAATATAATTGTTATCACAATTACCATCGGTTCTTGTCTCTTCAAAAGTTACAGTAGCATTACCACATTCGTCTGTAGCTGTAAGTGTTTCTGCGGGTTCTAATTCACTACATTCGATAGTAATTTCATCAGTTGTTGTTTCAGGATTTGTATAATTAGAAATACACGTAAATTCTATGTTGTGTTGTCTACCTGATCCAGAAACATTAGCTCTTCTAGCAACAACACCTAATCTAAATCTATATGAACTCGAATTGGTATTTCTTGTAGTAATATTTGATTGAGGATTAACACTAGTCACACCATCATATTCGGTTGTACCAGCGGTCGCAACAATCCATGAACCTTCTTCGGTAATTGTTAAATCTGTAGGGTCATTAACCGTATAACTTGAGGTAAATTGAGTCCAGTTAACTTCTCCATAATTACTACCACCATCAATATCATTAAAGTTTGTATAAAATTCTGGTAAACTTACTGGGTCACCAGTCGTTGCATCGACAAAATCAATTCTGTATTCAGTATAAGCTCTATCTCCAATATTTGTTAAGCTAAAAGCAGTTCTTGGCTTAAGTGCATTTGGTCCTGAAGAGTTGTCATCTAGTACAGGAATAGTTGTATTAAAAGTCTCTACAATGGTCAATAAGGCATCAATATTAGTCGACACATCACTAAACCTAAACACTTCACCTTCAAGAAATGTAGTGTTGTCATTGTCTCCAGATTCTTCCTGGTAATTATTAAATGATAAAACAGGAACATTGACACAAGACGGGATATCGTTATTAGCATCTGATGGGAAGCCAACAAGAGTTGGTCCTACAGTATCTTCGATTGTAAACGTAGCTGTTGTTTCGGTTGTATTTCCGCATTCATCAGTAGCTGTAAAAGTTACTGTAGCAGAACCTGTTTCTCCGCAGCCATCTGTAAGTCCGCTAAAATTGTTTGACCAAGTTACATTTCCGCAGTTATCAAAAGCAGAAGCACTTCCATTAGAAGTTAGCCAGTTGTCTAATGCTTCTTGACTGTTTTCATTACATTGAACAGTTAAATCAAAAGCGTTTGCATCGAGAGTTGGAGGTGTAGTATCTTGAATAAAAATATTTTGAACATAAGTTTCTATAGTAACGCCACACTGATCGGTAAACGTCCATGTATTAGTATAAGAACCGTTGTAAGGACAGCCTGGTTCAGCAACAAAATTGCCCGAAGTTTTAGTTAGATTAAAGTTACAGATCGTTGTTTCAGGTTCTAGGTTTTGCGCATTATTAATGGCAGAAGTATCAGAACATTCGATAATTCTATCTAAAGCACCAGGAGCTGTAGCCCATGCTACAGTTGGTTGCACAATTTCTACTTCGATTGGAAGTAAGTCACCAACATTACAGTCTTTTATAGAAGCAGAACTGACTGTTGTTTGTAAGCTTGGGTTTTGAACACCATTATAGGTGGCTGTAAACTGAAATTCAAATTCTAAATCACAATTGGTCTCAAGAAAATAGCAGTCGTCCTGTAATACGATTTCAAAATCTAGTTCTACATTATTACCTCCAACGTCAAACATGCCATCGATAAAATTGAAAACTAATTCTCCAGTAGAATCATTAAATGAATAGGTAACGCCAGAAGGTAAGTTGTCAGCTATAACATTACTTACCTGAGGTGGCAATGTAGCAGCCATAGAAAAATTAACAGCATTATCATTCCCGCTATTTACAATATCCATTGAGTAACCAATGATATCACCTGGATTTGCTGGGTCTGTTCCAGATTCCATTACAATGTCTATTGGAGCCAGGTTAGGAGCCCATACATCAACAGAAAGTCCAACAAGGTATAAACCATAAGTTTCTTGGTTAGATGTTAAACGCAATGTAGCAGAAGTTTGGTTATTTGTTATAAGGTTTTTTGACGCATTAGCAAGCGGGAAAACCGCTGCATCAAAACCTAATGTATTTAAGCTTTTAGGGTTTCTGTTTATAAAATTGGCATTGCCAACTGTAATACGGCTATTGAAAAAGTTATCACTCGATCTCTGAGGTGCAGAAATAGGTACAAAATTATTAGATGTATCTCTTATTAAAAGTTGATCACCAGATAAATCGCGATCACCTTCCAAAGACCCAATAACAACATTTGCACTCACATCACCAATAGGAACTGTTTGAAAACCATTAAATGTAATATCAAAATTATTGACAGCACTTGTCACATTAGCATAACCATCAAATAGACTAATATTTTTAGATGGTAATTTAGGACTTTCATAAACAAATACGATTTGCCATCCTCCAGAAGTACCAATGTTTCCACCACCATGACCTGTAAGGCTTCCTGTTTTAGCTTCTACATTAGCTACTTGGTATTTTCCAAATGGGTCGCCTAAAGCTTGAACTTGAGCAGTTATATCTTTGTAGCATACATAAGGGTCATTGTTGATATGAACGAGTTCATCACGTCCTCTATATATAACATTATCTGCCGATAAATTTGAGTAAGTCGTTTGACCAGGTAACATTAATTTGATGTTACTATATATCCAGCCTGGTTGATTTTCAGAATTTACATCATTAGTAGGTTCTCTATCTGCTGCTGCCCAATACAAATAAGCTTTTTTAATGGAAAGACACTCTAAATTTGGTGCTGGGTTACTCAGGTTTGCACTACTAGAATTAAACGTTGAAGCATCATTATCAATATCGACATAAACATTATCGCTAAAGTTATGATTTCCAGAAGATCCGTCATAGTCTCCAGTTGCCGATCTAGAAAGCATATTATTGGCAATCATAGTCACATCTCCTTGAACCGTTTCGTTGAATCTAGCATCGAAAGCGTCTAAAACTTGAGCATTGATAAAATAGCCACAACACAATACTAGTAGTAGGGCTATTTTTTTATTGGTATTATGATGAATAGCAGTTTTCATAAATACGTTTTGAGTTTAGTAATAACTATTTCTAGTTAAATTTGGATGGATCTGGGATTAATGATTTTATTAAAATCGCATTGCTTAAAATAATACTATTGTCATTGATTGCTTGAACTTCGATGCAATTCCATTTGTCTACTGGCGTGTTATCTGGTCTAGAAATTTTTAAATAAAACTCTAAAGTTTCATTAGAGCCAAGAGTTATATTAGTTAATTCAGTAGTTTGAGTACTATCTAATATAGTTTTATTTAATGTTACTTGTTGTTCAGGTGGAATATTTGTACAACTAATATCTTTAGCTGAAATTTTAAACCCTTCAGTATCATCAGAAATATTTGTTATTGATAGAAAGTAAAACCTAACAGACTCTGTGTTAGGTGCATCTGCGCCTTCCTCAATTTTTAAATCCAATGGCTGTTGACCATACGTATAGAGCGTAGCCAGAAAAACCAGCATTAGCAAGGTAATTTTTTTCATAGAGTAAATATTTTAAACTATATTAATTCGCTTAGCGATGTAAATTAAAAAATAAAAAAACCTGATTTATGCTTGTTAGGCTTCGTCAGAAATTCAATAATAAATGAGGGAAGAACATTGGTAACCAATGTTTGGTAAATGGATATATTAATATATTTTTGATTTGGGGTCATTAAACATTAATTTAACTGAACAAATGAACTGATTACTAATTCTTTTGACAAATTTAAATGATAAAGAGGGCAAAATAATCGTTAAAACGGAATTATGCAACATTTTATCGATAAAATTTGCATTTAATCGAATATAAATGAAAAAAATTGTACTTATTAGACACGCGAAATCGTCTTGGGAACACCAAGTAAGCGACAGAGATAGACCACTAAAAAAGAGAGGATTAAATGATGCCAAATTAGTGTCTCAAGCATTTAAAACAAACGATTTTGAACCTGATGCTGTTTTTTCTAGTCCTGCAAACAGAGCATTGACCACATGTAAAATTTTTATGGAAAATTTAAATATTGATTTAAATCGTATCACTATTGTAGAAGATTTATATGATTTTGGAGGGGAAAGTGTCGTAAATTTTTTGAAAGGACTACATGATGGTTATGAAAATGTTATGATTTTTGGTCATAATCATGCATTCACATCTATTTGCAATATATTTGGCGATACTTTTATTGATAATTTGCCAACCAGTGGATTGGTCGTCTTAAAAATGAATATAAATTCATGGAGTGATTTATCAAAAGGTATTACAGAATTAACTATTTTTCCTAGAGATTTAAAATAATGACAAAAGATAAGAATACCTATGTAAATAGGGAATTGAGCTGGCTTCAATTTAATGAGCGTGTTTTACAAGAGGCTGCAGATGAAAGTGTACCGTTAATTGAACGCTTTCGTTTTTTAGGAATATTTTCTAATAACTTGGACGAGTTTTTCAAAGTACGTTATGCTACAGTAAAACGTATTGATGAAGCTGGAAAAGGAGGTAAGAGTGAGTTGGGTATCAAAGCTGCCGACTTGCTAGAAATTATAACTCAGGTAGTAATAAAACAGCAAAGCCAGAGTTTAGACATTTTAGAGAATATTCAAAAAAAACTTGAAGGCGAAAACATTTTTATTATTGATGAAAAAGATGTTGATGAAGATCAGCATAAATTCATAAAAAATTATTTCATTCAACAAGTAAGTCCTGCTTTAGTTACTATCATTTTAAATGATATAGTAGACCTTCCGCATTTAAAAGATAGTGCAGCCTATTTGGCTGTAAAAATGGAATTAGATAATGATTCTAAGCAATTTGCACTCATAGAAATTACCAAATCTATGGATCGATTTGTCGTTCTTCCGAGTAAAGGTGACAAGTGCTATATCATGATATTAGATGATTTACTGCGCTATTGTTTGGATGATATTTTTAATATTTTCAATTATACCAGCATCACTGCAAATATGATTAAAATTACACGTGATGGTGAACTGGATTTTGATAGTGATTTGAGTAAAAGTTTTATTGAAAAAATTTCCGACAGTGTAAAAGACAGGCAAATTGGCGAACCTGTACGCTTTGTGTATGACAAAACTATTGATGAAGAAACCTTAGAATATTTAATGACTAAAATGGGAATCGATTCTAAAGATAGTGTCATTCCTGGTGGACGATATCACAATAGAAGAGATTATATGGGATTTCCAAGTCTGGGCAGAAACGATTTATTGTATAAAAAAATTGATCCTTTAAAGGTGAAAGGCTTGAGTCTAGAACAAAGTATATTTAATACAATAGCAAAAAAAGATTATTTATTACATACACCATATCAAACCTTTTCTTATGTCGTAAAATTTTTGCGTGAGGCTGCCTTAGATCCTCAGGTAAAAACTATAAAAATTACGATTTACCGATTAGCTCAAATTTCCCACATTGCAAGTTCACTTATAAATGCTGCAAAAAATGGTAAAAAAGTAACCGTTGTTATTGAACTTAGAGCTCGTTTTGATGAACAAGCCAATATCGATTATGCAGAGCAAATGCAAGACGAAGGTGTTAATATGCTGTTTGGGGTTTCAGGCCTGAAAGTGCATAGTAAAATATGTGTCATTGAGCGTGAAGAGGAAAATTCACTAAAACGTTACGGATTTATAAGCACAGGAAATTTTAATGAATCTACAGCAAAAATTTATACCGATTTTACTCTGTTTACAGCCAATCAGAAAATTTTAAAAGATGTTAATAAGGTCTTTAACTTTTTCCATACTAACTATAGAATTCATCGCTACAAGCATATTATTACCTCTCCGCATTACACAAAGTCAAAATTATTTGCCTTAATAGATACCGAAATTGACAATGTAAAAAAAGGTAAGCCAGCTTTTATAAAACTGAAATTGAACAGTATTTCAAGTTATAAAATGATTGACAAGTTGTATGAAGCTAGTAGAGCAGGTGTCAAAATACAGATGATCGTCAGAGGTATTTGTTGTTTAGTTCCCGGAATTAAAGGTATGAGCGAAAACATTGAAGTGATTAGTATCATCGATAAATTCTTGGAACACACTAGACTATATGTGTTTTGCAATGACAACGACACAAAGGTCTATATTTCTTCGGCAGATTGGATGACCAGAAATATCGAAAACAGAGTTGAAGTAAGTTGTCCGATATATCAAGAAGATATTAAGCAGGATTTATTAGATATTTTCGATATTTGTTGGAGTGATAATGTTAAAGCAAGAATCATAGACGAAAGTCAAAATAATGATTATCGTAAAAACAACAATCCGAAAGTAAGGTCCCAATTTGCACTTTACGATTATTTTGAAGATAAACTGAATTCTTAATTTATGCTAACCATAAAAAAATACGCAGCAATAGATATTGGTTCTAATGCTGTAAGGCTTTTAATTTCAAGTATTATTGAACAAAAGGGGCAGCCTGTAAAGTTCAAAAAAACGTCATTGGTTCGTGTACCAATTCGTCTTGGAGCTGATGTGTTTTTAAATGGCGAAGTTTCCGAAGAAAACAAACAGCGTATGCTGGATACTATGGTAGCTTTTAAATTACTAATGAAATCTCACAAAGTGGTTACCTATAAGGCTTGTGCTACATCTGCTATGCGAGAGGCAGATAACGGAAAAGCTTTGGTAAAACTTATTTCTAAAAAGGCAGCTATTGATATTGATATTATTAATGGAGAAGAAGAAGCAGCAATTATTGCAGCAACAGATTTGCATTCGTATATCAAAGAAGATAAAACATATTTATATGTTGATGTTGGAGGTGGAAGCACGGAGTTTTCTGTTATTCACCTCGGAAATACGGTAGCTTCAAAATCGTTTAAAATTGGCACAGTTCGCTTGCTTAATGATATTGTAAAGAAGGATATTTGGATTGAACTCGAAGACTGGATTAAGGCAAATACGAAAACTTACGACACAATTGATTTAATAGGTTCTGGTGGAAATATTAATAAAATATTTAAAATATCAGGAAAATCAATAGGTAAACCGCTCACATATTTTTACTTAACATCTTATTACAACAAGCTTCAAACCTATTCGTATGAAGAACGTATTACAGAACTTGAGCTTAATCAGGATCGTGCCGATGTAATTATTCCAGCAACACGAATTTATCTGTCTGCTATGAAATGGAGTGGAGCTAAGGATATTTATGTTCCAAAAATCGGATTATCTGATGGTATTATCAAAAGTGTCTATTTTAATACAGTTTCAAGTATAAACCTTTAATATATAGATCTTTTAGCGTGTTTTTGAGAGTAATAGGCTATATTTATTTTGTATTTTTAATTTTCATTATATATTAGCCGTCTCAAATCTAGCTATATACTAGTATAATTTTGATATTAATATCACAGAAATGTGAACCCTAAATAAAATACTTATGCAAATGAAATCAATAGTACTTACTTTATTATTCGTAGTTACAACAACGCTATCTTTCTCTCAGGAAGTGAGTTATGGTGTTAGAGCAGGATTTAATATTTCAAATTTAGATTTTACTCCAGATGCTACATTTTCAAATCAACATAGAAACGGATTTGCTTTTGGTGGATTCGTAGATTATGGAATTACTGAAAACTTTTCAACATATCTTGAAATTCAATATTCTGCTGAAGGAGCTAAAGCCGACGATTTAAGAGCAGATTATCTACAAATGCCAATTATGGCACGCTTTGCTATCGGTGAAAAGTTTACTTTAGGTGTTGGACCAATGGTAAGTTTAAAAACATGGAAAGATCAAGATGCGTTTTCAACATTCACCTTTTCAGGTGTTGGTGGTGTAGAATATATGATTAACGATGAATTATTCATTGATGCTCGTGTTCATTATGGTTTAAGTAACATTCTTGATGAAGACATCTCTGGGTTGGAAGCTCAAAATACCACATTTCAATTTGGATTTGGAATTAAAATCTAAAACTCAAATAACACATAAAATTGAAAAGCCTCTTTGTATCTACTGAGGCTTTTTTTATATCTATCGTTTAATAAACTTAAGTATTTTTGAGATGTTATTTTCTGTTGTGATATTCAAAAAATATACTCCAGATGATAAATAATCAACTAGAATCATATCTGATAGTAATGGGCCACCTACTATGGTCTTGCCTTGAATGGTAACTATAGTATATTTAGGGTTTTGCAGAGGTTCTAAACCTGATAATTTTAGTACAGATGATACTAGATTTTCTTTCAAAACGACATCAAGTGTTGGAATATCAACATCTTCTAAAGATAATGGAGCATCTCCAAATACTAGTTTAGCACCCAACAAATCGGTCATAATTAATGTAGCGCCATCATTAATGATTTTTAATTCAAAATAATTCGAAGAAGGAGATTCTAAAGTAGCAAAATAGGCATCTTCATATGTGCTAGAAGTACAATCAGCCAACGTAGCTCCGAAATTTCTAATCAGTACATTGTCTCCATTAGATGTGAAAGAGAATTCATAGGTGCAGTAAAAGCTATTGCAGTCGCCATTACCTAAAGCTTGAGTTTCAAAAAGCACAGGGTCAATTGTATTGGTAAATAATAAAGAAGGAGCATCAGAAAAGGGAATCTCTATATTAGAACTACCAGGAATTTCCATACGAGACAGATACCATGTTTGTACTAATGTTGTCTCCGAAGGTATTTTACCATAAACAGCATAATCGCCAGAAGCAGGATTAGAAATTACTAAAGTCGCGGCGTCACCTGTCCCAAAAGCTGTATAATTGAGGACACTTGGTATGGCGTTATTAACTCTTAAAACTTCTATATATAAATCTTCGTAGAGTTGTTTTGGTGTTCCTACACAATCCATGGCTGTAACAGCCATGCTGTTGATCGAAATGGTATTCTCATCAGCAACATAATTACCATCAAAGGAATTACAAGACGAATTCCCATCAAAAACCAAATTATTTGCAAGACTTCCTGGATTGGCAGTGAATATGATACCCATATTTTGACTTTCGTTGAAATAGTTATTGTGAATTACATTGTCAACGACAATTTGGTCTAGGTACCAATTCGTGGTTAATTGTTCTGGAGGATCGTTTTCTTTGGTGAAATTAGCAACAACACCTGTTGTTACCCCTAATCCTTCATCGAAGTAGGCAAAATCAAGTACTAATGAGGTCGAGTCACCGTTGTTGGTAATAGTAAAAATCAATATTTGAGGATGTACTGTAGGAATAGAGAGCAAACCATAAGTTGCAATTTCAAAACTATTATCTTCACTGCAAGTTGTAGGAGTCCACATGGCGTTTGTAATTTCAAAAGTATTCTCTGTAGTAGATGCTGTATAAAAGCTTTGGTATATTTCACCACAAAAACTCTGTATGGTGATCACATTAGCATCAACATCAAAATCTATTGTTATAGGATTTGATGGGTCTTCCAAAAAAATATCATGATCAAAAATTGAATCCATAACCCATTGGCCATCCAATAAATCCTCTTGGGCAAAGATTGTAGTTATACTAAATAAAAAAAGAGAAGCAAAGTAAATGTTTTTCATAGTGGGTATGATTTATTACAATAAATGTAAGAAATTTACCCGTGAATTGTTTCATTTTTACCCAAATTTTTCATGATACTTGCCTCATAATCAAGAAGGTTCTGCCACTTTTGATCCACCTCATTACGATCTCCATATTGCCTTGCAAATCCTAAAAACATCGTATAGTGATTGGCTTCACTCACCATTAATTTTCTATAAAACTCAGCGAGTTCTTTGTCTTCAAGTTCTTCTGAAAGCAGTCTAAAACGTTCGCAACTTCTGGCTTCTATTAAAGCAGCATACAGCAATCTGTGAACGAGCTGTGTGGTTCTGCTACCACCTTTTGGAAAGAATTTTAAAAGTTGTATCACATAATCATCTTTTCGGTCACGCCCTAAAACCCAGCCTTTTGCCAGAATTCTATCATGTACCATCTTAAAGTGACTTATTTCTTCCTTAACCAAGGCCGTCATTTCGGTAACCAATTTGGTATATTCAGGAAAACTCACAATCAAGGATATTGCTGTACTTGCGGCTTTCTGCTCACAATAAGCGTGATCTGTTAAAATATCTTCAATATTTTTCTCTACAATATTTACCCAACGCGGATCGGTTGGTAATTTTAATCCAAGCATAATTAAATGTGATCTTCTAATAAAGTTAGACGCTGTTTTCCTTGTTTATCAATACGCAAGTTGTATAATTTATGCGACTGTTGTACCGGATTGATAAATGATAATCCCAATGATAATTTTTCAGAATCTGATTGTTCCTGATTGACCCAAACATGTTCGAGTGTGGCATTATTCCAAAAATCTGAAGGCAAATAATCTATAAAATTTTCAACAGAAATATGCGTGTCAAAAATAATTTTGTCTTGAACAACTACTCTGATTTCTGAAGTAAATGTACGGTGATAATTGGTCGTCTTTTCTAATTGATTTATGCGTTGACTTAATTGAATTTCAGAATCCATATTTGCATAATTTTTTATACTAACTTTGAAAGTATTGGCAATCAATGAGTCTGTTTTTGTTTCAGTGTAACTGACAGGATAGTAATTGTCTATATCTATTGATTTGATGTTTTCATTGAATTCTGTAACAGCTTGTTCTAAACGTTCTTTTTTACTGGTTCGATTATGACAAGACATGAGGACAATGATCAAAATACAAGAAATGATAAAGCTAATTTTTTTCATAATAAATACTTTAAATATCCAGACCAAAAGTTTTTCTAAGGACTTCTATATTTGGATTTTTCTCTTTGAGTTTTTCATACTTTTCTTGAGTTGTAAAAGCATATTTTTTAGAGATTTCTTCATTGACAGTAATATCGAGTTTTAAATCATAATTCATCAATGATTTTCTAATAAACTCCATCAAAGGATACTGTGCGCGCTCAAGTTCAACTTTTAATGTTTCATTTGGAAATGCTAGCTTAATACTTGTGTTATCTAACTTTGGCTTTCCCATTTCAAGGATAGAAGCCATGATTTTCTCTCCTTTTTTATGAAGTTGTTTAATATAAGCGTTCCAGGCCTCATGAAACTCAGCTTCTGTAAATGCTTCGGTTGGTAAAGCTTCGGCATCAATTACAACTTCCATTTGTCTGATTTGATGCTCTTTTTTTGCTTTTATACTTTTTAAAGACAATCCAGATGTACGCTGATCTTTATTTAAATCCAGTACAGGTTTTGCAGGCTCGGCAGCTATTGGTGTATTAACTTTAGGCGTGCTTGTATCAGGTGTTTCATCAACAACCTCATTTGTTTTGTTTGTTTTTGGGATTTCAACAGGAATAGGTGTTATTCCTTTGGCTTTAAAATAAGATGGCGGAATTATGTAATATTTGCTATTTTTTTTTTCTCCATCAAAAGTGATAGAGGCAAGCTGCATAAGGCAAAGTTCAACAAGTAAGCGTTGATTTTTACTGCTCTTATACTTTAAATCGCAATCGTTAGCGAGTTCTATGCCTTTTATGAGAAAGGCATGAGGTGCTTTTTTAGATTGTTTTAAATACTTTTCTTTTGTGTCTTCTCCAACTTCTAGAAGTTCAATTGTTTTTTCATTTTGACAGACCAGCAAATCTCTAAAATGCGACGCTAATCCTGCGATATAATGATGACCATCAAAACCTTTAGATAGGGTGTGATTGTATTGAATTAATAATTCCGGAATCTTATTATCTAAAATAAGATCTGTACTTGTAAAGTATGTTTCGTAGTCGAGAACATTAAGATTTTCTGTAACCGCTTGTCTGGTTAATTCTTTTCCTGAAAAGCTAACAACACGATCAAAAATAGATAAAGCATCACGCATGGCACCATCTGCTTTTTGCGCTATAATATGTAGCGCGTCATCTTCGGCTTTGACACCTTGTTCTTCAGCAATATATTTCAGATAGTCTTTAGCATCTTTGACAGTTATGCGTTTGAAATCAAAAATCTGACAACGTGATAATATCGTTGGAATGATTTTATGCTTTTCAGTTGTTGCTAAAATAAATATGCAATGCTTAGGAGGTTCTTCTAAGGTTTTTAAAAATGCATTAAAGGCAGAAGGTGACAACATATGCACCTCGTCAATGATATAGACTTTGTATTTTCCAACCTGAGGAGGAATTCTTACTTGATCTGTTAAATTTCTAATGTCATCAACCGAGTTATTAGATGCGGCATCCAGTTCAAAAATATTGAAAGCGAAATCTTCATCTTCAGTTTCAGAACCATCACTGTTAATCATTTTGGCCAATATACGAGCGCAGGTCGTTTTCCCAACACCACGCGGACCAGTAAACAGAAGGGCTTGAGCTAAATGGTTGTTTTCAATAGCATTTAACAAGGTGTTTGTAATAGCTTGCTGACCCACAACATCCTTAAAGGTTTGAGGTCTATATTTACGAGCTGATACAATGAAATGTTCCATTAAAAATACTTAGATAACAAAGTTAAAAATTCAATATAAAAATAGGAATTATGATGCTGTAATTTAAAAGGAGTTATTAACAATTAATTGTACTTTTGCAAACGAGTAGATCGCCTTATCGCAACGGCTTATTTGTCGTTGAGGAAAGTCCGAACACCATAGTGCAATCATAGTGGTTAACAGCCATCCATCGAGAGATGAGGAAAAGTGCAACAGAAAGAATGTACAGGTCATGCTGTAGTGAAATCAGGTAAACTCTATGTGGTGCAATGTCATGTAAACTAGTGATTGAGCGTGCACGCGCGATGCTAGAGGGTAGGCAGCTAAAGTTTGCTGGTAACAGTAAACGCAGATAAATGATAGGGATGCCAACTAGATTAGTCTTGTTGGTATACAGAATTCGGCTTATAGATTTACTTTCCCATTAAAAAACCCTTTACAATTTGTAAAGGGTTTTTATTTTGTGATATTTTATTGTTTAGGAGGAGCTAGTGTAAAGCCTTGACTTTCCATAATATTTAGCATATCATAGAAATAGCGCATAAATACAATTTTACCACCTTCAACCATTGATACTGAATGGTAAGGAATGATTATGGTTTTTCCAGTTTTTTTATCGGTAACAGTGTTTGTTCCCCAAGACAATAGCCATTCGCCTTCGTTCCAATACTCTTCAACCTTAACAGGCAAATAGAGGTCATTAGTAATAGAATGTTTAAACTGATTTGTACTATTTGTAAAATAGGCAGTGTGCTGCTTTACGTTTAAAGAGTCTAATGCACCACCTAAACCATAAATCATAGCGTTTTCATGGAGTTGAGCATTCATTTTAGCAACATCTCCATTTTGAAGCGCTTTAGTGTAATTTCGAACAAGCTGATTTGCTGTTTCAGCATTTTTAAACTCTAAGGTGACCTTTGGCTGGTCTTTTTGAGCATTAACATGCATTGGTAAAAATAGCAGCAAAGTAAAAACTGCTAACATCGTTTTTTGTAATACTTTCATAATAATTGATTTAAGTTAATATGTTGATTGCTTAATAGCCATAGTTAACCATATCAAAATGAAGGGAGTAAATTGGAGGACAATTTATAGGTGCAAAATGAGTATACACTCAGAGTTGAAGACTTACAAGTTAGTAAAAAATTATTAATAGGGTTTATACTACAAATATAGCACTAGTACAGTTGGAGTATTAGAGTGGTTCAACCTAAATAAAAAAACAAGTAGATTTACTTAAAGAAACTAAACATATTACCTCCATAACTTTTGGAATGCGAATAGTGCGCTAAATGAGATAAATCGGTGTGTTTAGAATGTTCAACAATGAGTAAGCCTTCGTCTTCTAATAGTGTATTTTGAAAGACTAACTGCGGAATTCTGGCAAATTCTTCAGTAAGAAAATCATAAGGAGGATCAGCAAAAATGATTGTATGTTGCTGTGTCGTTTTTTCTAAGAATTTAAAAACATCACTTTTTATTGTCGAAATAGTCATTTCGAAACTTTCGGCAGTCTCATTTATAAATTTGATGCAGCCATAGTTTTCGTCGACAGCAGTAATCTGCTCAGTTCCTCGGGAAGCAAACTCGTAACTTATATTACCTGTGCCAGCAAACAGATCTAAAACTGAAATATCATCAAAATAATACTGATTATTTAAAATATTAAACAATGACTCTTTGGCCATGTCTGTAGTTGGTCTGACAGGTAATTTTTTTGGAGCTACAATTCGACGCCCTTTGTATTGACCAGAAATAATTCGCATTAGTTAAAGCTATTTAGTAAAATGAAATCGTTGTGTGAAGCACTGGTATTAATGTCCGTCTTAAACTTATAATCATAATTTGGGTGAATAAAATCTACAAATCGAATGTATTTATATAATATACTATAATCGTCATCTGTAGTTTCAATAGAACCAGATAGGACCGTTTTGATGGTTTCCGGATCGAGTTTAAGCTGTTCTACAGTAAATAAGATGTAATAAATAAAATCTTCTTTACTTTGATATTCAAAGGTATTGTAAAAAATAAGTTCCAGATTTTTTACATATACAATTTCAAAGGTGTTTTTATTTACATTAATATGTAATTTTTCTCCTGAAAATTTAGAACCTAACTGCAAAAGAGATTCGATAAGAATAGTAGAGGAGTGTTTGTATTCAAAGCTTCCGAAGGTATCAAAGATATAATTGTTAATATTAACCAGAGGCACATAAACATTCATACTTTGAATGGTAGAGAGTTCATCATAACTAATGAAATCGGTCTTTAAAATCTTAGCATTAAATTTTAAATAATCGGCTAAGTTATTTTCATTAAATACCGCTTTGGGAACAAGACATGATAATTCATTTTGATATACACAGGTTATCGTATTAAAAGTTTGTTCAAAAAGCGAATTTGACTCAACTACGTTTTTTAACTCATTTAAAAGCTCAAAAGGCGATGCTTTTTTGTCAAGTCGAACATGATTAAGCCATTCGATTGTGTTCGTTGAACGATTTAGAATGCAAAAAGAAAGTCCACTCAAACGAATTTGAATGGACAATGCTTTTATACTATTTTGTTTCAATTTAGTCTTTGCTTAAGTTTTTAGGCCAGTTACCACCTGTATCTGCTTCGGTCATAGAACCAACTTGTAACTTAGGTCCGTTAACGCCATCAACAGACATCACTTCTTTTTCTTTGGCCACTAAGTTTTTATCTTGATCGTGTAAAATAACATCTTTATCTACATAAGCTTCAAAAACAGCAATACCACTTTCATCTAGCTTACCAGCTTTAAGGTTGAATTTTGATCCTGCAGGACCAACACCTTCTGGGAGATTCATCATCGTTTTGTAGCGTGTGTCTGCTCCAAAAAGAGAATCCTTTACTGACACAAAACCTAAGGTGTCAATAACGATAATATCTTTAGTTGTTTCAACACCACCAAAACGACGCGTTAATTCTTCATCAATGATAGTTGAATCTCTACGTTGTGTAATTGTAAATTGGGCAGTATCAATAAACTTAATTAAATTATCAAAATCTCCAGCAAATTCTTTAGTTACTGTTCTGTGTGCTAATTGTGCATCTCTAATATCTTTTAATTTAGTAATCACTGTTTTATAGCGCTCATCTTTAATTTTGTTAAATTGGATTTCACCATAAACAGACATGAAAGTGATATATCCTAAAAAGAAAATTAGAGCCCATAATACTAAATTAAGTACAGGTTTTAATTTTTTAGGCACAAACTTATCAATTAACCAAACAATACCAATGGTAAGTAAAATAAGGCCGACAACTACAAGAATTATTTTTAACATAGTTAGTTTTTTTATTTTGTTAAGGAGTTACGCAAATCTACAATTTTTTTTTATTCGTTAAAATATTGTAGATAAAAAACAATGAAAGTTGAAAGATATAAAATTACTTTCATATTCTATAACAAAATTTGTGATGTAAAGTGATAAAAACCTTAACACATTAAATGTTATATTGCATTTTCAATTATTTTTTGAGCACTTTTTATGACCTCCTCAGATTTTTATAAATTACTAATAAAGAAATTTCCTTTTGCTCCAACAACTAAGCAACTGGTTGCTATTGAACAATTAGCACAGTTTGTATTTGACGATTCTCCAAATGCTTTATACCTATTAAAAGGATTTGCTGGAACAGGAAAAACGAGTATCATTGGAACTCTGGTTTCTAATTTATGGGAGACAAAAAAAAGTGCTGTATTGATGGCTCCAACAGGAAGAGCAGCAAAAGTCATCTCTAATTATTCAAAAAAAGAAGCCTTTACAATACATAAAAAAATCTATTTTCCGAAGAAAGATAGAGGAGGAGGCGTTAAATTTGTGATGCAACCCAACAAGCATCGGAACACCATATTTATAGTCGATGAAGCTTCAATGATTTCTGATACTCCGGCAGACTCTAAAAATTTTGAGAGTACATCGTTGTTAGATGATTTAATACATTTTGTGTATTCTGGACATAAATGTAAATTATTACTTATTGGTGATAAGGCACAACTGCCTCCTGTTAAATCTGAATTTTCTCCAGCTCTCAATCAAGACAAACTCGATTTAAATTATAATAAAAATGTGACGTCAATAGAACTTGATGAAGTTGTAAGGCAAAATCAGGATTCTGGTATTTTGAGTAATGCAACGCGAATTAGAGAGGTTATCGAAAATGAATTTTATGACTCTTTTAAATTCAATCTTAATGGGTTTACCGATATCATACGTCTTATTGATGGTCATGAAATTATGGATGCCATAAATGATTCTTATAGTGAGCATGGTCATGAGGATACAGCTATTATAGTAAGAAGTAACAAACGTGCTAACTTATATAATCAACAAATCAGAAATCGTATTCTATTTAATGAAAATGAATTAACTGTTGGTGATTTTTTAATGGTCGTTAAAAATAATTACTTCTGGATCAAGCCTACTACTGAAGCTGGTTTTATTGCTAATGGTGATATCATTCAGGTGCTAGAAATTTTTTCAATTCAAACCCTTTATGATTTTCGTTTTGCTGAAGTGAAAGTGCAAATGGTCGATTATCCAAAGATGAGACCATTTGAAACCGTTTTGCTTTTAGATACCATTGAAGCCGAAACCCCTTCGTTAACTTATGAGGACAGTAATCGATTATACCAAGAGGTGCAAAAGGATTATGAAGATGAAACGTCCAATTATAAAAAGTTCCTGAGTATAAAAGGCAATAAGCATTTCAATGCTTTGCAAGTTAAGTTTTCGTATGCAATAACGTGTCATAAATCTCAGGGTGGACAATGGAACACAATTTTTGTAGAGCAACCCTATTTGCCTAATGGCATTGATAAAGATTATATGCGTTGGTTATATACAGCAGCAACAAGAGCTAAAGAAAGATTATATCTTATCGGATTTAAAGATGATTTTTTTGAAACCGTATAACTCTACTGTTGTTAAACTGAAATAAAAACTTAAAAGAAACATGGTTTAGTATGATGACTTTTGAAACACTTATAAGTATTTGCTTAGGCATTGGTTTATCTGCATCTGTCGGTTTTAGGGTGTTTGTACCTTTGTTTGCTTTAAGCTTGGCTGCTTATTTTAATTTATGGGAACTTAATGATTCTTGGCAATGGATTGGTAGTTTAACAGCTGTTATCACTCTTGGAGTTGCTACTTTAGTTGAAATATTTGCCTATTACATCCCTTATATAGATAATCTTTTAGATTCAATTGCTATTCCCTTGGCAACTATTGCAGGAACTGCTGTTATGGTTTCTACAGTAGCTGATTTGAGTCCTGCAATTACCTGGGCTTTAGCTATTATTGCTGGTGGAGGTACTGCTGCTGCAATTGCAGGCAGTTCTGGTGCTACTCGACTTGCTTCAACCACTTCCACAGGTGGAATAGCTAATCCAGTGGTTTCAACGATTGAAACGGGCACATCAGTTATCATGTCTATTATGTCTTTATTCATTCCTGTATTGGCATTTATTTTTGTTCTAATTATTTTATTCCTTATTTACAGAGTTTATAAAAAGATTAAAAGAAGTAGGACTTAAATTCCTTTAAAAGTTTTATTTTTGAGACTCAACCTTTTGTATTAAATGAAGATAATATCAATGATTCCAGCACGTTATAGTGCTTCACGTTTTCCTGGAAAGCTTATGCAAAACCTAGCAGGAAAATCAGTAATCTTAAGAACCTATGAAGCTACGGTTGCAACGCAGCTTTTTGATGATGTGTATGTCGTAACTGATAGTGCTGTAATATTTGATGAGATCACTTCTAATGGCGGAAAAGCAATCATGAGCAAAAAAGAACATGAGTCTGGTAGCGATCGTATTGCAGAAGCTGTTGCAGACTTAGACGTCGATATTGTAGTTAATGTTCAGGGTGATGAACCTTTTACAGAGCGTGAAAGCCTTGGGAAAGTACTTGAAGTTTTTAAAGAAGATCATGAAAAAAATATTGACTTAGCATCTTTGATGGTTGAAATCCATGACTGGGATGAAATCAGTAATCCAAATACTGTAAAAGTCATTGTGGATCAACAAAATTTTGCGCTTTATTTTTCAAGAAGCCCAATTCCTTATCCTCGTGATAAACAAGCTGGAGCACGATACTTTAAGCATAAAGGTATTTATGCATTTCGCAAACAAGCCTTATTAGATTTTTATGAACTTCCAATGCAGTTTATTGAAGCTACCGAAAAGATTGAATGCATTCGGTATTTAGAATACGGCAAACGAATTAAAATGGTTGAAACTACTATTGAAGGTGTTGAAATTGATACTCCTGAAGATCTAGAACGTGCTAAAAAACTTTGGAAATAATTTGAATGCTAAATACCAACATATAAAAGTTATAGGTTTTGATGCTGACGATACACTGTGGGTTAATGAGACCTATTTTCGTGATGCAGAATTAGAATTTGCTAAACTGATGGCGCCTTATGAGACTGCTAATAAGATTGATCAAGAATTGTTTAAAAAGGAAATAGAAAACCTTCCTCTTTATGGCTATGGTGTTAAGGGTTTTGTACTTTCAATGGTTGAAATGGCTCTCGAATTATCTAATAATTCAATTTCAAATGAGACGATTTCAAAAATATTAGATATTGGTAAAGCCATGTTAAACAAACCTGTAGAATTGTTAGATGGCGTTGAAGATACATTGATGACATTATCTAAGTCTTACCGATTAATAGTTGTGACAAAAGGAGATTTATTAGATCAGGAACGAAAATTAGAGAAATCAAATTTATTATCTTATTTTCATCATATAGAAGTACTTAGCGACAAACAGGAATCTAATTATTCAAAACTATTGGGACATTTAGATATCAATCCATCAGAATTTTTAATGGTTGGGAACTCATTAAAATCTGATATCTTACCATTAATAGCCATTGGTGCTGAAGCGATTCATATTCCTTTTCATACCACTTGGTTACACGAGCAGGTGGCTACAAAAGATATAAAAGAAAAAAAATATAAGACATTGACCAGTTTGTCAGACTTAAAAGCAATTTTGAATTAGTGGAGATACTCAATATAAATGCCTGGAAGCGAAAGCAGCATTATAACCATTTTAAATCTTTAAATGACCCCTATTTTGGTGTCACTATTCCTTTTGATGTAACTAAAGCTTACCAGTTTGCAAAACATAATAATGTGTCTTTTTTTGGAAAGTATTTACACGATTGTATGCAAGCCATAAATGCTGTAGATGAATTAAAACTTAGAGTCGTTGATGAAGATGTTGTAAAGTATGATACTATAAATGCTTCTGCAACATTAATGAGGTCTGATAATACTTTTGGGTTTTCTTATATCGAGTTTAGTAATGATTTAAATGAATTTCTAGCACATATTAATGCTGAAAAAGATAGAATTGAAACTACTGGAGCCTTATTTCCGTTGCGAAATGATTTAGAATGTATTCATTGTTCGGCTTTACCTTGGTTCAATTTTTCAGGACATAAAGAACCGGTTTCAGGACAATTTGAGTCTGTGCCAAAGCTGGCCTTTAGTAAAATGGTTAAAAATGACAGTAATAGTCTATCAATGAATGTTTCAATACAAGTCAATCATGCATTGGTTGATGGTTATCACGTTGGATTATTTTCCGAAAAATTCCAACATTATTTAAATAAGTAAAGATAAATCCAACTATGTTTTTATTTTTGTTACACGAAGACAAGTAAATGAGTTATAAAAATTACCCAATGGTGTCCAGAGTTGTATTTGGACGAAGCAGTTTTAATCAGTTAGGCGATATTATAGCGCCTAAACGTTTAAATAGAAAAGCGCCATTCATATTTTTGGTTGATGATGTGTTTAAGGGAAATTCTGAAATGACTTCGAGAATTCCTTTAGCCTATGACGATCAGCTTCTATATATTTCTGCAGAACACGAACCAAAAACGTCACAAGTAGACGAGCTGGTTGAACAAATTATTTTAAATTATAAAGACAGACCTTCTGGTATCATCGGAATAGGAGGAGGTACAATTCTCGATCTTGCTAAAGCAGTAGCAATCATGCTTACAAATGAAGGCGAGGCAAAGAATTATCAAGGCTGGGATTTAGTTAAAAATCCTGCTATATACCATGTAGGAATACCTACTTTATCTGGTACTGGTGCAGAAGTATCCCGAACAACTATTTTAACCGGACCAGAAAGAAAGCTGGGAATAAACAGTGATTATACACCTTTTGATCAAGTTATTCTTGACCCTGAGTTGACCAAAGATGTTCCAAAAGAGCAATGGTTTTACACAGGAATGGATTGTTATGTGCATTGTATTGAATCTTTAAATGGTACATTTTTAAATGCTTTTAGTCAGAGTTATGGCGAAAAAGCATTAGAACTCTGTAAAGAAATATTTCTTGGAGATTCTTTATCTCAAGAAGAATCTGCCGATAAATTAATGATGGCATCCTGGCATGGCGGAATGAGTATAGCTTATTCTCAGGTTGGTGTTGCTCATGCAATGAGTTATGGTTTAGGCTATCTCTTAGGTGTTAAGCATGGTGTTGGTAATTGTATCGTCTTCGAGCACTTAGAAGAGTATTATCCTGAAGGTGTAGCCATGTATAAAGCTATGCGTAAGAAGCATAATATTAAGATTCCTCAAGGTATTTGTGCCAATTTGAGTGATGATGAATTTGACACGATGATTGATGTAGCACTTAGTCTAGAACCACTTTGGGAAAATGCTGTTGGTAAAGACTGGAAGAAAGTTATTACCAGAGACAAACTCAAAGCATTGTATAAAAAAATGTAATATGCGATGGCTAGCACGAGTAATCTACTTTAAGATTTGGGGATGGAAAATCACCGGAAACACTAATTTTTCAAAAGATACAGTTAAAAAAGCTGTAATTATAGCAGCACCTCATACTAGCTGGTACGATTTTATCAATGGTATTCTGCTTCGTAAAATTGTCAATGTCAAAACCAATTTTGTAGCAAAAAAAGAACTATTTAAATGGCCTTTTGGGTATTACTTTAGAGCTGTTGGTGGTGCAGCATTAGATCGAACTTCTGGTCAAAATAAGGTAGAAGCTATTGCAAAGTTATTTGAAGATAAAGAGGAGTTTAGACTGACTTTAGCTCCTGAAGGTACCCGAAAAAAAGTTGACCACTGGAAAACAGGATTTTATTATATAGCCAAAACGGCAAATGTACCTATCATTATGTTTACTCTGGATTTCAAAAACAAACAGAATCATATTTCTGAACCCTTTTATCCAACCGATGATGTTGAAGCCGATTTTGCTTTCATGAAAGCCTTTTATAAAGATGTTGAAGGTAAAAAACCTGAATTTTCCTGAAATCTACCTTCTAACCGATAACTAAACCAATTAGTTTTAAGCCTGTTTTTTTTTCTAAAGATGTTTTCGAATATGCTAAATTCTAAGCTGTAGTATTGGGTTTTTCTGATTTTGGCATAGATTTTGAATATTCTTAAAGTGTAATCAAATACTGAAACATAAAGTAAACTATAGGTCCCTAAAAAGAAACAGATATTGATTATTACAAAAGCTACTTCAGACCATCTCAAGTAGCTTTTTTGTTTGAATATTGCTGATTTTCATATGTTGTAAGTAAGCTATTGGTTTGATGCCTGAGTTTGTTTTTAAAATAGCGGGTTCCTCCAACTATAAACCCCTTAAAACCTATAGCTTGTTTAGCCCATTTATGAAGGTTAAACTGATCTGTGTGCTTTATGATTTTTCCGTCTTTAAATTTAAAATTAGCAGTAATCACATTATGGACTTTACGGCCGGTTTTGCTAAATGTATAAAAGGCTTCCCATAGTGCGCTTCCTCCATTAGCAGTTGTATTAACATTTGAATAAATAACTTTAAAATCTTTACCGTTTTGGGTAGCACATAACATTCGCCACATATTACAAGCCCGCTCGCCTTTTAAAATGCCAAATGCTGGATCTTCAAAAACTACATCCTCGTGATAGCATGATATCATGGCTTCGGCATCTAATTCATTAAAGGCCGTATAAAATTTTTCTATAAGTGTATCCATGTTTAAATTTAGTGAATATTCTACTAAAAAAACCAGAACAGTAAAAATTACGTAAATAGGGTATAGTGATAAAATTGATTGGAATAATTACTATGAGAAAGAGAAAAGACCATCTTTAGGGATGGTCTTTTTATTTATGTGTTAATACATGCTTTTAATTTTTCTGAGTTTCTCTTCCCAAACAGTCAAGCCTTGCTTGTGCTTATCAATGTTTTTTATAACATCTTTAACTAGTGGGTTGTTTTCATCAACATTTGAGAAAAACTGCATGTTGTTTTCTAGTTGGTTAATTTCTGCTTTAATTTCGGTAATCTTTTTTCTGATAAAATTTTGCTCGTTGTCTAGGAGTCTAGTATCATTTGGTTGAGATAAACTTTCAAGTTTATTTTCAAATTTGAGCATCTCTAATTTAGCTTTGTCCATATCAAGTTTACCAAATAAAGCGTCGAGTGCTTTATTAAATTTCCCATCAATGTAACGCTTGTTTTGTGGTACATGACCAATAGTTTTCCAGGCTGCAATTTTCTCTTTAATTGTAGCAATGTCTTTTTCTGGTTTACCGCTTAACTCAAGAGCTTTGACTTCTTCGAGCATTGCTGACTTTTGCTCATATGCAGCCATAAGTTCTTTGTTGGCTTCATTGCGTTCAGCATTTAATCTGTCGAAATAGGCATTACAAGCATTTTTAAATTCTTTCCAGATCTTATCACTATCGCGTCTAGGAACATGACCAATTTTTTTCCAGTCACTTTGAATTTTCTTCATCAAAGGCGTTGTTGCAGCTAAGTCTTCATTGTCTTTATTATCTAAAGCAATTTGAATTAGAGCTTTCTTTTTCTCAAGGTTTTCGTATTGATCTTTTTTAAGATTTTTATAGAAGGCATTTTTATTTCTATTAAATGTCCTTACAGCACCTTTAAATTTTGACCAGGTTTGCTCGTTAACTTTTTGAGGCACTTTTCCAGCATTAAAGAACGCCTCTCTTAGTGCTTCAATACGCTTGATTTTCTTTTGCCAGGCTTGATGAGAGCTAGAAGTGTCTGCAGCTACCTCTTCAATATTTGCTATAATTTCTTCTTTTTTAGCCAGATTCGTTTCTCGTGCTTTGTCTAAATCGGCATAATAATCCTGACGCTTATCGTGTATGGTTTTTGTTGCATTACTAAATCGCTCCCATATTTCATCACGATGTTCTCTGGCAACAGGACCCAAATCTTCTTTCCACAACTTATGAAGCACTTGTAATTCTCTGAATGAACGATTGATATTATCGTCTTTAGCTAATTCTTCAGCACGCTCAATAATTTTAGTTTTTTGCTCAAGATTGTGTTTGAAGTCCATATCACGTAAGTCGCGATTCAGATGTAATACATCATAAAAGATTTCAACATGATGGTGGTACGAATTCCAGGCATTATTATAGCGATCTCTTGGGATTGGTCCAGCATTTCTCCATTGCTCTTGTAAGTCTTTAAAATGCTTGTAAGTTGTATTTATATTTTCTTCAGCATTTACTAAGCCTTTAATCTCTTCTATAATTTGTAAGCGCTTTTCAAGATTAGCCTTTAAATTATTTTCACGCTCTTTGTAGTAAGCGTTCAATGTATTTCTGTAAGTTTTAAAGGCAGTATTGAATCGCTTTTTTACTGGCGATGCATAGTAGAAATCAATTTCATTTCCACCTTCACTCAAAAATTCTTCCTTTTTTTCATCAAGTAAGGCATCAAATTTCGAGTTAAACTCAGACTTGATATCGTCTACTTGTGATTTTATATTTTGAATTTTATGATTCGCTATTAACTGCTCAAATTCAATAGTTAATTGCTCCATTGACATCGCGTGGTAATCTTTAGATTCCAGAGTATGTCGCTCGGCATTTTCATCATCTTCGGCATCTTCGGCGTTAGCCTCATCAATTTCTTCAACGTGAGCATCAGCTTTTATTGGAGTTTCAGAAGTATCGGGAGTTGTTTCATTTGTAGTTTCTGAACTATCCTCAGTTGAAGTTTTAACTTCATCTTTTGTCTCAATGGTTTCTTCAGTAGGTTTTGCTGATTCTTCAGGTCCATCAGAATGGGTTGCTGTAGTATCATTTTCTACTTCGGAAATAGGCTCACTAGCGGTATTTCCATCGTCATTGGGTTGAGGCAAATCTGTTGTTTTTAATTTTGTATTTCCGTCTGCATCCTGCAGGTTATCATTCTCAGACATTTTTCAATGTTTTGTTGTTAGAAGGCTAATATACTAACAAGCGACTGATTTACAAAAAAGAAGCACTAATTATACTAGTTCTAATGTAGATTTAGTGTTAAAAAAGAGTGTTCCATATACGCCATGCTTTTTCGGCTTGAAAGACTAACATTTGATACCCATTTATAGTTTGAGCACCATTAAGTCGACCGGTTTTTAAGAATTTGGTTTCTTCAGGATTATAAATTAAGTCGAAGAGGAGATGTTTATTGGTGATGCCATTGTAAGGGATGTCTGGACATTCGTCAACATGAGGATACGTGCCTTGCGGTGTACAATTGATGATGACTTTATAATCGGCAATTATATCTGGAGTGAGTGTGTCATAAGTGAATTTGACGCCTGGTTTGTTAGACCTCGACACATAGTCAAACTCAATTTTTAATTTTTTAAGTGTATATGCAATAGCTTTTGAAGCGCCTCCAGTACCTAGTATCAACGCTTTGTTATGATGTTTTTTTAGATAAGGTTTTATCGATTTTTTAAATCCGTAGCAATCGGTGTTATAACCTTTTAATTTTCCGCCGAAAGACACAGTAATGGTATTAACTGCACCTATTTTTTTTGCTTTTTTATCAAGTTTGTCTAAATAGGGAATGATGGCTTCTTTGTATGGAATAGTGACATTAAAACCAATAATATCAATATTGTGTTCTACTAATGGTTTAAATTCTGAGATGTCTTGCATATCAAAATTTTCATAGGTAAAAGGGCGTTTTTCCGATTTAAATTTTTTTGCGAAATACTCTTTTGAAAAGGAGTATGATATATTTTTTCCTATTAATCCTAATCTAATCATGAGATTTTATTTGTGCGTTGGCCATACCATTCTAAAGCAAGTACAATTACTATTCCTATAATAATGTAACCTATGGCAATATATGTTTCTGATTGTAATTCTGGTAAAAAGCGTTTGTAGTTTGCAATAATTCTTTCGCCTCTGGAGTCTAATATAAAACTGCCATCATCCTGTAACTTATAAATGGTTTGTTTCCAGGGCCAAACAACACCTAGTGACCCAATGATAAACCCTATAATAGATGCTGTCGTAATACTTTTATAATGTTTTAATACATAGTTAAGGAGATGCGAAAATGTGACTAAACCTGCTACAGAACCAAGAGTGAACATTGCTAAAACCTTTAACAATCTCAGACGAACTTCGTTATGAATAACACTATAATCGCCTGTAAAAATTTCTGCAAATGTATCATACAAGGCATTAACAGAATCGACTAATAGCAATACATAGTTTCCTAATAAAATTAGTATGAATGAACCAGAAAATCCTGGGAGCGTCATTCCGGACACACTAATAATTCCGCAGAAAAATACAAAAATCAGGTTGTCATTTTCCTTTGCAGGATCCAGAAAGCTGATGGCAATCCCTAAAGAAACTCCTATTACTAGCGCAAGTATGCTTTTATAATTCCAATCCTTAAAATCTTTATTGATGTAGTAAATAGAGCCGATAATCATTCCGAAGAATAAACTCCAGACATAGAGTTCATAATTTGCAATAAAATAATCTAGAATTTTTGAAACACTGAAATAACTAACAATCATTCCTAAAAACAATAGACTTAGGAATTTTCCATTGATGTAACGATAGAAGCTCTTAAATCGTCCGTTAAATAATAACTTGAAAGCTGTTTTATTGACTCGTTGTAAAGAGTAAATAAATTCTTCATAAAATCCTGCAACAAATGCAACCACACCTCCTGAAACTCCGGGAACCTTGTTTGCTGCTCCCATAGCAAGTCCTTTGATAACCAGAAAAATACGATCTTTAAGAGTTCTGGTGCTTTGCATATTAGTGTTTGTTACCTATTTTTTCAAGAATAAAAATAGTTAAAAAGCCAAATATCATTAAGGCTATAGCTGCCCAAGTTTGTGAATCACCGCTATAAGCTGAAGGCCAGATACTTTTTTCAACAACTGTTTTGTAAGTTTCAAAATCGTTAATTCCTTTTTGGTATATGGATAGATTACCAAGATCTGATATACTTATAAAATCTACAATATCACCCGAATTACTATCCAACACAGAAATGGTTTTTTTCCAAGGCCACACTTTATTTAAGGAGCCAATAATAAAACCAGTAAGTAAGGCTAAAGTGGTATTGTAATAGTTTTTAAAGAGCCATTTTAATATACGACTAAAGCTTAGTAAACCGATAACAGCACCTGTCATAAAAATTGCTATTTTTTTCACATCAAAATCATGAAGTGCATCACTTAGCGTTTTATAAGCGCCTAGTATCACGAGAATGAACGATCCGGAAATCCCAGGTAAAATCATCGCGCAAATAGCGATAGCACCAGCTATTAAAAGAAAGTACGGACTATTATTAGCACCTAATGATGGAAGCGTTGAAATATAATATGCTATAACTGTACCCAGAACTACTGAAATGATGCTGGCAATGTTCCATGTTTTGATTTGCTTCCCAACAAAATAGATACTGGCAATTATGAGTCCGAAAAAAAACGACCAAATCAATATGGGATGCTGTTCAAGTAAGTACTTCGCTATTCGCATAAACAGTATAAAACTTATCCCAATACCTGAAAGCAAGGCTAGTAAAAAATTTCCGTTAAGCTGATTCCAAAATGCTTTAAAACCTTCTTTACGTAATGTTTTAAATAGGGATAAGTTAACATTACCTATGGTGGTAATTAATTCTTCATAAATACCTGAGATAAGTGCTATAGTACCACCAGAAACTCCAGGTACTGCATCGGCTGCTCCCATGGCAACACCTTTAAGCAATAGAATGATATAGTCTTTAAATTGTCTTTGCATTTTTGAATTTCAAATAGAATCGTAAAGGTATAAAAGAAACACGAGTATTTTCTTACTAGAAAAGAATGATTTTTCGTTAAAATAAAATGATGCTAACTTCTTATTTTCTTGCTTGAGAAATCATTTGCTGTACAGATGGTTTTTTTAGTACATTAGGAAATAACTCTTCAATGATAAATTCATATTCATGATTGAGTATGAGTGCGTTTTTGAGATGGTATTGTCCTTTATTAGTTTCGTGAAGTGTAAAGTGCAATCCTGCTAAACGGAATTCAATTTCGGCTGTTTCAGGATAAAATTCGACAGCTTGAATCAAATTGTGAATAGAAGCTTCATATTCGCCTAAAGCGATGAGTACATCCGATCTGGATAACCATGTTTGCAATTCGTAATTTCCTAAATCCAGTGTTTTTTTGAAGCCGCGCTCAGCTTCTTCTAAAAAATTAAGGCGTAAGTTGATTTGCGCATAGAGTTTCCAATAAATCACATTTTCAGCATCAATATTAATCGCTTTATTGATATAAAATAAAGCTTTTTGATAGTTGTGTTTTTTATTGTAGAATTTAGTGATAGCAATCCATCCTTTATCTAATAACGGATCTTCATGTACGGTTTTGTAAAAATACTGAACGGCCAAATCATCTTCACCTAATTTTTCATAGCAATAACCAATTCGTAATAAAGCGAACGATGTAGGTTCGTCTAATGCCAATGTTATTTTATAATTATCGATAGCTTCGTGAAAGCGCTTTTTCTTTTCTAAAACTTTGCCTTTTTCAAGATATGCACCAACAAAACTATCATCTGAAATGATAGCAAAATCGAAAGCAGTAAGTGCTTTATCGTAATCTTTAACAGTATAATATTGACGACCTAACTGATGCCAAGCGACTTCACAATACGGATTCGTATCAATATAAGCGTTTAAAAATGTTATGGCATCTTCATTTTCATCTAAAAAATCATAACAGTAAATGATGTTATAAAGGGCAGAATAGTCTTCTTTATCTATATCTAAGCACTTTTTAAAATACGTTCTTGCATTATCGAACTGATCTAAAAACAGATATTCCATGCCAATTAAGGCGTATAAATCACCAATGCCTTCATCTTCTTGAGCAAGATCTAAGGCAATTAATAATGTATTGACAGCCTTTTCATGCATATCTTGTTTAGATAATACATTTGCTTTCTGAATATAAATTTCTTCGTTTGAAGGTTCTAAAATGTGAAGTTCATTTAACAACATATCAGCTTCATCAAACTTGTTTTCCATAACGTATAATTCAGTTTGAAATAACTTAAGGTTAATTGAACTAGGATGCTGTTCAAGACCAAGTTTTACAGCTTTTTTAGCTAAGGCAATTTTGCCAGATTCAAGATAATGATGGATGATATTCTCAAATTCATTAGAATCAAAAAACAAAACACTATTGGTTTTGAGCATAGATTCAAATCTTGTAAGCGATATTTTGTTGTTGTCTTCGGGTAGACCAAACTCCATAAGCAAGTAGCGTTGTTTGTTTATTAAAAGTACTCTTATCGACTAAAAATTTTGATGTATTGGTTTAATGTTTTCAACAAAATAATTAACAGTTGGAGTGAATATTAAGGTGGTTTAGTTTTACTAATTGTAAATCAAACACTTAATTGATGATTGTGAATGCATAAACTATGCCGAAACAGAATCTAAAACTCGTGTTATAATCTGACAACCCTTAATAATTTCTTCATTTGAGATGGTTAAAGGCGGCGTAATTCGGATAGCACGTGGTTCAAAAAGAAGCCAAAATAAAATTAAACCTTCATCCTGGCATGTTAAAATAACCTCATTTGTAAGGTCTGGAGAATTTGTAAAAGCAGCTAACATTAAACCTCTTCCACGTATTTCAGTTATCAACGGATGTTGCAAATGTTTTCTAATGAGTTGTTCTTTTTCGATGACCTGTGTCATGAGTTGACTTTCGGTGATTTCTTTTACTGTAGCAAGCGCAGCAGCAGCAATAACCGGATGACCTCCAAACGTAGTTATATGTCCGAGTTTTGGTTGGTCTTGAAGCTGATCCATATAATGCGCAGACGATGTAAAGGCTCCTATCGGCATTCCGCCACCTAAACCTTTGCCAGTCACTAGAATATCAGGTTCACAATTATAATGCTCAAATCCAAATAATTTGCCTGTACGACCAAAGCCAGGTTGAATTTCATCCAGAATAAGGAGCGCACCAACTTCGGTACAGCGCTTACGAACAGATTCTAAATAGCCTTCTTTTGGTTCAATAAAACCAGCTCCACCTTGAATAGTTTCTAAAATAACAGCTGCCGTTTTTGTGGTTATGGTCTTTAAATCATCAAAATGATTAAAATCAATAAATGCCACATCAGGAATCAAGGGTCTAAATACACGTTTGCGATCTTCATATCCCATAACACTCATGGCACCCATTGTATTTCCGTGATAAGCGTGATTTGCAGCTACGATTTGACTCCGACCTGTAACGCGTCTCGCCAATTTTAAAGCGCCTTCAATAGCTTCGGTACCTGAATTTGTAAGGTATGTTTTTTCTAAATGTTTTGGAAGGTGAGAGGCTAGTAATTTTGCAAGCTCTACCGCAGGTTCTTGTATGTATTCGCCATAAACCATCACATGTAAATAACGGTCCAGTTGATTTTTGACGGCATTAAGTATTTTTGGATGTCTATGACCTAAGCCGCAAGCGGAAACACCAGCAACAAAATCGAGATACGCTTTATTATTAGTATCATAAATATAAGATCCTTCGGCGTGTGAAATCGTCATTGCTAAAGGATGTGGTGTCGTTTGCGCCTGATATTTAAAGAAATCGGCCTTCATCAATTTTGCTTTTTCTTTATGGAAGCTTTCGATGAGGGTTGACTACTAATCGTTGGTTTTACACCTGAAGTATTCTCTTTTTTCTTAGGAATTTGTCGCGCAGCTTTATTTTCTTTGCTTTGACCTTTGGTTTCGGCGTCATCGATGCGATTCATTAGCGCTTCATCAAAAAATTCTTGTTCAGGAACAAAAGGATCGAGTCCTTTAATTACCGGAAGATTTAAAGGAGGATCATCACTAAATAAATCTTCAACGCTTTTAGGTTGTTCTTCACCACGCCAATCAAAACCTCTAAACTGACGCGCATTCTTCGGAAATTGTGATTCGGGATAAATATCACCATCAACCTGATTGAGTAAGGTGATAATTTTATACGGACCATCAAACTGAAGGTTAATACTTCCAGATTTGGATTTATTAATCCCAATTAAGGTGTCTTTATCATCCCTTGAATAAAAGATGATTTCAGCATTTTTAATGATATCTACGTTATATAGTTCGTTATTTTCAAACAAACCGATGAGACGCTGACCTTTTATTTGGTTGAAACCATCTCCAAGAGTGTCTTTACTGATTAAAAACGCATTGTCAAATACTTTTAGAGAATCTAATTCTTCTTTTTCAACATCAGAAATTAAATGGATGGAATCTCCAGTCATTTGATTTCCTAAATTCCAGATAACAGGTTTACGCTTTACAGAAAAAGCATCACCAGTATTAAAGCGTTTTAAATTGATTAGCTGTGTTAAACCAGATTTGTGATCGGCATGAATCGAATCGGCTTTACCACTCATATCACTTTTATACATTTTTGCATTATAATACGCTCTAGTGATACGATGTTCAGGTTTTCCGGTAACCATCAGTGTGTCGGCATGAATGTACAATGAATCTTGTTCTTGTACAGAAATTGCTAAAGCTCGTTTGGTAATAAACACAGAATCTTTTGCTCTAAAAACTTCGGCATAATGACCTTTAATGACACTTTTATTAATAGTGTCAGTGACTTTGATATTGTTGCTTGCTGAAGCAAAACTCCTGTTTCTATCAAAATACAGGCTATCGCCAATAACTTCCCGGTTATTATAATCTATTTTTGAGTTTTTTATAAAGTAGCCTGTATCATTATTCGTATCATAAAATCCGCGTTCACAATAAATTTTACTAGAGTCACCAACTATTGTTGAAGGACCATACATATAAGAATGACCCGTTTCAGAATAAAAATCGAGCTGATTGGTTTTTAAGGTATACTCTGGATTGACTAAAACGACATCTTTTAGAAAGCGGTATTTGCTATCATCCATATAATAACGACCAACTTGACTTGTAATAGTTCCAGAAGAGTCTCTCACAACTTGACCTTTACTTTTATAATAGGCTTGTTGTTTGGTACGGTCAAAATAGAGTGTGTCTGTAGTTAAAACCGATTGTGGTTCGGTTAAAACCACATCTCCAGCAGCAAAAGCCAGTTGAGTAATACCACTATATTCAACATATTTTGAAGTCATGTTAATAGTATCACCTTGCTTTACAACGACATTACTAAATGCTTCAATAAAATCCTGATCCTGATAATATAAAGCTTTGTCACACCACATATCAACACCTTCATGTACAATATGAATCTGACCTTGGTCACTTCGAACAAAAGTGGTCACGTTTTCGCCTTTAAGACTATCTTTTACAGTAAACCCAGAATATTCAATGTATATACGTTTCGGTTTTTGCGAATAGGAGAGTAGCGTTGAGAAACAACAGGCAATAATAAGAATATATCTAAAACTTAGATTCAAGGTTTTATGTTTTGCTCCAAAAATAACTATTATCTCTTCGGAAAAGTATGCCTTAACAGATTTTTAATAGATTCTGAATTGACTTCAAAATGCTATTATTATATTATCTGTTAATGGTTTGCGTTCGATCAGGACCTACAGATACAATTGTGATAGGAATTTCCAGTTCCTTTTCAAGGAAATCGATATAATCATTTAATTCTGCAGGAAACTCAGATACATCACGCATTTTAGTTAAATCGTCTTTCCAGCCTTTAAACTCTGTATAAATAGGAGTCACATTTTCAGCTTCAATATTGAAGGGTAAATGTGTAATAGTTTCACCTTTATACTTGTAAGCGGTACATACTTTTAAGGTTTTAAAACCAGAAAGCACATCGCCTTTCATCATACTTAATTGGGTAACACCATTAACTTGACAAGCATATTTAAGTGCAACTAAATCCAGCCAGCCACAACGTCTTGGTCGACCAGTAACAGCACCAAATTCGTGCCCAATACGCGCCATGTCTGATCCAACTTCGTCAAATAATTCGGTAGGAAAAGGTCCAGAACCGACACGAGTTGTATAAGCTTTGAAAATACCAAAAACTTCACCAATGTTATTTGGAGCGACACCTAATCCTGTACAAGCACCAGAAGCTGTTGTGTTAGATGATGTTACAAAAGGGTAAGTTCCAAAATCAATATCTAATAAAGATCCTTGAGCACCTTCAGCTAAGATAGGTTTTCCGTTTTTTAAGGCTTGATTAAGATACTCTTCACTATCAATAAACTGTAATTCTTTTAAACGTTCAACTGCTGAAAAGAATTCATCTTCCATTTCTTTTAAATCGTATTGGATATCTACATTGTAAAATCCAATCATGGCTTCATGCTTATTGGCCAGAGCTCTATACTTTTCTTTCCAGTTGTCTAATTCTAAATCACCAATACGAATTCCATTACGACCCGTTTTATCCATATATGTAGGACCAATTCCTTTTAAGGTAGAACCTATTTTTGCTTTACCTTTAGATGTTTCAGAAGCGGCGTCAAGTAAACGATGCGTTGGAAGAATGACATGAGCTTTTCTGGAAATGATAAGTTTTGATTTATAATCTAAATCAAATTGATCTAAACCGTCTAATTCCTGTACAAAGACAACAGGATCAATGACAACACCATTTCCTATAACATTGATAGAATCTTTGTGAAAAATTCCAGAAGGAATGGTTCTCAATACGTGTTTTATACCATCAAATTCTAAGGTGTGTCCAGCATTTGGTCCACCTTGAAATCGTGCAATAATGTTGTATTTGGAGGTGAGTACATCAACAATTTTTCCTTTGCCTTCGTCGCCCCATTGTAGTCCTAGTAGTAAATCTACTGCCATTGTATGTAATTAATTAGTTGGTTTGTTTTTTGTTGCGTAAAAGTATAGTGAGTGGTTAGAAATTGAAATGTCAAACACGTCCTCAATCGTTTTTTTTATGGATTGAATTCGTGGATCACAAAATTCGATAACCTCACCAGTATCAGTCATGATAACATGATCATGCTGTTTATCGAAATATGATTTTTCGTAATGCGCTTGATTTTGACCAAATTGGTGTTTTCGTACCAATGCACATTCCATTAATATTTCAATCGTATTGTAAAGTGTAGCACGACTAACACGATAGTTTTTATTTTTCATTTTGATATATAAAGACTCAATATCAAAGTGCTCTTCGCTATCGTAAATTTCTTGAAGAATTGCATAACGTTCAGGTGTCTTTCGATGACCTTTCTCTTCTAAAAACTTTGTAAAAACGTTTTTTACAATATCTTGGTTAGTCTGTTTTGTTTTTTCACTCATGTGAACTCATATTCAAAGCACAAATTTACATAAATTTTATACTCTAGTCACCTTATCTATTCCATTAATTTTTTTAAGATTGTCGATAAGTTTTTTTAGCATGGTATTATTGGTGACAACCACATTGATTTTACCACTAAAAACACCATCATCAGTTTCAAAACTGATACTTTTCATATTCACATGCATATTAGAAGAAATAACCTGAGTAATATTATTTACCAATCCTAAATTATCAATTCCAGATAGTTTTATTTGGGTAGCAAACTCTTGTTGTGTAGAATCAATCCACTTGGCTTGCATGATTCGGTAAGCATAATTAGAATGTAAACTCAATGCATTCGGGCAATTTTTTTTATGAACTTTAATGCCATCATTTATGGTTAAAAAGCCAAACACTGGATCACCAGGAATCGGATTACAACAGGTTGATAACTTATAATCTAATTTTTCTTCTTCTTTACCAAATACAAGCTGGTCGTATTTTGAAGTAATCTCATCTTTATCTAAATCGGGAGCGACTGTTGGTTTACGAATTTTATTTTTGATATAACTCATAAACATATTACTTCGCGAAGACGCATAGTCTTTAAGCATCTTGTTGTCAATTGTACCAATGCCGACACGATAAAATAAATCTAAACTGGTTTTAAGTTTGAAATGATTGACCATTTCGTTCACCGATTTCTCATCCAGATTAATTTTTAACTGCTTGAGCTTTCTTCTGAGTATTTCCTTACCATCTTCAGCCACATCTTTTTTCTCAGCTTTTAGTGATGATTTTATTTTACTACGCGCTCTGGCAGTTGTGGCATAGTCGAGCCAATTACGATTAGGTTTTATTGTGTCTGAAGTTAATATTTCTACCTGATCACCACTATTAAGTTCATGACTTAATGGTACTAATCGTCCGTTAACCTTGGCACCTTTAGTTTTCATACCAACTTCAGTATGTACGCTAAAGGCAAAGTCTAAAGGGGTTGCACCTTTTGGTAATGATTTCAAATCACCTTTAGGCGAAAAGACAAAGATTTCTTTAGAGTAGAGGTTGAGTTTAAACTGTTCTACAAAATCAACAGCATTAGTCTCGTTGCTTTCTAAAGCCTCTTGCAATTTGTTAATCCAAGAATCCAAAGCATCTTCATTATTGTTGCCTTGTTTGTATTTATAATGTGCTGCATAACCTTTTTCAGCAATCTCATTCATACGTTCACTTCGCACCTGAACTTCAACCCATCTGTTTTTTGGTCCCATTACTGTAATATGTAAGGCTTCATATCCTGTTGATTTAGGTGATGAAATCCAATCCCGAAGTCGTGTTGGGTTAGGTATAAAGTGATCAGTTACTATTGAATAAATTTTCCAGGCTAAGAATTTTTCATTTTTTAAATCCGATTTATAAATAATTCGAACAGCAAATTTATCATAGACTTCATCAAAATCGACGCCTTGTTTGACAATCTTCTTTCTAATCGAATAGATCGATTTTGGGCGGCCTTTAATTTCGTAATTTAACCCTTCTTTATCTAGTGAATCTACGATAACTTTAGAGAAAGCTTTGATGTAATCATCTTGTTCGGCTTTGCTTTCTTTTTGCTTTTCAAGAATATCATTATACACCTCAGGTTCGGTATATTTTAAGCCTAAATCCTCAAGTTCAGTTTTGATGTTGTATAAACCTATTCTGTGAGCTAAAGGCGCATAAATATATAAGGTTTCGGAGGCGATTTTTTCCTGTTTATCAGGACGCATCGAATCCATCGTTTGCATATTGTGAAGTCTGTCTGCAATTTTAATGATAATAACTCTAACATCATCATTAAGCGTTAACAGCATTTTTCGGAAATTCTCAGCCTGAGTCGATACATCCGTTTCTTTACTCAGGGACGATATTTTAGTAAGTCCGTCAACGATTCGTGCCACAGTTTCTCCAAAAAGGCGTTCGATATCGTCTTTAGTATAATCTTCATTATCTTCAACGACATCATGAAGTAATGCAGCGGCTATACTCGTTGCATCTAATCCTATTTCACTGGCGACAATTTTTGCCACAGCAATAGGATGGAAAATATAGGCTTCTCCAGATTTTCTGCGTTGATCTTTGTGTGCATCTAATGCAACTTCAAAAGCTTGACGTATGAGTGTTTTGTCTTCTTTTGTAAGTGTTCTATAGCTTACTTTAAGAAGCTCTTTGTAGGCTTTTGCAATCTCGGCATTTTCTTTTTCTATAGCTTCTTCAGTCATAGAACTAAAGTATGAATAAGAAATTTAATGTGCAATGAGTTTTTAAGGTTTTGTTAGATTACACTCGTTATTGTAAAAAAGTTAGCTATTGTAATGAATATTTATCTGTTGCATAATAGTTTTAAAGACGCTTAACCTTTAGATTTAGGCTTTTTAAATGTCGAATTTTTAAACGCATTGAGCATTTCATTTTTATCGTCTTCATTATTATAATTAATATTTGCTGCAAAGTCATAGCCATTTATCAATGCAGAATAAGCCAATTGGTTTAAGATGATATTATTGTCTGGACCATAAATTGAAAATTCATAAACTGAGAATTTGATGCCGTCAATGGTTTCGGTCATAATATCTGTAGATGTCGATTTGATACCTTGACCAGTATATGCATCAGAAATCAATTCTTTTAAGGCGATATTGTTCTCTTCCCATTCGTTTTCATAGGTTTCTATAAAACGTTCTGAACTAGAAGAAAATAAATTGAACTGGTTTTTTTTAAAGCTCAATAAATTTTTAAACTCAGACAAATCAATTTCGCCATCTACCATATCTTCAATCACATCAAAACCAACTTCATTGGAAGCATTAGTTTCTTCTAGTGTGACGATATCCCAACCTTCAGGAATTTCCATTCTCCAGCCAACTTCCTGACTTACATAGGTGTTATTTTCTATTTTACCTTCGTCGATTTGTTTATTGGGATCTGGGTTTTTACAAGCCAGAATAATAAATGAAAATACTAATAATATATAACTATGTTTTAAAGTCATGGCAATAGGTTTTGTTAGATTATAATGTTTCATAAGTCACGTATACAGATGTTGTTAATCTTCCTTTTTTGTCAAAAATCTCCAAGCTTTTAAAACGCTCTTTTTCATCAGTTTTAGTGATTGAATAATAGCCTTTTTTATGTTCTAGCTTAATTCCGTAATTGATACCGCTAGCAGGTATGTGGTATGTTTTTTTTAAGGTTTCTGGATCTATTTCAGTAGTTTCTGTAACTAAATTCAGCTTCCCTTTTTTATCTGTCTTATAATATAATTTTGTTTTTCCGTCGTTGATATATTCAAACTGTTCAATTTTTACCAATGCTTTATTTGTATTGTACCAGTTTCTATGGATAACTTTATTGTCATCATTATATTCTGCTTCAAAACTTAAGTAGTACTTGCCGTTTTTTTTATTGAATAACTCCAGATTGTTTCCGTTTTTATCATAGGTTCTTTTTTGATCATTCAAAGTATCACCTTTTCGTATTTGATAATAATTTGTACGATTTCCAGCGTCATCATATAAGTAGACTATATAATCTAAAGTATCCTTTTTTGATGTTATAATTGCCGATACAAATTTTTTGTCGGTATCCATTATAGTTACAGTTTCAGAACCTTTATCAAGAGCCGCAGATAAATTATTTGAGTTGGTTAAAACATTCCAGTCGATATCATAATATGTTTTTAACGTTCTATGGTTTAAGGTATCTTTCTTTTTATATACTGTAGATTGTATTGTTTTGATGTATGTAGTTCCATCAGGGATATCTTGAGCATAGATACTGAGAGACATACATAAAAGTAAAACGAGGCTTATTTTCATCTGATATTAATTTTTATGCTTAAAGTTTATTGTTTTAAATTCTTAACACGTTCTAATAGCGTAGGATGTGAATAGTGAGCAAATACATACGACGGATGAGGTGTTAAATTACTCAAACTGTTTTTAGATAGTTTTTTAAGTGACGATATAAGAGGTTCAGGTTTATAAGTGTGTTTGGCATAATCATCGGCTTGGTATTCAAATTTACGTGACAAATGATTCATGATTAATCCTGTGATTTCAGAAATAGGCGAGTAGAGTAAACCAAATGCGATTAAGCCTACATGAAAGCTAGCGATGTCAACACCGAGTGCATTAGACAATAGCGGATTAGAAATAAAAATGGATAAAATGTAAAGCGTTAATCCTGTAAGTAGAATAGAGGTCATTAGGTTAAAAATAATGTGTTTCTTTTTGTAATGACCTACTTCGTGAGCAAGTACTGCTACAATTTCGTCTTCTTCTAGTTCATTTACTAACGTATCATAAAGTGTGACTCGTTTCTCGCTACCAAAACCCGAAAAATAGGCGTTAGCTTTAGTACTTCGCTTAGAACCATCGATAATAAAAATTTTATTTAAATTAAATCCAACGGACTTGGCATAGTCTGAAATCTTATCGCGTAAACGTCCTTCTTCTAAAGGCGTTTGTTTATTAAATAACGGGACAATGAGTTTAGAATAGAACATATTCATAAACACTGTAAAAACAGTTACAATACCCCAAGCATACAGCCAAAATAAATCTTGTGTATGTTGATAAAACCAAATGATAAGCGCAAGAATCCCTCCACCTATGATAGCCATCATAAGTAGTCCTTTTATTTTATCTAAGATAAATGTTTGCTTTGTGGTTTTATTAAATCCGAATTGCTCTTCAATTACAAAAGTTTTATAGTAACTAAAAGGGGTTGATATGATATCACTTCCAAGCATAATAATTCCGAAGAATATCAAGGCAATACCAATGGGATTGCTGCTATAACTTCTAGCAATATTATCGACATATTCAAAACCATCTAACCCAAGAAAACCAAGGGTAAGTAGTAATGAAAATAGTGAACTCCAAATTCCGAATTTATAATTTGTTTTCTTGTATGCTTGTGATTTTTTATACTCATCTTCATCATAAACATCACTTAATTCTTTAGGGATAGGGTCGTTATAATGCTTAGCGTTGAGATAATCTAAAACCTTATCTATTATAAAATTGATACAAATAATGGCTATAATGATGTAAAATAGAAGACTTGCAGTCATATAAAATTTAAAATATATTACTTTTATTCAGACAAATTTAAACTAAATAAAATCGCTTGGCAATTATAAAAAACCGCGTTGACGTTTGGCTTCAAAAATTAAAATTCCAGCCGCAACTGAAACATTCATACTGTCAATCTCGCCTTGCATCGGAATGATTATATTTTGTCTAGCATGCGCCAGCCATTCATCACTTAATCCTGTAGCTTCTGTGCCGACTACGATAGCTGATGCTGCTGTAAAATCTTGTGTATCATAGTTAACTGAAGCTTGTAAAGCTGCACAAAAAATAGCAATTTGGTGATGCTTTAAAAATGTGATAATCTCTGAGGTGTTACCCACAGCTATTTGATTGGTAAATACACAGCCTACACTTGATCGTATAATATTTGGATTGTATAAATCACTTTTTGGGTTTGCAATAATAACGGCATCGACATTTGCAGCATCTGCAGTTCGTAAAATAGCTCCAATATTTCCTGGCTTTTCAGGCGCTTCAGCAATGAGTACTAATGGAGTTTTATTCTGAAATGTTAAACCATCAAGATGGTGCGGCTTTGTTTCTGCTATTGCAATAATGCCTTCAGTAGTATGACGATACGCTAATTTTTGAAATACCTCTTTAGAAATTATAATGCGTTCAATTTGAGACGGAATGAGTTTATCCAAGTCGCTTTCAGAAACTAATTCAGGATAAAATAATAAGGTCTGTATTGTGTAATTTGCTTGTAATGCTAATTGTAATTCACGCTGACCTTCAATCACAAAACGACCTGTTTTTCTACGTTCTTTAGACTTTTCCTTTAAAACAAGAATTTGCTTTACTAGTTGATTTTGGGTACTTGTGATTTCTTTATAATGCATAGTGCAAATTAATCTGTATTTAGATTACAAATTTACAGTTTTAAGAAGTATTTTTAATGTTGACAGCGATTAAGAATTTTATAGAATCTTTTAAAGAGGTAGGAGAATTCTAAATTTACTTGTTATACTATTGACGCATTTGTGTTGATTATTAAACTAACCAAAACTCTTTTCTATGAAATTGAAATTACTATTTCCGCTTTTTGCCCTTCTTTTTTCTTTTTTTAGCTTTTCACAGGAAATTACCATGCAAAGTGGTTCCTGGACCGAATGCAACTTCTTGTTGACAGATTCTGGAGGTTCTAATGCAAATTATGAGAGCAATGAAAATTTGACCTTAACATTATGTCCGCAAGAGGATAGTAATTATGTGAGTATTAACTTCATGGAATTTTCTACGCAACTAGATGCAGATGTCCTAAGTATATATGATGGTGATTCAGTAAATAGTCCGTTAATTGGTTCTTATTCAGGAACTAGTAGTCCGCAATACATCGCTGCAGATAATGCTACAGGGTGTTTAACACTTAATTTTGTAAGTGATAGTTCGGGAACGACAACTGGATGGTTAGCAGAAGTAATTTGTCAAGTGCAGGATTTCTCAATCAATCAACCTTCAAATTTTATCGTTTGTGATTTTGATGGTGATGGCTTTTATGATTTTGATTTAACACTAAAAGACGCCGAAATTTTAGGAGGATTAAATCCGTCATCTTACTCTGTTGGTTATTACCTAACGCAGGCAGATGCCGATACTCAGGTTAACGCCTTATCCAGCCCATTTACTAATTTTTCTAATCCGCAAACCATATATGTTACAGTACTAGAAAATGCTACTGGTAATATAGCGCAAACCTCATTTGATCTCATCGTTGATTTTATACCACAGCCAACAATAGAGTCCTATTATGAAATTTGTGATGGATCAAGTATTATAGTTGATTCAGGGCTTTATGATCCTAATTATGTACACGAATGGTATTTAGACGGTTTTATAATTCCAAATGAAAATGAACCATTCTTAGAAGTATTTGAACAAGGCGTTTACACATTGTTCGTTTATAATATTAATGGTGAATGTTCAACCGTAGCCGATTTCGAAGTTATAAATTTAAATTTTGACGGCTTGGCGACTCCATCTGTATTAGAAATTTGTGATACCGATAGTGATGGCTTTGCAACTTTTGATTTATCAAATAGTATCCCTAGTATTTTAGACGGAAATGATAATCCTACGTTATTAGTTACCTTTCATGAAACACAATCAGATGCAAATAACAATACTAATACACTAGATTATATATATACTAATACTACAGTGTTTAATCAAACCTTATTTGTAAGAGTATCTTCAAATTCTACAGATTGTTTTGCGATTACCACCTTAGAATTAGTTGTGAACGTAAACTGTGTTAATGCAACCTCTGTTGAAGTCTTTGTTTGTGGTGAAGACCCAAATATACCTGTAGAGTATGATTTAACTAGTCAAGCCTCTAATATGATTTATGGTGAAGATACTTCTGGATATACATTTGAATATTATACGCTTTTAAACGATGCTCAAAATGAAATTAATCCAATCGTCAATCCTGAAACGTATTCAGTAAGTGGAAATTCTTCAGTAGTGTATGTGAGAATTACTGATAACCAATCTGGGAGTTTCACCATAGTGGAAATCTTTGTTAACTTTTATCTAAGTCCGCAAGTTGTTTTTAACGAACCTTATACCATTTGTGATAATGGTGAAATTGTTTTAACGCCTAATGTTTATGGAGGAAGCGGACAATATACTTATTTATGGAACACAGGTGATACCAATCCAGAAATTATTGTTTTTGAAGCTGGTACATACACCGTTACAGTTACCGATTCTAATACAGATTGTGACTCTACTACGACTACAGTAGAAGTTATAGAAGGAACTTCAGTAACCATCGTTCAACCTCAGGATCTTATTGCTTGTGGACCAACAAATAGTGTTTATGATTTAACAAGTGTTATTCCAGAAGTTTTAAATGGAATTGACCCTAATACCGTATCTGTTACTTTTTATACCAATTTAAATGACCTTTTCAATCAGACTAATATTATCACTAATCCTAGTCAATATAGTGCAATAACCAATCCGCAAACTATATATGTTCGCGTTAATAATCTCAGTGATTCTTGTTTTAATTATACCAGTTTTAATTTGATTGGTGAAAGTTGTCCTATAACTGTTGTATGTGGAGAGGACCCAGTTAATACAAGCTATTGCTACGAACTTAATGATGCAACTCAGTATACGTATTCGAGTTCTGATGGGTCTCCTTTACAGGTGTTTTTTAATGCAGGTCAAGTAGAATTTGGTTGGGATGAATTGTATGTGTTAGATTCAGATGGAACCACCAATTTAAATCCTGAAGCTACAACCTATGGTAATAATGGAGATTTAACCGGACTGTCATTTATTTCTTCTGGAAGTTCTATTACGATTTATGTAGATTCTGATGATATTATAGCTTGTTCAAATCAAAATTTTATACCTATTGATTATGATGTAAGCTGTGTTGATCCAAACGCATTACCAAATTGTACATCAGTGTTAACGACTCCAGAAAACGGTGAAACTAATGTCAATGAACATACAGATTTGACCTGGACGGCTTCATCTGGAGTAGTAAATGGTTATAAATTATCTGTTGGAATCACTGCAGGAGGTACAGAAATTATAGACCATTTAGATGTCGGTAATGTGCTTACTTATGAGTTAGAAACTTTAGATTATGAAGTCACTTATTACGTAACAATAATACCTTATAATGATAATGGTGATGCCGAGTCTTGTACTGAAGAAAGTTTTACAACACGACCAAATCCTAATCAACTTATCGACTGTAATTCAGGTGCTATAAATACGACGCATTGTTACGGAAATTATGATACTACCGAATTTCATTTTGAAAGTAGTGATGGTTTACCATTAACACTGGTATTTAATGCAGGAGCAACCGAAGTGAACTTTGACGAAGTTTCTATTATAGATTCTGATGGTACAGTATTAAATTCTGATCTTCCATATGGTAATTCGGGTAGCTTTACCGGATTGACTTATAATTCAGTTGGTTCTTCCATATCAGTGGTTTTTGATAGTGATGGCAGTATTAGTTGTCAAAGTGGAAGTACATGTTGTACCGAACAATTTGACTTCGATGTATTTTGTGCGTCTTCAGTAGGATTTATTCAACTTAATGCCTTTGTAGATAGTAATTTAAATACTCTTTTTGATACCAATGAAGTTAATTTCAGTAATGGATATTTTACCTATGAAATTAATAACGACGGAAATATTAATACGGTAAGTTCGTCGACAGGAAGTTTACAAATCATTAGTGGAAATGAAAACGACACCTATGATATTACATTCAATCCTTATGAAGAATCGGCAGGTTGTTATGATGTGACAATACCTGTATTTAATGATATTTCGGTTGCAACAGGAACGACAGTTACCATCGATTTTCCTGTGACTGAAGAACAAAGCTGTGAAGATCTAGCTGTCTATTTAATTAATCCATGGATTGCACCAAGACCTGGATTTACACATGAGAATATTCTTGTGTTAGAAAATTTAGGCTTTACAACAATTCCTTCTGGAACTGTAGAGTTTACAACAGATAGTCAACTCATATTTAATGGTGTCATTAGTGTGAATCCTAACTATACAGTAAATACGACGGCTTCTGGATTTACAGTTGATTTTGTTAATTTGTCTCCAGGAGCTTCCGAAGATATTTACATTTCGCTAACCTGTCCTTCAACAGTGGCATTAGGAGATATAGTGACCAATACAGCAACTTATATAACAGATTCTAATGATCTTGTGAGCATTAATAATTATTCAACATTATCCGAATTAGTTGTTGGCTCATGGGATCCAAATGATAAAATGGAAAGCCATGGTCCGCGAATTGTATATGACGATTTTGTAAGTTCTGACGAATATTTATACTATACCATCCGTTTTCAAAACCTAGGAACTGCTGCTGCAACTTTTATTAGAATAGAGGATGCATTAGACAGCCAATTGGATGAAGCAACATTCCAAATGATTCGTTCTAGTCACGATTATGTGGTAACGCGAACAGATTCGGATTTAGAATGGTATTTTGAAGATATCAATTTGCCTGCCGAACAGGATGATGCAGAAGGCAGTCAAGGTTATGTTTATTTTAGAATTAAACCAAAAGCTGGATATGCCATTGGTGACATTATTCCTAATACAGCTGCAATATATTTTGACTATAATGCTCCTGTGATTACAAATCGTTTTGATACTGAGTTTGTAGCCGAAAGTTTATCAGTCTCTGATACTGTTTTTACAACATTTGATTTGTATCCAAATCCTGCAAAAGATGTAGTTACAATTGCATTAAATTCAAATAATTCAGAAAGTGTAAGACTTCATATCTTCGATCTTCAGGGGAAATTAATCTTGGAGGAGAACATTTCCGAAGTCAATACTTATACTATTGATGTTTCAGATTTCCAAAGCGGAATGTATTTTGTAAAATTAACAGCAAACACTAAAACACGGGTTAAGAAACTTGTAATAGAATAGTCCAAATCGAAATATTTAGTTGAAAAAACCTCAGTAAAATATACTGAGGTTTTTTGTAAATTATAAGCACTTTTGTCGTCTAAGCACAAAATCAAAACTTAAAACCAATGAAATTAAAAAGTTTACTATTAATTATCCTGTTAATTTTTGCATCATGTAAAGACCATCCAAAATCTGAAAAAGTAGAGTCTGTAGATTATTCTAAAACCGAATTAGATGTCACAACCAGTACATATCCAGAAAATATCACAAAGGTATTTGATGCTCATGGTGGAGTTGATATCTGGAAGCAAATGAAGCATTTGTCCTTTACTATCGAAAAACCCAATGGAAAAGAAGTTGTTACAACACATTTAAAAAGTAGAGCAGAGCGTATTGATACACCTACGTATACATCTGGATTTGATGGACAAACATTATGGGTTAATGAAAAAGATGGTAATGCCTACACAGGCAACGCAAAATTTTATAAAGGCTTGATGATGTATTTTTATGCTATGCCATTTATAGTAAGTGATGATGGTGTTTTATATGAAACAGCTGAACCTTTAGTGTTTGAAGGAAAAAGCTATCCCGGAATTCTAATTTCCTATGAGGCAGGAGTGGGAGAGTCACCAGACGATCAATACATTATTTACTACAATCCTGAAACCAGCCAAATGGAATGGCTTGCTTATACAGTCACTTTTGGAAAAGATGGAAAAAGTAGTGATTTCCGTTATATCAGGTATAACAACTGGCAAAATTTAAACGGAGTACAATTACCCAAAAGTATAGATTGGTATAAATATGAAAATGGTGTGCCAACTGAAAAACGTAATACTGTAGAATTTACTGATGTAACAGTTTCAGAAAATGAACCAGACGCTTCACTTTTTAAACAACCGGAAGGCGCCAAGGTTATAGAATAAGTTATAAAAAATAGACCTGTACAACATACAGGTCTATTTTAGTCATTTATTTAACGTATTAATCGTTGCTTTCAAGCTTTTTAGAGTAGCGTTTCCATAATTCAGTTTGATGCGTTTCTAAACTCAACAAACGCCCATCTATAAAGGCATGCGTCAGGATATTGGTTCTCATGTCAAGCGCATCACCTTCACTAATGAAAAGTGTTGCACTTTTACCAACTTCTAGCGTCCCATAGTGCTCATCAATACCTAATATTTTTGCAGGATTTTGTGTAATGAGTTGTAATGCCTGCTCCTTCGTTAATCCATGAGCTACAGTTGTTCCCGCATAAAATGGAAGATTTCGTGAATTCATACGTTCCATTTGTCCGCTGGCTTCCAAAGCCACTACAACACCTTTGTCGGTTAGCAATTTTGCCAGTTTAAAAGGCATGTCATAATCATCATCTGCTAGACTTGGTCTTGTATGAACACGTTGTAATAAAACAGGAATTTTATTTTTCTTTAGCAAATCTGCTACTTTATGAGCTTCATATCCGCCAACAATAACAGTTGATTTTATATCATGTGATTTAGAGAAGTTTACAGCATCAGTAATGCCTTTCTCGTCATCTACATGAATATATAAGGTTTTAGTTCCATCTAATACACCTTTTGTAGCTTCGTATGGCAAATGTTTTGGAGATTTGCTGCCATTCATATAAGCTTTAGTGCCTTTAAACCAATCCTCAACTTCAGATACCTGAGTGTCATAATTTTTATTGGCTTTCATTGCAGGATCTTCACCTAGCCACCAACGACCGCGTGTAAAATTACTGGGCCAGTTCATATGAATACCATCATCGTTTTTAACTGCGGCATCTTCCCAATTCCATGCATCTAGTTGTACAATAGATGAGGTTCCAGAAATACGTCCGCCACGTGGCGTGATTTGCGCTAACAAAACACCATTAGGTCTCATAGACTCTACAACTTTAGATTCTGCGTTATAAGCAATTAAACTTCTTATATGCGGATTCCAAGTTCCTAATTCTGCATCATCATCTGTAGCTCTAACGGCATCAATTTCAACTAATCCTAAGGTTGAATTAGGAATAATGAAACCAGGATACACATGTTTGCCACTAGCATCGATAACTTCCATCCCTTGAAGGTTTGGTTTTACATTAGCCATATCTGCAACATTGATAAGCTTTCCATTTTCAAAAATGATGATACTGTTATTGATAACAGTGCCATTTCCAATATGAGCAGTTGCACCAGTTATGGCAATCGTTTTACTCTGCTTTGGTGCTGGTGTTTGTTGTGAAAATCCTAAGGTTATGCTTAAAAAGGCAGTAACCAATGTATATATATGTATTGTTTTCATAGTTATAAGTTTAGTGTTGTGCATGGTCTAAGTAATCACAATGCATTTGATCTTTTTCAGTCTTTTTAATCGGCTGGGTTTTTAAACCTTTGTTTTTTGCTTTTAGCATCTGATTAATCAGTTCTCCTTTTTCCTGCTTTATCTGAGCACGTAATTGCTCATCGCGCTTTAAATCAAAATAGGTAACACCTTCAATAATCGTTTTTTCAGCTTTAGCATAAATAGACATAGGATGATCTGTCCATAAAACAACATCAGCATCTTTACCAACTTTAAGACTTCCAACACGGTCGTCTATATGTAATAGCTTTGCTGGATTAAGAGTTACAAAATTCCAGGCATCTAATTCGCTAACGCCTCCATATTTAACTGATTTTGCGGCTTCTTGGTTTAATCGGCGAGACATTTCACCATCATCACTATTAATCGCCACAACGACGCCTGCGTTATGCATAATGGCAGCATTATACGGAATGGCATCATTAACCTCATATTTATAAGCCCACCAGTCGCTAAACGTTGATCCTCCAACACCGTGTTCTTTCATTTTATCTGCCACTTTGTATCCTTCTAAAATGTGAGTAAACGTATTAATGTTGAAATCAAATTGGTCTGCAACTTTCATCAACATGTTAATTTCGCTTTGTACATACGAATGACAAGAAATAAAACGCTCTTTGTTTAAAATTTCTGCAATCACATCCATTTCAATGTCTTTGCGATAAGGCTTTCCGCTTTTCTTTAATTCATCATATGCTTTTGCACGATTGAAGTAATCTATATATAGTTGCTCGACACCCATTCTGGTCTGTGGAAATCGTTCAAAACTAGACCAGTTTGACTGTTTGACATTTTCACCTAAAGCGAATTTTATGAATTTCGGACTATCCTCATAAATCATTGATTCGGCTGGTTCTCCCCATTTTAACTTGATAATCGCCGAACGTCCGCCTATTGGATTTGCTGATCCGTGTAAAATTTGAATAGAAGTAACACCACCAGCAAGGTTTCTGTAAATATCAATATCTTCATCATCGATAACATCTTCTATGGTAACTTCAGCAGACGAATTATGTCCGCCTTCATTAATAGAACTTGCAGCAATATGTGAATGTTCGTCAATGACTCCAGCTGTTAAATGCTTTCCTGTAGCATCAATTACTTTAGCACTTCCATCGGATAGATTTTTTCCAATTCTGGCTATTTTCCCATTTTTGATAAGCACATCGGTATTTTCTAAAACACCTTCAGCTTCACTAGTCCATACCGTTGCATTTTTAAATAATAGCGTTTCAGCTTTGGGTTGTTCAGCAAACCCATAAGCTACATTTGGGTAGGTGATAGGAGTAGCCTGTTTTAGTTTAGTGTCCTCATCCTTTTTATCTTCAGAAGAAGCGTCAGAAGACTCTATTTTTGTTCCGTAAAATGTCATTTCATTCCCATTTGGAAAAACAGCTTTTCCATTGAGTAAATTTTGACCAGAGACATTCGCTACCAATCTGATGAACTCTTGTTCTGTTGAGTCTTTTGTGGTCATTGCAATATTTATCCAATCGTTATCGTATGTAATTTTTGAACCTCTGGTTTTTCCCTCACTAGTGATTTCAGATTTAAGTTTACTCAATTCACCTTTAAGTGTCATTTTGTAAGACTCTCCTGCTAGTTTGAACTCATAATCACCTCGGATATCTTTTGTATTCATATCTTCTAGAACTGTCTTATGGCCTTGTACCCAGTTTTCATATATGGTTGTTTTAGCATCAAAAATATCACCAGAAGCAATTAAAAAATTGGCGTAAGCTCCTTTTTGAAGCGTACCAATATCTGAAGATTTACCCAGCAGTTTAGCTGGTATTACTGTTAGTGCTTCAAGAGCTTTTTCTTTTGAAAGTCCATACTCTAAAGCCTTTCTTACATTAGCTAAAAAAGATTTAGGTGATTTTAAATCGTGAGTTGTAAATGCAAACTGAACGCCATTTTGATCGAGTACCATTGGATTGGTAGGTTCTTGACTCCAAGCTCTCATATCACTTAAGGATAAAGATCTACTTAAGTAGGTGTTTTCTACATCATATGCATCCTGAAAGTTTACTGGGATGATATAAGCAGCATTGGTTGCTTTAATTTCATTTATACGTTCATATTCATCACCACCTCCTAAAATCACATATTGAATTCCGAAGAGGTCACCAACTTTGTCGGCACGCATCGCATTTAATCGGCTTCCAGCTCCAAAAATTTGAACAAGGTTTTTATTCTTATTTAAAGCTTCTAACGATAAATCTCTGGTTTTGCTGTTACCTTTGGCATACCAATCTGCATCATAATACATTTGACGCAATAAAGCCATACTACCCATTATTGATCCTGGGTAAGATTGTCTTGAAGTTACACTTTTACTAAACGAAAAATACTGAGCAGACTCTGGATCTAATATACGAGCCTCATTGCCATCGCTCATATTTAGAGCTACTAAAGTTCCGCTACCTCTCACGATACCATCTTCAATATGTGTATTCACGACACCAAATCCTGCTTGCATTAATTCCTTAGCAGCTTTACTATCAAATTCAAACTTATCGATGGCTTTATTTTCAGGCATGACATGGTCATTCCAATAATAACCTGAGCGTGTTGGCTCGTATTGAGGACTTCTCCCTTGACCAGTTTTGCGTTCAGGCTTTTTAACGCCAAAGGTCGAATACATATCAATAAACGAAGGGTAGATACTCTTACCTTTTAAGTCGACAACAGTAGTATTTTTGGGAATACTGATTTGTTTACCCGAAGCTATAATTTTACCATCTTTAATTAAGAGCGTGCCATTTTCTACAACCTGATTAGGTGTGATATGAATTTTGGCGTTTGTAAATGCTTGGTAATTGGTATTTGTGGTTTTTACACCATCGTTCTTGGGGAAATAGTCTTGTGCAAATAATGCAAAACTGCAAAAGCACATAGCAATTGCAAACTTGATTTTATTCATATAAAATTGTTGGTTTATAATTCTTTCTAAAGATAAAGAATAAAGAAAGTAAAATCTAAACTTAATCTGGCTTTTAACGTTTTAATTGATAGGATGCGCTTTGTGATAGTTTACTAAAAGCGCAACGACATAGCTATAACTATCCATTCCACCAGCTTGATTGTTTGACTTTAAAAAATTGCTGTAGGTTGCTTTAAAGAGTGGTTCTGCAGGATTTTGATAGTTGTCCCAAAAATCACGTACTTCTTGATAATTTTTTAAAACGCCAATATGCACCTGATCTTTTAATTTTTCATAAAGATCTGGGTTACGCCTGTATACTTCATGCAAACAATGGCGAAGTGCAAAAGCATACCCAGAATAATTAAAGTAAATATCAGGATGATGCATAGCGGCCATACTGCCGATAAAATTAGCCTCATTTTCGGCAGCATATCCCAATTGATGTGCTACCTCGTGACTTCCAGTTGTCGGGAATTTATATGTTGGAATTAAACCATCAACCTGTGCTTCATTAGTAAACGGATTTAAGTATCCTGAAAATCCCATGTACGTTAATGGCAAACTATATATAGAGCGCTTAATACTTCTAGGATGGTATGAAAGATATGGGAATTCCTCAGAAAGCTTATCGTAACCTTCTGGTACCATTTTTAAGACTTCAGTTTTTGTATAAGGCATGATAACTATGGTCGAATCGTTTGCTGCTAAATTAAGCTGAATTGCATTAGTTTTTTCAATTAATTGATTGGTTAACGCTACTAATTCTTCGGTGGTATAATCATGTTCTAAACCTAGCGATTTATGCAAAGGCAAACGATAATAATTAAACGCCCAGAGTAGATGAAAAGCAAAATAGCCTAATGAAATTGCAGAAAGCACATCTAAAAACCAGTTTTTAGTATCTTTTAGTATTCGTTTTCTGTTTAAAATAAACCAACGGATAATATATATTCCTAGTATGGTGTAAAGTACATCGCCAACAGAAAATGGGACCCATCCAAATACATAACGCATGAGCTTAGAAATCCAAATATATATGCTTTGACTATATACGGTCTCTATAAAATCAGGAAAGTAAGCCAGTATGTTCAGCAGAATAATCTGAGGAATAATAGATAGCGCAAGAATAAGCTTTTTATGTTTCAGCATGATTCAAAAATAGTAAAAAGAATGTACCTTTGCTAAACTAAAAAATAACATAATGAACTCAGAAATAAGACAACTAGAACCTAAACAACTTTGGAACAAATTTGCAGATCTAAATGCTGTTCCAAGACCTTCAAAAAAAGAAGAACGTGTTATCGCATTCATGAAAGATTTTGGAGCTAATTTAGGATTAGAAACGATTGAAGATGAAGTTGGTAATGTCATCATAAAGAAGCCTGCTACTAAAGGCATGGAAGATCGTAAAACCATAGTAATGCAATCGCATTTAGATATGGTGCATCAAAAAAATAATGATACAGAATTTGATTTTGATACGCAAGGCATAGAAATGTATGTGGACGGAGATTGGGTGAGAGCGAAAGGTACTACCTTGGGTGCAGATAATGGATTAGGTGTTGCTACTATCATGGCGATTTTAGAAAGTAACGACATTCCTCATCCTGCAATAGAAGCTTTGTTTACTATTGATGAGGAAACAGGAATGACAGGAGCAATGGGTCTAAAAGGCGGTTTGCTTGAAGGTGAAATTCTTTTAAATCTCGATACCGAAGAAGATGATGAGATTGGTGTTGGTTGTGCAGGTGGAGTAGATGTTACTGCAACAAGAACTTATGAGCAAGAAGAAACTCCAGAGTTTAAAATGGGTTTTAAAATTGCTGTTAAAGGGTTGCAAGGCGGACATTCTGGAATGCAAATTCACGAAGGATTAGGAAATGCAAATAAATTGATGAACCGTTTATTATTTGATGGTTTCGAAAATTTCGGATTGCGTATTTCTGAAATTGACGGCGGAAGTTTACGTAATGCAATTCCGAGAGAAAGTAATGCTATTGTTGCTATTGATGCAATTCATGAAGAGGCTTTTATTTCTGAAATGAAAACGATTGGAGATGCAATCAAATTAGAATATGCAACGATGGAACCAGATCTAGTAATTGAAATTACTAAAACTGAGACACCGAAGCATATAATGGACTTAGGTGTTCAGGAAGGTTTGACAAGAGCTATTTACGCAGCTTTGAATGGCGTATATCGCATGAGTCCTGATATTCCTGATCTGGTAGAGACATCTAATAATATAGCTCGTGTTATTGTAAAAGACGGACAAATTAAAATTGGATGTTTAACGAGAAGTTCGGTGGAAAGTTCTAAATGGGATTTAGCAAATATGTTACGTGCAACCTTTGAACTTACGGGTTGTGAAGTGAGTTTTGATGGTGATTATCCTGGTTGGAAACCTAATATGGATTCGGATATACTGAAAGTAATGGTGCCACTTTATAAAGCGCTAAATGATGGAGAAGAACCACACGTGGCCGCTTGTCATGCTGGATTAGAGTGTGGTATATTAGGGACAAATTATCCTGATATGGATATGATTAGTTTTGGACCAAATATCAAAGGTGCTCATTCACCTGATGAACGCGCTCAAATCTCTTCTGCTCAGAAATACTGGACTTATGTTTTAGAGATTTTAAAGCACATTCCGAAGAAATAATTATTTGGTTAATACATATTAAAAAATCCCTAGCAATAATTTTGCTAGGGCTTTTTTAATAATGTTTCTTAGGTTTATTCTGCAATACCAGTCATTTCTAAAATAAATGTCAAATCGGTATTAGGTTTGATACCACCACGTCCACGCTCACCATAAGCTAAGTGAGATGGAATATAGAAAAATGCACGTTCACCTACTTTCATTGATGCGATAGCTTCTTTAAAGCCAGCAATCATTTGTGCATCTTTACGTATAGGCATTTCTGTAGGACCGTACATATTAGCATCTAATCGTCTTTGATCAAACATTCCATATTTTTCAGCAACAGATTGATCATTACTGTCAAATAAACGTCCGTCAGTAAAATACCCTTCATAGCTAATCATGGCTTTATCACCTTCTTTAACTTTTACTCCAGTACCTTCAGTAATCACATATTTTTTTAAACCAGAAGCTAGAGTTGTCGCTTTAGAATTGTATTCATCTAATATCGGCTTTAGTGCTTTTGAAGCTTCAGCAGTTTTCTCTTCACGAATACGTTGCTCTTCTGCAGCTTTTAAGCGTGCATCTTCTTTAATTTTTTCAAATTCTTCTTCAACAACTGGAAGTTGTTCTTCAAAAGTTTTAGCAGCATTAAATGATTTGGCATCAGATCCTTTTCTAATGATATTAACTTTAGTGATATAAACATTTTCTAAAGGTTTATTTCTGGCACCAACTTTAACATTTGAGATTGAATCTTGTACTTCAATACCTTTTACCAGTTCACCAAATACTGAATGACAACTCACTCGTGGTTGATCACATGGTTTTAAGTTTCCTTCGGCATCGTATGCATCCAAACTAGGGTAAGGTACTTCGGTAATAAAGAACTGACTTCCGTTAGTATTAATGCCTCCACCATTAGCCATCGATAAGATTCCTCCCTTGTCATGCTTTAAGCTAGGATCAAAATCGGCAGTAAATTTATAACCAGGATTCCCACTACCTGTAGCAGTGTGGTCTCCGCCTTGAATCATAAATTTGTCCATAACTCTATGAAACGTTAGACTATCATAAAAAGGTTTTCCTTTAAATTCTTCGCTAACCATTGGGTGATTACCTTCAGCTAAGGCTACAAAATTCGCAACTGTTACTGGTACTTTTTTATAAAATAATTTAGCGACCATGGTGTCTTTAGATGTGACGATTTCGGCATAAAGACCGTCTTCTAAATCAGGATATTCTTCTTTACAGGATGTTACTGTTACCAGTAAACATAAGGTTAAAATTTGGAGTGTTCTGCTCATCAATTGCATAGTTATTTATTTAGATTTATTGATTTTGTTTTATTGAATTTACTGTGACTTTGACCATTAACGGAATATTAGTTCCTATTTTTTCATTATCTCCATAATAGCCGTATGCTTTTTGTGATGGGAATAGAAACGTAACAGATTCACTTGGCTTCAGAAGCTTTAACCCTTCACGAAGTCCGGTGAAAATCTCTTCCTGATCCATAGCATAATTTTGGTTACCGAGTTCATTTTCAGAATAAATAGTAATTCCTTTTAAATCTTTAACATTGTAGTCAAAGTTTACAATGTCACCAAATTGAGGTGTAATGGTGTCTTTTTCTACTTTGGTATGGTAATAATACCAAAATCCAGTTGCCGAAGTTTTATAGTCATATTCTGGGTTTTGAGCAATAATAGCTTCGATACGTTTTCGCTCTCTTTCGTTGAGTTTTTTATTGCGTTCGGCAGATTCTTTTATAAACGAACCCGATTGTACTTGTTCTGGTTGACGCGCTTCTGGCGTTTTACAACTTACTACTAGTAACAGTACTATTATAACTTTATATACAATTTTCATTAGGCTTTGAGGTCTTGTTTGTATTGAGGCAATATACTAATAAATTTATCAATAGTCTCACTTAGACTTAAATCACTTTTTCCACCAGCAGCATTGGTGTGGCCACCGCCTTCAAAGTGCGATCTTGATAATTGATTAACGGAAAAACTCCCTTTACTACGTAGGGAAATTTTTATAATATTCTCTTGATGATTCTCAATAAAAATAGCTGCAAAAATGATGCCTTTCAAAGACAAACCATAGTTTACAAACCCTTCTGTGTCACCTTTTTTGAAGTTAAAGGTATTAAGCTCTTCTTGAGATAAGGTAATGTAGGCTGTACGATATTCAGGAATCACTTTTAAATTACTAAGAGCTCTGCCTAATAACTGCAAACGCTCATAACTATTTGTATCATAAATATTATTGTGGATGTCAGAATTACGAGCTCCTTTTTCAATGAGATTTCCTATAATATGGTGCGTTGCACTTGTTGTCGACGGAAATCGGAAGGATCCAGTATCTGTCATAATTCCGGTATACAAACAGGTAGCAATATCTGAATCAATTTTATCAATGTCATCCAGCATGGCTATAAAATTATATACCATTTCGCAAGTAGAAGACATCTTTACATCCGAATAGGTATACTTAGCATAATCATCTGGTTGTTGGTGATGATCAATCATAATTTTAATACCATTAGCCATCTTAACTGGTTCTTCTAACTGGCCAATACGACTCAAAGAATTGAAGTCCAGAGTAAAAATAAGTTCTGCGTTAGTAATGAGTTCATCACATTGGGATGTATTGGCGTCATATTTAAGAATTGAAGCTTCATCAGGCATCCATTTTAAAAAATCGGGATAATCATTAGGAGCAATAATGGTTGCCCTGTGATTACGTTTTTTTAAATAGTGATATAAACCAAGAGTAGATCCTATGGCATCACCATCGGGATTTTTATGCGGAATAATTACAATGGCTTTTGGAGAACTTAAAAGCGATTTTATGCTATTAATGTCGTTTGTATTCATAGACGACGAAGATACAATTTTTTAATAATGGTTTATACTGAATTTTTAAAGAAATGTATTACTTTTGCAGCGAATTTAAAATAAACAAATGGCAACAAATAGAACATTTACCATGCTTAAACCAGATTCTGTTGAAAAAGGGAATATTGGTGCAATTTTAGAAAAAATAACAGCTTCAGGTTTTAGAATCGTAGCGATGAAATTAACGCAAATGACCACTCAAGATGCTCAGGCGTTTTATGCAGTTCACAGTGAAAGACCTTTCTTTGGTGAATTAGTAGAGTATATGACTCGCGGACCAATTGTAGCGGCTATTTTAGAAAAAGATAATGCAGTTGAAGACTTTAGAACTTTAATTGGTGCTACAAATCCTGCAGAAGCTGCTGAAGGAACTATTAGAAAATTATACGCAGCCTCTATTGGAGAAAATGCTGTTCACGGAAGTGATAGTGATGAAAATGCAGCTATTGAAGGTGCTTTTCACTTCTCTGGAAGAGAGATGTTTTAAGTATTATAAACATTATTATAAAAAAAGCGCAACCATCGGATGCGCTTTTTTTATAGGATATATCAATCAGGTTGCAATTTAACCTTTTACCAGAACACTACATTGCTTACCAAGTAAAGCCGCAATTCCTGCAGCTAAGCCACCAACTAAACCTGTGATCAAAATTAGTAGATAAGGACTGCCTCCTAAGGGTAGAAGCACTGCTATTTTTTTGGCTAGTGTAAAATCATTGCCACTACTAATTATAAAAGCATGCACAGACCAAAATACAAGAATAGCCAAAAACGGTACTAGAAACACAGCAACTTTTTTTAAACTAAAAAATAAAGCAGAGACAAATCCTGCAACCATAACAGACCACCAAGGCAAAAATTGTGATAAAATTAAAGCCAGTAAAAGTGTCACAACGAAGTTTATAATGTTTTGCTTACTCATAATTACTTTGAAGGATTTAAAGTTTGTGTTGAAATTAGTCCACTGGTAGAATTTACATGTTGCATAAAGTTGAGCTCATAATAACGTCCGGCTGCCCAGTCATCAATCATATTATCATAGTATTTACTGCCAGGGTTTCCCGATTGTCCACCAGGATAAATACCCAAAGCTTTTGGAGGTGAGCTCATTTCAACAATCATTCGCCAGGAGGGACCATGCGTACTAGATGTTGCATTGACAATATTTCGATCACCACCAATAGGTAAATCAAATCTCGAAAACGCTGGTAAAGCCTGAAGCAAGTGACCAACACGAGTTCCTTTATAGGCTTGCCAGTTATAATCTCCGTTTTTAGCTTTCCAGTCTGTAAGTGTTTTAGCAGCCTCTTTAAATGCTAATACAAACAAATCATTGGCAGTTTCTTTTTCAGGAGTATCTAAGATGTCCATGAATGAATCTTCAGGGTGATTCTTTAGAAGATAGATAGCTTGATAAGCATAAGGTGTGACTAATAGTTCATCTTCAGAATCAAACTCATCCCAAATCATATTATAAAGTTTAGACCACCAGGCTGTCCATATGCTAGGACCAATTTGATCAATATCATTATTTAAATCCCATGATTTTACCTGATTATAAATTTCTAGTTCTTCCGAAGTCAATAATGAAATATCCATCGATGTTATCATATGCGGAAGTAATTCTGCAGCTTTCAGGTTGTAATTGTTATTGTGCAAATCTTTAAAATCATCAATGCTAAACTTTTCTTTAGATTTAAAAAAGTCATTAATCACTCTATTTCTGTAAGTTTCATAACCGTCATTAAACACATAAAACGGATAATTTTCATCAACAGGATGTTGATTTGCAGAACTCACAAAACCGCGTTCAGGATTTTTAACATGTGCATTAAATTCTTGTGGAATAAAACTTTGCCAATCGTGTTCAGGGTTTGTTCCATCCATCAAAAATTTACCTTGACCTTTCCATTTATTTGGAAATAAGCCTTGAATCCAGATGGCGATATCACCTTCGGTAGATGCAAAGACAAAGTTTTGAGCAGGAGCTGTATACGTTTTTAAGGCGTTAACATAATCCTCATAATTTTTAGATTTGTTTAAAGCTAAAAACGGAAGTTGGTTATTGCCACCAATTAAACCAATCCACTGCATCGCATAGCCAGCCTTAGGATTGTCACTTTTAAAAGTATGGTCATAAGTCACAGGACCATGATGCGTATAAATTACCGAATCTACTACTGTTGCAGCTCCTTTTACTTTAATTTTCTCGACGCGAACACTGGTGTTTTTCCATTGGTTATCATGTTTATATTGTGTTCGAGATGCATCTTTAAATTCTATTTTATACCAATCTAGCACATCACGTGTTGCATTAGTTTCTCCCCAGGCAATATGATTATTAAATCCGGATATCACACCTAATGCTCCTGGTAAAGTTGCTCCCATTGCCGTATGCTCAGGTGTACTCAATTGCATCACAAACCAAATAGAAGGTAAGTTTAATCCTAAATGCGGATCATTTGCTAAAATCGGATTTCCTGTTGTCGATTTTGCTCCAGACACAGCCCAATTATTACTTCCATTATCTGGATTAGGTTTTTGAATGGTTTCTCGGATAGTATCTAAAGGTAATTCGCTTTGCGGTGTTTTAGTTCTATCAACATTAATATAGCTCCAGTCTGTTTCCTTCGGAATGATAGGATCGTTCACATCAAAGAAATCCGGAAATAGTAAATCAAATCGATCTTTTCCAAATTTGCGAAGTAGATTAGTATATTCTAAATCTTCATCGCCACCAGCGAGCATTTTTGTCATATACATTAATAACAAAGCTGTTTTTTTTGTCGTCCAGGCTTCAGGCTTATAATCCAATAATTTGTATTCTACAGGGTAAGATTTGATGTCTAAACTATTGATGTAACTATTCACGCCATCACGATAGGCTTCAAGATAAATTGATATTTCTGGATCATCTAGCATAACTTCTAGAGCTTTTTCGGCACCAAAACCCATACCACGTCGTCGTTCTTGACGATCATAATTAAGAGCAGATTCACCAACGATTTCAGATAAGCGTCCAGCAGCTGCATGTGTTTGAAATTCCATTTGCCATAAACGATGCTTAGCAGTGATATAGCCTTGAGCCTTGTATAAGTCGGCGTCGTTTTCTGCAAATATGTGTGGAATGAATTGTTCATCATAATGAATGGTTACAGAAGCAGATAAGCCTTCAATCAACACGTTACCGTCGATGATTTCATCAGTATCATTTTGCCAGACACCAGCAACAGGATCTAGAAATTTTCCAATAGGAGGAACTGAACCAAGCTTCGTATTTAAGCAATAAAAAACAACTATAGTTAGCACCAGAGTTGCAATGAGTTTTATATATTTCATAGGTTTGGAATATCGATAGTGAAATGATTTTTAATTACCGCAAGACTAATTTTTTTACTACAGTTTTTCCAATAGATTCGTTGAGCATATCAATTATCTTTTGCGAGCCATAGCTTAATTCCTCACGAAGCACACTAGAGCTTAAAGATACATAAAGCACATCTCTGTCAAGTTTGATGTCGGTAGTATAATTATTTACGCCATTTCCCATCATTTTTGCCCAAGCTTCTCTCACATCAACCTTATCTAGACCAGATTGCAGCTTATTTGCTTCTACAAATTCTTTAAGAATTTCACTTATTGGTAAATTGTCATTGTGTCGTTTTGCCATTACTCTAAATCAAGAGGTTTATATCGCTTATAAAGATACATATCTTTATTGGCATTTAGAATAATTAGCTGTGTTTCATCAGCTTTTAAAACAGTCTCTTTCCAGTTGGCGTAAGGTGTTTTATAATGCATATAAAGACTATCGTTTTCAATTGACACACTAAATATCTCCATGCTTTTTGAGGTTTCAAAAGTACCCATTAAGTTGGGTTTTAATTTTTTTCTCAGACCAGACATGCTATCGGTAATTTGTATATAATCTATAGTGTCGTTGAATGTATATTCTTTTATTGAGCCATCATTGAGCGTGACTTTTTCTATTTCCCAGTAACCTGCAATATGAGGAATATAAGTAGCAGGATATTCTGCACAACTGTTCAATGTTATTAAAAGTAGTAAAACGAATATTTTTTTCACAATTTAAAAATTTTATACGACTGATGAATTTGTTTAATAATCCTTTCAGTTCTATCTGCATGCGTATCGCTAATGAATAATTGTCCGAAATCATCATTATCCACTAAACTAATAATTTGAGCTACACGGTTTTCATCTAATTTATCAAAAATATCATCCAGTAATAGTAAAGGCGTCACACCACTTTGTTGTTTTATAAAGTCGAACTGTGCCATCTTTAAAGCAATTAAAAATGATTTTTGCTGACCTTGACTCCCAAATTTCTTAATAGGGTAGGTTTCAATTTCAAAACTTAAATCATCTTTATGAATTCCGACACTTGTATATTGTAAGGCTTTATCCTTATTAATATGCTTTGCTAAAAGTGATTGTAAGTCATCCTCAAATAAATCACTTTTATAATTTAAATTAACAACTTCATTATCATTACTTATGGCTTTATAACGCGCTTTAAAAATTGGGATGAATGTTTTGAGAAATTCGTCTCGGGTTTTAAATATGTCACTGCCATAAGTGTGTAATTGGTCATTATAGACCTCTAGTGTTTGTGCATTAAATGTATTATTTAGCGCAAAGTATTTAAGTAGAGCATTTCGTTGCGATAAGACCTTATTATAATTTATAAGATTTAATAAGTAAGTTTTATCACTTTGAGAAATAACGCTGTCAATAAACTTTCTGCGTGTATCACTACCTTCAATAATTAGGTCACGATCTGCAGGTGAAATTATTACCAGTGGAATAAATCCAATATGATCACTAAATTTTTCATAAGCTTTACTATTGCGCTTAATCACTTTTTTTTGTCCGCGTTTTAGCGACACCACTATTTTTTCAGTTTTATCATTTTTACTGAATATTCCATCCACAACAAAAAAATCTTCATCGTGTTTTATATTTTGGGTTGCTACTGGATTGAAATAACTTTTTCCGAAGGACAAATGATAGATGGCATCTAAAACGTTGGTTTTTCCTACACCATTAGAACCAACAAAACAGTTAATTTTTGCGTCAAATTCAAAATCTTGGCTTTCAAAATTCTTATAATTAACTAAGCTTAACATTTTTAAAATCATAAAAGTAATAGGAATATTCGTATTTAGGTTGCCTTTATTGTAAGATGAAGTAAAAATAACAAATAATTTACCTTTTAAATCCCAATAAAAATTTTATTTTTGCGGGCACAAATATAGAATTATGGCAACATATAAGAAAAGAGGATATAAACCAAAACCTATCAAGGAGAAAGGTGAAACGATAGATGTATTAGAACAAGAATCTACAACAGCTGAAGTTTTTAATACTTTAGATGAAAGTGCTAATAAAGCTGAAGATTTTGTTGCAAAGAACCAGAAAGGTATTTTTATTATTATCGGTCTGGCTGCATTAGTTGTTTTAGGATATTTAGGCTATAATAAATTTATTGCTGAGCCAAAAGCGGAAGAAGCAATGAATGAAATGTATACAGCACAGAAATATTTTGAAGAAGCTGTAACCGCTACAAATAAAGATTCTATATATAATCTTGCATTAAACGGAAGCGAAGGGAAATATGGTCTTGTCGATATCGTTAGTGAATATGGAAGCACACCTGCTGGTAATTTAGCTAACTATTATGCTGGTATGGCGTATTTAAACACTAAAGATTATACAAACGCTGTAAAGTATTTAAGTGATTTTGATGGTGATGATGCAGTATTGGGACCACTTGCAAAAGGTGGAATTGGTGATGCTTTTGTACAACTTAATCAATTAGATGATGCTTTAGGATATTATGAACAAGCGATTAAGGCGTCAACAAATGCCTATACAACACCAATGTATTTATTCAAAGCTGCTGGTGTGGCAGAATCTTTAGGTAAGCCAGATAAAGCATTAGAATACTACAAACGTATAAAAGCCGAATTTTCAGAATCTGATCAGGCAAAAAATATCGATGCATTTATCGGAAGAGCAGAAGGTAGTAAATAATTGAATTATGGCAACTGTAAATCATAATTTATCTAACTACGATAAAAACACAATCCCAAACGCGAAAGACTTTCGGTTTGGGATTGTTGTTTCTGAATGGAATGATACCATAACTAATGGACTTTACCAAGGTGCTTATGATGCATTGTTGGATTGTGGTGCTCTTTCAGAAAACATCATAAAATGGGATGTTCCAGGTAGTTTCGAATTAATTTACGGAAGTAAAAAAATGGTTGAATATCAAGTTGATGCCGTAATTGCTATTGGCTGTGTTATTCAAGGAGAGACTAAACATTTTGATTTTGTTTGTGAGGGTGTTACTCATGGTATTAAAGAGCTTAATCTTAACTCAGATACGCCAGTTATCTTTTGTGTTTTAACAGATAATACGATGCAGCAATCTATTGATCGCTCAGGAGGTAAGCATGGCAACAAAGGAACTGAAGCCGCTATTGCAGCAATCAAAATGGCAAACTTACGCCGAAACAGATAATCTAAATTCGTTAGATCTTCATTTATTATTGCAAACGATAACGTCTTATAAAATTTCCGAAGAAACTGATGTTTGTTAACAATTTTTAGGAATTGATTAGCTGATTTTACTTGTAAATTCTGTACTTTTGATACCATAGACTAGATAAGTAGAGGGTTTGTTTCAACAGCGAAAACATAAACGTTTTAATTACATACCTCGGCATCTCAGAGATTCTAAATCTGGTGATAACCTTAAATCACATTGGGAATCTGTAAGAGGTCAAGGAAAGCACAAAAGCAAACAACGTATGCCACTCGTCATCCTTTTAGTCATTTTAGGAATGATAATTGCACTGTGGTATGTTTTAACTCATTACGAAACATCATAGCATCATGGGAATTTTAAACACACGAAAAAATAAGAGATACAGTTACCAGCCTCGTTATTATAATGGCGAAGGAAGTCCGTTTGAATTAAAACATAAATTCGATGATTATCGTGTAACTGCTGGCAGTAATAAAGGATTAAAAACTAAATTCAACAATGCCATAAGTGATTATAAAACTAATAATGATACTACTGGAGCTAATCGTCGTGTACTATATATCATAGCGGCTTTAATTCTCGTATTTTTATTTATTATCGATTTCGATTTATCCATATTCTCCTTTAAACGCTAATGTCAGACATTATTCAATTGTTACCAGATCATGTTGCGAATCAAATTGCAGCAGGTGAAGTTGTACAACGACCAGCTTCGGTTGTAAAAGAATTACTTGAAAATTCTATCGATGCTGGAGCAAATACCATTAAATTAATTATCAAAGATGCAGGTAAAACACTTATCCAGGTTATTGATAATGGAAAAGGAATGACAGTGACAGATGCTCGCCTGAGTTTTGAACGCCATGCGACATCAAAAATTCGTTCTGCTGAGGATTTATTTTCTATAAACACAAAGGGGTTTAGAGGTGAGGCGCTCGCTAGTATTGCAGCTATTGCGCATGTTGAATTAAAAACAAAGCAAGATGGTGACGAATTGGGAACCCTTATAGAAATTGAAGGTAGTACTGTAAAACATCAGGATGTTACTGTAACACCTAAAGGAACATCCTTATCCGTCAAAAATTTATTTTTTAATATTCCGGCACGACGTAATTTTCTGAAATCTAATAATGTTGAACTCAGACATATCATTGATGAGTTTCACCGCGTAGCTTTAGCACATCCCAATATTGCCTTTGTCATGTATCACAACGGAAGTGAAAGTTTCAATCTTCCAACGAGCAATTACAGACAACGTGTAGTTAATATTTTTGGAGGAAAAACAAACGAAAAGTTAGTTCCTGTTGAAGAGGAAACAGAAGTTTTAAAAATTTCCGGATTTGTTGGTAAACCCGAATTTGCAAAGCGAACCAAAAATGAACAGTTTTTCTTTGTTAATGATAGATTCATCAAAAGTGCCTATTTGAATCATGCGATTAATTCGGCTTATGAAGGTTTGATTAAAGATGGGAGTTATCCGAGTTATTTTTTGAATCTGACAGTCGATCCAAAAACGATAGACATCAATATACATCCTACCAAAACCGAAATTAAGTTTGATGATGAGCATACCTTATATGCCATTTTGCGATCTGCAGTTAAACATAGTTTAGGGCAATTTAATATTGCTCCAGTATTGGATTTTGATCGGGATAATAATCTGGATACACCTTATGATTATAAAAATAAAGGTGTGTCATCGCCATCAGTAGAAGTTGATCGGAGTTTTAATCCTTTTCAGGAGGAGACCAGAACGTCAAAAAGCAATCATATTGGAGCGTCCTATAAAAAGGAACCAGCAGCGCAATGGGAAAGTTTGTATGTTGGATTAGAATCGAAAGGCACAAAAACAGAACGTCATTTTAGTGAGGTTGAATTTGAAAGCGAATCGGAAAACACCTCTTTATTTTCCGAAGATAAACTAGTCGAAACTACACAGACCACATATCAACTACTCAATAAATATATTATTAGTACTATAAAATCTGGAATGATGATTTTAGATCAGCATCGTGCGCATCAAAGGATTTTATATGAAGGGTTTCTAAAACACCTTACGATCAAAGAAGCTGTAAGTCAGCAATTACTTTTCCCGTTAACCTTAGAGTTTTCACTATCTGAAATGGAATTGCTATTGCAATTAAAAGAAGATTTAGAGCACACAGGATTTGTGTTTTCAGCATTTAAAGATAACACTATATCTATTACAGGAGTGCCAGTAAACGTTCCTGAAAGTGAAGTCTCCATTATATTAGAACAATTAATAAGTGATGTAGAACAAGAAGTGCCTGATAGTAACTATAGTGCTACCGATTTATTAGCAAAATCAATGTCAAAAAGTTTGGCAATTAAAACCGGTCAATCATTAACCAAAATAGAGCAGGAGCATCTAGTAAACAGTTTATTTGCTTGTAAAGAACCTTCAGTGTCTCCAACAAACAGAGTGACATTTATTACAATGAGTGTTGATGATTTTGATAAAAAATTTATGTGATTAATTTATGATGAGAGGTATAACTGATACAGTAAAGCATTTAATCATTATAAACGTTGTCATGTTTATAGGGACAATTGCTATTCAAAATGGTGCATTGTTTAATGCTTGGTTCGCTTTATATTTTCCCGAAAATAATTTATTTCAACCCTGGCAAATATTTACCCATATGTTCATGCATGGTGGCGTTACTCATATTTTATTTAACATGTTTGCGCTATGGATGTTTGGTACTGCAGTCGAAACGCAATTAGGTTCTAAAAAATTCTTATTTCTATACTTATCAGCTGGATTAGGAGCTGTTCTTTTTCAACTGGCTTATTATTACTACGACTTTTATTCAGCATATCAGAGCATTGCAGATTTAAATATGAGTTCTGAACTGATTCATAGTATAGCTAATATTAATGCCAGTGACGGGATGTTTATTAGGGGAGAATTGTTCGAGCAAGGATTATATCCCGTTTTAAATGAGTTCAATTTTAATAGAAGCCTTATCAACCAACAAGTATTTGATGCTTTATTTGATATGAATGTTACATCAAACTCAAGAATGGTTGGAGCTTCGGGATGTATTATGGGTATTTTAGCGGCTTTCGGAATGATGAATCCTGAGGCCAAACTAATGCTAATATTCCTGCCAATACCTATTAAAGCTAAGTATTTTATCCCTGGAATTATCCTATTGGATATTATCTCTGCTTTAACTGGTCAGTCTTTTTTCAGTCCAAGTAATACAGCTTATATGGCTCACGTTGGTGGTGCTATCACCGGATTTTTAATTATGTGGTACTGGAAAAAAACACAGTTTAATAAAAACCGTTGGGATCGATGACATCTTTAGCATACGATATAAAAGATAAGTTAAAACGCCTTAACGTTTTTGAGAAGATCATGGCACTAAATGTTTTGGTCTTTTTCGTTGGCTGGTTACTGCAAGTTATTAGACAGATACCAAGATCTAGCACACTCAACTGGTTAGAGTTGCCTAGTGGCTTTTCAGATTTTATTATGAAACCATGGGCACTAATTACTTACGGGTTTACGCATTACGACCTATTCCATCTGTTGTTTAATATGCTTGTACTGTATTTTGTGTCACGAACAATGGTAAATTTGTTTCCTACGAAACAATCACTAAGTGTTTATTTTTTAGGTATTATTTGTGGCGGACTCACTTTTTTATTAGTAAATGCAGTCATACCATCGCTTTTAGTTGATAAGGTTACCGTTTTAGTTGGCGCATCTGCTGGCGTAAATGCTCTACTTATTTTCGTGTGCGCTTATATGCCTTATCGTGAAGCCCAGTTTTTTATTATTAAAATTAAATTATGGTACATTGGTGTAGCTATTGTTGTATTTGATTTAATTGGCTTTTTTAGTGGTATCAATCAAGGAGGTCGAGTTGCTCATCTTGGAGGTAGTTTGTTGGGTTATATTTATGCAACACAACTTTTAAAAGGAAAAGATATCGGTAAGGGGTTTTCGAATTTAATGGACACTGTTACGAATTTATTTAGTCGGAAACCAATACTTAAGACCGTTCATAAGAATAAAAAGAAACCATTTGCCGGCCATAATAAAGACGAATTTAATGAGTTTAATAATCAGAAAAAAGTCGATCTTATTTTAGATAAAATAAGTAAAAGTGGTTACGACAGTTTAACTAAAGAAGAAAAAGCATTTTTATTTAAATCTGGTAAAGATTAATCCATATGCGTAAACTAAAAGGTTTTGAGAAGCTTATGTTTGTTGTCAATTCATTGATGGCATTTGCATTGCTGCTATCTTACCTTTTACCATATTTAGAACCAAAGCAATTTGCTTTTCTCTCTGTGTTAAGTTTGGCGGTTCCTTTTTTAATTCTGGTAAATCTACTTTTTGTTTTATACTGGTTACTAAAAACAAAAAAACAATTAATACTATCAATTTTAGTACTCGCTATCGGATATAGTTATGTCTTTTCGTTGTATAAATTTTCAGCTTCTAAAAATGTAGATGACCTTCAGAATTTTTCAGTAATGAATTATAATGTACGCTTATTTAATGCATTTAACTGGATTGATGATCCCAATTTAAAACAAAATATTTCTGGTTTTATTTCTGAAAAGCGTCCCGATATTTTATGCATGCAAGAATACAGACCAGATGATGACATTGTTTTAAACGGATATTTTAAGTATGAAGAGCTTTCGGGTAAGAAAGTTAAAAACGGACAAGCTATCTATACCAGATTTCCTATTATAAATTCTGGATCTATTGAATTTCCAAACACATCTAACAATGCTATTTTTGCCGACATTGTAAGAAACACCGATACCATTCGTATATATAATGTGCACTTACAATCTTCAGGAATTGATCCTACATCTGAAAAATTTACTAAGGAAAACTCTGAAAACTTATTTAAACGGGTGAGTTCAACATTTAAAATGCAACAGTCTCAAACTGAACTATTCTTAAGTCATAAAGCCCAGTGTCCGTATCAAATGATAATTTGTGGCGACTTTAATAATACTGCTTATTCGTACGTCTATAAAGAAATAAAAGGCGATTTAAAAGATGCGTTTGTTGAGGCTGGTAATGGATTTGGTCGTACTTACGACTTCAAGTTTTTTCCTGTACGAATTGATTTTGTCTTGGTTGATAATGGTTTTGATACAAATTCATTTAAAACCTATGATGTCAAATATTCTGATCATTATCCAATAATGGCCAAAGTAAAACTTAAATAAACTACATCATCCAGCAATCTACCTGATCGGCTATAATGTGAATTACCAATCCTAAACCTATCAGTCTGGTTTTCTTTATAAGAGTTAAAACCATATATACACCAATAGCATAATAGGAGTGTAGTGGGTGAAAATTAATACTACAACGATTAGAATCAAATAATGGTGTTGCCAGAAGATGGTCTAAATCAATCAAAAACGTGCTTAGCATAATTAGGTAAGCCAATTTCCAGTTCGTTTTAAAAAACAGCAAAGCAACTATAAGCGGCAATAAAAAGTGAATGCCATAATGTACGAATGGTTGTAACATTATAATTGTAAATTTTGAGCTTCCAGGTATAGTTCAGTGTTTGGCCCTTCATTAAACAAGAGATCTAGGATACTGAGATTAGAAATAAATCCATGTTTCTCATCAAATACTTGAGCATAAGGCTTAAAAACCTGCTTGATTTCTTTTCTGCTGCTGGCTAAGCCTCTGGCATCCAATATCGCATTTGGGTTCATGTCGAAGCGCTCTGTTGTTTTATAGCTAAATGCCAACTGTAGACATTCAAAAATGCGTGAAATACATTTTAAATTAAACTCCATTATCGATGTCGTTTCCATTTCAAATAAAGGTATTAAATCATCAATATAGAACTCATAAAAAGGGGAGGTTCGATAAGCAGACTCTAAAGATTTTAGATGTTGTATTTGCCAGTTTTCCGTATTAAATATGTCAACGTCACGATACAACTGACGATTTCTTTGAGAATACACCACAGGTACGTTTAAATCTAATTTACCATTGGCTGCATAAATAGATGTCCGATTTCTATAGGTCTGCTTCTGATAGTTATCACAAGTTTCAAATACGATATGGTCTGCTTGTAACATTGCAACAAAATGTGCAATGTTAGGAAAGTATGTTGGATGTAATAATACGTCCATTTGAAATTCAGATATAAGTGCTATTGCGCCTCCTTTTTCTTTTTACGCCATTTATTAAAACCAAACCACGCAGCCAGTAATATCAAAAATGGAATTAAATACGATACAGGCTTTCCGGAGCCACCAACGGTTGTAAACCAGCGTTCCCAACGCGGATTCCTAAGTCCGTCCCAGCTCATCCAGATTAAGACAGGTTTTCCAACCACATGATCGAAAGGCACAAACCCCCAACCACGTGAATCGATTGAATTATTACGATTATCACCCATCATCCAGTAATAATCTTGAGTAAACGTATACGATGTACTTGGTTGTCCTTCAATCAAAATTTGATTTCCATTGGTAGTTACTTTCTTGTTTTCGTATTCTGAAATCAAGCGTTTGTATATTGGAATGACCTCCATATTAAGTGCCACAGTTTCCCCTTTTTTCGGAATGTAAATTGGTCCGAAATTATCATAATTCCAGTTATAGCTTGAGTTATGAGGAAAAACTCTTTCGTCTCTTGTTCCTTTTTCCGTAGTACTCTTGGTGATACTTACTACGTTAGGATGATTTTTAAAACGTTCTAAGGCTTCATCGGTAATGGCAGAGAAGTAGTAGGTTTTTCCATCGTTTAAAAGAATGATTCGATCTGTAATATCGTATCTGTTTTTTAATTCTACAGGATTAAACGTTCTGTTTTTAGCCACAACATAATAGCTAAATTGAAGTTTAGCACGATCTGGTAATTCATTTTTTTGTCCGTTAATATAAACATAACCATCTCTAACTTCCAGAGAGTCTCCAGGCACACCTACACAGCGTTTTACCAGATTTGTCTTCTTATCTATAGGCTTATAATAGTTACGATCGGGATTAAAATCATCCATGTTAACCAAGGTGTCAGCAGGCTGATTAAAAACTACAATATCGTTACGCTCGATAGATTCAAAACCAGGAAGCCTCATATAAGGCAACTGTGTTTTGTTAATTAAAGATGTATTACGCTTATCATAATTATCATTAAACAGATACGACTTGACATTAGCAACAGGAATGGTATCATGTACCATAGGCATTGCTACAGTAGTCATTGGCACTCTTGCTCCGTAATGAAATTTACTTACAAATAAGAAATCACCAATGTATAGCGATTTTTCCAGAGATGAACTTGGTATCGTAAAAGGTTGAATGAAATACGTATGTACAATTGTTGCTGCAACGATGGCAAATAAAATAGAGCTTGTCCAGTCACCAGAACTAGATTTAGGATCTAAGTCTCTGTTTTCAACATAAGTTACGTCAGCAACATAATTGAGATAGAAATTATAAAAGCCCAGACTAATAACAGCTAAGAAAGTGTCCATATACTGGTTTTTTCCAAAACTTCTTGCGGTCTCAACCCAAACCACTGGAAGCATAATAAGGTTGACAATAGGAACGAAGAGCAATATAGTCCACCACCAAGGACGGTTTATAATTTTCATTAAGATGACTGCGTTATACACAGGAATAAAAGCTTCCCAAGCTTGGCGACCAGCTTTTACGTATAATTTCCATGTACCAATTCCGTGAATGATTTGGATGACTAAAATAAAAATTAACCACTGAGTAATTGTCATATCTATAATTTGATTTTTTAGTAAGTTGAGCCGTTTTTAAAAACGTTACATTTTATTAAACTATTAACTAATATTTAGGACATCTTTCATTGTAAAGACACCTTTTTTATCATGAACATATTCGGCAGCAACCACTGCGCCTAAAGCAAATCCCTCACGACTATGAGCTGTATGTTTGATTTGTATGCTATCCACTTCAGAGTCGTAATTGATTTCATGAGTTCCAGGAACGTTTTCAATACGTGTTGCTAAAATACCAATCTCATTTTGTTTTGGAGCATCTAAAGTCCAATTTTTATAGTCCGTAGCTTCAATAATACCTTCTGCAAGCGTAATTGCAGTACCACTTGGCGCATCTAACTTTTGGGTATGGTGAATTTCTTCCATACTCACATTATATTGCGGTAAGCCTTTAAGAAGTTTAGCTAAGGTTTTATTAAGTTCGAAAAATATATTAACACCCAAACTAAAATTAGAAGCGTACAAAAATGTACCCTGTTCTGCATGGCATAACGACACGATATCTTGATAATGGTCAAGCCAGCCAGTTGTTCCAGAAATGACAGGCACATTATTTTTAATACATTCTGAAATATTAGCAACTGCAGTTGTAGGTAAACTAAAATCTATGGCAACGTCAATAGCGTCAAGCGAAAAATTTTCAGTAGTACTAGATACTTTCAGAATAATTTGATGACCACGATCGACAGCAATTTTTTCAATGGCTTTGCCCATTTTTCCGTAGCCTAAAAGTGCAATATTCATTCTTTAGAATTTAAAATTGAGGGTAAGTCCTAAATTGGTATTGTTTTCCATTTCGTTGTACTTGAAATGTGGTCTTAGAGATAAATCCTCATCGACGTTAAACTGCAATAAGTGTGCATCGACATTAGCGTCAATAATATTAAGCGCATAGGCACCAATAGCAATAAGTAATGCCAACTCTTTATTTCTTCGTAATTGCTTTTGAGCGTTTATGAGTCCGTCGTTTGTAATATTCGGAAATGGATCACCTTCAGACGCTTGAGGGAAACCAGACAAACGTCTTTTATAAGCGTCACGATATAATTGGTAATCTTGATCATTTTTCACATACAGATACACAGGAATACCAATAGCAGCATACACAAGTGGGATTTTCCAGTATTTTTTATTGTAAGCCTGACCTAAACCTGGTAAGATGGCAGAGTAGAAGGCTGCTTTTGAAGGCGCCAAAATATTAATTGGGTCACGCTTGTTAAGGTTAACAGTATCTTTAACAACGATCATATCTGTACTCACTTCATCAGTAGTGTTTTCATCTTGCGCATGTACTATGCTGATGAAAAAAAAAGATAAGAGAAGGCTGTATACTAATTTATTTAGCACGTTGTACCAGTTTTTTTATACGGTTAAAATCTTCTTCAGAATGAAAAGGAATAGTGATTTGTCCTTTTCCATTCTTTGACAATTTAACGCCAATTTTATGCCCAAAGTATTCTGAAAATTCTTTTATGCCTTTTTTAACAAATTTAGGAAGTTCCTCAGGTTCAGATGGTTTTTTATCTGAAGGGTTGTTGTAACTCTTCACTAAAGCTTCAGTAGCTCTCACCGATAATTTATCGGTAATAATCTTTTCGTAAATATCTAACTGAAGGTTTTGATCCTCAATGTTAATTATGGCACGACCATGACCCATAGAAATGAATCCATCTCGCATACCCGTTTGGATAATCGGGTCTAATTTTAATAAACGCAAATAGTTAGCAATTGTAGAACGTTTTTTACCAACACGTTCACTCATTTGCTCTTGTGTTAGTGATATTTCATCAATCAGACGCTGATAGGAAAGCGCTATTTCAATAGGATCTAAATCCTGACGTTGAATGTTTTCAACCAAAGCCATTTCTAATGATTCCTGATCATTAGCAATTCTGATATAGGCTGGTATTGTTTTTAATCCGATTAACTTAGACGCTCTGAAACGGCGTTCACCAGACACCAGCTGAAACTTATTAAATTCTAATTTTCTAACGGTTATAGGCTGAATTACACCTAATTCTTTAATAGAAGATGCTAATTCCCGTAAGGTTTCTTCATTAAAATTGGTACGCGGTTGAAATGGGTTGATTTCAATCACGTCGATATCTAAATCAATGATATTTCCAATTATAGTATCTGCATGCTTATCGTTTGCAGATTTTATATCGTTAGAAGGATCTTTTAACAATGCAGATAAACCTCTGCCCAATGCTTGTTTTTTGGTTGCCTTCGCCATTATGCGTTTTTATTTATGATTTCTTTTGCTAAACTTAAATAATTTGTTGCGCCTTTACTGCTAACATCATATTTAATTATACTCTCGCCATAACTTGGTGCTTCGCCAAGCCTTACATTTCGTTGTATAATGGTATTAAACACCATATCACTAAAGTGTTTTTGAACTTCTTCAACAACTTGATTTGAAAGACGCAAACGCTGATCGAACATCGTTAACAACATGCCTTCAATATCTAAATCTGTATTGTGTATTTTCTGAACACTTTTTACAGTATTTAATAACTTCCCTAAACCTTCTAGTGCAAAATATTCACACTGGATTGGAATGATCACAGAATCTGATGCTGTTAGCGCATTTAATGTTAACAGTCCAAGAGATGGTGCACAATCGATTAAGATGTAGTCATAAGCCGACTTAAGATGAGAAATCGCTTTTTTAAGCATATATTCTCGTTCATCTTTATCTACTAATTCAATTTCGATAGCGACCAAATCTATATGAGATGGTATAATGTCTACATTAGGAGAATCGGTTGTGATAATTGATTCTTCAGCCGAGGCTGTATGTTCTAATAACTGGTAGGTTCCAATTTCAACTTGCTCTACATCAATACCAAGACCTGATGTTGCATTGGCTTGAGGATCTGCGTCTATAAGCAATACTTTTTTCTCTAGAACGCCTAACGATGCTGCTAAATTGACTGAAGTTGTTGTTTTACCAACACCTCCCTTTTGATTGGCAATTGCAATGATTTTACCCATTAAATGATTTGGTTTAATTGAATGTAAAAATACAATTATTTACGAGTTTTGGAAACCCAAGTTGTTAACAGTTCTTAAAGTATTCAGATAAGTGTTAAAGCAAGAAAATAAGCCATTATAATTCACGAAAGTAGGACTTGACGATTTTTTTAAAATGACGATTTAATTTGCGCTTCATTTTTTGATTAGAAATGGGTTTTTCATAATCAAAACCATTGAGAGAAATTATTGTTTTGCCAGAAACTGGACTTCGTAATGATATATCTGCATTTCGCAATGTATCTTGATTAATAATAAACGCTTTGATAGTGTAATAGTTTAAACTGTCTTCAGAAAAGCCATAACGATTTTCGTTAATCTGGTTGTAATTTGTGTCAGCTTTAATGTTAAACCGTTTTAATTTCTCCAGAATTTCAGCTTGCGACATATCTAATTTAAGATCACAATTATGACACTTAAAATTACTATCAGTATGAGTGATGTAATATTGTCTTCCTGGTGTTTCAGAGATTAAAATAAATAAAGTTAAAACAAAGATGTATGCCGAATTGAAACGGGTTTTAATTTGAAAATATTGAGGATTCGTATTAATTTTTGTTATAATGTAATAAGCAATCGGTAACATGATTAATGCTATATAATCGGTATAATCCACAACTCTTGATGTTTTGATAAAAGCATAAGTATTATATAGAGCTATGGCATTAGTGGATAAAGAGGATTTCCAAAACATAAAAAGAACTGCAGATAGCACTAAGTTGAATTTAAGATGCTTTGGGTTGCAGTAAGTAATGATTATGGGAAGTATTAGCATTCCGGCGAAATCAGATAATTTGCCTGTTAACCAATTTGAATATTCCCATTTCAGAATATGATCATTTAGTACCAGTACGATGAGACATCCAATGAAAATATAATTTAGAAGTAAGTGTCTTCTTTGAAATTTCATAGTATACACAACGTAACAAATTCAATATTATTGGAGTCATGCAGATTTCAATATGTCCTCTTGCTTATGAACTCAAGTTATATGAACTAATCTTTTGAAAAATTGATAATATACGACGCCTTCAAAGCAATTATACTGTTGTCAATTTCAAAGGTGTTATTTAAGAAAATAGTGTATTTCTCTTTGGATTTTGGTTGGTAAAGTAAAGCTAATTCAAATTGCCTGTTAAATTGAACACCAGCTTCAATACCAAAAATAAAACTTTTACGTGTTCCTTCTACATCTCTAAAAATAGACTCCTCGTTTTTTACTAATTCATAATTTGTATAGTTAATTCCGAAATTAGCACGAGCAAAAGGATTTAATTTTCTATCACGTAAAAAATAGTATGTTGGGGATACGTTGATTAAAAAATTAGCTCTGCTAACATCATAAAATTCAACCTCAAATTCTGGAGCTATATTATACGATACTGAAATGTCAAAATATAAGATATCTCTCAACTGGTTAAAGTAAGTAGGAGACACATTAAAACTTACAAAAGCACCATAACCTACGTTATTAGATTTAGTACTTTCATTTTGAAGAAAAGGAATCTGACTATCAAAATTATTGAAGGCTAAAGTGCCACCAAAATCTAGTGAATAAATACTAGGCTGTTTTAGGTATTCTTGTTCTTTTTTCTGTTTGTTTGAAAGCTGAAAACCGTTAGCATATTCTGGGCATTTGTTATAATTATTTGTTAACTGAATCACCATAGATTCGTTAATATCTTCTTTTTCTATCTGAGATCTAACTGAGATACAATCTTCAAAAATAAGAGAAAGAATTCCGGCATTGCGACTATTTTTTTTAGAACTTTTGAACGGCTCCAACTTTACAATTTTTGAATTTCTTGATTCATTTTGAATATAGAAATTTTTAGAATTTATATCCTTATAAAACGATGCTTTACCATCAACTATTAGAATAAACGGATGGATGTATCCTTCGACATTAAGTGTTTTGTAAAGGTTGCGTTTTGAATTTATTTTAAAAACAATATTCTCAGAATTGAAAAGATCTATGATTTCTCCACTATCAGAATATTTGAAGTTAAGCGAATTAGTGTATTCATTTAATTCTTCAGAAAAGAATCCTTTTTTAAACTCGCCATCAACAGAGACCTCTCCTGGAATAGTGAAGTTTTGAGAAAAGATAAAATTAATGCTAAAAGTAAATAAAAGGGCAAGAGCAAAGTAAGTTTTGATCATAAATAGTAGTTTGTTTTTTAATCAATTAAGATCTCTAAGATTTTGATTGCTGCATCACTAATTTTTGTTCCTGGACCAAATACAGCAACAGCACCAGCATCAAATAAATATTGATAATCCTGCTTAGGAATCACACCACCAACAATCACCATAATATCCTCTCGGTTGTAATTTTTAAGTTCTTGTATAACTTGAGGTACTAGCGTCTTATGCCCTGCAGCTAAGGATGATACGCCTAAAATATGTACGTCATTTTCTACAGCTTGTTTTGCAGCTTCTTTAGGTGTTTGAAATAAAGGGCCGATGTCAACATCAAACCCAACATCTGCATAGCCTGTTGCGACTACTTTAGCACCACGATCATGGCCATCTTGTCCCATTTTGGCTATCATAATGCGTGGACGCCTTCCATCTTGCTCTGCAAATTTATCGGCTAATTCTCTAGCTTTTTTAAAGCTTTCGTCATCTTTTATTTCTTTACTATACACACCAGAAAAGGATTTTATTTGTGCTTTATAGCGACCAAATTCAGCTTCTAAAGCATCACTTATTTCTCCGAGAGTTGCTCGCTCTCGCGCAGCATTAACGGCTAAAGCTAATAAATTTTCTTCGCCTGTACGTGCTGCTTCAGTTAATTTTGACAATGCCAGATTTACAGCGTCTGTATTTCTTGTCGCTTTTATATGATTTAAACGTTTAATTTGACCGTTTCTTACCGTTTGGTTATCAACTTCAAGTGTAGCTATAGGATCTTCTTCCTCTAAACGGTATTTATTTACACCAACAATAATATCTTGGGCAGAGTCAATTCTGGCTTGTTTTCGTGCTGCAGCTTCCTCAATTCGTAATTTAGGAATCCCAGCTTCAATAGCTTTGGTCATTCCGCCAAGTTCTTCAACCTCTTCGATAAGTGACCAGGCTTTTTGGGCAATATCATGCGTTAGTTTTTCAACGTAATAGCTACCAGCCCATGGATCAACAGTTTTGGTTATGCCTGTTTCCTCTTGTAAGAATATTTGCGTGTTTCTGGCAATTCGTGCCGAAAAATCGGTTGGTAATGCAATAGCTTCATCCAAAGCATTTGTATGCAAACTTTGTGTACCTCCAAAAGCTGCTGCAGCTGCTTCAATGGTTGTTCGCGCGACATTATTAAACGGATCTTGTTCTGTTAAGCTCCAACCAGAAGTCTGACAATGCGTACGAAGCGCTAATGATTTTTGGTTTTTAGGATTGAATTGACTCACTAATTTAGCCCAAAGCATACGAGCCGCTCGCATTTTGGATATTTCCATAAAATGGTTCATGCCGATAGCCCAAAAGAAGGATAAACGTGGTGCAAAGGTGTCAATATCCATACCTGCTTCAAGACCTTTTTTAATGTATTCTAAACCATCTGCTAAGGTGTAAGCCAATTCGATATCACAGGTTGCACCAGCTTCTTGCATATGATATCCCGAAATGCTGATACTATTAAATTTGGGCATATGCTTGCTCGTGTATTCAAAAATATCTGAAATGATTTTCATAGAAGGTGTAGGAGGATAGATGTACGTATTACGAACCATAAACTCCTTCAGAATATCATTTTGAATGGTTCCTGCCAATAGCTCTGGAGCAACACCTTGTTCTTCAGCCGCAACGATATAAAACGCCATAATGGGTAATACAGCACCATTCATGGTCATAGACACCGACATCTTATCTAAAGGAATCTGGTCGAATAGGATTTTCATATCCTCAACGCTGTCAATGGCAACGCCAGCTTTCCCAACATCACCTACCACACGTTCGTGGTCAGAATCATAGCCACGATGAGTCGCCAAATCAAATGCCACAGATAGGCCTTTTTGACCAGCAGCCAAGTTTCTTCTGTAAAAGGCATTACTGTCTTCAGCAGTAGAAAAACCTGCATACTGACGTATAGTCCAAGGGCGTCTAACATACATAGTCGAATATGGTCCACGTAGGTTTGGTGCTATTCCGGCAATAAAGTTTAAGTGCTCTACATCTTCAAGATCAGATTTAGAATATGAAGGTTTTACCAGGATGTCTTCAGCAGTTTTGAAAGACGGATTGGTATTGGCCTTTCTGACATTAGCCTTTGTATTGATTTTTAAATGTTGGAGGTTTTTTCTCGTCATTTCACAACTATTTTTTCTATAAATGAATTATAGTTTTTATTTGTGTTTGAAAATATATCTATTGAAAATGTCTTATAGTTTGATGAAATAAAATATACTGTATTGTAAGTGCTATAATCATTCTCATCTGTTAATCTGTATGCAGCCTTAAAAACTTTAGTTTTGTAAGTATCTGAATAACCAGCAGTTATTTTTTCACAATTCATATCAAATAACTCAGCATAACTATTGCAGGAACTTGATAGTATTCCCAAAATTTGAGATGATTCTTCTTTACTAAACGGTAAATATGATCCCATTTTCACGCTGATTAAAGTTGATGAGGCTAAGTCTTTAAAAAAATAAATATGTCCTTTAGAGTATTTTAAATAGTTAAATCGTTTTCTCTCAATTCGTTTTTCTTCTGAATCAGGCAAATTACTTATAACCTTATCGTATTCCTCTTCAGAAAATCTTTCAAAATAGGCAGGTAAAAAAAGTTTAATATTATCGTTATCTAGTTCAAAGTATTCTCCAACAACATCATTCTCTTTTTTCTTTACAGAAGCTTCTTTACAATTTGAAAAAATAAGACAAACTACTATAAAAATCAGTCTGAAATTCATTAATTAATGATTATGTCCATCATGAGATGAATGCTCTTTCAACCCGCTATTTTCCTCATAATTATCATCTTTAGATTGTTTGTTAAAGTCTACATCATATAATTTTCCGTAAAACAACTCTAAGGCAACATACGTTGCTAAATACTTATCATCTTTCATCCCGAAAGTTTTACGTTTTAATTGGTCACCAAACATACGTAGACTCATACTTTTTGTATCAATTAATGCATTATAGGTCTTGCTTAGTGGCTCATCTGCAATTTCATTTCCAATACACTTAAAAAGTGGATGGTTAAAATTTAAACGGCTACCATCCGGATTAGTAGTCCACAAGCTTTTATCTTGTTTTAAAGCTTCAAATACTTGTTTAGAATGTTCTGATACCATTTTAGGATAATCTGCAACACCAGTTAATGACTGACTTACAAACAGACTATAGGCTCTTGAATATATAGGTTTATCAGGTGTGTAAAAATTAAGAATATCATCTTCAAAAGCAAAGAGAGCCTCCTGAATCAGTGTATTATCAACACCATCACAATCGATGACTTGTGTTCGCGATGCGTGTTTATAATCAAGTTTTACTTTGTCTTGTTGAGACCCATCTTGTTTGCAATTAAAAAGGCATAGACCTATTGCTATGAGCGCTAATTTTATTTTCATAATTTTTAATTTATTCGGTTTTAAGTCGTTCTTGTTCTATCTTTTCGGCGAGGCGTTTTTCAATAATTGGTGCTATTAAGGTTTTAACTGGATTGGATTTTACAAAAGGATAAATTTCCAAATCCTGCTTCATTTTATCATCTGCATTCGGATGTTTATTGGTACCTAACAATACCAGTTCGCCAGTATCAAACTGTTGTTGTTCCTTTTGAGCACTTTCTTTTATTTTTTTCTGAATAGTGCCTTCTTTTAAATGAGATAGAAATCCACCACCTGCTTCAATAGCTTTAAATACGTCCAGAGCTTTATCAGAAAGCTGAGATGTTAAACTTTCAATATAATATGCACCATCAGAAGGATTATCAACCTTATCAAAATAACTCTCGTGTTTTAAAACCAGAAGCTGATTACGGGAGATACGTTCTCCAAACTCATTATCTTTATGATAAATCGCATCGTAAGGCATATTAGAAATTCGATTTGCACCACCTAAAATTGCACTCATACATTCTGTAGTCGTACGTAACATATTTGTATTGTAATCGTAAATTGTTTTGTTTCGCTTCGTTGGTGTTGCATGTATCGTACAAACGGCATTCATAGCATATTCAGTTGCCAAAGTTGTATGTAATACTCGTAGCGCTCTTAGTTTCGCAATTTCAAGAAAGTAATTGGTGCCGACAGACACATTATAAATAACGTTTAGGCTTTCTTTTTGGTTGTCATCAAGCAAGTCTTTAAAATGATTGAAGTACTCATTTAAATGCGCTAGGGCATAGGCTAATTGTTGCACTATATGAGCACCAGCATTTTGGTAAACGTCCAGATTAATACTGATGGTATTGGTTTGTTTGACTATGCTTTCAAAATGTTTATGATCGTCTTTTAAGTTATGGTACCAATTTCCGGTTTTTGCCAAATGCCCAATAATATCAACGGAAATAGTTATGTTTTCCGAAGAAGGGATTGTACTGATATATTCCGACGAAAGACATTGTAATTCCAGGGAAATAGGAGTCCTGCTAAGGTCTATTCCTTTTAGTAGTTGTTCAATAGAAACAGTTTCAGAAGGAATAATAAATTCAATAGTTTCGGCACCTCTGGAAATGGCATCAACAGCTTTGGCGTTAGATTTTTCAGTATTTGCCACATATATGGACTGGCAAATTTTAAACTCACTTGCCTTAGATTCTGGAATTTTCAGAACATCATCAAATTCATCAGCGTGATAAAAAGGCTTCACATCAATGCCTTCATTGGTGTGCCAAATTAAAGTCTTATTATAGTCAGCTCCCTTTAAATCGGCTTGAATTTTTTGCTTCCATTGTTTTGATGAGACTTCTGAAAACTCCTTAAATAATACTTTACTCATCTTTTTTCTCAAGGTTTAAGCTGTCTTCATATTCAATAATGTAAATGTCTTCATTATCCTTCTTCATATAATATTTTTCTCTTGCTAATTTCTCAACACCCTCGTCAGTACTCAGTTCTTTAATTGCCTTTTTATCTTTTTCAATTTCCTTTTTATAATAATCTTTTTCGTTTTCTAAATCTTCGATATCTTGATTTAATTCACGATGAATAAGTAACGAGTTTGAATCGATAAATAGCATCCATATCGCAAAAACGATAAAAACAATCACAAATATGTTCTTTAAGTACTTGAGCATTAATTTAATTTTTCGTTGATAATAGTTTTTACTATATCAACTGCAACTGTATTGTATTTGTTGTTTGGTATGATAATATCTGCATACTCTTTCATAGGTTCAATAAATTGCTGATGCATTGGTTTAAGTGTCGATTGATATCGACTTAACACTTCGTCTATATCACGCCCACGCTCAGAAATATCACGTTTTAAACGTCGTATTAAACGTTCATCACTATCGGCATGCACAAAGATTTTAATATCAAACATTTCCCTTAATTCTGGGTTTGTTAATATTAAAATACCTTCAACAATCATTACTTTTCTTGGATTAGTTGTAATGGTGTCACCAGTTCTGTTATGTTTTACAAACGAATATACAGGTTGATCAACAGGTTTTCCTTTTCGTAATTCTCCAAGATGTGCTTCAAGCAATTCGAAGTCAATAGATCGTGGATGGTCAAAATTTATTTTTTTACGTTCTTCAAAACTCAAGTGTGAGGTATCCATATAATACGAATCTTGAGATATCACGCCAACTTCACCTTCTGGTAATTCGTTAAGTATCTGATTTACAACAGTTGTTTTGCCACATCCTGTTCCACCAGCTATTCCAATTATGAGCATATTTTATATCTAAGTTTAACTTGAGCAAATTTAGTAATAATGATATAAAATCATTCTTCTATTTTTGAAACTTCTTTAGCGGTTATTAAATTAGAGTTTGAATTTCCCCAACTGTTGGTGATATAGTTCATAACATCAGCAATTTCAGAATCTTCCAGTCCTAATGGCGTCATTGTTCCGTTATATGTTATCCCATTTACAGTGATTTCTCCAGATTGTCCGTATTTGATTGATTTAATACTTTCAATACGATTATTCATAAGGTAATCCGACTTTGCTAAAGGTGGAAACGCTTTTGGCACACCTTTGCCATTTGGCATGTGACAACTCACACAGAAATCGGTGTAAATAACTTTCCCGCGTTTCATGCTTTCAGTTAAATCTGGATCTTGTTGCGTTTTAGATGCTATTGTCTCATCAACTTTTGAAATGTCTTGCTTTTTTTCTGAAGAATTACAAGAGACAAATAGAGCTACTGTTATTATAGTGATGACTTTTAATTTCATTTTGTTTTTATGAGTTTTACGATTCCTAGATTTTCAATTCCAACATAGATATATCCGTCAGGACCTTGGTTTACTGAACGTACACGCCCTAAACCATCAAGAAGACGTTCTTCTTTAACGATTTTTCCATCTTTAATATAACAGTTATCTAAGTACTGAAATTTTAATGAGCCTACCAATAAATTTCCTTTCCATCCTTTGTATTTATCGCTTGAAATAAATTCCATACCACTTGGAGCAATAGAAGGCACCCAGTAGTGAAGAGGTTGTTCCATACCAGGTTGAGCCGTTTTATCGGTGATTTTGGTGCCAATATAATTTACACCATAAGTAATTACTGGCCAGCCATAATTTTTTCCAGATGCAATAATATTGATTTCGTCTCCACCTTTAGGACCGTGTTCGTGAGTCCATATCTCACGGGTTTCTGGATGTATGACCATGCCTTGCGGATTGCGATGACCATAGGAATAAATAGCTGTTTTTGCATTTTTTTCACCAATAAACGGATTATCATCAGGAATAGAGCCGTCATCATTTAAACGATAAACTTTACCGCCGTCACGAGTGATATCTTGTGGATTTTCATCACGATTACCACGCTCCCCAATTGTAAAATACACATAACCTTGGTCATCAAACACTATGCGCGATCCAAAATGCTGACCTCTGGTTGTGTTTGGTGTTGCTTTATATAATACTTCTTTTTCAATCAAGTTATTATCCTTTAATTTGGCACGCATCAATGCTGTATGTCCGCCTTTTTCTTCACCTTCAGAAGACGCATAAGTCAAGTAAATCCAACCATTTGTCTTATAATCAGGATGAAGTTTTATATCTAGCAAGCCACCTTGACCACGATTGTAAACAGAGGGAACACCTTTTATTTCTGTTTTAATTCCATTCTTAAAATGAATAATTTTTCCAGCTTTCTCATTTATAAGCATTGAATTATCTGGCAGAAAGATAAATGCCCAGGGGTTATTTAGTTCTGAAACAACCACTTCATGCGAATGATTATTATTAATAGGTGTTTTGTCTTGAGCACAAGTTAAAAGACTTATCAAACTGATAATGAATACGGATTGACTAACAAATTTCATTAAAATAAATTTTATGCTTAAATTTAATAATAAAAGTTGTCAACTTTTAAAGAAAAGATATATATTTGCACCTCGAATTTTTAGAGAAATTAAATTTTAATTCCTCAAAAAAGTTGATAACCATTCGGGGTGTAGCGTAGCCCGGTTATCGCGCCGCGTTTGGGACGCGGAGGTCGCAGGTTCGAATCCTGCCACCCCGACACAATTGAGGGCTCTTAGCTCAGCTGGATAGAGCACCTCCCTTCTAAGGAGGCGGTCGAAGGTTCGAATCCTTCAGGGCTCACAGAATCCCTTTCATGTATTTGGAAGGGATTTCTTGTTTTTATTCAAAAATGAAACCATAAACAATTTAGCTATAAGTAAGGTGAACTATCTAAAAGCGAAACTAAAATTCTTATTGTCATATTTGAAGTCGGAATGGGATTTTGATGATTATCCTATTGAAACTTGGAAAAATCATAGTACAGAGCAAAATGATGTCGAATTTGGAGCAAGATTCTCCAATTGGTCAGGTCTATTCGCTTATGGCAACACTAAATATCAAGCTATTGAAAATTTAAAGATTCAGTTTATAGATTATAAAAAGAATCATCAAGAATTACCCAGACCCGGAGCCAACGTTCCTTTTGAGTTTGTTGAAAACGTACGAATACAAAACTATGAATCTATAGCTGTTGATTTTTTTGACAAGATTATAGGAATTGGTTTTTATAATTGCTATATCTCAGACTTAACGTCTTTACATGAATTTGATTTGGATTTGGAACCTACACTCAAGAAAATTGAGTCTGAATATGGTATAACACCAATTGATAGTGATTTATTTCTAGCAGACATTTTTGAGTTGATTCATAACAAAAAAAGCAGTTCATAACGTTTGTGATTCATTGTAATGCTACATAGGTATATGCAAAAGCTTTTAAACACTTTTTTAGCCAAAGATAAATTTGCTACATGTTTCGTGTAACTTGCTATATAATAATACATTAATTATCTAATCCTTTTAAAGCAATATGATTCTGAAAACACGTAGAATATCAGTGTTTTTGTAGTGTATTTCATCGGTGATTTTGATTTGCAAGTGTATTTTGTCGAGTATTTTAATCATTTAATCGATAAAATAGTTTGTTTAATTCAATTTTAGGATTACATTTGTCTACATATTTCATTAAACCCCAAATCGATGAAAAACCTACTTAAATACACAATTTTGTGTGCTGTTGTTATGACTACATGTTTTAATTGCTCAGTAGAATCTATTGAAAATGAGCAATTTGAAGAATCATTTCTCTTAGAAAACGCTATTGCACCAAACTCTCAGAATCCACCTTGTAGTGGTGTCGATCCACAAGCTAGAATTACTAATAACGGAAGTGTTGTTGTAACATTACAAATTGCAACTGCTGAAGGTGTAGTACTTCATACTGTACAAGACTTGGCTCCAGGTAATAGCTCTAGCTATTTAATGTTTGCTGAAGGTAATGTTATTTTTAATGTTGAAAAAAATACTACAGGACTAAGAGATGAAAAAGTTGTCTACACTATGAATCAGTGTATGAGCTTTGACTTAGAAGTCGATACAGACAACTATCTTACTGATGCAACTCCAGAAAGTCTTTAATTAGATTTTTGAACAAACAACTACAATTTTTTCGTTGTGAACATTTGTTGTAAAAAACAAGTAGTTTTGACTACCATCTTTTATACGATGCTTCTTACGAATTTGTTGTACAGTTTCAGGGAAATTTCTGGTTGTTATATTGGCTTTAGATAACCCAAGCGCTTTTAGGCTCTTTTTATTGTAAGCTAATACAGTTTCAATTTTAAACCTTCGGCCGGGAAAATCAACCAAATGATCACTAGTGTATAAATGCGAGTGTTGGTGTAGCTTCGAAAGCTTATAAGTTTCAGCCAAAGAATTAAAACCTCCAGATTTAAGAATAGAGGAATTAGGCTCATAAAGATATTGTAACGGTAACTCATAAGTCACAGATGCTTTAGATTCACCGTTTAATGAAAAAGAAAATACATCTTTTGTGTCCGCTAATATATTAACGGTTTTGATAGTAATTGTACTATCAAAACCGTTTTCTATTATCCAAATGAGCTCTTTAACTTCATTTTTTACAGCTACAACATGGATGTCTTTTACATACTGCAATTCTTTTATTCCAACTGAAATGTCCAATAGAGGAGATGTTTTTATAGCTATTGAATTACTATGCTTTAAAAGCGAATTTAAGTGCTTTGGCACATCTGGCAAACAGTCTTTTAAGAAAAAAACTTTCCCTTTTTGCTCATGTCGTCGCGACGGATCTATATAAATCCAATCATAGGTATTTTTTGACGCAAGTAGGTGTTCAATACCATTTGAGGCTATTATTTGAATGTTTGTAATACCTAATTGAATATTATTATGGGCAACAATCTGTGAGAGGTCCTCGTCAATCTCACAATGCGTTACAGTTTCAAAGCTTTTAGCGAAATAATAACAATCTACACCAAAGCCTCCAGTAAGATCTATTAGTGACTTTCCTGAGAGCAATTCTGATTTATATGCTGCAGTGATTTCAGATGAAGTTTGTTCAATATTAAGTTTATTGGGATAGTAAATATCTTTGTTAGCAAACCAGGTTGGCAACTTATTTTTGCTCTTTCCTTTGGCTTCGATTTGTTCAATAATTTCTAATGTGCTTACCGTTTTGAAGTTTGTGCCTTTGAGTATGAGTTTAGAAATATCAGCAGCTAGATTATTGGTAATAAAATCTTGAACTTCAGTATTTAAAATTTCAGTATTCAAAATATTTTTACAGCCCTTGTGTTAATTTTTTAACCACTTTATTGTCTGATAAGAATTCTTTCAAAATCACTTTTATAGCTGTGTAACTTGGTACTGCGACAATCATTCCAACGACCCCAAAAAGCAATCCAGCAATGATGATGATTAAGAAAATTTCTAGTGGATGGGATTTTACACTTTTAGAAAAGATAAATGGCTGACTGAAAAAATTGTCAATTAATTGCGCTACAGTAATAATGATTAACGTATAGATTATGTTTGGTAAAATCACCTCACTAAAACTATCCGTTAAGTTGTTTGTCATTACTAAAAGCAGCATTAAAGCACCTCCAATTAATGGTCCTAAATAAGGAATTAAATTAATTAATGCACATAAAAAGGCGATGACAACAGCATTTTTTACTCCAATTATAAGTAAGCCGATGGTATAAATCACAAACAGAATTAGGATCTGAAAAAATAAACCGACAAAATAACGGGAAAGTAAATCTGAAATCTTACTAAAAGATCGTTTGGTATTTGATTCCTTTTCATTGGGTATAAAGGTTAAAATACCTTGCTGAAATAAGTTGCTGTCTTTTAAAAAGAAAAACGCAATAAATAATACAGACATCAAGCCAATACTAAAGCTTCCAATACCAGCTACAAAACTATTTAAGAAGTTTGGAATAATACTATAGTCGAGATTTGAAAGAATTTTAGACTCTTTAATTGCTTGTTCGGCATCGATATGATTGAGTTCAAGGTATTGAATAGACGCTTTGTATAATTCTTCAATATTAATTTTAAGTTGGTCAATATCTAATAGAGATAAATTTTGACCTTGTTCAACAATCAACGGAATTAATAAACTTATGATTCCTGCAAAAATTCCAATAAGAAAAACCATGGTAACAACCACGGCAAAAGTGTTTTTAAATTTTAAGCGTCGTCTCAAAAAGATAACTATTGGTCTGCCAATAAGCGATATTACAGCTGCAATGAGAATGTAAACAATAACCGATTGTATTTTATATAAGAAATATAATACCAGAGCAACAGCAAGAATAATGCCTACAGCTCTAAGGATTCCATTTGCAATGGCTTTAGAATTCATTGAATTAGTTTTACACTATAAATATAAAGACTTTATTTAATTTGCTTTGTGATTTCGTATAAAGTTATACTTGTAGCCTGAACCACATTCATACTACTATTTTGACCATACATATCAATATGAAGCACAGCATCACTTATGTTTAGCAAGGATTCGGATACACCAAAATTCTCGTCACCAATAATCAAAGCTATCGGTGTATGCTTCGGAAATGTATAATTTGTAAGTGCAGTGCTATTAGATGTGATTTCTAGCGCAATGATAAAATATCCTTTGGTCTTTAATTCTGAAACGACTGTAAGAGCATCTGTAGTAACTTGAAAATTTACTGCTTTTTCGGTTGCTCTTGACGTTTTAGTCATTTTACGACCTAAAGGAATTTGCTCACCACAAAAAATTAATTGTTCAATACCAAATGCATCGGCAGTGCGAAATAAACTTCCAACATTAGGTGCATTGGTCACCTGTTCACAGACTAAAGTGACAGGAAAATTCTTAGGAGTAAAATTTGTAGAGTAGTGGTCGAGTTGCATTAAAATAGGTTATCCTTAGTTTTCAAACGCGTATTTTACAATGTTAGCTCCCATTTTAAGTGCTTTTTCTCTCACGTCTTCGGGATCATTATGAACTTCAGGGTCTTCCCAGCCATCACCTAAGTCACTTTCAAAAGTAAAAAGCAATACTAAGCGGTCTTTTTCAAAAATGCCTAATGCTTGCGGACGCTTGCCGTCATGCTCGTGAATTTTCGGCAAACCACCTGGGAATTTATATGCAGTATTGAAAATTTCATGAGATTTAGGTAGTTCAACCAGTTCCTGGTTTGGAAATACTTTTTTCAACTCTTCTTTTATGTAAGGCTCCATACCATAATTATCATCGATATGTAAAAAGCCACCAGAAACTAAATATGTTCTCAGGTTGTCAGCATCTTCATCGGTAAAGAATACATTTCCGTGACCTGTCATATGTAACATCGGAAACTGGAAAATATCAATACTGCCAACTTCAACCACTTGTGGCTTGGTATTCATTTTGGTTTTAATATTATCATTACAATACGCAATTAGATTTGGTAGCGCAGTCGGATTACTATACCAATCGCCACCGCCTTTATATTTAACAATAGCCAAATCCTGAGCAGAAGCTGTTGTGCTAGAAAACCACATCACACACAGTACTATTATATAAAGACTTCTGAATGTTTTTAATAGATATCTCATATACCAAAAATAAAAATTTAAATAGATGATGAATAGGTTTTAACGTTATTTATGATTCCATTATTTTATTAATACTCAAATAAATCAAAGCTATTAAAATTTTTAATCATAATTTTCAAAATACTGAAATACAATATTTTAAACTATTTTATATGAACTTATGATTCATTGCTAAAAGCAACCGAATGACAGGCTACAATTGCAGCTGTTTCTGTTCGTAATCGAGTTTCGCCTAACATTACAGGTTTAAAGTTATGCTTGATTGCGAGTTTAATTTCAGAAGTGCTAAAATCACCTTCGGGACCTATTAAAATAATTACATCTTCATTAGACTTTAATTTGCGCTTTAACGATGTTTTGTCTGTGTCTTCACAATGTGCAATAAAACGCTGACCTTTAAAATCCTGAGTTATAAAATCTTTAAAATGCTGTGCTTCATTTAATTTTGGTAAGTAACTGTTTAGTGATTGCTTCATTGCAGTTTGAAGAATTTTTTCAAACCGTTCTATTTTTATCACACGACGCTCACTATTGTCACAGAAGATAGGTGTGATACTATCAATACCAATTTCAGTAGCTTTCTCTAAAAACCATTCATAACGATCGTTCATCTTAGTTGGAGCAACAGCAAGGTGTAATTGATAATCTTTTTGGGCTTGAAAAGTAGCAGACTTAATCGTAGCGCAACAATTTTTGATATCAGCTATCATTACTTCAGCCAAAAACAACCAACCTTTTCCATTGGTAATATGCAACGAGTCACCAACAGATTTACGAAGTACTTTTACAATATGCCGACTTTCATCTTTTGAAAACTTGATTTCAGTATCGGTTTGGGTTAAATCTGGGTTGTAAAACAATTGCATTACTTTCTGGGTTCTGTAACTTTTAACACTTTAGCTTCTTCAATTAGTTTTTTGTCTTCTGTTATTAAAACTACATAATAGGCTTTAATATCTGGTATGTCTAACGTAAAGATATCATCGACATTATAAGCGCCATCAATTACAGCAGATTCAAAATCAGGATGCAAATCACCATTTGTAAACCAGCCTAAATCACCACCTTGTTTAGCAGACATATCCATAGAATACTGTTTAGCCAGATCTTCAAACCTGTAACCTTTTCCGTATTTAGAAATCACCGTTTGTCTGATAGTATTTATATCCTCAATTGATTTTTTATGTCCGTCTAAAAACACACAACTGACTTTGTAGTAAGGGATTTCATATTTTTCAATGACTTTATAATAGGTTTTTTGTGGCGCATCTTTAAAGTATTTCTTAGCGCCAACACTCATCTTAAAAATGTCCTGTGCCATTTGTGTTTTGTGCTTTTCTTCATTAAATACTATCACTTTTCCTTTAGCTTTCTTATGTTTCTTAAAAAATAGTGTTACGTCATCTAGTGTTTGAACTGAGTCTAGTGACTTTTCAAATTCCTTTTGAGCAAAAGCAATGGTTGAAATAAAGAGTAGAGTAGTTGTTAGTAAAATTTTAAGCATAGTTAAGTTGTTTAGTATTATAGTTCAAAATTAAACCGATGATACTATTATAAAACACCTAAGTGGTGAAGTTTTTAAGAAATGATTGTTTATAACTCTGCCAGAATCCTATTTGACAGCAATCATGCTAATTTCAACATTCACAAATTTTGGCAAATTTGCGACCTCAACTGTTTCGCGTGCAGGAGCTGTGTCGGCATTGAAATACTTAGCATACACCTCGTTAATTTCAGAGAAATTATGCATATCACTAATAAATATTGAGGTTTTAATTACATGCTCAAAAGTCATGTCAGCAGCAGTTAAAACCGCTTTCAAATTTTGCATGACTTGTTCTGTTTCAGCCGTAATAGAGTCTAAAACCAGTTCACCTGATTCCACATTAATTGCAATTTGACCTGAGGTATAGAGTGTGTTTCCTGTTAAAACGGCCTGATTATACGGTCCGATAGGAGCAGGAGCATGAGGTGTATTAATGATTGTTTTCATAAGACGTTAATTTATAGTTGTTGATCTCTCTGTCTACGCTTGTCATATTTAAGATCTTTAAGTAGGTTAGAACGTATTCCTATAAAGAAGTTCCATGATTTATAGGTGCCGAAAGGTACCCAGCTAAAATTCAAGCGCCAGCTTAATAAATCTCGTTCAAAACGCAATTGGGTTTGAGTAAATCCTTTATTGGCAAAATCATAACCAGATGAAACACCAACTGACCATCGCGGTGATAATTCGACATCTCCTGAAAACATTAAAGAGTTACTCGAAATTTCATTTTGTCGTGCCGAATTACTATAATTTACCGCATATGCCAATCTCAAACTCCAAGGCGGTATGTAGTTATACAGTTCTGATTCTTCTTCTTCATCGCCTTTATCTTTGTCCCGGTCGTCATCAGATAATCGCTGATCGGCAAAATCTTGAGGTTTTCCAAAAAGGTCATCTGCACGACCACCATTACGTAGGGATTCTTGCGTTGCTCGGTCGTCTTCACCATCACCTTCAAATGTTTTACTAGATAAGGAGTAACTCACGTTTAAAGACGCTGAAGTTAGTCGAAATAAACTTCCGCCATTATCAATATTAAACTGGTCAATTTTCCTGTTATTATTATCTAAGGCATATGGGTCGAGTACCATTCCAAAATTGACATTCATTTTGTCTTTGAGTAAGGTGGTTCCTCCAGAGACACGTAACGGACTCCATTGTAACGAATCTCCAGCAAAGTTATATGAGGTTGAAAAGTTAAGGTTGTTTAAAAGTTTGATTTTCTTTGGCTCAGTTGCTGTACTATCATTATCTCTAATTTTAGCTTCAAAGTTATTTCCTAAGGAAATTCCCATAGAACTTGAGAAGGTTTTATTAGGCGAGCCAAACAAAGCGCCTTCAAATCTTGTATAGTCGGCAACTGTCGTTCCATCTGCATCAATAATCTCATACGTATCATAATACTCATCAAAAGCCGGATTAATATTATAGCTAATAGATGGTCGCATGACATGCCTTATTTTTTGAATTTTTGGGTTTTTACCTTTCTTTTCGAAATTAAACATCCCATAGATAGTTGTTCCAATACTTGTACTGAAATTGTAAGTAAAGAAACGATCAAACTGATTTAAGTCTTCAGTTATAATGTCACCATCTTCATCTTGAAATCGATTAATGGTATTAAGCGTCCAGTTTTCTTCAAAATTAGCACTGGCACTCATACTAAAGTATTTAAAGACTTTAAAATTCGTAGATACAGGAATCGAGTGTAAGGCTCCAATACGTGCATCATCGAACATTTCAGATTTAAAAAACAGAGAGTCTGTTGTTTGAATTCTGTTTTCAGCTCTTACATTGTACTGAAAGTTGATATTTTGAATGACACCCTTTTTACTGCCAACTTTTGGAGCAAAAGGAAACATACGTCCAACACTACCTTGAAGCGTCGGTAAGGTCATATTAATTTGTTCGGTGTTTGTATTTTGAGAATGCGTAGCAGTAACATTCAAATTGACCTGTGGCTCACCTTGAAATGTTTTAGAATACGATATCGAAGATGCTAACGTATTATTTTGTGTGCTTGGCAGGTTTAATTGATTAATAGATTGTTGAAAATACCGACTACTACCCAAGTTTACAGATGCTGAAAATCGAGAATTGGGATTAGATTTGGCATCCTGACTATGTGACCACCTAATATTATATATCGTAGATTTTGAAAAATCTGGAAAGCCACGCTCACCATTAATAAGATTTTCGTACCTAAAGCTCAGATTTCCTCTAAACTTATAACGCAAACCATAATTAGATTCTAAACGCAAACCATAACTACCGTTGGTGTAATAATCTCCTAATACAGCCAGATCTAAATAATCACTGATGGCAAAATAATATCCACCGTTTTGTAAGTTATACCCTCTATCTGTACTTCCTAAATCTTGTCCTGGAGTAGGCATAATTACACCAGAGGTTTGTTTATTAGTCATCGGGAAATAAGCAAAAGGCAATCCTATAGGTGTTGGCACATCATAAATAAAAAGATTTGTTAACCCTGTAACTACTTTTTTTCCGGGAACGACTTTTGCCTTCCTCATTTTAAAGTAATATTCGGGATCTTCTTCGTTTTCTGAAGTAGTAAACTTTCCGTTTTTAATAAAGAGAATCGAATCGTTTTCCATTTTTGTGACTTCAGCGATAATGATTCCGCCACTTTGTTCCGTTTTAGAATTAAAAACAAGCGCTCTTTTGGTTAAAGTATTGAATATAATCGAGTCGGGTTCTATGACACTTTGCCCTTGAGTGAATACCGGTTTTTGCGTGTAAACTCCTGCTGAATCTTTAAGCCGACCTGCATAAACGAGATTTTTACTGTGATCAATGACAATGATACCTGCTTTAATATTCATGTCAGTATAGGTCACTTCGGCCTCATTAAATAATGTCGTCTGATTAATTCTTTGGTTGAGTTTAACGTAATCTTTAGCTTTATAATTGACGATCCCTTCTAAAGTTTCCTTCTTTTTTTTCTTCGGAATGGAATCATTAGCAATACTATCATTTTCTCTTACATTAACAGGAGGAGCTAATAAGTCGTCAACAGTTACTGAAATTGAGTCATTTAAAGGTTTTGGCTTGATAGTCTCCTTAGATTTAGGCAACTCTTGTGCGAAGCAAAACATGTTAATAAACATGGTAAAACTTAGGGTAAAAAGTATGTGTAAGCTTTTTGTACGCAATGCTTTTAAATGTATTTTTGCTAAAGTATGGCTCGGTTTTTGAATTGCCAAAATTACATATATTTTTTATGATTAATTTATAATTCAATTAATTTATCTAAAGTTTCTAAAGCCTATATTAGCTAGCTTTTATAAGACTTAAAAAATAAACCAAGTTGATTAAACGTTAAACACGTATGAGAACGACACTACATTATATATTCGTATTAACAGTTTTGTTAATTACAAGTTTTTTAACATCTGCTCACGCTTTTCAGAAAAACAGCGATAAGTTTGTTGTGGTTTTAGATGCTGGTCATGGTGGTCATGATTCTGGTAATGTCGGCAATGGCTACAGGGAAAGTAATATTGCATTAAATATTGTTTTACAGGTTGGTAAGGAACTTGAAAAGAACAAAGACATTAAGGTTATTTATACCAGGACAAAAGATGTGTTTGTAACCTTAAGAGGTCGTGCTAAAATTGCAAATGATGCCGATGCCGATTTATTTGTTTCGGTGCATTGTAATGCTCATAATTCTTCAGCAAACGGGACTGAGACTTTCGTGTTAGGTTTGCATGCTAATCAGCGTAACTTTGAGATTGCAAAAAAAGAGAATGAAGTGATTTTCTTAGAATCTGATTATGAAAAACACTATGAAGGTTTTGACCCAAATTCTCCTGAATCATTCATCACATTAAGTTTAATACAAGAAGACTATCTTGATCAGAGTATCAGGTTGGCACGTTATATTGAAGACAACTTTAAATCTCAGCAAAAGCGTAAAAGTAGAGGTGTAAAGCAAGCCGGATTCTGGGTATTGCACAATACGTATATGCCAAGTGTATTGGTAGAAACAGGTTTTTTGACTTACAAAAAAGAAGGATCATATTTAAATTCGAAAACCGGACAATCAAAAATGTCTAAATCTATAACAGATGCTATTTTAGATTACAAAAAGCAATTAGATTTAAATGTTGGGGAGAATATTTATAACGATTCTAATACCGTACCTTCCGAAGTTGAAGAGCCTCAAATTATAGATAATGTTGTTTTTAAAGTTCAAATAGCTGCCAGTTCAAAAAAACTAGAGCCTAAATCTTATAATTTTAAAGGTTTAAACGATATCTCCAGAGAAAAAGTGGGTAACTTTTATAAATACTTTTATGGCTATACGTCTGATTATAGCCAGATCAAACAACTTCAAATACAAGCCAAATCTAAAGGCTATAAAGACTGTTTTGTTGTGGCTTATAGAGATGGAAAAAAAATAGATGTTTCCGAAGCATTGAAATCTGCCTCTAATTAGAAAGGTTCTTTATATTTTTATTGCTAATTTTGTTTTAACCCAAAATTGTAAAATTTGAAAGTCTCAAGAGAAGTAAAAACAGCAATACTCGTCCTTTCGGGTATTATATTATTGATATTTTTATTCAATTATCTTAAAGGTGAAAATCTATTCGAATCACCTAATACTTATTATACCGAATTTGACTACAATGCACTCAGCGCTTCTTCGCCAGTGACTATAAAAGGGAATAATGTTGGTAAAGTAAAAGACATTAAATACGATTTTGAAACTGGCAAAACTCGTGTAGAGTTTAGTGTTGATGAAAAGTTAGTCTTTACAAAAAACAGTAAAATTCGTTTGTATCAAACTGGACTTATGGGTGGAAACGCGCTTGCTATAGTTGTTAGTGAAGAAGGTGAACGTGCTCAACCGGGAGACTTTTTACAATCTGAAATTAAAGATGGCTTAATTAATAACCTTACAGAAAACTTTGAAGGTGTTAGTGATGACTTAGGTGCTACATTAAAATCGGCCGACACCTTATTAATCAACTTAAATAGTCTTGTTGTTGACGAATCTGAAGAAGGCATCAAAAGTGCGATTAAAGAGCTTAATGCTACAATGAAATCCTTTAAATCGGTTTCTTACTCTGTCAATAAGTTGATCACTAAAAATGATGAAAAACTGAGTTCGATGTTAACCAACTTCGATTCTATTACTAAAGATTTATCGGTTATAACGGGAGATTTAAAAGAGGTGAAGCTATCTAAAACTATTGCAGAACTTGATAAAACACTTGCTTCAGTAAATTCACTCATGACGAGCATTGAAAATGGCGATGGTTCTATAGGTAAGCTGTTAAAAGACGAAGGACTCTACAATAACTTAGAAGGTGCTGCTTTACAAATGGAGCAATTGCTAGAAGATATGAAGCTAAACCCGAAGCGTTATGTGCATTTCTCTCTCTTCGGAAAGAAACCTAAGCGTTACGATGCTGAAGGCAATGAAATAAAAGATAAAGACTAATAAACCATCCTTATATGAGCTTTTTACCACAACTAATATTTGCCATAGCATTGGTCATAGGCATTGGTTATTTTGCTAATAATGTCAGAAAACTAATGCGTAACATCAAGCTTGGACGCGATGTTGACATTAACGACAATAAACCGCAACGCTGGAAAAACATGGCTATGATAGCTTTGGGTCAGAGCAAAATGGTAAAACGACCTATTGCTGGTTTTTTACATATTATCGTATATGTTGGGTTTGTAATTATAAATATCGAAGTTTTAGAAATCATTATCGACGGACTCACAGGTCAACACCGTATTTTTTCATCAGCAGGTGAAATTTATGATATATTAATCGGTTCGTTTGAGCTTCTGGCTTTTGCTGTATTAGTAGCGGTTATTGTATTTTGGATCAGACGAAATATCGTAAAACTAAAGCGTTTTTTAAGTTCTGAAATGAAAGGTTGGCCAAAAAGTGATGGTAATATTATTCTTTATTTTGAAGTGGTCTTAATGTGCTTGTTCTTAACAATGAATGGTGCCGATTTACAATTGCAACTCAATGGAGCAGAAGGGTATCCTACAGCTGGTTCTTTTCCAATAAGTCAATGGTTATTGCCTTTGTTTGACGGACTTTCTAACAGCACACTTATCATCATAGAACGAACAGCTTGGTGGTTACATATTTTAGGGATTCTAACTTTTTTAAATTACTTGTATTTCTCTAAACATTTACACATTCTGTTAGCGTTTCCAAATACGTACTACGGAAAATTAACACCAAAAGGACAATTTGAAAACCTTGAAGCAGTTACTAATGAGGTAAAAATGATGATGGATCCTAATGTTGATCCTTTCGCTGCACCACCTGAAGGCACAGAAGCGGCAGTACCAGCAAAGTTTGGTGCTAGTGATGTTCAGGATTTAAGCTGGGTTAATTTACTTAATGCTTATACCTGTACCGAATGTGGACGCTGTACAAGTGAATGTCCGGCAAACCAAACCGGTAAAAAATTATCACCTCGTAAAATCATGATGGATACTCGTGATCGCCTGGAAGAAGTCGGTAAAAATATAGATGCTAATAAAGGTGAATTTAAAGACGACAATAAACAATTGCTTGGCGATTACATTACCAATGAAGAACTTTGGGCTTGCACAAGTTGTAATGCCTGTGTTGAAGCGTGTCCGGTGAGTATTGACCCTTTAAATATTATTATGCAAATGCGTCAGTATTTGGTCATGGAGCAAAGTGCTGCGCCTATGGAACTTAATAATATGATGACTAATATTGAAAATAATGGAGCGCCTTGGCCTTATAATCAAATGGATCGTTTAAACTGGAAAAATGAGTAGTAATGCGTGTTTTTCTTCGGAAATATCAACTCATCATAATCACTGTCTTTTGTTTGGTCAGTGGGTTTTTAGATGCTCAATCATATACTAAAGACTCTTTACAAATAAAGTCGTATACAGTAATTGAGTATCGCAATAATGAGGTTAAAGATATTCAGCTTTTGAAAGTGATTTGCGATTATTGCAGCGATTTTCAAAAGGAAGTTATAGGTGAAGAAGCCAAGCGAAGAACGTATTTAGAGCGCTTCGATCCTAAAAACAGATTAAAAGATGGGAAGAAAAAACTAGCCATCTATATTAGAATAGCAAAAACAGATTTTGCTGAAATTAAAGATAATTAAGTTGAGTTATCAGAGTCTAATTAGTAGATACTATAACTAAAGATATATGAATAAAATTATGAGCGAATTACTTAAAGTGCCAACTATGGCAGAATTTATGGCAGCTGGAAAACAACCTGAAGTATTATTTTGGGTAGGTTGTGCTGGAAGCTTTGATGATAGAGCAAAAAAAATAACAAAAGCATTCGTAAAACTTTTAAATAAAGCTAACGTAGAATTTGCTGTTTTAGGTACCGAAGAAAGTTGTACTGGTGATCCAGCAAAACGCTCAGGGAATGAATTTTTATTTCAAATGCAGGCTGTTACCAATATTGAAGTTATGAACGCCTATGAAATTAAAAAAATTGTAACTGCTTGTCCGCATTGTTTCAATACCATAAAAAATGAGTATCCAGAACTAGGTGGTACTTATGAAGTGATGCATCACACACAATTTTTAAAATCATTACTTAATGAAGGTCGATTATCTATAGAAGGTGGCGAATATAAAGGTAAGCGTATTACATTTCATGATCCTTGTTATTTAGGACGTGCTAATGATGTTTATGAAGCACCAAGAGATTTGATTAGAAAACTGGATGCCGAACTGGTAGAAATGAAAAGCTGTAAATCTCGTGGTTTATGCTGTGGTGCTGGTGGAGCTCAAATGTTTAAAGAACCAGAACAAGGACATAAAGACGTAAATATTGAAAGAACAGAACAAGCTCTAGAAACACAACCTCAAATTATTGCTGCTGGTTGTCCGTTTTGTAATACCATGATGACCGATGGTGTTAAAAATAAAGAAAGGGAAAATGATATTGCTGTTATGGATATTGCAGAGTTAATCGCCAACGCTCAGGATTTATAATTATGGCCAACGTAAGTAAAAAACGTGTGATAACAGCAGGTTTAATAGGAGGTACTGTATTCTCAATTGTTGTCGTCTTATTTGACAAGCTTATGGATAGAGAATTTTCATGGCTAAGATTAGCTTTTTACTTTGTTTTTGGCGTTCTTATGTATGGATTTTTGACCTACAGAAATTTTAAGAAGCACAATAAAAAAAGGTAATTAATACCACTAACAGAAAATGAACTTCACCAATACACAAATTCATAACGAGATGATGCCAAGTATTGATGATGTCATTTTAAAGCCTATTTCCAAAGCATATATTAAAGTAATAATTGTCAATAGTGTTATTGTCTATGGCATTATACTTTCCGTATTAACTGCAATCAAAGTCTTTTTAAAAAAGGAAGTTATTCAAGACAATTTCTGGTATCTCTTCGTCATAGTACTAGTGATTTGTGCTTTTAATTTTGTGACAGCTTTACTGGCGTTTAAAAAGCGACAATATGCTATACGTGAAAAAGACGTTATTTATGCTAAGGGATTTATTGTACATTCTGTAACTACTGTACCTGTATCAAGAATTCAACATATTGAAACATCACGATCCTGGCTGGATCGGAAACTCAACCTTGCGACTTTAAATATTTATACAGCTGGAGAATCTGGAACTGATTTAAGTATTAAAGGTTTACCAAATAAAGAGGCTAAACAGGTTAATGATTTTTTAAGTAGCAAGGTCAATGAAAATAATTGACTATACTAAGCCAGTTAGGCAATCTTCAAAAGGTGTTTTGGTGATTTTTGCGCTAAATGCTTATAAGTTTATTCGGCATTTTTTTGTTTTTTTTATCGCTATCGGGTTAACAATTTCAAAAAAAGAATCTTTCAAGTTTTTAACAGTCGGTACATTAATTACTATAGGTATTATAATACTTTTGATCATCCTAATAGTTGCTGTTTTGAGATATTTAAATTTCAAATTTCATCTTACATCAGATGAATTTCATTTGTCTACAGGCATTATTAATAAAGACATTACAATAATTCCCAAATCAAAAATTCAAAACGTCTACATCAAACAAAATTTTATTCAGCAACTTATCAATGTCGTCGGACTCAATATTGAAACGGCAGGTGATGAGAAGTCTGAAATACATATCAATGCTTTAGATAAGCCTACTGCCTTGCGTCTAAAAAAGGAATTATTTAATAAAATTCTAACCAAAGATTCAGATTCGCAAGTTGATGACAGCAGTACTGTGTTTTATCGCATTTCAACCAAGCGATTGATTTTGGAAGGAATATCACAAAACCATTTAAGAAGTTTTGCAATTATCACATCATTTGTATTTGGTTTATACTACGAATTTAGAGACTATGTTAAAGAACAGATGTTGCTGGAACGTTTTAAAGCCATGACTCATTTTGATAATGACAGCTTTATAAGCGTTATGATTACTGGTGTGTTCATGATACTGTTTGCGCTTTTATTATCATTGTTGTTTTCAATTATCAAGACCTTTATCATCAATTTTAACTTAGAAGTTTTAGAGCATAAAAAGACCATCGAAATCAATAAAGGGCTTTTTAATAAAATATCACTAAGCTTAACACCAAGTCGAATTCAAAATATAATCATCAAAACCAATCGTATTAAAGCTTATTTTGGTTTGTATACACTTTCAGTAAAGCAAGCTATGGTTCATGCAAAACAGCAAAAAAACTTTGTGATTGTCGCTATGAACAAACAACAAATAGAACACTTGGTGAAAAAGCTGTATAAGACTTACGAGACTATTTCCGAAGTGTATAAACCACAACTGTATTATAAGCGCATTTTAGCTTATAGAATGTTAATTGTAATCATGATACTCAATCTTGTGGCATATATGATTTTTAAAACCAATTTTTGGTTGATTAACATCGTCTTAGGACTAATATCTGTTTTATATGTCAACCTTAAATATAAAAAGGCCTATTACCAAATTGATGCAGATTATGTAACAGTAGGACGTGGTTTTATTGATCGTGTTACCGAAATTTTTGAGATTCATAAAATTCAGTCAATTGTGATAAAGCAAAGTGTATTTCAAAAGCGCAAACAGATTGCATCTCTTGAAATTTCAACAGCTTCAGAAGATGTAACCATTCCGTATATAAAAGAAGACGAAGCAAAACGCATCTATAATTTTTTATTATTTAAGGTCGAATCTCAAGATAAAGATTGGATGTAATATTGTACTTTTGTGTCCGTAAAAATGAAAACCTATGCTCGTAGATTTTAATACATTACCTGAAGAATCTCGCGTTTGGATTTACCAAGCGAACCGATCGTTTACAGAAGACGAAATTTCAGAAATAAAAAGCAAGCTCGATGTTTTTATAGAAAACTGGACTGCACATGGCAGTGATTTGCAATCGGGATATCTTATTAAATATAAGCGATTTATAGTTATTGCTCTAAATCAAAGTTTAAATCGCGCGACAGGATGCAGTATTGATGCTTCGGTACACTTTATCCAGCAATTAGAAAAAGACTATAATGTTGATTTGATGGACAAAATGAATGTGTCCTACAAACAAGGAGACTACATTGCTCATAAGTCATTATTGGATTTTAAAAAAATGGCGAAAGACAAAGCAGTTTCAAAAAACACTATCGTTTTTAATAATCTGGTTACTAATATTGCAGAGTTTAAAGAAAACTGGGAGGTTCCAGCAAGTGAGAGTTGGCACAGCCGATTTTTAAAATAAATACGTTACTATATAAATATGACTAAGGAGATTTTTTTATTAAACATATCTGGACAGGATAAACCAGGATTAACCTCAGGATTAACTAACGTGTTATCACAATATGGAGCTAAGGTTTTAGATATAGGACAAGCCAATATCCACGATACATTATCTCTGGGTTTTTTATTTGAAATTGATTCTAAAAAAAAATCGGCTGCGGTTTTAAAAGATTTATTGTTTAAAGCTTATGAACTTGGTGTTACTGCAAAATTCACTCCAATTTCCCTTGATGATTATGAAAACTGGGTGCAATTACAAGGTAAAGATCGCTATATCATTACCATTTTAGGTGAAAAATTATCTGCCGAGCAAATATCAAGAGTAACCGAAGTCATCTCTCAAAGAAATTTAAATATAGATGCTATTAAGCGACTTACTGGTCGGACGTCACTTGTCAACGAAGAAGAATACCCAAGAGCTTCTATACAACTATCTATAAGAGGTAAAATTGACTGTAAAGCTGATTTAACTGAAAAATTCATGCAAATTTCTAGCGATTTAGATGTTGATATTGCATTTCAGGAGGATAATATTTACCGAAGAAATAGACGTCTGGTTTGTTTCGATATGGATTCGACCCTTATTCAAACTGAAGTTATCGATGAATTAGCAGAACTAGCTGGAGTTGGTGAGGAAGTTAAAGCCATTACAGAATCGGCAATGCAAGGCGAAATAGACTTTAATGAGAGTTTTGAAAAACGCATGAAGCTTTTAAAAGGCTTAAAAGAAGAAGTCCTACGTGATGTTGCTGTTAATTTACCAATTACAAAAGGCGCTAAGCGACTTATCGATACTTTAAAAAGTTACGGCTTTAAAACTGCTATTCTATCTGGTGGCTTTACGTATTTTGGTCACTATTTGCAAAAAGAGTTGGGAATGGATTATGTATATGCCAATCAATTAGAAATTAAGGATGGTGTATTAACTGGTGGTTATATTGGTGACATTGTCGATGGTAATAAAAAAGCCGAATACCTTAAGGAAATTGCAAAAATGGAAGGTATCGATATTAGTCAAACTATTGCAGTTGGTGATGGTGCCAACGATTTGCCTATGCTTAATCTGGCAGGTTTAGGGATTGCTTTTCATGCAAAACCAAAGGTTAAACATAATGCCCAGAGTTCTATATCTAGTATTGGTCTTGATGGTGTATTATATCTACTTGGATATCATGACAGACATATCGATTTGATTGAATAACTACTGTAGAATCTTGTTGTGCTAAAGCGTTTGCAATTGCAATATTCATCTAGTTGTTTACAACCTTCTTTATAAATCTATCTTAAAGTCTTTATACTTCCTACTAAAAATACTATTTTGGCATAGTTTTTAGTTCTTAATATCAGTACCCAAAGAACAGTTTAAAAAGACGTTTATTTATGCGATATATAGTGTCCCTTATTTTTACCCTTGTTATATCATTTCCTATGATATCTCAGGAAGCAAACCATCCTTTAGCACACAAAAACCTTAAAGCACAACAGCAATGGGTTGACAGTGTATACTCGAACATGAGTTTGAAAGAAAAAATCGGACAACTTTTTATGGTTCGTGCATTTTCTAACGATAGTAAAGGCAATGAAAATGAGATTGCTAAACTCATCAACAACAATCACATTGGTGGCTTAATTTTCTCAACAGGAGGTCCTGTTCGTCAGGCTAAGCTAAATAATTTATATCAAGCTATTTCAAAAACGCCATTATTGATAGGTATGGATGCCGAATGGGGTTTGAGTATGCGTTTAGATTCTACATATGCCTTTCCATGGAATATGACATTAGGAGCTATAAAAGATAAAAAGTTAGTAGAACGTACAGGCTATCATATTGGAGAACATTGTAAACGAATTGGTGTGCATTTTAATTTTGCACCTGTCGTTGATATTAATACAAATCCGAAAAATCCAATCATTGGTAACCGCTCTTTTGGAGAAGACAGAGATAATGTTACTGAAAAAGCATCAGCATTTATGAAAGGGATGCAGGATGCAGGTGTGTTAGCAAATGCAAAACATTTTCCTGGTCATGGCGATACAGATAGTGATTCTCATAAAACACTTCCGACGATAAATTTCAATGAAAAACGTATTGATTCTATCGAATTATATCCTTATCGCCAACTGATAAAAGAAGGCTTATCTAGTGTCATGGTTGCACATTTAAATGTGCCTAGTTTAGAACCTCGTGACGGCTTTCCTTCATCATTATCCAAACATATTGTTACTGATATATTAAAAGATTCTTTAGGCTTTAAAGGTTTAATTTTTACAGATGCTTTAGAAATGAAAGGGGTGTCTAATTACAGCACTCCTGGAGAAATTGACTTAGCGGCATTTCAAGCTGGAAACGATGTATTATTAATTTCAGAAGATGTTCCTAAAGCTATTGATAAAATTATAGATGCTTACAACAAAAACGACATTTCCGAAGAACGCTTAGCACATTCAGTAAAGAAAATTTTGATGGCGAAGTATAAAGTCGGTTTAGATAATTACCAACCGATAGGAACCGCAACATTAGTTGATGATTTAAATCGCCTGGAAGACGATATTCTATACGAAGAGTTATTTGAGAATGCTATAACAGTTTTAAAAAACAAATCGGAAGTATTGCCATTACGACATTTAGAAACTAAAAAAATTGCCTATGTCGAGCTTGGAGATAGCTCTGGTTCTGAGTTTTATGAAGAATTAAAAAAATACACCAAAGTCCATAAAGTAACTGCCGATAAATTAGATGAACTTATTACGAAGCTTCAAAATTACAATACGGTTATTGTTGGTTTCCATAAAAAGAATGACAACCCTTGGCAAGGCTATAAATTTAAAGACAAAGATTTAGTCTGGCTTTACGAAATAGCAAGGACCAATACAGTAATTCTTGATGTGTTTGCGAGACCGTATTCGCTTATTGACTTGTCTACAATTGAAAATATTGAAGGCATTGTTATGAGTTATCAAAACAGTGCTATTTCACAACAAAAATCTGCTCAAATTATTTTTGGATCACTTTCGGCAAAAGGGACCATCCCTGTATCATTGGGTGAACACTTTAATGCTGGCGACGGTATTGTTTATAATTCAATTTCCTCATTAAGTTACGGACTTCCAGAACGTGTCGGAATGAGTTCAAAAAAATTGCAACGTTTAGATTCTGTTGCTAATTACGCAGTAGACAACAAAATGACACCTGGAATTCAATTATTAGTCGCTAGAAAAGGAAAAGTAGTGTACAATAAAAATTTCGGAAAACATACTTACGACGGAAAAGAAAAGGTGAAATTTGAAGATATTTATGACGTAGCCTCGCTTACAAAAATTTTGGCAACACTTCCGCTATTAATGGAGTTGGAGGAAAAAAAGGCAGTTTCATTGAATACTAAATTGTCGCGAATTCTTCCTGAATATTTAAATTCAAACAAAAAAAATATTACGATTAAAAGCATGTTGTCGCATTATGCTCAACTGCGTCCTTGGGTTCCTTTTTATGTTGCAACCTTAGACTCTGTAACTCAAAAGCCCGATCCAAAATATTACAGGAGAGTAGCAACTCCTCGCTTTAGTATAAAAGTTGCTGAGGAAATGTTTTTACGTCATGATTATCCAGATTCGATTCAAAAAGTCATATTAGAAACCGAATTGTTATCAACTTTACGCTATCGATACAGTGATTTACCCTATTATATTTTGAAAAAATATATAGAAGGATATTATAAAAAACCACTAGACGAGCTGGTTCAAACGCATTTCTACCAATCTCTAGGTGCAAATTATACGACATATAATCCGTCGACAAAATTTAGCGATAAAAATATCATTCCTACCGAGATTGATGATTATTTCCGTTATCAAAAAGTTCAAGGCTATGTACATGATATGGGAGCAGCAATGCAAAATGGTGTAGGTGGTCATGCAGGTGTGTTTAGTAATGCCAATGACGTTGCAAAAATGATGCAGCTATACCTTCAGAAAGGCTATTATGGTGGAAAACGATATTTTAAAACTGAAACCATAGATAAATTTAATACCTGTCATTTTTGTCATAAAAATGTAAGGAGAGGCGTTGGTTTCGACAAACCACAACTAGGGGATGAAGGTCCAACATGTGGCTGTGTATCCATGACCAGTTTTGGGCATTCCGGATTTACAGGAACTTATGCCTGGGCAGATCCTGAAGCTGAGATCGTATATATATTCTTAGCCAACAGAACTTATCCTAAGGCAGGGAAGAATTTATTATTAAGAGAAAATATAAGAACAGAAATACAGCGATTAATTTATGAAGCCATTATTGATAATGATTCTGATGATGATATCGCCGAACATAAACATTAGTAAGTTAATTAAGGTATGAAAATAGGAATTGTTTGTTACCCAACTTTTGGTGGAAGTGGTGTCGTTGCGACCGAATTAGGCTTAGAACTCTCTAAACGCGGTCACGAAATTCACTTTATAACTTACAGTCAACCTGTGCGTCTGGAGTTATTAAGTCATAATGTGCATTATCACGAAGTTAACGTTCCTGAATATCCCTTATTTCTTTATCAGCCGTATGAGTTGGCGTTATCCAGCAAATTGGTCGATATGGTGAAACTTCACAAAATTGAAGTCTTACATGTGCATTATGCAATTCCGCACGCTTATGCAGCCTATATGGCAAAAAAAATGTTGCAGGAAGAAGGTGTTTATGTACCTATTGTAACCACACTTCACGGTACAGATATTACACTGGTTGGAAGTCACCCATTTTATAAGCCTGCAGTTACGTTTAGTATTAATAAATCAGATGCAGTTACATCGGTTTCTCAGAGTTTAAAAGAGGACACTTTACGTCTGTTTGATATAAAAAAAGAGATTAACGTTGTTCCTAATTTTATAGATTTAACAAAGCACGAGCCTAATTTTACAGATTGCCAGCGTGCTATGATGGCTACAGATAATGAAAAAATCATCACACATATTAGTAACTTCAGAAAAGTAAAGCAAATTCCAGATGTGATTAAGATTTTTAATACGATTCAAAAGAAAATTCCAGCTAAGTTGATGATGGTTGGCGAAGGACCAGAGCGAGAACCAGCAGAACGTTTATGCGAAAAATTAGGGATTAGCGATAAAGTGGTGTTCTTCGGAAATAGTAATGAAATTGATAAGATTCTGTGTTTTAGTGATTTGTTTTTACTCCCATCATTGACAGAGAGTTTCGGATTATCGGCTTTAGAAGCTATGGCTTCTGGAGTTCCGGTAATATCAAGTAATACTGGAGGGATTCCTGAAGTAAATGAGCATGGCTTCTCAGGGTATTTAAGTGAAATTAATGACGTTGATGATATGTCTAAAAATGCAATTTATATCCTGTCGGATGACCAACGCTTAGCTTCATTTAAATCTAACGCGAAAGCTGTAGCTCAAAAGTTTGGTATTCATAAAATTGTACCACAATACGAAGCGATATATGAAGATACTTTAAAGAAGTGTTTGATATTGTAACAGAGTTTAAAAATCCATAATCCAATCGTCCAAAGTTTTGTCACTGGAACCATGTAGGACTGAAATATCACCTGTTGATTCAAATACAACGGCTTTAATTTCACTTAGTTGTATCACATTAGCTTCACGTAATTTCGCTTTTAAATCCGATTCTGTGACATGGCATTTTTCTAGACTCCCTTCAATGATTTTCCCGTCTTTCATGAGTAATGTAGGCTTATTGTCCATGAGGTGTCTGATACCTTTAAAACGTCTCCCATAAGCGACTATCATTTGGATGGCATACATAATTAATAAGCCTGTAATGCCCTGAAGTAAGGATACCGATTTAGAGATGATAACAGTAGCCATTATAGATCCTATGGCTACAGTCACAGCAAAATCAAAACTAGACATTTTAGAAAAGCTTCGTTTGCCACTTATTCGAGTTATGAGGACTATAGCGATATAAATTCCAATGGCTGTTAAAATTATAGCTATTAAACTTTCCGAGGTAATAGTAAACCAATCTTTCATAATATTATTTATTGTCTTTAAACTTTTTTATTTGATCCTCAGCAGATTTTAAATCCGCCTCAGCTGGATAAGGTGATTTCTGTAACTGCTTATGCTCGGGCTCAAAACTTAATTCTATATACAGAGGAAAATGATCTGAATTTACATCATCACATAGTTCTAAATGTTTTAATCTAAATTCACTAGATATAAAAATATGGTCTAATGGCCATCGCATTATGTAACTGTTTGCATTGTATGTATTGTACAAACCTCTGCCTTTTCTTAAGTCTAATAAACGACTGACACGTTGAAATAGTTTTGAGGTTTGCGACCAGGCTACATCATTAAAATCACCAATAACAACTACAGGATATTTAGAGTCTAATGCCAGTTTTGCCACCATCATCATTTCTGCATCTCGGTCGGTTGATTTAGGATTTTCCTGAGGCATAGGAGGAGTTGGATGTATGGCATATAGCTGAATCGTATCATTGCTTGCTAATTTTACTTTTGTATGAATTGAAGGAACACTATCGCTGACCATAAATTCTACAGAAGTGTCAAATAACTCCAATTTTGAATAAAGCAACATGCCATAAGTATTGTCTAAAGGAAATTCTACTTGATGTATATATGAACGGTTTAATGAATTTCTTATCTCATGGTTCCAGTTTTTATCGGTTTCTGTAAATAGCATGATGTCTGCATTTTTAGTTGTAGACATCGATTTTATCAATTCATAATCTGTATTTGTTTGCAATACATTTGAAGTAAATAGGCTTAAATTCGACTCACCACGTTCTGAATTTAAAACTTCATAGTCTGCAAATTTAGTATAAGGGTATATTTTACTAAACTGAAATATAGAGCATAGCACTAAAATTCCTACGAACAGATAATCTCTCCAAGCATTAAAGTCAAATTTTATGATATAAAAAAGTATAGCAGAAAACGTTAAAAATGTGAGTTGTAAATGTGGAAAGTCAAACATACGTATCCACCAGTAATCTAAGGCTACAAAAGGCATTAATGTCAGTACGATGGAAATCATACCAAAACCGGTGAGTATATTTTTTAGTTTTAATGTCGTCAAGTCAGGTTGTGTTAGAAAACTAAATGTACGGCTATTAAACGGTTTCTATTAAAATCTACGCAATTGAGGTGCTTTTTTTTGCTTTTGGATTAATAATATGCCTTTTTACAAACAATAGATTCTCACAAAAGCTTGTCAAAATAATTTTGTCGGCGTCATTACATTTAATGTCTCCATTAAATGAGTTAATGTTTTTAGTATTCGCATTATTGCACGCAGTTAAATTTCTTTTACTTCACACCATAAATCAAAACTTACAAATCATGACTATTAAATATGAATCCTGTATAGAAGCTTGTCAAACTTGCTTGGTTGAATGTCAACATTGTTTATCTGAAATGGCAGGTAAATCTAGTATGAATGACTGTCCGAAATGCTGTGTGCAATGTATCGATGCCTGTTATATCTGTATTAAAATGATGGCATGTGATAGTGCATTTGTAAAACAATATGCACTCTTGTGTGCCGAAATATGTGACTATTGTGCCGACCACTGTGAAGCTCATGATCATGAGCATTGTAAAGCCTGTGCTGTATCATGTCGTAAATGTGCTGAAGAATGTCGAAAAATAGCAGCGTAAAATTTGTAATAAACATTGAAATTAATAGTAAATACTAACATTTATAGAAATTATATATGGCAATTTTAGGTAATATCATTAAAAGTTTCATCCAGTTAAAAGACACGTTTTCTTCTGAAATAGAACACACTAAAGCTCAGGCAGAGGTACTAAAACACTTATTAGAAAAGGCTAAAGACACTCAGTTTGGGAGACATTATAAGTTTGAGGATATCCTTAACGCCGATAATAGTTCTGAAGCATTTGCTAAAGGCGTACCTTATTTTGACTACAATAAAATTAATGAAGAATGGTGGTATAAACTACATGAAGGTGATGTAGATGTGACTTGGCCTGGTAATCCTTCTTACTTTGCACTAAGTTCTGGTACAACTGGAACCACGAGTAAACGTATTCCAGTTACAGATGACATGATTGAAGCCATCAGGCAAGCAGGTATCAAACAAGTGTTTGCCTTAAATAACTATGATTTACCAGCCGATTTTTTTGAAAAGGAAATTATGATGTTGGGAAGTTCAACCGATTTGGATGAAAAAGACGACCATCTGGAAGGTGAAATTAGCGGGATAAGCGCTAGCAACATTCCGTCGTGGTTTAAAAGCTATTACAAGCCTGGTGAAGATATCGCTAAAATTGATGACTGGGATAAAAGAGTACAACGTATTGCAGAGCGAGCTAAAGACTGGGATATTGGAGCGTTAAGTGGTATTCCTTCATGGATTGAACTGATGCTGCAAAAAGTTATCGATTATCATAAAGTTGAAAACATTCATGATATATGGCCAAACCTCAAAGTCTATACTTCAGGAGGCGTAGCTTTTGGTCCGTATGAAAAGAGTTTTAAAGCACTCATGGGCAAACCTGTCACAGTTATTGATACATATCTAGCGTCTGAAGGCTATATCGCTACGCAAGTCCGACCTGAAACCGATGCCATGCAACTCAACACCGATAATGGTATCTATTTCGAATTTGTTCCTTTTCAACCAGAATATATCAATCAGGATGGTTCTTTAAAGGATGATGCACCTTCAGTAACATTAAAAGATGTAGAGTTAGATCAGGATTATGTTCTTATTATAAGTACTGTAAGTGGTGCATGGCGCTATTTGATTGGTGATACTATAGAATTTACAAATGTTGAGCGTGCTGAAATTAAAATTACTGGTCGAACAAAATTCTTTTTGAATACTGTAGGTTCGCAACTCTCAGTAAATAAAATGGATGCTGCGCTAAGAGATTTAGAAGCACAATTTGATACGACAATTCCAGAATATACCATTTGTGCACATAGGGCAGAAGATGGAGAATTTTACCATTGCTGGTATTTGGGTTCTGAATTAAAAAATGCTGATGAAACTGAAATTGCTAAAGCCTTAGACGCCTCATTAAAAGCAGCAAATAAAAATTATAAAGTAGCGAGAAGCAAAGCTTTAAAAGGTGTGAAGGTCAAAGTTGTAGCGCCAGAAAAATTCTATGATTGGAATGCCAGAAATAAGAAGAAAGGCGGACAAGTTAAAATGGAACGTGTTATGGGTGAAGAAAAATTTGAAGACTGGGAAGCTTTTATTTTAGAATCTTAATTTTCAGAATGTTGAGCTTGTCGTTGATTCACTAATTCCATAATTTCTTCAGGAGAGAGGTAGTATTTTTTTATACGGTCTTTATAGGATTTTGTTATTTGAGCATGGTTCAATATAAAGTCCTTAGTTTTCAAAATATAGTCTTCCATACCGTGATATACAGCAAATGTATCTGCTGCACGCTCAGCCTCAACAATATGATTTTCAGAAAGTAAGTATTTGATTCCGAACCAAATCAGGTTGAGTTTACTACGATCTTGATAATCCATAATATGTCCAAGTTCATGACCTATCCATCCTATTAAAATATCTGAAGGAATATCTCTGGTACGAAATTCTTTATCAGAAATTTTAAATGTCTCACTAATTAACACTACAAATCTTCTATTTTTTTTACTTCTAAAAAAACTTCCAAATGTCGGTCTAGCCTGCATCGTTGATTTTTTTATATTCTTTTTGAATTTGAATTTTATATGAATGCTATCCAATTGTGAATAATACGATAAAGCAGTGTTAACTTCGGTAGATATTGAATCTGGAATTATATGCTGTGCACTCATTTGAAAATTTTGTATTAAGATGAATATAGTTATGAATCGTTTCATAGTGACACAGTATAATCATTGTCTGTAATTGGCTTTGCTAGATATGCTATAATTATTAACGCTAATGAAAATTATATTTAAAATTTAAACATATGTTTAATTTTATTGGTTATATTCAGTAATATTTACGATATTTGTCCTACAAATTAATCCTACTTATGTCTTTTGAACGTACCCAAGAAAAATTAAAAATTTTAGCTGATGCTGCAAAATATGACGTTTCATGTTCTTCAAGCGGAAGCCAGCGAACAAATAAAAATAAAGGTCTAGGTGATGCCACAGGAATGGGAATTTGCCATTCTTATACCGAAGATGGCCGATGTGTATCCTTGCTCAAAATTCTTTTAACTAACTACTGCATTTTTGATTGTGCTTATTGCGTTACTCGAAAGAGTAATGATATCAAACGTGCAGCATTCAAGGTTCAGGAAGTGGTAGATTTAACTATTAATTTTTACAGACGTAATTATATAGAAGGTCTATTTTTAAGCTCTGGTATTTTTAAAAGTGCCGATTATACCATGGAGCGTTTGGTGGCCGTTGCTAAAAAATTGCGCTTGGAAGAGAATTTTAACGGATATATACATTTAAAATCGATTCCAGGAGCTTCAGATGAATTGATGCGAGAAGCAGGTTTATATGCAGACCGACTCAGCGTAAATATTGAAATTCCTACTGCTTCAGGATTAAAAAAATTAGCACCAGATAAAAAACGTGAAGATTTTATCAAACCAATGGTAAAGGTAAAAAATGAAATCATTCAATATAAATCAGAAAAAAAGATTATAAAAAATACACCTAAGTATGCACCAGCTGGTCAAAGTACGCAAATGATTATTGGTGCTAGTGGTGAGAATGATTTTCAGATTATGCAAACCTCTAATCATTTTTACAACACTTATAATTTGAAGCGTGTATACTATTCTGGCTACGTACCTATAAGCTATGATAATCGCTTACCTCAAATAGGAAGTGCCGTTCCTATGATGCGAGAAAACAGATTATATCAAACCGATTGGTTAATGCGCTTTTATGGTTTTGATGTGAGTGAAATTTTAAATGAAAAGCATCAAAATTTAGATTTAGATGTTGACCCAAAATTAAGCTGGGCACTTAGAAATTTGCACGAATTTCCTGTAGATGTTAATACAGCAGACAAGCGCATGCTTGCTAGAATTCCGGGTTTGGGAATGAAGTCTGTATATAAGATTTTAAATGCACGTCGCTTTAGAAGATTAAACTGGGAGCATCTTAAAAAGATAGGAATTGCATTAAACAGAGCACAGTACTTTATGTTATGTGATAGCAATCAGTTTGAGCGTAGAGACTTATCTCCTGAAAAAATTAAAGGATTAATTCTACAAAACTCTACAAGTAAATATCGCAGCACATTGAGTAATCAATTAAGTTTATTCGGATAAGATGCACAATCGAAATTTAATTTATGATGGCACTTTTGATGGATTTTTAAGCACAGTCTTTTATGTGTTTGAACAACAATTAGATGCTGTAACAATTCAAAGTGAGTCGGGTGTGCAACATATTATGTTTTCTGAAAATGAAACCATTGTCACAGATGAATTAAAAGCCAATCGCGTTTGGAAAGGGTTAAACAACAAAATGTCTAAATCTGGTCATTATCAATTGTATTATGCATTTTTAAGTGAACAGGCTGGTGTTGAAAATCTATTACTGGATTATATACGATATGTTTTCTCAACAGATTTAAAAGTTGACAAAGACTTTTCTCACCCTTCCGTTTTGAAAATAGTACAAATTGCCAAAATGGTTGGCCGTGAAAAGCATCGAATGGAAGCGTTTGTGAGATTCAGACTAACAAAGGATGCTATTTATTTTGCAAGTATTGAACCCGATTTTAATGTATTGCCTCTAATTTCAAAGCATTTTAAACGCCGTTATGCTGACCAAAAATGGTTGATTTATGATATCAAACGTCAGTATGGACTCTTTTATGACTTACAGAAGGTAGATATTATTGCTATGGAATTTCCTTCAAATTTTGATTTTACTAAAACCAATACAGACTACTTTGATCAACAGGAATTTGAATTTCAGAAGTTATGGCAAGATTATTTTAAAAGCACCAATATTGAATCTCGAAAAAACATGAAACTCCATATACGACACGTGCCAAAACGTTACTGGAAATATTTAAGCGAAAAACAGCCTTATTAATTAACTTCCTAATTGATTCACATAAGCTTCTGCCCAGTCCTTAATTCTCGGTCCGAAACATTCCAAAATAGCATCAACACCAATTACACTGCCTTTTGATAATCGACCTAAAACTGCTATAGGGATGTCTTCGTTATTTTCTTCAGTTATAACATAGGCGTTTGGTTTTGTGTCTATACCTAACTTTGAGTGTATGGGCTCAATTAAATCATTATGAATAAGATTAGTAATTATGGGAGCTGTGACTTCCAAAAGTTTAGGCGCATCTAAAACACTGTTAATCATGATGTCAATTTGTATGGTTTGTTGTTGCGCATTTTCTAATTGCCATCCCTTATCATTAAGTTCGATATCTGGATCATTAACATAATCCAAACTAAGAATATTGGCATCTACCAACGCCAGAATTTGTTGCATACTCTCTACTGGTGGTCCGTAAGAAAACCGTTTACTTTCCTCGTCAAGCGCAATACCTTTTTCAATGATAGCTTCGTCTAATTGGGCATGAGAAAATGATTTGTATAGGGTTGGCTGACAATGTCTCCAGACTTGACCAATGCAGTAATCAAGGCTTATCGACTCCAGTCCTAATGCCATTTGAATATACGATTTAATAGTATTGTATGTTGAACTGTTATCTTGAAAAAGGTGATGTTTTGTTTCTGAATCATCCAACCATTCTAGAATCAAAGTTTCAATTTGTTTTTGATTCAAATCATGATTCATCGCTTCAGACTTAAGTTCAACAAAAACCCTAGCGGCTATTTTAGAAATAGGTATGGTTAAAAAATCAAGGGAACTCACCTTAATTTGAGTTCGTGATACTGCTTCTAGTTCCGTTTTAAAATAATTCAGTTCTTCATCAGTGGGTTTGAACCAATCATCTATATGCTTGTTTAAGGGCTTAGGAGCCATTGGTAAGCCGTCTAACGAAAATGGAATTAATTTGAGGTGCTGTGCTGCGTTACTTATATATTGTGTTTTAAAAGTTGAAGGGTCTACAACTCTAAATGTTCCAAATGAGTTGGTAACCAAATCACGCATCACATCTATCATAGCCAAACCAAAACCTCGTATCCCAATATTTAAATGCTTTTGATTTTTAATACTTTCAAATTGTGATAATGGATAGCAGTCTTCAAAAGTGTTTATGTTTTGATGAGCTTTTGCATGCGCTTTCCATTCTTTAATTTGCTTTGATAATTCAGTTGGTTGGTGACCAATTGTAATTAAAGCGTCATCACAAATGTAGCTGTTGTCTTTTGTAAGTACTTGAAGTTGCTGTTGCTTAAACTCAATACGTTCAACTTTAGAATTTATAAGTTGAAAGCTATCATGCTCTAGTGATTTGGTAAGAGATTCATAACGTTCATGTAAGTAGCGTCCCAATTGTTTTCTCGGAGGAAAAGTATCTGGAGCTTTATCACTCTGCGCGAAGTTTATCCATTCGTGATATGAAGGAAATCCTTCAATTAAACGGTCTCGATAGTGTATTTCTTGTCGACCTTCTAAGTTTTTTAAAGCTCTTTCACTAATGTTTGTCCAATTTGCATCAGATTGATTAGTATACCAAACTTGTCCGGCACCAGGTTCATGGCAAGGCTCAAAAGCTAATATTTGAATGTGCTTATTAGCTCTGGAAAGATTAATTAACAGGTTTTCTAAAGCATGCAATCCGCGAGGACCAATTCCAATTATAGCTAAGGTTGTCATAGTAGAAGTTTAGTTTATAAACAAATCTAATACTTATCATGCATGTAAATTAACTGTAATGCTAGATTTAAGCGTGTTTATAACAATTTAAAGTTTTACCACCACACCAAAAAGCCTTTAGATACTGTACCGTTTTCAGTTTTTATCCAAAATAAAGGGGATTGTTGTTGTTCTAAAAATGTATGCGAATCCAGAATAAAATTAGCATAATTCAACCAGTCAACATCAGTTTGCGGTTCTAAAAACCAATCCAATTTATTTGGTATATAGAATTCGCAAACTTTAAAATGTTCTAGTTGCTTGGTATGTATATAAAAGCCACAAACACAATCTTGATTGAGCTGTTCAAAATGAATCTCTTGCTGATAAGGCACAAACAGTTGTGCTTTAAATAAGACCCGTTGTTTAAAACTATAATTGTCCAAACCTAAATGTTTTAGCGTTGATTTACAATCACTAGAATAGAGTAGAGGCAACTGTTTTTTTGTGAGTTTGGTGAGTTTTTCTTTGAGACTGTCTTTTCGGTTGGGACCAATCCATTTATCTGTTTCTAAAGTCCCTAAACTTTCATCATATACGTAAAACTTATAGATAATTTCAAGATGAATTGGTTGGTTATCAATAAGTAGCAAGGCATCCAATTCACCTTTAGTATGCTTTTCTTTTTGGATTTGAATATTCTCGGCTAGTATTTCTAAGGCTTCACATGACTCCATATAATTAAATGCAAATTGTTCAGCTAATTGACCAAGTCGGAGTCGTCGCTTCAGTTTCCGAAGAAAAACTAAAGATGTTTCATTGGGCAATTGGAGTTGTTTGAGACCACATACAACACTATTTTTCCAAAGCAAATGCGTATTGCAGCAGGCTTGATATAGCTGTTGGATATGTTTTGAATCGATTTCCATTTCAGTTCGAAATTACGAATATTAATTCTGAAAGCTAGCAGAATAACAATACCTTTGCAGACAATTATTATTGATTATGGACAAGACATTTTTCGACTTAGGCGTTTCAAAACCTTTGATTAAAGGATTGAAAGAACTCAACATAAAACAACCCACTCAAATTCAGGAAGAAGCCATACCTGTGTTGCTTAAAAATGAAAACGACTTTATTGGCTTAGCACAAACAGGTACTGGTAAAACAGCAGCTTACGGATTGCCAATTCTTCAGAATATCAACCCCAAAAAAGACCATGTTCAAGCTTTGATTTTAGCACCAACACGAGAATTGGTGCAACAAATTCAGAAACAGCTATTCAAATTCACCAAATATTGTGATGCTAAAATTTTTGCTGAAGGCGTGTATGGTGGAGAAAAAATGGACATTCAATTAAAACGCTTGCAACGTACAACTCATATAATTGTAGCAACTCCAGGGCGATTATTGGATTTTATAGAACGAGGCGAGGTTAACATTAAACACATCGACACATTGGTTTTAGACGAAGCTGATGAGATGCTGAGTATGGGATTTAAGCAGGATTTGAATAAAATTCTCAAATACACAACAGGAACGAGACATACCTGGTTGTTTTCGGCGACGATGCCTGAAGAGATTCAGAAAATTATCAAAACCTATATGGCTGCTGATGCCATGCGTGTAGAAATTGACAGAAACAGTATTGTGAATGCTAATATTTCGCATCATTATATCGTCACTTCAATTAAAGAAAAAGTCAATATCATTACGCGTTTACTAGATAAATATGATGATGACAGAGGTATTATTTTTTGTAGAACTAAAGCAGGAACCAATCAGCTAACTGAAAAATTAAAAGCAGAAGGCTTTTCAGTCGATGCTTTGCAAGGCGATATGCAGCAAAAAGAGCGTGATAAGGTAATGCGAGCGTTTAAAAACCAGTCTTTACAATTTTTAGTGTCTACCGATGTTTCGGCTAGAGGTATTGATGTCAACAATCTGGCGTTTGTGATTCATCATCAGTTACCAGATCAGCTGGACTACTATACCCATAGAAGTGGCCGAACAGCCAGAGCAGGTAAAACAGGTGAGTCTATTGCACTTATTATTTCTGGTGAAGAGCAGGAAATTCAAAACATCCAAAAGGACCTGGGAATTAAGTTTAAACAAATGACACTTTAATAATTTTTAAAACTTATCGGCAAATTGCGTGTTTACTAAATAAATTAGTCTACTTTCGCAGCCACTTAAATATGTAGCAATACGCATTTAAGTATTACACAAATAGAACTCCTTAGTATGGTCACTAAGGAGTTCGTCTTTTTACAAAGGTTTTTTCTCCAAACGCTTTTAAATGCGTTAATAGTTTCATCATTTAAGCGAATCTCTGAGCGTATTTTTTAGCAACTTAGCTTATAAATTAATAGTAACTAAAAATCAATATTATGAAAATAGGAGTTATAGGAAGTGGAAACATTGGAGGAAATTTAGGAAAACATTGGGCTAAAGCCGGACATGAGGTATTGTTTAGCAGTAGACATCCTGAAGAGTTGAACGATTTAGTTCGGTCGTCAGAAGGTAAGGCTAAAGCTATGAGTATTGAAAAAGCCTTTGAAGCTAATGCTGACGTGTATTTACTAGCTACACCATTTAAAGCCATTGATAGACTATCAGAATTATATGCAGGTGAATACGGAAACAAAGTTATCATTGATGCTACAAACCCGTATCCGCAACGCGATGGTGACATGGCAAAAGAGGTAAGAGATAGTAATCGAAATGCTTCAGAATATACAGCAATGAAGTTTAATACGGCTAAGACAGCCAAAGCATTTAATACGATTAAAGCTGAAGATTTAAAAAACAGAGCCTGGGATTCATCTCAAAAACTGGCTATTCCTTTTGCTGCACAAGATGCCGATAGTAGAGCAGCTACGCAACAATTAATTGAAGATATCGGATTTGATGCAGTATATGTTGGTGATTTAACACAAACATCAATTATGGATCCAGACCAGAAATTATACGGACAATCGGTTTCTAAACAAGAATTACAAGATATGATATAATGTATCAATTACGTCATAAAAAAAGACTACCAATTAGTAGTCTTTTTTTTGTTTAAACCCCTAATTATTTAAGGTGTTCAGTAGTTTGCTCTAAATTTTCATTTGATTCACTTCCCTGACTATATAACTGATTTTCCTCATCTTTTAATTTTTTAGGAGTACTGTCCTTTGGAAGTTTTCGACCCGGAACATCTAAATCCTTACCAGTGAAATCAACAGGCTTATTTCTGTTTTTGAGTAGATCATCATCACTCGTTTCTGTTTTTAGATGCCCTTGTTTGTCACCCAAATGTTTTAAATCCTCTTTGGTGATTTCAGGATTGTAATCTAAATCTTTTGTGTCTTTATTGGTTTTCATGATTTTAGTATTATTTGTTAACGATTAAAGCGTGAATCACACCTGGAACCCATCCAAGTATGGTTAATAAAATATTGATAAGCAGTTCTTTTCCAACACCGTGTTGCATAAATACAGCAACGGGTGGGAGTAGTACGCTTATAATGATTGTAAGTATTGACATAATAATATAGTTTTAATGATTATTTAATAGTTGTAAAGTAGTATAATCACCAGACTTAATATATCCGATATGATGAAATCATTGACTCTAATGCGGCTTAGTGATACCGCTCTTAATTATAGTTAATGAGATAATACTGTAGGATGTAAATATTTAATTTTACTGAAATTATAGAATTATTCACATTAAACATAACTACAAAAATTATGAAAAAGCATATCTTATTTACACTACTGATAACATTTTTTTTAGCATGTCAAAACAGCTCAAATGCTCAGGCTCCAGATGCGGTTAAGAAAACATTTCAAAAGATGTATCCTGGTGAAAATGATCCAGACTGGCATAAAGATTCCAATGGAAATTATGAATCTAACTTCAAAATAGATGGCATAAAATACAGAGCCGATTATGCGCCTAACGGACAATGGATTGAAACCGAAAGTAGTATCGATGTTAAAGATTTACCTAAGGCCATTAGAGATGTCATTAAATCGGACTATGATAGTGATGATATTACTGAAGTTGAAAAAGTTGAACACCACTCTAAAGGTTTGTTTTACGATGTGGAATTTAAGCAAAAAGGAAAAAATAAGGATATTGAGTTTAGAGCAAATGGTGAAATAATAAATCAATAACCTTATATAAAATGTTAAATGCCAATGATTTGAACTTATGGATTTGTATCTTTAGTAAGCTAAAAAGCATATTATGAAAACAAGAATTATCATATTGTCATTTGTGAGTTTATTTGTAATGGCTTGTAGTGCTTCAAAAACAAATGCAACTCCAGAACAAATAGCTGCTTTAGATCAATTAGTAGCCAATCAGACATTTAAAATTGAATCTCACTGGGCAATGCCACAAGTGAACAGAAGTATATCTGCTTTACAAAATTCTGGAATTATTGCGCCAGGAAGTAACGCCAACCGCATTAGTCTAACAGGTATTGCAAACGAACTTAAGCTCGATGGTGAAACCATAACATCTCGACTTCCATATTATGGAGAAGTACAAATGCCATCGGGTTATAACGAATCTGATGATAATAATATTTCGTTTGATGGAACGATTAAAAACTACAAAGCTGAAAAAAATGATAACAGCAGTTATACCATTTCATTTGATGCAAAAAGTAATAATGAGGGTTATAACGTTACCATTATTTTATATCCTTCGCTTAAGAGTGATATGATTCTAAAAGGAGCGAAGCGTTTTCCAATTCGATATACTGGACAAATTACTCCAATTTCAGAATAACTAAAGCGTATTATTTAAGTCTTGTTGTTTTTTTTTTGTAATTACGGTTAATAAAAAACTGAATTACAAATATTAAAATGAATATTAATCTTGCAACCGAAGGCAGTATAAATGCTAAAACACCTGCTAAAATCCAGATGATTAATGCATTAAGAGCTGTATGTAAATACCACCTTTTGATGTGAGGTGTTAATTCTGGATTAGCAATTTCTTTTTTCATGATATACCTTATCAATAAAAAATTAAAAAGCCCGATAGCTGAAAGATTAAAACAGTAAAAGACAAATGGCCCGACTAAATTGTAACCAGTCACATAAAACCCTGTAGAGAAGGGCATAAGTACTATAAATAACAATAAAAAAATATTAAGCCATAATAGTTTAGCATCTACAGTTGTAACGTATTTCATCGATCTTAGATGTGATACCCAATATAAAGCAGTCACTAAAAAACTAACAACCAATCCAATAAAACTCGGAATTCTATTTTGTAATATCACCCAAGTACTATTAGATGAAATGGCTTTAATTGAAGGGATACCTACTTCTAAAACTAACAATGTCATAGCGATAGAAAACACAGCATCACTAAAGTTTATAACACGGCTTTTATCGAATGTGAGGTCTTTCATAGTATTAAGTTATACTCAAATATAGGATATCCAGTATAATTTTTTGCTACTAATCAATATCTAAATTGTCTTTAAGTTTATCTAATGCTTTTTGAGCATTTTTAAAAATCGTTTTGTTATCGCTGTATGTTAAAGTGATTTTACTATTGCAATTTTTGCATATAAAATCTTTTCCGTCTAAAACAGTTTTAAAATCAAATTCAATTGTAGTGCTACATTTGGGACATGGGATATTTGGCATATACTTAATTTTTTAATGTACAATTACCATCTGTGAGTTTGACGTCTTTAAACCGTTCCCAAATTGCCTCATCAAAATCTAATGGTGATAACTTAAACATAATATTGGTTCTATTAGAGGCGATGCAATGGTATAATTTCACTTGAACATTTAAAGTGATTATCGCTTCAGAATTAAATGAATCATAAACTTTTAGTTTGCCAATAAAATCACTAGCGGCATCACCTTTAGCATTAATAACGAGAACAGTAGTTTCAGGAACTTCAAAATCTTTCTTTTTATTAACGGCTTTCATGAGTCCGTCATAATACAATTTCAACTGCTGTTCTAAATCTTTTGCCGATGGTTTCTGAATACTATCAACATGCCACACAAACATATAGCACCAAAAATCATCATGGTCTATTGCTCTCCATTGCTTTGCAAATCTAAGATCTTCATATCCTGTATAATTGATTTCAGGAGCAAATCCTATCGGAAATTTAATAATTTCTTTGAGCCATGTTGTATCCGATTCTAGTACGCCTAAAGACGCTTCATCTTGTCCGAAACTCATAACGGAGACCATCAGAAAAGTAAAGCTAAGTAAGACTGTTCTCATGATATAAATTTACAAACTTAATTTCACTTCAAATCCGATGGCGTCAGAAATGGCTCCATCTCTCATTTTGCTATTATAGCTTATGTCCCAAAGCATTCTGTCGATTTTAAATTTTGTAGTCATTTGTTGTGATTCGTAATCTACTTCTGCGTTAAACGATATGGGTTTTGTAATTCCTTTAATGGTAAGATTAGCATAGATTTTCATCTGTGCGTTATCATGATACTCTACACTTGTGATTTGTAATGTCGCCTTCGGGAATTTATCAACATCAAAAAAATCGGGATCTTTTAAATGGTTCACCAGACTTTCATTAGCATCTTTTGTATCTATGTCGTCACACACTATTGAGTTCATGTCAATAATAAATTCTCCACCAGTTATGACCTCATTCGTTTTTTCAAAATATCCTTCAGAAAAACTAATGGTTCCATTATGACCTCCAAAATAAAAGGTGTATTCTCCAGACCATTTAATTTCGCTTTTAGCGGTACTGATTTGTAATTTTTCTTGTGCATTGGTTGTTGCAATTAAGCAAATTGTAAATATGCTTACTAATAATTGTACTTTTAACTTCATCGTTTTTTAATTTTGATTATGATGTAAAACTAGAAGTGACTCAGGTTAAAAGTGTCAAAAAAATGTAAAAGAAGTGTCAACAGTTGTAAAAAGTCAGTAAATATTATGTTATTTACATGTAATTATGAAACAACAACAATTATATAGTCTTAGTGCTGTCATTATTTTTCTATTTGTCTGTAGTTTTATCGCTTGTGACAATACTACAACAGCGATTGATGATTCTAGTAAAATTAAAATTGCCTTACGAGAAGCAGGTAATCAATTGTTGTTACAACAGCAGGATTCAACATCAATTATTTTGCCTGTTGTAAAAAAGGATGCATCTACGTATCAGTTGTCATTCCAACATTCTTTATCGTTTGAACCTAATGAGCTGGTTACCGTTATCGATAGTAGTTTTGCCATTATGCTTTTATCTAAAAATTATCGTGTTGAAGCCATTCAGTGTGCAGATAAAGAAGTTGCTTACAGTTATGAGATGAATGTAGAGGAGGAACGCACTATAATTCCGTGTGCTGGACGCTATTTACCTGAAGATTGTTATACTATTGAAGTCACATTTCTAGATGCCAGGTCTACATTTTTTAATAGGCATCCGTTACTATATGTCATTTTATTTGGTGCTATTATTTTTATAGGCTATTATTTTAGAGAAAAGCGATTGACTTCAGAGAGTTCGCATGAAGCGCTAACAAATTATTCTGAAATTGGCAGTTTTCAGTTTTATCCAGAGCAAAATAAATTGGTAAAGTCTGCTACTGAAATCAATTTATCTAAAAAAGAGTGCGAGCTTTTAGAACTTTTAGTTGCGCGTCCCAATCAAATCATAACGCGCGAAGAACTCACAAAAAAAGTTTGGGAAGATAATGGTGTTATTGTAGGCAGAAGCCTGGACACTTACATTTCAAAATTGCGTAAAAAGCTAAAAGGCGACGATACAATCAAACTTACTAATGTACACGGAATAGGTTATAAATTAGAAGTTAACAAGACCTAGTTTCTGTTATTTCCGTTATTTTTATACTTTCTATAGCTCGTTCCTTTTGTACAGGCACAATTGCTAATTCCAGACATAAAATCCAGTCCTATAGTTAATACATGTGTACCCGAATTGTAACCAGATAGGTCATTAATTGTTAGTTGATATGAATAGGCTAGATAAAGTCTGTTTTTCATTATACCAGCCATTGGCCCTACATTTAAGGGCTTTAAAAACTGATCGTTCAAAAAGCGGTACGATCCGCCAACCCAATAATAATCACCATCGCGATTAAATCGACGGTATTTAAAATTGATGTCTGTAGCCGATCGGTTATCACTATCAAACATTTGGAAAAACACCGAAGGCTCAAATTCTATATTTTTATTTTGTTTACTCGCAATGACATAACCAGTATAGGCTTGATAATTGAGAAGCTGATTTGGTTCAACACCAACGAAATCATCAATATCCTTTCGCAATATATTATTAGCATTAAAACTAAAATAAAAGCGATTCCAACGGTATAAAAAGCCAACATCAAAGTTATTATTAGATCGCGACCTGTCATCTGTAATACTAGGATCTATAATAGGCATCTCTTCAGTAGGTTGAAAATTTTCAATGTCAATCCTAAAACTATTGATATTATAAGACAGTCCAAACGATAAATATTGTTTCGATTTATAATCTAAGATGATATGATGAGCGAATGAGAATTTCGCACCTTTCTGGCGTGTATTTCCATTTCTATCATTATATAGTGATAAACCAACGCCTGTTTGATTTCCTATTCGGAAATCGGCATACAAGGATTGATTGTCTGGCGCATTCTTAATACCTACCCATTGTGTGAGTCCGTTAGCTCTAACTTTAAAATTGTCTCCAATTCCTGCATACGTAGGAGAAATGACAAAATCATTATCTGCAAGATATTGGGTCCATACAGGTAAATTTAATTCTTGTCCGTAATTGAAAGAACAGAATAATAAAAGAATATATAGAGAGAATTTTTTCATTTGAATACTAATTTTAATTCTTTAGGCATTATTACCTGTAAAGTGTGAAATGTCCAACATAATCCTTGTTAAGAAGTTCACTGTTAGGCTTAACAACATACCAATAGTCACCTGTTGGCAGCTCAGTACCATTGTATTTGCCATCCCAATATTCGCCCACACGATAGGTTGCAACTTTACGACCATATCTATCAAAAATATCGAATGTAAGATTTGGGTAATCCTCAGCACAACCAACAGTCCAGCCATCACTAACACCATCACCATTAGGTGTGAAATAATTTGGAATACAAGGACCTTCTATTTCTATTTCAATCATGGCTGTTGCCTGACAACCTGCACTATCAGTTACAATTACGGTGTATGTCCCTTCTTCAGTAACAACCCATACATTAGTAGTACCATAATCTTCTCCATTAAATGTATATTGATAAATACCAGTGCCACCAGTTGTAGTAGCTATAATTTCACCTGGTTCATCACCTTGGGTTAATAATAATGATAGCAGTTGATAGTCTTCAATATCAAATAAATCGGTAGTTTGGATACAACCATTAGTATGTCTCACATCGATATAATGCCCTGTTCCTGGTATAACATCTGTAAATACATTGCTTAATTGATATGGACCTCCATCTAGAGAATAATCTAATTGTGATGCATCTGTTATACTATCATCAACTGTAACAGTTACTGTATTACTAAGACTGTTATTTTCACAGAGGTATTCGATATTTACTTCAGGATTTATAGTTACTGGATCAGGGAATGTAATATTCCATTCAGACTCACAGCCTTGAGCATCACGAACAAAAACAGTATGATCACCACCATTTAAGGCCGTAAAATCAAATACAGTTTGTCCAGATGATCCTGTTGTATAAGGACCATCATAATTATCTAAACTCACACTATATGGCAAAGTTCCTCCAGAAATATCAATGCTAAACTCACCATTACCTTCACCTTCACAAGTTTCTTCAAACAATGAATTTGGAACAATACTCAAAATCACCTGTATTGGATCTGTAATAGTAAAATCAAAAGTAACATAGCAACCTAACACATCTTGAACTATCACATCATAGTTACCTGGTGCTAAGTTTTCAAAAACATTAGTTTCAAAAAATTGATCCAATTGTGGTGAAATAGCATATTTAATAATTCCTGTTCCACCTGTCGCATTAATTTCTAAAATACCATCATTATTTCCACTACAAGTAATATCGTTTACGACGAAATCTACTTCTAATGGAGCACTTGGTTCGGTTATCGTAATTGGAGCAGAAGCTGTATCACAATCACCACTTTCTACAAATACTACGTAAGTGCCTGCAACAAGTTCGGTAAATACACCAGGGCTATTTTGTGTTGCAGGGATTGTTGCACCACTCGTATCCTGTAACGTATAAATATAATTTCCTAATCCACCTTGAGCTGTAGCCATGATAGTTCCATTATTATCACCTGCACAATTAATCGTTGGGTTAGTTGATTGTAAGTTGATAACTAAATCCAGAAGTGGGTCAATGGTAATCTCATTAGAAACATTAGATATACAACCATTTGCATCTCTAACATAGTATTGGAATGTTCCTGTAGGTACAGAAAACGTTACCGAAGAATTAAAAGACCCTAAAACAGTTGCAAACGAACTATCATTACTATAAGTGTATGGTCCAGTTCCTCCTGAAGCACTTAGGGTTAATGTAGATTCTGTTAAACATGTTTGAGTTGTCGATTTTACCAAATCTACTTCTAATGGAGTAGGTTCAGCTATCACAATATTAGCTGAAGTCGTAAAACATTCGTTTCCATCAGATATATCTATAGTATATGTACCAGGTCCTAAGTTGGTAAATACATTTGAACTTTGTGGCCCTGATGTACTTGGTGTAGGAGAAATGGTATGAAGTGTATATATGTATTCTGTACCAACACCTCCAGTTACATTAGTAACTGTAATTGAAGCATCTTGATCACCAAAACAAGATAATACTGTTGTACTCGGTGTAAATGTGGCATCAATAGGCGTAGGTTCTATAAGTGTTATGTTTACTGAATTGATACAGCCTTGAGCATCCATTACGTTAACAGTATAATTTCCAGCTGAAAGATCTGTAAATGTTCCATTTGAAGAATATGGAACTGTAGCAGCTCCTGTTAATTCATATTGATAATCGCCCCAACCACCATTTGCAACAGCTGAAATAGTTCCTTGACTATTATCACAAGTCACATTAGATGTTTCAGTTGCTGTAAGTGTTAGTATTTCAGAAGGCGAAGCGATAACAACACCAGATGTTGCAGAACAAAACGGACTTTGTGTTTCGGTAATGACTACTGAAAATGTGCCAGCATTCATACCAGTAACGGTTAATGGATTTGTAGAAGTATTTGCATTTACAATCCCAGTTACTGAAGTACCAGAACTATCAAAAACTTCATAAGTATAGGTTCCAGAATAGCCATTTACATTAATATCAAACGAACCACTATTATCTCCAAAACATGTAACATTGGTAGGAGTTGTTGTAAAAGTAGGAGGTGTAGCTTCGGCTAATGATATAGTCACTTCCTCAGTACAAGAAGTCACAGTATCTGTAATTGTGATGGTGTAAACTCCAGATGGCACACCTGAAAATACCGAGCCACTTAAACTTACAGACACTGGACTTGGATTGATACTATAAGTGTAAGATCCTGATCCACCACTAGCTGTAACTGTTATTTCACCGTCATCATTATTACAAGTTGGTAATGCTGAAACTTCAGGTGTTAATTCAATTGGTGCAGGAATATCAACGGTTACTAGATTTCCACAACCATTTGCATCCTGAATTTCAATAGTATGAGTTCCTGAGAATAAATTTGAAATACTAAATGGCGCTGTTTGCGTTTGAAATGCTCCTCCATTAATACTAAAACTATATGGAGCAGTTCCAGGTGTATCTAAAACGACGTCAATTTCAAAGTTACCTTCAGTTATTGTACACAAATTGTTTGCAACAGCAGAAATTTGAGGAGTCGAGTCCATTGGTAGCACGATGACCGGACTAGACACAATACATTCATACGCATCTATAACATGTACATAATAATTACCTGCATCAACATTAAAAACACTTGTTGAAGCCCAGTTTGTGTCAGATGCAAGTGGAGCAGCAGGAGTTGTTGTGATTTGATATTGATAAGGAGCTGTTCCATTTTCTCCAATAGCACTTATGATTCCAGAGTTTGCATTACAATTTGCATTTTGATCTATAGATGTTGTTAAGTTTAAAGCAATAGCCGATTCGGTGATGTTAAATGGTGAAGTCACAACACCACAACCAGTATTTGGACCTGAAGTTTCTGTAACCGAAACAAAATAATTACCAAAAGGTAATGGTCCTAAATCAGTAACTATTAGATTATCTCCAGCAAGAACTACTCCTGAACCAGTTATACCTGTTGATACAAGTGATAATGAATCAAATATCTCATAATCTACATTGACATCAGTACCATAAGTACTGTTAATAGTAAATGACACATTACCATCGGCACTTCCAGTACATGTAATATTATTAGAGCTGATTGCACTTAATGTCAATGTTGAATTTGTAGGTATAGGTGTAGTTGCAGGCTCATAATAGCTACAGTTGGTTGATGCATCGTAAACGATAAACGTATAGGTAACACCTGGTGTTAACCCCATAAATGTAGCAGTTTCACTACCAGGAGAATCTTCTGGAATCCATGATCCCACAGGATCTGGATATACAGATATTGGTCCTTGATAAATACTAAAAAAGAATGGTCCTGAACTGGTTAATGTAGATCCAACACTCACCACAGCTTCTCCACCAGAAAGGCAGTCTACAGTTGCTGTTACAGAAATATCTAAATCTGTTGGAGGAGAGGCTACCAATACATCTTGCACCAATATTGAGCATCCATTAGCATCAACAATATTAATTTGATATAATCCAAAATCGACGACATTAAAACTTACTGATGTTGATCCAGTAGCATTAAGTTCTGAATTAGAATAGCCATTTGATCCTGTGACAAAATAATTATATGGTGCTGTTCCACCAGTAACAGAGTTAATAATTACTGAGCCTTCTGATGTATTGCCAGAAGTACAAGTAATATCTACTGTATCATAATCTAATACAATCGGGTCAGGTTCGTTAATAATTACTGTATCAGTTGCTGTACAAGAATTTGCATCTGTAATGGTAATTGTATAAGTACCAGCTGTTAATCCAGACGTTTGATTTCCGTAATCAACACCTGTTGTATCATTATATACGTTGATTACAAAAGGAGCTGTGCCAACAGTATCATCAATATCAATATCTATGGCACCATTAGAATCTCCATTACATAGTATTTGCTGTGCTTGTGTAACAAGACTCAAATTTGGTAAAGAGATGGGTTCGATTGTTATTATAGTTGATTCTGCAGTACACCCATTTGCATCAGTAATTTCAAACTGGTAAGTGCCATCTGTAGATGCAGTATAAGTAAATGGTGTTCCTGTAGCTCCAAGTGATGTATAAGTACCACCATCAATTGATACAGCATATGTAAAAGGAGCAGTGCCAGTTATAGTACCAGTAATAACAGCATCTGGTGATGTTGTACAATTTAAATCTGATGTCAATACAACAGCTATTGTAGGTGTAGGAATAGGATCGATAGTATAAGACTCACTGTAAACACAGTCATTTTCATCTCTAACCTGAAACGTATAGGTTCCTGGTTCTAAACCTGTAAATGCAGTTGATGTTTGATACGGAGTACTATAAGCTGCTGGTGCAATTATTTGATATTCTAATACACCAGTTCCACCAGTAGTTCCTGTGATATTTATTGTTGCTGTATTTGAAGGACATGTGACAGGTGTATTGTCAAATGTTAAATCTGTTGGCGGATCTAATGCTTCAATAGTAATCTGATTGGTTATAATAGTACAATCATTTGCATCCTTTATAGTTACTGTATAAGTGCCTTCAGTTAATCCAGAAAAGGTATCACTGGACTGAAAATTAACACCATCAATACTATAGGTATAAGGTACGTCTCCACCAGTAACTCCAGTAACCGTTATTGTTCCTGCTGAATTACATGTAAAAGGTGCCGTCAATTCCGCAGTTCCTGAAATAGCACTATTGGCTATAATAGTAGCCGTTTGCGGATCTGTAGTACAAATTGATGCGCCTGCAGAGTACTGAACCACAACATTATAGTCGCCTTCAGTTAAACCAGTAAATACAGGTGAATTAAAAAAGGTAGTTCCGCCGTCTATGCTATATTCTAAGCTATAACCATTAGTAGCAGTAACATCAATCGTTAATGTTCCAGCATCTCCAGAACATGGTATATCGGTTGTTATAATAGAAAATTCAGGTTCAGGAATAGCGTCAACCGTTATAGTTGTACTCGCACTACAGTTGTTAGAATCCACAACTGTAATATCATAGACTCCAGCTGTAGTCACAACTATTTCTGGAACCGTTTGAAAATCTGTTGAACCATTAACAAAGTAGAAGTAAGGAGGTGTTCCTCCTTCAGGATACACTGTTATTTCTCCATCTGTACATGTTAATGGAATAGTTACAGCTGCTGTAACTGTCAATAGTGGTGGCTCGACAATTTCTATGTCTTCAGTGTAGGTACATCCATTTTCTGTTTCAACTGTAGCCGTATACGTTCCTGGATTTAAATTTTCAAAATTATAAGTGTTTTCTACAATCGGACCAACACTATTTACTAAAGTCCCTCCATCAAATAATTCAAATGAATATTGAGGATCTACATCATTAGCAGCTAAAAGAATACTTCCTTTATCACCATGACATAAAGGTTGAATTACAGTTGTTGTAACCGAAAAATCTCTATCTCTAATTTGAACATCAGGAACAGTAAATACACAAGGGTTGGTAGGAACACCTATTTGTCTGATATAAACCGTATAAGTTCCTGGCGTATTAACTGTAAATACATTACTCGTTTGATAGGTAATATCATCTAAGCTATACTCATAACCAGAAGGCACATCAATAACCGTTATGCTTCCAGGTGTTGTACAAATAATATCTGTAGCGATAACATCGGCATTGAGTAAATTTTGATAGACATTAAAATAAAACTGAACAAAACATCCACCTTCATAATTTATGGTTAATCTGAATTGACCTGAAGTATCAGCTAAAAAATCTGAACCAACACCTACTTGATTCCATGTACATGAATCATCTTCATTTGCACAATCTGGATCTGAAACGGCAGGACAACTTGACTCGTCTAATTGTTCCCATATGATTGATGAAGCTCCTGAAATATTTGTCTGAATAAACCTTGAATCATTGGCTCCACATAAAAATATATTTGGTAATAGTTTTCCATCGTTAGGACAGGTCACGACTTCGTCAGCATATGGTATTACCGGGTTTTCGATATTACCTCCAAAAATCTCTACCACATATTCTTGCTCAATTGATTGGCAAGGCGCTACAGCTGTATTAAATGAATAATATGTTCCTGTAGCGGTGACTGTGATGGTTTGGGTATTGCCAATTACTGGTGTTCCTGTCGGACTTGTTGACCATGAATACGAATCGTATCCATCTGCAGCAGTTAAATCTACACTATCACCACATAAGACTATTTCCTCAGTAAACGTACAATCTAAATCGGCTAAAAAATTAGTAGCCTGAGGAGATAATAAACATCCCGTATTACTACTTAAACTTGGATCATCTGTAATTTGAAATGTAGGATTATAAAATCCGTTATAAGATGCAAAAGCCTGGTTACTAATAATATTTGAGCAGGCATCTGCCAGTTGTCCGCAATCATCAACAACCTGAACTTCAATACGGATTTCATATACCGGATCATTTTCTTCAACAAGTGAATTGTCTATATCAAAAATAAGTTCACGAGTTACAGGATTATAACTTGAAACCGTAACACCAGGAGGTAATACTAAATCGGTTGGGTGGTTGTATATAATATTAACCGGGAGAATATCTCTAATCTGAAAGTTTGTAGCATTATCATTTCCAGTATTCTGAAAGCCAATCACATAATTTAATGATGACCCAAGACCTACGGTTTGCCCTCCAATATCATTTCCTGCATCATCTTCAACAATTTTGGTGAGTACGATATTAGGTTCGATTATTTCGACTGCAAAGGCGAAGAAATAAGGAAAATAAGTATCTCCGCTAGTTTCTAAACGTATAGTTCCAGAAGTAGCATCATTAGCAATTACAGTATTTCCTGGATTTGGAATGGCCATTACACCAGTATCAAAACCGAGTGTATTTGTACTATTTGGGACTCTGTTATTAACAGGTGTGGCGTCTAATTGCGTTACAGAACTATTAAAAAAATTGGTTACCGGACGATCGGCAGTAGATAAACTAACACCATTTAAACGTAAACGATCACCAACAATTGGGCTATCTCCCTCTAATGTTGCGAAGGCAAAATTTGCTCTAACAGGAGCAGGAGCAGGGATTGTTCTAAATCCGTCAACAGGAATATCTAAATTTGGATTGTTACCAGGAACACTAATGGCACTAAAACCATCAAAACTTGTAATGGATTTCCCTGGTAAAGTTGGATCTTCGTAAACAATAAACAGTGACCATCCAGCAGATTGACCTGTACCGTTATAAGGGTTAAACGTGGATGTTTGACCTTCGGCTGAAGACACGTTACCAACGGTGTACGTTCCTAAATCTGTTCCAGAACCAAAACTTGTAACGATGTCTGTCACATCTGCAAAACAAGCATAAGAAAAGCTATCACCACCATCTACAGTAGTTCCATTTGCATCATATATAATTGTTCCCTGAATATCATTATAACCACCTACAGGTCCTTTAAATTTGACTTCAGTTATTGGCTCATTACCAGGATTAACAGCTCCCCAATACAAACCTGCATAAATAATTCTATAACAGTTAGGGTTGGGAATGTCTAAATCTGAACTTGATGAACTAAATGTTGTTGCATCACCATCAATATCAATATACCTCATATCTACATTATGATTGTATACTGAATTATCATTAAATGCATTATTATCTGGTCCAAGGATATTGTTACCGATTAGAACAATATCTCCTTTTAAATCCTCATTAAATCTCGGAGTGAATGGCTCATAGTTTTGGGCATAGGATTGAAGGCCTAAAAACAATAATGAGATTACGATTGCGATTCTAGAAAAAGTAGGTTTTTTCATGATACTAATTTTTTTAATTTCATTTTAGAAGAGGGCATTTCTTAAATGAAATTGGGCCTAATTACTTATTTTAATTCTCTATTTTGACGAGGGACATTTTTTCATTGTATGGTCTGTTTTCTTTTGATTTTAATCCTTCATTTGCAGCTTCAATGCTATCAACTTTTTTATAATAAATGTAATACTTACTAGTATTGATATCGTAGAAGAAATCTACATCAGTTCTTCCTGAAGCGACAACTTTTCTAACAAAATCATTTCTTTTATCAGCATCACTATGCACAGCAATAATTAAATAATAACCTTCGTCAACATTCTTAATATTTTTCAATATTTGGATATTTCCGCTTTGCTCTTCTCCAAAATCAAAATCTTCAGATTTTAATGGCGCAGCAGCAAGGTTTGTCGTTTGTTTAATATTTTGTAAAGCTGCTCTATCTTGTGAATAACGCTCTTCTTCATTATCAAATGCAGCACGTTTAATTCGTCGTCGTCTTTCAAATTCAGTAGCAACTTTAATATCTTCAAGTCTTGTTTCTAAATTTGCTCTAGCATCAATGGCTTTTAGTTGTTCAGATTCTAAACGCTCAATAGTTTTTTTGTAATGAAGAAATACTTCATCATTAGTAATGGTATCTGCTTCAAACTTATCGTCATATAAAGCTTTAAGTTGTTTTATTTTTTCGTTGCGAGAAGCTATAACATTATCTAACTCAGATTTTATAGCCGCTAATTTATTATTCTCTTCAGTTATACTTTTAAAAGGTTTTGGCCCAACAGTAATTCCTTGTTCACTCAGATCATTTTCCTCTTTTAAATCTTTTAAATCTTTGTTTTTAATTTCAACGATAGCATCAAAGCGTTTTAATAATTCACTTTGAGTTGTTTTAGTCTCTTCAGTTTGCTGTGTCAACGCGAGCATTGATTTCGTCGTTTCATCTTTAGGGTTAGAAATCAAATCGTCTTTGGCTTGTTGTTCTGCTAGTAACTTTGCTTGTGCATCAGCTTCTGCTTTCGCTTGTTGCTCTGCTAGTAACTTTGCTTGTGCATCAGCCTCAGCTTTCGCTTGTTGTTCTGCTAATAACTTTGCTTGGGCGTCTGCTTCTGCTTTCGCTTGTTGTTCAGCTAATAACTTTGCCTGTGCATCAGCTTCTGCTTTCGCTTTTTGCTCTGCTAATAACTTCGCTTGTGCATCAGCTTCTGCTTTTGCTTTTTGTTCAGCTAATAACTTTGCCTGTGCATCAGCTTCTGCTTTCGCTTTTTGCTCTGCTAATAACTTCGCTTGTGCATCAGCTTCTGCTTTTGCTTTTTGCTCTGCTAATAACTTCGCTTGTGCATCAGCTTCTGCTTTTGCTTTTTGTTCCGCTAATAACTTTGCTTGTGCATCAGCTTCTGCTTTTGCTTGTTGTTCCGCTAGTAACTTTGCTTGTGCATCAGCTTCTGCTTTTGCCTTTTGTTCCGCTAATAACTTTGCCTGTGCATCAGCTTCTGCTTTTGCTTGTTGTTCAGCTAATAACTTTGCTTGAGCATCAGCTTCTGCTTTTGCCTTTTGTTCCGCTAGTAACTTTGCTTGTGCATCAGCTTCTGCTTTTGCCTTTTGCTCTGCTAATAACTTCGCTTGCACGTCTGCTTCTGCTTTTGCCTTTTGTTCTGCTTTTCTTTCAGCTGCTAACTTTCTATTAGCTTCAGCTTTTTCTTTATCTATTTTAGATACTTTAGGCTTTCTTTTGTTAGTTGAAATTAAACCAGCAACTTCATCACCACTACTGTAGTCATATCGCTCTCTGTTTTTAAATCGGTACGCTAGTGTGATTTCATGTGATGGTCCAAATTCGGTTAAATCACCAATCGCTTTCTCAAAATTGTATTCAATAGCAATTTCTTGAGTAATATTAAGTCCGATACCACCCGAAACACCAAATACAGTATTATAACCTACTTGCGCCCAAATTCCTTTAGGAACAGTAAGCATGGCTATAGCAGACACAATAGTTTCATCGGTCTTAAATTCGGATTTTATGAGTCCGGAGAATTTACTTTCATCAAAAAAACCTCTGGTATTCATATATCCTGTATACATTAAATGTGCTTGAATACTTTGTTCCGGATTATCTTCAATCATTTCTGAAGTCTTAAAATTATAAACAGCAAGATTGTTTATAGAAACACCAAAATCAAAAAATGCTAAGCCATAGTTGATACCTGGATTAACAGTAAGTAAAAAGTTTTCTGGTACATTTTGCAAAGAAGGATCATCAAAATTAGTAATTACATTACCTGTATTAACTCCACTTTTATAGGCTCCAATATTAAGACCAAATGTTAAATTACTATCTCTAGCTAATCTTGCATTATAGGCGAAATTTAGCATACCTCCAAACGTGGTTAATACTCCATAATTTTGCTGGAACACGCCAATGCCTGCACCAATATTTTCACCAAATCTACCTGAATAACTTCCTAAATAGGTGAGAGGTGCGTCATCAAATTGCACCCATTCACGTTTATTAGAAAAGCTTACATATTTATTTTGTTCCCTAACGAAACTAAACGTTGGGTTGATTGCATATCGATTAAATGTCAATGAATTTCTTACAGGCAAGCTAAGCGATACCACTCCATCATCTTCTTGAGAATAGAACAACTGTATTGAACAGATACATAATATTAAAACAAAAAGAGGTGTTTTCATATTATTTCACTAGCGTTATTGAACCTTTTCTGGTTTCGTTATTTGCAGTCGTTATGACATAATAAAATACTTGATTTATACTTGATAAGTTTAAATCTTGCTCTGGCCAATTGTTGAGGTAATTATCGGTTTGCAATACGACTTTCCCACGATTGTTCATGATTATGACTTCGGTATTAGTACCACTAACATATTTTGTTGGAATCACCCATGTGTCATTAATGTTATCTCCATTTGGACTTATAACATTTGGAATTTGCGCTACATCAGGAAATGGATCTACAGCCTCTTCGACTTCAAACAGAAATTCGCGAGATCCCATACAACCTGAAGTTTCAGTTATAATGACTTTGTATGTACCAAAATCACTTGCGGTATATGTCGTTTCCGTAGCACCTATAATTTGTACGTCATTTAAATACCATTCAAATTCTGGAGCAGTTGCTGTTGTTGTGAGTTCAACAAAAAGTGTATCACCATCTTCTATAGTATTGATTTCTGGTACATTGATTGTGGCATCAAAAAGTTCACTAACAAGGTCTATTGAACCAGAAGCCGAACAACTTCCTAAATCTACTTGTACAGCATATTCACCCGATTCGGTCGTTTGATACATTTGATCAGTTGCACCTGGAATAACCACACCATCTTTAAACCATTGGTAGCTATTACCTCCTAATGTACTTAATGTGGTTGCACCTTGAGCAGGACAAAATGGATTTCCTAAACTAGATGAAATACCAGCATTAGCCTCTCCAGAAGAGACTTCACTAATGGTTACACGATTTGAAAATGAATTTGAAGTACATGTTCCATAGTTGGTTTCTACAAAATAGGTGCCTTCATCACTTACAGTAAGCGAAGGACCTTCAGCTACAAAAACAGAAGTCGTTGGACCAGTTTCTTTATACCAGTTAAAAGTTAACGACGGATAGTTTAATGGAGAATCATTTGATCCATTTCCAGGATTATCAATGGTTAACAAATAACTACCTCCAGAACAATAAGCTCCCGTAGAGACTAAATTATTAATTGTAAACGGACTATCTTGAATTTTATAATAAGCGGCAAATGACACAGAACTTGAGCTTGTTGCAGCAGGTGAACTACTCTTAATTCTTATTTTATATTGTTCTCCAGCAGTCGTTTCTGGTAGAGAAAAATTTAAGGTTGCTGGTGATGTTGTAACAGCACCTGGATTTGATGTAAAAATGACAATGGCGTTTGAAAAATCTCCATCGGCATCAGATAATTCTATCGAAAATTGATTAGAAGCATTTAATCCACTTTCTGGTGAAAATACAAATGTTGTACTGTAAGTGTTAAATGAATCACTCGCACATGCTTGACTGAAGCCTAAATTAGGTGCTCCAATAACAATTTGGGCATTGAGGTTTTCTTGAGAAGCAAGAATAAACACACAAAGTCCAATAAGGAAATTATATGCGATTTTAGTGTAGTACATTTAGTTTGGGGCGTAATTGTTTATTCTATAAGCAATGGTTCTTTAATTAAATCTTAATAAGTTTTGCTATTAATTATTATTAGGGATTTATTAATCGTCGTCATCGTCATCATCGATAAGATCATTTGATGCTATAATTCTATTAATTCTTAATCTGAAATCTGGACGATTTAAATTTTTAGCATCGATGAACGTTTCAGAATCTGGTCCTTTAGAGTATACATTATTGAAAGCTCTGTTGCCATACCAGTTTTCTAAATCTTCGTTATTAGGAACATCTTTTACAAAAATGTTTCCCTTGCAATTATTAAAGTAAGTTCTAGTGAATTGGATTTTTTCCAGATTTTCACTGTTAATTTTAATTTTATTATCAAAAATTACAGCAGGATTAAAACCAGAAATCACACTTTTATCAATTGTAAATGATGCATCTTCACCGATGTAAATTGCTTCATTTACTAAACCAACTTTAATGTCGTTACGTAAATCATCACTTAGATTGATTAACGTTAGGTTTTCAGCTTCAACTAGAGTTTGATTATTTGTTAAATCGGCATCCTCTTTTTGATCAAATGACGAAATGTACATACATCTTGAGATATCAGCTCCAGAAACATACGGAGAGCGTATGGCTAAAGAGTTAATGATCCAGCATTGCGCACCATAATTAAATTCGTAGTCATTACTACTTGATTTGTAGGATACTAATTTGTTTAATGTGACTTCACCGCCTAAAACATTAAATGAGTTACCTTCACAATAGCTTACCATTACATTTTCAATAATAGTATGTTGCCCAACTCCAGCAAGAGTCAGCGCATTAAAATAGCCATAATCTTTTGTTCGTTTTCCCGCATACTCTATACGTACATATTTTAAACTTCCAGAATTGCTATTAGGATCATTTCCACCATAGCTAATGCTTTTAGAATCTGATGGTCTTAGCCCATAGTTTATTGAGGATTCATTTCCGTATTTATTAGTTGGCGCATTGCCAAGAATAAATATGCCTCCCCAATCTCCTGGTTTTTTAACACTTCTACTTGAAGTAAAAATAATAGGGTCTGTATGAGTACCTTCAGCTAAGATTTTAGATCCGTTACTAATGGTTAATGAACCTTTAGTTTTGAAATCTCCAATAATTACTGTTCCTGGTTCAATTGTCAATGTAGAACTGTCTGTAACAAAAACATCACCTAATAACAAATAGATGTCTCTTTTATACAATTTTGTATCTCTCGAAATATTGCCACTTAGTATTTGAGTAGGCTTTCCATACTCAACTTTATTTGGCTTAAATTCTGTCCAAGGATTCAACCAGTTGTTATAACCAATGATGCCTTTTTCCTGCTGTGCAAATAAATTGCCATACACTAATAAAAAGATAAGTGTAACCTGAGTAATTTTTTTCATAGTAGTTAAATTCAATTTGTTAGATTAGTGGGCGCTAAAATATATACATCAAACATAGGATTAATACTTATGAAATGCAAAAAATATCGACGAAATACACAATTTTAATACACTTGTAGTTTTATTCCTACAAATAATTTTGATTTAACACTAAAATTCTAGTTCAAAATTAACTATCAAATAATCAACAGGTTAAGATTTAAAATAAAATCACAAAAAAACCTCGACAAATTGTCGAGGCTAAATTCAAATTAATAAGTAAAAAATAGGCTAATCGGTTTTATAATCATTATAGGTGTGTAATGATTTAAGTGTTTCTTCATAGAATAAAATTGCAGCAATTAAATCTCTGGTATCAGAATAGGGTAAAATTGAAGTTTGAAATTCAACAGTACTATCAAAATAATTGACAGAAGCTTCACGATTGGCTTCAAGTGCTTTTTTATTTTCTTTTGTTTCAGGAATTCCTAAAGAACCCATAGTAACTCCGGGTTTAGTAGCGAAGGCTATATTGGGCAAAATATTTACAATGACTTCAATACGTTCGATGTATAAGGTTAGTAACTCGCCTTTAGTCATTCTGTTTAATTCATCATGACTATGGTATTTAGAAATATTGACTTTGCCACTAATTATATTAACAGGAGCATTCTTTTTTTGAGCGAAACTGAAGCTGATCATCAGTAAAAAAATGATGCTTAATAAAGTAGGTTTTGTTTTCATTTTTAGTTTTTTTAGTTAATCTAGGACAAGCAAATCTATACAAATTATTAAAAAAACCAACTAATTTTTCAATTTTTTTGCAAAGTATTTTAACGCATGAAATGCATATTTCTTGGATAAACTGCATAATCACTAGACAAAATGCATATTTTTACGATGAAATACTTTCGTCTTTTTTTCAATCTAAACATCTCAAAAAATTGTAAAAAATTACTTTTTTTTGAAAAATCTAAAAGTTTAGATAATTAAAAAATCATATAAAGGGCATATAAACTTTTTGATAAGAATTAATATAAATGGTCTAAAATTGAGATAGCAGATTTTAAAATCAATCACTTTTAATGCTAAGGTTATATCTACATTTCATCGATGTATTTTGCGTTGTATAACATTTCATCGTAAAATTTAAGCATTCGTATGATTTTTAAGGTTTTATGAAATTATTCTATGAATTTTGAGTAAATCTTAATGCTTAACCTCATGAAAAAAATATTCTCACTTCTAAGTCTCACGTGTCTTACAGTTTTTAATATGTCGATTTTCGCACAAGATGCTACAAGCACTTTAGACGACTATTTAGACAGAAACCCTATATATGATTATCAAGAACTTCAATTAAATAGTACAGATACCATACCTGACTTTGAATCTAAAACAACTAAAATAAAAGTTACGGGAACAATCTATCAAAGTGATGGTGTCACACCTGCAAAAGATGTCATTTTATTTATTGAACAAGCTGATGAAACGGGAGATTTTGATTTAAGAACTTCTAATGATAAACGCTATGTGCACCATAGAGCTTGGGTAAAAACGGATGCTGATGGGCAATATACATTGTATACATTTGTACCAGGTAATGATAGACGCTACAATCAATTACAACAGTTGTTTCCAGTAATTAAAGAGCCTAAGAAACCAGAATATGAGTTAGCCAGTTTTCTTTTTGATGACGATCCATTATTGACTAAATTATGTCGTAAGCGTATGGCAAAAAAAGGAGATCCTACCAGAGTTTTAAAACTAGAAAAAGAGGGTGATTTATTAGTTGCCCACAAAAACATTGTTTTAAATAGTGATAACACTACGGCTTTAAATTAAGAATACCCTTATTATTTTTCGATAACGAGTTTTTGACCAATCTTAATAATAGAGTTTCGGCTGAGTGCATTAGTTTTACAAATCGAGGCTATAGATACATTGTTTCGTCTTGAAATTCGAGATAGCGTATCTCCAGGTTTGACAACGTATATTATTTTTTCTTTGATTAGGCTAGTCATTGCATCTTCTTCTGAAAGCAACAATTTTAATTTACTTTGACGTTTAGAATTATGAGCAATTGGTCGTGTCCAGGTTTTTGTAACCCAAAGTTCGTTTGCTCTAATTTTATTAGAATCATTAAACTCAAATAAATATTCAGGGTTAATAGCTATACCTTTGTAATTAACCACCAAATGCAAGTGGCTACCTCTAGCATTTCCAGAAACACCGCCTTTACCTATATACTGACCTTTGGCTATTGTGTCATTTTCTTTTACACCATAAACAGATAAATGAGCGTAAACAGTTTCCAATCCGTTATAATGTCTTATAACAACTGTTTTTCCATGACCTCTGCTGTATCTTGACATACGCACTATACCATCAAACATGGCATACAAACTATCACCAGTAACGAGATCTATATCTATACCGCGATGTGGTCTGCCTCGTCTCCAACCATAACGAGAGGTGACTACTTTTTGCTTTCCGATAGGTGAGTGGTATGTAGAATCTTTAAACTGAAGTTGTAACGGAAATGTCACATTTGCATCTCGATAAGGATTATACACTGTATGATCCCAATACTCAGCTTTAATATCCAGAGGTGGTATGGTATCCATTTCAGGAACGATAGTAACCGATACAGAATCTACGGTTTTAATAAATTTAAAGTCTGAAATATCTACATTGAAGTCTAAGTTTTTTTGGGCTTCAACGTTAAAAGACCAAGCGATACATATAATACAAGAAATGACTAATTTCATATAAGGGAAAAGGAACTACTAATTTTTGATTGCCGAATATAAAAAATAAAACGTTAAGTTTTGTTAATGTATTGTTACAGTTAATCTACAATCTCTCCTTTTTCTTCAGCAACTGTTGTTCCCCAATCGGCAATAGCTAATAAAACAGGTCCTAAAGTTTCACCAAAAGACGTTAGTTCATATTCAACCTTTAATGGAGGTTTTTTTGTATAAACTCTTCTTGAAATTAAACCATCTTTTTCAAGTTGTTTAAGTTGAAGACTTAGTGTACGTTCAGTAATGGTGGATATCAACTTATATAATTCATTATATCGTTTCTTCCCGTTCAACAAATAAATGAGAATAACACTTTTCCATTTTCCTCCAATCAGTTCCATGGCAATACTGGTTGAGCAAGAGAACGTCTTATCATTAAATTTGATGACTCTTTTTTTATATTCAATATCCATAAATCTACGCTTCTAATTTTGCAAAGTTATTACACTATCATTAATTATACAACTATACTTTTTATAGTTATTTTAACATTAGCTCCAAAGTACTATAAACACTGATATCGAGCCAAAGTATTTAGTCTAAAATATATACTATCATTTATGACCGTTATTGTATAATAATAAAACTACCAATACTTTTGTTACTATACTTTTGATAGTACAATTATTTTAAACCTATAATATTATAAAAATGAATACACCAAACATTGCTAAAGAAGATATTTTAAACGCATTTAATTACAGACATGCCACTAAAGAATTTGATCCAAAAAAAACATTAACAGATGATCAAATAAACTTCATTTTAAAAACTGCTAATCTATCACCAAGCTCTTTTGGTTTTGAGCCTTGGCATTTTGTGGTTGTTCAAGATAAAGAGTTACGCGAACTTTTAAAGCCAGTAGCTTGGGGAGCACCTTTGAAGTTAGATACGGCTAGTCATTTTATTTTAGGATTAAGTATGAAGGCTCCTATGGTAAAACATGATGCAGCATATATAGAACATATGATGAAAGACGTCAAGCAAATGCCAGAAGATGTCATTGAAATGTATTCTAAATTTTACAGAGAGTTTCAAGAACGTGACTTTAATTTAGATTCAGATAAAAAATTATTCGATTGGTCATCTAAGCAAACGTATATTGCTCTAGGGAATATGATGACAGCGGCAGCTTTAGCAGGAATAGATTCTTGTCCGATAGAAGGATTTCATCAAGAAAAAGCGGAAGCTTTGCTTAGAGAAAAGTTTAATATAGATACAGATAAGTACGGGTTGTCATTTATGGCGGCATTTGGATATCGGAAAGCAGATCCAGAATTCCCAAAATCAAGACGTCCATTAGAAGATATAGTCACTTGGAAATAAAAACACAATGAAAACATTTTTTACAATATTATTTACGTTAATAGTTTGTGCTAATGCAGTGGCACAAACACCAACAACCGATACTATTTTATCTAAAAATGAGGTAGTAACTGCTGATGATATTGAATGGGGTTGGCTTAACCCTTTAAGAGGCGACAAAAGTCCAGCTGCAGGTAAACTTTGGGGTGATCGTACCAAAAATGAGCCAGCTGGTTTTTTAGTGAAATTTAAAAAAGGATTTTCATCGCCTCCTCACATTCACAATATCACGTATCGTGGTGTCGTTATTAAAGGATTATTGCATAATGATGATGAACATGCTGAAAAGCAATGGCTACCTGCAGGATCTTACTGGCAGCAGCCTGCAGGAGAAGCACATATTACTGCAGCTGATGCTGAGGATAATTTAGCTCTTTTAGATATTCAAGAAGGTCCGTATTTAGTAAAGCCTACTTCTGAAGCTTTTGATAATGGCGAGCGTCCTGTAAACATGGACCCTTCAAATTTAGTATGGTTAAACGCCAAAGATATGACTTGGGTTTCTAATGAAAGTCAAGTAGAAACTGCTTTCTTATGGGGAAATCATGAGGAAAAACAATTACGTGCAACGCTCTTAAAATTACCTGCTGGTTTTGAAGGAGCGATTAAAAATTTAAGTTCCAACTTCAGAGCTGTGGTAATTCAGGGAACTATAGCGCATCGATTTTCAGACAGTAAGTTTATGAATGTACTCGAACCTGGAAGTTATTTTGGAGCTAAAGAAAATACCATTAATAACATTTCTGTAAAAGATAATGAAAGCGCATTGATTTATATTCGCACTAATGGCGATTTTGAAGTGATTTCAAAATAATATTATGATTTTAATTAATACACCCTTATTGATTAATAGCAAGGAGAAGCCACGACATACTGTGGCTTCTTCTATTTTAAATTCACTATTTTAGTAATAATGGCAAGAACCATTCTCGAAAATATCGTAATTCAGAAGTATAAAGACGAAACTTTTTTTACGTTTTGTCAATACACAACGATACGTTTTTTCGAAATTGTTTATATCGAAAAAGGCGATGGTACCATAAAAATTAACGGTAAAACGGTACGGTATTCCGACAATAGTATTTTCGTGTTTATTCCTGATGACGTTTATATTATACAAGCTGAAACACCAACCACAGTAACAGCCATTAAGTTTTTAAAGAGTTTTTTTAGAAACACAGCTTTACAAAAGGCAACGCTTCCTGTTAACGATTGGTTTCGTAAAATTGAAGAAATTTTAAATAGTGAAAGTCATCAACTACGCGAAATGCAATTTGAAACCACTTCAGATAGAGCGCATTTGGTCGCTTTAGCAAACATGGTCGCTACGGAATATTTAAATAAACAATCCAATGATATTTTCATCATTCAAAATTCATTGTCAGTTATACTTCATTTAATTGCTAGAAATATTCAGTATATAAATGCTGAAACTATTAAAGAGGTAAAGTCATCAAAAATTCAGCAAATCATAAACTTTATTCACTCTAATATCTACAATCCTGAAGTATTAAGTACCAAAAGCTTAGCGGAAGAATTTCATATGGCAGACAATTATATTAGTGAGTATTTTAAAAAACATACTGATGTGCCTTTAAAAAAATACATCCTTAATTATAAATTGAAATTGGTAGAAACACGATTAAAGTACACGGATGCACAAGATTCTGAAATAGCTTTAGAGCTTGGTTTTACAGATTCTAGCCATTTAAATAAAACCTTTAAAACGTATAAGGGCATAAGTTTAAGTGCCTTTAAAGCCAATTTAGCCTAAGGTTTTTTTACTATAAACCTTATTTTTTACCAATAACACATTGTTTTCTACCAAAAAACACCTTGATCTCTGAGGTAAGTTTGTACTGTTAGTATAACACAACAAAAAACAGTAGTAACTAAAACATTAGAAATCATGGATTACAAAAATTTTCAAACATTCACAGCAAAACAAAATGGGGGCATTTTAACGGTAACTATTAATTTCGGACCAGTAAACGTACAAGGACAAGAAATGCTAGCAGACTTAAGTAGTTTGTGTTTACGTTTAGAACGGGACAGAAGTGTAAAAGTGGTTGTATTTCAATCATCAAACCCAGACTATTGGGTATGTCATTATGATACCAATTTGCTTAGAGATATGTCTACGGAAGCAGTGCCTAGAAACGAAGTACAACTATTAGACTTACAATCGGTTTTAGAACGATTAAGTAATGTACCACAAGCAACCATAGCAAAAATTGAAGGTTTTGCACGTGGTGGCGGACACGAAATGGCATTAGCATTAGACATGCGTTTTGCGGCAAGAGGAAAAGCCAAATTCATGCAAATGGAAGTCGGTATGGGCATTTTACCATGTGGAGGTGGAGCGTCTCGTATGGCAAGACAAACAGGACTTGGTAAAGCTTTAGAGATTATTTTAGGCGCCAGAGATTGGGATGCTGACGAAGCTGAAAAATTCGGAACCATCAACAAAGCGTTAGATGCTGATGAGATCGGACCTTATATAGATGCGTTGGCAGAGCGTATTTCTAAATTTCCAGCAGAATCTATTGAAGCTTGTAAACGTGCCATTTATGCGTCAATCGACTTACCAATTAAAGAGGCTTTAAAAGAAGAAGCTTACCAGTTATTTCAAGCAACCAGTAAAACACCAGCGATTAAACGTTTTACAATAGCAGATGAAAATGGTGCGCAATTCGATCATAATAATCAAAAGAATTGGGAATCTATGCTAATGGATTTGCAAGAGATTCAATTATAAAAAGAGATTAGAAATTATGAAAACAATAACAAAAACCAATGCACTTGCAGAAGCTCGTGCTCTAGACGTACCATCAAGAGAATTATCATTAAGACGCGATCCATCAGTTTCAAAATTTTGGAATGATAACCGTAAATTATTAGAGGCTGCTTGGGCTGAATGGGAACTAGAAAATAAAGACCATTTATTACTACCAGACGAATCTTTACTTGACCCTAAATTACGTAAAGCCATTAACGACGCTTGGGAAAATCCAGAAAAGGAAACTATTGTGGCCGATTTATGGGAAGAAATTATTCCTGGTGTTTATGTAGCACAATTTTTTGATTTAGAGCGTTTAGCTGATTTTCGTAAGTATTTAGAAGATGCGGTAAATTCAGGAATTCCAAAACGTGCGCCTTACGGAATACAATTAAACCGTTATGGAATGATGTTAGATCCTCGTTCTGAAGGTCATTTTGCTGCACCAAGTTTCCAAGCGTTTTATAATGCTATAATGGATCGTTATATGCGTCCAATTGCGCGATTATTATTAGGAACTTATGGTTACGATAATCAAACTTTTGGGTTTTCTATTCAGTACAATCCAGATAAGGATAAGGATTTACATGCACATACCGATGCGTCTGCGGCTACCTTGAATATCAACATTAATTTACCTGATGAAGCATTTACAGGTTCCATTGTTGATTTCTATGATAAAGCCTCAGGAAAAACGGTACAAACAAAGTTTGAGCCTGGTAAAGCCATTATTCATAGAGGTAATGTGCCACACGCCACACACCCAATTACTAGCGGACAACGCAGTAACTTAGTGGTTTGGTTGTATGGAGACCAGATGCAAATTCCTCGTGGTAGCAACAGTAGTTACGGAAACATCAGCAGTAACACTATCAAAGATACTGCATTAGAAAATGTTACAGCTCGTCAACGCTGGAGTTTGCCAGATGGACCAAAAGATACTATAGCACCATTTTAAATAGAATAAAAAATAGAATACATTGCAGTAAATGCATAACGTCATTTTAAGTGCAGTCGAGAATTAATAAAAACTTTTCGACTGTGCTTAAGCTGACTAATCAAACATAAAAGACATCAATAATGAAAACCATATTAATTACAGGAAGTACAGACGGCATCGGGAAACTTACCGCATTAAAATTAGCTAAAGAAGGCCATCACATATATCTTCATGGTAGAAGTGAAGCTAAAGTAAATTCAGTCATTAATGAACTAGAAAAGGCTTCAAACAATCCAAATATCAAAGGGTTTGTAGCTGATTTTTCAGATTTAAATGCTGTAAAACAACTAGCCGAAAAAATAAAAAAAGAAGTTTCTAAATTAGATATACTTATCAATAATGCTGGTATTTATAAAAGTCCGATAGATAAAACCAATGACGGATTAGATGTTAGAATGGCAGTAAATTATTTGGCACCTTATATTTTAACTGAAAGTTTAGTACCCATTTTAAATAAAGGTTCAGAAACACGAATCATTAACTTAAGTTCGGCAGCACAATCTACCGTTCAAAAAGGGGTGTTAACTGGAGATGCTACCGTTAACGCAAGTGAAAGCTATGCGCAAAGTAAGTTAGCCTTAACGATGTGGTCTTTCGACTTTGCTGAAAATCATTCAAATATAACGACTATTGCAGTAAACCCTGGTTCTTTGTTAAACACAAAAATGGCAAAGGAAGCCTACGGACAACATTGGTCGCCAGCAGAAAAAGGAGTGGACATTCTTTATGATCTAGCAATGTCAGAACGTCATAAAAATCAATCAGGCACATATTTTGACAATGACAGAGGTGTATATGCACATGCGCATCCTGATGCTTACGATGCAACCAAAATTAAATTATTGCTAACTTTAACAGAAGCAATTATAAGCAGTTAAAGTTTCAGAATCAACCAAAATATCAATGAAAAAAGTACTTATTCTTTTTGCACATCCGAAGTTTGAAAAATCCAGAGCTAATGCTGCTTTAATTGAACGCTTAAAAGATAAGGCACATGTGACCTTTCACGACTTATATGAGCATTATCCCAACTTTCATATTGATGTACAGCGCGAACAGGAATTACTAGTACAGCACGATATCATCATTTGGCATCATCCTTTGTATTGGTATAGTAGTCCTGCGATTTTAAAACAATGGAAAGATTTGGTTTTAGAGTTTAACTGGGCTTACGGACCAAAAGGGAAAGTGCTTCAAAATAAAACTATTTTTAACGTTATTACGACTGGTGGTTCACGAGAAGTATATTGTTCTGAAGGGTATAATACCTTTACGATTAACGAGTTTTTAAGACCTTATGAACAAACTGCCAATTTGTGTGGCATGCGCTATTTGCCGCCATTTGCAGTCATGGGAACGCATCATTTATCGGATGAAGATCTACTGAATTATGCCAACCAATACGAACAGCTCATAGATTTACTCCAGGGCGATTTTAATGCGACACAGTTATCAAATTGCTTTTTTCTTAACGATTTAGAAATTTTAACGGTTTAAATTATGTCTGGAAGTTTACTATTTGAAGCCATCGTTTTTTTAGCTGGAGCCATTATTTGTGTGTCCTTAGCTAAGCGATTGGGCTTAAGTTCGGTGATTGGGTATTTATTGGCAGGCGTTTTAATTGGGCCTTACGTTTTCGGATTTATTGGAGAAGAAGGAGAGGACATACTTCATTTTGCCGAATTTGGCGTTGTTGTTATGCTGTTTTTAATCGGATTAGAAATCGAACCCAAAAATTTCTGGAATATGCGGAAATCAATTCTGGGAATGGGAGGCATACAGGTCACATTAACCATAGCGCTAACTTATATATTTTTTGCAATTATGGGTTTTGAATGGCAAGTAGCTTTAACCGTTGGAATGGCAGTAGCCCTATCATCAACAGCAATAGCCTTACAAACTATTAAGGAAAAAGGCTTGATGAATACGACCTTCGGGTCAAGTTCCTTTTCGATATTACTCTTTCAGGATATCATTGTAATATTTATGATTGGTGCGTTACCATTACTATCTAATTCGTCAGATATTACTGAAGGTGATACAGCTCATACTACAGGGACTTTAATTGAGAGTTTACCAATTGGATTACAAACCTTAGCCATTATTTTATCGGTTGTAGTCATAGTATTAGCAGGTCGTTTTGTAGTGGTGCCAATGCTTCGAAAAGTAGCCAAAACAGGTGTTAGAGAGTTATTAATTGCCGCTGCATTTTTAATCGTATTTGGCATTTCATATTTAATGGAATTTGTTGGCTTAAGTCCAGCATTAGGTGCTTTTTTAGGTGGTGTCGTTTTATCTACTAGCGAATTTAAACACGAACTGGAAAGTACGCTTGAACCTTTTAAAAATTTACTACTCGGACTCTTTTTTATGGCTGTTGGTGCGTCCATCAACTTTGTGGTTATTGCTAAAAGTCCGTTGACCATTGGTGGCATTTTGCTTGCCATTGTTATTATTAAAGCACTGGTGTTATTTATAACAGGACGTATTTTTAAACTGAAATTAGACCAAAATGTACTGCTGACGTTTAGTTTAGCGCAAGTTGGTGAATTTGCCTTTGTATTATTGTCTTTCGCTTTTCAGTTAAACATTTTAGAACAAGAACAAATGGATATGATGCTTGTGGTGACAGCCGTATCGATGTCTTTAACACCAATTTTAGCATTGCTAAATGAGCGTTTAATTCTTCCGAAAATAGGAACTAAAGAATTGATAAAACGCCCAATGGATCATATCGCTAAATCGCAAAAAGTGATCTTGGTTGGTTTCGGACATTTTGGAAGTACAATTGGTCGTTTTTTACGTTCGCATGGTGTTGAAGCCACGATATTAGACTTTGATTCTAATCGTGTGGATTTCCTGAGAAAGATGGGATTTGAAGTGTATTATGGTGATGCTACACGTCAAGATTTACTGGAATCTGCAGGAATTGCCGAAGCCAAACTACTGATTTGCGCCACCAATAAAGTGTCCGTAGCAAAAGCCATAACAAAAATTGTCAAGGAAAAATATCCGCATGTAGGACTTATGGTACGTTCTAAAAACAGGTACGATGCATATGAATTATTAAATCTCGATGTTCATAATATTTATCGTGAAACTCTAGATACATCGTTAACTTTGGCTAGCGATGCTTTGAGTAAGTTAGGTTTCAGAAAATATACATTGAATCGTCAGGTTCAAAATTTTATTAAATATGACGAAGCTAGTTTAAGACGTTTAGCAACAGAGCCGAAACGTGACGACGACTATATTTTTAAAGCGCGTAAAGAACTCGAGCAACAAGAAAAGTTGCTAGAAAATGATTTTAAACGTGGCATTGTAGCTTACGATAATCATTGGGATAGTGATCATATACGAAAGCAATTAGAAAAATCTAATGAAGCGTAAACTTTTAAAATTTATTAAACGAAATCAGCATTACTTAAGATTAAACTTTTAAATACCAATTTAGCTATCGTATTCTACAGTTCAGTAGTTTTTTATTTTTATCATAGTTTCCATTTTAGATATTTGTACTATACATTTTAAATAACTCAATTTCATAAAATGGTAAGCACTTTAAGAAAAACCTCAAAAGGCAAACAAATATTTAGAATAGTTTTACTTGTTGGAACTTTTATTTCCTTATGGTTTGTTCCGTGGATTTTAGTAAAAGCTTGGATATTGCCATTACCAGACACCGTTCAAGAGCAAGTAGATCAAACCTTGAGTTATGGCTTTGATGGCGTAATTGTATATGTTGATGAAGCTGGAAAGCCTCCTGCATTTTACACAGCTGGTTATCATAATAAAGAAGAGAAAATTCCAGCCAAACCAAACGCCTTATTTAAAATCGCCAGTATTAGCAAGCTCTATGTCGCTGTTGCCATTACTAAACTAGCAAATGAAAATCGTATATCCTTAGAAAAAACAGTAGCAGATTACTTTCCAGAACTCGTGGGAAGACTTGAAAATTCAGATAAGATTACCTTGCGAATGCTGGTGAAGCACCGAAGTGGTATTCCAAATTTTACAGACAATCCAGAGTTTTGGAAAAACCAACCCAACACCAATATCGACGTGCTTCAATATGCACTCGATTTACCTGCCAACTTTGAGCCCAACGAAGATTATGGCTATTCTAATACCAATTATTTATTGCTTTCAAGAATCATTGAGCAAGTTACAGGAGGTCCGCGTCAAGAGTATTTCAACAAGGAAATTTTAATACCTCTTGGACTAAAAAACACGTTTGGTTCTCTTGATGACATAAACAATATAGATGATGTTATGAGTGGATATTATGTGGGAATTGAAAAGGACTTTAAAAACGAGAATAATGGCATGATGATAGCTACAGCTGAAGATGTTGGCATCTTTTTAAGAGCTTTAAACGATGGTTCATTACTCAATGAAAAAGAAATGAAACTCTACAGTTCGCTTTATGAGTTTAATCATGGCGGATTGGCGCCAGGCTACCAATGTATGGCAGAATACCATAAAGATATTGATGCTGTTGTCATTCAATTTATGAATACCACCGATTTTGAAGGCTACCAGTGGAATTTGTTAGAAATAACCCACAGTCGTGTGGTCAAGATCTTACGTAAAGCTAAGGGATTGTGATATGACATTGAACAACCGTTAGAGTATATCAATAATTAAAAAGTATTTTTATATGATTATTAAGACGAATACAATTATGAATAAAAAACATACTTATTGCTAATCACCATCATTTCTGCTTTAGGTGGTCTTTTATTTGGTTATGATACAGGCGTCATCTAATGGTGCTCAATTTTATTTTAGTAAGTACTTCGAATTGAGTGATGCCTTAAAAGGCTGGGTCGTTGGAAGCGCACTTTTAGGGTGTTTTGTCGGTGACATCATCGCAGGAAAATTAAGTATTAAATAGGGCGAAAAAATTCGCTCATCATATTAGCACTCCTTTTTACGGTCTCTGCATTTGGATCAGGATTGCCAAGTATGTTTCCCGAAACTGTGACAGTGCTGGTTATCTTTAGGATTATTGGTGGTTTAGGTAACTTGAGTTTTTTTAGCGAAGGCGAATAGGAGAGGAGAGAAAATCGAACTTGAAAGATTCACGGTTTCTTATGAGCTTTAGCTATACATGAGGAATATGTGTAAAATGGACTATAACTCACTTTCTATCTGCAATAAAAACATTGCTGCTTGCAAGTCTATTTTCATTATCAACTCCTGAAAAAATCACCCGCTTCATTAATACGATTAGCTTTCAAAAAATAGGTTTTAAAATATAAGTCAGCTGATTTTATAATTTATACGTTAAAAATTAATGTATATTACATTCAAAATCAACCAGATGCCATTATTTTTAGATTTACACGACCTTCCCGAAGGTATTACAGCTGCACATGTTGCAGAAATGCACAAAGCAGATTTAAATCTTGAGCACAAATATAATTGTAGAGGATTAACCTATTGGTGTGATGAAGTGAGAAAAACGGCTTTTTGCTTAATTGAAGCTCCAAATAAACAAGCTCTCATAGATTTGCATGAAAATGCACATGGAGCAATACCTACGCGTATAATTGAGGTTAATGATACCATAGTTGAATCCTTTTTAGGACGTATTGAAGATCCTGAAAAATCTAAAAATGTAAAGCTTAACATTATTAATGACCCTGCTTTTAGAACCTTGATGGTTGTAAAACTAAAGACTAAAACTTTAAGAATTAACGACATCAATATCCTAAAAGCTGCGGTTAGAGGCTACAACACCTCTATTAAGACCTTAACGTCTCATCATAATGGACGTATAGTAAAACAAGATGCAAATGTCTTTTTAGTCGCTTTTGATTCGGTGACAGATGCTTTGCATTGTGCGATGCAAATTCAAGAGACACACCATAAAGTCATAACTCCAGATTTAGAATTTAAAATAGGCATTAGTGCTGGCACACCTGTTACTGAAAAAGACAGTATTTTTGAGGATACTATAAAATGTGCCGATTATTTAAGCGATATCACTAAAGGTGGTTTTTCAATTTCTTCAGTAGTTAATGACCTCTACGAAGGTGAAAATCAAAATAAACCCTTAGCAAACACATCTATAAGTGTTCTAAATACGAAGGATGAAGATTTTATAATGCTATTAATGAATTATACAGAACGTATATGGTCGCAAGCCACAATAAGCGTTAATGATTTTGAAGAAAACTTAGGCTATAGTAAGTCTAAACTTTACAGAACCATGATGACTTTAGTAGGTAAATCTCCTAATACATTTTTAAGAGATTATCGTTTAGAGAAAGCTTTAGAATTACTCGAAAAACAACATAATAACATATCTGAGATAGCTTATCAAACAGGCTTTAGTAGTCCTGCATATTTTTCAAAATGTTTCCATAAAAAATACGGAATACTGCCTTCAAATTTCACATCTAAAAAATAAGCAACTATATATCAATTAGTTGAAGCTAAATTTACTACTGGTCTAAAAGTACTTTTATTTGGTCTAAATGTAGAATTACACATTATTTTTCTATTCTAATTTTGTTGAAAACCAAAAACATATAAAATTATGAACACAAAATTAGCAGTAGTATTGATGATGATTTTTTCAATTATAATCATAGGATGTGACAACGAAGATGATAACAACCAAATAAATAATCGTGATATTATCACATATGAATTCCCAGAAGAGAAACAAGAAGTCATGGACACTTTCGGAGCTATAGCACAAAGCATTATTGATGGCGATATGGATCAACTTATTTCCTTTCATGCTTATAGTCCGAAATTTACAGAATTTAAAAATGGAGAGCCAAGAAATGGCGCTGCAGCGAATGAAGCACACGAACGTAACGTTTTTGGAGCTGTAACTGAAGTCGTAAAGTTTGATGCCAATGATTTGCAAATTGCCGTTTATGGAGACGTGGCTAATTTAACCTTCCATTCCGATTTTCACTTAAGGTTTGGAGACGATTTAGTAATTGTTAACGATCAAATCACACTATTATTTGTGAAGACCAGTAACGGCTGGAAAATGGTACACGAACACCATTCACCTTTAACATCATAAATCATTAAAATTAATCTAAATGATTTATTTTATACATAAAACATGAAAAAAGCAATTAAAGATATAGATTCTGATACTTTAAAATCCTTTGCATCACAATTAAAAGGGCGTCTCGTTTTTCCATCAGATGCAACTTATAATGACACACGCAAAGTGTACAATGGCATGATAGATAAACATCCAGGATTATTCGCCATGTGCGAAACTACAGAAGACGTTATTGCTGCCGTAAATTTTGGAAGAGATAATAATATATTGGTAGCTATACGAGGAGGCGGCCATAATGGTGCTGGTCTGGGGTTATGTGATGAGGGTTTCGTTATTGATTTATCCGGACTAAAATTTGTGGATGTTGATACAACAAACAATACGGTAAAAGTTGGAGGCGGTAATATTTGGAATGAAGTTGATGCGGTCACACACGAGTTTGGCTTAGCAGTACCATCAGGAATGGTATCTTCTACAGGCGTTGGTGGTTTAACCCTTGGAGGAGGTGTTGGCTATTTATCCCGAAAATATGGACTCACTATAGACAATCTCTTAGAAGCAGAAATGGTTTTAGCAGATGGGAGTTTTGTCACTGTGAATGCTAAAGAACATACAGACCTCTTTTGGGCAATTAGAGGCGGAGGAGGAAACTTTGGTGTAGTAACATCTTTTAAATTTCAGGCGCATCCTGTAAAGATGATTAAGGGCGGACCAACCTTGTGGCCCATAGAACGCGTTGAAGAAATTATGGCTTGGTATGACAACTTTTTACAAAATGGACCAGAAGAATTAAGCGGTTTCATAGCCACTATGATCATTCCAGAATCCCCATTTCCAGCAGAACTACACAACAAACAGTTTTGTGCTATTGTTTGGTGTTACGTTGGTGATCCCAATACATTCGAAGAATTATTCCAACCCGTTTTAGATTTAAACCCTGTATTTGCTCACGTTGGTGATATGCCATATCCTGCTTTGCAAAGCATGTTTGATGGTCTTTTTCCATCAGGAATGCAATGGTATTGGCGAGCAGATTTTTTTGATACTTTAACGCCAGATATTACGGAGCAACACTTAAAATTTGGGTCTAATATACCAACACCATTATCTCAAATGCATTTATATCCAATTAGCGGAGCAGCAAGCAGAGTAGGCGCTAAAGATACGCCTTGGGCATACAGAGGTGCTAAATATGCAGGTGTCATCGTTGGTGTAGATCCCGATCCTAAAAATGCAGATAAAATTACCAATTGGTGTAAGGAGTATTGGGAAGCATTACATCCATATTCATCTGGTGGAGCCTATTCTAATTTTATGATGAACGAAGGCGAAGATCGTATTAAAGCAAGTTATAAGCATAACTATGAGCGATTATTACAGATTAAAAAGCAGTATGATGCCAATAATTTATTTAGAGTCAACCAGAATATCAAGCCATCATAAGTCAAAATCATTCCGTTTATAATCGTTATACTAAAAAAAGCCATCTCATTGATGGCTTTTTTAAATTAAAGCGTGTGTGCGAGTAAACAGTTTTTTACGAACCGTCGGTAGGAGTGTAGTGGAAATCGAACTTGTGAGATTCGCAACTTCTTAAAAGCTATAGGTATATATGAGTGATGTGTGTGGAATTGCAATATGTCTAATGATTAAATTTTATCTCAAATTATGATATATTATTAAATATTAGTACTATTTTTATTTTTCAAATCCCTAAGAATAATGAATCGCATAAAAGAGGTGCTTGAAGAAAAAGGAATTAAGCAAGTTTGGTTATCTGAAAAGTTGAGTAAAAGCTATAATATGGTTAATTCTTATGTACAGAATAGAAGACAACCAAGTTTAGAAGATTTGAATAGAATTGCAAATATACTAGATATGGATGTCAAGGATTTAATTGTTTCTAACACAAAAAAGCACTCATGAAGACTGAAAATACTATAAAAAAAGAACTGGAATCCTTATTAAAAGCTGAAAGTATGGATTATCAACAGTTTTTAGAATTGACTTCTGATTTTATTCAATATGATAATGAAAATCTTCGTTTCAGAACTGATGCTGGAACAATTGCTCATTTAGGAAGGGAAAGTATTAAAGATCATACTACAGCAGTTATTGAATTAGTAAAAAATGGGTATGATGCTGATGCAGAAAAAGTTGATATTGATATTATTATGGATGGTTCCAATAGCTATATTAGAATAGTTGATACTGGAATTGGAATGTCTCAAGAAGATGTTATTAATAGATGGTTAAGAATAGGTTTTTCTACTAAAAGGATAGAAAAGAAATCAAAAAAGGAAAGAAGAAAAACAGGTGAAAAAGGAATTGGAAGACTTTCCGCAGATAGACTAGGCTCTACAATAAGTTTGGTTACTAAATCTAAAGATTCTGATATATTTGGATTAGAAATTAATTGGGATGATTTCAACAAACAAGGTATAGACCTTCTACTTATACCATTCAAAAAAATTGATACACCAAAGATTAATTTACCTGAAAAAAGTAATACTGGGACTGAAATTATTATTAGAAATTTAAGAAATAATTGGAGTGAATCTGACTTGCGAAGATTATATGAAGAATTATCAATTTTAACATCGCCTTTCAAAGTTATTGAAGATTTCTTAATAACAATCAACACTAATATTAAGACGGATTACAAAGGAGAAATAAAACCAAAAGAACATTTAGAACCAGAAGTTGAACTCAATGTTTATTATGATGGAATGAGTGAAGAAATATCATATTTCATTAGTGATAAATATGGGTTTGGTGATAAAAAAATAGAAAAACAAATATCTTGGAAATTGCTTTCTCAAAAGTCTAATATAAAAGGTGAACAAAACTATCTAAATGACTTTAAAAAATTTGATATTAGTGATAAAAAACCTTCATGTGGTCCTGTAATGTTTGATTTAATGTTTTATCCTCGTGAATCTGCTCTTGTCAAAGGAACTGGTTTTACATTAAAACAATTAAAAGAGTATTTGGAATTTAATGGAGGCGTAAAAATATATAGAGACAATATTAGCGTAAAACCATATGGTTTTTCAGGTAAAGATGGTGAAGATTGGTTGAATTTAGGTGATAGACAAGCACAAAATCCTGCAGGTATAGGTAGACAAGATTGGATGGTAAAAAACAATCAAATGCTTGGTGCAATTTACATTAACAGGGATGAGAATGCAAAATTGGAAGATAGTGCTGCAAGAGAGGGGTTAGTTCATAATGAAGCATATTTTGACCTTAGAGCTCTAGTGCTTTGTGGTGTGAGATTATTGGAATTACACAGACATAATATCCATAAAAAAATTGATAAGCCAGGAAATATAACACCAAAAAAGTCTCATAAGAAAATACTAGATGAATATAAAGAGGAATTAGAAAAATTAAAATTAGAATTGTCTGAATTAAGAAAACAGGCAGAAGAAAATAATCATATTTATGTTTTAGATGCCTCGAGAAATGTTGATGCAATTCTTGTAAAAACCGAGTCGACAGAAAAAATAATTGAAGAAATACTCAATAAAAATAGAACTTTAGGAGGCCTTGCGACTGTAGGTATTGCTTCTGCTGTTTTTGGTCATGAAACTCAAATGTCAATTTCTCAATTTAAAATGGCCAATGAAGAAGCAATAGAGTCTTTAAATGAGAATCCTCCAAATATAAATGAAGCAATTGAAGAGCTTATCGAGGCTAGAGAATATTCAAAGCATGTTTCTGAATGGGGGTCTTTTGCTTTAACAAGAATTAAAAGAGATAAACGAAAGAAAAGACTAATAGATATTAAAGCTCTATTAAGTAAAACAATAAAGGAAATGTCAACAGCATTTCATGTTAGAGGTATTAAAATTTCAACTAAAATGGAAGAGGTTACTGCAAAAACATTTCCAATGGATATTGAAACAATAATTATTAATTTATTGACTAATTCATACTCTGCTTGCCTTCATAATGATACATTAAGAGAAATAGAAATTAAATTAAGTAGTAAAGTTATCGATGAAACAGATGGTTTCGAAATTATAGTTTCTGATTCTGGAAATGGCATTCATGAAGATTTTACTGAAATCATTTGGGAGGCTTTATATACAACTAAGACTGATGAAAAAGGGAATGAAATTGGAACAGGGTTAGGATTAACAATTGTTCAGTCAATTATTGATGATCTTGACGGGCAAAGAGAAGTTGGAAACGATCCAAATTTAAAAGGAGCAAAATTCACGATTTGGTTACCAAAAAAATAGAATTTACATATGGCATTAGTAGCAGTAATTGATGATAGAAAAAGTGTTAGAAAAAGATTATCAAAAAAATTTGGTAGATATCTAAAACAAGAAGGAATCTCTTGGGATGTACAACATTTCGACCCATTAAATCAAATATTGGATTATCCTAAGTGGATATCTCACAATAAAATTGTCATTTTAATTGTTGACGAAAAACTTCGAGAAACGCCTAAAACAGGTGGTGGGTTTCATAGTTATGATGGACATGATCTTGTGAGAGTAATTAGAGAAACCAATAAACAATTACCTATATATGTTGTTACTGCTCATGCTGATGATGATATTTTAACACAAATGGAGGGTGAATTCGAAGGCGTTATCCAAAGGGACAAATTTAATAATGATGATAGCGCCAATCAACAATTTAAAAGAATAGTACGTGCAACTCAAACTTATTTAGAAAATTTCAACAAAGAGTATATAAGATTAGCTGAATTATCAGAACTAGTAGCTTTAAATAAAGCAACTGACAAGAATAAAGATGAATTAAAAGCTTTACAAACCAAAATGCAGTTACCATTATCAAGTTTTATTTCAATTGATAGACAGGAATGGATAGAAGAATTAGATTCCAAAACAAAAGAGCTAGAAGAATTATCAAATAAAATTGAAAATTTTTTAAAGAAATAGAATGAGATATACAGTTTTTAATAAAAAAGATTCTATAGTACCAGATACCGTTTCTAAATATGGTGACTATAAACCATATCTTAGAAGGGAAGCTAAAGAAAAATGTGTTTATTGTGCAATTCATGAAAATCCGATTGGAGGAAGTGATCATTTTCATGTAGAACATTATAAACCTAAATCACTAGAAGAATTTGCTGGATTAGTTAAAGATTATAATAACTTATTTTATGCTTGTGCAATTTGCAATAGATTTAAAAGTAATGATTGGCCTAATGAACCTGTCCCTGATCATTCTGTAATTTCATATCCTAACCCTAATGAAATAGACTATAATACATTATTTAAACATAATGGAGATGGGACTATTTCCGGAAATTTTATTGCATCAACTTATATTGTAGAAAAAATATTTTTAAATAGACCACAACTAATAAATGAAAGAAAAGAAAATTTTATTAGGGAAAACTATGTAAGTGAAGCAAATAAACTTATTAATTTAAGCAAATCACTTTTAACAAAAAAAGGGAGTCAAACTGCAGCAGAGTTACTTTATGAAATTAATGTAAAAATTACTGAAATTAGTCTTTTATTAAATAAGGATAAAGAAATAGCAAGGTATGAACCAAGCGAAATAAAAAGAAATAAGTAATTGTCAAATACTAAAAAAAATACAGGTTCATACTATACTCCAAAAATTCTATCAGAATTTTTATCAAATCATATTGTCCAAAAATATCTAAAAGGAAATAAAATATCTGTTTTGGAACCTAGTTGTGGTGATGGTGAATTTGTTTCTTCTTTTTTTAAGAGTTTAGATTTAAATACAATTGATAATATTTCTATTGACTTATTCGATATAAATGGTGTAGAATTAGCTAAAGCCGATGCCTTAATTCCTTTATCAGATAAAATTGATAAGACTATTAATCATCAAGATTATTTAAAACATTATTTAGAGAATGATGATGAATATTCATTAATTATTGGAAACCCACCTTATGTAAAGAGAAGTAATCTTAAGAAGGTTCAAGTAAAAAGTTGTGATGAAGTTCATAAGAGGTTTAAAGATTCAAGTAACTTGGTAGTATCGAACGGTAAAATTAACAACATTTGGATGGCCTTTGTTGAAGCTGCAATAATGAGCTTAAATCAAAATGGTGTACTTTGTTTTGTTATTCCTTCAGAAATATTACAAGTAAAATATGCAAAAGAATTGAGAGCATTAATTATTGATAAGTTCGATAGGGTAGAGGTCTTTGCGTTTAATGAATTAATATTTGATGGAATACAACAAGATGTTGTAGCTTTAATTGGTGTAAAGGGAATTGAGAATATAAATCAACATGGTATTTCTTTCTATCAGGTTGAACAATTAGATGATTTAAAAGAACCAAAATTCACAGAAAAAAACAATAATATCCATAGAACAACTCTTGATAAATGGACTAATTATATTTTAACAGATGATGAATTAAACTTTGTGGATTATCTCAAAAATGAGCATAAGCAAATTAAGTTTTATACAGAAAAAGCGCAAGTAGGTATTGTTTCAGCTGCAAATGATTATTTCATACTTAATGATAAAGAGTTAAAAGAAAATAAATTATCAAGATTCAGCAGTATTGTAAAACCGATACTTCCAAAAGGAGCATTAGTTCCCAATGTTGCAAAGTTTACTAGTTTTGATTTTCACTATTTAAAAAATAAAAATGTTAAAGTCAATTTTTTACTTTTTCCTAATCTTCCAAAATCAAAACTTGATGTCAAATTAATTAATTATCTAACCAAAGGGGAGAAGAAGGAAAAAGAAGGAAAAGGAGAACTACATTTAAGGTATAAAATGACCTTGAGAGATAATTGGTATCATGTTCCAAGCACCTGGCTATCACAAGGTTTGTTTGTTAAAAGATGTCATAAATATCCTAAAATTTTCGTTAACGAAGCTAATAGTCTTGCTACCGATTCATTTTATAGAATCAATATGAAAGAAAATTATAATATCAAAAATTTAGTTTTTTCATTTTATAATTCATTGACATTCGTTTTGGCAGAGTTGGAAGGTCGATTTTATGGAGGTGGAGTTCTTGAACTGACACCAAATGAGTTTAAAGAACTATCAATTCCTTACAATAAAAATATAACAGATAAGCAATTTGATATTTTAGATAAAATGCTTCGTGAAGATAGAAATATTGAAGATATTTTGTGTTTCACGAATTCAATTATCATACCAAATTTAGACACGATTAAATTAGAAGAAATTAGAATTAAATTAGTTAATCGTAGACTAAAAAAAACTACTAAACAACAACGCGATAATATTGAAGTGTATGATTTTGAACAAACACATACTGAAGAAAGAAATCTTAATATTCTCGTTAATTAACTATTAATATTATATAAAATAGAATCTTAGAGAATGAGCCAGCTAGTGCGATGGGATTACAATCTAAATTAAAATTTTAGTACAACGCAATGTAATTGCATCTAAAACCAAAAATAAGTTATCTTTCTATTTTACATAATATTCAAACAATAAGTCCAAATGTCCTAACGAACTCCTCCGTATCTGCGTCGGGTTTGCGTCGGGTATGCGTCGGGTATGCGTCGGGTTTAATTCGGGTGAAGCGTGTTTGTAAAACTAGAGCACTAACCAAATGTCCGGTTGACTGTCAAATACGCGTATGTACGAATACATCTAAAATAATTTAATCTGCCTGAGAATCGCGTATTTCAAAATTTATGGAGCATTATACAATATAAGAGATTTATAAGCATAGTAGTTTATTGGGTTGTAATATCCAGGACCTTTGTAAACTATAGATATCACAATTAGCTTGTACATAATTGCTATGTGTGTTACAGCTTATCCAATTTATAAACTTTGGTAGTGTCACAAATTACTTTTTACATAATTACGAACGCTATAAGTCTGGCAGCCATTATAGCTGCAATTATGTAAAATACTGTGTATACAGTAATTTGTTGTAAATGTACTATAATTTATATTATGTAAAATAAAAATAATTAAAGTCTTCCCTGTTGTTGGTATGTGTAAGGATTAAATCAAAACGATATAAAACTTAAATGTCTAAGTATGCTCGTTTTTAATCTTGGCTTCTAATTGTGTTTTGGCACGTTTCAGATCATAATAAAAGCCGTCAATGATACTACCATACCCATTAATGTATAAAAATCGTAACGATGCTATTCGGGATTTGTGCGATTCGTCATGCAATAAATATTTTACGCATTCGGTCTTACAACTAAAATCGGTAATCAATTCGGTATACCAAGGTTGTGTCGATTCTATGATTTCCAAATTGGTCGTAAGCTTTTTATAAATAATCGATTCGATATCATCAATATTTTTAAAATACGCTTTATATAAACTGCTTAAATCTATAAGCCCTTCTGAAATTTCCGAATTATCCAATTCGGCATTATCAATCCAGTTCACGCTATGCTTGTCTAACGCCAGTTCTTTGACTTCAAATAATATGGTAGATAACAATCCACCATCATCTACCTTAGATTGGTCATACTTACGTTTCAGTGTTTTTAAATACACCTGATTGAGCGTGTCTAATTCCTGCTTAAACTGCTCCAAATCATGAATATCACGATCCAGCTGAACTAAGATCTTTTGCTGTAAATCATGATTATGACGTGCAATTTGCTTGTCCTTATTCCAGTTATTGATGTATAAAGCGATAAGAATTCCAAAGACAACCAGGATAATTTCACCAACGGCATACAGCAGGTAATTTCGAAGGCGCTTGGCTTCTACCGACTTAAAACGTGTTTTATTAAATAATTTCATGAGATTAAAATACAAAAAAAGTCCTTCACTTATTTCAAAGACGTTCTATTTCGAGTTCCATCCTAATGATGAGCTGTAGTTCATCTGTTTATTTGGCCCTTTTAACCACGCTACCGAATAAAATGAACCACATAACCAACAAGTTTGAAACTACAGCCTTCTGAAACTATCTTAGTATAAGATGACCCTCAATCTATTAAACCTTACGATTATGGAAACGAAATTTTCTTTATTCAATCAGATTAATAGTTTATGTTACTGGTTGTTAGCATGTAGTGACTACCGAACTTCAGTGTTTTTAGATGCTGAAACTGATACTTATGGCGTTTGTATTACGCATAACGGATTAGAACTCTATACCAAAACCATTTCAGGATTTAGCAAGAGAAAAGCAGAATTCTTAGAACAAGAATTAGACCGTATGGTCGCTGGCTTGCTACATTTAAAACAAAATGTACAGCAGAAATCGGCTTAATGACCTAAAGACGTTTACGTATTAGCGTGCCAATTTCCGTAGCGCAACCCATTGTTTCAGCATCTCACGTGAGTCTGTTGCAGGATATCCCAGTACTGTTTTTCCTGCAGGTACATCGTTCATCACACCTGATCCTGCTCCAATTGTCGCTCCTGAATGAATCGTGGTATGGTCTTTTATTGAAGCACTGCCTCCTATAACAACACCATCACCTAAGGTCACCGAACCTGCCAAGCCGCTACTACCTGCCATAATGCACGAGCGTCCTAATACACAGTTATGGGCAATCTGAACCAGATTATCAATCTTACAGCCGTCGCCTATAATGGTAGAACTAAATTTCGCACGATCGACACAGGTATTCGCTCCGATTTCGACACCGTTACCGATAACGACATTACCGATATGCGGAATTTTAACGAGTCCTCTCCCATCATCACTCGGACGATATCCAAAGCCATCTGCGCCAATACTCACATTGGTATGAAAAATACAATAGCTGCCTATCACCGAACGCTCTCTAATTACTGTACCAGACCAGACTGTTGTATGATCTCCAATAGTAGTGTCATCAAGTATTGTAACATTAGGATACAGTACTACGCCATTACCAATAACAACATCTTTTCCGATATAACATCCCGCTCCAACTTTAGTCCCTTCGCCTAGTTTTGCTGATGCATCTATAACGGCTGTAGGATGAATATCCGATTCAAAATGTGGTGACTCTGGAGTAAATGCGTCTAATAACTTTGCCATAGCCAGATCGGCATTTTTGACTTTTATCAGAACTCTGTTTTCGCCAGGTTCTAAGCTAATAGTATCGTTAACAATGGCTAAAGCGGCATTAGAGTCGTTCCACATAGCCGCATATTTCCGATTTCCTATAAAGGTGGCTTGATGCTGATTTGCTTTTTGAATGTGCTCCAATCCTGTAATTTCAAGGTTGGCCTGACCTACAATGTCGCCATTAATTATCGCATTAATGTCTTGAACAGTTAGTGATTTCATTGGTATTATTATTAGTTAGTTGGTTAATAATCCTACAAGATAGTATTTATAAAACAATTTATTGACATAGCTCAAAGTTGCAACAGCTATGCGATTTTAAAACCACGTAATACTACGCTATTTTTTATGAGCTTCGGAAATTAAATTTGAAAAACATCAAAATTCAAAGCTATGGCAACTATCGATCCTTGTAAGTTATTATGTGCATCTGCATCGGCATATTTAATTCAAACCTCGTATCCTTCTGGAATGTATCAGTTAGATCTTATCAATCCCAAAGGGTTACCTAAACCGACGCCTTTACCACTTATTACTAAAGATGTGGCCAATCAATACAATAAAATTGGTCTGGTAGATGATCCTTATGTGATTGTATCTGATGAGATTGAAGCTTGTTTTGTCGGTAAAACTAAATCAGAAATCATCCTGTCCTTTCGTGGTACCTTACCTCCTGCTTGGACAGTAGATTCGATTCTCGACTGGATTCAGAATATATTTCTTGCAGTGCCTGGTCAGTACGACTATTTCCCTGGAAAAGTGCATTCCGGATTTCATTTTGCACTAACAACACTAATTTGTGACATTGTAAAAGTCCTCAACATATTAAATTCAGATCAAAGTCTGCCGCTATACATCACAGGACATAGTAAAGGTGGTGCGATGGCGCCTTTAGCTGCTGTACTGCTTAGTAGTAAAAAATATAACATCAAGGTAACTCAAACCATAACGTTTGCTGGTCCGAAACCTGGAAACGCCACGTTTAGAGATTATTACAATTCGACTTTTACTAACGATTACAATTATGAAAACTACCTTGATATTGTACCGTTTTTACCTCCCGGAAAACTAACAATAGAGTTATTACGCTCTTTTGTACCAGAGTCTTGGATGACATTGCGACAATTACTTAAGGATGCTGAAGACTGGAACTATGAACCTGTCGGAAATGCGCTTTACGTTACCAAAGATTCTACTATTGAGAAACCAACTATAATCAATGACACAGAACGTCTTGCTGCAATTGCTGAAGCATTATTATTTAATCCCGGAGAAATTGGTAAAGCGCATCATGTGAGTTGTAATTATCGCTATATGAAAGCGATTTGCAAAGGTACCGTTTGCGGATGCTAACCAGCCATTCGTAATCTACAGTCCCTATGTTAAAGCATAGGTAAAAAAACACCCTCTTGAGTTTTCAAAAGGGTGTCGTTTTTATGCGTCGGAAATGTGCTTATTTGGGATCTAAAATCTGTTCGATGCGCTTAACACAGTCTCTGTAGTGGTACTTTGTGACGGTATTCACTGCTCGATTTCCTGCAGCAGCAACTTGACGTTTTAAGGTATTTAGTTCGCCTCTAACCAAAGCTCTAACATCCGATTGTGATACATTAAAATACTGTCGCGACTGTCGTGGATCTAAGTCTTCTGTCATCAAATACTGCATACGATCAATATAAACACGCTGTAAATTTCGACGATACACATCTACATTTTTAGTATAATTAACTTCATTCCACACACCTTTTCTTAAATCCTGTAACATGGATAAGGCACTGTAATTTGTAGGATTAATAGCTTCGTGGTCAATTAAGCGTCCTAAGCGGTCAAAACTTAATAAACCATTTAAATAACGACTTTGCAAACGTCTTAAACGGTCAGTATATCCAGCATAATTAATGTTTTGCAACATGCTTTTATCTAATAACCACATTGGCGTTTCAAAGGCATTTTTATGCAACCATTGCATAGAAGCCTGCTGCTTTTGTTTCGGTACAGCCTGATAAGCAATTCCGCCCTGACGTGGTGTAATGAGATGCTCCTCTACGCCTCCAATATTACTTAAAACATGACCAACATAACGGTTATAACAACCTAATAATTCGCCATAGAGTTCTTCTAAATCATCATAGTTATTGGTTTGATCACTCGTCCATTTTGGCAACTGTTGTGCAACATACTTTAGATTACTCAAGGCATAATTAGAAGCTTTAATTGCATCATTTCCAATGTCTTCTGTTTGTGATGTTGGATCAAATCGGCTACTTTGTTTTCCGAAGACATATTTAGGATCGCCTGCTTTTTCAAGGATCCACGCGTCTAAAGTGCCAATTTCTGCTTCTGCTGAATTTGCTGTCTGAATGTTACGATAACCCCAATTGATGGCATAATGGTCATAAGGTCCTATCTGACGAATGAATCTAATATTTTGATCGCCTGGCTGCGCAATATAATTGTAACGTGCATAATCCATAATGGTAGAAGCGATTCCAAATTCTTGTGTAAACGCACCATCTCTGTAACTCTCAACATCATACGCTTTACTGGCACTCATATTATGTGGTAATCCTAAAGCATGGCCTACTTCGTGAGCAATCACCATTTTCATCATTTCACCAATATCTTCTGCTGGAGTATTTAAGGTTCTTGCCGAAGGATTCGCCGCTCCTGTTTCTAATAAATACCGATTTCTGTAGGAACGTAAATGGTTGTGATACCAGATAATATCACTTTCAATAATTTCACCACTTCTGGGATCTGATACACTCGGACCCATAGCATTTCGGGTTTCACTCGCCACATAACGCACTACCGAATAGCGAATATCCTCTGGACTGAAATCGGGATCTTCTTCTTTTGTCGGTGGATATTTTGCAATAATAGCATTCTTAAATCCAGCGGTTTCAAACGGACCTTGCCACAACTCAATACCAGCTTTGATATAAGGTCGCAGATTTTCGGGCGTTGCAGGATCTAAATAGTATACAATAGGTTTAACAGGCTCTACCAGTTCTCCTCTGGCGTATGCAGCAGGATCTTTGGGCTCTAGTCGCCATCTGCGGATATAAGTTTTGGTATCTGCTTTGAGTTGTTCGCTTCCGTAGTCGACCTGACTAAACGTAAACCAACCTACGCGCTCATCGGCAAATCGTGGCTGCATAGGCGTTTCAGGCAACAAAATCATGGATTGATTCATTTGCAAACTGATCGTTTCAGCCGAACGTGCCGAAGGTGGTTGTGAAGCATTATAGGTCATATCCTGAACGACTTCTATATTCTGTGGAAAACTTTTCATGCTATTGATAAAGCTTCTGGACACATCGAGATTTCGAACTTTATATGTAGTTCGTAACCGACTCGGTAGTCCGCTAATCGCTTTCACATCACTGCTGTAAAACTTAGTGACATCGACCACAACTGCTGACGAATCTTTGCTGAAAGCGGCAATATCAAAAGCAAATAAAGTGGGTTCGTAGTTATTCGATTTAACCGAAATACTGATAGGTAATTCCTCATCTGCTACCGAATTATAAGAGCGTTCTTTGATGAGAATCTTAGTGTCAAAACGTTCCCAGGCAACCAGACGTTCACCTGTTTTTGTTCCTGCATTAATATAACCACCTCCCAGATTAGCAGGTAATTTAGCTATTCGACTCACCAGCAGCATATCTTTTCCGAGGTGCTCATTAGGAATTTCAAAAAAGTACTTCTCTCCTACTTTATGCACCTTAAATAAACCCTCATCAGATATAGCATCTTTAGTAATGACTTTATCATAAGCTTTTATTTTACCTTGATTTTTTTTAGGTGCTGGAGTGACTGCTTCCGTTTTGTCATTCTTCTTCTTTTTTCGTTTCGATTGGGCATGATGTGTCATTGGCATACAACAAAATGCTAATGCCATTACAAAAAGGACTATGTGTTTCATGAGTGTTGGTTTGGTGTGATTTTGCTTTAAAAATAATCAATGCCAATAAAATTTAACGTCGATTTCACAAAACTTTAAGGACTTTAGAGCTCAGATATCATTTGCGATAAAATTACTTAGGATACAGTTAAAATAGCAATGTGCTTCCCTGTATATTGATTTTATAAGGAGTTTCAATATTGAAATTTCAAATCATCTAAAATATACAACTATGACAATTAATTATGAATATCACGATGTAACAGCAAGTGAAAGTTTAGAACAGTACGCAGAAGAGAAATTAAAAATGATATTTGACCATTACGACTTTGTAATTAGAGCAGATGTCTTTTTTAAAACTGAAAATACTTCGAGTGATGACACAGGAATGAAATGCGGTATCAGACTCAGTGCTCCTGGTCCAAGACTATTTGCCGAATCTTCACATGAAAATTTCCGTGAAGCGATTTCAGATACTGTCAGTGAATTAAAGCGTCAACTTCAAAAACGTAAAGAAAAAATGAAGACACATTAATTTAAAAACACCCTTTAGATACTGATTTATAGAACCTTACTAACAAATGTGTTGATTTTTAAAATCTTAAAAAAAACATAATGTTAGCAACAAAAAGTCTATATCAGATTTATAACCGTAGATATTAACAAATAACCAATAACACAATAATTAAAACATTATGAAAAGAATTTCAGTAATTGTACTATCAGCATTATTTTTAACAGCCTGCGTTTCTAAAAAGAAATACCTTGCCTTAGAGCAAGATAACGGCGAGTTAAAAAGTGAATTAACAAAAACTAAAGTCGAAAAAGAAGAATTAGAGACGAAGTTTGCAAAAATTCAGGAGCGCGTTGACAACTACAATTCTAAAATAAATGAGCTTACCGAAGACAACAATACAAAACTGGTTTCAGTTGATGGTGTTGTGATTTCTGAAAAGCAAAAAGATGCTATGCGCGAATCACTTAAAAATGTACCTCCAGCGTATATGGCAACGGCTAAAACCTTGAAAGATTCAATGAATTTAGCCTTACAGTTCAATTTACAAGAGTCAATGGATTCAATTGAAGAAGATGAAGATATTGCTGTAAACATTCAGGAAACAGTAGTAATGATTTCTATTTCAGATAAAATGTTATTCAATTCTGGAAGCTATAAAGTAAGTGATAAGGCCAATGAGATTTTACAAAAAATTGCTAACGTTATCAATTCAGAAGAAAGTCTTGACGTTATGGTAGAAGGTCATACAGATAATAAATTAATGAAAAGCACTGCAGCTGTCAAAGACAACTGGGATTTGAGTGTATTGCGTGCAACAGCTGTTGTAAAAAAATTACAGAATGATTACAACGTGGCGCCCGAACAATTAATTGCTGCAGGACGTAGCTTTTATCAGCCACTAACTGATAATGACACGAAAGAAAACAGAGCGACAAATCGTAGAACACGTATCGTTATTTTACCCAATATCGACAAGTTTTTCGCTATGATGTCGTCAAACTAATTATTATTCTTAACCTAGAATTTTATGGTTAATTAATCCATGAAAAGGCTGTCGGAAACGATGGCCTTTTTTTATGAATCAGGATTCGTTAAAATACTTGTAATAAATGATTGTATTTGTTATACATCTACTAATTTTGCATAAAATTTAAGAGTTTATGTTTTCACTTATAAATAGCTTTAGAATTATTGCACTTCTCGAAGGTGTGTCCTATATATTGTTGTTGTTTATTGCGACACCCATCAAATACTTTGGAGATGAGCCAATGTATGTCAAATTATTAGGTATGCCACATGGTATCTTATTTTTGGCGTATATTGTATTGGCTATAGTTGTAGGTCAAGAGTTCAAATGGAATACAAGAACCTTACTTATAGTATTAGCAGCTTCAGTGATTCCTTTTGGAACCTTTTACGTTGAAAAGAAATACTTGAAGCCAAATACCAAATAATGGAACAGATCCAGTGTTTTTTTTCTGATTATTTTGTCTCTATTGGGATGTCTGAGCTTTCGGCGAAGTACTTCAATATGATATGCTTATTGCTTATTTTAATCATTATCATATTTGTTACAGATCGTATCACCCGAAAACTTATCATTCATTTTTCAAATAAATTTTCTGAACAGACTAAAACCAATTTTGATGATTTACTTGTCAATCATCGTGCGCCACGACGTATTGCCCATTTGGTGCCTTTGTTTTTGACTATTAAATTATTTCCAATAGTATTTTATGACTTTCCGCATTTTGAGAGCTATGTCATCATGCTTCTGAAAGTGTATGCTATTATCTTAACCATATGGATTATCAGAAGTGTTTTAAAGACTTTCGAATCTTATTTTAAAACCTTACCTAGCTTAAGAGATAAGCCTATTGACAGTTATATTCAAGTGGTGATGTTATTCATCTGGATTATTGGAGTAGCCTCAATTTTAGCCATTTTAATTAACCTGTCCTTTTTAAAATTCTTTACCACACTTGGTGCTGCATCTGCGGTTTTACTATTAATTTTTAAAGATACTATTCTTGGTTTTGTTGCAAGTATTCAGGTGGCTATAAACGATAGTGTTCGTATTGGTGATTGGATTACCATGGAAAAATATGGTGCCGATGGCGAAGTTATTGAGATTAACTTGTCAACGGTTCAGGTTCAAAATTTTGATATGACCATTACCAATATTCCGACCTATGCGCTCATTTCCGATTCGTATAAAAACTGGAGAGGCATGCAATCGTCTGGTGGTCGACGTATCAAACGGTCTATCATTTTAAAAGCCAGTAGTGTGACCTATCTTACCGATGAACATATTGAAAAATTAAAAACTATTCAACTAATTACCAGTTATTTAAATCAGCGTCAAAAAGATATCAATTCTGCTAATGAAGCGAATCAAATCGATAAATCGGTTCTTATTAATGGTAGAAATATGACGAATTTAGGTGTATTTCGAAAGTACCTACAAACTTATATAGAGAATCATTCTGCCATAAATAAAGAGATGTTTATCATGGTGCGACAATTAGAGCCAACAGCTCACGGTCTTCCTCTTGAAATTTATTGTTTTAGTAGTGATAAACGCTGGGAAAATTACGAGTATATCATGTCTGATATTTTCGATCACGCCTTGGCCGCAGTGCCTTATTTTGACTTAGAGGTTTTTGAGTTTTCGTCTGGTATAGTACAACAGTAAGTTTAAAAATAAAGGACTAGTTTTCTAGCCTGTCTTTAACAAATTCGACTTCTGTTTTGCCATGAGGTGCTGGTTTTCCGTCTTCACCTAAGTTAACCATAATGATGTTATCGACGGTAAGAATTGTTTCTCTGGTCATCTTATTTCGGGCTTCACATTTTAAGGTTAATGAGGACTTACCAAATTTTATCACTTCAATACCAATTTCAACAATATCACCTTGCTTAGCCGATGACATAAAGTTGATTTCAGAAATGTACTTGGTTACAATTTTAGAATTTTCTAATTGAATGATGGTGTACAGTGCTGCTTCTTCGTCAATCCAGGCTAAAAGCTGACCTCCAAAAAGTGTTTGATTCGGATTTAAATCTTCGGGTTTAACCCATTTACGTGTGTGAAATCTCATATGCTAATAATTCGTTGTTATGTTTTTTGTATTCTGTAAGCTAAAATAAGGTGTCCTTATCTCCATTTGGAATCTTTAAGTTGCAACCCAGTTCTGCATTGAGTTTTTTGATGAAATAAGCCGATAATAATGGCGATTCTTTTTCAATATTTTGATGGATAAAGAAATCTATTTCTTTAATGCCTTGCTCCTGCCACTCTTTTAAGCGCATGACCCAATCATCAAGTCTGGTGTAATCGCTTTCGTGATTAGCACCAACATAGCGCACAAAAGCTGTAGGATTTGTAAGTCGCATATGCATCAAATCACGACGTCCTGCGGTATCGACAATAACATTAGAAATATTATGTTGTTCCAACACATCGTATAACTGGTTTGCAACGACATCATCAGCATACCAATTGGTATGTCTAAACTCTACTGCCAAATCAATTTCTTTTGGCCAATGTTCTATAAAATTTACAACGCGATCAAAGTCTTTTGGTGCAAAATTAGAATGCATTTGTAGAAATATAGTACCGAGTTTTTCCTTTAAATGCATGGCATTAGACAAATAATGGTCTACAACAGCCTGAACCTCATTAAGACGTTTCCAGTGGCTGATTTCTTGATTGAGCTTCGGAAAAAACTTAAAGCCTTCAGGAGTTTTATCGTACCATTTTGAAAATTGTTCAGCAGGAAAAATTCTATAAAACGTCGCATTTAGCTCAATAGCATTAAATTGATTGGAATAGTAGCCTAATTCATCTTTGGTTCCTCTGGGATAAAAACCCTTAAGATCGGCTTTGTTCCATTTTGCACAACCTACATAAATCTCAGGAAGATTATCATCTTTTACGCGATTTAAAACCCTTGCTGTATCAATGTGATCCTGAGGCAAACTTAAATCTAAATCTTGTGGATTATCTACGCTTCCAAATTTCATAGTTTTAGCTTTTTTTCAAAGGTAAGAGTTTCTTGTACTATATCATATGAGGACATATTGGAAAATGAAATAGAAGTATCAAAATTTTCAATTTGTTAATAACACCGTTGACAAGATATAATTCACACCATAAATCAGCAGTAGTTTATTTCTATTTTTAATAAAATTTAAAGCCATGAATGATCGATCTACAAACCTTAAATCTATACGTCCAACCATAGCTTCAGCTCAAGTTAATGAACATATGACTACAGATGAGTGCTTTCAAAATGCCACATTACGTCCTATCATAAAAATGCAAAACCACCTTCTTATTGTCGTTTTTAGAAATTATATCTCCAAACGAAAAAATGTATTTTATGATTTATCGCTTACAAAACAACTCGCTTATATTGAGAATGCTATTCATAAAGACATGAAGTTTAGAAATTCGGTAAAAGGAATGATTATCGGACAGTTTACTGTTGAAGAATACGAGCTATATATTCAAAATTCTTCTGCCTTAAATAAGCGTATGATGCATATTGTAAAAGAACGTTTAGTGAGTAATATTCAATTGTTTTCACAACCGCTTGCTAAAGCTATATGAGTACTCTAAAAACGTAACTGCTGGAGGCTTGTTTCTCATATGTAAATAAGCGTATTGCCAATTATAAAGATGAAATTGAAACCATTAAAGACGCTATTGAAAACAATGACAAAAGTAATGACGATGGCGATGATTCTGGCAATGGAAAATTGTTTAATGATTTAGAGAAAAACGCTCAGTATTTAAGCGATGCTACTAAAATGATAGATACGCTTAAAACGATTCACACCAATACCATTCATCAACACGTAGTTCTTGGTAGTTTGGTAAAAACGAATGTATCGAATTTTTACATAGCGCTCAGTATTGGAAAAATAGAGCTTGAAAATGATACTTATTTTGTGATTTCAAAGTCCTCTCCTATTGGCGAGTTGTTATATAATAAAACGACAGGCGATTGTATTACATTTAATAATACAACATATACAATTACTGAAATTAGATAACAGATTCTCCGTTTAAGTTGGTTGTAAGGACATCGCTCATATAGTCAAAAAACGGTCTGATTGCTTTAAAAGAGGCATTCACATCATCTATAAATCCCTCGCTTATGACTTCCTTATCACTGTAATGTTTTGTAAAGATGTACTGCTTCTTTTTTATTAAATCGATAGCAGGATGCGTTTTATCAAAATCTCTTGGTGCTGTTTTAAGTTCGTCACCAACAAACTCTCCCCAAACAGATTTGAAAGTTTTATCATTTATAATAGCTCTAATTTCTTGATCATCTTGTTCAAATTCTCTACGTATTCTCAATAAATCTTCTTTATTCGGTTCCCAAAATCCAGTAGCGATAAACGATTGATCATTTGGCTGAATGTGAACATAGTAGCCACCTCGTAATTCTGGTTTTTTTCTATGAAACGAGCCTCCGAAATGAGTTTTATAGGGTAATTTGTTTTTTGAAAATCGCACATCTCTATAAATTCTAAAGAGCTTAAATCCATCGACAACATCATGCTTATTTAAGGATTCATAAATTAGATTATAAGCTTCCTTAGCTTTACGCTCATTAGCTTTAAACTCTTTTTTATGTGCATTAAACCAGTCTCTATCGTTGTTTTTTTCTAATTTTTTGAAGAAATCTAAAATATCTTTTGAGAATGTTGCAGTAGCCATAAGGTTATAATTTTTTCAGATTAAAAGTACAAAAAAAAGTCCCAATAAAAATTGAGACTTTCTTTTCTTAACCTAAGTATTTATTAAAACTTAGCACTGTTCTTAAACTCTTCATTAACTAAAGTTTTAGTATCTGAATTATAATATTCAACTACAAAATTACCTTCGCTATTAAAGTATCCAATTCCAGAGTAATTATTAATGTCTAAAATATAATACTGTTTGTTTAAAGATAATATCGCAGATCCTAGCATGACGTCATTTTCATCGGCCATCATAAACCCTTTGTCTTCAGCTTTAAATTTGAATGTATTTTTATCTTTAGTGTAGTAGATAATTTTATCCTTCGATTCATAAAATGGATCGTTATCATTATCAACACTCACTGTTTTAGTAACTTTTACTTTAGGAAAAACTCTAGGCGCATCGATAGTTCCTTTGTAATTAGGATCTGTCATGACCTCTTGTTCTTTTTTGGTTGTCACTTTCACTTTGTTTTCAACAACTTTACCGTCTTCTACGGTTTTAATTGTTTTTACTTTTGTTTCCTCTACTTTATCAACCGGTTTATTTTGAGCATACGCTCCAGCGACCATTAGTAAAGAAAATGTATAAATTAAATATTTCATTTTGTTATAATTTTTAATGGTTCTATATCTATTTAGCTAGACGTTCTAACTACGTTTGGTTTGGTTCTATTTTTAGTTATCATCACCAGCTTCTTCAGCAGCTTCTTCGATTTCATCCTGTAAATCCTCAGCTGCGTCTTTAACATCATCTGATGCATCTTCAATGTCATCTTTGACGTCTTCAATGGCTGATTCAACTTTTTCTTCTGGTGTTTTTTCATCTCTACATCCTGTAAATACTGTACTTACAGTAAATAGGAATAAAAATGCTACTAGTATTTTTTTCATGTTTAATTTATTTAGTGTTTAACTGATTTGATTTTCAAATCTATAGTTGCAATATCCATCAAAATGTTTGATGATATTTGCTCATATGATTTACATAGTGTTGCAAATACTTAAACTATTTATTTAGTTTTTAGAAAAAGACTCTTCGACTGTTTTCGAATTATCAAGTGTTAATTGATTATCAAACTGTAATGTTCTTATTGGGAACGGGATATTAATATCTTCTTTATCATAGGCCTTCTTAATCTCGATAATTGCTTTTGTTTTAGCTTTTAGTTTTTCTAACATACTATCAGCATCTATCCAAAATCGACATAAATAATTGATTGAACTTCCACCAAATTCTGTGTAGTAAAATTCTACATCATCAGGACTTTCAACCTGATCAAAGGCATTTGAAATGGTTTCTTTAGTAAGTTGTTCAACCTGTTCTAAATCAGATTCATAGCCTACGCCGCATTCTAAAAACACTCTCATTTTTGTAGTTAATGAATAGTTTTTAAGCGGATTTTCTAATATCATTTTATTAGGTATGACAACCATATTATTATCGGCTTCTTTCAACGTAAAATCTTTCAAATTAATATCAATAATTTCACCAGAATAGCCATTGGTTTCTACCCAATTACCTATTTGGATTTTCTTTCTGAAAGAAATGACAACACCTGCAATCGTATTTGACAACGTGCCTTGTAAAGCTAAACCGATTACCAAACCAATAACTCCTGCACCTGTTAGTAACGATGTTAATGTTTTACTCAAGTCTAGTATACCTAATGCTAAAAACAAACCTAAGAGAACAACCATAACTGCACTAATCCTGGCAACAATGCTACTTATGGATTCCTGCTGTACTTTTCTAGATACAATTTTGTACACAAATTTGTTGACATACTTAGCAATGAAGTAGGCACTTATGAGTACAATGATGGCTAAAGCTAGGTTTGGTAAGTTTTGTATAATAGCATCCAGCCATCCTAATAGTTTTTCTGATAGGTTACTAAATGCACTGTCTAATTGATCTTTCATTTTTCTTTTTCTTTAGTTTAATTACTTGTATTATTTGTAAGGTAGATGAACTATCTAACCAATACTACAATATAGCAGTACTGGTTTGATAGTCTTTGCTTATACCAATAAGCTTTTGATGCTTATGCTATAATTATAAACTTAAGCTATTTTAAGATTCGATGAGATTAGGTTTTAGCTGTTCAGAAGTTTTCTTAGTCCATGCATTAAGCATCCAGCTAGATTTCTCTAATTCTCTTATGTAAGCACCAATTAAATCAATTGTACCTTCATCACTAGCACTGTTGGCTTTTTCGATAACAGTACTCATTTGTTTCAATAAGATTTTATGATCATTGATAATTTCTTTGACCATATCCTTATCTGACTTTAATGGCGATACTTCTTGTACTTTAGAAATTTCTAAATAGTCAGAAAGCTTACTCATCGGATGGTATCTTAACGTTAAGATACGTTCGGCAATTTCGTCAATCTTCGTTCGTGCATCAGTATATAATTCTTCAAATTTATTATGAAGATCAAAGAAATTCTCTCCAAGGATATTCCAATGGAAGTTTCTTAATTTTTGGTAATATACATGGTAATTGGCTAAAAGTGTATTTAATTCAACTACTACCGGAATTAACTTTTCATCTTGCATATTCAAATAACTCATTTTGTTTGTTTTTTTAGTGTTAATAATTAATTACACTATATAAACTATGGGATATTTGAATTTTGTCAAGTGGTTTAACAGCATTTAACCCTTTTGGGAATTGTTTAACTTAAATTATGTTAAAGCCAGTGCTTTCTTCTAAAATAAATTAACATAAAAATAAACAGCACACACATCACTCCTATCAGTATAAAATAACCATATTCGGTATGGAGTTCAGGCATGTTTTCGAAATTCATACCATATATACCTGCAATGAATGTTAATGGAATGAATATGGTAGCAATGATAGTAAGCACTTTCATGATCTCATTCATCTTATTACTAATAATCGTCATATACATATCCATTAAACTCCATATCATTTCGCGATATAAATCAACAGATTCATTTACTTGTATAATATGATCATATAGATCCCGAAGATAACTGTGTGTTTTTTCTTCAATGAATGCACATTCAATTTTCTCCATGCGATTGATAACTTCTCTTAGTGGATAAATGGAACGTCTAATTTTAAGAATTTCTTGTTTTAGTTTTTGAATGACTTGCGGTGTATCAGGACCAGTATCTTCAGATTGAAAAAGTGCACTTTCTAACTCTTCAACCTTATCGCCAAACGCTTCTATAACAGTAAAATAATTATCTACTATAGCATCTAGCAAGGTATACATTAAATAATCAGATCCCTGAGTTCTAATTCGTCCTTTAGCAGTACTCAAGCGTTCTCTTAAATCATCAAAAACGTCACCATCTGCTTCCTGAAAGGTTATGACATAATCTTCACCAACAATTAAACTCATATGTTCATAGTACAATTCGTCATCATTTTTTATGTATAACATTTTAAATACAACGAAAAGATAATTTTCAAACTCTTCAATTTTTGGGCGTTGATTGGTGTTAACAATATCCTCGAGCGTTAAAGGATGTAAATGGTAATGCAAGCCAATAGTTTCTATGGCCTTAATATCATTTAATCCGTTAATATTAATCCAGGTTACATGATCATTTCCTTTAAAATCAAAAGCATCTTCGACACGATTAGAATTAATGCTTTTGTATTGATCTTTTGAATAGTTTATAATTTCAACATCAGTAGTACTCGTTTGTTTTAGGCCTTTGTAAGCCATAGTACCTGGCGGAAGATTGGATGCTTTATAAGATTTTTTTTTCTTTTTAACTTTCATTGTAATATCTGAGTCGATGCAGATAAAAATATAAAAACTTTTTGGGATAGCTAGTGTCTATATGTTAATAAGTTTTACTAATGCAAATTGCTGTTTTAGAGTGGCTAAAATAATTAGTTTTGAAAAATCAATGAATCCCTTGCATATTGAATATATTTTTATTAATATGCAAGACTATTACTACAAATACAGATACATGGGAAGACCTCCAACAAGACCTATAAAATTCAGAGACGGATTTTATATAGAAATCCGAAATAAAGGTAAAAATACTGGAATTAAATTACACAGAGACACCAAAGAGCAAATGATGCGTACCATAAAAGAATATGAGCAAACAAAAGATGTTATTATTCTTGGTGAATCTAAAAATGGAAAATGGGTAAATAAAACACCTGTTCTTCATATTGTAGAAGATTAGAATTTATACAAATTTTAAGTGTCAAAACTCAATTCGATTTTATGTAAATCATAAAATCGGGTTGAGTTTTTTGATTTTTTAGCAATAAATTTTATAAATTGTTGCGTTTAACTAACTAAAATCTATTTACAATGACAAATTCTTTAAACAACAAACCACCTGTTTGGTTTTGGATTGTTGCCGTATTAGCACTTATTTGGAATGGCCTTGGCGTTCTTGCATATTTAGGTCGTGCTTTCATGACTGAAGACATGGTAGCTCAACTTCCTCAAGAACAACAAGCTGAATTTTTAGTAGAATATCCTGCATGGTATACTGCTTGTTTTGCTTTAGCAGTGTTTTGCGGTGCCTTAGGCGCTTTAGCATTACTTATTAGAAAAAAATGGGCTACAATTTTATTTATAATCTCTTTTCTATGTGCTGCTGTTCAGCATGGCTATTTATTTAGTACTGTTGACGATATGAGTTTAGCAATGCCAATTATGATATTAGTCATTTGTGCTTTCCTTATTTGGTTTGCAAAAATGGCAACAGCAAAAGGATGGATAAAATAACTAACCAACCAATTTTTATCCAAAAAGGCATTAGATATTCTAATGCCTTTTTTATTACAATATAAATATTAGATTTGTTATGCTAACATCTTAACTAACGACTATGAGTATTTCAACTCTCGATTGGATCATCATTATTTTCTTTTTAATTCTTTTTGCTGGTATTGGTATCTATGTATCAAAGCAAGCTGGTAAAGATTCTAAAGCATTTTTTCTTTCAGGTCGAAATATGCCTTGGTGGCTCCTTGGTGTGAGTATGGTGGCAACTACATTTGCTGCTGATACACCAGGTTTAGTAACACAGCTGGTAAGAGAAGGTGGCGTTTCAGGAAACTGGGTATGGTGGGCCATGTTACTTACTGGCATGCTTACCGTATTTTTTTATGCCAGACTATGGCGAAAAAGTAATATTACTACCGATTTAGAATTTTATGAATTGCGCTACAGCGGAAAAATTGCAGGCTATTTAAGAGGCTTTAGAGCAATTTATTTAGGTGTTATTTTTAATGTGATCACTATGGCAGGTGTATGCCTGGCTGGTGCCAAAATTGCCAATATATTACTTGGTATTTCGCAAAGTGAAATGTTAATCTATTCATCAATAATAGTAGTGATTTATTCGGCTTTTGGCGGATTAAAAGGGGTTTTAATCACAGATTTCATTCAGTTTATAATTGCCATGATTGGAAGTATTTGGGCTACCATTTACATTGTAAATCTACCAGAAATTGGAGGCACAACAAATTTACTAACACACATCAACGTAAAAGATAAACTAGCCTTACTGCCTGATTTTAGTAATACTGAAGCTTTAATCACAGTACTTATCATTCCTTTGGCAGTACAATGGTGGAGTACTTGGTATCCTGGCGCAGAGCCAGGTGGTGGTGGTTATATCGCACAACGAATGCTTGCTGCTAAAAATGAAAAGCATGCTACTTGGGCAACCTTATTTTTCAATGTTGCACATTATGCAATTCGTCCTTGGCCATGGATAATTGTGGGTCTGGCATCATTAATCATCTTTCCAAACTTAGAGAGTATCAATCAAACCTTCCCTAGCCTTTCGGCTTCAATGCAAGGTGAAGATGTTGCTTATGCAGCTATGATGACTTATTTGCCGTCTGGATTAATTGGTATTGTATTGCTATCGTTGATTGCTGCGTTTATGAGCACGATATCAACTCAACTCAACTGGGGAAGCTCGTATATCGTTAATGATTTTTATAAGCGCTTTATAAATCAGGATGCTTCAGATAAAAAACAGGTTTTAGTGGGTCGAATTTCTACAATATCACTAATGATATTAGCTGCTCTGTTTTCATTTTTTCTTCAGTCGGCAGGTGAAGTCCTTAACTTATTATTACAAATTGGAGCAGGTACCGGTTTACTATTTATTTTAAGATGGTTCTGGGGAAGAATTAATCCGTATAGTGAGATTGCTGCAATGGTCATTTCATTTGTTATTGCTGTGTTCTTTTTTATAAACGGAAAACTAGAAACTCCTATGATTGAGCTCGCTGGACACTGGCAATTGGTATTTGGCGTTGTTGTCACCACAATAGGCTGGATTTTAGTGACTTTACTAACTAAACCTACAGATGCCAATACGCTAAACTCCTTTAACAGTTTAATCTTCGGAAGTGAATCTAAATTTAAAGGCTTTGGAATGAAGATTCTTGGATTCTTCTGTGGTGTAATTGGTGTTTACAGTATGCTTTTTGCTATCGGAAATTTTATCTATGGAAAAAACGGACTTGCCATAGGTCTTGTAGCCACTACAATACTTTGCGCTCTGGTTATCATAAGGTCGTTTAAATCTACCAAATAATTGATGAGTATTTATAACTGATTTGTATGGTAAGTCACTAACCCTTCAATAGGGCGTCTTTCAAAATTACCTACAGTAAAACCAAGTTCATCTGCTACTTCGCGTATTTCCTGCTCAGCAAAAAACGCAATTGATCCTGCAAAGTGAACAGGTACGCTTTTTAATTCTTGTCGGTATTGAAAAATCATATGGTCAGCAAAAACACGAATTCCATTTTTAATCATGTCCCTTATATAATCAGAATCTTTGTTTAAAAACATAAACTCTGCAAAGCTCGCTAAATACGCATTCGGATTAGGCTGCTTGTATAAATTATATTTAATATAATCGGCGTCTAAGTTGTATTTATGTTCAAAAGCAACCTTTATATCTTCAGGCATTTTATTAAAGTAAAAGTCTTTAATAAGCTCTTTTCCGTAGTAATTCCCTGAAGCATCATCCATAAGAGAATAACCTAATGATACGACACGTTGATGCAAATGTTCGCCATCATAGTAACTACAATTTGAACCCGTACCCATAATGCAAACAACAGCGGCTTCATCTTTATGATTTAATGTAGCTCTAACAGCTGCCATAGTATCTTCTTGGACATCAATTTCAGCGTTAATAAATATGGACATTAGTGCTTCAGTAAGCATTAGTTTTGGCTTTTCTGTTCCACAGCCAGCGCCATAGAAAAATACATGCGTCACTTGATGATTAAACTGCATGAGTTCATCACTACTACGAATTATTTTTTTAAGTTTCTTTTCTTTTAAAATGGCAGGATTAAGACCCTTAGTACGAATTTTTTCATGGAGTTGATTTCCATTAGTATCTACGACTATCCAATCGCATTTAGTTGAGCCACCATCAGTGATTAAAATCATGAGCTTAGTTAAAAAATAAATCCGCAGCTAAACTATTGATAACTGCGGATTTAAAGTGAATTATTTACTATAAAGAATTAACTTTTTGAGCTAAATCTACTAATTTGTTTGAGTATCCAAACTCATTGTCATACCAAGATACCAATTTAAAGAATTTTGGATTTAATTCGATACAAGCATCAGCATCAAATATGCTAGTTCTTACATCACTCACAAAATCTTGCGAAACCACCGCATCTTCAGTATATCCTAAAACACCTTTCATTGCACCTTCAGAAGCTTTTTTGAAAGCAGCTTTGATATCTTCAAGAGATGTTTCTTGTTTAGTTCTAACTGTTAAATCTACAACAGATACATCAGCAGTTGGAACACGAAATGCCATACCCGTTAATTTTCCGTTAAGTTTAGGAATAACTTTTCCTACAGCTTTAGCTGCTCCTGTTGAAGAAGGGATAATGTTTAATAGTGCCGAACGTCCTAATCTATAATTTTTAGGAGATGGTCCATCAACCGTTAATTGTGTTGCAGTACTAGCATGAATCGTTGTCATTAAAGCTTCTTCTAAACCAAAATTATCGTCAACAATCTTTGCCATTGGTGCTAAACAGTTAGTTGTACATGATGCATTAGATACAATAGTATGATCTCCTGTTAATTCATCGTCATTAACACCCATTACAAACATAGGAGCATCTTTACTAGGTGCAGAAATTACAACTTTCTTTGCTCCTGCTTGGATATGATAATCTGCTGTTTCAAGCGTTGTAAAAATTCCTGTACATTCGGCAACAACATCTGCTCCTACTTCATCCCATTTTAAATTTTTAGGATCTCTTTCTGCAGTAACTCTAACCGTTTTACCATTAACGACTAAATGTCCATCTTTAACTTCTACGGTTCCATCAAAATTTCCATGAACAGAATCATATTTTAATAAATAAGCTAAGTGCTCTACATCTAATAAATCATTGATTGCAACGACATCAACATCATCTCTCTTTACTGTTGCTCTAAAAACGATTCTACCTATTCTACCAAAACCGTTAATTCCTAATTTTAAATTTGACATTTTTTTCTTTTTTTATTTCTATTACGTTATTATTCAGTTATTGTGTTTAGAATTATGTTGTCATGATATCTGACACTCGTAATAATTCCATATTTATTTCAGATTTACCTTTAACAGCTTTATCTAAAGGTGTAAGCGCTATTTTATCACTTAAAAGACCTACCATATAATTGGTTTTTCCTTCAAAAAGACTTTCTACAGCTTTAACACCCATTCTACTTGCCAATACACGATCAAAACATGATGGTGATCCACCACGTTGCATGTGTCCTAAAACAGAAACACGTACATCGTATTCGATCATATTTTCTTCCACATAATCTTTAAGTTCAAAAACATTTTTACCAATTTTATCACCTTCAGCTACGACAACAATACTAGACGATTTTCCGGATTGTTTACTGCGACGAAGAGATTCTAATAGTCGGTCTAAACCTAAATCTTCTTCAGGAATTAAAATTTCTTCAGCTCCTGCTCCAATACCAACATTTAAAGCAATGTGTCCGGCATCACGTCCCATAACTTCAACAAAAAATAAGCGGTTATGTGAACTTGCAGTATCTCTAATTTTATCGATAGCTTCAACGACTGTATTTAATGCGGTGTCGTAACCAAGTGTATGAGATGTTCCGAAGATATCATTATCAATTGTACCAGGAATTCCCATGACAGGAAACCCGAATTCCTGATTAAACACCATGGCACCTGTAAAAGTACCATCACCACCAATAGCAACAAGAGCATCAATATTGGCATTGGTTAATTGTTTATAAGCTTCTTTACGACCTTCGGCAGTTCTAAACGTTTTAGATCTAGCAGACTTAAGAACGGTTCCTCCTTTATTAATAATGTCTTTTACACTACGTGCATTCATCGCCTTGAAATCACCTTCAATCATCCCTTCATAACCTCTGTAAATCCCAACACATTCTACATTATGAAAAGCGCAAGTTCTAACTACAGATCGTATGGCAGCATTCATTCCTGGAGAGTCTCCTCCAGATGTAAAAACACCTATTTTTTTTATCTTTTTTGACATATATTTTTTGATTCAAAAAGTAAACTTAGTAAACAAAAACTACAATAAAAATGGAAATAGGGTTTATTTAACAGGTGTTCAAAAACTCAAACGTTTTCGTTAATAAAAAAAAGAAAAAATGTTAAAAACAGGCGAAATTAATTGCTTTTCGAACCCTTTTTTGATTTGATTTTTATGAAATCTGGAGTTAGATTTTCGTTTTCATCTTCTACTTTTTCTTCCTTTTTTTCCGCTTTCTTTTTATTCTTACCAGAGAAGATGATTTGTACCAATTCTTTAAAGGTGTCAAATTCGACATTATAAGTTAAACCTGCGCCTTGAGTATAACCGATTTCTTCACCAAAGTTTCTAATACTATTTTCTCTGTTGAAGAATGTCGCTTTAAGTGTTCCGTCGTCATTTAAAAGTACATCTATTTGAACATCACCAGCAATTACAGTTTGATTGACACCACCTATAGGCACTCCTACTTTACCGTTAATTAATACGCGATCACTAATTTTTGTACTTAATGTTAAACCTAATCTATCATCGGTTTGGTAATCTGCAGTTTGCGATCCCGCTTCATAGTTAAAATTAACCTGCAGTTTCCCGTCATCGTTGGTTAGAAAACTGTTAAAAAAGGCATTTACACGATCTGAAATAGTACCATATGCTTGTTGTCCCAGACTTGCCTCACTAGCAAACGAACCTGTTGACAATAAAAATAAGGCCTGATTTTCTCTACTTTCTCTGGTTTCTAAACGATATTCTAATTCTGATCGAATATTAGAATCTACATCTGGAAAATTAAAAGTAAAATCTGGATCTGGTTGTTCTAGCTGACCTGTTAGATTAATTTCTACTTCTACGTCAATACTTCTATTAATAGGCGCATCTAGTAAAACCGAAGGATTAGCTCTGGCTTTATATACTGCTGTTAAACCCACCTGCGCTTTTAGTGGATCACCTTCCCAACGGATGGAGCCTCCTGGAACCACAGTGAATTTTTTCTGAACAAGCCCAGCATAAGCGAAGTTATAATTACCTTCAACAATTTGAAAATCTCCAAACATTTGAAATTTTCCGTTGGTATTGATATCAAACAGTAAATTACCATTTCCTTTACCTTGAATGGTGCTTCCTGAATTTTTATCAATTACAATTTCGATATCTGCATACGGATTGACGAACAAATTGAACTCGAGCTCTAGCCCTTTTATTTCAGTATTATTAACTATTTCACCACGTAAACGGGCTTCTTTTTCTTCAGGACTTAAAAACTTAATAAATGAATTATCACCGTAACTTTCTAAGTCACTCAAAGGAATTTTAAAAATAGTCCCTTGAGCTGTACTTCCGTTGAATTCTATTTTTAGTGCGTCTGTTGGTCCGGAAATTTCTGCCTTTCCATCGACAAAAGCTGTTCCATAATAGAGCTCTTCTTCATCATAATCGGTATCTAAAACCAGTAAACGGTCGGTATCAATTTCTAATCCGAGTTTCCAATCTGAAAAATTCTGGTGACCAATAAAACCATTCAAAGTTGCTTTTGAGAAATACTCAGAATCGGTAATCTCAACATTCTGGAATATGAATTTTTGAGATTCTAGTTTCACTTTAGAATCAAAGTCAAAGCTATAATCAATATTCAGATATGGTATGGTTAATCCTGCGTTATCTAAAAGTAAATCACCATTAAATTGCGGATTTTTCAGGTTACCGCTTACCTTAGCATTACCTGTAACCAAACCTCTAATATTAGTTATTACGCCTTCTCCAAAAGGATCTAGAGGATCTAACAAAAACTCTTCAAAGGCAACATCGATATCGATTAAATTTGAATCTACATCTATTACACCCTTGGCATCAAGTGATTTTAAGTTGTCATTTTTAAGAGTTACATCAACATTGTAATTGGTTAAGGAGTTATTACCTGTAATTTGTGCGTTAAGTACACCTAATTCAAAGTCATTAGCTTTTAAATCACTTATTACAACAGTTGAATTTGGTAAATACACGCCATCTTTTTGAAGAATTTTTAACTCTCCATTAACGCGTCCTTCTAACAGCAAACTATCGACTCTAGGTGTGATTTTAGTGAGGTCAACATCGGTAAAATCAAGTTTCAGATTTTTGTAAGTATCACTTTGTATGTCTCCTGAAAGTTCGATACGCTCATCAAAATGATTCATCACCATCTCACTAATGTCAAAGTTTTTAAAGTCTCTGGTAAAGGTGATTTTATTCAGTTTGTTCTTATCTTCATTAATAATCCATTCATTATCTTTAAATAAAACCGAAGACTTTCTAAAACCAACAACCGATTTGTTATTTTCATCGATGGTATAATACATACTCAAATTAAAGTCATCTACGTTATTTTTACCTCCTTTAAATTCAGATTTGATAAAAAGGGTGTCACGTTGTGTTACATTAATAAGGCTGAATTTTGACACATTGTAAAACTTCGTACTCAATGTATCCATTTCAACATAGGTATTAAACAGCGGATTACTATTGTCAATTAATATAGAAATGTCATTTGCAAAATAATCGAGTAGTTTAATTTTTGGCGAATTAAATGTTAAGTTAAACTGTTTTTCATCAGTTTCAATTCGTCCTTTTACAGTTGTGTTTGGTCCTAATTCTAGTTCGTGGTAGAATACTTCTACAATTTTATTATAGATTTTAAAATCAAATTCTATATACTGATCGGTTTCAATTTCATTTGGAATATAGTTGGTATAGATACTACCTACAGAATTTTCGACCAGCCTACCTATATCGGCAAATTTAAAATTACCACTCATTTCACCCTGAATAATATCTGGTGAATTAATGGTTAGTATACGCTTATCATTTTCAAATTTGGACTCTATTTTAAAATCTTTAAAATAGTATTCGTCATTTTCATTGACATAAGTTGTATTTTCAAAATCTAAGGTTCCGAACGCATCATCAATGGTAGCGCCTTTCATCGATGTGGTTACATTCCCTCTAAATACAGAAATACTATCTTTTGTAATAAAATTTAAGGCTCTAAGGTTAGCATATTCAACGTTAGCGCTAAAATCAAAAGCTTTGATCTCTTTAGACAAATCTGCTAGTCCGTTAAATTGAAATTTGAAATTTTTGTCTTTCGATTCGAGGAAACCATTAAAAATCTGATTTCCGAGTTTACCAGAAATATCGACATCTTTATAGTCGTAATCATTATATTCGATATGAAAAACCTCCCCTTTTACCTGAGTACTCAAATTATTAATTGTAAATCCTTTTCCGTCGACATCCAGATTAAAAGATGTTGTTTTAACCTTAGGATCATTAAGTAAGACTCCTAAATCAAACTCATCAAAAACAACATTACCAATATAACTGGCATTATCGATATCATCAACACGAGTCATTTTCATGTCTGATATTATTAAGCCTATATCAGTATTAATATTAATATCTGCGTCAATGGTTGTATCAGTTATAAATGAGGTTCCTGTGATTCTGAAATCGCCAAGTTTTGAAAATACTGTCGGAATAGATTCTCCCAAAATATTTGGTAATAATGCGGTTAGGTCATAATAATTTGACGATAAATTATCGAATCGACCGTTCATTGAAAAATCGCCTTCAGCCTGACTGAATAGATTTTTAAAGTTAATATCGCCATAAATTTTGCTTCTACCACTGGCATTAAGCTGAAGATTTTTTGCATCTAAATTATTGAGAGTTCCTGATAATTCTACATTGAGCTGCGCTTTTTGATTGACTCCAAATTCGTTGTAGAACGTATTTAAATCATTGAGATACACCTCAGAATCTTTAAAATTTGCTGTTACGTTTACCTTATTTTCAAAATCTTTAAAATCTTCTCTATTGTAATCAAAACGCAAATTTCCGTCAAGATGAGAATTTTCAGTTTTAATACTCAGATTATTAAAAATCATGTGTTCAACAGTATACTCAAAATCGGTCACCATATTTTTAACATATGCACCACGACTATCTTTAAAAGCCAGCGTATTTATTCGGGCATTAACATCACTTGCGGCAATGACAAAATTGGTTGCATTGATATTCAGATCGTAAAACTCGAGTACTTTTTCTGTTTCACGATTTTCATCAATTAATCTAAATGTCCCATCATATATAGAGACATCACTTGAAGACAGTAAAAATGTGCTTTTTTCAGGTCTGGGATTATCTTCATCAAATTTGGCTACAAAAATATCGAGATTTGTATCGGTTTCGCCTTTATACGTTTTGACATTAAAAATTAAACCCATGATATCAATATCACCAAAGTTTAAAGTACCATCAATAACATTTCTGTAGTTAAGGATTGAAGTATTTAGTTCATTTATGGCAATTAAGGTGTCTTTTTTATAATCTTCAATGTAAATTTCTTTAAGTTCTACATCGCCATTAAACTGGAGTCCGATTTTTCCAATGTTAATATTAGTCCCAAACTCATCATTAATACGATTAGTTGCATATTTTCCTAAACTTGTTTGAACAGCTGGAATAGATAATACCAACACCAAAATGATGAACAATAGCAAAATAATTGCTAATATTTTTGATACTATTTTTAGGAATTTCTTGATACGCTCTGAAAGTTATAACTTTGACCTCAAAATTAACAATTATTGTGCCTAATTTATATTAATGACTTCACAAAATATATATATTCTTGCTATAGAGTCTTCTTGCGATGATACTGCGGCTTCTGTAATGTGTAACGGCAAAATTTTAAGTAACATTGTTGCCAGTCAGAAAATACACGAAGCTTATGGCGGTGTTGTACCAGAATTAGCGTCTAGAGCACACCAACAAAATATTGTTCCTGTAGTTGATATGGCATTAAAAACTGCTGAAATTTCTAAGACGCAACTCAGTGCCATTGCCTTTACTCGTGGTCCAGGTTTAATGGGATCTTTATTGGTAGGAACTTCTTTCGCAAAATCAATGGCTTACGGGTTAGACATTCCGTTGATTGATGTAAATCATATGCAAGCTCATATTCTGGCACACTTTATTGAAGAAGACGGTTTTAAAAAGCCGCCATTTCCTTTTTTAGCGATGACGATTTCTGGAGGCCACACTCAAATTGTTAAGGTCAATTCGTACTTCGATATGGAAGTGATTGGAGAAACCATTGATGATGCTGTTGGTGAAGCCTTTGATAAAAGTGGGAAATTATTAGGTTTAGGCTATCCTGCCGGACCAGAAATAGACAGAAGAGCTGCATTGGGAAATCCAAAAGCATTTGCCTTTACAAAGCCTAAAGTAGATGGCTTAAATTTTAGTTTTTCGGGATTAAAAACGGCTATATTATATTTTATACAGAAGCAGGTAAAAGCAAATCCTAATTTTATTGAAGAGCATTTGAATGATATTTGCGCCTCAATTCAATATACGATTATTGGAATTTTAATTGATAAATTGAAATTGGCAACGAAGCAAACTGGTATTAAACATATTGCAATTGGTGGTGGTGTATCGGCAAACTCAGGCATTAGGCAAGCTTTAAAAAATGGCGAACAAAAATTTGGTTGGACGACTTATATTCCAAAGTTTGAATATACAACAGATAATGCTGCTATGATTGCTATAGTTGGTCATCTTAAATATTTAGAAGGTGATTATGCCGATCAAAGTATCATGGCTTCTGCGCGATTAAAAATTTAAGTTATGGCATTTGACGAACAGCTCGCAAACAGAATCAGAGAACAACTTCGTTTTTTTTCAGAAGATTTTACTGAAAAGAAAATGTTTGGAGGCCTTTGCTTTTTATACAAAGGTAAAATGACTGTTGGTATTGTTAAAGATGATTTGATGGTTAGAGTCCTCTCAGATGTGATAGCTACTGAATTGGCTAAAGACGCTGTAAGACCTATGGATTTTACCAAACGACTAATGAAAGAGTTCGTCTATGTTTCTCAAAATGGCATTAAAACCGAAGCCGAATTATTGCATTATATTGAATTAGGTTTAGCTCATGCAAAAAGCAAATTATAATGTTATTCAAAAGCAACCGAATTCAAAATCAAACCTGAAGCAGGTGCTATAAAATCCATAACCTCTGTACTTTCAGACTTGAGGGAATTTTCAATATAATTTAAATCTACTTCTCCTCTACCTAATTTTATAAGCGTTCCCATCATGAGGCGAATCTGGTTTCGACCAAAGCCTTTTCCTTTTACGATAAGTGTGTACGTGTTTTTCGGAAAAAAATTTGCGGAATACAATGTGTTTTCTGTAAGGATACAACTATCAATAGTACGCTCATATAATCCTTTATCGGTCGCTCGAAAACAATAAGGCTTGAAGTTGTGAGTCCCTTCAAATAACTGAGCTCCTTTTTTCATTAGTTCTATATCTAAATCATCTAAAATTGTAGTCATTATTGGCGCGCAAAAGGGATGACATTTTTGCCCATAAGTAAACAAATACACATACTCTTTAACTTTTGAGTGCTGAATGATATTAAAATCAGCATCTACTTCCTCAATAGCTAATGCTCTTAAATCCTGAGGCAGGTTAAGATTAAACAATTCTAAAAAGGCGGTTTGATCTTCTATTTTTTCATAGACAAACAATTCAAACGCGGTTTCATTGGCAGAAACCATAGCATCTGTACGACCAGAACCTAAAGTTTTAAATGGTTTTCCGTCAAGAATAAAATTAAGTGTTCTATCAATCATTAAATGAATCGTTTTCAGTTTGGGCTGCTTTTGCCAACCATGAAAACGATATCCTAAATATTGAATCTTTATTAAATAGTAAAAGCGTTTATTAAACATAAAAGCAAGAACGCTATTTTATGAGTTTTTACAAAATTTTCAGAAGCATACTTACTAATATATTTTACAAAATAAGCCGCTACAATCATTGACTATAGCGGCTAAATAAATTAGTTGATTTTATCTTTCTTATTGAATAATCAACTTATGCATTCGTATGTCATTTGCAGCATTACTTAACTCTAACATGTAGATACCAGTACTTAATGCACTTACATTAATATTATTTTGAGTAGTCGCACTATTTAAAGCATTTGAAAGCACCAATTGGCCACTCATATTATACAATTTACCTGTAGTTCCTTGTTGTAATTCACCAGATATAACGATTGTTCTATCTTGAGTATTGTTATAGATACTTAAAATCTCTAAAGTCGATTGCGCAACATGAAGCACATCAGATTCAAACCTCAGAAAAAAGCGACCAGTACCAGATAAATCAGTACTAGGCGTGAATACAAAGTCGTTGGTATTTAACAGTGTAAGTGTATTAGCCACTGTATCTTCTAAGTAAATATCGATAGTATTTGGCATATCTGTTTCCGTAATACTAATAGTAATTTCTTGTCCTTGAGTGGCATTAATACCTAACGGAACAGCAATGTCATACATGGCATCAGGATTAAGTGACTGGATTGCGAAAGCCGTACCTGTGTTATTTTCAACTAAATGTGAATAAATAGAAAATGAAGAAGGTTCGCCATAAAGAGCAGCATCATATCCAGGATCAAAGCCATCAGAAGCATTACTATTAAAGTAAAAATCGGTACTATAACTCGAACTACCAGAACTCATGTTTAATTTTATATGTCCGTGATGAGCCGATAACGTCGTTCTCCCTAAAATAAAATCATCAGATGTTCCGCTACAACGCATCGATGTTGTAAAATCTATTAAACCACCTCCAGGTTTAGCTTTCACAAAAAATGCCTGACCAGGTGCAATGAGTTCGGTTATTGCTGGAGAATCAATTGTTGCTTGATTCCAAACTGTCCAGCCGTCTGATGCATCTCCATCGTAACCATAAATTGCTCGGTGAGAAGCACCATCAAATTGTGATTTGTTTAGGTTAAAAAATGTATCAAATTCAAGATATGACGGATACGGATTACCAATCAAATTCCATGCGTCACCCGAAGCTGCATCAGAAATTGGAATATCTAATACATCATCAGTTCTTACCAGTCCGGAAAAGGTTAGTGTACTACCATCAACTGTTGCCACTCTATAGCCAACACCAGACTCAATTACTGTAGTAGCGTTATTGATTATATCGTAGTTTTGATAAGCTCCAGCTGTTGTATTATAAGGAGCAAAAGCTCTTATTAAGCCAGAAGCAGCTAGGTCACCAATATTAACCAAGGCAAATGCTTCGAATAACTGATTGGAAACCGGAGAGGAAATTAAATCATTAGTTCCTATTTTTGAGGCATACCGATGGTAATTCACGGCTCCAATAATTGTTCCGTCAGCTATTAAACTGGAAAACATTTGAGATGTAGAGTTTAAATCAACAACTGCTGTAGTTAGGGTTACATCAGTATCAACAGTAACTGCAGCTCCAGGATTAACTACTAAGTTATCACAAACTGTATTAGCGGAAATATTTACAGTTCCTGATTCTATAATAATAGTATCAATTGAAGTCGCTATTCCTATTGGATTATCGGAAATCCAACCATCATCATAAGTGTATGTGATTGGTAATAATCGATTTAAGCGTTCATTTTCATCAGATGATGAGTTTAGATGGTTACTCTCTTGGATTGTGTTTTGGATATTGAATCCAAATTTTTCTTGCGCACTTGAAAAATTGTAGAGACACAAAAAAAATAAAAAAACTAAAGTAGGTGTAAAGTTTTTCATAAGATTTGGTTGTTAAATTTGTTAAACTAATTTTTGTCAACACAAACTTATAAAACCACCAAAAAAAACCGTTGAAATCTAATATTATTCGATGAAAAAAAATATTAATCGATAATATGCGAAAATATTCGATGAAAAACAAAGCTACATTACATGACGCTCTTGTAAAATTGACATTACATCATTAAAAATAAAGCCTTTAGCTTGTAAAAGAATTAAATAATGAAATAGTAAATCGGCACTTTCATTCAAAAATAATTCATCATTATTGTCTTTGGCTTCAATGACAACTTCAACTGCCTCCTCTCCTACTTTTTGAGCAATTTTATTGATACCCTTAGCAAATAATGAAGCTACATATGAAGTGTCGTCAGAGGCAGTTTGCTTTCTTTCTGAAATTATATCTTCCAATTTTGACAAAAAACCATAATCCTGACTATTATTTTCATTCCAGCACGTATCTGTCCCTTTATGACAGGTTGGTCCATTTGGGTTCACTTTAATTAATAGTGTGTCGCTATCACAATCAAGTTTTATATCTACTAGCTTTAGATGATTCCCACTTTCCTCACCTTTAGTCCATAAGCGTTGTTTGGTTCTACTAAAAAAAGTTACGAGTTTGGTCTCTACAGTTTTTTGAAGTGCTTCTTCATTCATATAGCCTAACATTAAGACAGTATTAGTAGCGGCATCTTGTATGATAGCAGGAACAAGTCCGTTATTTTTATCGTAATTTATATTCATTATATAATCTTTATTATTTTATTCTTAAAAAGCTTAGTGAAGTGTTCTAGAGCCTCACTTGTATATGCTGTTTTTTTAACTCTCTTTTTAAATTTAAAATTTCTATTTCTCCAAAATGAAATACACTTGCCGCTAAGGCAGCATCAGCTTTTCCTTCTTTAAATGTATCTGCGAAATGCTGTATAGTTCCTGCTCCTCCAGAAGCAATAACTGGTATGTTTACCAGTTTTGATAATTTTGCCAATGCAGCATTAGCAAAACCAGATTTGGTACCATCATTATTCATTGAAGTAAATAGAATTTCTCCAGCACCACGTTGCTCAACGTCTTTAGCCCAATCAAATAAATTAAGCGTTGTAGGTTGAGTTCCTCCTGCTAAATGTACTATCCATTCATTATCAATTTGTTTAGCATCAATAGCAACAACCACACATTGACTCCCAAATTTATTTGCTAATTCATTGATTAATTCTGGGCGTTTCACTGCACTCGAATTAATTGAAACTTTATCTGCACCACAATGCAATAAATCATCAACATCTTTTATGGATGAAATACCTCCTCCAACAGTAAATGGAATATTAACATGCTCAGCCACTTTTAAAACCATTTCGTGCATCGTTTTACGACCTTCAAGCGTAGCTGAAATATCCAGAAACACCAGTTCATCTGCTCCTAGTTTTGCATATTGTTTTGCCAATTCTACAGGATCACCAGCATCTCTTAAGTCTACAAAATTGACACCTTTAACGGTTCTTCCGTTTTTGATATCCAGGCAAGGTATAATTCGTTTTGTTAACATAGTTTAAATATGTGCTTCTAAATCTCGTAATCTAATATGTCCTTCATAAAGTGCTTTACCTATAATTGCTCCTTCACAACCTAAATCTTCTAATGTGTTTAAATCTTTGATAGACGTCACACCACCAGATGCTATTAATTTAATATGTTTTGACGTACTGATAATGCGCTTGTACAAATCAAATGAAGGTCCTTCAAGCATTCCATCTTTAGCAATATCAGTACAGACCACATACGTTACACCTTTGGATTCATAGGATTTGATAAAAGGCAAAACGTCAATATTACTTTCTTCCTGCCATCCACTGACAGCAATTTTTTCATTATTACAATCTGCACCAAGAATAATTTTAGTTCCACCATATTTATTAATCCAGCCTTCAAAAACTTTTGGATTTTTAACAGCAATACTTCCACCAGTAATTTGCTTGGCTCCAGAATTGAAAGCGATATGCAAATCTTCATCTGCTTTTAAGCCGCCTCCAAAATCGATTTTTAAATTTGTTTTAGAACTGATTTGCTCTAAAACTTTATAATTTACAATATGATTAGCTTTTGCACCATCCAGATCTACTAAATGCAAATATTGAATTCCAGCACCTTCAAAGGCTTTTGCAACTTCAATTGGGTTCTCATTATATACTTTTTTAGTACTGTAATCTCCTTTTGTAAGGCGAACACATTTTCCATCTATAATATCTATTGCTGGTATAATTCTCATAAGTCTAGAAAGTTTTTTAATAGTTGTTCTCCTGCCACACTACTTTTTTCAGGGTGAAATTGAACCCCATAAAAATTGTTTTTTTGTAATGCTGAAGCATAGTCTTCATCATAGTTTGTCGTTGAAATTTGAGCTGCACATTCTTCTACATAGAAACTATGCACAAGGTACATGAATTCGCCTTCATTAATGTTTTTAAATAGCTTAGATTTTAACGCTTTTATTGTATTCCAACCCATTTGCGGAACTTTTACACGCTTATTAAAACGTTTAACGTTTGCATTAAAAATTCCAAGTCCTTTAGTATTACCTTCCTCAGAATAATTACACATAAGTTGCATACCTAGGCAAATTCCTAACACAGGTTGTGTTAATTTAGGAATAAGTTTATCTAATCCGCTTTGTCTAAGCATGAACATAGCTGAACTCGCTTCACCAACTCCTGGAAAAATAACTTTATCTGCAGCTTTTATAACATCTGCATTATTAGAGAGTTGAGCATCAACACCTAAACGTTTAAAGGCAAACTGTATACTCTTTATGTTTCCAGCGCCATAATCTATAATTACAACCTTCATTTATAACATCCCTTTAGTTGATGGTAAAATCATTTTCTCTACATCACGCTTAACAGCCATTTTAATAGCCTTAGCAAAGGCTTTGAAGATGGCTTCTATTTTATGATGTTCATTGGTACCTTCTGCTTTTATATTCAAATTACATTTGGCGCCATCGGTAAAAGATTTAAAAAAATGAAAAAACATTTCAGTAGGCATTTTGCCAATCATTTCACGTTTGAAATCGGCTTCCCAAACGAGCCAGTTTCGTCCACCAAAATCAATGGCAGCCTGCGCAAAGCAGTCATCCATAGGTAAAGAAAATCCGTATCGCTCAATACCTAATTTGTCTCCTAAAGTCGTTGCAAACACCTCACCTAGAGCTATCGCTGTATCTTCAATAGTATGGTGTTCATCGACTTCTAAATCGCCATCAACATCAATCATTAAATCCAATTGTCCGTGACGTGCAATTTGGTCCAGCATATGATCAAAAAAGGCAATTCCTGTATGAATGCTGCTTTGACCAGTTCCATCAAGATTTAAATCGATTCTAATTTTTGTTTCGTTAGTATCACGCGTTATACTTCCGGTTCGAGCATCTGTTTTTAGAAAGGTATAGATGGCTTCCCAATCATTACTTTCTAAAGCAATAAACCCATTTAGAGCCTCTCGTTCTACTGTAATTTCATCGGTTCCTAAGTTTGTATGATCATTTATAAAAATTCCTTTTGAACCCAAGTTTTTAGCAAGTTCAATATCTGTTAACCGATCTCCAATCACAAAAGAATTTTCCAGATCATATTCCGAAGAAAAGTATTTCGTCAGTAAACCCGTGTTTGGTTTTCGGGTTGGAGCGTTATCCTTAGCAAAAGTTCTGTCTATAAATTGTTCCTTAAAAACGACACCTTCAGCTTCAAAGGTTTTTAGAATGAAATTATGCACAGGCCAAAACGTATGTTCTGGATATACTGCGGTTCCTAAACCATCCTGATTGGTAATCATGACGATTTCAAAATCGAGTTCGCTAGCGATTTTACTTAAATACTGAAAGACTTTCGGATAGAATTCCAATTTATCAAATGAATCAATTTGCTCGTCTGCTGGTTCTTTGATGAGTGTACCGTCTCTATCTATAAATAATACTCTTTTCATAGCTTATTTTAGTGATTTTAATGCTGTAATTAATTTGATGTTTTCCATTTGCGAACCGACAGTAAATCGCAAGCAATTTTCACATAAAGGTTGATTAGTTCTGTTTCTTACGACAATACCTTTACTTACCAGTTCAGAATATCGAGCTGTGGCATTATCAACGCTAACCAAAATAAAATTAGCATCAGAATCGTAAACTGTGTTTATACAGCTTATGTATTTTAGCTCTGTCATTAACCAGTCGCGTTGCTCTAATATACGTCTTACATCTTCGATAACCAGGTGAGGTTTTGTTAAGTATTCTAAAGCCTTTATCTGTGTTAATTCGTTAATATTATAAGGTGGCTTAATGCGATTTAGAATCGAAATTATTGCCTTTGACGCATAGCAAACTCCCAGTCGAATTCCTGCCATGCCATAAGCTTTAGATAAGGTTTGTGTTACAATTAAATTAGGAAATTCGTCTAAGCGCTGTATCCAGCTTTCTGCTTTTGAAAAATCGATATAGGCTTCATCTATTACCACTATACCTTCAAATTCATTAAGCAATAGTTCGATTTGTTTCGTATCAAAACTGTTTGCCGTTGGATTATTAGGAGAACAGAGAAACAGTAATTTAGTAGCCTTAGACGATGCTTTGAGAATCTTATCTACTTGTGGTTGAAAATTTGAACTCAAAGGAATTTTTATAACTTCCACAGCATTGACATTAGCCAATACTTCATACATACCATATGTTGGAGGCAATGTGATAACACTATCTTGATTAGGTTCGCAAAATGCTCTAATAATTAAATCTAAAACTTCATCACTTCCATTACCTAGAAGTATGTTGTCTACTGAGATAGATTTCAGTTTGGACAGTTGCGTTTTTACCTGATTTTGCTGAGGATCTGGATATCGATTGACACCATTATTAAATGGATTCTCATTAGCATCAAGAAATACCATACTACCAGAAACTTCTTTATATTCATCTCTTGCTGAAGAATATGGGTTTAGGTTTTTGATATTGTCACGAATGAGGTTGTTTAAATTAAATTTTTGCTTCATTATCATTGTACTGAATTTAATATAGCGTCTTATTTTAAATCGTTTAGTCGCAATGTTACTGCATTTTTATGAGCTTGAAGTCCTTCAGCTTCTGCCATAAATTCTATGGTATTACCAATGTTTAATAGCCCTTCTTTTGATATTTTCTGAAATGTGATGCTCTTGGTAAAGCTATCTAAATTGACTCCAGAGTACGATTTACTATAACCATTTGTTGGCAACGTATGATTTGTACCAGAGGCATAATCACCTGCACTTTCTGGTGTGTAGTTTCCTATGAATACGGAGCCAGCATTTACGATATAGTCAATGTAAAAATCTTCATTTTCTGTACAAATGATAAAATGTTCAGGAGCATACTCATTAATCATTTCCATCGCAATTGTATCAGTTTCCACATAAATAAGTTTCGAATTATCTATAGCTTTCTCAGCCATGTCTTTACGAGGCAATACTGCTAATTGTTGTTTCACCTCATTAGCAACTTGGGTAATAAGTTGTTGAGACGTTGATATTAATATCACCTGACTATCGGCTCCATGCTCAGCCTGACTCAATAAATCTGAGGCTACATAACTTGCGTTTGCCGAATCATCAGCTACGACTAGAAGCTCACTTGGACCAGCAGGCATATCGATGGCAACACCATATTTGGTAGCCAATTGCTTAGCTACAGTAACATACTGATTTCCTGGCCCGAAAATTTTATATACCTGCGGAATGACTTTAGTTCCAAAGGTCATTCCTGCAATAGCCTGTATACCTCCAACTTTAATGATTTTTGTTACACCACATAATTGAGCGGCATATAAAATTTCATTAGCAATTAGACCCTCTTTATTTGGTGGAGAACACATTACAATGTCTTTACAACCTGCAATCTGAGCTGGAATAGCCAACATTAAAACAGTTGAAAACAATGGTGCAGTGCCTCCAGGAATATATAAGCCAACCTTTTCGATTGCTCGTTTTTCCTGCCAGCATTCTATACCAGGAAAGGTTTGAACTGTAACACGCTTGGTTTCCTGAGCCTGGTGAAACGCTTCAATGTTTGTTTTAGCAGTTTGAATTGCTTTCTTTAGTGCTTCTGGAACCTGCAGTGAAGCTTCACTTATCTCTTTTTCACTAACAACTGTTGCATCTAATGTAACACCATCAAACAATTCAGTGTATTTAGAAATGGCTTTATCTCCACGTCTTTGTATGTCATTGAATATTTGATTAACAGTATTTTCAATATTTTCAACAGTTTGAGTTGGTCGTTTTAATATAGCAGACCAATCTGTTTTTTTAGGGTTTAAAATCGTTTTCATTACAGTACCATGTTTTCAATTGGACATACTAAAATTCCTTCGGCTCCATTACTTTTGAGTTCATCAATCACTTCCCAGAATTCATTTTTATTAATCACCGAATGCAATGAACTCCAACCCTCTTTTGCCAAAGGCAGAATTGTCGGACTGTTCATTCCTGGTAAAATATTTATGATAGCTTCTAACTTTTCGTCTGGAGCATTAAGTAATACATACTTACTTTGTCGGCCTCGTAAAACCGATTTCAAACGAAACTGAAGTTTATCTAATATGTTTTGATTTTCTGAAGATATTTTTGGTGATACAGCTAGAACGGCTTCAGACTTTAACAACACATCAACTTCTTTTAATCCGTTTTTAAACAATGTACTACCGCTGGAAACAATATCTACAATGGCATCAGCTAATCCGATATTAGGCGCAATTTCAACCGATCCATTAATGATGTGCAAATTGGCATTGACCTTATTCTGCTTAAGAAATTGATTAACCGTATTTGGATACGATGTGGCTATGCGCTTGCCTTCCAAATCCTGAATGGATGTATATGTTTTTGATTTTGGAATAGCAACAGATACTTTGCACGTTGAAAATCCTAATTTTTCGATACTAGAAATTCCATTGCCTTTTTCAACCAGAACATTCTCTCCTATGATAGCTGCATCTACAACTCCATCTTTTAAATATTGTGGAATATCGCCATTCCGAAGGTAAAATACTTCGAGTGGAAAATTTTTAGCCGAGGCTTTAAGCTGATCTTTTCCGTTATCAATTGAAATTCCTACATCTTTAAGAATCCGCATGGAATCATCGTGAAGTCTTCCCGATTTTTGTACTGCAATTTTTAATTTACTCATAATTACTTTTTTATTTTTTTTAGCTTGAGCAAATCATTTAAGGAACTTGTTAAACAACAAAAAACCGTTTGATTTACTCAAACGGTTTTTTAAATATCTTGATTTCATTCAATACATTTTCAGCTCGCTTGAGTGCCAGTATGAAAATGATGATGATGTGATTGAATAAAATACATTAGTTGTTATGTTTAAACAAAGATTGCAAATTAAAATTAACAAAACCTAATCTTAGAAGAAGATTTATGATATTATTAATATTTAAAGCTCAAATTGCAAATTACTCATATTTTGGACAAGTAGTCCACGGATAGGCACATTGATCTTTAAAACGCAACCAACCTTCAATTCGTTTTTTACCAACTTTAAATTTCACTTTCGACCATAAATCATTAATTTCTATAATGTTCACAATTTGAAAATTATCCATTTTATGAATTCGGTTAGAATTTAATGATGGTAAATCATATATATACACCTGATGATTGTCATCATAATTATCGACATGCACTAAAAAGTTAGTACTTTTCACCCAATGATCATCATAAGGGAAATTTTTATACGAACTCGGTAATCTTTGGATGTTACGCATTTTAAACCAACCAAATTCACTTTCAGTAATAGCAATCTTATACCATGAATTCTTGTCGGCAATGTTATACAACGTATCTACAACATTTCCACCCATATCATCATAAATCAATATAGGTTCTGGAGTTTGTTTGTTGTAATAAGCCTCTACAAAATTTCTATAGAAAGATTGATTGTCCTTTTGAGCAAACCCAAAAACAGATATTAGTAAACATAAAATACAAGCTCTCACTATAAGTTTACTGATTACCTAATATGATTGGCATTCCTGAATCTCCAGATCCAATAACAATGACTTTACTGTTTTGAGACTCAGACAATTTGATTGTAGCATCAATGCCTTTATCCTGAAGTATTTTATCTGTAAGTGAAGCACTTAAAATTTTATTCGCATCGGCTTTACCTTGCGCTTCAATTCTAACTTTTTGAGCTTCTTTTTCAGCGGTAACAAGTCTGAATTCATACTCTAACGATTCTTGCTCTTGCTTTAATTTACGCTCAATAGCTTCTTTAATTGTTGGAGGCAACGTCACATCACGAATTAAAATATTGTTTAACTGAATGTATTGTGGCTCGACAATTTTTTTGGTTTCCTCAAAAATTTCATCTTGAATAGCATCACGTTTACTTGAGTATAGTTGCTCTGGAGTATAACGTCCAACAACACTACGTGCAGCACTTCTAATAGCTGGCTGTAAAACTCTACTAATATATTCTTTACCTTTTTCTTTATGTAAACGACTTAAGTTTTTGTAATCGGGTTGATAAAGTACTGAAGCATCTAGCTTGATATCCAAACCATTTGAGGATAATACCGACATTTTCTCAGGCAATTCCTGTTGTCTTACCTCATAATCGATAACACTGTTCCATGGTGCGACAAAATTTATACCTTCTCCAAGTGGTTCACTCTCAGGATCAACTCCTCCTCCTAATTGATAAAGTACACCAGCGTGCCCTGAATCTATAGTCACAACCGATTTAAATAATAATATTAATGCAGCAACAATAACGATGATAGTTAGAACACCGCCTTTTGGTAATTTTTCCATAGTTTAAATTTTTAAATTAGTCCGTTATATTTTCTAATAAACCACTCACAAGCTAGACTAAGCGCAATGAGTGCAAGAAGATATTTCCAATCTATCAAAGGTACGACTTTTTTAGTGCTTTTTTGAACCGTTGCAAACCTTGAGTCATTAAGTAAATCATTTGCAATTTCAGAAGCATTTGTGATAAAATAAGACGATCCTTGACTTGTAGATGCTAAGTTTTGAAGTTTAGTGACGTTAGCATTTAAGAATTGTTGCTCTACGTTATAATCTAGTATTTTGAGCTCACCAGATTTTGAAATATTTTCGGAGTTAACTTTAACTGTAAAACTATAATCTCCTGCCTCTAAACCACTTAAATCTACTTCATAGTTTGTGTTTTTCAGAACAAAAGGAAATGATTTGACAGCCTCTGTCGCTTTATTTTTTAATGTAATATTTAGCGTAGCATTATCATCAAACTCATAATTTTTATTAAAAAACTGCGCAGTGATTTTTACATTATCATTACCATTATAGAACGATTCGTAATTTACATTGAGTCGCGCCCTACGTTTATTAGTACTTAAGTATTGTACCAGTTTTCCCATAAAATTATCAAACATATTGAATGAATTTTCATTCATATATGCTTGTGCTCTCCATCTCCAAATGCCTTCACCCAATAGTAATGCTTCACGTTTATCATTGATTTCAAATGTAGCCAGCAATGGCTCGTCAATTTGATTTCCGTTAATAGTTTTATAAAGAATGGTTTGGTAAGGAACCGTAAATGATGTGCTACCAAACTCTGCTTTTAAAGGCGGAAATTCTCCAAAGTTTAAATTATCAACAATAAAAGTAGCATAGTTTTGATTTAGGGTTGGCTGAAATTCTTCCACCTGATTGGTAAGTTCCTGCTTAAAATTACTTTGCAACTGATTTAATAATGACCAGTTTGTCTTTGTTCCGGCAATGATAATTTTATTCAACTTCAGCTTATCTATTTCACTGAATAATGCTCTAAAATTATTTGTTGGTTGATACACAATTACCAATTGAAAGTCATTAGACTTATTTAAAAATTCTACTGTAGATAAAATTTCCGCACTTCGTTGTTCATTACTTTCAATCGATTTTTTCAACGCTCCTAAATCAGGATGCAAAATATCTGAAACAATAGCGACACTGGTTTTCTGATCAATAACTTCTACAGCAAAGTTTTTAATGTTATTCACCTTGTTTTTTTCATTATCTAAAGGAACAATCTCTGCGCGATAACTCGTAACACCTACTCTATTTGCCGGCAATGTTATATTGACAATTTGTGATGTTTGTGACTTACTAAAAGTGACTGGCTTAGAAAACAGAATCGCATTACCAGCAGTAATTTTTAATTGTGTATTAACTGTTGCGTTTCCGTTATAAGTCGCAATAACTTCAATAGGAAATTTGTTTTTTAAATACGCGTAGCGATTGACATTCAATTGCTGAATTTTCACATCCGTATAGGTTGTTGTGTCACCCAAAATCACAGGAAACACAGGTTGCTTGTAACGTTTTGTCAGATAGGTATAATCATTTCCATAGGTTTGATTCCCATCGGAAATGAGCACTGTAGGAGAAATTGAATTATTATATACTTCTGATAAACGTTCAAACACCAAAGCCAGGTTGGATTGTGTTTCATCAAATGACAACGAATCTACTGAATTGAGCTCTTTTCCGAAGCTATAAAACTCTAAATTAAAATTATCATTCAGAGCTTCATTAGCTTTTAATGCTGTAATGAAATCAGTAGTACTTTCAGTTTGATTAAGATAACGAATGGACTCTGAATTATCTATAGCAACGACTAAATTTGGCTTTTCATTGTAATATGTAACCGTATTAAATTTCGGATTGATAAGCAACACAAAAACAGCAAATAGTGAAATAAATCGCAACAGCATGAGCAGCCAGGACCGGTTTCCACTTAATTTAGACTTATAAGCATACTGAAAAAGCGCTAGTAATAGCGCTAAAATTCCAGATATGATCATGTATATTATTGTTTCTGTTTGCATGTAATAGCTTTCGAACAGCATTTAAACTATTGTCTAAACTCTGTGAAATCAAATTCGAATTAGGTCAACATTCCACCATCGACGTTTAAGGTTTGTCCTGTGACATAAGCACTCATATCACTTGCTAAAAACACACAAGCATTTGCTATATCTTCTGGTGTACCACCACGTTTTAAAGGAATAGCACTTCTCCAACCTTTTACGGTTTCTTCATCCAGCTTTGCTGTCATTTCGGTTTCTATAAACCCTGGAGCAATGACGTTACTTCTTATATTTCTTGATCCTAACTCTAAAGCTACAGATTTTGAAAACCCGATAATTCCTGCTTTAGACGCCGCATAATTTGTTTGTCCAGCATTTCCTTTTACGCCAACTACTGAACTCATATTAATTATAGACCCTTTACGTTGTTTTAGCATGGTACGCTGAACCGCTTTGGTCATATTAAATACTGACTTTAAATTCACTTCAATAACCTTATCGAAATCATCTTCACCCATACGCATTAAAAGGTTGTCTTTTGTAATACCTGCATTATTAACTAAGATATCGATGCTTCCAAATTCGGCTAAGACATCTTCTGCAAGTTGTTGAGCGTCTTCAAAATTCGCTGCATTACTTTGGTAACCTTTAGCTTTAATACCCTGACTGTTTAATTCTTTTTCTAACTCATTTGCTGCCTCTACAGAAGAGCTGTATGTAAATGCAACATTAGCTCCATGTTGAGCAAAAACTTCGGCAATACCTTTACCTATACCTCGACTTGCACCTGTTATGATTGCTGTTTTTCCTTCTAATAATTTCATTTTTTACTATTTAATAGTTGGTATTCAAATATAGCAATTACAAGTTGCACAACATATAAAAACCTCACAAATTCTTGTGAGGTTTTTAACATATATGTGTAGATATTTTACCGTTTATCTACTACTGATAGCGGCTGAATTTTTGCTTTAATTTTTTTGTATAAGTTGAGTTGTGGTCTCGTGAGAATGTCATTCATTTCTCGAGTTTCTACTTCTTGCATTGTAAACAACAAGTCTAACTTTTCTTTTCCCTTATATTTTGTTTCAATAGTTTCTCTTCTAATTAAAAATTCTTCTACCTTTTTCTGAAATAACACAAACTGTTTTGATGTTAATGCCAGTTCATTATTGTATTGCTGTGTGATTTGAGTTGCCTGATCTTCTAATTCGTCAGTGTCATTTTGCAACATCGGGTCTTGAGCAAATCCAATGATAGGAAGAACAATTATGAATAATGTTATTAAGTATTTCATTGTATAAATAGTTTTGATTACAAGTATAATTAACCAAAATCTATTGATATCGCTTTGCTCTTTTTCATCAAATTTTATCTCAAATAATAAAGGCAGCTAAAAATTAGCTGCCTTTATATTTAAATGCGTTTTAGCTGAAACTACATTTTAATTTCTTCAGGTTGTTCATAGTTAAATAAATAATCGATATCCATTTCCTGAACTTTCCCTAATTTACTTAGAGCATTAAAATCGATATCTTTCTTATTACCAATTACCATAACATTATAGTTTTCCCCTTTAATGTTTTCATTAAAGAAACCACGAAGATCATCCATAGTCATGTTTTTGATGGTATTATATATCTCTTCTCGATTATCATTATCGATACCTAACTTTTTAAGTCGCTCATAATTCCAAAATACATCTGATTTAGTGATTCGTTGCGCTGCAAGTTTTTTTAATGTCGATTCTTTAGCAGCATTAAATTGCTCTTCAGCTTCAGGCATATTTGTCATTAAATCCATCATTGCATCAACAGCCTGAGGCATTTTATTAGCTTGCGTACCAATATAAGCCATGACGTAATTAGAATCATCTTGTTTGCTAGCATTACTATAGTTTGAGAATGCAGAGTAAGCCAAAGATTTAGATTCTCTAATTTCCTGAAAAACGATTGAAGACAATCCGCTTCCGAAGTAGGTATTAAACAAAGTAGAAGCCGCCATGTTTTCAGCTTTAAAAGGATCGCCTTTAGCTAAAAACAGCATTTCAGATTGCACCATATCGAAATCTACAAAGTACACATTGCCTCCAGTTTCTTTTTCAAGATAAGCCATTGCTTCTGGGTATTTGTTAAGCTCATCAGCAACTACATGACTTGTGTTTAAAGCAGCTACAGCAGCATCGACATCTTTTCCGTAGTAAAAAATTCGCTGCTCATAGTTTTTCATGTCTTTAACAATCTCAACCAATTCGGCAGGATCCATAGCTTGCAATTCACTGACTTTAAAAATGTTTCTCAAACGTGAATTTTCGCCGTACTTTCCATAACTCATTAAACCACTCCATAGGATACTTCCTTTTTGAGTTTTGTTATCTTTTCGTCCTTTAGCTATAGATTCGACATATTTATCATAAGCCTCTTTGTCAGGTACTGCATTATTCCATAGATGCTCTAATAATTCTAAACCTTTAGGTAAGTTTTCTTTTATTCCGCTTAAACCAACATAAGTTGTTTCTGCTCCAGCACTAACGTAATAATTGACTCCTAATTTATAGAATTCTTTTTTCAATTCTTCAGCAGAATACTTATCTGTTCCTAGGTATTCCATATATCCAGCAGCGAGTCCGAGTTTTTTATCATTATCACTTCCCATATCAAAAATGATATTCATGTTGAATAAATCATTTTGTTCATTTTTAATATAAGACACATTGATACCATTATCAGTTTTAGTCTCTTTAATTGCCTCTTTATAGTCGATAAACTTTGGCTCTAAAGGTTTTGACTCTATAGCATTGAAATTGGTTAAAAAGGCAGAACTTTTTTCTCTATTTAGGTTGACAGGAGTAATTCCTGGATTTTCAACTTTTACAATTGAATCATCTTCACCTTGACGTTTGTAGGTTACAACATAATTGTCTTTATAAAAATTGGTTGCAAAATCAACGATTTCTTGTTTCGTTATTGTTCTTAAATCATCTAAAAATTCAACTCTACCTTTCCAGTCTAAATGTTTGATAAACGCATTGACATACATATCTGCTAAGGCTGAATTATTTTCATAACGCTGAGTTTCACTTAATTTTAAGTCATTAATAACAGCATCAAGCATCCATTCGTCAAATTCTCCATTTTTAAGTTTTTCAATTTCACCAAGTAATAATAATTTCACTTCATCAAGTGTTTGCCCTTCTTTAGGTGTTCCTGTAAAAGTGTGGTAACCATATTCTTTTAAGAATGTTGGAGAACAGCTCGCATTTTGAACTAATTGCTGCTGATTTAAGTTTAAATCTATAAGTCCGGCAGTACCATTAGCTAAAAGCATATCACACATAGTGACTAACTTTTCTTCTTTTGTTCCAGAAGCATCAGTTCTAAAAGCAATTGAAATATTTTCAGCAGTTGGACCAAAAACTTCTTTAATTACTGGTGATGTAATAGGTTCTTCTTTAGGTAGTATTGGGTGAACAACTTCTTTTCTTTCAAACTTTCCGAAGGCGTCATTCACCCCTTTTATCGTTTTCTCAAAATCGATATCACCAACTAATACCATAGCCATATTATTTGGCACGTAGTATTTATCAAAATAGTTGTGAATATCAACCATTGAAGGATTTTTTAAATGGTCTCCTATTCCTATAGTCGTTTGTTGTCCGTAAGGATGATTAGGAAACAGACCATCTAACATTGCTGCATAACGCTTTCTATAATCGTTATCCTGACCTCTATTAAATTCTTCAAATACAGCTTCTAACTCTGTATGAAACAAGCGTAATACTAACTGGCTAAATCGCTCGCTTTCTACTTTTAACCATTTCTCTAATTCGTTTGCAGGTATTTTATTGACATAAACAGTTTGCTCGAACCACGTATAAGCATTAGTTCCTGTTGCACCCAAAGAAGCAACCATTTTATCGTACTCATTTGCGATACTGTGATTTGATGCTTCTAATGAGATTTCATCAATCTTTTTATATAGTTCTTTTTTCTTTTCTGGATCAGATTCAGCTCTGTGTTGTTCATATAGGTCAGAGATTTGATCTAAATACGCTTTTTCTTTTTCCCAATCTGCTGTACCGATTTCATCGGTACCTTTGAAAACCATGTGCTCTAAATAGTGTGCTAATCCTGTAGATTCTTTTGGATCATAATTAGAACCTGCTCTTACAGCAATAAACGTTTGAATTTTAGGTTCATCAATATTTTTACTTAAATACACTTTTAAACCGTTATCTAGCGTGTATAAGCGTAAACCTGTTGGGTCATTTGCAACAGATTCGAAAGCAAATCCATTACTGTCTGTTTTAGATTCGACAGCATAGGCCAAATCACTTTTGTTATCTGTTTTACAATTGTAAGCTAATGCAATTACAAACAGCATAACACATAGTTTGATGTTTTTCATGTGATAATAATTGTTAATTTTAATTGAGTTAGTTAAAAAAAATTCCGTTGACTAAGTTACAGTCAACGGAATTATAACGAATGTGTTTTATATTTATTTTAACAGGAAATCATTCTTAACCAATAACTTCTGCTACTTTTTTACCAATTTCGGCTGGTGAATCTACGACGTGAATACCACAAGCTCTCATAATTTTCTTTTTAGCTTGTGCTGTATCATCACTTCCTCCTACAATTGCTCCTGCATGTCCCATAGTACGTCCTGCTGGTGCTGTTTCTCCTGCAATAAAGCCTACAACTGGTTTTTTACTTCCGCTTGCCTTATACCAATGTGCAGCATCGGCTTCTAATTGACCCCCAATTTCTCCAATCATAACCACAGCTTCAGTTTCAGGATCGTTTATTAATAATTCAACAGCTTCTTTGGTTGTTGTTCCGATAATTGGATCACCACCAATTCCGATAGCGGTTGTAATTCCTAAACCTTGTTTTACAACCTGATCAGCAGCTTCGTAAGTTAATGTACCCGATTTAGACACAATACCAACTTTTCCTTTTTTGAACACAAAACCTGGCATAATACCAACTTTAGCTTCACCTGGAGTAATAACTCCTGGGCAATTAGGACCAACTAATCTGCAGTCTCTATTTTTTATATAATTTGAGGCTTTAATCATATCACCTACAGGAATGCCTTCTGTAATTGTAATGATGACTTTAATTCCAGCATCGGCAGCTTCCATGATCGCATCTGCAGCAAATGCTGGAGGAACAAAAATAATTGTGGTATCGGCTTGCACCTCTTTAACCGCTTCAGCAACGGTATTAAATACGGGTTTATCCAAGTGTGTCTGACCTCCTTTTCCTGGAGTTACTCCACCAACAACATTGGTTCCGTATTCAATCATTTGGCCTGCGTGAAACGTACCTTCACTACCAGTAAAACCTTGAACTATTATTTTTGAATCTTTATTAACTAAAACGCTCATTTGTGTTTGTTTTATTTGACTTTTTTGTGATTAGAAGAATTTCTTACTTTGAAATTCGTTGTGCAAAAATAAGTTATTGCTTATGATTTTTAAAAATTTTTAGACTTTTATTTCAGCATATGAATTTAAACTTTCTGAACTGTCATCAGCAAGCTGACTAATCTCATGTCCGCGATATAATTTCCCATCTTTTACTTCCCAAATGGATATAAAATGTGCTAAAGCATCTTCTTTTTGAGGACGTTCAATTGAGGTTACATAAATGGTATATCGTGCAGTAACCATGTTTTGATCTTCCAATAAGTGGCTGATGCGATAAGTAAACGAGTGATACGCTTTTTTTAAACCTGAGAGCATCGCATTTATACCATCATAATCTAAAGTTGTAAACCCATTACTACTATTCCAAAGTAATTTACAATCCTTATGAATGTAATCAATGGCATTATTATCCTGGGCTAAATCTAATGCATAGAATGCTTTAACAACTTCTTTTGCTGACATTTATAAAGTTTTTAGTTTTTCAAGAATTTCAGGTATTTTTCTGATGGCTGCAATTTCTTTGTATTTACTTCTGAAATCATCTGCAGGTACACCAAAATAGCTTTTATGTCCTTCAAGTGATTTACTAACACCTGCTTTTGCTGAAATAACAGCTTTTTTTCCAATGGTAATCCCGCTGGTGATTCCTACTTGTCCCCAAATAGTGACTTCGTCTTCAATGATAACACAACCAGCAATTCCGACTTGAGATGCAATTAAGCATTTTTTACCAATAACAGTATCATGTCCAACTTGAATTTGATTGTCCAGTTTAGAACCTTCACCAATAATTGTATCTGCAGTAACACCTCTATCAATTGTACACAAGGCACCAATATCTACATTGTTTTCAATAACTACGCGACCACCTGAACGCAATTGGTCAAAGCCTTCTGGTCTGTTTTTATAATAAAACGCGCTAGCTCCTAAAATTGCTCCTGCGTGTATGATGACATTATCACCAATAACTGTATCATCATAAATGCTAACATTGGAATGAATGGTACAATTATTACCAATTTTGACATTATGACCAATAAAACAATTGGGCTGGATAATTGTATTTTCTCCTATTGTTGCCGAAGGTGAAACTGACACATTAGAGGATTGAAACGGTTTAAAATGAAGCGTAAGCGCATTGAAGTCTCTAAACGGATCATCACTTATTAAAAGTGCTTTTCCTTCAGGACACTCTACTTTTTTATTGATTAAAACTATGGTAGCAGCAGATTCTAATGCTTTATCGTAGTATTTTGGATGGTCAACAAATACAATATCTCCAGGTTCAACAACATGAATTTCGTTCATCCCTAAAACAGGAAAATCCTCAGCTCCTACAAATTCTGTAGAGATAAGGTTTGCAATTTCCTTAAGTGTATGAGGTTTTGGGAATTTCATTGACTATTCCTTGATACGTTCTTTATAGGTTCCTTTTTCAGTTTCTATTTTAATTTTGTCACCTTCATTAATAAATAAAGGTACATTAACTTCAGCTCCTGTCTCTACGGTTGCAGGTTTTGTTGCGTTGGTTGCTGTATTTCCTTTGACACCTGGTTCGGTATGCGTCACTTCTAAAATCACACTTGCAGGCATATCTACAGATAATGGCATATTGTCTTCGGTATTAATTAAAACCGTTACGACTTCACCTTCTTTCATTAAATCTGGTCGATCTAAAGCCGCTTCAAGTAAGCGAATCTGAGTATAATCAGACTCATTCATAAAATGGTAAAATTCACCATCATTGTACAAGTATTGAAACTTATGAGTTTCTACTCTAACATCATCAATTTTATGTCCTGCTGAAAATGTATTGTCTATAACTTTTCCCGTTGTTACACTTTTAAGCTTAGTTCTCACAAAAGCAGGTCCTTTTCCAGGTTTAACATGTAAAAATTCGATAATTTTAAAGATATCGTGATTATATCTAATACATAATCCGTTTCTAATATCTGAAGTACTTGCCATAATATGTTTGTCTAATTTATTAAATTAATTTGATTTGAAATACCCTTTCATGATACCTCTATGAGAGTTCTTAATAAACTGAAGAATCTCATCACGTTCAGGAGTTGCCTCCATTTCAGCTTCAATTAAATCTGAAGCCTGTGTATTGTTATAATTTTTTTGATATAATATTCGGTATATATCTTGAATTTCTCTAATTTTTTCTGTTGAAAATCCACGTCGACGTAAGCCTACAGAGTTTATTCCAACATACGATAATGGCTCTCGAGCTGCTTTTACAAATGGAGGCACATCTTTACGCACTAAAGATCCACCAGTTACAAAAGCGTGGTTTCCGATAGAACAAAATTGATGCACTGCAGTCATTCCTGCTAAAACGACGTAATCACCAACAGAAATATGACCAGCCAAAGTACTATTATTTGAAAAGATACAATTATCACCAACAATACAGTCGTGAGCAATGTGGCAATAAGCCATGATTAAGCAGTTGTTACCGATAACCGTTTTCATTTTATCGGTAGTTCCTCTATTAATCGTAACACACTCTCTTATAGTAACATTATCACCTATTATTGTAAGTGTATCTTCATCATTATATTTTAAATCCTGAGGTACTGCAGAAATTACAGAACCAGGGAAAATATTACAATTTTTACCAATACGAGCCCCTTCCATTATGGTCACATTACTTCCAATCCATGTGCCTTCTCCAATGGTTACATTACTATATATTGTCGTGAAAGGTTCTATAACTACATTCTTAGCGATTTTTGCTCCAGGATGTACGTAAGCTAAAGGTTGGTTCATTTGCTTTTTATTTTACTTTTGAAATTTGAGCCATTAACTCTGCTTCTGCGCAAAGTTTTCCATTGGCGTAAGCATAGCCTTGCATGTGGCAGATACCGCGACGAATTGGCGTTATTAAATCGCACTTAAAGATAAGAGTATCACCAGGAACTACTTTTTGTTTGAATTTCACTTTATCAATCTTCATAAAGAAGGTTAAATAGTTTTCTGGATCTGGAACAGTACTCAAGACTAAAATTCCTCCAGTTTGCGCCATAGCTTCAACGATTAAAACTCCTGGCATTACTGGTGCTCCAGGGAAATGCCCTTTAAAAAACTCTTCGTTCATGGTAACGTTTTTCATACCAATCACATGAGATTCAGACAATTCAAACACTTTATCAAGCAGTAAAAATGGTTGTCTGTGAGGTAACATGTCCATAATTTGAATCACGTCCATTAATGGCTCTTGATTCAAATCGATTTGAGGTACGTTATTACGACGCTCATTTTTTATAATCTTAGACAGTTTTTTTGCAAACTGTGTATTGATAAAATGTCCTGGTTTATTAGCAATTACCTTACCTTTAATACGAGTTCCTACTAGAGCTAAATCTCCAACAACATCAAGTAACTTATGCCTCGCAGCTTCGTTAGGATGATGAAGAGTTAAATTATCAAGAATCCCATTAGGCTTGACTGCTATAGAATCTTTATTGAATGCGACTCTCAATTTATCCATAGTTTCGGGAGATAATTCTTTATCTACATAAACAATGGCATTATTAAGATCTCCACCTTTTATAAGTCCGTGTTCCAATAACATTTCCAATTCATGTAAGAAACTGAACGTTCTTGAATCAGAAATATCAGTTTTAAAATCTGAAATATGATTCATGGTTGCATTTTGCGTTCCGAGAACTTTTGTTCCGAAGTCAACCATAGTTGTCACCTGGTATTCTTTTGCTGGCATCACGATAATTTCACTTCCTGATTCTTCATCAGAATAAGAGACTACATCAGACACAACATATTCTTCTCTAAAATCATCTTGATCTGTAATACCTGCTTTTTCGAGAGCTTCAACAAAGAATTTTGAAGAACCATCCATAATTGGAGGCTCAGAAGCATTTAATTCGATAATCGCATTATCGATATCTAATCCAACCAAAGCTGCTAGTACATGCTCAGAAGTCTGAATAGTAACTCCATTTTTTTCTAAGCAAGTGCCTCTTTGAGTATTGGTGACATAGTTAGCATCTGCTTCAATAACTGGAGATCCTTCCAAATCGATACGCTTAAAAGAAAATCCGTTATTTACAGGAGCAGGACAAAATGTTAGCGTAACATTTTTACCAGTATGTAAGCCTACTCCAGTGAGAGAAACCTGTTTCTCAATAGTTTTTTGTTTAACGTCTGTTTTAATTATTGCCATTTACTTTCTTTTCTAAATCATTAATGGTTTTAACAATCTTAGGTAAATTTTTGAAATATACATATGATTTATTCCAATCTCCGTAAGTGAATGAAGGTGACCCTTGAAGCACTTCGTTATCTTTAACATGTTTTCCAATTCCAGATTGCGCCTGAACTTTAACATTATTACCAATTGTAATATGACCAGCAATACCAACCTGACCTCCAATTTGGCAATTTTCACCAATTTTTGTTGACCCTGCAATTCCTGTTTGAGCTGCAATAACTGTATTTTTACCAATTTCTACATTGTGAGCAATTTGAATTTGGTTATCTAACTTTACACCTCTGCGAATGATGGTTGATCCCAGCGTTGCTCTATCAATTGTAGTCGCTGCACCAATATCGACATGGTCTTCAATAATTACATTTCCTGTTTGAGGAACTTTACTATACTCGCCATTTTCGTCTGGCACAAAACCAAAGCCATCGGCTCCAATGATAACGCCCGAGTTGACAACACAGTATTTTCCTATGATGGATTCCGAATAAATTTTTGCTCCTGAAAACACAATAGTATGGTCTCCAATAACAACATTGTCACCTATATATGCGTTTGGAAAAATCTTAACATTTTGTCCAATGGAAACATTATCTCCAATATAGCTAAAAGCACCAACATAAACGTCAGTTCCTAGAGAAGCTGTTTCAGAAATAAATGAAGGTTGTTCTATTCCGAATTTATTCAGTTTAACTTGATTGTAATATTCTAAAAGTTTAGAAAATGATTTATAGGCATCTTCAACTTTAATAAGCGTTGTAGAGATGTCATTTTCTGGCTCAAATGTTTTGTTGACAATCGTTATAGACGCTTTGGTAGAATAAATGTATGACTTATACTTTGGGTTTGCCAAAAAGGTCAAAGAGCCTTCTGTACCTTCTTCAATTTTTGAAAGTTTAGAAACTTCTACCTCAGGGTCGCCTACGATATCACCTTCTAAAATTCCAGCTATTTGTTGTGCTGTAAAGTTCATTCACGCAAAAATAGGAAAAATGTGTTAGATTTTATTTAGGATAACAGATATAATATTTTGTTACAGGTTTAGACAAGGCTTTCATGCTAAACTGGTCTGATGCTTTGGTGATGTCTACCACTTTTCCAGTTTTCTGCAAAATCTTGATATTCTGTTTTTTAGACTGATATGCCTGATTAGATATTTCATCGATAAATACAAAATATTCAGCATCCTTTTTAGAAATATTATATTTAGATATCAGGCTTGAAATGTGCTTGTCAAGCGTTGATCTTTTAATCGGTTTATTCTTTAGTTTTATTTTCAGAAGATCTCTATTGATAATCATTCCTGAAAGGTTTTTGAGAATAAAATCTTCATGGTATTGCCAATCTTTCATAGCTGAAACAATATCAGTATCATCTAGACGAGAAAATGTTTCAAGAGTAAAATCATCAAAATTTTCGGCGGAAATTTCATTGTCAAGAAAATACGTTAAGGCTTCACTTGCTCTTAATTGTACACCTTGGCTTTTGAGTTCTTTAGCACGTTTTAAAACTCGGGTCAGCAATTGTTCAGCTACCAATCCTGTTTTATGCAAATACACTTGCCAGTACATAAATCGTCTAGCGACCAGGAATTTCTCCACACTATAAATTCCTTTTTCTTCTACAACCAGTCTGTCGTCAACAACATTTAACATGGTAATTAATCGTTCACTATTGATATTACCTTCGGCTACTCCAGTATAAAAACTATCGCGTTTAAGATAATCTGCGCGATCCATATCAAACTGACTTGAAATGAGCTCACATAAAAAGGGTCTGTGATACTTTCCTTCAAAAATCTGGATGGCTAGCGTTAAACTTCCGTTAAATTCTTTATTGAGCTTTTGCATGAAATGCATCGAAATCTCTTCATGAGAAATGCCATTTACGATGCTGTGTTCCATGGCATGAGAAAATGGTCCGTGTCCAATATCGTGCAATAAAATAGCAATAAAAAGTGCTTTTTCTTCTTCCTGAGAAATTGTAACCTCTTTAAAACGAAGCACATTCACAGCTTTTTGCATTAAATGCATGCAGCCAATGGCATGATGAAATCGCGTATGATGAGCTCCCGGATACACCAAATATGAGAGACCCATTTGAGAAATTCGGCGCAATCGTTGAAAATATTTGTGTTCAATTAAATCGAAAATATCCGAATTCGGAATAGTAATAAATCCGTAAATTGGGTCGTTAAAGATTTTAAGTTTGTTACTTGTCTTCAAACGTTAAGCTTTTACATTAATTTAAACAAATATACATGAACACTATAAATATTCTTTGGGTTGACGACGAAATCGATCTTTTAAAGCCACATATTATTTTTCTTGAGCAAAAACAATATAAAGTTACCACGTGTCAAAGTGGTACCGAAGCTATTGAAATTATTGACGATACTAATTTTGATATCGTGTTTTTAGATGAAAATATGCCAGGCCTGACCGGTTTAGAAACATTAAATGAAATTAAGGAGCGTCGTGCTAATCTTCCTGTAGTTATGATTACAAAAAGTGAAGAGGAATATATTATGGAAGAAGCCATCGGAAATAAAATTGCCGATTACCTCATTAAACCTGTAAACCCTAATCAGATCTTATTGAGTTTAAAGAAAAACTTGGATCACTCTAGGCTCGTTTCAGAAAAAACAACCTCTAACTACCAGCAAGAGTTTAGAAAAATAGCTATGGATTTATCTATGGTAAACAGCTTTGAAGAATGGAGTGACTTGTATCAAAAACTTATATACTGGGAGTTGCAACTTGAAGATATTGAAGATGTTGGCATGACCGAAATACTAGAGTCTCAGAAAACTGAAGCTAATGTTCAGTTTGGTAAGTTTATAGAAAAAAATTATTCAGATTGGTTTGATCATAATGCTGACGCACCAACACTATCGCACAATTTGTTTAAAGACAAAATTGTTCCTGAAATAAGTAAAGATCAGCCTACACTATTAATCGTCATTGACAACCTACGTTATGACCAATGGAAGGCTTTTGAACCTATAGTCAACAACTATTACAAAAAAGATTCTGAAACACCCTTTTACAGTATCCTTCCAACAGCGACACAGTATGCAAGAAATGCCATATTTTCGGGATTAATGCCTGTAGATATGGAAAAACTACATCCTAATCTTTGGAAAAACGATACAGATGAAGGTGGAAAAAACATGCATGAAGCAGAATTTTTAGAAGGTCAGTTAAAGCGTTTAGGACTTCAACATTTAAAAACAGAATACCATAAAATCACAAACCTTAAAGCAGGAAAAAAACTGGTTGAAAACTTCAAAACATTAAAAGATAATGACCTTTCAGTGATTGTTTACAATTTTGTGGATATGCTATCACATTCAAAAACAGAAATGGATGTTGTTAAAGAATTAGCGTCTAATGACAAGGCTTACCGATCACTAACGGTGAGCTGGTTTAAAAACTCTCCTTTATTAGAAATGATACAGCAAGCGCAAGGTCTTGGGTTTAAGTTGATTCTAACTACAGATCATGGTACCATAAATGTAAAACATCCTTCAAAGGTAATTGGTGATCGGGACACGAGCTTAAATTTGCGTTATAAAACTGGTCGAAGTTTGACTTATGAAGAACGTGAAGTTTTGGTAGCTAAAGACCCAAAAACCATTCAATTGCCATCAATAACTATGAGTAGCTCCTTTATTTTTGCGAAAAGTGATTATTTTTTAGCCTATCCAAACAACTACAATCATTATGTAAGTTATTACAGAAATACCTATCAGCATGGAGGCGTTTCGCTGGAAGAAATGATTATTCCGTTTGTTGTAATGAATCCGAAATAAATCCATGTAATGCAAAAAAAGCCGATGAAATACACTTTTTTCTAGTTTTTCTCATATAATTTATGTAATATTGCTATCAAATTAGATAAAATACATTTATGTTACTAAGAAAATGTCAGTGTTATTAGAGATCACATATGAGATTGAAGACATCGATACTGTTGCAAAACAGATATTGGATCATGCAACATCAAAAACTATAGCATTTAATGGTGATATGGGAGTTGGAAAGACAACGCTTATAAAATCATTAGTTAAATGTCTTGGATGTGATGATGACGTTAGTAGTCCGACATTTTCAATTGTAAATGAATATTTAGGAAATGAGGCTTCGATTTTTCATTTTGATTTATATCGAATTAATGACGAAGAAGAAGCTTTAAATTTTGGATTTGAAGATTATTTATACACCTCCAATTGGGTGTTTATTGAATGGCCTGAAAACGCTGAAAATTTATTACCACAAGACATAAACAGTATTGAAATTTCTTACAAAAATAAGACCTCAAGATCCCTCAAATTGAGCCAAAACATGATATTAACCCAGAAAAAACCTATAGAGCAACACAATATTTAACAAATAAATAAGCAACCTAACACCGCGTCTTTATTGAGGATTACGGAAAAACCGTAAGAAAAGATGATTAAAAGAGTGGTTTTTAACACTCGTTTTAACTGTTTAAAGTATAAGTGCTTCTTATATTTGAGCAATTAATTAATTTAATCCCTTATATTATGAAGACTAAAAAGTACGTACTAGCTATCGCGATTTTCGGTGGTATGTTGTTCACAGCTCAGGCAACTGATTTAATTAACCTAGATGGACAAGTTAAAACTGAAATCGAGAAAAAGAAATTCAAAAAACCAGATAACTTATAAAAGAAATTTTATTCAAGGTAGTGTCGTGGCTATTTTATTAGCTATTACACCATATCTGTTTTCGATTCATGAAAGTGTTCCAGAAGAAAGATTTTGGAGCACTTTTTTATTTACTTATGATAGTAAAGCTTGGGAAAATGCAAACTTAGTTATGTGGATTCTTACAGGCAAAGCGGTTCCTCTATTCTTATTATTAATTTGGTTTTTCACCTGTAGACACTGGTGGTATCACGCTCTCTTAGTACCTATTGTAATGTATTTGTATCAAATATTTGCTCTTTTTAATGAAGATCAATCATATTTTGATGAGATGAATTTTATGTATATGCTGCCACTTATGGCAATAATTATACCTTCAATATATTTGGTGAGAGCAAAAATATTTGACAAATTAAACGATGCTGATAAAACAATGCAGGAACTTGAAGAAGAATTTATGATGAAACCTAAAGGACTGTGGGGAAAAATCAAGCAATATTTTTAACTCGTTAACATAAATAACTTCTATAAGATAAAACAGTTCATAAATATGAGCTGTTTTTTTTATTAATACTAAATTGCATAAGCTAAAATTTAGAAAATAATCGACACTTATTGATTTTAATTCAAAAACATTTACATTTGTAACATACAGTTATATTGATTGACTCTTAATAACCCTAATTATAATGAGTAAAACCGTACATCGTATTATGCAGTTGATTACTGCATTAAACATGAGTGCCAGACAATTTGACATTTCTATTGGAACTGCCAATGGTTATATATTACGCATGCAAAAGAACAATGCTTCGGTTGGAAGCGACGTGATTGAGCGTATTATTAAAGAGTATCCTCAGGTTAATTTAATATGGTTGATTACTGGTAAAGGAGAGATGTTCATTAAAGAAGTTCCTAAACCTAAATCAAAAACTAAACTAGAGATTGAAGCCTACATAAATAATCGTTTAAAAGAAAAATGGTCTGATGAAAAGAAAGCTCTTTTTGATGAAATATTGTTAGAAATTAATAATATTGATGATAGTGATAATTAAGTTATTCATTTATACTATTTCTTAATTCTATAAGACTACATAAATATTCTTTTTTTTCAATTTTATCTTTCTGCTTTTTTATAAGATCATATTTCTTTTTAATTTTATAAGATTCCTTCCTATTAAATAGTGATAAATCATTCATCAACTTATAAATCTCATCATTGAGTTCTGATCTGGTATTGCTATTTACTGAATAATAGTTTAGCTTTTTTGCTATAAACAAGAGAAGAAAACTAAACATTAAAAATATTGGAAGTGAATGAGCAAAACCATAATTATCTAAAAAATTATATCTATCATTTAAAAAACTGATAAATTTTGAAAATTCAATTGATAGAGGAATTAACAGAACCAATCTCCACCAGTTTTTGCAAGTCACAAACCAAATAGAAATCATTAAAATAGTCAAAGTTTTATATGCATAAATCCATAAATAATTTTTTACATTTTCAAAGTATCCTGCATCTATAGTGAAAAATTTAGTATCCCAAACTTTCGTTGTAGGTGCCAATACATGAAAGTAAAAAGCAAACGGAGAAATTATTATTATAAGAACAATAATTAAATCTTTTTTTATTTTAATGTTTTTCATTTTGATAAAGTTTACTCCTAAGTTTTAATAATTTTTCTAAGTATTCAGCTTTGTCAAAATTCTTTTTATTTTTCTTTAAATTACTAAATTCTAACTTTAAAATTAATTCGTCATTATTGTTATAGTGCATTTCTTTAAAAACTAAATCAATTTCAGTATTTAATTTTTCATAAACTACTTGATGATTAATATATTTATTCAATTTATTAGATAAATAAAGTAAGGACAATACTATAGGAATAGTTACTGGTATACTGGTAATAAAATCTACTTCATCAAAATTTTCAAACTTGATATTTAGAAAACCAATAAACTTAAAAACTTCTAGAGTTAGAGGAATCATTATAGCAATTTTCCACCAATGTCTCGATGTGTAATGCCATATAAATAATAATATTATTAATTGAAGTTTAACAGCTAAAAACCACAAAATCAATCTTAAGTTAAATTCAAAACCAAATACTTTTGTATTTAGCTGCTCATTGGTCATTAACTCAGGTATATAAAAGATTAGTTTAACTGATAGAATAATTAATATTATAATATAGTCATGGATATTTTTTCTCTTCAAAATCAAACTCATAGAAAATAATCTCTAATATAAAACTTATTTTGCAAAAAATGAATTTTTATTTGTAATTTGAGTTACCAATTAAAACATCAATGAGCAAATCTTTATCTCCTTTTACCAAAGCACAATTACTTCCACAAGAAGAAACCCTAGAAGTTTATAAAAAGAAAGGTGATTTATTTATTGGAATACCCAAAGAAACCCATTTTCAAGAAAAAAGAGTCTGTTTAACCCCAGATGCTGTCTCTGCATTAGTTTCAAATGGCCATCGCGTTATGATAGAGTCTGGTGCTGGAGAAGGCGCTAATTTTAAAGATAAAACCTATAGCGAAGCTGGAGCAGAAGTCACCAACGATACAGCAAAAGTGTTCTCCTGCCCTATTATACTTAAAGTAGAACCACCTTCGATAGACGAAATTAAACTCATCAATCCGCAAACGCTCTTAATTTCTGCATTACAACTAAAAACTCAAAGCAAAAAATATTTTGAAACCCTGGCTGCTAAACGAATAACTGCCTTGGCTTTCGAATTCATTAAAGATGACGATGGCGCATATCCTGCAGTACGATCACTTAGCGAAATTGCCGGAACTGCTTCTATACTCATTGCATCTGAACTGTTATCCAATGTCAATGGTGGTAACGGCTTGATGTTTGGTAATATTAGCGGTGTGCCTCCTACCGAAGTTGTCATTATTGGCGCAGGAACTGTAGGCGAGTTTGCTGCGCGTTCTGCTATCGGACTAGGTGCAAATGTCAAAATATTTGACAATTCTATTACAAAATTACGTTGTGTACAATCCAACCTCGGAAGAACTTTATATACCTCGACACTTCAACCTAAAAACCTGGTAAAGGCTCTAAAACGTTGCGATGTAGCTATTGGAGCCGTTAGAGGCAAAAACAGGTCTCCAATTGTAGTTACAGAAGCCATGGTGAATACCATGAAATCTGGAGCTGTTGTTATCGATGTTAGTATTGATATGGGTGGATGTTTTGAAACCAGTGAAGTTACAAATCATGATAAACCCACTTTTGAACACAATGGTGTTATTCATTACTGTGTTCCAAATATTCCTGCTCGTTATTCACGTTCGGCCTCAGTATCAATTAGTAATATCTTTACCCCTTACCTATTAAAAATTGCTGAAGATGGTGGTATTGAAAATGCCATCCGTTTTGATCGTGGTTTAAAAAATGGGTTGTATTTTTACCACGGAATATTGACAAATAAATCTGTTGCCGATTGGTTCGATTTAGACTGTAGTGATGTCAATCTGTTAATTTTCTAGAAGTTAAAAAAAGTAATTTGTTTCACTAACTATATTGCTAACAATCAAAATGACAACTATCACTCATGAAATTAATTCATAGAATAGGCTATTACTTAGGCGGATTTTCTATAGGTCTGATTTTACTTGCCTTTTTTCTAGGCGGAAAAAAGACATCTTGTTCCTATGGTCCAAATGCCAGAACTATAAAAAACATAAGTATAAAAAAACACTTCTATTCTGAAGCTACTGAAAATGCAATGAAAACATACAGCTTAGATACTCTGGCTGTGTCTCAACTGATTAAAACTGGAGATGTAAACTTTTCAGAAAGTGATACAAAATCTGAAGGTTGCAAAACCTATCTTATCGAAAATGAACTCGAAGAAAAAGAGGTATTCCTAACTGTCAAAAATTGTGATTCTTCTGCTACCATCCAGTCTTTAATTATCAAATAAAGGCTTTTTAGAAATAATCATCCACTATAGCAATCATCACATATTTAATGTGAAATCATGACATTAGATTAGAAGTCAAATAAATAAAGTCCAGATCATTACATCTGGACTTTTTAATATTAAATATGCCTAATAATTATTGCCTAATAATTATTGCTTAATAAATCGCTTTGTTATTATTTGACCTTCCGAAGAAAACCTAATTTGATAAACACCTGTATTTAAGTTACTAATATCAATAGCATTGTTTTTTAAAGTTCCTTTAGAAACTATCTGGCCAACCATGTTATAAATTTCAAATGAAAGATTTGTATAGTCAGACTTAATATTAATTGAACTGCCTTTAACCGGATTTGGATATAAAGCGATGTCTTTTAGTTCTTCAACAGCTATCGTGTTTGTTTCGATTGTAGTCGCCACTGTTTTTGTTTCTGCTTCTGCTTTTGCTTTCGATTTTCCTGTTTCTGCCTTTCTACCAGACTTACTAGTTGATAGCGATACATCATCGATAGCAATATCTGCCTTCCAGGTGTTACCTGTTATTCTATTAAAACGCAATTGCACACTACCACCTAAATAAGACGAAAGATTAACACTTGCAGATTGCCATGAATCACCTATGTTTCCTGAACTATTCCAAATCGATGTCCAGCTTGCACCATTATCATCACTTACTTCTAAGTCAATAGTTCCCGAATCGGTTGAACCTAGTTGATGATATTTAAAACTAAAAGTTGCATCTGATAAGCTCGACAAATTAAAACATGGTGAATTCAAAATCGCTTGTTTTGTTAGGTTTGCTGAAGCTTCTACAAATACGTAGTATGAACCTTGTGACGCACTTGTCGGACCTGTACCACTTGAAGGTGTTCCGTTGGCATCAACAGTCCAGTCAATATCATCTGCACTAGATTGTGTCCAGCCTCCTAACGTATTTTCAAACCCTTCAGTATATGGAAACGATGTAATTCCGTTAGCACATCCATAATTGACACTTTCTGTTAAACTTACCTCATCAATGGCAATATCAGCCTGATAAGAATTGCCTACAACTCTATTAAATCGCAGTCTAACACTTCCATTTAAATACGCAGTCAAATCAATATTTGCGGTTAGCCAAGAATCGCCTAAATTCCCTGAACTATTCCAGATGGATGTCCAGCTTGCACCATTATCATCACTTGCTTCCAAAGCAATAGTTCCTGAATCGGTTGAACCCGATTGATGGTATTTAAAACTGAAATTGGCGTTTGATAAATTAGACAGGTTAAAACATGGAGAATTTAAAAACGCCTGCTTTGCTGGATTTCCTGAAGCCTCGACAAACACGTAGTATGAACCTTGTGATGCATTTGCAGGACCTGTCCCACTTGAAGGCGTTCCGTTGGCATCAATTGTCCAATCGATATCATCTGCACTGGATTGTGTCCAACCTCCTAACGTATTTTCAAATCCTTCAGTATATGGAAACGATGTAATACCACTAGCACATCCAGAATTGGTGCTTTCTGTTAAACTTACCTCATCAATGGCAATATCGGCTTGGTAAGAGTTACCTACAACTCTATTGAATCGCAATTGAACACTTCCTCCAATATAGGTTGTCAAATCAATCTCGGCCATTAACCATGAATCACCTAAGTTTCCAGAACTATTCCAGATAGATGTCCAGCTAGTACCATTATCTTTACTTAGTTCTAAGTCCAGGGTTCCCGAATCAGTTGAACCCGATTGATGGTATTTAAAACTGAAATTGGCATTTGATAAATTTGACAGATTAAAGCATGGCGAGTTTAAAAATGCCTGCTTTGCTGGATTTCCTGAAGCCTCTACAAATACGTAGTAGGTTCCTTGTGATGCACTTGCAGGACCAGTCCCGCTTGAAGGCGTTCCGTTGGCATTAATTGTCCAATCGATATCATCTGCACTAGATTGCGTCCAGCCTCCTAACGTATTTTCAAACCCTTCAGTATATGGAAACGATGCAATTTCTTCTGCACAATCTTCATCTACAGTATTAATAATTTCTTTTAAGCTAATCTCATCAATGGCAATATCGGCCTGGTAAGAGTTACCAACAACTCTATTGAATCGCAATTGAACACTTCCTCCGAGATATGCTGCCAGATCAATTTCAGCCGTCAGCCATGAATTACCTAAGTTTCCAGAACTATTCCAGATGGATGTCCAGCTAACACCATTATCGTCACTTGCTTCTAAATCAATCGTTCCTGTATCCGTAGAACCCGATTGATGGTATTTAAAACTGAAATTGGCATTAGACAAATTTGACAGATTAAAACATGGCGAGTTTAAAAATGCTTGTTTTGCTGGATTTCCTGAAGCCTCTACAAATACGTAGTAAGTTCCTTGTGATGCACTTGTCGGACCAGTACCGCTTGAAGGTGTTCCGTTGGCATCAATTGTCCAGTCAATATCATCTACACTAGATTGTGTCCAGCCTCCTAACGTGTTTTCAAATCCTTCAGTATATGGAAACGATGCAATTTCTCCTGAGCAATCTTCATCCACAGTATTAATAATCTCTTTTAAGTTTATCTCATCAATAGCAATATCTGCTTGGTAAGAGTTTCCTACAACTCTATTGAATCGCAATTGAACGCTTCCTCCAAGATAAGCTGCCAGGTCAATATCAGCATTGAGCCATGAATCGCCTAAGTTTCCAGAACTATTCCAGATGGATGTCCAGCTAGCTCCATTATCATCACTTGCTTCCAAATCAATCGTTCCAGTATCCGTAGAACCCGATTGATGGTATTTAAAACTGAAATTGGCATTAGATAAATTAGACAAGTTAAAACATGGCGAGTTTAAAAATGCTTGCTTTGCTGGGTTCCCTGAAGCCTCTACAAACACGTAGTAAGTTCCTTGCGATGCACTTGAAGGACCCGTTCCACTTGAAGGTGTTCCGTTGGCATCAATTGTCCAGTCGATATCATCTGCATTGGACTGTGTCCAGCCTCCTAACGTATTTTCAAACCCTTCAGTATATGGAAACGATGTGACTTCATTAGAACAGTCAGTAGTAACTGTATTTGCCGTTCCTTTTAAATTCACTTCATCAATAGCAATATCGGCCTGATAAGAATTTCCTACAACTCTATTGAATCGCAATTGAACACTTCCTCCAACGTAAGCCGCTAAGTCAATATCGGCAGCCAGCCATGAATTCCCTAAGTTTCCAGAACTATTCCATATGGATGTCCAGCTAGCGCCATTATCATCACTTGCTTCTAAATCAATCGTTCCTGTATCTGTAGAACCCAATTGATGGTATTTAAAACTGAAATTGGCATTAGACAAATTAGACAGGTTAAAGCATGGTGAATTTAAAAATGCTTGTTTTGCTGGATTTCCTGAAGCCTCCACAAACACGTAGTAGGTTCCTTGTGATGCATTTGCAGGACCTGTCCCACTTGAAGGTGTTCCGTTGGCATCAATTGTCCAGTCTATATCATCTGCACTAGATTGTGTCCAGGCTCCTAATGTATTTTCAAACCCTTCATTGTATGGGAAGGTTGCAATTTCATTTGAACAGTCAGGCGTTGTATTTGCCACAATAGACATTTCATTGAGATAATACTCAAGATTGGTATACCCATCAGGTTGAACACTATTAGCATCTGATGAATTATTAGGATTCAATCCATTTTGGTTTTCCCAGACATTTGGCATGCCATCATTATCAGAATCATAATTAGCAGGTCTGGAATTAATTGGTGTATTACTAACTGAATTATGAAACTCTAAATAGTGTTGTTTAGTAACTATATTAGTTGGTGGATAAGAATAATATTCAGATACATTATTAGTAACATTCGTGATGTAAATATCATCTGTTTTATCACGATATATTGCAGCACTACCATCACTATTTAAATATTTATTTGCTCCAGCATTTAATGGTACATTTATAAGGGTTTGCTGAGCAGTCATCAATGTTGGCGCTTCACCTAGTAAGGGCAATGGTGAAGATAAACGAAAATCAGTGTCAGCATCATCCCATTGATTAATTCCTGCATACGCGCCACTATTTACATTAAATCTATGCACATAAAGACTCCAATCGTCACCTGCTTCGGTTAAAAAAGAGGGATAAACATTACCATCAGTATATATTCTTATATTAGAACGCTGACTCGAGCTACCAATATCTAACCAGTTAACTGCAAAATCATATCCTCTTGGATCTGCTGTTTTTACTCCACTTTGATAAAAGTTACCTATTTCGTTTAACTGTGAATTATTATGAGCAGCTACAGCCATTAACCTTGTAAACCAATTATGAACGACATTATTTATAACATCAGTTCTAAGCGCTGTAACGTTTGGAAATCTGTGACTTATATTATAGTATAAATTACCAATTATACTATAATTTGTAGAAATAGGACTATATCCATCTCCAGCAAGCATACCGGTTTTACTTTCACCAAAAATACAGTTTTGCACTGTAATATTTGACGAACTACCAACTGTGCTAAATGCTTCATCTCCTCCCCAGGAAATCGAACAGTGATCAATTATAAAATTCGTACAATTGACGCCATTTAATGCATCAACGTTACCAGCTGGATTATAATCAGGTCTAAATCTTATATATCTTACAATTACATTATCTATGTCTTGAAAAAACACGGCTTTCCCTGTAATTGTTATTCCTCCTAGTGGAGCAGTATGCCCAGCAATAGTCAAATTACTAGCATAAATGTGTAAGTTAGATGTTAATTGAATGGTGCCACTTACATCAAAAACAACGGTACGATTAGAAGCACTTACTGCGTCTCTAAAACTTCCTAATCCGCTGTTATTTAAATTTGTAACGTGGTAAACATCGCCTCCACGACCTCCTGTAGCATATGCTGCTGCTCCAACTGCATCTGGAAAAGCTTTCTGTTGCGCAGTACTAAAATTTGATATGCAAAACAGAAGTAATAGTAAAAAATTGAAGTTTAATAATTTGAAGGCACGATAGAGAGGGCTTCTATGGTTAAGTGTAATCATTTTAGGGTTAATAATTTGTAATGGATTAATATTTTTTTTATTAATTATTTTTAAAATGCAATTTTAAAACATGCGAAAACCTTCATGTAGAATTTTAAATCAATTCAATTTTCTAGACGCAAAACTACAATTCTAATCAACTAATTTAAAGCCAATTGCGACTAATTTTCATTAAGAATTTTCGTACTAAAAATCTAAAAATTGATTAGATCATACATACATTGCATTATGGTATACGATTTGATATACGATGAAAGTGCAGAAAAAGACGTTGAAACGTCATTTATTTATTAAACGAAGCTTAAATACTAAAAATTAACGCACATAACAAACTGACGTACAATAGATTAAAATTATTAAGATATGTATAAAATTATTTAAGAATCATATGAAGTGTACTATTGTTATTACATAAAAAAACCACTGCTAGCATATTTATACTAGCAATGGTTATTACAATTAATAGCTAATTCAAAAATATATTACCGAATCGGGATTTTCTTTAAGACACTGGTATCGTCATAAATCAATCTAACAATATAGATGCCTCTGGCATAAGGTGATGTATTAATTGATCGTATCATTTCAGATTGGTTTTCTAATTCTGATGCACTAAATAATTCAGTATATAAGACTTTTCCAGACATGTCATAGATAGATATTCCTCGAGCAGTTACCGAATCTAATCCATTAATTTTAACTTTTAATACGTCTTCTGTCGGCTCTTGATATACTATAAAATCAAAGGCTTCAGTTTCAGTTGGTGGCGGATTTTCTATCGTATTACAAGCTTCAACAAATACCATTACAGTATCCTCATCACTATCTAAAGCATTGTAAACTAAGACAGAGTATTCTGTATCTGAATCTGGAGACACTTCAATACTTTGAGTTGTTTCACCTGTATTCCATAAGTACTCCTCTCCTCCTGTTGCTGTTAGAGTGACTGTTTCTTCTGAACAAATTGTGATGTCTTCTCCTGCATCAGCTTCCACAATGCCAACAACATTTACAACTACAGCTGATGTGTCTTCACAATTATTGATATAACCCGTTACTTCATAGGTTGTCGTTGCTGATGGGCTTACGGCTATATTTGGCTGTGTTGCGCCATTATTCCACAGGTAACTGTTGGCACCACTGGCCGAAAGTGTCACGAATTCACCTTCCAAAATCATCACTTCACCTCCATTGCTAATGATAACATTAGGATTCGGATTTACTGAAACAGTAACATCTGCATCATCTTGAAATGCGCCTTGATACACAGTAACCGTGTAAGTTTGCGTTCCTGAAGGGTTTACTGTAATGCTTTGCGTGGTCTCACCTGTACTCCATAAGTAAGCATCTCCTTCTGAAGCTGTCAATGTCGTCGAATATCCCTGACAAATTGTTTGATCTGCTCCAGCACTAGCTTCAAAAGCAACTGTTACCATAACGTCATCAGAAACTTCACATCCATTAGAAATTCCAGTTACAGTGTATAATGTAGTTTCATTTGGTGTAACAACAATGCTTGCTGTTGTTTCTCCAGTACTCCACACATAAGAATCTGCTCCTGTTGCTGTCAAGGTTGTACTTTCTCCTATAAAAATCGAAGTATCAGCACCTGCATCTGTTACTGGTAATTCATTAACGGTTACTGTAACACTATCTTCATCTGAAGCTGTTTGAGCTGTATTAAATGCTGTTACAGTATAATTTGTTGTTGTATTCGGATTTACAGTAATGCTTGCAGTAGTTTCACCTGTACTCCATACATAAGTTGTTCCTCCTGTTGCTGTAAGCGTTGTGCTATCTCCATTACAAATAGTAACATCTGATCCAGCATCGGCTGTAACATTTTCTATGTTTACTGTTACCAACACTTCATCTGAAGATTCACAGTTGTTAGAAAATCCTGTTACTGTATAAGCTGTAGAACTGTTTGGTGACACTGCAATCGATGCTGTAGTCGCTCCTGTACTCCATAGGTATGTATCTGCTCCTGTAGCAATTAATGTTGTACTTTCTCCTTCGGAAATGGTCACATCAGCACCTGCATCTGTTGCTGGTAATTCGTTAACTATTACAGTAACACTATCTTCATCTGAAGCTGTTTGCGCTGTATTAAATGCTGTTACAGTATAATTTGTTGTCGTATTTGGGTTTACTGTAATACTTGCTGTAGTTTCACCTGTACTCCATACATAAGTTGTTCCTCCTGTTGCTGTAAGCGTTGTGCTTTCTCCATTACAAATAGTAACATCTGATCCTGCATTAGCTGTAACATTTTCTATGTTTACTGTCACTAACACTTCATCTGTTGATTCACAGTTGTTAGAAAACCCTGTCACTGTATAAGTTGTAGAACTGTTTGGTGTCACAGTAATCGATGCTGTAGTCGCTCCTGTACTCCATAAATATGTGTCTGCTCCAGTAGCAGTTAGCGTTGTACTTTCTCCTTCGGAAATGGTCACATCTGCACCTGCATCTGTTGCTGGTAATTCGTTAACTATTACAGTAACACTATCTTCATCTGAAGCTGTTTGCGCTGTATTAAATGCCGTTACAGTGTAATCTGTTGTTGTATTTGGGTTTACAGTAATACTTGCTGTAGTTTCACCTGTACTCCATAAATAAGTTGTTCCTCCTGTAGCTGTAAGCGTCGTGCTTTCTCCATTACAAATGGTAACATCTAATCCTGCATTAGCTGTAACATTTTCAGATTGTACAATAACAGTAACACTGTCGGAAGTTTCACAGCCATTTGAAGTTCCCGTTACTGAATAAGTTGTAGTTGCATTTGGACTTACTGAAATGCTTTCACTAGTCTCTCCTGTGCTCCACAAATAAGAGTCTGCTCCAGTTGCTGTTAGCGTTGTGCTTTCACCTTCAGTAATGGTTACATCAGAACCTGCATCTGTTGCTGGTATAGCATTAACAGTCACAAGGACCTCATCTGTATCAGAACAATTGTTTTCAAATACTTCAACGGTATAGGTAGTTGTTGCATCCGGACTTACCGTGATACTTTGAGTTGTTTCCCCTGTACTCCAAAGGAATGTTGTTCCTCCAGAAGCTGTTAATGTAGTTTCATTTCCAAGGCATATATCAGAATCGTTACCTGCGTCAGCTATAGGTAATTCGTTAACAGTGACAGTCACACTATCTTCATCCTGATTTGTACCAGATACACTAAATGCAGTAACTGTATATGTTGTCGTTATTGTAGGTGAAATATTTATACTTGCGGTTGTTTCTCCTGTATTCCAAAGATATGTTGTTCCTCCAGTTGCTGTAAGTGTAATAGTTTCTCCATTACAAATCTCGGTGTCATTTCCAGCATTAGCATTGACACTGTCATCTAGCAAAAAAACAGTAACCGAATCTGAGTCCTCACAACCATTGGTAGTTCCTGTTACAGAGTATGATGTATCTAAAACAGGGTTAACAGTTATCGATTGTGTAGTTTCACCAGTACTCCATAAATATGAATCAGCACCTGTAGCAGTCAATGTGGTACTTTCTCCTATAAATATAGTAACATCTTCACCAGCATCAACATTTGGAATATCGTTTACTGTAACAGTAACGTTATCTGTACTCGTACAATTATTCTGCGTAACTTCAACAGAATATGTTGTAGTCACACTTGGGTTTACTGTAATTGAGGCTGTTGTTTGACCTGTGTTCCATTCGTACGAAGTTCCGCCTGTAGCAGTTAACGTAATTGGTGTTCCTAAACAAGTAGATACATCCTCACCTGCATTTGCTGTTGGTAGTTCATTTACTGTAATTGTAATTTGTGCTTCAGTAAAACTTCCATCAGAATGTGTTCCTGTTACTGTATACGTTGTAGTTACAGTTGGAGCCACAGTAATACTTTGAGATGTTTCATTATTAAAATCCCATTCATATGAATTGGCATTTGCAGCTGTTAAAACAACCTCTTCACCTTCACATATAGTGTCATTGGTTGCATTAGAACTTACTGTAACTTCATTTCCATTTGTTTCTCCAGTACCAGGTGTATCCACCTCATTCAAAAATTCTTCAACGTTTGTATATCCATCTCCATCTTCATCTTCAGAAGCCGCATTAGAAAGTGTATTATATTGTATCATTTCCCATTCGTCAGCCATACCATCATTATCAGTATCGTAATCAGAAGGTCTTGAGTTTATAGGTGTATTACTTACCGAATTATGGAAATTAACATAACTTGGTTTACTTGTAATATTTGTTGGTGGATAAGAATAGGGTTCTGATGTACCATTAACAACATTAGTCACATAGGTATCATCAATAGCATCACGATATTCTCCTGTAGTTCCGTCGCTATTCAAATATTTATACGCTCCAGAATTTAGAGGAACATTTTCTAGAGCTTCTTCGGCAGTCATAATATTCGTAGGCTCTCCTAACAATCCAAATGGAGATGATACTCTAAAATCAGTATTTCCATCATCCCACTGATTGGTTCCTGCGTAAGCTCCGCTCGTAACATTAAATCTATGAACATATAAGTCCCAATCATCTTCAGATTCACTTATAAATGAAGGATAGACATTTCCATCTGAATAGATTCTAATATTAGATCGCTGACTAGCGCTACCAATGTCTAACCAGTTTACAGACCAGTTTGGACTTCTTGGCTCACCAGTCTTTGTTCCGCTTTGATAATAATTGTTTATTTCGTTTAACTGAGCATGATCACGTGAGGCAACAACCTTTAATCTTGTATACCAGTTATGAACCACATTGTTAATAACATCCGTTCTTATAGCATTAACATTAGGGAATCTGTGACTTATATTATACCACAAATTACTGTTTATACTGAAGTTTGTTGAGCTAGCATTACTACTTTCTCCTGCTAACATCCCAGTAGCACTTTCACCAAATATGCAATTTTGAACGGTTACATCAGATGAACTCCCTCTAAGACTAAATGCTTCATCTCCTCCCCATGATACCGAACAATGATCTATAATAAAGTTAGTACAGTTAATCGCATTTAACGCATCAACGCTTCCACTGGCATTATAATTAGGTCTAAACCTAATATACCTTACAATAATATTATTGGTATTTTGAAAATAAATAACGTTACCAGTAATTGTGATTCCTCCTTCTGGTGCAGATTGTCCAGCTATTGTTAAATTATCAGCATAGATTGATAGACTGCTCGATAGCTCTATTGTTCCACTAACATCAAATACAATAATTCTATTTGATCCACTAACCGCGTCTCTAAAACTACCTGAGCCACTATTATTGAGATTGGTGACATGATAGACTGAACCTCCTCTACCTCCAGTAACATGTGCTCCAGCACCTGTTGCACTAGGGAAAGCTAATTGAGCATAAGAGGCTAAACTAGAGATTAAAATTAGACTAAATAAAACATTTTTACATAATATCGAAATGCCATAGGCATGCCATAGGTTTTTTGGGGATTTCATGTGCTATTAAATTTGGGGACTTTAATATTGCGACCAATCTAGACAATAAATTTAAAAATTAACGTTTAAAGTATTAATTATTCGATAATGTGTATTAAAAATGAAATATAATTCCTACTTTTTACTATAATTGACTATATTTTTGTCAAAAATTTGTCAAAAAAACAATAATACTTAATGTACGTTGGTCGATAAAAAATGGATTACATCGATAAAATTTTAACAAAATTTTCTACAATTCTTACATATAATTAGGAAAAATCACACAAAAATTATTGATAACAATAAAGCACAGCTAGTAAATTAAATAGCAACTTCAAACACAAAAGAGACAGACTTGTAGGATAAAAAACAATCAAGAAAAGATTATGGATAATCGTTAAAATAGACGTTTTCATCAAATTTATAAGCTAATATCATTTCTATTTCACATATTTGGAACATCAAAATAACCTACTTACAACCAAAATACTTTATATTGAACCAAATCGCAGTACCTATCAAGTCAAAACTATCACTCTAATTGAACAAAACGGATAACATAAATAAGTTAGTAACCTATTTATTCATCATAGGTTTAGCTCTAGGCTTAATTTTTGTATATTTTGCTCAAGAGCGATTATACAGTAAGATGTCCTCTGGTTCAATATCATTAGGTCCTGAACGCTATTTCAGATCGCTTTCTGTCATATTCATATTTATTTCGGTTCTAATCAGCATATTCCAATCCAGAAAAAAGTATCTGCCCAAATTTTTTATAGCCTATCTTTTAATTCTGGGTTATATCACAATAAACTACCTTTTTACTGGTCCTGGTCTTGATGACATTACAGGATTAATGGATACTAAAGGTATTGGGCCTTGGATTTGCTTAGGTTTGATATTCGTAGGGTTTGATGATAAGAGGTATGAGATTTTCAAAAAATTTCTGCTCGTTGCTGTCCTTGTGATTTCTGCCTATGTAATTTATAGTCTTGTGGTTTACGGAATAGGTCTGTATCGTGGTCAATCACTCGCTAAGTATCGTGTCTATGCAACTAATCTCGTATGGATCTCACCATTTGTGTTTTTAATATTGAAGGATAATAAAAAACTCAGATTCATAAGAATATTTGCAATCATTATTGGTATATCAACAGCTCTGGTCACCTTAACAAGATCATTTTTATTAATTTTTCTAATGGTGATTATTTTTGATTTTATTCATACCAAGAAAAAAACATTTTATGCTATTGGAGGAGTTCTCGTCGGAATACTATTCATATATGTTTTATTAAATTCTGAAGCATTAAGTACCTCTTTAGAGCTTTTACAGCAGCGAGGAACAAATGATACACGCTCAAATCAATTAAACGCATTTTTGAGTCAGATTAATGTTTATGATCTGATTGTTGGAACTGGCTTTGACTCCACATGGGATTTTAATGGACGACAATATCCATATCTCGATAATCAATGGCTTTTATTATTGTGGTGGGCTGGACTCATTCCTGCAATGATGTACTTTTATTTAACAGCCGTTATACCCTTTAAGTTATTTATAAAAAAAGGACAAGACTATGAAACAAGAGTTGAATCTTTTGTCCTAGTCATCTGGACTCTAGCTTGTGCTGGTGTTTCAATATATTCTACGATGTCTGTAGATTTTTACTTTTTTATTATTTGTGTCATTCAAGGCCGTTTACTATATAAATACAGCAAACGAAGTGAATATAGATAAAGACACCATAAAAAAAATAGTCACGTTGTATGGTTCAACATTTATTGGTGTAGGCTTAGGCTTCGCCATAAGTGTATTCAATACTCGAGTTTTAGGAAAAGAAGCCTTTGGTGATTTCAAGTTTATTGAAACTGTTTTTCGCTTTTTAGCTAGTCTGGTATCAGTAGGTATATTTATTTCTATCACAAGAATGCTTGCCATAGCAAAAAGCAAAATCTACACACATCGTCTTATAGGCTTTTTTGTAATAGCATTAGCCATTGCTGGTGCGATTGGAGTTATTTTATTGCTCATTTTTTCTTTTATAGAGCCTATTTGGTTCTCTGGGAATTTGGGTCATATTTTCAGGCAATATTCATTTTTAATTTTCGCTATTCTTGGAAGTATTGCCTTGAGGGAAATTCTAAAAGGCCTAAATAAAATATATACGTTATCAGTTTTAAATGCAGTTCCTGCAATTCTATATTTAGTAATCGCCTACAGTTTCAACCTAAAAAACCCATTACATCTCGAAGACATCTTATTACTCTTTTATGGTTTTCAGCTACTTTTTTTAATTGTAATTATAATTAAACTGAAACCAAAGTTTGATATTAAAAAGAGCCTTGTCAAAGATGTAATTCATGAGAATAATACAAATGGAAAGCCTATATATTATGGAAGTCTTGCTGGTGTCGCAACAGCACATATAGTTGGGTTTTCACTATCCTATTATATAGACAATACTCAAGTAGGCTTTTTTACACTAGCTATGACTGTATGCTCCCCATTAATTATGATACCATCTGTTTTAGGAACAGTGCTTTTTAAAAAATTTGCAAACTTCGATTATATACCTAAAAAGGTTATAATTTTTTCTATTTTAGCCACAGTTTTAGCACTAATAGTATTTTATGTTTTTATTGAAAGAGTATTTCTACTGTTTTATTCTGAAGACTTTACGCCAGCAATAGACATATCAAAAATATTAATTTTTGGCTTTTTGCTCCATGGCTTTGGAGACCTGATTAATAGATTTTTAGGAGCAAATGGTAAAGGTAAATTATTAAGAAATTCTGCATTTGTCGTAGGAATTGTTAATGTTTTGGGCTATACTATTTTAGTCAAATATTTTGGTGTTACCGGAGCAATAGTGACTAAGATTTTTGCAAGTGCAACTTATCTATTCATGATGTATTATTATTATACCAAATTCATTAAAAAAAACAAATATGTTTAAAGGAAAAATCCTTTTAATTACTGGAGGAACAGGTTCATTTGGTAATGTAGTCTTAAACCGATTTTTAGATACTGATATCAAAGAAATAAGGATATTCAGTAGAGATGAAAAGAAGCAAGACGATATGAGAAATCGGCTTCAAAATGACAAGGTGAAATTTTACATTGGTGATGTTAGAGATTTCAACAGCATTGATAGAGCTATGAGTGGTGTTGATTATGTGTTTCATGCTGCTGCTTTAAAACAAGTTCCTTCATGTGAGTTCTTCCCTATTGAAGCCACAAAGACCAATGTTTTAGGAACTCAAAACACTATTGATGCTGCCATCAAAAATAAAGTCGAAAAAATTATTTGCCTAAGTACCGATAAAGCAGCGTATCCAATTAATGCTATGGGAATCAGTAAGGCGCTTATGGAAAAAGTGGCTATTGCAGCCTCGCGAAACATTTCTGAAGACAGCACTACTGTATGCTTAACCAGATACGGAAATGTTATGGCCTCAAGAGGATCGGTTATTCCTCTTTTTGTGAAACAAATTAAAGACAATATGCCTTTAACAATTACAGACCCAAATATGACGAGGTTTTTAATGTCATTAGAAGATGCTGTTGATCTTGTAATATTTGCATTTAAAAATGGAAATCAGGGAGATTTGTTTGTCAACAAAGCACCTGCAAGTTCAATTGGAGATTTGGCTGCTTCAATTCAAGATATCTTCAATGCAAAAAACGAAATAAAAATCATCGGAACCAGACATGGTGAAAAATTATATGAAACACTCTGTACTCGCGAAGAAATGCAAAAGGCTGAAGATATGGGTGATTTCTACAGAATACCTGCCGATAATAGGGATTTAAACTATAACCGTTACTTTTCAGAAGGCGAAAAAGATATTAGTAAAATAGAAGATTATCACTCGCATAATACAACGCAATTAACTAAAGATGCTCTTAAAGACACGCTTATGAATCTGCAATTTATTAAAGACAGTTTAAATGAGTAATGAGCACCAAATAATTGAAGGTGATTTGTTTAGTGATAATAGAGGTACATTGTCATTTGTCAATGCTTTTTCGTTGCAACCCATCGTTCGTTTTTATGAAATTGCACATAACGATACAACAACAATAAGGGCATGGCAAGCACATAAAAAAGAATCCAAATGGTTCTATTGTTCGCGTGGAGCATTTAAAATTAGCTTAGTCAAATTAGACACTTTTGATAATCCCTCTGATGATTTAGAAGTCTTTTCTTTCGAATTAAATGAAAACAAACCACAAATACTCTATATTCCTGGAGGTTATGCAAACGGTTTTAAAGCCATCACTGATGATGCTAAACTTATGGTATTTTCAAATTTTGATTTGGAAACATCAAAACAAGATGATTATAGATTTGAAACCAATAAATGGATAAATAAATGGTAAGATTATGATGAAAATTGGAATAACAGGACAAGCCGGATTTATTGGAAATCATCTTTTCACGACCTTAAGTCTCGACGATTCAATAGCCTTAATCCCCTTTGAAAGACAGTTCTTCGAAGATGAAACAGCATTAAATACTTTTGTTTCTCAATGCGATGTTATTGTTCATTTAGCAGCAATGAATCGCCATGAAGATCAACAGGTTATCTACAATACGAATATTGCTTTAGTAAAAAAGCTTGTCAATGCTTGTGTACAAACTAATGCAACACCACATATTATATTCTCATCGTCTACGCAAGAGTTAAACGATAATCTATATGGAAAATCTAAAAAAGAAGGTAAAACTATTTTTGAGCAATGGGCTGTAGCCTCTGGAGGTAAATTTACATCGCTAACCATTCCTAATGTTTTCGGACCATTTGGTAAGCCTAATTACAATTCATTTATTGCTACATTCTGTCATAAATTAACACACGGTGAAACACCTGAAGTACATGTTGACTCTCAAGTTAATTTAATTTATGTCAACGAATTAGTTGCAGCATTTATTGGTATCATTAAAGAGGACATACCTACTAATGAGTTTAACACATCCTGTTATGAATATCTTGTGCCGCATACAAGTTCTAGAAAAGTATCAGAGATTTTAGCTTTATTGGTGTCTTTTAAAACTAATTATTTGGCTAATGGTGTATTTCCATCATTAGAAGATCCTTTTGAAAAAGCACTTTTCAACACCTATAGATGCTATATTCCCGAAGATCATTATCCTGTACTTTTTGAAAAGCACACAGATCCAAGAGGCATGTTTGTAGAGATTGCTAGAACTAATACCAGCGGACAATTTTCCTTTTCAACCACAGTGCCAGGAATTACCCGCGGAAATCATTTCCACACAAGAAAAGCTGAGCGTTTTGCTGTTATAAGCGGAAAAGCATTAATCCAGTTGCGAAAAATCGGAACAGATAAAGTTATAGATTATTATCTGGATGGTGAGCATCCTGCTTATGTAGATATGCCAATCTGGTATACACATAATATAAAAAATATAGGTGATACAGAACTTGTAACCTTGTTCTGGATTAATGAACCTTACAACCCAGAAGACGCTGACACTTATTTTGAAAATGTATAAGTCATGAAAAAATTAAAAATTGTTACAGTAGTAGGAACACGACCAGAAATTATACGACTCTCTTGCGTGATTTTAGCTTTAGATAAAAATGAAGCCATAGATCATGTATTAGTCCACACTGGTCAGAATTACGATTATGAGCTAAATGAAATATTTTTTGAAGATTTAGGTTTACGCAAGCCTGATCATTTTCTAAATGCTGCAAAAGGGTCTGCTACCGAAACTATAGGTCAGATTTTAATTAATATCGACCCAATTCTCGAACAAGAACAACCCGATGCTTTTCTCGTATTGGGTGACACCAATAGCTGTTTAGCAGCTATTACTGCTAAGAAACGTAAAATCCCAGTATTTCATATGGAAGCTGGAAACCGATGCTTTGATCAACGTGTTCCAGAAGAAACAAACAGACGTATTGTAGATCATTTGGCGGATATCAACCTAACTTACAGTGATATTGCTCGTGAGTATCTTCTTCGTGAAGGCTTGCCTGCCGACAGGGTTATAAAAACGGGAAGCCCAATGTTTGAAGTCCTACACAAGTATCTGGATCAAATAACAGATTCAGATGTATTAAGTCGTCTTAACCTTGAAGACGGAAAGTATTTTGTAGTATCTGCTCATCGAGAGGAAAATATTAGTAGTGAGGTAAACTTTAATGGATTAATAGAAAGTCTGAATACCATTGCAGATACGTATAAATATCCAATTATTGTATCTACACATCCGAGAACGCGACATATGATTGATGCAAAAAATGTCAAAGTGAGAGACGAAGTAAAGTTCATGAAGCCCTTAGGTTTTAGTGATTACAACGCTTTACAAAGAAATGCTTTTGCAGTACTATCAGACAGTGGTACGATTTCAGAAGAATCGTCAATTTTAAACTTTCCTGCACTAAATATTAGAGAAGCACATGAACGTCCGGAAGCTATGGAAGAAGCTTCTGTGATGATGGTAGGACTCAAACCAGAACGTATTTTGCAAGGTTTGGCCGCTTTAAAGGTGCAAGAGAGAAACCCTGAACGAAATTTCAGAAGGGTTGCCGATTACTCTATGCCTAATGTAAGCGAAAAAGTAGTTAGAATTATCATCTCATATATCGATTATGTAAACCGAGTGGTTTGGTCTAAATGATAACTGTTGAAGAGGGGCGTTTTTATATATAGTAATTTTAATTTTTCAGTAAAAAATGCTGGAGTCACACGTATGCTTTACTATGCGCAGGCAATTGCTAGTACAGATACTCCTGTGTATTTACTGACCTGCAGTTCGTCTCCGATAGAAAAAAATGCATTTACTGAAGTATATCCAAATGTATTTATCCTTAAAGATAATACGATAACGAATAGCTTTTTTGGAACTTATAAATTCATCAAGAACCTTTACAAGTTTTCAAAAAGTATAGTGAAAGAGCAAGCTTATATCTTCTACCCTTCTCCTCTGGTTTATCTGGAAATTATTGCGCTGTTTTATTTGAAACTTTTAAAAAAGTGCAACGTATTTTATGAACTCAATGAAGTTAGAAAATACACATCAACTTTTCATGACGGTATAAGTATAAAGCGTCCGAAATATTCGATTAAGAAAATTATTTACAAAACGGTCTTTTCTGCTTTAGAATACTGCCTACGTTTTTACGATGGTTTAATTTGTATTTCTACTGCCATTGAAGCTTATGGAAAACGCTTTAATTCATCAACAATTCGAGTTCCTATTTTAACCAATCCTAATTTTAAAAAAGAGTTTTCAAATTTGGTTTATAGTCGAGACAACACATTTAACATTGGATTTTCTGGGAGCATTCATCCCAATAAAGAAAACTTATCCAACTTTTTTAAAGTACTGGGAGAACTTCACAAAAACAACTACGCTTTTACTTTAAATTTATGTGGTTATTTTCAAAAGGAACACCAGAATGTATTGATAGAAAAACTAGCTACAGATTTAAATATTAAGACCAATATAAAATACTACGGAAATTTAAATGCTAAAGAATTATCGACCTTTTTAGATCAACAAGACTTATTAGTGATTCCTCGCGGCTATACACTTCAAAACAATTATGGTTTTTCTACGAAACTTTCAGATTATTTAGATCATGGAAAACCTATTTTAGTCACTGATGTAAGCGATAACAAGCTTTTTATTAAAGATGGAGTTAATGGTTTTATTGTACCAACAGATAATAATACTAAAATGCATGAAAAGTTAGAGTACATTATAACTCACTATGATGATTTTTTAGACACTATTCAAAAAAATGCCAATGAAACCTCCAGAAAGAGTTTCTACTATAAAAACTTTAATGAGTTATTGTCAAACTTTATCTTTCAACCAAAACACACCTAATTATTAAAAACAATTTGATAGTTTTAAATCATCAAAAGCCCCTTAAATGAACAAAAAAAAGATATGTATATTAACAATTAGCCTTAACATGGGTGGCGCAGAACGCGTCATTAGCCTATTGCTAAAGCATTTGGTTCATGATTATGATGTGACGTTAGTATTACTATCAGACGACATTGAATTTGACATCCCAGAACAGGTAACATTACACGTTTTAGGCAAGTCTAATATTCTTAAAAATAAGCCGCCTCATAGCAAGCTTAAAAGCACAGTCATGTTTATTTACAAGTATTATAAAATTGTAAAGCGTGAAAAATTTGATATTGCTATGTCCTTTCTGGCCTTACCAAATATTATAAACAGCATCATAGCTAATTATGTAAATCATAAAAAAACACATACTGTTATTAGCGAACGTTGTTATCCTTCGGAAATGTACAAACAAGGGACTTTTGCTATGAAAATGGCTAAAATATTCTATCCGATTTTTTATAATAAGAACGATCGTTTGTTTTCAAATTCTGTGCACATCAATGAGGATTTGAAGGAAAATTTCAAGATTAAAATACCAATGGATGTTATTTACAATCCTATTGAAATTAGTCATCCTAAACCCTTTAAAGACAGCTATGATGGCTCGGCACCTTTCAAAATCATAAATGTAGGAAGTCATTCTCATGCTAAAAATCAAGAGTTAATCTTAAATGCGTTAAGAACTCTTGATACGGATGTGTCGCTAACAATTTTGGGTACCGGAAACCTCACACAAGATTTAAAAGACTACATTCTGACACATCATATTACCAATGATATTCACATGCCAGGAAAAGTGAAAAATGTCGGCGAATACTTACTCCAAAGCGATTGTTTTGTCTTGTCATCAATCACTGAAGGCTTCCCTAATGTATTACTCGAAGCTATGGCTATTGGTATTCCAGTGATATCTACAAACTGTATGTCTGGCCCGCTGGAAATTTTAAATGATAATGAGGAAGTTACGATAGACGATGGTGAATTTTATCTGGCAAAATATGGTATACTTATTAATGTAAATGATAATATTGCATTAACTAAAGCCATTACCTTTTTCAAAGACAATGATGACATGAGAAAAAAGTATAGTGATTTAGGGTATAAAAAAGCAAAACAATACGATCTTCCTGAGATCTATAAAGAAGTTAAATTATTATTAGATAACGAATACTAACTATGTGCGGAATTAATGGTGTCATATTCAAATCTGAACAAGAGTCTCATAGTGTAAAGCAAACGCTTACAAAAATGAACGACTTGATCATACATCGCGGTCCTGATGATGATGGTGTCTATACCAAAAGTGATCCACGTTATGCCGTTGGAATGGGAATGCGTCGTTTATCGATTATAGATTTGAGTACGGGAGATCAGCCAATGTACTCTGAAGACAAATCCATAAGCATTGTTTTTAATGGAGAAATTTACAATTACCAGACTCTAAGGCATCAATTAAAAGAGCAAGGCATTAATTTCTCGACAACGAGTGACACAGAGGTTATTTTAAAACTTTATGAAGCCTATGGGACCGACTCGTTTGCGATGCTTGATGGGATGTTCGGTTTGAGTATACATGATTATAAGGCCAACAAACTATATATTGCTCGGGATTTCTTTGGAGAAAAACCACTATACTATACAAATACTAAGGATTGTTTTTACTGGGCTTCAGAGCTAAAATCCATTTTTAATGGGTTGCCTACGCGTCCTGCTATTAGCAAAGATGGATTGAATCTTTATTTCAGACTCACATACATTCCTGCGCCTTATACGATTTATGAAGACATCCATAAATTAGAAGCTAATAATTACATCGCATATGATTTAGAAAATTTTGATTTTTCAATCCATCAAATCCATGATACGACGCCTAAAGCCAAGTCTCAATTATCATTCGATGAAGCTAAAGCTGAAGTCAAAGATCGTGTCTTCAAAAGTGTAGAATCCAGATCGGTTTCAGATGTTCCTTTAGGGACTTTTCTTTCAGGAGGCGTCGATTCTTCTGTAGTTTCATATTGTTTATCTGAAATAAGCAATTCAAAAATTGATACATTTTCCATAGGTTTTGAAAAGGCTACTTTTGATGAAACTGATAAGTCGCGAGTTGTAGCGAAACAAATAGGAAGTAATCATCATGAGTTTATTATCAACGAATCCGATTTAGGAGAAAATATAGACAGTATTCTTCAAAATTTTGACGAACCTTTTGCCGATTCATCCTCGCTCCCAACCTATTTGGTTTCTAATAAAACCAAAGCCTACGTTAAAGTAGCATTAACGGGTGATGGTGGTGACGAAGTATTTGGTGGTTACAACAAATATTACATCGGAAAATTAAACAGCCGTTACACGAATATTGTACCAAAATTTATTCACAATGGCATAAAATCATTGTCTTCAGCATCTTTAAAGCGTAAAGATGACAGTAGAGGATTTAAATACAAACTCAATAAACTGGTAAATGCTATCGACTATAATGATAGTTATTATTGGGATATCATTTCCTTGGGTTTTGATGTTAACGACATTAATACACTATTGTCTGACGAATTTCAAAAGCAAGATCTATTTCAGTATTATAAAACAAAAACAGGCATCTCTAATCCAAAGTCATTAAACGATTTTAGAACCATCGACAGGCATTTAAGTTTAGAAGGCGATATGCTGGTTAAAGTAGATCGAACCAGTATGCTCAATTCTCTGGAGTGTAGAGCACCTTTTCTGAATAGAGAATTATTTGAATTCACCATGAGCCTACCTGAAGAGTATCTTTTAAAGAAATGGAGCAAAAAGCACATTTTAAAAGAAGCCTTTAAGGATGTGTTTCCTGAAGGTTTTCTGGAGAAATCAAAACAAGGATTTGGTGTCCCAGTTGGTGATTGGCTAAGAAGTGGTTTAAAGCAGGAACTCTTGAGCTATAGTGACAGGACTTTTCTAAAAAACCAAGCAATTTTCAATACCGATCATATCATAAAACTTGTCAATAATCATGTCAGCGGAAAAGAAGACAACACCTTTAAAGTATGGTCATTTTTCTGTTTTCAAAAGTGGTATACAAAAACCTATTTAAGCTAAGTCATTATCTTGAAGAAACTTATTCGCATAACAACAGTTCCGTCATCATTAAGAACACTCTTAAAAGGACAGCATCGCTTTATGAGCCAATACTATGAAGTTATTGGAGTATCTGGAGATGGTGATGCCTTGCAAGAAGTGAGACAAAATGAAGGCATCAAGACGCATGTTGTAGAAATGACGCGAACCATAACACCTTTTAAAGATCTTAAAGCCACGTACCAGCTCTATAAGTTTTTTAAACAAGAAAAGCCCTTTATTGTACATACACATACACCAAAAGCAGGAACTCTGGGAATGCTCGCAGCTAAACTGGCAGGCGTACCACATCGATTACATACTATTGCAGGCTTGCCGCTTTTAGAAGCAACAGGTTCAAAGCGTAAGCTATTAGATACTGTAGAAAAATTTACATATTCGTGTGCTACACAAATTTTACCAAATTCTACGGCATTGAAGGATATAATCATTAAAAATAAATATGCGAAAGCTGCGAAACTTAAAGTCATTGGTAACGGAAGTTCAAATGGTATTGATACAACACATTACGACAGTGCTCTAGTTTCAGAAGAAAAACAACAGCAATTAAAACAAGAGTTAGGCATTCAAGATACTGATACTGTTTTTATTTTTATCGGAAGAATCGTAAAAAGCAAAGGCATTAACGAATTAGTAAATGCGTTTAACAATCTCTCTTCAAAAGTGTCAGATGCTAAGTTAATACTTGTTGGTCCCAAAGAAGATCATTTAGATCCGCTTTTACCAGAAACAGAAGCCTTTATCAAAGAAAACAAACAAATTCTAGCTGTAGGAATGCAAAAAGACATCAGGCCTTATGTTGCCATTTCTGATGTCCTCACCTTTCCTAGTTATCGGGAAGGATTTCCAAATGTTGTGCTACAGGCAAGCTGTATGGAATTGCCTTGTATTGTCTCTAATATTAATGGCTGTAATGAAATTATAGAGCATCAACTTAACGGCTTAATTATTCCAGTAAAAAATGAAACTGCACTTGAAGAGGCTATGCAGTTTATGATCACTAACCCTGAAAAACGACAAGCTATGGTTGCACATACAAGGTCAAGAATTATTGAGCGTTACGATCAGAGTTTTGTTTGGAATGAGCTTTTAAAAACCTATCAAAGCCTAGACAAATGAAACTATATAAAAACATCATAAAGCGGCTTTTAGATTGTATAGCAGCAAGTCTTGGTTTTATACTCTTATTTCCTGTTTTTGCAGTAACCTGGCTCGTTTTAATGATAAAAAATAATGGTAAGGCTTTCTTTTACCAAGAACGACCAGGAAAAAACGAGCGCATCTTTAAAATCATTAAGTTTAAGACAATGAATGATAAAACTGATGCCAAAGGCGAATTATTGCCGCCTTCAGAACGTTTAACAAAAGCAGGAATATTTGTGAGAAAGTATTCCTTAGATGAAATTCCGCAATTACTCAATGTTATCAAAGGAGATATGAGTTTGATTGGACCACGACCACTTCTCGTCAGATATTTACCCAGATACAACGATTTTCAAAAACAACGCCATTTAATAAAACCAGGTATCACAGGCTGGGCACAAGTTAATGGCAGAAATGCTATAAGCTGGGAACAGAAATTTGAATATGATGTGTGGTATGTCAAAAACTTAAGCTTTCTATTAGATATAAAAATTCTATTTTTAACCTTGTATAAAGTCATAAAAAAAGATGGCATTTATAGTTTTGAAAATGACATAGTACCTGATTTTACAGGTACCGAACAAAAAAAACAAGAATAACACATGGCAATCAATATCCTTTTTACCTGTGCAGGACGACGCAATTATCTAATTAATTATTTTAAAGAAGCTTTAAAAGGTGAAGGTCGTATTATTGTTGCAGACATGAGCACCTCTGCTCCTGCAATGGTTGATGCCGATTTAGCAATTTTGGTTCCGAGTGTTTATAGTGACCATTATATCGATGAGCTCAAAAAAATAATTATCGAACATCGTGTCACTGCTGTCATATCACTAAATGATCTTGAACTTCCTATTCTTTCTAAGCATAAAACTGAAATAGAAAAAACCGGAGCGAAAGTTATTGTTTCTAATGAACGTGTTATTGATATTGCATTCGATAAGATTGAAACTTTTAATTTTCTAAAAAGCATTGGACTAAAAACGCCTAAAACCTATACCTCGATTAGTAAAGTAAAATCAGCTATTCAACAGGGTGATCTCGACTTTCCGCTTGTTGTTAAACCACGTTGGGGAAGTGCTTCTATTGGTATCGATTTCCCTGAAACTGAAGAAGAATTAGATTTAGCATTTAAACTCCAGCAGATAAAACTCAAAAAATCTATTCTCAATACTGTTAGTCAACATGATTTTGATAATGCCATACTGATTCAGGAAAAAATGAATGGCACAGAATATGGCATGGACATCGTCAATGATTTTGAAGGTAATTACTACGGGACATTTGTTAGAGAAAAAGTAAACATGCGTTCTGGAGAAACCGATAAAGCGAGATCTGTCATTGACCAGCGATTTGATGATGTCGGACAAGAGATATCGAAACATCTCAAGCACACCGGAAGTTTAGATTGTGACGTTTTTATTGCCAACAACGAGCTTTACGTCTTAGAGTTAAATCCAAGATTTGGAGGAGGTTACCCGTTCTCACATGAAGCAGGAATTAACACAGCTGCTGTTTATATTGAATGGTTAAAAGGGAATAACAATGTAGCACAGTTTAATCAGTATAAAGCTGGTAAACTGTTTTCAAAATGCGACCGTATGTTAGAAATTAAGTCACGTTAAAAGTCACTTGCTGTGCTTTTTTAGTACCTGAAATAAGATAAGTGTTTTCTAAACTTTTATGCTTGTAAACTTTAATGTTTGAAATATTTTCAGGGTTAGCAAAAGCGAACGAAAACACACACACACGCAAAAATTTATAATCGTCTTTTTCAAATTGAATCAAATCGTAATCTGAAGCTTCAAACTGCTGAATTGAAGAGACCTTAACATTCGAATATTGAGACGTTTCTACTGTTTTTTTATTTGACATTAAAAACTTATACTTTCTATAAAGCTCATTCACTTTTCGCTTCCTCAGATACAACTTTAAAATATAAAAATATTCGATATATTTTGAGGTAAGAATTGATCGTATAGATTTAGAATCGTATAGGATATGGTAATTAAAATCGTAAGCTAAATTTCCCCATTTATGTTTATAGTCAAAATCTCCTTTTGAGAAATCTGAAATTTGATATCCATGATCAAAACACCATTCAAGAAGTTTTATAATCGATGTTTTTCCGATACTAAACTTGTAATAATCAGGATTAAAGACAGTTATAGTCTCAAAAAGCACCTTATCTGCATGGAAATTTAAGGTAATCCCAATAGGATTATCTTCATTATAAATTATAAGAAGAGAGGCTTTCTTTTCTTTCAGCATTTCAAAAACCAACTCACTATAATAGGCCCACTTATCTTTACTTAAGTGATGATAATTAACCTGTTTACCTTCAAAACGCTCATTAAGTAAGGCATGAAACTGATCAAAAAGCACATCAAACTTTGCTTGTGAAATTTCCTCGTTAATAAATTCATAACGAATATTAAAACAGGTTTCAAGGCGTCTTTGATTGGATCTGAATTCTCTTCTGTTTTTAGAACTAAACTGAGCATTTATATAATCATCCTTGTCCTTAAAGTCAGAAATGTCCATTAAAAATCCTTGATATTGAAACATTTTTTTCAATTTCAAACTTGAGGATTCTGGAGGATGAAAGGGTTCTATGTCAAAATAAGTAGGAACATCATAAATTAGAAACGTTTTTCCTTTATAATCTGTTTCTTCAAAATTGATACTATAATCAATACCCTTAGTCAAATTCTTTCCTGCATTGACGTAAATACCAAATCTTGAATACTTTATAAACTTGACGCCATTAATAGATTTAAACGACAATAATGCTTTATTATCATTAAAGTGCTTTGACCAAATGCTTTCAAAAGTTAAAGATGTAAACGGATTTTGAGTCATGAATTTGATTGAAAATGTATTTTTAGGATTCGGAGCAAATGTAATATTTTTGAGTAAACATTGCCATCTATATGACGTAAAAAACACTCCCTTAGATAGTTATTTTTACTATTTCTAATTTACTAATCCCTAGGACTTAACAAATACAGGCATAAACGTGAAAATTAGCCTTTTATCGTATATATTTGTTTTTATTACACTTAAAAATAAATATTTGGCATTCATTTAAACTAACCAAATCTAACTTACCAATTTCATGCTGTTTAATTCTTTTGAGTTTGCTCTATTTTTACCTGTTGTATTTTTACTCTATTGGTTCGTTTTTAAAAAGAATTTCCGAGTACAAAACATATTAATACTAGCAGCAAGTTATTTCTTTTACAGTCTATGGGACTGGCGTTTTCTATTTCTTATTATTGGTAGTACAGTTGTAGATTATTTTGTTGGAATATTAATTGATAAATATTCTGAAGATAAAAAACGTCAAAAAGCCTGGCTTTGGGTAAGTGTATTATTTAATATATCTCTATTAGGCTTTTTTAAATATTATAATTTCTTTGTGGACTCATTCATGGATATGACTGAGTTGTTTGGGTATACGATTAAAAGCTCATGGACACTTAATATCATATTACCTGTAGGTATTTCGTTTTATACCTTTCAAACCATGTCGTATTCGTTAGACATCTATTACAAACGAATTAAGCCTACCAAAGACTTTTTATCATTTGCGACCTTTGTGGCATTTTTTCCACAATTAGTTGCTGGACCTATTGAAAGAGCTTCTAACCTACTCACACAAATTACTTCTGAACGACACTTTAAATATCAGCAAACTAAAGAAGGTCTTCGCCTGATACTATGGGGACTTTTTAAGAAGGTTGTGATTGCAGATTCTCTAGCTCCAATGGTAGATGATATCTTTACCAACTATGGTGATTATTCGGGTTCTACTTTGATATTAGGAGTTACCATGTTTAGTTTCCAGGTTTATGGCGATTTTAGTGGATATTCAGATATTGCTATCGGAACATCAAAACTGTTTGGTTTTGAACTGATGTCGAACTTCAAATTTCCAAATTTCTCAAGAAATGTCGCAGAGTACTGGCAACGATGGCATGTATCCCTTTCAACATGGTTTAGACACTATGTTTACATTCCCTTAGGAGGTTCTAGAGTGAGTAAACTATTATCGGTACGTAATATTTGTGTCATTTTCTTAATTAGTGGCTTCTGGCATGGTGCTAACTGGACCTTTATTTTTTGGGGTGCTTTTCATGCTTTAGCTTATATCCCAGTATTTTTGATGGGAAGGAATACGATATACAAGAACTCTGTAGTGGCTCAAAATACAATAATCCCAAACCTTAAAGAGTTTGGTCAGCTTATACTAACCTTCGGAATTGTAACGTTTTCAAGAATCTTCTTTAGATCAGATACTTTAACCGATTCGTTCGCTTATATCGATCGTATTTTCACCAATTTCGAATTTACACCTTACGAACATCCATTAGGTGGAAACATGACAACCTATTATCTGCTTATTCTGGTTTTCGTTATTTATGAATATTTAATTCGACGAGATGAAAGAAACCCATTTAAATTTAAACACCGAATTGTACGTGTTGCCATATATACTGCTATAGTTATATCTATGTTTGTGTTTTATGATGATAACGCGCAACGTGCTTTTATTTACTTTCAATTTTAGATGCTATGTTAAAATTATTCAAAGTATTAGCCCTTTATGCAATTTACGGTCTCATCGTAGGCGAAATTATTGTACGCGTATTTGGGCTAACTTCAGATATTCCACAGAGAACGATTACTTCAGATCATATTCAAAAATATATTCCTAATCAAAGTGGTGGCTGGAGCGATGGAGATCATGAATGGCAGGTAAACGAAAGAGGCTGGGCAGGTCCTTTACCAGACAGCTTTGATAATCTTATTACTATAGTCGGTGATTCATTCATTGAAAACCTGATGAATCCAGATGAATGCCATCAATCTTATTTCTTAAAACAAAACTTTCCGAAGCAAAACTTCTTAGAAGCAGCAAGGTCTGGCGTTACCTTTATTGAATCTTTTGAAATCACAAAGCATTTAGACTCGTTACAACCTAAGTATCATATAATTTGTCTCAACGATTATAACATTAAAGAGAGTATTTCAAATATAGAAGCGCAATCAGATATCACTCAATTCAATACTGAAAAACAAGAGTTTGTATATGGGAAAATGAAGGCGCCGTTTGCTAAAAAAATCTTATACAGCTGGAAATTCATGTACTATTTATATAATAGATTTCCAATAAATTTTAACAAAACTGATGATGTTCCTAAAGTAGACACTTATGCCATTCCTTACTTAGAACAATACAATAAGGAATTTAGGTCACTTCTTGACTATGTTGCAGCAAACTATACTATTGAAGATAAAATCTTAGTTTTAAAGCCTACAGCAACCAAAGAACTCGCTGCGCTTTTAGAGTCCTACGGATTTAAAGTCGTTCTTTTAGACGACCACGGCGAAGACTGGACTTTTGGTTATGATGCGCATTGGAACTGTTATGGTCATGAAGAAGCTTCTAAGCAAATCACTAAAGCTTTAAAATCATTAAATCTTTAATATTTACTTGTATATCGTAAAAACTTGCTATTTGTCGTAATAATTTGAACGAATAGGTTTTAATAGCAATATTTACTTACAATTATTAAATTGCTTAATCCCAAATCCCTCACTAGACAATAATATTGAATAGTAATAAACTTACTTAACAGGTTGATTATGGAATCAAAAATTTGGTTGTCATCTCCACATATGAGTGGAAAAGAACAATCTTATATTAATGATGCTTTCAAAACGAACTGGATTGCGCCTTTGGGTCCGCATGTCAATGGCTTTGAAAGTGATATCAAGAACTATCTGAACGAAGATAGTCACGTAGCTGTGCTCAGTTCTGGGACAGCCGCTATTCATTTAGGTCTTATTTTATTAAATGTTGGTCATGGTGATGAAGTTATTTGTCAGAGCAAAACTTTTTCTGCTTCTGCAAACCCTATTGCCTACCAAGGTGCTACACCAATTTTTGTAGACAGTGAAAAAGACACATGGAATATTTGCCCTGAACAATTAGAAATAGCTATCAAAGATCGCATCAGCAAAGGAAAAAAACCTAAGGCTATCATTGCCGTACATCTCTACGGAATGCCTTATAATGTCAATGCGATTCATGCGATTGCAAAAGCCTATAACATTCCTGTACTTGAAGATAGTGCCGAAGCTTTGGGAAGCACCTATAAAGATGTAAAATGTGGTACTTTTGGAGATATTTCGGTATTGTCATTTAACGGAAATAAAATTATTACAACCTCTGGTGGTGGCGCCATCATAACCAAAGACCCAAAACAAAGAGACAAAGCTGTTTTCCTAGCAACTCAAGCCAGAGAAAAAGCTGTGGAGTATGTACACGCCTCAATTGGTTATAATTACAGAATGTCTAATGTGTTAGCAGGAATTGGAAGAGGCCAAATGGAAGTTTTAGATGATCGGGTGTTGGCAAGACGAAAAAACTACGCGTTTTATAAAGAAAGCTTCAAAAACATAGAAGAACTTACTTTTGTAGATGAACCTGAAGGCTATTACTCTAATCGATGGTTATCTTGCATCTTAACGCCTTCTGAAGACATAAGAGAAGGAATACGAACGGCTTTAGAAAAGGAAAATATTGAGACTCGTCCGTTATGGAAACCTATGCATCAACAGCCAATATTTAAGGATTTACCACAGTATATTAATGGTGTTTCCGATGAATTATTTGAAAAAGGCTTATGTTTGCCAAGTGGGTCTAACTTAACTGAAAACGAATTAAATAGAGTAACATCAGCAATAAAAACGTATTTTAGAGCATGATTAAACATCTACTACAAAGAATTTCGCATAAATATGCCTCCAAATGGTTGGTGATGCTTTTCGATTTAATGATCGTAGCATTCACCTTTGTTGCAGCGTATATTATTCGATTTAATTTCAAACTAGACTTTGATTTTGTAGTCATGTTCAAGCAAATACCGTTTGTCTTTTTGGCTGCATTAATTAGCTTTATTCTTGTAGGATCTTACAAGGGTGTTGTTAGATTTACAGGATTTAAAGATGTGGTTAATATTATTATTGGTGTTAATATTTTAGCAACAATTTTAATTATCTCTACTTTTTTTAGTAGACGATTTAATTACCAGAGCATTTTCAATATCTCTGGATCTATTATTTATATTCATTTATTACTTAATATCCTATTCCTTGTTGGCTTTAAATTGTTTATAAAATCGATGTACAACAAGTTGATGCAGGATTTTAAGACCCAAAAGCGTGTTTTGATTTTTGGAGCTGGTAGTTCGGGAATGATAACCTACGATGCCATCACTAATGACCCTAAGAACAGTCATGTGGTTATCGGGTTTATTGATGATAATGAGCGTAAAATTGGTAAAAAAATTAACACATTACGTGTTTACAGTTTGGATAAAATTACTGAAGACTTCATCAAAAAAGTAGAAGTCGAAGAAGTCATCATTTCGGTTCAAAACATTGAATCTTCTAGACTTTTACAAATTTCCGGACTTTTATTTGAATTAGGGTTAAAAGTAAAAATCGTCCCTCCTGTTCAACATTGGATTGATGGAGATTTAAGTGTCGGACAAATTAAAGAGGTTAATATTGAAGACTTATTAGGCCGTGATCCTATTTCAATCGTAAACCCTGCCTTGGTTGATGAATATGAAAATCAAATTATTCTAATCACAGGTGCTGCAGGTTCAATTGGTAGTGAAATTGCAAGAAAAGCAACAAACTACCGCTATAAGAAATTAATTTTAGTAGATACTGCCGAATCACCCTTATACGAATTACAACAGGAATTCGTTCAAAAAGGCATTCAAAACTTTATCGCTATAGTTGCAGATGTTAGAGATTACAGGCGTATGGAGCAGCTATTTCAGCTTCATAAACCAAAAATTGTATTTCATGCTGCTGCTTACAAACATGTGCCTTTAATGGAAAACAATCCATATGAAGCCGTAAGTGTTAATATTGGTGGTACACGACATGTTGCCAGTTTATCAGTAAAGCATGGTGTTAATAAATTTGTACTGATTTCTACCGATAAAGCTGTCAACCCAACCAATGTCATGGGAGCTACGAAACGTATAGCAGAACTTTATGTAAATTGTCTGCAAGGAAAAGGACAAACAAAATTTATCACAACCCGCTTCGGAAATGTGCTTGGATCTAATGGCTCTGTTATTCCATTATTTAAGAAACAAATAGAAAACGGAGGACCATTAACAGTTACCCATAAAGAGATAACACGTTATTTTATGACGATTTCCGAAGCGTGTCAACTTGTACTAGAAGCTGCAACAATGGGAAATGGAGGCGAAATATTTGTGTTTGACATGGGCGAATCTGTAAAGATTTATGATTTAGCAAAGAATATGATTATTCTATCTGGACTTAGATTTCCAGAAGACATCGATATCAGAATTACTGGGTTACGTCCAGGGGAAAAAATATACGAAGAGTTATTAGCCGATGGCGAAAATACTCGTCCGACCTATCATGAGAAAATTATGATTGCAAAAACCAAAACTCTGGAAGTAAATGCCATAAGTGAAAAAATTTCTAATTTATGTGCAATAAATTCTAAATCTCAAAACCTGGAAATTGTATCATTAATTAAAGACATTATTCCAGAATACATTTCTAATAATTCGAAATACGAAGTACTAGATTCAAAAAAATAAACTTAACCAAATCACAATAATTATGCGTAAACAGTTTAACAATATCCCTAAGTTAGTTTTAGTAATTGCACTAGTAGTTTTATCGTCTTGCGGATCTAGAAAAAACATTGTTTACTTTCAAGATGAACCGATTACAAACGAAAGTTTAAGTCAGTTAGATAATAAATTTGAAATCAGATACAAGCCCAACGACATTTTAACTATCGATGTTTCTGCTGAAGTTGCTGAATCTGTTTCGGCATTCAATCTACCAGTAGCTGCCTATGATACTTCTGGAGGTGTGAATACACAAACCAATATCCTCAGACAAACCTATCTCATAGATCCTGATGGTAATATTGAATTCCCTGTACTTGGAACTATAAAAATTGGCGGCTTAACCAGAGTTGAAGCCACTAAGATGCTAAAAGAAAAAATTGGTGAATATGTTAAAGAGTTTATTGTAAATATCAGGCTTATTAATTTTACAATCACAGTATTAGGAGAAGTGAATAGACCTGGTGCATATACAATTCAGGATGAGCGTGTTTCTCTAACTGAAGCTTTAGGTTTGGCAGGAGATTTAACCATATACGGAAAACGAAACAATATCTTTTTAATTCGTGAAGTTGATGGGCAAAAGAAATATGCAAAGTATGATCTAACCTCAATTAATGTTGTAAATTCACCTGTTTATTACTTATCTCAAAATGATGTGATTTACGTCGAACCAAACAATACACGTGTCAAAACATCTACGTATAATCCTAATACAGGAGTACTAATTTCTGCTGTATCTACTCTAGCAACAATTGTAGCAATTTTTGCTTTCCGATAAATAAAAAAGACACCCCTATATTATGTCTAACAATACACTTACAAATGAAAATTCAATTAGAGACATTGTTGAATTATATGCATCTAAATGGAAGCTTATTCTAGTATGTCTTATTATTGCTTTTGCTTTAGCCTTTCTTAAAGTACGCTATAGCACATTTTTATATCAGGCAAATGCTACTATTAAATTAAAGGAAGATGAAAACTCAAGAAGCCTTGCTGAAATATCATCTTTGCAAAACGGAATATTTTCTTCCGACTTACCAAATGTCACTGATGAAATTGAAGTAATCAAGTCTCGTGCAATAATCACTGATGTCGTTAGAGACTTAAAATTGAATATTAAATATTTTGTCAACGGAAAAGTTAAACAAGTTGAAACCTACTCTAATCCACCTGTAAACATTAGCTTTTTTGTTAATGATTCAATCGTTGAAGACATCAAGAAGTCATTGTTTATTAAAATCATTTCTCCACAGCAATACGAATTATCAAAGGTAAATACCAATAAACTATTAGAGTTTGGTAACCCAGAAACGACGACACACAGTTTTGGAGAACGTGTAAGCGAATCTTTTGGAGATTTTATACTAACACCAAATATTGGAACTTATGGCTCTGAAGTCGGCTCTAATCTTGAAATTCGCATCAAACCACTACAAGATGTTGTAGGATCTTATTTAACGCAAATTAAGATTAGTACAACCGACAAATCTAATGTGATCAAATTATCACTTCAAGAGAGTATTAAAGAAAAAGCACGTATGATTCTTGACAAGGTTATAGAAAAATACAATGCTGATGTTATTAAAGACAAAGAAAAAATTGTTCAAACTACTTCCGACTTCATTACCAATCGTTTAAACGTGGTATCTAATGAATTAGAGCAAGTAGACTTTACTGCTGAAAAGCTTCAAAAAGATAATCGATTAACAGCTTTATCTGCACAGTCTAATATCTTTTTAGAAAGTGAACGTCAAACCGATGCAAAGATTAATCAGGTAAGTAATCAGTTGCAACTGGCAGAATTTATGAGCGAACGTTTAAACGATCCTAAAGTAGAAACTGATTTACTTCCTGCAGATATAGGTATCGCTGATGGCGATGTGGCTCAGATTACAAAAAGTCATAACGACCTGGTATTGCAACGTGATCGAATTCTTAAAAATTCAAGCGAAAAAAACCCAACGGTTATTAAACTTAATGATCAGATTAATGCATTAAAAAACAACCTCAATCAGAGTTTAAGCAATATTAAATCTGCAAATGAAATTACGCTAAGAAACCTTAATCGTGAAGACTCAAGAATTAGAGGTCAAATTTATTCGGCTCCAGGTAAAGAGCGTCAGTTTAGAGATATCAAACGTCAACAGGATATTAAAGAGTCCTTATATTTATATCTATTAGAAAAGCGTGAAGAAACAGCAATTACTTTGGGCATGTCAACAGCTAATGCTAAAGTCATCGATTATGCCTACACCAATAATGAACCTGTAGCTCCTAAGAAAAACGTGATCTATTTAGCAGCCTTGCTAATAGGTCTTATTGTTCCTGTGTCTTACGTATATGCTAAAGATCTTATGGATACAAAAGTGCATACAAAAGATGATGTAAGACGCTTGATTAAAGCTCCGTTTATTGGAGACATTCCAAAAGCGAATACTAAATCGAAAGTTGTAAACAAGGTCGATTATTCTCCTAAAGCTGAAGCATTCAGAATTATTAGAACGAATATCAATTTTATGTTACAGAGCAATGAAAATGCTTGCAAAACCATTTTCGTGACTTCAACAACTGCTCAGGAAGGAAAATCGCATACCACAACCAATCTGGCAAGTTCCTTTTCTTTTTCAGAACAGAAAGTATTACTAATTGAAACCGATATTAGAGTTCCTAGAGTAAACGACTATCTTCAAATAAAAGCCGACAAAGGATTGACCGATTTTATTTCTGATAAAAGTTTAAGCATAGAAGATGTAACGGTTAAAATGGAAGACAATCCCTTTTTAGATGTGATTCCATCTGGTACTATACCTCCTAACCCAGCAGAATTATTAATGAGTGATCGTGTTAATTTTCTTTTTGATAATGTGAAGAAAAAATACGATTATATCGTTGTTGATACAGCTGCAGTTGGTTTGGTTACAGACACCTTATTGATAAGTAGTCACGCCGACATATTTGTGTATGTGGTTAGTGCAAATAATATTGACAAAAGACAACTTCATATTGCGCAAACAATGTATGAAGAAAAACGCTTGCCTAATATGACGACACTACTTAACGGAAGTGTTAAGCGTAAAGGCTATGGTTATGGCTATGGAAACAATCCGCAACGTAAGAAAAAGTGGTATCAACTATTTAAAAAATAAACACCATAAAAAAACCGCAATATTAATAGTATTGCGGTTTTTTTTTGATTTAAAGTTTACGTCGCTTTTTTTCTTGTTTAAGCAAATTAAGCTCTCTACTTGTTTGGCCAGCAACAGAGGTATTTTCTTCTGCGCGCCTAATTAAATAAGGCATCACATCTTTTACAGGTCCGAAAGGCACATATTTAGCAACATTATAGCCTTGAGCTGCAAGATTAAAACTAATATGATCACTCATACCATACAATTGTCCAAACCAGACATTATTATCTTTTTTATCAATACCTAAGGTTTTCATAATATCCATGGCAATGTAACAGCTTTGCTCATTATGAGTTCCAATAAATAGCGAAATGGTATTAAGATGTTTAAAAATATAGGACATACAGGTATTGAAGTTTTCATCAGTAGCCTGCTTAGTCTCACATATTGGAGACGGATAACCTTTTTCTTCAGCGCGCTTTCGTTCCTTTTCCATATAAGCACCACGTACAATCTTAAATCCTACTTTAAAATTATCATCTTGAGCACGCTTATGAATTCCTTTCAGATAGTCAAGTCGATCCCAACGATAAGTTTGTAACGTATTATACACAATGGGCTTATCAGTATTATACTTACGCATCATATCTTCACAAAGCATATCGGCAGCATCTTGCATCCAACTTTCTTCATCATCAATCAATACTTCTACATCTCTTTCCTTGGCAAGCTTACAAACGACATCAAAGCGATCTACGATACGGTTCCATTCCTCTTGTTCCTTAGGTGAAAATGATTGACCTTCACCTTTTTTCTGATATAAATAAAAGCGTCCAAAACCTGTAGGCTTAAAAACCACGATTGGCATCGCTTCTTTCTCATCAGCAAATCTGATGATTTTTAAAATCTTATCTCTGGCTTCATCAAAGGTTGACTCTTCTTCTTTTCCTTCTACCGAATAATCCAAAACCGAACTTACGCCTTTAGTAAACATTTTATCAATAACAGATAAACAGTCTTCTTCATTTACACCTCCACAGAAGTGATCAAACACCGTAGATCTTATTAAACCTTCAACAGGTAATTTAGCTTTTAAAGCAAAATTTGTTGCAGCAGTACCAATTCGAACTAAAGGTTCGTGAGAAATCATCTTAAATAGAAAATACGCACGTTCGAGCTCTGAGTCATTTTTTAGCGCAAAAGCAACTTCAGTATTATCAAAAAGTGAATTTATAGCCATTTGTTAAAAATATTAGACAAAAATAATTATTAGATGCGTATTATTTTACTAAAAGTCGCTAATTTTCCACTTTACAAAAATATATGAATTCAATAGTAGCAAATACATACGCCATTCACTTTAATGACAAGGCTTACAACGAACTTAACCGTTATATAGAACAGCATAAATTTTCAAAAATTTTCATTCTTGTAGATACCAATACTCATGAGCATTGTCTATCTAAATTTATGTCACGATTAGAAACTCCAATTGCTATAGAGGTTATAGAAATAGAAGCTGGCGAACCTTATAAAACTATCGATACTTGTGTAGGCGTTTGGAATGCTCTGTCTGAGCTTGGTGCCGACCGAAAAAGTATAATGCTAAACCTTGGTGGTGGTGTGGTTACCGATTTGGGCGGATTTGTAGCTTGCACCTTTAAACGCGGCATTAAGTATATAAATATTCCAACGTCACTATTAGCTATGGTTGATGCTTCTGTTGGAGGAAAAACAGGTGTTGATCTTGGTGCTTTAAAAAATCAAGTTGGTGTTATCAGTTCAGGTGATATGGTCATAGTGGATACGTCGTATTTAAACACTTTACCTCAAAATCAGATGAAATCTGGATTAGCTGAAATGCTAAAACATGGCCTTATTCGGGATAGAACATATTTTGATAGGTTAACTAACTTATCACAACTCACACTGAATGATTTGGATGCTCTAATTCATGAGTCTGTTGAAATAAAAAAAATCGTGGTCACAAATGACCCATTAGAAGTCGGAGAACGAAAGCATCTTAATTTCGGACACACTTTAGGACATGCTATTGAATCTCATTTTTTAAGTCATCCTGATAAAGACGAGTTACTCCATGGCGAAGCTATAGCTGTTGGAATGATCCTCGAGTGCTTTATTTCTGCGGAATTATTGAGTTTTCCTCAAAGAGATTTAGAGTACATTACAAAAGCTATTAATTCTATTTATAAACCTGTTAGCATTGAGAATTCAGATTATGATGCCATTATAGACTTATTAAAATACGATAAGAAAAATGAGCATGGTAATATCAATTTTGTACTGTTAGAAGAGATTGGAAAACCAAAAATTGATTGTTTAGTTGACAATGAACTTATCATAAAGAGTTTTGAGTATTACAGCAACAGTCTATAAATACTAAATACATCTCATCAATTTCACTATAGACCAATGATTTCTGCTTTAAAAGTAACGAAGGCATGCTTAGATTGTTCTAAGGCGTCTCTGTTATTCAAAAACGAATAGTTTTAGTTAATAACTCTGTATAAATCTCCTTCAAAAAACGATTACATTTTGCTATTTTGCAGGTCTGTTTAATCCAAAATTTTTTACTCGTAAATGAAGGTATGCATTGCCGAAAAACCTAGTGTAGCTCGAGAAATCGCGCAAGTACTTGGAGCCAATACTAAACATGATGGCTACTATGAAGGCAATGGCTATGCAGTAACCTATACGTTTGGGCATCTCTGTACGCTCATGGAACCAAACGATTATAAACCGTATTGGAAAAGCTGGGATTTAAACAACCTGCCAATGCTGCCTGAAAAATTTAAAACCAAAGTGGTTGACAACTCCGGAATTAAGAAGCAGTTTAATATCGTCAAATCGTTATTCGACAAAGCTGAAGTTGTTATTAATTGTGGGGATGCTGGTCAGGAAGGAGAACTTATTCAACGCTGGGTTTTGGATCAAGCAAATTATAAAGGCAAAATACAACGGTTATGGATTTCATCTTTAACAACAGAAGCCATAAAAGAAGGATTTGAAAGCCTCAAAGATTCTGAAAGCTATGACAATCTCTATTACGCGGGATTTTCACGTGCTATAGGCGATTGGTTATTGGGTATGAATGCTACTCGACTGTACACAGTAAAACATGGTGGTTACAAACAAGTTTTATCTGTTGGTCGTGTGCAAACACCTACTCTGGCTATGGTTGTTAATCGCTTTAAAGACATTGAAAATTTCCAGCCGCAACCCTATTGGGAATTACAAACCATGTATCGTGACACTTTGTTTGCTTATGAGGAGGGTCGCTTTCTGAAAATGGAAGATGGTGAAGTTTTGGCAAATAAAGTAAAAGAACACGACTTTGAAATTGTTTCAATCACAAAAAAGAAAGGTAAAGAATATGCACCCAAATTATTTGATCTTACAGGACTTCAGGTGTATTGCAATACTAAATTTGGATTTTCAGCAGATGACACTTTAAAAATTGTTCAAAAATTATATGAGCAAAAAGTAGTAACCTATCCTAGAGTTGATACCACATTTTTACCAAACGACATCTATCCAAAAGTGCCAGGTATCTTGCAAAAACTGACCAATTATTCAGAGTTAACACAACCACTTCTGAGTAAAAAAATAAAAAAATCGGCTAAAGTCTTTAATGATAAAAAAGTCACGGATCATCATGCTATCATTCCGACAGGAATTCAGATTAATTTACAATATAATCAGCAACAAGTCTATGATATCATTGTAAAACGTTTTATTGCTGTGTTTTATCCCGATTGTGAGGTTTCAAATACTACAGTCATTGGAAAAGCTGACGATGTAAATTTTAAAACAACTGGAAAAGAAGTTTTAAAAGACGGCTGGAAAGTGGTGTTTAAATTCGGAAAAAAGGATGCGATTTCAACTTCGGAAAAAGACATATTACCTACATTTGTGAAAGGGGAAAAAGGACCTCATGAACCTTCATTTCTAGAAAAACAGACGAAACCGCCAAATCAATTTACCGAAGCCTCACTCCTACGCGCTATGGAAACTGCAGGCAAACAAGTGGATGATGATGAACTTCGTGATCTTATGAAAGAAAACGGTATCGGTCGTCCTTCAACACGAGCAAATATTATTGAAACGCTTTTTAAGCGTCAGTATATCAAGCGTAACAAAAAACAAATTTTACCAACTGTTACTGGTATTGCTCTTATTGATACCATTCAAAATGAATTACTAAAATCTGCCGAACTCACCGGACTTTGGGAAAAACAACTCAAAGATATTGAGAAGGGCGAATACAGCGCGAGTCTCTTTATTAAGAACATGAAAAAAATGGTTGATGAGTTGGTTTATGAAGTCCGAAGCGAAACCAAACGCGCTAACATTTCTCAAGCCAGAGTCATTACCCAAAGGCAGGCTAAAGCTAAGCTAAGCAAAACTGCTGGTATCACTTCTGAAGCCTGTCCTAAATGTAAACAAGGCCAACTAATCAAAGGAAAATCGGCTTATGGTTGTAATCAGTTTAAGTCGGGTTGTGATTTTGTATTGCCATTTAAAGTTTACGGAAAAAAAATATCTGAAAAGCAATATATAAGACTCCTTAAAAAAGGATCTACAGTCAATCTCAAAGGCTTTACATCAGATAATGGTTCGACTGAAGGTTTGTTGCGATTTGACGGACAGTTTACTCTGGTTTTAGAAGCAAAAAAAGGAGGTTCTAAAGTTTCCGAAGCAAAAACAAAAGACGGATTAACTTGTCCGAAATGCCAAAAAGGAAGCATTATCAAAGGAAAAGTTGCATACGGTTGTAGCGCTTATAAATCGGGTTGTGATTTTAGAATGTCATTTGATACAATTCGCTCTAAAGCTAAAGACAAACAACTGACAAAAGATTTGGTTTACAGTATACTTAAAGGCGACATTTAAAATGGAACATCAGCATTTTAAACTCTTTAAACCTTATGGCTATTTAAGTCAATTTCAAACCAATGCCACGCATGAAGTCAATAAAAAATTTTTAGGCGAATTATTCAATTTTCCAGAAGGCACAATGGCAGTTGGAAGATTAGACAAAGACTCTGAAGGCCTGCTCCTACTTACCACAGACGGAAAAGTAAGTTATGAAATCACCAGTTCAAAAACCGATAAAGAATATTATGTACAAGTGGATGGTGAGATTACAGATGAAGCGCTTTTACAATTACAAACAGGTGTTGAAATTAGTCATAAAAGTCAAACGTATAAGACTAAGCCGTGTTTAGCTATAAAATTAGAATGTCATCCTGATTTTCCTGAACGTGCAAAAAGAATTCGTGATGAACGACATGGAAAAACATCATGGATTTCGATTACTTTGAATGAAGGCAAATTTCGTCAGGTTCGAAAAATGACCGCTCAGGTTGGTTTTCCAACGTTGCGATTAGTTCGCATTAGAATTGGAAAAATCACTTTAGACGGTTTATCCATGGGGCAAGCGTTAGAATTAGACACCTTACTATAAAAAAAGCCAGTGAATTCTCACCAGCTTCTATATCTCTACAATAAACTTAAATCTAGATTACTTTCACTCTAACCGCATTCATCCCACGGTTTCCTTTTTCCAGTTCAAATTGTACTTTATCGTTTTCCTGAATTTCATCAATTAGACCACTAACATGGCAGAAGTACTTTTCCTGATCTTCAGTATCTATAATAAATCCGAAACCTTTTGAATGATCAAAGTAAGATACCTTTCCTTTTCTAATAGGATCGTATTCTTCTTCTTCAATGTCTTCTTTTTTAGGCACACCCAAAATAATGTTTTTAGCCTTTACCTTGACTTTATCAGCTGGATCTGGTGGTGTATCTGTAAGGTTTCCAAACTGATCTACGTAAGCAAACGGAATACTTTCTCCGCCTCCATTTTCTTCTTTTTCAAGCTTACGCGCTTCCATTTTTTTGCGTTTGTCTTCGCGCTTCTTTAAACGTTTTTTTTCTTTTTCACTTTTGTTAAATGTCTGTTGCGACTTTGCCATTCTTTATCTTAAGAGGTTTTAATTATAAGGTGCTACATGCTCCTATCTTTGTAAAGATAATGGTTATAATTGGATTTATTCATCAATATGACAATTAGTTAATCAAAAGTTAAAATAAACATAATTAATAGTGTTACTATTATCTTTGCGTGTAAATACTATTTTAATGAAAACATTACTTTCAAATTTAAGAATTGATATTAATGAAAATATCTATTTAAAAGATCCTCAATCGTCTGATTTAGGCAAACGGATCATAAAAAACAGTATATTTCTCATTGATGATATTGGCTTTGACAGTTTTACCTTCAAGAAGTTAGGACAACTCATAGGGTCTAATGAAAGTTCTATATATCGCTACTTTGATAGTAAGCATAAATTACTTCTATACCTAGCCTCATGGTACTGGGCTTGGTTAGAATATCAATTAGTGTTTTCGACAACTAACATCGCTGATCCAAAAGAAAAACTAGAAAAAGCCATTAATATACTAACGCGAACTATAGAGTCTGATTCTACTTTTTCTCATATAGATGAAGTTGCATTAAATCGTGTCGTCATCAATGAGTACTCTAAATCATATCTCACGAAAGAAGTTGATGAAGAAAATAAAGATGGCTACTTCGCTATTTACAAACGATTAATAACACGTTTACATGATGTTATCATAGAGGTAGATAGCACCTATAAATTTCCGCATAGTTTAGCCAGTACTGTTTTAGAAGGTGCTTTACATCAGCATTTTTTGAAAGATCATTTTAAATCATTAACCGATTGTAATGAGCAAACAAAACCTTCAGATTATTTCACGCATTTAGTATTTAACGTTTTAAGCCCTACCAAATGACAAAAACAATTCTAACCTCATGGCAACGCTTGATAGGTTTATTAAAATTAGATCGAAAAGACATCAGGCAAGTGTTTTATTATGCAATTTTTGCTGGATTAGTAAATTTATCACTTCCCTTAGGGATTCAAGCTATAATAAACCTCATACAAGGTGCACAAATAAGTAGTTCTTGGATTGTATTGGTCGTCTTAGTAACTCTGGGAGTCGCCTTTGCCGGTAGTTTACAATTGATGCAAATGCGAATTATTGAAAATGTTCAGCAAAAAATTTTTACAAGATCATCATTTGAATTTGCATATCGCTTTCCAAAAATAAAAATGGATGAATTACGTCACTATTATCCGCCTGAATTAGCCAATCGCTTTTTTGATACGCTCAATGTACAAAAGGGTTTAGCAAAGATTTTGATTGATTTCCCTGCGGCTTTGCTTCAAATTATTTTGGGCTTATTATTACTTTCATTTTATCATCCGTTTTTTATTATTTATGGTATTTTATTAATCCTTTTAATTTATGTGGTTTTCAAATTTTCAGCTCAAAAAGGTTTAGACACCAGTCTGGATGAGTCTAAGCAAAAATATAAAGTAGCACATTGGCTACAAGAGGTAGCACGATCGATTTTAAGTTTTAAATTATCAGGAAAAACAAGTTTAGCTCTTGACAAAAATGATCATTTGGTTTCTGAATATCTTGATGCCAGAGAAAGTCATTTTAGAGTTTTGGTTCAGCAGTTTTTAAAATTAATTGGCTTTAAAGTGTTAGTCACAGCCGGATTGCTTGTTATTGGTGGGTTTTTAGTCCTCAGTCAACAAATGAATATCGGGCAATTTGTTGCTGCAGAAATTATTATCCTTTTAGTCATCAACTCAGTAGAAAAATTAATTCTAGGCTTAGAATCGTTTTATGATGTACTAACTTCAATTGAAAAATTAGGGCAAGTTGTTGATAAAGAGTTAGAGCCTCAAGAAGGTGATACTATAGATTCTGAAAATAGAACGATCAAAATAGAATTAGATAAGGTAAGCTATTCCGTACCCGACAAACCTGATCCCATTTTAAAAGATATCTCATTAACCATTGAACCAAATGATAGAATTTTAATTCATGGTTCTCATGGGTCTGGTAAAACAAGTTTATTAAAAGTTATTGCTGGCATATTCTTACCTTCTTCGGGTAACGTTTATGTAAATGATATTGCGCTTAGCGGAATAAAACTCAATAATTACAGAGCTTTTATCGGACAATCATTACCAGAAGAATCACCTTTTGAAGGCACGATTAGAGAGAATCTTACGTTTGGAGATACATCGATAACAGATGATGATATTAAGGTTGTTCTTGAAAAAACCAAGCTGGTAGATTTTGTAAAATCCCAGCCTCTCGGCCTGAGAACCATGCTCTATCCTGAAGGTCAGCGCTTATCTTCAACAGTGACTAAAAAAATTGTATTGGCAAGAAGTATTTTAAAGAAGCCTAAACTTTTACTTCTAAAAGACCCTTTAAATCAATTTGAAACTAAAGAAGCACAAAGTATCATGACTTATCTATCTGATAAAAATAACCCATGGGCTTTAGTTGTGGTAAGCTATAATATGGACTGGAGAAAGAACTGTTCTAGAATCATCAATTTAGAGGATGGACAAATCAAATAAATTATACGAATATGCTTAATATCTCTCATAATAAACTCAACAAAAAAGTTGACTTATCAAAATACAAATCGGTACAAAAAGTGTTTCACAGAAGACATTTCAAGCATTTTAACCGTTTTTTAATTGCTTTTGCAATAACTGTGATTATTGTGATGTTTTTGCCATGGACTCAAAACATAAACAGTCGTGGAAATGTAACTACATTAACACCTGATCAGCGACCACAAACCATTCAATCACCAATTCCTGGACGAATTGAAAAATGGTATGTTCGTGAAGGAGATTATGTTAAAAAAGGAGATACAATTTTGTTTATTTCTGAAATAAAAAATGAATACTTCGATCCGAATTTAGTGAATCGAACAGGTAAACAAATTAAAGCAAAAGAAGCGTCAGCAACGTCTTACGGATCTAAAGTAGAAGCCCTAAATAATCAAATTGGTGCTTTAGTCAGAGAACGAAAACTAAAATTAGAGCAAGCCGAAAACAAATTGCTTCAAGCCAAACTCAAAGTAAAAAGTGACAGCATCGATTTAGAGGCAGTAAAAATTAATTTAAGTATTGCCGAAAGACAAATTGGAGCCATACAAAAACTTTATGATGAAGGACTAAAGTCATTAACTCAATTAGAAGAAAAGCGCTCAAAATTTCAAGAAACACAGGCAAAACTCATTTCTCAGGAAAACAAATATCTATCTGCTAAAAATGAAGTGATAAACGCCAGAGTTGAAATTAATCGTGTACAAGCTGAATACGCCGATAAAATTTCAAAAGCACAAAGCGATAAATTTACTGCTGAGTCTAGTCAGTTTGATGCAGAAGCACAAGTCACCAAGCTTGAAAGTGATTATACAAGTTATGAAATGCGAAATGACTTATACTATATAAAAGCGCCTCAAAATGGATATATCAATAAAGCGATAAAAGGTGGTATTGGTGAAACATTTAAAGAAGGAGAACGCCTGGTTGGAATAATGCCTGCAGATTATGATTTGGCCGTAGAAATGTACGTTAACCCTATAGACTTACCATTAATACATCTTGATGAAAAGGTTCGTGTACAATTTGATGGATGGCCTGCAATTGTATTTAGTGGTTGGCCTAATGTATCTTATGGAACTTATGGAGCTAAAGTGGTAGCTATTGAAAACTTCATTAGTGATAATGGAAAATTTAGAGTGCTGCTCGCTCCAGATGAAAGTGACCATAATTGGCCTGAAGCCATCAGAGTTGGATCAGGAGCCATGACTATCGCTTTATTAGAAGATGTTCCAATTTGGTTTGAATTGTGGAGAAAACTCAATGGCTTCCCTCCTAATTACTACCAACCCAATAATAAATCAACTGCTAAAACTGAAAATAAATAGATAGCGATTATGATTAAATATCTTAGCATTATTTGTCTTCTAACGACCACATTACTCAATGCGCAATCACAAGATTCAATTGTATTGACATTAAGTGAGTATCTAGGTTATGTCAAAAAATATCATCCAATTGCTAAACAAGCCAATTTAACATTACAAGTTGGTCAAGCCAATTTGATGAAAGCAAGAGGTGGTTTTGACCCAAAAATCGAAATTGATAATGATCGAAAGAAGTTTAAAAACATTGAATATTACGATCAACTCAATGCTACCTTTAAAATTCCGACGTGGTACGGCATAGAACTTAAAGGAAATTTTGAACAAAATGATGGTGATTTTTTAAACCCTCAGGCTTTTGTTCCTGAAGACGGCTTGTATAGTGCTGGAATTTCAGCCTCTCTCGGACAGGGATTGTTTATTAATAAGCGTATGGCAGACCTAAAAAAAGCAAAAGTTTTTACAGAGCAAGCCAAAGCAGATAGAGAATTGCTTATCAATCAAATTTTGTACGATGCGTCTATAGCTTATTTTAATTGGCTTCAAGCCTATAATGAAATAGAAATATACAAGCAATTTTTATACAATGCAGAAATTCGCCTAAAAGGTATTGAAAGAAGCGTTGAAACTGGAGATAAAGCTAATATAGATGCTGTAGAAGCTGGTATTATAGTTAAGAATCGAACATTGGGTTTAGAAAAATCTAAAGTCAAATTAATGAAAGCTTCCTTAGAACTTTCAACCTATCTATGGCTTAACGATAATATCCCTGTTGAAATACAACCTCAGGTAATTCCTGATGTTTTAATTGAAAATACGATAGATGATGTTTTAGAAATTTCAGGGTTAGGGATGTCTGACATTACCATTGAAAACCATCCAAAATTGAAATCTTTAGGGTTTAAATATGAAGGCCTCGAAATTGACAAGCGTTTAAAAGCTAACAAATTATTACCCACAATTGACATTCAATATAATTTTCTAACTGAAACAGCTGATATTGCAAGATCCTTCAATACCAACCAATATAAAGGCGGATTCAATATTGCTTTTCCTTTATTTTTAAGAAAAGAACGTGGCGACTTAAGGTTGGCAAAAACAAAACTTCAGGATTTACAATTTGAAATAGACAATACAAAAATTACAATTCAGAATAAAGTATTAGCAATTTACAGAGAACTCGAATCCTTTGAAATTCAAAATCAGATTATTGAGGATATTGTAACAGATTACACCACAATGCTCAATGCTGAAGAGCGTAAATTCAGTTTTGGTGAGAGTTCAATATTTTTAATCAATTCCCGTGAAAAAAGCCTCATTGATTCTAGATTGAAAGCTATTGAACTTCAGAATAGTTTTTTAAAAACAAAGGCCAAATTATTTAATAGCTTGTCTAGGGATTTAAACAATATTTAATTCTCTTTGTGATCAGGGTTAGCAGTACTTTTTGTTTTTTCCTGAATAGGGAATTCATCTTTAATGACATTCACAGTTGCTTTAACACCTGTGAGTAAATTCCATTTTTTTGAAGATACAAGAATGCCTTTATCATCATAAACTAAAAACTCTGCGGTATTCGGACCAGAGTCACCTTGATTTAAGGCTTCAAAAACAATATTATTAATTCCGACACTAAGGTCGACATTAAACCCTTTATATCCTGATGTTAGCAACAATGACGGAACAATAATATCTCCATTAACATAGACACGTACTAAATCGCCATCGGGATATTCATGATCACGACATACTATATTTACAAAGCGACCATTACTTCTAATGTCTCCAAGAAAGACATCTGCCATGGTTTCTATCTTCAAACCTTGTTCAACTGCGATTTTATTAAAACGTTTTTCAAAAAGTTCTCCAGGATTTCGCAATCCGTTGTCATCTATCATTGAAAACTCTTTTTGCTTTTTTTTAATAGAATATTTGCTTTCGGTAGGAATGCCCAGACTGTTTGTTTTTGGCTTGGTTATACCAATCTTAGAATTAGGTTTAATAATAAGCTTTTTGGTAGAGTCTTTTTCCTTGGTCTCTATAGCAGGTATTTTAATAGACTTCTTTTCCTCAGTGTCTGGCTGAGCAAACAAAGAAAAAGTGCTTAAGGCTAATATGAAAAAAACAAAATAGGTCTTCATTACATTTTTTTTAGTATAGTAACTCAAAAACTATACCTAAGGTTAAAAGTAACGACTTTAGGCTGTAAAGATTTTAATTTTTCGTTAAAACTTTCCGTTAAAACTCAATCGCAACTTTCGTGTGTACTCTTCTAACAACCAATCTTTATAGTTTTTTGTACTGTTCATAATACAATAACAGTATTGCTTAATGCGATAACATATATCATCATGCAGTAGTTTTGCCAGCTCTCTAGCTTCAAAAACATCTTCACTATTAGCAATCACTAATTCAGAATGTTGTGCAATACTATTTTCTATGGCTTGCATAGATTTACGACCTTCTCTGATGACTTTTTTGTATTCGGCTTTAATATCAAAATCATCATTAGGATTTTTCTTAAAACGCTTTCTAAGCGATTCTGGCATTTTATAGACAAACTCACGTTCTATATCTTCATCATTACGTAGGTTTTCTAAGTAAAAATCTGGGTTTTTAAAGATATGTTGCCAATCTACAGGCTGACTCCATGGTCCGAACCGCACAGCATTATTACCTAAGTCAATTACCGTAAATTTAGATTTATCGTTAAATATTCTAGATCCTCTACCAATCATCTGGAAATACAAAGTCAATGAACGTGTTGCTCTATTGAGTATAATAGATTCAACAGATGGTTCATCAAATCCAGTCGTTAAAATACTCACAGAGGTTAGAATACCATTAGGCGTATTTTTAAACCATTTTAAAATTTCCTTTCGGTCTTGTTTTGATGACGTATTATCAAGGTGACGAATATCATAACCCGCTCTTTTAAAGGTGTAGTAAACTTCTTTTGAAGTGTTGATACCATTATTAAAAATAAGTGTCTTTTTTCCTTTAGATAATTCTTCGTAAGCAAACAGAAGTTTCCCTTGCATTGCTGCATTGGTATATAAGGCTTCAGATGACTTTACAGTGTAATCCCCATTGATACCAATCTTTAAAGTATTAAGCGAAACATCGTAATTGTAAATTTCTGCTGAAGCCAAAAACCCATTTTTTATTAAAGTTGAAATATTATCACCAACGATAAGTTCTTTATAATTATCTTTCATTGGTAATTTGATATTACTACTCAATGGAGTTGCTGTAACACCTAGAATAAAACAGTTGTCAAAAAACTTAAACAACTTTCTAAACGAATTATAATGAGCCTCATCTATAATAACTAAACCAATATCTTCTAGGTTTAATTTTCCGTCGTTAAGCCTGTTATTAAGCGTTTCTACCATGGCAACAAAACATTCGTACTGGTCTTGATCTGGTAACTCTTTTACTTTACTATTGATGATTTTATTATTAACGCCAAAGCCATGCAGTACTTTAGAGGTTTGCTTACATAGCTCAATACGATGCGTTAAAATCACCACCTTTTTCTGGTGTTTTTTTATATACTGTCTTACAATCTCAGAAAATATAACAGTTTTACCACCACCTGTTGGCAATTGATATAATAAGTTATAATTATCTGGAGCTGAATCAAAAACGTCAAAAATACGTTTAAGATCAGCCAGTTGATAGTCATAAAGACGTTTTTTACTTTCCTTCTTTGATGTTATTTCGAGGGTGTCGGACATAAAATTAATAGCTTCTGAAAAAAAAATTCTCACAAAATTAAGCTTTTATAAGGTTAACAAAGCATATTGTTAAAAAGAAATGAAAAGTAATTCCTACCCTACACTGTTAAAATTTGTTAAATTACTACTATGCTATACAAAGTACTGTAACATTTTTAAATTACCATCGTCTATCTAGTATAACATCAATCATTAAAAACAATTATTATGAGAACTTTAAACAACAATCAATTAACAAGTACAGTAACCGAAACAAAAATTTACACTTGGAATAAAAAAAGACGCTATAGATAAAATAGCTATTAAAAATTATCAATCAAAAAATCGAAAAAATCATGAGAACATTAAACAGCAATCAATTATCAAGTACTTCAACAGAAACAAAAATTTTTACTTGGAATCAAAAAAGACGTTATAGATAATTAATCTGTAACTATTCATCAATCAAAATATCAATCTACCATGAAAGCTTTAACTAAAATTATCAACACATCACATACAACAAATGACGATTTAGAAACGTTACGTTAACAGTAAGTGATCACAACATTTATCATCAATCAAAATTTATATTGAATTTCATTTCAATATACAATCCATAAAGACCAGTATTCGCTAAGTATGCTGGTCTTTTTGATTTATAAAAATCATGGTATCGTTTTTGAGACTTAAACATATTAATCATTTTTAAAAACTATTATTATGAAAACTTCAAGACGACAATCCGTTCAAGTAAATGCAGGTTCAATGGCAGACATAGCCTTTTTACTTCTTATTTTCTTTCTGGTCACTGCTATGATTCCAAACGACAAAGGGATTAACCGAAAATTGCCAGCACCTTGCCCTCCAAATATCAATTGTGGAGGAGAAATTCATCACAAAAACACTTTAGAAGTTAAAGTGAATTCAAAAGATGAACTATTAGTAGAAAATAATAGAATAAGTATTAATGATTTAAAAGATATTGCCAAAAACTTTCTTGATAACAATGGTGATGGTTCTTGTGGATACTGCAATGGATTGAAATCTAAAACATCATCAGATAATCCTAAAGCAGCAGTAATTTCGTTAACTAATGACAAGCAAACCAGTTATGATTTTTACATCAAGGTCCAAGATGAATTAACTAAAGCGTATTATGAATTGCGAAATCAGTATTCTGAAACGGTTTTAAAAAAACCTTCAAACGAATTATCAAAAGAGGAACTTCAAAACGTAAGAGCTGCCTATCCATTTATATTATCTGAAGCAGAACTTAAGCATTAACGCTTCAACGAATCATTTTCAATTTTAACTCTATAACTGATGTTAACTTTGCGTTTGCCCCACTCTCTGGCAGCTTTAACATCAGTTCCCATATAAACATCTATTCGGTTCCACCATCGTTTGTTCATTTTATCCTTAACCAAATAGGTGCCTTCTAAACCTTCAATCTTCACCAGCGTATTATGAGTTAATCCTTCTCGCAATAAATTTCTGGACACGGCAATATAGCGCAAACCAGGTTTTAAACTATCTCCAAAGGCTGTTATATTCGGATTAGAATTAGTTTGATATGATAGAGAATTATAAGCTGTTGCAGTAACTTCAATCGTTTTCCATTCGTAAGCTGAGTCTAATTCTTTTTTACAACCACATAGCAACAAACAAAATCCAAAAAGAAAAAATCGCTTATATATTATAGAAGAATACATATTTAAATATAAGATTTTGTAACTTCACAAGCATCAAATAATTCAAATTTTATGAAATTTTTCTACATTTCTTTAAGTCTACTAATTATGACCACTTCGTGTAAAAATGATGTTAAATCGGCTGATAATTCAATCAATACAAACGATTCTATAAATCTTGTTCAGCGTGCTAAAGCAATTCACGAACGTGTAATAACATTAGATACGCATTGTGATATTAATGTCAAAAACTTCACTGACACAATCAATTATACACAAAATTTAGAATCTCAGGTTAATCTCCCAAAAATGAAAGCTGGTGGGCTGGATGTGGCTTGGTTTATTGTATACACTGGTCAGGATACGCTTACCGATGAAGGCTATAAAAAAGCTTATGACAACGCTATGTCTAAGTTTAATGCCATTCATAAATTAGTTGAAAATATTGCTCCAGACCAAATCGAATTGGCGCTCAACTCAAATGATGTTAGAAGAATTCACTCATCTGGAAAAAAAGTAGCAATGATTGGTATTGAAAATGGCTATCCAATAGGAACTGACATTTCTAATGTTGAAAAATTCTATAATCTCGGTGCTCGTTATATGTCACTATCTCATAACGGACATAGTCAATTATGTGATAGTAATACAGGTGAAGCGGATGATGTTTGGCTGCATGATGGACTAAGCGACTTAGGGAAAGAAGTTATTAAGGAAATGAATCGTTTGGGAATTATGATTGACGTGTCGCATCCTTCTAAAGAATCGATGAGGCAAATGATTGAATTAAGTGAAGCTCCAATTATTGCATCGCACTCTTCTGCAAGAGCGTTGTGTGATCATAGCAGAAATTTAGATGACGAACAATTGCAGTGGATGAAAGAAAACGGAGGCGTTATTCAAACAGTAGCATTTCAAGCTTATACCAATACGGAGAAAAACGATACAAGAAATGAAGCTATTTTAGCTATTCGAAAAGATATTGCCAAGTCTTTAGGTGCCACATGGTATGAATGGAGCGAAACAAAAACATTGTCTGAAGCAGACAAAAATGCTTTTTATGACGTTAGAGCAAAAATTGTCAAATTAGCTGATGAAAAAGCAAGCCATATTAAAGACTTTCCGCCTAAGGTTAATGTATCCGATTTTGTAGACCATATTGATTATATGGTTGAGAAAATAGGACTTAAACATGTTGGAATTAGCAGTGATTTTGATGGCGGAGGCGGTGTTGATGGCTGGAGTGATGCTTCGGAAACTTTTAATGTCACACTAGAATTAGTAAAACGTGGCTATACTGAAGATCAAATTGAGCAACTCTGGAGCGGAAATTTATTGCGTGTTTTAGATGAAGTACAAGCTGTAGCAACAAAAAGCTAAGTGGCTAGAATCCTAGAAGTTTTGACACAACTGTAGCTACCACTAAAACACATAATATAGAATTTATAATAATACCAAAAGCCTTCTTAAAAGACCTAGGATCTTTCAAACCCTTAATGCTAAAAGTAAAACCCAGAATGGATGTTGTTATGATTAAAATTATTAAAAAACTACTGACATTACTATATATATCAACTGAAATAGAATTATTTGCTGCTAATAATTGAAAGACTAGAAATAGCAAAAAACTTACAAGAGTTATTATAGCAAATTGAAAACCTTTATTTGAGTTAGATGATTTAGCCATTACTTATTTAATTTTACCCAAACGTTTAAGAATCAACAGTGCGACAACAAACATAAAGCCTAAACCTATAAGTGCATAGCCGCCATATTTATCTTTATTACCTCTAATAAAATAAGCGACATTATCTTTATCTATAAACTGCACTGTTTTATTAAACCTCAAATCACTATGCAACTGAAGAGGTGTTTTATCATCATGATAAACAGTAATTTCATCACCAATACGTAATTGATCTAATTGTTCAAATTTCGGACTAAAATCTCCGGTTTCTTTACCTACAAAAACATCAAATACAATAGGATAATCCTCTATATGAATAAAGCGGTGGTTCCCTTTATTCCTGTAAGTAATCTCTTGAAAGATTGTATCAAAATAGTCGATTTTTCCAGTAACACTTTCAAACTCAGTTTTAGCCTTTGTCCCTCTTAGTGCTATATAAATTCCGAAACCAACAATCAACACGCACGCTATGAGTGCTTTATAAAAAATTGGCTTAGAGTCTTTCATGAATTTAATATGCTAAAACCGCTTTCAAGGCTTCTTCAAAACGTCCTTTAGCCATGTATTGCTCTTCTAATTGATCAACAAAAGGAATTGGTGTTTCCATACTAGCAACACGTTTTACCGGAGCGTCTAAATATTCAAAGCAGTGTTCCATTATCAATGCTGAAAGATCACTGGCAATCCCACCAAATAAGGAATCTTCTTGTAAAATGATAACTCTATTAGTTTTCTTTACAGAGGCAAAAATGGTTTCAGTATCTAAAGGCTGCAGACTTCTCAAATCAATCAAATCGGCACTAATAGATTCATTAGCATCAAGAGTTTCCAATGCCCAGTGTACTCCTGCACCATAAGAAATAACAGTAACCGCTGTCCCTTCCCTTAAAACCGAAGCTTCACCTATTGGAAGTGTATAATACTCTAAAGGCACATCTTGTCGAATACTACGATACAGTGCTTTATGCTCAAAGAATAATACCGGATTTGGATCTTCAATAGCTGTTGTCAATAAGCCTTTAGCATCATAAGGAAATGCAGGATAAACGACTTTTAGTCCTGGAGTTTTTGTAAACCAGGCTTCATTGGTTTGCGAATGAAATGGTCCTGCGGCCACACCTCCTCCACAAGGCATTCTAATAACCACATCTGCTTGTTGATTCCAACGATAATGCGATTTAGCAAGATAATTGACTACAGGATTAAACCCTGATGTTACAAAATCGGCAAATTGCATTTCCATAACAGCTTTCATACCTGCTATAGATAATCCCATTGCAGCTTCTACAATAGCAGACTCGCATATAGGTGTGTTTCTAACACGTGCTTTACCAAACTGATTTACAAAACCTTCAGTAATCTTAAATACACCACCATACTCTGCAATATCCTGCCCCATAATAACCAGGTCATCATGCTTTTCCATAGCTTGTTTTAAACCTTGAGAAATTGCATCAATAAGTCTGAGTTCAGCAGTTTTAGAATCAGGCTTTATCGCTTTAAAATCAAAGCTCTTATAAACATCATTTAATTCGGTTTCTACATTTGGAACTATAGGAGCTTCATCAAAAGCCATTTGCAAATGCTCGTTAATTTCAAGTGTAATGGCATCTTTAATCGCAACTTCTTGTTTTTCACTCAGGATGCGTTGTTCTTTAAGATAGGCTTGAAAATTTTCCAAAGGATCTTTTTTTGCCCATTCTTGCATGAGCGCTTTAGGCACATACTTTGTGCCACTAGCCTCTTCATGACCACGCATTCTAAACGTTTTGAATTCAATTAAAATTGGTCGCGGTCGCTTGCGAATACTAGCTGCAAGCTTTTGCATTTTCGTATAAACTTCAATAATATTATTACCATCGAGAACAAAAGACTCCATACCATAACCTTTGCCACGATCGGCTAAATCTTTACAATGGTATTGCTCATTCGTTGGCGTAGATAATCCATAACCATTATTTTCAATACAAAACATCACAGGCAATTGCCATACAGATGCGACATTTAAAGCCTCGTGAAAATCACCTTCACTTGTTCCTCCTTCACCTGTAAATACAGTTGTGACTTGCTTTTTGTTTTTTAAAAGACTCGCCAAAGCGATACCATCTGCGACACCTAATTGTGGTCCGAGATGTGATATCATTCCAACGATATTAAATTCTTGGGTTCCAAAATGAAATGAGCGGTCACGACCTTTAGTAAACCCATTAGCTTTACCTTGCCACTGACTAAATAGACGATGTAAAGGAATTTCACGTGTTGTAAAAACACCGAGGTTTCTATGCATAGGTAAGATATATTCATCCTTATGCATTGCCATTGTAACACCTACAGATATTGCTTCTTGACCTATACCAGAAAACCATTTTGAGATCTTACCTTGTCGCAGTAGAATGAGCATCTTCTCTTCTATCATGCGAGGTTTGAGCATGTTTTTGTACAGTTGTAACAGTGTTTTATCGTCTAGATTTTTTTTGTCGTAGGCTATCAGACTCTTGGATGAGGTCAACATTATTATATAAATTGCGTTAGTTAATCAAATGTAAATAAAAATTGACGTTTATGAAGGCTTAGTTCATTTTTTTTAAGTGAGATTCTAATCTGTGATTTTAGCAGTATTTTCGCTATTTTTGTTATATTGAACAGCTAATAAATTTATGATATAATGAATAGAATACCAAGTGTAAACCTTCAGGATTTTATTTCTGGAGATGCAAATAGAAAACAAAAATTTATTGATGAAATAGGAAAAGCATACGAAGACATTGGCTTTGTAGCGCTTAAAGGACATTTTTTAGATGATGAACTCGTTGATAATTTATACAAAGAGGTTAAAAACTTTTTTGACTTACCAGTAGAGACTAAGCGTAGCTATGAAATTGAAGGTATTGGTGGTCAACGAGGCTATGTGTCTTTTGGAAAAGAAAGTGCTAAAGGAAAAAAGGAAGGTGATTTAAAAGAATTCTGGCATTTCGGACAATATGTAGAGGACGATCCAGAACGTGCTAAGGAATATCCTGAAAATGTTGAAGTTAAAGAGCTTCCAGAATTTAATAAAATAGGAAAAGAGACCTATCAAATGCTTGAAAAAACAGCAAAGTATGTTTTACGAGCTTTGGCTTTATTTTTAGATTTAGAAGAAACGTATTTTGATAACTATATCCATAATGGGAATTCAATTTTAAGACCAATCCATTATCCACCTATTTTAGAAGAACCTGAAAATGCTGTACGTGCAGCTGCTCACGGTGACATCAATCTGATCACTTTATTAATGGGTGCTCAAGGTAGAGGTTTACAAGTTCAGAATCATAAAGGTGAATGGATTGATGCCATTGCCGAGCCTGATGAATTGATGATTAATGTTGGAGATATGTTATCCAGACATACTAACAACAAACTTAAGTCAACGATTCATCGTGTTGTAAATCCGCCAAGAGAACTTTGGGGAACTTCACGATATTCAATACCATTTTTTATGCATCCAATAAGTGAAATGAAGCTTAATGTTTTAGAGGGTTGTATTGACGAAAATAACCCTAAAAAGTTTGATGACATTACTGCTGGTGAGTTCTTAAATGAGCGTTTAATTGAACTTGGTTTAAAGAAGTAAATCTGTCTCAAGAGCGTCTCTTAGGAATCTTAACAATGCTTCAGAAAAACGCTAACAGACATTTATAATTTGTTTATGGATTTACAAGATCAACTAAAAAATCTCTTTCCTGATCATGTTTCCGAGGATATTTCCGAAGAAAAAACATCGAAAGATAAAGGGCTTTGGCTACAGGATGACCCTATATTATGCAAATATGAAAAGCGTAAAGGTAAACCCATAACTATACTTGAAGGTTATACGGGAGCAGATGAGGACTTTAAAAAACTAGCTAAAGAATTAAAGCAAAAACTTAGTGTTGGAGGTAGTTTTAAAGATGACAAAATCATTATTCAAGGTGATTATAGAGATAAAATCATGCAGATTTTACTAGATAAAGGGTTTAATGTTAAACGTGTTGGTGGTTAAATGGAATCAAAAGCTTTACATATCTCAAATGGTACTAGTTTAACAAACTACTTGTTTAAATTAGGCATTTCAAATGATTCGAATACAGTGACATGGCAAGAAACACTTTGTGTTGGCCCTACTGTAGAACACATCGCCTCTGAAGCGTTTATCAAAACACGAAAGGCCTTTTTTAAGTCATTTTATGATATCTCATTGAGTCGAAAAGAAATCATGAGCGAACTCAATAAATTAGAAAACATCAAAGATTATACTGAAATAATTCTTTGGTTTGAATATGATTTGTTTTGTCACATCAACATGGTAGCCGTTATAAGCTTGCTGGAACAAAGAGGAATTTACCTTCCTATTTATCTGGTATGCAGCGGACGAGTTGAAGGCGAGAAAGGTTTAAAAGCTCTAGGTGAATTAAAGCCTAAACAATTAGAAGCACATTACAAAGATAAAGTAAAGTTAACCATAGATGATATTGCACTGGCCAAACGCATTTGGAGAATTTATTGTAGTAAAGATCATAATTTATTAATGCCGCTTATTACAAGACCTTCTTCTTTTAAATACCTGAGCAATTGTTTGAAAGCTCATATTAAACGTTTTCCAGATACTCGAAGTGGAATTAGCACATTAGAATACAACATATTAAAACTCGTAAAAGAAAATAATATTACATCCAGACGGCATCTTGTTGGCTACACGCTACATTACCAAGGTTATTATGGTTATGGAGATTTACAACTGGAACGTGTGATCGATTTATTATCTATATTTTTTACCGAAGAAGACAATAGCTTAAAACTCAATAGAAAAGGTCATTTAGCCTTAGAACACCAGCATAATTATCAAAAGGAAATGAATAATACTATTCATTATGGAGGTGTAAGTTGTCTGGATTACAAATTTGACAAACAACAAAATAAACTTATTAAAACAGCTGTTCATGCCAATTAAAGCATCAGAATTAATTTTAAATCCTGACGGAAGTGTTTATCACCTCAATTTACGTCCAGAACATATTGCAAATACCATCATAACAGTTGGTGATCCCGATCGTGTTTCTAGTGTTACAAAACATTTTGATCGCGTCGATTTCAAAACACACAAACGTGAGTTTCATACCCAAACTGGTGTCTATAAAGGCAAACGCCTAACTGTTATTTCTACAGGAATTGGTACAGACAACATTGATATCGTATTTAATGAGTTAGACGCTTTAGTTAATATTGACTTAGAAAAAAGAGAAATTAAACCAGAGTTAACATCACTAGATATTATTCGAATTGGAACCTCAGGTTCTATTCAAAAACATATTCCTATTGATGCTTTTGTGATTAGTGAATATGCTGCTGGATTTGATAGTTTACTACATTTTTATAATAGTACAGATGTTCAGTATTTTGAAATTTCCGAAGCTTTAAAAGTGCAAACCGATTGGTATGACAAAAAATCTGATCCGTATGTAGTGAAATGTAGTGATCAATTACTTCAACATTTATCCAGCGAAAAAACAATCACCGGATTTACAGCTACGAACGTTGGTTTTTATGGTCCGCAAGGCAGAATACTACGTTTAGGGATTCAGGATAATGAATTGAATGACAAGCTGGCCAACTTTAATTATCAAGGAAAACCAATTACTAACCTCGAAATGGAAACTGCTGGTATTTACGGCATTTCAAGTTTACTTGGTCATCGTGCCCTATCCATGAATGCTATCATTGCTAATAGAGCGACCGGACAATTTAGTAGTAATCCAAAACAAACTGTTGACAATCTCATCATTTACACTTTGGATAAAATTGTAGATTTAGATTAATTTTTAAGTACATCATATTGAAACGAATAAACATAGGAGGCGTCCCAGAACATTTTAATCTTGCTTGGTATCTCACATTAAAAAACGGCGAATACAAAGAGCAAGGTATAAATTTACGTTGGAAAGATTATTTTGGAGGCACTGGAGCCATGAACAAAGCACTTAGAGAAGGTGAAATTGATATTGCTGTTATACTTACCGAAGGTGTTATTAAAGATATTATTGATGGTAATCCAACTAAAATAATTCAAACCTTTGTGCAATCACCATTAATCTGGGGAATTCATGTGGCTAACGATTCGAAATATCAAACCATATCAGATTTAAAAGGTACAAAAGCCGCTATTAGTCGTTACGGATCTGGCTCTCACCTCATGGCTTATATCAATGCTGAAAATAACCAATGGGATTTAGATAAAGACCTCGATTTTGAGGTTATTCGCAATCTTGATGGCGCTGTTGAAGGCTTAACTAATGGTGTTGCTGATTATTTTATGTGGGAAAAATTTACGACAAAACCTATTGTAGATGATGGTGTTTTTAGACGTATCGGAAATTGCCCTACACCTTGGCCATGCTTTGTTATAGCAGTTAGAGAGGATTTTTTAGATCAAAACTTAGAGGATGTTAAAATTATTTTAGACATTATTAACGGTACAACCCAAGAGTTTAAACACATTCCTAGTATCGACAAAACAATCGCCAACAGGTATGATCAAAAACTGGAAGATGTTCAAGAGTGGCTGTCACTCACCGAATGGTCACAAAGCGTGATTGATAAAGCTACTGTAGACACAATTCAGGATAAGTTATTTAATCTGGAAATTATTCCTAAAAAAGTAGATTATAATAGTCTCGTAAGAAAAATCAATTAATTTTTAGGTAGGAAAAACCCAACTTGATTTGTTATATAATTGATAAATTAGTGACACTTTATTTTATGCATCTTAACAGAATTTTAGCATTTTAAACGAGTTAACTTTCTATTTATCAAAAATTTATTTACATTTATCCTAACCAAATCTTTATGCTACTTGATTTAAAACTATAAAATATGATTATAACATTAACTTTAATTCTTGCATCCTTAGTTGCATTAAACTTTTTGTTATTGACATTTAGCTGCAACAAAGTAACTAAGAAAACAGCAGCTCAAAACCAGTTAATAATCACAAAACCTAAATCTGTTAAAGTTGTTAAACCTACTGAACGACTTGCTACAAACCAGTTAGCTCCTACCGGAAGTTAGTATTTACCAGTTAATTTCTTTTTTCGCTTTAGACTTCAATATTGCATTTGTTTTACTAAAATGCTTATTACCAAACCAATACCCTCTGTTTGCACTTAAAGGTGATGGATGCCCTGAAGTTAATATATCATGTTGCTGAATATCAATCAATTTTGCTTTCTTTTTTGCAAATCCGCCCCAAAGTAAAAACACAATATCTTTCTTTTTATCACTTATCAGCTCTATAACTTTATCTGTAAATTGTTCCCAACCTTTATTTTGATGGCTTCCAGCCTCATGTGCTCTAACCGTTAAAGTTGCATTAAGTAATAACACGCCTTGTTTCGCCCAACGTTCTAAATTTCCAGATTGCGGATAAGCGATTCCCGTATCTGTTTCTATTTCTTTAAAAATATTGATTAATGATGGTGGATGAGTAATTCCGTCAGCTACCGAAAAACACAAACCATTAGCTTGTCCGATCCCATGATAAGGATCCTGACCGATAATTACCACTTTGACATCATCAAAAGTACAAAGGTCAAAGGCAGAAAAAATTTTAGGTCCAGGAGGAAAACATTTTGTAGAAGCATACTCGCTTTTCACAAACCCGATTAAATCCTTAAAATAGGGCTTATCAAATTCTTGATTTAGTTTTTCTTCCCAGCTTTTATGTATGTTTACCTTCATTTTATCTAAAAAAAATTCTTATTATCTAAATTATGAAATATGTCATAAATTTGTAATATCAAATATAGTATATTAGCCATTACAATATCTATAAGACATGGTAGACACAATTTTAGAAAGAGTACAAGGTATTCTAAATAAGGATCTTAAAGAAATAAATTCTATTGAGAAAATTTCTCATGACGATTTCTACAATAACCATATCAAGAAAAATACTCCGGTTAAAATGACCAATATGATGTCGCACTGGAAAGCGATGGAGCTATGGTCACTTGACTACTTTGAAAAGATAGGTAAAGACAAAGAAACCTATATGTACAAAGGTAATATACGTCAAAACGATACTAACTGGGAATTTGGTGCGTTTCAGGATTATTTAAATGAAATCAGAAGTGCCAATACCGATACCTATTTAGGAAATATGCCTATTGCAAAAATGTTTCCAGAATTATTAGAACATGTTGACTTCTCATTGATCTCCAACAATACGATTCGTAATTCAACGTCACTGTGGATTGGACCTCCAGGCACCATTACTGGCTGGCACACCGATAGATTAGCTAATAATATTTTAGCGCTCATTGAAGGTAGAAAACTTGTGCTACTCGTAAATCCTAAAGAAAGTAAAGACCATATGTATCCGAGTGATAAATATGAGCCTGGCTCAAGGTTAAGTGATGTTAATATGGAAAATTTTGACGAGAAAAAGCATCCTAACTTTAAAAATGCCAATGTCATGTATACTATAATTCACCCAGGAGAAATGTTATTCATTCCTCAAACCTGGTGGCATTGTGTTTATGGATTGGACGTATCAATTAGTTCAAACAATTTTGGCTTCACTCCTATTGATAATTTTAAAATGAAATCGACCGAACTCATTAAACGTAAATTACACAGCGTTGGTTTATATAGTCCGAAAAACTGTGTTTGTCATTACATAGATGACAATGGCAATCGCGTAAAACGCTAAATGACAATCAGTCAAAACATTTTATTTCTAAATCATTAATAAGTACCTTTGCAAACCTTACCGATTTGAGGGTGATTAGCAATGATTAATATTCACGAAAAAACATTACAGGATATTGAGTTTTACACTGTGTTACAACAAGTGTCAGAACTTTGTATTACTGATTTAGGTAGAGTCGAGGCTTTAAAAATTAAGCCTTTTACTACTCGTGAATCGATTATACAATCGCTCGACTTTACAAATGAATATGTAGCATCATTTTATAATGATAATCGAATTCCTAATCACGGATTTGAACCTATCACTAAAGAAATCAAGCTTTTAAATATTGAAAATTCATATTTAGAAACCAAGAGTTTTAAAAAAATTGCATCAATTACACTTACAGTAAGTGATATTTTAAAGTTCCTTAAAAAGTTTGAAGAATACTATCCGTCATTATATAAATTGGCTGCAAATTTAGAAATCGTAACACATATCGTTACTGAAATTGATGCTATTATTGATCGTTTTGGTGATATTAAAGACAATGCATCAGATACGCTTTTTCAACTGCGTCAGTCTATCAATTCAGTCAGAGGAAAAATAAATCAGAGTTTTTCATCGGCACTACATACATACCACAATCTCGATTACCTCGATGATATTAGAGAATCTGTTGTAGAAAATAAGCGTGTGCTTGCAGTCAAAGCCATGTACAGACGTAAAGTCAAAGGCAGTATCATGGGAAGCAGTAAAACGGGAAGTATTGTTTACATTCAACCTGAACAAACGTTTCAGTATGCGCGAGAACTCAACAATTTAGAGTTTGATGAAAGTGAAGAGATAGATAAAATCTTAAGACATCTCACTGAATACGTAAGACCATATGCTACACTATTACAAAACTATCAGGAGTTTTTAATACAGTTGGATGTCATTTATGCCAAAGCTAAGTATGCACAATCTATAAATGCAATACTTCCGAAGATCAATGATGAAAAATTCTATGAGGCCAAAGATGCTTATCATCCTTTGCTTTATGTATCAAACAAAGCTGAAGGCAAAAAAACATTTCCGCAGTCTATTGTTTTACACCCAGAGAACCGAATCATTGTTATATCTGGACCAAATGCTGGTGGAAAAAGTATCACTCTCAAAACTATTGGCTTATTACAGGTGATGCTCCAAAGCGGCTTATTAATTCCTGTTCATGAGAAAAGTAATATCTGTCTGTTTGATCGTATTATTAGTGACATAGGTGACAATCAGTCTATAGAAAATCATTTAAGCACCTATAGTTACCGATTGAAGCAAATGAACTTTTTTCTTCGGAAATGTAACAAAAACACCTTATTTCTCATCGATGAATTTGGTACAGGAAGCGACCCAGAATTAGGTGGAGCTCTGGCAGAAACATTTTTGGAAGAATTTTACCATCGTGAAGCTTACGGAATTATTACAACCCACTACTCTAACTTAAAAGTATTGGCAAACGAATTACCATATATGCAAAATGCTAATATGATGTTTGACGAAAAGAGTCTAGAACCTATGTTCAAACTAATTTTAGGCCAGGCAGGTAGTTCGTTTACATTTGAGGTGGCGCAAAAAAACGGAATTCCGTACAGCCTTATCAATCGTGCCAAAAAGAAAATTGAACGTGGTAAAGTACGCTTTGATGCTACGATTGCTAAACTTCAGAAAGAACGCAGTAAGCTCGAAAAAACGGAGCGTTCTCTCAAAGAAAACGAAAAGAAAAAACAATCTGAAGCAGATAAACTCGAAGAAGTCAATGCAAAAGTTCAAAAGAAATTAGAAAACTTTCAGGAACTTTATGATACCAATCAGCGCTTAATATATCTCGGACAAAAGTTTAATGATATTTCAGAAAAATACTTTGATAATAAGAAGAAGCGTGAGTTAATGGCTGAATTGTTCAAACTTGTTCAAATAGAAAACTCTAAGCGCAAAAAAGTTTCAGCAAAACAAAAAAGAGCTCAAAAAGCTAAAGAAACTCAAATAAAAAAAGAAGCCGAAAAGAAAGTTGAAGTCATCAGGAAGAAGAAAAAAGCTGAAAAGAAAAAAAACATTCCCGTTGAAAAACCAAAACCTATTTTAAAAGTTGGTGATCGTGTGAGAATGCATGATGGCAGAGCTATTGGAAGCATTGATAAAATTGAAAAAAACAAAGCTATAGTAAACTATGGCCTGTTTACGACCAATGTAAGCTTAGATTTATTAGAATTAGTAGAACGCAAATAACCAGCCAAAACCGCTTAGCTAATTAACGCTTAGTTTCTCATTACACACCATAAAACATTTTCAACCGACTTACACTCTAAGGATTTAACTCAATTTTTAAACACCTTATAATTGGTTGTCGTATCTTTGCAATGTGTTAGAAGCCTTACCAAAACATAAACAATTAATACTTTTTGATGGTGTTTGCAACTTATGCAATTCATCAGTCTTGTATGTAATTAAACACGATAAGACAAATCGCTTTATGTTTGCACCTTTGCAAAGTAATGCAGGTCAGCACATCATCGAATCATATAATATTGACACCTCTAAAACCGATTCTATATTACTGTATTCTAATGAAAATGGCTTATCGGTAAAATCATCTGCAGCATTAAAAATTGCAAAACATTTAGGTTTCCCTAGAAATATGATTGTCGTTTTCTTTATCATCCCAACGTTTATAAGAAATTGGGTTTATGATTATGTAGCGAAAAATCGCTATAGATGGTATGGAAAGAAAGAAGCCTGTATGATTCCTACTCCAGAACTGAAATCGAAATTTTTAGAATAAAAAAAAGTCCTTTTGGGAAAAAAGGACTTTAATAATTAACAACTAATTAAAACTAATTTAACTCTAAATAATTTTTAATCAAGAGGGATTATCTAATTATAGATTATTGATTAATAGCACATTATTTATAGTATAAATTTACTGCTACACATACTAATTGAGCAAAAACATCGATATAAACCCTAAAAAAATTGTTCAAAAAACAGGACTTGCAAAAAACATCTATTAGATGCATTCCAAATTATTTTTAGAAGACTAATTCAAGGTATAAGTTTACTCAATAAAAATGAGTCTTTGCTCAAACCCAATTTTATAACATTGATAAGAAAGCTAGTTTTATGGTAAACTAAATTAACTTATCATGAAACAATTTACCCTTTTACTAATTTTAATATCAACCATTAGTCTTGCTAAAACTAAAAATAACACGGTTACCCATTTAGAAGATGTAACCGTTTACCTAAGTGGTGCTCAAATAAATAGAACTGCAGAAATTAAGCTTCCTGCTGGAACCAGTGAATTTGTTTTTGATAAATTATCACCCAACATTCAAGAAAGCAGCATACAGATATCGGGCTTAGAAAATGCTACGATTCTATCTATTAACTATGGTATCAATTACTTGTTAAAGCAAGACACTTCAGAAGATGTTGAGACCATTCAAAAGCAAATCAACACTTTAAATGATCTTATACAAACTGAAAGACATCTAATTTCAGGCTATGAAGAAGAATCTTATCTTATCACTCAAAACAGAGCTTTAGGAACAACAGCTAAAGTTGTTAACTTAGAAGAACTTAAAAAGTTTTCTTCCTATTACAGAACTAGAATAACCGAAATTAAATCACTGATACACCAATCTAGTAAGGCCATATCTGGCTTTAATTCTGATATTTCAGATTTAGAAAAGCAACTCAGAGAACTTAATGTTACTGAAAAAGTTCAAACAGGAGAAATTAAAATCAAACTGAATACTAATCGTGCAACAGACTTAAACCTGAATATTAAGTATAATGTATACAATGCTGGCTGGTTTCCTATTTATGACATTAAAGCTGACAAAATAAACCAACCTTTAGAACTTTCTTATAAAGCTCATGTCTACCAAAATACAGGAAATGATTGGGACGATATAAAATTAACATTATCTACAAGCGACCCAAATACCAACAATGTAAAACCTGAAGTCAAACCAAAATATCTCAATTTTATAAGTTCATATAGTAATTACAGGTCTAAAAATGCAACGAAACGATATAATTATAAGTACAACCCATCTGTCAAAACGATATCAGGAATTGTAACTTCCTCCATTGATGGTTTACCGCTACCAGGTGTTAATATTGTTGAAAAAGGAAGAACTAACGGAACATCAACTGATTTTGATGGTCATTATACGCTTCAGACTACTGGCGGACAAGAACTAGTGTTTTCATATGTTGGAATGACTTCCGAAACACTACCTATCCATTCTAGCATTATGAATGTCGAATTATTAGAAGACGCTTCTGTTTTAGATCAGGTTGTTGTTACTGCACAGGGCACAGCTAAGCGACCCAATGCTAGCTTCACACAAACTTTAAAAGGACAGGTTGCAGGCTTAAAGATAGCATCTGCGAACGGAAGCAGTAATATTAATCTCAGAGGTGTTAGTACACTGTCAGGAAATCAACCACCTTTATTTATCATAGATGGTATAATCGCAGATGAAGAGGACTATCGCTATTTAAATGAAGAAATGATTGCATCTGTTGAAGTGTTAAAAGATTTAGAATCTACAGCAATTTATGGAAACAGAGGTCGATATGGCGTTGTTCTTATAGAAACCAAAACAGATAATTTCACTTCTAAAGGCGATCTTATAGAAGACGGCATTACTAATACGCGCTTTGAAATAAAAAAGGCATATTCTATTCCAAATAATGGAGATGTTACTGTAATCGAAATAGAAAATTATACGGTACCAGCTACGTATTCTTATTTTGCTGCTCCTGTTTTAAATGAAAATGTGTTTTTAACAACCAAAATTAAAAACTGGGAACAATACAACCTTTTACCAGCGGAAGCTAATGTCTATTTTGAAGGCAGCTATTCTGGAAAAACACATATAAATCCGTATAGCACAACTAACGAGCTTACCATTTCATTAGGTGTTGACCCAAACGTCGTTGTAAAGCGTACACAACCTAAAGACTATAAAAGAAATGCATTTATTGGAAGTAATAAAGTCATTGCTAAACAGTATGACATTGAGCTAAAAAACAACAAGTCCTCAGCAATAGATGTAGTGTTATATGATAGAATTCCGATAAGTCAAAACAAAGGCATTAAAATTGATGATATAGAAACCGGATCATCAGATTATGATGATAAGAAGGGGATTTTGACCTGGAAACTAAATTTACCTGCTAATGATAAAGAGGTTCATAAGTTTTCATACACAGTAAAATATCCTAAGTATAAACGAGTTAACTTGTAATACTATAAGAAATATCAAAGCCTTAAAGCCAAACATTCATCTTGAGCCTAGCTTCTGTTAGTTAGGAATGAATCAAGTTCTAACTTAGTGCAAGTCTAACACTAAGGAAGTTTCAGCATAAAAACTGAAAGAACTGTTGCGCTTTAAGGCTTATTATTTTAAACTCTTTAAAATGAAGTCTAAATTTTTATTTGAGTTATCATTCGTTAGATATGAATCTGTATAATACTTTGAAGGTATCGCCAGACCCCTTTCTTGTAGCTTTTTAATAGTATCAACATAATCTAAAGTCACCTTTCCTGTCAATAAAACATCTAAGTCTCCGCCTGCTTTAGCATAGTTATACACTCGATTAATACCACATAAATACTGATGATCTTTCGTAAAACCTCCTCCTCGATGTACACGTAATGTAATCGCAAAAGCTGCATCCCGATTGAGTTTATACTGACTATACAGCAAATCAAAAGTATCAGCAAAACTATAGCCTTTATTTAAAGTATCAACCGCAACGACACGAAAAGCGAGTTCTTTTAAGCGTTTCATAGTTAAGCATCCAGACATATATTCTGAATACACCGCTAAGCCTTCCTGTGTTTCTACATTATTAGGAAAACCATTAGAAAATATTTTCAAGGGTTGCGCTAAGCCGTTAAATGTCGTGACCATGTGAACACCAATTTCGTGATTTGTCAAAACTTTTAACTGATTTTTACTGAACTTATGATTCTTATGTAACACTAATGTTTGTGTGTTATTAAGAACCATTGCTGCAGCTGAAAGATTCGTAGACAACTTGATGTTATAATCAAAATCATAACGTTCTGAATAGGCCTTAAAATAATCTACAGCATCATTAGCAGAATATATAGGCAACATTTCTTCGTCGAAGTCACTATCATCAAAACGCAAAATAAATTTCGCGTTATCGATTTCTTTTTCGGTAGGCGTTCCAAAACTCTTTAAGCTATTGAAATAAAATTTACGTCCTTGATTGATTGTTTCAATACATTCAATTAATCCAGAATACTCATAAATCACATCTTCATAAAGCTGTCTGATATCATCGTCTTCTATACGTTCTAAGCGCTGAGAAAAAAATAAACGATGGAGTTTATATCCATTAAATTTGATCTTCGGATATTTAAAAACAGGATCATAATTAAATTTAGAAGAAAAAAATTGCTTTCTCTCACTAGCAATGTTTAAAGGATTGATATAGTTAAGTACTTCGATTTTTTTCACTAATCGATTCAAATTGGCATCGATGTCAAATAAATCTTGATATTCTTCTGTACTTGTAATTTGTGGCATTATTTTTTGTGCTTTTTATAAAAATTTGAAGCGTGCTCAGGTAATCTTGTTTTTAGTTGTGCTTCAACTGCTGCAACAACTTCGGGATACATAACATAATCGTATTCATCACAATACACCTTTGCAATTTCGGTTGCCAAAACTAAGGTATTTTGGAAGTTTTGCGTAATAAATTTCAAGAAATATCCATTCCCTTGAAACGTGTCATTAATTTTAGAAGTTGATTTGATATCGTGCGGAAACTTAAACTCCGACAAACTTTGTCTCCAAGCTTCAATATCATCACCAAATCGGTCGTTATCTACATTAGAAGTACCCAAATTCCAGGTAGGCACTTCCCTATCCCATCGTTGCCAGTTGTAACTGTGCATGTCATAGACAATCGCCAGACCAAACTTAGCTTCAAGTTTTGAAACTAAGGCATGAACCACTTTATAAAAATTGGCATGTTTATCTAAACTCTTATTTTTTTCAACTTCGGAAAGTGGCTCGTGCCACAATTGTTTTCCCCAGGCAGTTTCAAAAACCGCATTTTCAGGATCTCTATTGAGATCGTATTCAAAACGCGAATCACAACCTGCAATTAAAATAGGATGTGACATGACCATGTTTTTAGTTTCTGGATCTTCTTCATACCAACGTTCATATTCGGTGTGTATGCAATTATCCCAAAGATCTTTCCTAAATTGATGTCCGTCATGAATAGCAGCACACGCATAATGTACATAATCGTCTATTTTTAAAGTCAACGAATAATCATCGGCTACGGCGTGAAACAATTCTTCGTTGTTAATTTTAGAAATAATTGCAGCAATTGATAATCGTTCCATAGGGCCTAACTTAAAATCCTTTTTAAACTATTATAAATGGCATGCTCAATTTGATCCATCTCACCATCAGCAAATGCCATAAGCTTTATGTCTGCAAAAAGCGCATCCGGATTTTTATTGTAAGACGGTTCAGTATTAACAGCATCCACAATTTTTGTAATACTTTGGTAGTCATTATCGGCATCAAATTCAGACTTGATATGCTCATAGGTTTCGGCACTAACACGAGATAAGATATAATCGTGCTCGGCTTTTGTTTCTTTTAAATCAGAATGCGCCACAAATAATAAAATGTAGGCTACTAATTCTTGTTTAGTCCATCTTGTTTGTCCCATAATTATGTTGTTAATGTTCCGTATTCTGTCCATGAACCATCATAAACAGTCAAGTTTTTATAGTCTGAAATTTCTGCTGCTAAAGCTAAAATGCAAGCTGTGATGCCACTACCACATGAGAAAATTAGTGAATTATCTTCTATTTTAAAAGTATCAAAAACAGCTTTTAAATCTGCCTTTGGTTTTAAACAGTAGTCATCAAACAAATGGGTATATGGTAAATTTTTTGACTTCGGAATCGTTCCGCTTCTAAGTCCGACTCTTGGCTCAGGGACTTCACATTGAAAACGCTCTTTAGAACGTGCATCTAATAGCATTACAGAATCATCTTCAGGTAAGTTTAAAATATCATCAAAAAAGCACATCCTTTCAGGTTGATATACTGCTGAAAAATTTCCAGGAATCCAATAAGTCGTATCCAAATCTGTGGTCGTTTCATAATCATTTTTAACCCATTCTGGGAGTCCGCCATTTAAAACAGCCACATTATCAAAACCAAAGGTTTTAAACAACCACCAGACTCTCGGACTCCAATACAGGCCTTTATCATCATAAACAACAATTAGTGAATCGTTATTGATTCCTAATTGTCTGGCTTCACTTTGGAATTGATCAGGTGATGGTATTGTATTAGGAAAATCAGCATTTAAATCGCTAAACTTTCCTTTGATGTCAAAATATCTTGAATTGGGAATATACGCTTCTTCAGAAGTTGAGTCATTTGTTGTAACACGCGCATCAAGAATAATTAAAGCTTTTAGATGACGATTATCGTTTAACCATTTACAGCTGACTATAGGCGATATAAATCGACTATTTTTAAGCATCCTGAACCGTTTTTCGCAATCGCGTACGTCTATCAAAAGCTTGCATTTGATCTACAACCTTACTTTCTAAAAAGTCAATAACACGCTCCTCTACTTTGGTTTTAGATTTATACACTTTATTAATGTAAGTGATACCTCCAGGCGACATCACATTAACTTCGACAAGTTTTCCACCAATCACATCAATACCTACAAAATAGAGTCCGTCTTTTACCAATTTAGGTCCGATTTGCTTACAAAGTGCTTTTTCAGCTTTAGTAAGTGTATGCTTTTGAACAGAACCACCAGCTGATACATTTGAGCGATGATCATCGGTTCCTGGAACACGTTTCATAGCACCAACAGGCTCTCCATTTAGCAATAAAATCCTCACATCACCTTGATCGGCACCTTCTATATAATCTTGTAGAATCACATAATTTGAAGAGCCATCACCACTGGTGATATAAAAATCCAATAAAGAATTGATATTACTCATGGCCGATTTTTCAATTAAAATCACACCAGAACCTCCAAAACCATTCAATGGTTTAATAATCATTTTATCAGACTTAGATTCTTTAATCTGTTTTACCAAATACTCTTTGTTTTTAGAGACATGCGTATTCGGAATAATATTACTATGCGCATCACCAAAAGCAGCCGTATACAACTTATTATTAGCTTCTCGCATCCCTTGAAGTGAATTAACTATAAAGACATCATCTTTAACCGAATCTAAAAAATTCAGCATGATAGGATCTAAAGGCGGATTTGCTCTAAAAAAGATAGCATCAAAACCAGCAAGAGGCAACATTTCTTCTCTCAATTTTGCCTTATTGTAAAATGTTTTTAAGCCCGATGGCACTTTATCCATACGATTAATCACAGTACAAAATGCGTTGGTCACACTATCTCTAATGGTCAAATTTGCAGGTGTACACATGGCAACACCATGGCCTCGCTTTACACATTCTTTAATTAATGCTAAACTTGTATCGTTTTCTGGGTCGATTTGATCCCAAGGATACATGATAAAACAAACATTCATAATAGGTTGATTTTTATTAGTGAATAAATCGTATTTAAATTTAAAAATTTTATTTTACTTCTTCGTAGTGATCATCCCAATTCTTAACCTTCGGCTCACCAAGTTTTCCTACAGATTTTGCAACCATCATTGAAACTGTCGCATCACCAGTTACATTCACTACAGTACGACACATATCCAAAGGTCTATCGACAGCAAAAATTAAGGCTAAACCAATCGGTAATAATTCTGGAGGCAATCCAACAGACTCTAATACAATAACAAGCATCACCATTCCTGCTCCTGGAACTGCAGCGCTACCGATAGACGCTAATAACGCTGTTAAAACAATAGTGATTTGGTCAGAAAACGTTAAATCTAAACCAAGGGCTTGAAAAATAAACACAGCCGCTACTGCTTGGTATAAACTTGTGCCATCCATATTTATCGTTGCACCTACAGGCAGTACAAAACTAGAAACTTCTTTATCAACACCTATATGCTCCTCAACACGCTCCATAGTTACTGGAAGTGTTGCTGCACTTGAGCTTGTTGAAAACGCCAATAGTTGCGCTGGACTTATTTCTTTGAGAAACCATAACGGATTTTTCTTTGTGAAGGTTGCTACAAAAATACAGTAGATGACAATCATTAAAATCAAGCCTAGAACAACTACGCCTGCATATTTTAATAAGGCGAATAGTATATCTGGATCATCAGAAGAAACCACAACGTTTGCCAAAAGTGCAAACACAGCAACTGGAGCCGTTAACATAATTAAATCGACCATTTTTAAAACCACATCGTTTAATGAATCGAAAAAACTCTTTAATGGAGCCGCTCTTTTTTCGCCTATAAGAAGTAGTGAAATCCCTAAGAAAATGGCAAAGAATATCACTTGAAGCATGAGCCTGTTATCACTTAACGCTGAGAAGGCATTATCAGGAACCATATCTTCTAAAAACTGTAATGGTCCTGAATCTTTTTGTTTTGAAGCTTCGGCAATTTTGGCCTTAACACTACTATTTTCAGAATACGTTTCTGTTAATTTCGCTATAGTTTCTTCAGAAACACCATCACCTGGCTGCATGATATTTACGAGTGCCAATCCAATAGAAATCGCGATAACTGTTGTTACGATGTAAATTCCGATAGTGCGAATTCCTATATTTTTGAATTTGGAAATATCTTTTAAATCTGAAATTCCTTTTATCAATGACGCTAATATCAAAGGAATCGCTATCAACTTCAGTAGCTTCACAAATATGGAGCCTATAGGCTTAATCCAATCTTCGGTAAAGGCTCTTCCTCCTACTTGAAGCATTATAAAACCAAATATTAAACCGAGGAACATTCCTATTAAAATTTTCCAGTGTAAGGCAAGTTTTTTCATATTTCTATTGCGATTTAATCTATTCTATTAGTACTATTTAAAGATGACACCTAATATTATGGCTATTCCAATGTAAAAAATTGTTCCATATAGTCTTGCTGAGTCGGCTTCTTTTAGTTTGGTTTCAAAACCATACTTCACAAAGCGCTCATCTTCAGATTTATTGAGTTCATAATCGTTCATGCCAAAACGCTTCACGTTATACGGAAAGAAGAAAAATGTCAAAAATTCGGAATTTGTCAAAGACATATGCTTTCGCTTTTCTTCATTTTTTTCGGCTTCAGTCAAACTATATATCCTTAATTATACATTTTATTCAGCAAATAGAAATCTGCTAAAACCAATGCTGCCATCGCTTCAACAATAGGAATTGCTCTGGGAACCACGCAAGGATCATGGCGTCCCTTGCCTTGCATTTCTACAATATTTCCTGAGCTATCCAGCGCGTCTTGCTTTTGAATTACTGTGGCTACAGGTTTAAAGGCTACTCTAAAATAAATATCCATCCCGTTGCTAATACCACCTTGAATGCCACCTGACAAATTGGTTTGTGTTGTACCATCAGCATTGAACAAATCGTTATGTTCTGTCCCTTTCATTTTTGCGCCACAGAATCCACTACCATATTCAAAGCCTTTAACGGCATTTATTGACAGCATCGCTTTTCCTAAATCGGCATGCAATTTATCAAAAACCGGTTCACCTAAACCTACAGGTACATTTTGAAGTACACAAGTTATGGTTCCACCTATGGTATTTCCTTCTTTACGGATGTCTTTAATTTTAGCTATCATCTGTTCTGCTATAGCGTCATCTGGACAACGAACCGGATTCGTTTCAATTTTTGAAAAATCTAAATCCTGATAAGGTTTCTCCAAAAACAAATCTCCAACTGAAGAGGTATAGGCATGTATTTGAATCGAACTCAGTAATTGCTTGGCTATAGCACCTGCCACAACTCTTGACGCCGTTTCACGCGCCGAACTTCGTCCGCCACCTCTATAATCGCGTACGCCATACTTTTTGTCATATGTATAATCGGCATGACTTGGCCTGTACACATCTTTAATATGTGAATAGTCTTTAGATTTTTGATTGGTGTTTTTTATGACAAAACCAATTGGTGTTCCTGTAGTTTGTCCTTCAAATATCCCTGAAAGGAATTCAACAGTATCAGGCTCTTTACGTTGCGTCACAATTTCTGATTGACCAGGTTTTCTCCGATTTAATTCATTTTGTATAGCATCTAAATCCAGTTGTAATCCTGGAGGACAACCATCTATAATACCACCAATTGCAACACCATGTGATTCACCAAAAGTGGTGAGTTTGAAAATTTTTCCGAAGGAATTCCCAGCCATATATAAAGATTTTACGCTAAAGTACTTGTAAAAATAGAGAAACAAAAACAGAATACCATAAAGCGTCTATTTTCAGAAGTAAAAATGCATAACAATAGGTTAACAATTTGCTGATTGTTTGTTAATTATGAAATTTATTTTATTTGAAAACATATTAATTTCTTTGCAGGGTAAATTGTTAATAGCCATTGAAAACAAAGCGTAAAGTTGAAATAGCCGTTATTTCAGATGTGCATCTAGGAACTTATGGATGTCACGCCAAGCAACTCTTGACCTATCTTAACAGTATTTCGCCAAAGAAACTGGTTCTCAATGGTGATATTATTGACATCTGGCAATTTAAAAAACGTTATTTTCCAAAATCACATCTCAGAGTCATTAAGAAAATTATGGATATGGCTTCTGATGGTGTAGAAATCATCTATATCACTGGAAACCATGATGAAATGCTACGTAAGTTTAGTGACACAACTATTGGAAATATTTCTATTGTCGATAAAATCGTATTGGAATTAGATGACAAAAAGGCTTGGTTTTTTCATGGTGACGTGTTTGATGTTTCGATTCAAAATGCAAAATGGCTTGCTAAACTTGGTGGTTACGGATATGATGTCCTAATTTTGTTAAACAGGTTTATAAATTGGTGCTTAGAGCAAATGGGAAGGGAAAAATATTCGCTTTCCAAAAAAATAAAGAACAGTGTTAAAAGCGCCATTAAATACATCAATGACTTTGAAAAAGTCGCTTCAGATTTAGCCATTGAAAAAGGTTATGATTATGTTATTTGCGGTCATATTCACCAGCCCAAAATGCAACTCAAAGAAAATAAATTTGGCTCTACAACCTATTTAAATTCAGGTGATTGGGTAGAAAACTTTACTGCACTCGAATATCAATTTAAGCGTTGGAAAATCTACAATTATAACAACGATAAACTCAGAGCTTTTTATGCAGATGAGGACATTAAAGACATGGAGGTAAAAGATTTAATTGCAGCCATCACTATTGTCGAACAAAAGAAGAAAAAAAGCTAAATTAAAGCTTGTCTTAAAATAGTTATAGGATGCAAAGCTTCTCTATCAGTTCCGTCTTTTATTTGATGACGACAACTGGTTCCATTAGCAGAAATTAAGACATCTTCATTTGCGTTACGTACTGCAGGAAATAAAGTCTGCTCTCCTATTTGCATACTTAGCTCGTAATGCTCCTTTTCATATCCAAAACTTCCAGCCATACCACAGCAACCACTAGGAATAATAGTTACCTTATAATTTTTGGGTAAGTTTAAAACATCAAAGCTTGACGATTGATTTAGCAATGCTTTTTGATGGCAATGCCCATGAAATTTAATGGTTTTTTCTTCGGAAGTAAATTGCTCAGATGTGATGTTCCCTAATTGTATTTCATGTTGAATAAACTCCTCAATAAGATAGGTGTGGTTTGCAATTTCTTTTGCAGAAACTTTATTATCAGCCAGTTTAAGATATTCATCTTTAAAACTTAGAATAGCTGAAGGTTCAATCCCGATTAATGGTGTCTCATTTGAAACCAAATCCTTAAAAACAGAAACATTTTTATTGGCTGCAGATTTTGCCTGAAGCAATAAACCTTTAGACAAAAATGAGCGTCCGGATTCAAAATGTTGAACGAGCTTAACCTCGTAATTTAAGGCTTCTAAAAGTGTAATAGCATCAACACCAATAGAAGTGTCTAAGTAGTTGGTAAACTCGTCATTAAACAAATAAATCACTTTAATTTTTTTACCACTATCTAATTGTTTATTAATACTTTTATGTGCTTTATATAAACTTTTAGTTGATAGTAATGGTAAGCTTCTTTTTTCAGCAATTTTAAAACTTTTTTTAATCCACGAAGACGTTAACGAGTTAGAAAACATAAAATTTGCAAACCATACAAAACGACTTCCAAAAGTATTTAATCGGTTGTTATACGCAAATAGTTTTGTTCTCAAACTTACACCATTTGCCTGTTGATAATGATATTGAAACTCTGCTTTCAAACTCGCCACATCCACACTACTCGGACATTCGCTTGCGCAAGCTTTACAACTTAGACACAAATCAAAAACATCTTTCAGCTCTTCATGATTAAACTTATTCACTTTATCAGAATGCGTTAAAAACTCACGTAAAGCATTTGCTCGAGCTCGAGTCGTATCTTTTTCATCTTTGGTGGCACGATAACTCGGACACATCGTACCTCCAAACTCTGGGAGTTTCCTGCAATCTCCAGAACCATTACATTTTTCGGCTTCCCGTAAAATACCAAGAGAATCTGAAAAATCTAAAACCGTTTCTATGTCAGGCTCTTCTCTATCAGCTTCATAACGCAACGATTCATCCATAGGTAAGGCGTCGACAATCTTCCCAGGATTAAAGATATTATCAGGATCAAATGCCGTTTTAATCCGCCTTAAAATGTCATAGTTTTCATCACCAATCATAAGAGGAATAAATTCCGAGCGCACAATACCATCTCCATGTTCACCACTCATAGAGCCTTGATATCGCTTTACCAAATGCGCAACATCAGTTGTGATTTTTCTAAACAGAACAACATCAGCTTTCTTTTTCAAATTTAAAATCGGACGCAAATGCAACTCTCCAGCACCAGCATGCGCGTAATACACAGGCTTTTGATTATAAGTTTCCATTAAACTAGAAAAATCACGAATATAATTTGACAAATCAGAAAGCGCTACTGCCGTATCTTCAATACAAGCTGCAGTTTTTTCATCACCAATCATATTGCCTAATAAACCTAATCCGGCTTTTCTTAATTCTAAAGCCTGATTTATTTCTTTACCAACCAAGATTGGAAGACTAAAACTCAAATTAGAATCTTTAATGCTTTTAATTAATTCAGCAACCTTAAGGCTTGCATCTTCACGGTTTTCGCCACGAATTTCACACATCAATATAGCTTCAGGATCTCCATTTATAAACTGTCTGTTTTTTTGTTGTTGTTTATTATGCTTTGTTAAATCTAAAATGGTTTTATCCATCATTTCACAGGTAAACAAATCATGTTCCATAACCAGTTCAACTGCATCCATACAATTCTGAATACTCGTAAAATGTGCTGCTACCATCATACTATCATTCGGCGGAAGCACATCAAGCTTTAAAGTGATTTGAGTTGTAAATGCCAAAGTCCCTTCACTACCCGAAAGTAGTTTACACATATTAAAACTACCATTTTCAGAAGGCCATAATCCATCAATAGCATATCCCGTATTTCTTCTATGAATCTCTGACTTAGGAAATTGAGACGCTATTTGATGCCGAACACTTGCTGAAGACAATTCAGAATACACCGTATTATATATATGCCCTTCAAGAGTATCATGAGTTGTTTTTTCTTTAAACATCTGCTCATTGATCTCAGAGAAGACAACCTCGCTCCCATCACTTAAGATCGTATGCAATTCCAGTACCTTATCACGTGTCACACCATACTTAATAGATGTTGTTCCAGATGAATTATTTCCAACCATACCACCAATCATACAGCGATTTGATGTTGACGTATTTGGACCAAAAAAGAGACCAAAAGGTTTTAGATAATTATTTAACTCGTCCCTTACGACACCTGGTTGTACAGTTACCGTTTGATTAGCCTCATCAATATTCAAAATTTTAGTAAAATATTTTGAAATATCGACCACAATTCCGTCACCAACACATTGCCCTGCCAACGAAGTTCCCGCAGCTCTAGGTATCAGAGACACACTGTGCTTTTGAGCGAATTTTATAAGTAATTTTAAATCTGATTTAGTCTTCGGTAAAGCCACAGCTAATGGCTTCATTCTATACACAGAAGCATCTGTGGCATAGATTATTTTCATCAATTCATCGTAATACAACTCCCCAGATAATTGAGTTTTTAACTTAGCAAGCAAACTAGCTCTAGGGTTTTGCATTGTATATGAGTCAATAATTTGATTAAAAATGATATAATTTTGTCCTAAAATTAAAGCTAATCCCTCAATTTTAATATAAATTTGTCGTTATAATTTCAGTAGCTGTTAAACGCTACTCTAAAACTTAAACATTAAACTCAAAATTATGAAAAAATTATTTTTATTAACCCTTACATTAATTGGTTTTACAACGTTAAATGCTCAGGATATTTCAGATAACGCTATTGGATTACGACTTGGTGACAGCGATGGTTTTGGAGCGGAGATTTCTTACCAAAGAGCACTTGGAGACAATAATCGTCTTGAAATAGACCTTGGTTTAAGAGATGGAAAAGGTTATGATGGTTTCAAACTTGCAGGTTTATACCAGTGGGTATGGCATTTAGATGGAGATTTTAACTGGTATGCTGGTGTTGGTGGTGGTGTTGGATCTTACAGTTTTGACAATGTTCCTGCTGGATTTGACGACAGCGAAACATTCTTTTTTGCTGCAGGAGACATAGGTATTGAGTACAATTTTGATATTCCTTTACAATTATCTTTAGACGCAAGACCTGAGTTTGGTTTTGGAGATTTTAGAGATGATTTAGATTTTGATATTGCATTAGGAATACGATATAGATTCTAAACACATCATTTTTATCATAATTAAAAAAGCCGCTTCTAATAAAGCGGCTTTTTTAATTACAGATAACGTTCTTTAATAATTTTACAATGATGATTTTCGTGACCAATAGTAATAAAAGCTACAGCTCTTGGAGACAAATTACTATTACTGGCTATTCCAATTTCAGTCAGCATATCAGTTGTAAAACTTTCAAACAACATTACACTTGATAATCTCACCGCTTTAAATTCGTTAATTAAATTACGCATTGAACGTCGGTTAGCATCACAGGTTAAGGCATAGTTATCTTGATCATATCCTGGAAATAGCGTTTTATCCTTTCTAGCAATACACAGCGCTCTGTACATAAAAACACGCTCGGTATCAATTAAATGCTGAACAATCTCTTTAACAGTCCATTTACTTGCTTCATACCGAAATTCTAATTTATCCTCTGGAATGGTTTCTAAAAAGGCAACAGTTAAATCTCCATTACGCTTCAAACCGTCTTTCAAAGTCAAAGCACCTGCTTTTTCTATATAAGTCTGATAATAAGGATTATATTCGCTTTTTGACAAATCATCTTTAGTCATAATAGTATATTTTAAATTACGGGAAATAAAAAACCCTTCATCAAATATAAGATAAAGGGTCATTTTTATGAATGCGATTCTATTATAATTCGTTAAAGATAGTGTGCATCAAACGTTTTTTATCATTGATACTCTCCTCTAAGCTAATCATAGTCTCGGTTCTATATATACCTTCAATATCATCTAACATAAAGATGATGTCTTTTGCATGCGATGTGTTTTTGGCTCTCACTTTACAGAAAATATTAAACTTTCCTGTAGTAATATGAGCTACAGTAACATAAGGAATTTGTGCTATTCGCTCTAAAACAAATTTAGTTTGTGATGTATTATTTAAAAACACACCAACGTAAGCAATAAATGAATATCCTAACTTTTGATAATCTAAGGTTAAAGACGAGCCTCTGATAATTCCAGCCTCTTCCATTTTCTTTACTCTAACGTGAACTGTTCCTGCAGAAATCACCAATTTTTTTGCGATATCTGTAAAAGGAATTCTCGTATTATCGATTAACATGTCTAAAATTTGATGATCGATTTCATCTAATTTGAATTTTGCCATTTTTTTACTTTTTGATAAATTTTATACAAAAATAATGCAATTTCCTTAAAGATATCACATCGAAAAGCAACTTTTTCAAAGATTTATCAATATTTTCTCATTGTTTATAACTACGAAATCGATTTCGTTTCCTTCTTGAATAGACCTCTTATTCTCCCCTAACACACTAAAACCATTGGCGTTAACCTCCTTATGACCAAAATAATTTTCTAAATTGGATATTTTTTCAATTTTTGGTATAAATTTCACAATTCCATCAACCAATTCCTCATGATATTGTATAGCCACATCTAATCCGTTGGCATTCCGTATTATAATGTCAAAAAACAACTTATCGTTTTTAGGAATATCAAAATAAGGCTTATAAAGCTTCCCGTCAATAACTGTATTTGCGATATAACCAATCGATACCATCAACGACTGAAAAATATACTCTCGCGTTTGCTCCCTCATATAATCATTAGCATAGTGACCCGCTTCAAACAATACAGTTGGCACACTTAACGACTGAAAGGTATCACCAACACAATTTAAATTAAAACCATCATCATAGATACCAACTTGGTTTTTGATTTGCTTTTGAAGATTATCATTCATCTTAGAGATGATTTCCATTGCTATTTTACGAGTTGCTGTAACAGATCGGTCTTCGTCCTGAGCAGGAGCTAAAAAAGAAACTGTAGCCGAATTATTAGTACGTCCAGCACTAAAGATAGTACGCTGACCATGCAAATTGAAACAATAATGAGGTTTAAAGGCATCAAAAACAGACCTAAGCACATTACTCTCGGGTTGCGACAAATCCTGAGCGTCTCTATTTAAATCCACCTCATTAGCATTTACTCTGGTATACGCTTTAGCGCCATCAGGATTCAAAATTGGAATAATTTTAATCGTACAAGCACTTAAAATGTGCTGAATGTCATGATTATCATCAGAAAAGACATTAAGCATATCAAAAACAGCTTTAGTTGTCGTGCTTTCGTTGCCATGCATTTGCGACCACATTAATATTTTTTTAGCGCCTTGCCCAAAAGTTATTGAAAAAATAGGACATGACTTTACAGATTTTCCGACAACATCAACAACAAATTTTTTATCTAATTTTTCAAGAAGAGGTACTATAGAATCGTGATGAATATAGCGACCAAAAAGACTGGTCTCTTTATGAATTTTAAAGACTGATTTTAGAGTTTCTGGCTGCATGTATTTTTATTAATTTAAACAAAGGTAAACAATTGATAATTTACATTTGTAAACAATTAATTTTGAAAAATTTTAGCTTAAACTCTTACAAATGTATACAAGGTTTAGAACTGTTGCGCTTGAGAATTGAAAATAATTCAATGAAAAATATTTTCTGACTTTATTTTATTGTAATTCAGTAATTTAAATTAACCCATCTTAAGTATTAATTATATGATTACTGATCAGTGGATATTATTAATAGGATAGTAATTATAATATGTTTACATTTGTAACGTTACAATATTAAACATTCTTAGTTTACAATGATAAACAATCAGGAATTTACAAAACGACTACAAAAAGTCATTGATTTTTACGGAGAATCAGCCTCTTCTTTTGCTGAAAAAATTGGTGTGCAACGCTCTAGCATTTCACATATATTATCGGGTAGAAATAAGCCTAGTTTAGATTTTGTTTTAAAGGTCCTTTCCTCCTTTCCTGAAGTTGAATTGTATTGGCTTATGAATGGTAAAGGACATTTTCCTTCTCAAGGACATAAGATTGTTGAAAAGCAGATTTCAGAATCTGAAAATACCTCAGCTCCAAAAATTGAAGCGATGTCTAAATCAGAAAATAAATCTATAGACCGAATTGTAATATTCTATACAGACGGTACCTTTAAAAATTTTGAGCAATCATAAATTAAAACTTATAATTTTCAAATAGACGATTCTCACAAATCGGTTCTCGTTTCGTAATTTTGTATAAAACTCATTTTATGCGAAAAGCTTTAATTCTGCTTATTCCTTTATTATATTTAAGTTGTTTTCAAGCAGAACGTCAGTGTTCTGATTTTAAAACAGGGACGTTTACTTTCAATTATACTATTGACGGTGTTAAAAAAACAGGTACATTCGTAAGAACAGAACATTATAATATTGATTTTTTTGATAACAAGGTTGACTCTGCCTCTATCAGATGGATTAACGACTGTGAGTTTATCCAGAAAGACCTTCATCCTAAAAATTTGAATGAGCAAAAAGATATTCATTTTAAAATCATAAGTACAGACAAAGACTCATATACTTTTGAATATAAATTAGCTGTAAAAGATCCATATAAAAAACAACGTGTAGAAAAGGGAACTGCAACAAAAATAAAATAGTATGTTAGAATTTTTATTGAGCAGTGATGCGCTTATGGCATTACTAACCTTAACCTTTTTAGAGATTATCTTAGGCATAGATAATATTGTCTTTATTTCTATTGCAGCCAATAAACTTCCAGAGCATCAACGTAGCAAAGCGACCAACATTGGCTTAATACTTGCTCTAGTACAACGTGTAATTCTTTTATTTTTTGTCTCCTTTCTTGTTGGGTTATCTGAACCCTTTTATAATCTTGAAACAAGTTGGTTTCAACTGCATATCAGCTGGCAAGCACTAATTTTATTTGTTGGAGGTTTATTTTTAATTTACAAAAGTACTTCTGAAATACGAGAAAAAGTATCTCATCCCAGTCATGATGAAGATCAAGTAAAAGGCAAAAAAATTAAGTCTTTATCCAATGCATTGGTACAGATTTTAATTATTGACTTTATCTTTTCTATTGATTCGATTCTTACGGCCGTTGGAATGACAAACGGACTGCATCCTAACCACAATTACACCTTAGTTTTGATGATTATTGCTGTTATGATTTCGATAGGAATTATGATTGGTTTTGCTAACCCAATTCGAAAATTTATCGACACGAACCCTAGTGTACAAATGTTAGGTTTGGCATTTTTAATCCTTATAGGGTTTATGCTGATTACCGAAGCTGCACATTTATCGCATACAGAATTCTTCGGAAATAAAGTTGGTGCAATTCCTAAAGGTTACCTGTATTTCGCTATTGCCTTTTCACTTTTTGTTGAGTTTTTAAATTACAAAACAACTAAAAAGTCAAGCAAAAAATAATTTACAATCTCAGACGTCCTTTAAAATAAAGTGGTTTGACCTTGATCGTCTAAATCGGATGATGCATCATCGTTTTCATTTTTGGGCTTATCTGAACTTTCTTCAGAATGTGATGCAGCATCAGAAGGCTCAACAGTTTCATCAACAACTTCAATATCTTCAGCAGGCAACTCTTCAGGAGCCTCATACGGCAAAGGATCTAATAAATTGACCTGATTAATTTTTTCTTTGGTTAATTGATTGCCCAAGGCATTAATACCTTTTATCGCGATAAATTCTTCCAGATTAATTGACTCATTGTCTTTTCGATCCTTACCACGTTCCTTTTTAAATTCTATCTCAGCCATTGGTTTCCAATCGGTAGATACAATTTCGAGCTGAGAATCTGGATGATCAGAAATAAAGGTTTCTTCTTTACCTTCATTTTCGATTAAGAACCGTTTCACATAGTACATTTCTTTTTCACCGTTATAATAAATAACCGAAATAGGCTTTTTAGGAATCCATTTTTCTAAAACAATCATATCGTCATCAAAGTGCGTTGACAGCTCTGGTAAGATAGTTTTGGCAATACCAGATTGCGTAATGATTAACAAGCGATCTTCACCTCTAAATTCACCTATAAGCTCTCCTCGCTCATCCACATTTAAACGCTGAACAGTATCATCAAACCAGATTTTACGAGGCTTTAACGTAGAGATTCCTTTTTCTTTTAACTCTATTTTCTTAATGGAATATTTAGTAACTAAATTTCCTTTAGATGCTCTTCCTTTAATTAAAACGTCAGCAAAATCTAAATCCCATTTCAGTTTTTTAATACTACCAACCTGACGCAAATACACAGTGATCACCTCAGCTTCTCCATTTGGGTTGGCTGAAAAATACCAAAGTTTAGAACTTTTTGTTCCGTTGGTTAAATCGTATTCTTTATCTCTGGTAATAGAGGTTACAGCAAAACGCTTAACATAAGTTGGTCCTTTGGAGCCATCACGATAAATCATATTATAAATGGTACGCTTATCTTTTTTCTTAAAGACGGCAACATGAACAATATCTTTACCAATAAATGTTTTACTATCCACTTTGGTAACCATCATTTTTCCATCGTTAGTGAATACGATAATATCATCAATATCACTACAATCGCAGACATATTCGTCTCTACGCAATGATGTTCCAATGAAACCTTCGGCTCTGTTTACGTAAAGCTTTGTGTTTCTAATAATTACTTTAGTTGCATCAACATCCTCAAAAGTTCTGATTTCCGTTTTACGCTCTCGACCTTCTCCATACTCCTTTTTAAGACGCTGAAAATATGCAATAGCATATTCGATTAAATTGGCAAGATGGTGTTTTACTTCAGCAATTTGATCTTCAAGCGCATCGATTTTCTGTTGAGCTTTATCAATATCAAATTTTGAAATACGCTTAATTCTAATTTCGGTTAAACGTGTGATATCATCAACCGTTATGGCACGTTTTAAATGCTTTATATGTGGTTGTAGTCCTTTATCAATAGCATTGATTACACCATCCCAGGTTTCTTCCTCTTCGATATCACGATAGATACGATTTTCAATAAAAATTCGCTCTAAGGATGCAAAATGCCATTGTTCTTCAAATTCACCGAGTTTAATTTCCAATTCACTTTTCAGGAGCTGAACGGTATGATCTGTAGAGCGTCTGAGCATTTCAGTAACACCTACAAATAGAGGTTTATTATCTTCGATAACACAACCTAAAGGTGATATTGAAGTTTCACAACTCGTAAACGCATATAAAGCATCAATGGTTTTGTCTGGCGAAATTCCGCTAGGCAAATGCACTAAAATTTCCACATCTGCAGCTGTATTATCTTCTATTTTTTTAATCTTAATTTTACCCTTATCATTGGCTTTCAGGATAGAATCAATTAAAGAAGATGTATTAGTTCCATAAGGAATTTCAGTAATAACAAGTGTGTTTTTATCTAACTGAGAGATTTTTGCGCGCACTCTCACCTTTCCGCCACGCATCCCATCATTATAATTAGACACATCAACAATACCTGCTGTCGGAAAATCAGGAACAATAGTAAATCGCTTTCCTTGAAGGTGTTTTACTGAGGCATCAATAAGTTCAATAAAATTATGTGGTAGAATCTTTGTAGATAATCCTACAGCGATCCCTTCACCTCCTTGTGCCAATAACAGCGGAAACATTACAGGAAGATTTACAGGCTCTTTACGACGACCATCATAACTAGCTTGCCATTGGGTAATTTTCGGATTGTATACGACGTCTAAGCCAAACTTAGAAATACGAGCTTCAATATATCGTGAAGCCGCTGCACTATCTCCTGTTAAAATATTTCCCCAGTTTCCCTGAGTATCAATTAATAAATCCTTCTGACCAATTTGCACCATGGCATCAGCAATACTGGCATCACCATGCGGATGGTACTGCATAGTATGACCAACAATATTCGCCACCTTGTTATAGCGACCATCATCAAGATCCTTCATAGAATGCATGATACGTCGCTGTACTGGTTTAAAACCATCTTCAATCGCCGGAACAGCACGTTCTAAAATTACATAAGACGCATAATCAAGAAACCAATCTTTATACATACCAGTAACTCTGGTGATGCTTTCCTGAGGTTCGTCTTGATGATCTACAATATCAGTATTATCTTCACTCATTACTTTGTAGTGCTTTTTTATTTGCTTTAATTATTTTGCTTAACGACTGTCTAATGTATCGTCTTTTTCTTCTGTTAACCAAAGTCGTATTAAAGGTTTCAACAGTTTTTTTTCCTTTACTATTCTTGAGATAAAACGTTAGTGTTTTATAGAAAAAATAATTTTTGAACTTAAAGGCATACAATTCATTTTTATCAAACTCCAGTATATGCTCTCTGTAATTGAATTTATCAGAAAACAATAAGCCTCTGTTAGTAATTACTACTTTTAACCCATCGCTATCATATTCAAAAAACTTTGACACGAAATGAACAAGAAAAAAGAGCAACGCAAAACCTAAGGCGATACCGATAAACAGAAGCATTGGGTTAGCGACGTTGTAGGTAAATGTTCTAAAAACAAATAAAAACGTAATCGCTAAAACAATCAGCATAAAATATACAGATATAATCGTGTTTTTTACTTTAGAATTATTTGTTCTCATAGCTATTGTCCTAAATCATTTAAAGCTCTTGATTTGGCTTTATCAAATTCGTAAAATCTGTCATACCATACATCTATTACAAAAATGCCCATAAATTTATCATTATGCTTTGAATACACTCGTATTTCTGAAGGCTTCACTAATTTATCAAATTGAACCTTATAACGATACACATGTCTTGACACCGAATCGGAATAAAATTCAACAAACTTAAAATCTGACAATTCACCATTTTTTCTTTTGACAGAATCACATTCAATAAGCAAGTTCTTATCCCAGTCGTTTCTCAATGTTCGGTGAATGGTATTCGTTTCGTTAACCACAAACATTTCAGAAGACTCACAAGTTTGATACGATTTCAGAGCAAAAGATTTATTGAGTTCTAAAGTCGACTTATCAAGTTTTGACGTATCTATTTTTTGCAAGACTGGATTGTCTTTTCTTCTATAAAATTTATCTGTCCAATAATCTTTAGTACGTACTCCTGCCAGCTTTCCTTTTTTATCTAAAACAACTCGCATTTCAGTATGCCATTCGGCTAAAGAGCGCTTCATTTTAAACCTGTAAACAGTAAAGTCATTATCTTTAATGGCTTCAATAAGCGTAGCCTCTTCAAGATTACCGTAACGATCTACATACCAGTTACAACTTTCTTTTAACTGGTCATTAGTAAAAAACTTTCTGAAACGAGAAGTCGCATTTCGTGAGCTTAACTTTAGGGTATTAGTAGCATTACAATCAGTAAGGGCTTTAGCTACAAAATCTTTAACCAAAGTTTTAGAAGTTTCAGACATTGAAGACAATTCTATTTTCGGATACTGAGCACTACTATGTTGCCATAGTAACACCAAAACGATTACACTTACATAATTGACAATCTTCATGAATTAACGTCCTCCTCTATTATATCTAACTCCACTTTTAGGTTATCAATGATAAACTCTTGTCGTGATGGCGTGTTTTTTCCCATGTAAAATGACAACAACTCTTCAATAGACATGTCTTTATCCAGCATTACGGGATCTAAACGAATATCGTCGCCAATAAAATGCACAAACTCATCAGGTGAGATTTCACCAAGTCCCTTAAATCGGGTAATCTCAGGCTTTGGTTTTAGCTTCTCTATAGCACTGCGTCGTTCTTCATCAGAATAACAATAAATCGTTTCCTTTTTATTACGAACCCTAAACAAAGGGGTTTGTAAAATATACAAATGCCCTTCTTTAATCACTTCAGGAAAGAATTGTAAAAAGAAGGTAATCAACAGTAACCTGATGTGCATCCCATCAACATCGGCATCTGTAGCAATAACAATATTATTGTAACGCAAATCTTCTAAAGATTCTTCAATATTTAATGCCGCCTGCAACAGATTAAACTCTTCATTTTCATAAACTATCTTTTTACTCAACCCATAACTATTTAAAGGTTTCCCTTTTAAACTGAAAACGGCTTGTGTGTTCACATCTCTGGATTTAGTTATACTACCAGAAGCCGAATCTCCCTCAGTAATAAATAATGTTGTTTCCAGGTTACGCGGATTTTTAGCATCGCCAAAATGCACACGACAATCTCTTAGCTTTTTATTGTGAAGGTTTGCCTTTTTAGCTCTGTCTTTAGCCAGTTTTCTTATTCCTGAAAGCTCCTTACGCTCGCGTTCTGCCTGAAGTATTTTGCGTTGTATCTTTTCTGCTGTATCTGGATTTTTATGCAAATAATTATCCAGATAGCGCTTCATAAAGTCATTGATATAAGTCCTAACTGTTGGTAAGTCTCCACCCATATCGGTAGAACCCAGTTTGGTTTTGGTCTGACTTTCAAAAACAGGTTCCATCACTTTAATAGAAATTGCAGATACAACCGATTTCCGAATATCAGAGGCTTCATAATTTTTTCCGTAGAACTCGCGAAGTGTTTTCACTAAGGCTTCACGAAAAGCCGATAAGTGCGTACCACCTTGTGTTGTATTTTGTCCATTAACAAAACTATGATACTCTTCACTATACTGTGTTTTACTATGTGTTAAAGCAACTTCAATATCATCACCTTTAATATGTATGATATCATAAAGCCGATCGGTTTCATTGATGTTTTCAGATAACAAATCCTTTAAACCATGCTCACTATAATATTTTTCACCATTAAAAACAATTGTCAATCCAGGATTAAGATATACGTAGTTTTTGAGCATTTTTGCAACATACTCATTACGGTATTTATAGTTTTTAAAAATGGTCTCATCTGGAATAAAAGAGACTTTAGTTCCTTTGCGACGAGAAGTATCCTCAAGCATATCTTGATTTGTCAAGTTACCTTGCTCAAATTCTGCAGAAGCCGATTTTCCATCTCTGGTTGATTCTACTCGGAAATAGTTAGACAAGGCATTTACGGCTTTAGTACCAACACCATTTAATCCTACCGATTTTTTAAAAGCTCTGGAATCGTATTTTCCACCAGTATTCATTTTTGAAACCACATCGACAACCTTTCCTAAAGGAATACCGCGACCATAATCTCTAACAATAACTTTATTTCCATGAATAGAAATTTCGATGGTTTTTCCAGCTCCCATCACATACTCATCGATAGAATTATCTAAAACTTCCTTGAGTAGAATATAAATCCCATCGTCTGGTGAAGATCCATCACCTAATTTACCAATATACATTCCTGGTCGCATTCGGATGTGTTCTTTCCAATCAAGCGAGCGTATGTTATCTTCGGTATATTTGGTTTCTTGAGACATATATCAGTGAAAAAAATTAGAATAGAATGCAATATAACATAACGTTATAAAAAATAAAACAGGGACAGCACAAAGTAATTAACAATAAAGTTCCAATTATGTTGAGAACATAGAAGATCTATGAGATATGAGATAATTCTTCTGCTTTTTCCTTTAAAAATGCGTTTCTGGTTTCTAATAGATGTTTCATATAACGCTTTAAAAATAAGATATTGGCTAACTTTCCGAAGATACCATAAGGTGATTGAAAGTAAAATTTATCTCTAATAAGCGTTCCTGAACCTTTGGAAATAAACCGATGTTCATGTTTAAAAGATTTGAACGTACCCGAAACCATTTCATCTGTAAAATAATTTGGACGATCAAACTCTGTGATTTTTGAAGTCAGTTGTTGCGTGATTCCAAAATGTTTGGCTTCCCAAGTTACCCATTCACCCAATTCAATTAAGCCTGCGGTTTTACCTGCGATTGCTTTTTCGTTTGAATGTTCTAAAGATGCCTGATGAAAGTCAATATTTCTCGCTAAATCAAAGCAACTGTAAATATCAGCCTCTACGAACGTTTCAATGTCTATAAGCGGCATTACACATTAAATAAGAAATGCATCACATCACCATCTTTGACAATGTAATTCTTTCCTTCAACACGCATTTTACCAGCTTCTTTCACTTTGGCTTCACTTCCGTACTGTATATAGTCATCATACGCAATGACTTCGGCTCTAATAAATCCTTTTTCAAAATCGGTATGAATAACACCTGCGGCTTGCGGACCAGTAGCACCAACGGTAACTGTCCATGCTCTTACCTCTTTAACACCAGCTGTAAAATAGGTTTGCTGATTTAACAACTTATAGGCCGATCGGATTAATTTAGCCGAACCTGGTTCGTCTAACCCAATATCCTGAAGAAACATTTGACGCTCTTCATAATCATCTAATTCGTTAATATCGGCTTCTGTACCAACTGCCAACACCAAAACTTCGGCATTTTCATCTTTTACAGCCTCACGAACCTGTTCCACATAAGCATTACCTGTCACTGCACTTCCTTCATCCACATTACACACATACATTACAGGTTTTGCAGTAATTAATTGGGCAGGATTTACAAACTCTTCTAGGTCTTCATCACTAAATTCGATAGCTCTTACCGATGTTCCAGCCTCTAATCCGGCTTTCAGTTTTAAGAGTACAGCTTCTTCTTTTTGCGCTTCTTTATTTCCTGTTTTAGCAGCTCGTTTTACTTTATCAAGTTTTTTCTCAACAGTTTCTAAATCTTTTAACTGCAGCTCCATATCGATAGTTTCCTTATCACGAATAGGATCAACACTACCATCAACATGCACAATATTTTCATTATCAAAACAACGCAACACATGAAGAATTGCATCAGTCTCACGAATGTTTCCTAAAAACTGATTCCCTAAACCTTCACCTTTACTTGCACCTTTAACCAATCCTGCTATATCTACTATTTCAACTGTAGCTGGAATAACACGTTCTGGATTTACCAGAGACTCTAGCTTTTGAAGTCTAGGATCTGGTACATTGACCACACCAATATTTGGTTCTATAGTACAAAACGGAAAGTTTGCACTTTGCGCTTTAGCATTAGACAAACAGTTAAATAATGTTGATTTTCCTACGTTTGGTAATCCTACGATTCCTGCTTTCATAAGTTCTGATTTTGCGATTGCAAATGTAATTAAATATCTTATTGTTTTAACAAAAAATCCCAAGCAAAAGCTCAGGATTTTATATATGTTGAGATGAGGATTAAAAATTTAATCGTCTGGATGCATAAAACGTTGTTTCCCAAGAAGTACTTCTTCTGTTTCCACATGATCATCATCAGGAACACAGCAGTCTACAGGACAAACAGCAGCACATTGAGGTTCTTCATGAAAACCTTTACATTCAGTACATTTGTCTGGTACAATATAATAAATCTCGTCACTTATCGGTTCTTGAGCTTCATCAGCATCTACAGCATTTCCGTTTGGCAACACTACACTACCTTCTAAACTTGTACCATCTTTATATCTCCAATCATCAGCACCTTCGTATATCGCTGTGTTTGGGCATTCTGGTTCGCATGCGCCACAGTTAATACATTCGTCTGTTATTATAATTGCCATAGTAATTTTTATTTCTAGTTTGTGTAAATTTGCAGTTGCAAAAATAAAGCCAAAACATCGTATAACCAAACACAATATGGATTTACAACAAAGAATTAACGCATTTGTTAAATTAGGTGAGTTTTTAAGTCAATTCACTAATGAAGGCATTCAAAAGAAGGATGATATTCCACATAATGAATTATTCTTTGACGGTTTTTCCCATCAATTACAATTAGCTCAGGAAGCTAATGGCTGGTTTACAAAAGAAAATGTATGTTTTGCATTACAAGGATGGTCTAACCAACTGAAAGAAAACACTATTAACAAATGGCTTTCAAAGTATCAATTTAACAATGAAAATCTTAAAACAATTGCCATAATAATGGCGGGAAACATCCCTTTAGTAGGTTTTCATGATTTTTTATCTGTACTGATTTCAGGTCAGAAGGTTCTAGTAAAACAATCGTCAAACGACAAACACCTCCTTCCGTTTTTAGCCAAATATATTGAATACGTAGAACCCGAATTTAAAGGACGTATTTCATTTACAGATAAAAAACTTACGGATTTCGATGCTATTATTGCTACTGGTAGTGACAATACTGCACGATATTTTGAATACTATTTTAAAGACACCCCTTCTATTATTAGAAAAAATCGAAATTCGGTTGCCATACTTACAGGAAACGAAACTACAGATGAATTGAAAGCACTTTCCGAAGACATCTTTAGATATTACGGTTTAGGTTGCAGAAATGTCTCTAAATTGTTTGTTCCTAAAGCGTATGATTTTCAGCAGTTTTTTGAAGCAATGTACCATTGGAACCCTATTATTCACCAAAATAAATACGCAAATAACTATGACTACAATAAAGCAGTGTATTTAATGAGTGAATTTGAAATGTTAGAAAATGGCTTTTTAATGATTAAAGAAGATGACAACTTTTCATCTCCCATAGCTACAGTGTTTTATGAATATTATACTTCAACAGAAACCTTATTAGAAACACTCGATGATAAAAAAGACAAAATTCAATGTGTGGTTTCTAACGGAATTTTAGATGAGGAAATTAAATTTGGCCACACACAATTACCAAATTTATGGGATTATGCGGATAACGTTGATACTATTACGTTTTCGTTGAAAATCTGTTAATAATTTATCAAATTCATAACACATTTTTTTACAGAATTTACCACCTTTGTGGAGATTGAAATCTCAACTAGTTTTCGTAAACTCTCAAGCCAAATTTGAGATAAGAAGAACTATATAAATAATCGAACAGATGAAAAGACATAATTTTAGTGCAGGACCTTGTGTTTTGCCAGGAAGCGTTCTTCAAAAAGCTTCTGAAGCCGTGATTAATTTTGACAACGGATTATCACTATTAGAAATCTCCCACAGAAGCAAACCTTTTGTAGATATCATGGAAAACGCCAGAGCCCTTGCACTTGAACTTCTTGGTTTAGAAGGCAAAGGCTATAAAGCACTATTCCTTCAAGGAGGTGCAAGCACACAGTTTTTAATGGTAGCACTTAATATGCTTGAAAAGCGTGCTGGTTACTTAAACACAGGAACCTGGAGTGATAAGGCTATTAAAGAAGCAAGAATCTATGATGACATATACGAAGTAGCGTCTTCAAAAGATGCTAATTATAATTACATCCCTAAAGGATATGATATTCCTAGTGACTACGATTATTTTCACTGCACATCAAATAACACCATTTTTGGTACACAGATGAAAGAATTTCCTAACGCTCCAATTCCAATGGTTTGCGATATGAGTAGCGATATTTTTTCTCGTCAACTGGATTTTTCAAAATTTGATATTATTTATGCAGGTGCTCAAAAAAATATGGGACCAGCAGGTACGACGCTTGTAGTCATTAAAGAAGATGTCTTAGGGAAAGTGTCTCGCAAAATTCCATCAATGATGGATTACAAAGTGCATATCAGTAAAAGCAGCATGTTCAACACGCCACCTGTATTTGCTGTTTACACCTCTATGTTAACGTTAGAATGGCTAAAAGGTTTAGGAGGTATTTCTGCTATAGAAAAAGAAAACGAAAAGAAAGCGCAATTGATTTATTCTGAAATAGATTTAAATCCGTTGTTTAAAGGATTTGCTACTAAAGCCGATCGTTCTACAATGAATGCAACTTTTACACTTGCAAACGAAGATTTAAAAGAAACCTTTGAAACGATGGTAAAAGAAGCCGGTATTAATGGTTTAAATGGTCATAGAAGTGTTGGTGGTTACAGAGCATCAATGTATAACGCTTTAACACTAGAAAGTGTTGGTGTTTTAGTAGACGTTATGAGTGAATTAGAAAGAAAAGCATAAATATAAATTACATGAAAGTATTAGCAAATGACGGTGTATCTCAAAGCGGAATAGATGCATTAGAAAAAGCAGGTTTTGAAGTTTTAACCACAACAGTAGCTCAAGAGCAATTAGAAAACTACATCAACGAGAATGAAATTTCTGTGTTATTAGTTAGAAGTGCTACAACAGTTAGAAAAGATATAATTGACAACTGTCCTAGTTTAAAAATTATCGGACGTGGTGGTGTTGGTATGGATAATATCGATGTAGACTACGCACGTAGTAAAGGGCTACACGTTATTAATACTCCGGCCGCTTCATCACATTCGGTTGCCGAGTTGGTATTTGGGCATTTTTATGGTCTGGCTCGTTTTTTACATAACTCTAACCGAGATATGCCTTTAGAAGGTGATGCTAACTTCAAAGGTTTGAAAAAGGCTTATGCAAAAGGAACAGAATTAAAAGGAAAAACTTTAGGTGTTTTAGGTTTTGGTCGTATTGGTCAAGCTACAGCCAAAGTTGCTATTGGAGCAGGTATGAAAGTTGTTGCCTTTGATCCTTTTTTAGAAAAAGCCGACTTAGAGTTGAGTTTCTTTGATGGACAAAAAGTTAATTTTGAAATCAAAACAATTTCTAAAGAAGAGGTCTTAAAACAAGCTGATTTTTTAACTCTTCATGTTCCGGCGCAAAAAGATTATGTAATTGATGAAGCTGAATTCAAACAAATGAAAGACGGTGTTATCATTGCTAATGCAGCACGTGGTGGTGTAGTAAATGAAGTAGCACTTGTTAAAGCTATTGAAAGCGGTAAAGTTTCTAGAGCGGCATTAGATGTGTTTGAAAAAGAACCTAAACCTGAAATTCAATTATTAATGAATTCTGCATTATCTTTAACTCCTCATACTGGAGCTGCAACAAATGAAGCTCAAGATAGAATTGGTACTGAATTAGCTGAACAAATTATTAGCATATTAAAATAATTTATCACTTAACATGTGACCTTATATAAAAAAATGAGTCCTAATTATGTTAGGACTTTTTTTTGTACATTGAAAGTCCAATTATATTAACCTTATTTAAATTAAATTATGTCAGGAATTTTAGACTTATTAAACAGTGACCTTGGTAAAACAATTATTAGTGGAGTCTCTGGATCTACAGGAACAGATCAAAACAAAACCAGTAGTGTTTTAACAATGGCTTTACCAGTATTAATGAAAGCAATGGAACGAAATGCTTCAACACCTCAAGGTGCAGAAGGATTAATGGGAGCCCTTAGCAGTAAACACGACGGAAGCATCTTAGACAATTTAGGTGGTTTATTTGGCGGAGGCGTTGATGAAGAGGTGAAACAAGATGGTAGTAAAATTCTTGGACATGTATTAGGTAGCAAGCAACAAGGCGTTGAAAAAATTCTTGGAGAAAAATCTGGATTAGATGCAGGTTCTGTTGGAAACATTCTTAAAGTGGCTGCTCCTATACTTATGGGTGTTTTAGGAAAGCAAGCCAGACAAAACAATGTGAGTTCTTCTAATGATTTAGGTGGCTTACTTGGTGGTTTACTTGGTGGTAGCGAAGCAAAACAAGAGCAAAGTTTCTTAGAAAAAATATTAGATGCAGATGGTGACGGAAGTGTTATTGATGATGTTGCTGGTATGGTATTAGGAAATGCTAATAAAAAAGGTGGACTTGGTGGTTTACTAGGTGGTCTTTTTGGCGGGAAATAAATAATTCCTTAAAATAAAACAAAAGCCAAACAGATAAGTTTGGCTTTTTTTATACACCAAAATGACGTTTACTCAATGAAAAACAGCGTTTACTCATTATAGGTTTTTGCTATTACTAGTGATCTCTATTTTTGAGATATATTAAAACATAAAACTGAACCTAAAATGATTTTCGTAACTTTAAAATAAAAACGCCATGAAACATTCTTTATATATAATAGTCCTCTCTTTTTTTCTTAGCGGTTGTGGCGCATCACAATCTGCTGTAAGCGATAATAGTCAATCTTCTGTTCCTGAAGAAGACATCGTTAGAATTGCAAATGATGATATCGAATATGAAATTATAATTATAGAACCTGGATTTAATTCGTGGTTAATCTCTATGGCAAGGCCAGAAGGTTACTACTCGCAATCCTATATGGAATCTAGAAATCAAATCTACGTTCAAGCTTGGAACTCTAGAGTATTACAAGTTAATAGGTTTGATCCCAACTTATACGGAATGCAAATCGATTACAACCCAAATATAGATTATGGCTATGAAGTAAATTACAAATTATATAACTATTTCATTTACTTTCAATTAACCTATAATCAAAAACTTTCTACGTTTATTCCTAGAATTTAAATTATCTTTGCACAGCAAAATTATGCTATGCTAAAGAACTTTAAATCCAATTGGGATATACATCAAAATTGGCAGCTTCTCTTTCCTTTTTTAGGCATCATTGGTTTATTATACAGTGCTTATAAATTGGCCTTGTTATTCACTAAAGCCTATGCGTTATATATAACTATAGTATTAGCTGTAATAATTTTTATTTTCCTGCTGAAACTTACCTTGTTTATTTTTAAAAAACTAGAACACAAATGGATAGTAAATCACCGATGGGAAATGATTCGCATCTTTATCGTATTTGCTGTTACTGGATCGTCTTCAATGTTTGTTGGGCGTCCTATTATGAAACTCATAGGAATTACTAAAGAAAACTTAAACCCTATACTTTATTGGGTTTTATTTATTATTATTGGGCTCGTTTTCTACCAAATATTATTAGTAGCATTTGGATGGCTTTTCGGACAATTTAAATTCTTTTGGGAATTTGAAAAAAAAATGCTCCGACGATTTGGCTTAGGAAAGTTTATTGATTAATGGAAAAAAAAGAATATCATATCTCATTTCGTATCGCTACTCTACTGATAGCGTTTATAATGGTATTGCCTTCTGTGGTTAAGTTATCTCATGCCATAACCCATGATCATCAACACGAAGTGTGTATTGAAAAAAACCAAACGCATTTCCACAAAGTAGATTTTGACTGCGAGTTTTATAAATTTAAAATCAATCAAAATTTATTTTTTGAGTTTACCAATTATAATATTGAAAGTAGTTCGTATACAAATACTTCTGAAACTGCTTATTATACGTACTTAAAAAGTCATAAACAACTCACCTCTTTTCTTCGAGGTCCACCGCATCTAATGTAAATACTCATACCCTTTTTTCATTTACATTAAATAACTTTTGATGAAATATTATTTCATGAGTTTGATGTTATTCGTTTTTGGATTACATCATGCTCAAAACTGTAATTTTACCCTTTTAGGAGAAGTTAAAGATTTCCATGATGGTACACCGATTACAGCAGCTAACATTTATATTAAACAATTAGACAAGTACATTATTTCAGACTTCGACGGAAAGTTTAAGATTGAAGACTTGTGTAAAGGTGAGATAACTTTAGTGATATCGCATATTGGTTGTGAAACGAAAACAACGACTATCGATATTTCTGGTGATGCTTTTAAATCTATTGCTTTAGAGCATCATATCGAAGAATTAAATGAGGTTGCTGTTAAAGGAAGTGCTTATAGAAATACAACTAAAACTGCTCAGGAAACCGTATTAAAAACAAGTACTATTGAACAGTATAGTCATCTTAGTTTAGGTGATGCTCTAAAAGAGGTTTCAGGTGTGTCGTCAATAAACACCGGAAATAGCATAGTAAAACCAATGATTAACGGATTGCATAGTAGTAGACTGTTAATTCTTAATAATGATGTACGTTTACAAGATCAAGAATGGGGCATCGAACACGCACCAAACATTGATATTAATAGTGCAAATCAGATTTCTGTCATTAAAGGATCTGGTGCTTTGGCTTATGGTGGTGATGCCATTGGTGGCGTAGTTGTAATTAAGCCCAGTAGGATTATTAGAAAAGATAGCCTTTACGGTAAGACAATAATTGGCGGACAAACTAACGGAAGAGGTTACAACCTAACTTCTTCATTGCATAAGAGTTATAAATCTGGTTGGTTTGCTAATGTTCAAGGTAGTTTAAAACAAAATGGTGATTTTAAGGCTCCAGACTATAATTTAACCAATACTGGATTGCAATCTCAAAGCATTTCAGTTCAGTCAGGAAAGAACAATTTCGAATCTGGTTTTGAACTATTCTACAGTTATATCCATAGTGAAATAGCAATTTTAAGCGCTTCACATATTGGTAATGTAAATGATTTAATAAATGCAATAAATTCTAAAGAGCCTACTATTATAAGGGACTTTAGTTATGATATCGATAATCCCAAACAAGAGATAACCCATCATCTGCTTAAAGGGAAATATTTTAAACGATTTAAGAATTTTGGTAAACTAAGTTTACAATATGATTATCAAAACAACAGACGTTTAGAATTTGATATTAGACGTGGTGAACTTAATAATGAAGCTGCTTTAGATTTAACATTGCAAACACATACTTTACTTGCTGATGTTAATCTGGATGCAAATTTGAATCACAAAGTGAATTTTGGAATTTTAACACGTTATCAAGACAATTACGCTCCAAATACTGGAGTTAGACGTTTAATACCAAACTACGAAAAATATGATTTTGGTACATATATAACGTCTGAATTACAACTTAACGATAACCTTCTAATCGACGGAGGATTACGATATGATTTTAATCGCGTTGACGCTCTAAAATTCTATCGGGTCTCACGTTGGACAGAGCGTGGTTATGATGAGGATTTTGCACATTTTGTAGTTCCTCCTGAAGACGGTCAGGATTTCGGATCTGATTTACTTGCAAATCCTATATTCAATTTTCACAATATATCGGCATCTATTGGTTCTAGATATGACTTCAACGATAAGAATTATATTTTAGTCAATTTAAGTTTATCAAGCAGACCACCAAATCCAGCTGAATTATTTAGCGATGGATTACATCATTCAGCAGCACGCATAGAATTAGGTGACTTAAGATTGAATCCAGAAATAGCACATAGAATATCAACAACTTATGGTTATGAAAACACGAATTTCAACCTTACAGCCGAACTGTTCTACAATGCTATAAACGATTACATGTATTTGAGACCTACTGGTGTGCTCCAAAGTAACAGAGGTGCTTTCCCTGTTTGGGAATATGAACAAACCAATGCCCAATTATTTGGTACTGATATTACTTTAAGCTATGATTTTGCTAATCGATTTAATTGGCATAATAAATCATCATTTATTAAAGGGTATGATGACGATAGCCAACCTTTAATTGATATGCCATCATTCAATACTGTTAATACTATAAAATATAGTAACAATGAATGGCATAATTTTTCAGCCAGTATACAATCCGAATGGGTTTTTGAGCAAAATGAATTCCCAGATTTCAATTTTGAACTAGAGAATCCAAGTACTGGAGAGATAGCGCTTTTAGATATTAGCACTCCTCCACCAGGATATCATTTATTTCACTTTCAAAGTGAAGCTACTTTTGCTTTGAGCAACAAAACAAATTTAAATATTGCTCTAGGCATCAATAACATATTTGATACATCCTACAGAAATTACCTAAACCGACTGAGATATTTTGCAGATGATTTAGGAAGAAACTTAACCTTACAATTAAAATTAAATTATTAATTATGAACTCAAATAATAAAAATATTAAAACTATGAAAATCAACTATTTAAACTCAAACATTATGAAGACAAGTAAATTTATATTAAGTACAATATTATGTTTAAGCGTTCTGGTGTCATGTTCAAGTGATGACGATGCACCAAGTCAACCCAACGAAGAAGAGGTAATCACAGATGTGACGTTATCGTTTACTAATGATGCTGATGCTAACGATGTGGTTGTACTACTAAGTGTAGATGAAGACGGCGAAGACGGACCTTTAAATCCCGTTCAAACCATAACTGGTCATTTTACTGCTGGTGCAACATATACTGCCACAATAAGTTTATTTAATTCTATAGAAAATGAGGATATTACTATCGAAGTTACAGATGTAGAACCAGACGAGCACTTCTTTATTTATACCGTAAACGGATTAGATATGAACTTTACGCGATCTACAAATGACGTTGAAAGAGCTGATGGTAATAAATTAGGTTTTGAAACTTCTTGGGTCGCAAATACTGCAAGTACTGGAACTATTAGAGTACAACTATTTCACGAATCTGAATCTGTAGATGATAGCAATGAATTTGGAACACAATCTGGAGGTTCTTCAGATGTTGATGTTACATTTACAGGTGTAAGTATCCAATAATTTTAGAATAACTTAGATATAAAAAACGCTCAAATTATTTTGAGCGTTTTTTTTTAATTAAGATCTACTACAGTATCTTCAGGTTTCTTTTCCGAAGAAAAAACATGCGTATAAAACCACATAATTGTAAATGAAGGAATAAAATCTGTACCAGGAATGATTTCTTCTATAAAGGAAAAAATACCTGCTAATCTACCTGTATTTCCTTTATATAATTTTGTCATCAAGTACCCTGAAAGCGGTGCCCATAACAAATCAATAAATGGAATCATCCCAATAGCATCAAATAAGATACTTAGTATTAACTTTTTATTTTTTGAAAGATTTTCTAATGTCATATATATTGTAATTTACTTATTATAAAGCAAATAACATTCCAAAATTTAAACTATGACAATTTTTCACTTATGAGTTTTAAAAACTCGGTTCTGGTTTCCATTTTTTCAAAAGCACCTCTAAATCCGGATGTTGTCGTTGTGGAGTTTTGTTTTTGAACACCTCGCATCATCATACACATGTGTGAGGCTTCAATAACGACTGCAACACCTTCGGGTTTTAATGTGTCATTAATACAATCGAGTATCTGCTCAGTTAAACGTTCCTGAACTTGTAATCGTCTCGAAAATACATCTACTATTCGAGGTATTTTACTCAATCCAACTATGTGACCATTAGGAATATAAGCGATATGTGCTTTTCCAAAAAAAGGCAAAATATGATGCTCACATAACGAATACAATTCAATATCCTTAACAATCACCATTTCATTATAAGACTCTTTAAACATGGCGCTTTTTAAAATTTCAGCAGCATCCTGGTTATAACCCTGAGTTAAAAACTGCATGGCTTTTGAAGCGCGCTCTGGCGTTTTTAACAAACCGTCTCGAGTCGTATCTTCTCCCAGATCTTTTATGATTTGTTCATACCGCTGCTTAACATCGTCGGTAACCTTTATATTATACTCTTCAAATTTTTGATATGGCATGTGTTGTAGGAATTATTTTGCTTAAAAATAATAAAAATATGACGACTTCATTTCAAAGTATCTTACCAAAACATTAACAATATAGGTTTCTTTTTAACGTTTAATTATGAAAATTGACCAAGTTCCGTGGGTAGATTTGTGTACCTAACTGTAACAAACTAATTTTTTTAGTGTCATTATTACAATCGAACACTAATCATCAATCAAATAATTATGAACTTTCGTTTCGTATTTATCGCTTTATTTACATTAAGCTATTGTGCTTATGCGCAAGACTCAGACACTACACAAGAAGAAGTTATTGAAAAAAAACAACTTCAAATATCCAGAACCACAACTGCACCAAAAATTGACGGTATATTAAATGACCTCGTTTGGGAAAACGCAGATATCGCTACAGATTTTATTCAATTTCGACCTGATATGGGTAAAGCTGCTACAGAAGACATCAAAACTGTTGTAAAAATGGCTTATGATGACTCAGGTATTTATGTCGCAGCTTATATGTATGATGATCCTAAGCTAATTTCCAAACAATTTACAAGTCGAGATAATTTTGGACAATCCGATTTTTTTCTAGTCGTTTTAAACCCTAATAACGATGCACAAAATGATACAGAGTTTTTTGTATTTACCTCCGGAACACAAGCCGATGCAGTTGCTAACCCGAGTAATGGTGAAGATTTTGGGTGGAATGCTGTTTGGGATAGCGCAGTTCAAATCAATGATGATGGCTGGGCTGTAGAAATGAAAATACCGTATCGTGCTTTACGTTTTTCAACAGATGTTGAAACATGGGGATTACAGTTTCACAGACGATTTAGACGAAACAATGAACAGTACACCTGGAACCCTTTAGATGTCACTAAAGGTAATATTGGTTTATATCATGGTGAATTAAATGGAATCAAAGATATAGAGCCTCCTGTAAGGCTTAACCTATATCCTTTTGCTTCGACAGTTTTTGACAATATGGACAAACCCAATTTTAATATTGGAATGGATGTTAAATATGGAATCACTGAAAACATTACTCTAGACGCCACATTGATTCCAGATTTCAGTCAGGCTGGCTTTGATAACTTAAGTCTAAACCTTGGTCCTTTTGAACAGACATTCAGCGATCAGCGACAATTCTTTACTGAAGGCGTCGACCTTTTTAATAAAGGGAATTTGTTTTTCTCACGACGTGTTGGTGGTCATCCTTCAAGAAGACCTAATTTAGCCGATAACGAACAAGTTACCAATGACATTAAGGAAGTTAAAGTCTTAAACGCCGTAAAAGTATCAGGACGTACTAAAAAAGGATTAGGTGTAGGTTTTTTTAACGCCATTACCGAAAAAACAGATGCCAGAATTTTAAATACTGAGACAGGTGAAACAAGAACCGAAACTGTAGAACCGTTTACAAACTATAATATTTTTGTTTTGGATCAACAGTTTAATGGCAATTCGTCAATAGCAGTTGTTAATACAAATGTAACCAGAGAAGGACATTTTAGAGATGCTAATGTCACCGCATTGGTTGCTAATGTTTTTAATAAACGAAACACCTATAATATTCGAGGTGATGTCAAAATGAGCAACCGAAACCTCGCAGATGGAATTGAAACCGGATTAAGCTCTTTTATTTATGTACGTAAAGCGCACGGAAAATTTAGATATAGTTTTGATCATAGTTTTTCTAACGAAAATTTTAACATTAATGACCTTGGGTTAAACAATACTAATAACTTTAATAATTTTGGTGTAGACGCCTGGTATCAAATCTTTGAACCTACAAAAAAGTTAAATAATTTCTACGTTGGTGCGTGGTACAACTACAGGAGACTATTTAGTCCTAGTAAATTTTCTGGTCAGAATGCAGGTGTTAGTCTCAACGGAAAAACAAAAAAGGAACTCATGGATTTTGGTGGAAACATCAATTATCAAATGGGCAAACAGTATGATTTTTTTGAACCTCGAGATTTTGAAAACAAACGCTTTTTTATTTATGAAAATCGAGTAAACGGAAACGTTTGGATTTCTAGTAATTATAACAAGCCTCTCGCAATTGATGCCAATATTGGTGGCGCTACTTTATTTGAAAAAGAAAGAGATTATAAGGTTTTATGGTTTAGCGTTGGTCCTAGAATACAGTTTAGCGATAAGTTTTTAGTCTCCTACTCTTTCAGTTATGAAAATGAATGGAAAGACAGAGGCTACGCAAACAATTCAAACAGTATTGATAATCAAATTATATTTGGTCAGCGTGATCAGCTAACCATAGTGAACAGAATCTCTGGCGGCTACAATTTTGACCCTTTTAATTCTATAAACCTAACGTTTAGAAATTATTGGACAACAGTAAATTATGAAGACAACCCTTACTTTTTACAAGACAATGGTCGACTGATTCAATCTCCAAACACCTTTTCGCAACTTGGTTTAGAGTCTTCAGATATTAACTTTAGCACATGGAATGTTGATTTAAGTTATTCGTGGCAGTTTGCTCCTGGAAGCTTTTTAACAGCGCTTTACAGAAATCAATTATTCAATTCTAATGCGCTCGCAGATGAGAACTTTTTTGATAGCCTCAACAACTTATTAGATCAGGATATGCAACATATTTTATCTATTCGTTTACAATACTTTATCGATTATGGAGGCATAAAAAGCATCTTTAAAAAGAAAAACCAATCGGTAGACAAAGTGAGTAAGTTGTCGCAACTTATGAATCCTAACATGACGATTCTTTAATTACCATTATTCATTTTAAAGTAGTATTTTCGAAATTCATTTCATGTTATGATAAAAGCTAAGAACATCCATAAATACTATGGTGATTTACATGTATTAAAAGGTGTAGATCTCGATATTAAAAAAAGTGAAGTCGTTTCTATTGTTGGTGCTTCTGGTGCTGGTAAAACCACATTACTTCAAATACTTGGCACCTTAGATCAAATAGAAAACAAATCTTCAAGTCAGCTAGAAATTAATGATGTATCTATTCCGCAATTGGGAGATAAAGCCTTAGCTAAATTCAGAAATGAGCATATAGGGTTTATATTTCAGTTTCATCAGTTATTACCTGAGTTTACAGCTTTAGAAAATGTGTGTATTCCTGCTTATATCTTCGGAAAGTCGCAAGTACAAGCCGAAGCAAGAGCAAAAGAATTGCTGGACTTTTTAGGCTTATCTCATCGCTACAATCATAAACCTAATGAACTATCAGGCGGAGAGCAACAACGCGTCGCTGTAGCCAGAGCACTTGTAAATAATCCTGATTTAATTTTTGCCGATGAGCCTTCTGGAAATTTAGACAGTGCATCTGCCGAAAACCTCCACAATTTATTTTTCAGGCTACGTGACGAATTTGGTCAAACCTTTGTTATCGTTACACATAATGAAGACCTAGCTGATATGGCAGATCGTAAACTCACCATGGTTGACGGCAAAATTGTTGACTAATTAATAACCACAACACGCAACCTTTTTGTGTTTTTCTTATCTAAATAGAAATACCTTTTCTTGAAACATATTTACCGTATTATTATCAGTGTTCTTTTACTACAGTCTTGTGCAACCCTGTACAATTCTGAAACTACTAAAGTTAAAATATTTGTGCCAGAAAACACCTCCTTAGTTTTTGATAATGACACATTGAGCTTAGAAAAAAATTACTTAACGGTTTTTCCGAAACGCTCAAAAGACGATTTAAAATTCAGTCTTTTTAACAGCGAAACTGAATCTGATTTTAGTTTTAAAAGTAGAAAATCAACCTATTACTATCTTAATATACTTACTAATTATGGTATCGGAATGCTTATCGATGCCAATAGCAATAAGCGATTTACTTATAAAAATGTCATACATTTTGAATTAGATACTACCACTCAAAACTTTGTTGTTTCTAATTCTAAAATTAGTCCGTTTCGTCAACATGATGTTTTTATGTACACCTCACCGCTGAGGGCTATTGATATCACTTCAGACCCAATGCTCACACTTGGTGTTGAGTATTTTATATTAGATGATTTTAGTGTCAGCTTAGAATACGGAACGATTTTCACACAACGTTTTAGAGTTAATCCTACTAATGAATTGGTTGAAAACAAAGGACATTCTCAACGCTTAGAAATAAAATATTACAATGGTTTTAATCTCACTCAAAATCCGAGGATAAACGAATATTTAGGACTAGAAGCGCGATTTATAAGTCATCAATTTACAGATGATATACAATACCTCATAACCGATGAAGATATCAGCTATACGCGAACAGAAGATTTTATTGTTCAAAAAGCTGTTTCAGTTTTTAATTTAAAATATGGCTTTAATTTTCCTGTTGGAAAACGCCTGTATTTTGATGTTTATAGCGGTTTTGGATTACGATTAAAAGACATTAAAAATCCAAATATCTTTTTTGATAGAAACTTACATAGCTATCTAGATATTGGACATCATGATTATTTTGGCAAAAGCAATCTAGAGGCTTATCAAAAAAATTCCAACTTTAATGTGTCACTCGGATTTAAATTTGGAATTAAACTTTAAGACCCAAAGCTTACTCCACTAAAATTGAGCTCTTTGCTTTAATTTCAACATCCTTCCTGAACATAACATCGAAATAATCGGCATGACCTTTTTCTCCTTTAACTTCCAGTTTAGCACGAGCTGTTTCTAATCCGTTTTCATCTAAAATATTAATATAAAGAATCTTATTAAAATCATTTTCAAAACTGATAGATAACGTTAGTAAGTTATTGTTTCCGCCTGCAGGATTATCCTTAATGGTATATTTTAGTGGTTTAAGCCCTTTTTTTAATAACTCTTGTGATAACTGAACTTTAGACACCAGATTCTTGTTATTATCTTCAGAAATAGCTTCAACAAATTCGGTTTCCGATTTCTCAACAACTTCAGCACTAATGGCGTCTTGCGTTTTATCTTTCGAACGTTGACAAGCACTTAATATACATACCATAAGAACGACAATTAACAATTTATACTTCATAAGCTAATATTGATGTTACCCTCAAAAATAATAGTTTCATTGTAATTAGAATGAAAGAACACTAACTTTGTTTTCCATTTTAAAACTACCTTTTGAACCAAAAAGACCTGAAAGAGTTTCTCGATGCCAAAGTAGAACAATACAATCATCCTCGATTTATTGAAAGTGACCCTATTCAAATTCCGCATCAATTTTCAAAAAAAGAAGATATTGAAATTGCCGGATTTTTAACAGCAACCATTGCCTGGGGAAATCGAAAAAGTATTATTACTAAAGCGCATAAAATGATGCAACTCCTCGATCAAGCTCCTTATGATTTTATCATGAATCACAATGCCAACGACCTCGATAAGTTTCATGGCTTTGTACATCGAACTTTTAATAGTGACGATTTTATTCAGTTTGTCAAGAGTTTAAAGCACTTATACGCCAATCATAACGGACTTGAAGCAGTGTTTTTAAAACATGCAAAAAAAGACACACTTCAGCATGCGATACATGAGTTTAAACATTATTTTTTTGAAATAGAACATTTAGAACGCTCCAAAAAGCATGTGAGCGATCCGTTAAAAAACTCGGCAGCTAAGCGTATCAATATGTTTTTACGCTGGATGGTAAGGCAAGATCAAAATGGTGTTGATTTTGGTATCTGGAAAAGCATCTCTCCTGCACTTCTCTCTTGTCCTTTAGATGTACACTCTGGAAATGTTGCCAGAAAATTAAAGCTTCTTAAACGCAAACAAAATGATGGTAAAGCTTTAATCGAACTAGATACAGCGCTTCGAAAACTGGATGCTAAAGACCCAGTAAAATATGATTTTGCTCTATTTGGTTTAGGTGTTTTTGAAGGGTTTTAAAGTCCTAGCACAGACACAATATAACTGTGTTAAGTTTACTTATGTAACCAAGCATTTCGCAACTTAACTTGTGCCTCTGTAGCATTTTTGTTTATGGTTAAGGCCTTAACCGTTGTAAACGCTTTAGTAAGCTTGGTTTTAATATCCATAGTTTTTCCGTTACGCTCAATAACAACTTCAATATCATCGCCTGGCTCCCAGTTATACATATGTTGTATCATAGTATTAGCATTCTCTGGAATTATCTTAATTCGGTTGACAGATAACAAAACATCATTAGCCAAAACGCCTTGCTCCACCCAAAAACTATTTCCTTTTACAGCATCATTAAAAAATACTGTTCTATTGTCTTTATCAGCTTCTAAAATCACACCTTCACCAGATTCCATATACAAACACTCAACCTGTAAATCTGCTTTATGAACACCTACTTTATCAAAAAATGTATTATAATCTATTGGTGTTCCACCAACGACGTGTGTTTTTAAAAATACTCCAACCGAAGGATAGGTCATAGCAGTAATTTCTTCAATTAAGGTATCATCTTCAAACGGTTTTTCTATGCCATATGTATGAGATAACTCTTTCATTAATGATAACATACTTCGATTACCATGACTTTCTTCTCGCAATAAAATATCTAAACACATGCCTATAAGTGCTCCTTTTTGATACACATTAGCATAATTTGCAGCATAAGGCTGACTTATAATTTTTTCGCTCATTTCAGTAAAACTCATAGTATCATCATAATACTTAGCGTAATTGATTTCTTTTTCAATGGTTGTTAAGTAGGTCTGTATATCTACTAAACCTTCATAAACCTGAAAATGTTGAGCAAAATATTCGGTCACACCTTCATACATCCATAAGTGTTTTGAAAAGCTTGGATCGTTATAATCAAAATAATGCACATCTTCAGAATGCACAGTAAGTGGTGTTACAATATGAAAAAACTCATGAGCCACAACATCGATGACAGATGCTGCCAATTCTTCTTTATTATATCGCTCTCTCAACACAACTACAGTTGATGTATGATGCTCTAGTGCTCCAAAGCCTCTTGGTGCATCAGCACTTTCATCAGACAAATACAAATAGATATCATAACGCGAAGTACTATCAATATCACCTAAATACGATTTTTGAGCTTTCATCATTTTATACACCGTTTCTTTCAAACTAGTGGCTGTATGTACTTTATTTGGTGAATAAACACTTAAAACAATCTTTATGTCACCTACCATAAATTCTTCTACATCTAATTCGCCATACATCATAGGATTGTCTGTAATGTCAAAATAGCGTGGCGCATAATATGATGTCGTTTTTTGTGTGCCATCAACACTAATTGTACTACTTGTTTCTTGAAGTGCAGATGTACGCTCAAAGTGAGTAGGCGCAGTAACATTTAAAGTATATTGAGCGTCTTTTAGCGAGTCAAAGTACCCAATAAATCCATGTAGGTTTAAAACATAATTATCAGCTTCAATATTTGTGCCTCCTGGAGAAAACGGAATTTCATTACCAGAAAAACGACCTGATTTTTCCTGATCATACGTATCATTAACCCAGTATTTAATCTCATCAAGCTGAGTCGCATTAGCTATAGTCCATGAATTTACATCTTGCTTAATTGTTGCCATTTCATTGCCATTATAATCATAGGCTTTAAAATCCTCAATAAACTTTCCGAAATCACTAACCTCATAAAACCCCTGAATAACCTTTGGCATTCTGTATACCACAGTGTCTTGTGTAAATCGCCCAGGATTAATCATTACTGGCGCTTTATCGTTTACTACTTCTGATAAATTAATAGCTGTTGAAATAGGAATTGCCGTTGCCAAATCATTTTGAACAACTTTAGACGAACCGCATGCTATTAGCAAAACTCCAAGAACGAAAATTAAAAAAATACGAGTCATTAGTAATTATAAAGGGATTAACATCTTAGTTTTTGTCGCACAAAACTACAATCTGTTATAACTTATATAGCTAAGGTTTTGTTAAAAGGTTATTTTTATGCCATGAATCAAGACACCATAAGTATTCTAATTCCGTTTAAGAACACAGAGCACTATCTAGAAGAGTGCCTAGACTCTGTGATAGCACAAGAGCATCAAAACTGGGAACTGCTTATCGTTGACGATCATTCTACCGATAATAGCTATACACTTGTTAGCGCTTACGCGGAAAAAGATAAACGTGTCAAACTCTTTAAAAATAAGGGTAATGGTATCATTGAAGCCTTACGTTTAGCCTTTTCTGAAAGTTCCGGAACTTATATAACTCGAATGGACAGCGATGATATAATGCATCCTCAAAAACTTGGTACTATGCTCAAGAACTTGAAATCACATGGTAGGCAAACTGTCGCTCTCGGACTAGTAAAATACTTTAGCGCAGATGGTATCGGAGAAGGTTATGCAAAGTATGAAGCCTGGCTCAATACCTTAACTCGTGAAGGTAAAAATTACTCAGAAATCTACAAAGAGTGTGTGATCCCTTCACCTTGCTGGATGCTTCATCGTGATGATTTATTAGCCTGTAATGCCTTTACTCCCAATCGGTATCCTGAAGATTATGATTTGACATTTCGGTTTTATAAACATAACATCAAATGCATCCCATCTCAAAAGTGCTTGCATTATTGGAGAGATTATAGTACCAGAGCTTCAAGAACCGATAAACACTATACTGAAAATCATTTTTTAGAACTTAAAGTGGACTATTTTTTAGAACTGGATTATAATGCATCTCGGCCACTAATACTTTGGGGCGCTGGTCAAAAAGGAAAAAGAGTAGCCAAACTTTTAAAGCAAAAACAAGTTCCTTTTATATGGGTTTGTGATAACCCAAAAAAAATAGGAAAACATATTTATGATGAACAGCTTTTTGGTTTCGAGCATTTAAAAACCTTAAGCAATCCACAAACCATTGTAACAGTAGCTAATAACGAATCGCAATTGGAAATAAAAACATATCTAAAAAATCAAGGAATGAGCGCTATGCAAGATTATTTTTTCTTTTGTTAAAATTCTCAAAAGCAAAAGCAACTAATCGCATATCATTTTCTATATTTGATTTTTAACACAAACAATCCCAATACTAGGAATGCAGTTTAAACACCCAGAACTTCTTTACGCATTATTTCTGCTCGTCATTCCAATTATTATACATTTATTTCAACTCCGAAAATTTAAGAGTGTTCCCTTCACTAATGTTCAGTTTTTAAAAGAACTAACCATTCAAACTCGTAAAAGTTCTCAGCTAAAAAAATGGCTAACCTTACTAACTAGACTATTATTATTAGCATGTATTATCATTGCCTTTGCTCAGCCTTATATATCTAATTCGGACAGCTTCAACACCAAAAGTGAAACGGTTATTTATTTGGATAATTCGTTTAGTATGCAATCGCCGAGTTCTAATGGAAGCTTGCTAAATTCGGCCATACAAGATATTATTGAAAATATTGATGAGAATGAACAAATTTCGATTTTTACCAACAATGCCAACTTTAATAATACTAGTGTAAAAGCTATAAAAAATGACTTGATACAATTGCAACATTCGCCAAACCAATTGGCTTATGACGCCGTAGTTTTAAAAGGAAAAAAGCTGTTTTCAAAAGATGAAAGTGCTATAAAAAATTTAGTCATAGTATCAGATTTCCAACAAAAAAAGGAAACGTTAACAAACTTAAATGATAGTGTAGTAAATATAAAACTGGTACAACTCAAACCTTCTAATCAAAATAATATTTCAGTAGATTCTGTTTATATTTCAAAAACTACAGTTGAAAATTTAGAACTCACTGTACGTATTAAAAATCAAGGTGAAGCAATAGAAACATTGCCTGTTTCTCTATTTAATGACACTAAACTCATAGCAAAAACAGCAGTATCAATTACTGATGAAGCCACTACAAATTTTACTATTCCTGCAAACGCTGTATTTAACGGAAAAATTGTTGTAGATGATCGCAATCTTCAGTATGACAATACCTTATATTTTAATATTGATCAACGTGAAAAAATTAACGTTTTAGCTATCAATGAAGCCGACGACAACTTTCTAAAAAAGATCTATACAAGTGACGAATTTGAGTATATGTCAACCAATTTCAACGCCTTGAATTACAATGTACTTGAGCAGCAAAATTTAATTGTTTTAAATGAATTAAAAGACATCCCAAATTCATTGACAACCACTTTAAAATCATTTACAGACAACGGCGGAAGCATATTAATTATTCCTTCAAGTGATGCAAGATTAGATAATTATAATCAGTTATTTACGTTGTACGGGTTTTCTAGTTTCAGCACCTCTAATATTGCAGAGAAAAAAATTACGACAATACACTTTTCGCATCCTTTACTGAGCAATGTATTTGACAAGCGTGTTAGCAATTTTCAGTATCCGAAAGTAAATTCATTTTATGCCAATTCATCAAATTCTGTTGGATCAATTTTGAGCTTTGAAGACGGAATGTCATTCTTATCGCAGTCTGGAAATGCATATCGCTTTTCCGCAGCATTAGACACTAAAAATTCAAACTTTAAAAATTCGCCACTTATTGTTCCAATTCTTTACAATATTGGGAAACAAAGTTTAAAAACTGGTAACTTATTTTATACTATTGGTGAGCAAAATACAATTGACATTGCGACGAAACTACAGCAAGACGATATACTTACCTTAGTAAATGGCGAACACTCGGTAATACCACTACAGCAAACCTATGATAATAAAGTAGAGCTCATTACTAACACCTATCCTGATGTGGCTGGAATTATTTCGGTAAAAAATAAAGATGCTTTTCTTAAAAATCTAAGTTTTAATTTTAACCGAAGTGAAAGCAATCTGAACTACTTTGACACACAGGATATTGTAAATACAACTGTTAATAATTCGGTAGCTTCTGCCATTAGTGATATCAAAAGTGCAACTAATGTTAACGAACTATGGAAATGGTTTGTTATTTTTGCAGTGATTTTCTTAATCATTGAAATGCTCATATTAAAATTTCTAAAATGAACGTACTTGTAAAATCTGCCACAATAGTTGACCCTAAAAGCGATTTTCACAATCAAACCGTTGATATTCTAATAGAAAAAGGAACAATTTCTCAGATTTCAAAACGCATTCAAAATCCGAAAAACTATAAAGAAATCAGACGAGATAATCTTCATGTATCTCAAGGTTGGTTTGACAGTAGCGTGAGTTTTGGAGAACCAGGATATGAAGAACGTGAAACTATCGCAAATGGCCTCGATACAGCTGCCAAATCAGGATTTACTGCAGTTGCCGTCAATGCAAATACCAACCCTGTCATTGATTCGTATGCTGATATTTCATTTTTAAAATCGAAAGCTGAGAAACATGCCGTTAACCTCTATCCTATTGGCGCTTTAACGAAACACAGTGACGGTACCGACTTGGCAGAGTTGTTTGACATGAAAACCGCTGGAGCCGTAGCCTTTTATGATTACCAGCATCCGATTGCTAATCCTAACTTAATGAAGTTGGCACTACAGTATGCAAGTAACTTTAAAGGTTTGGTATGCTCATTTCCGCAGGAATCAAAAATTAGCGGATTAGGTGTGATGAACGAAAATGTAACAAGCACTTCGCTAGGTTTAAAAGGAAATCCAGCACTAGCAGAAGAGTTACAAGTAGCAAGAGATTTATTTATTTTAGAGTATACAGAAGGCAAACTTCATATTCCAACCATTTCTACAGCGAAATCTGTAGAATTAATTCGAGCTGCAAAACAGAAGAAACTTGATGTAAGTTGCAGTGTTGCTATTCATAATCTGATATATACTGATGAGCATTTAAAGACCTTCAATACCAACTTCAAAGTATTACCGCCTTTAAGAACGCAAAAAGACATCGATGCGCTCATTTCAGGAGTAAAAGATGGTACTATTGACATGGTTACGAGCGATCATAATCCTATAGATATCGAAGACAAAAAAATAGAATTTGACTATGCAAAATATGGCACAATCGGATTAGAGAGTGCTTTTGGTGCCTTAAATTCAATATTCACGATAAAGAAAACTGTAGAACTGCTCACCAATGGTAGAGAGCGCTATGCTATGGACACCACTCCTATTGCTGTTGGCAATTCAGCAAATTTATCCATGTTTAACCCAAACAGCACTTATACGTTTACAAAAGATCACATGTTTTCAAGGTCAAAAAATGCTATGTTTGAAGGTCACAACCTAAAAGGTAATGTTTACGGAATTATTGCTAATAATCAATTGGTAATACAATAAGTCATGACAGATAAGACAATACAAGACGGTAAAACCTTAGCCTGTGTGAGCTACATTCCAATTTTTGGAACACTTATCGCCTACTACCTCAATGCAGACAAGAAAAACCCTTTTACTAGCTTTCATGTAAGACAAGCCCTTGGTATCTTTTTATTTTATCTCATCTGTGCCATAAGTGTTAGCAATTACGATTCTTCGACATTGCGATTATGGCTTTGGGGCATTTTTGGCACCTTAATTCTCTATGGTTTTTTTATGGCATTTTTAGGCAAACAACAAACGGTACCAGTTATTGGTCCGTTATTTCAAAAATGGTTTTCTAATATCGGAACTTAATAACATATGACATTACATCACATCACCAGACCTTCCAGTTTAAAGGATAATGCACCACTTCTCATTATGTTTCATGGCTATGGAAGTGATGAAAATGATTTATTTTCATTTGCTCAAGAATTACAGGAAGAATTATTTATAATTTCAGTTCGTGCTCCTCATCCAATGCAACCTTATGGAAATGCCTGGTATGCCATAAATTTTGATGCTCAACAAAACAAATGGAATGATGTAGAACAAGCTATAGAATCGCGAGATCATATTGCTGCCTTTATTGACGAAGCCTGTGCCGAATACCCTGTAGATAAAACAAATGTGACACTTTTGGGCTTTAGTCAAGGTACTATTTTGAGTTATGCCGTGGCACTTAGTTATCCTGAAAAAGTAAAAAACATAATCGCTCTGAGCGGCTACATAAGTGAGGATATGCTTGCTGATAATTTAACAGATAAGGATTATTCACATTTGGATTTTTATTGCTCTCACGGAAGTCAAGATCAGGTTATTCCAGTGGATTGGGCTAGAAAAGCGCCAAAATTTTTGGATCAGTTACACATCAAACACACGTATTCTGAGTTTCCTGTAGGACATGGCGTAGCACCACAAAACTTCTATGGTTTTAGAAGTTGGTTAGAAGATAGATTATAGTATTATGAAGATTAAACTACTCGCATTACTCTGTTTTACAGCACTTTTATCTTGTAAAAATGACAGTGATATTTACAAAACCACCTCAGGTGCTTATGCGTCTAAACAAGGAAAATTTGTTGCTAAATTTCCAACTGAACCACTTTTAAGTGTACATGAGAATAAAATCGGCTTTAAAGAATTTCAAGTGTATGCGTACAGATCAACTCTAGGCACTAATAAGATTTTCTCAGTAGAATATTTTGATTATCCAGGAGACATGATTGAAGCTATGCCTAATCAAGAATTTCTAGAACAGGCTGTCTCTAATTACACCTATCAAATGTCTGCTAATTTTGAATTAGATTTTAAGGAACCTGTCAGTAATGGAGATTTAGAAGGCATTTACTTTGTACTCCAACCAAAAGAAAATGCAACAATACATGGACTCAAAGGCATGATATTAGGTGAAGTGTTTAAGACATCAAACCGGGTGTATACCATTACCTATTTAGGAATACCTGATGCCAAAGTTGATGCGTTTATTGACTCCTTTACCATAATTAACGAGTAGAAATGAAATATCTTCTCACAGGTGAACACACCGAGCGTCTTAATTTTAGGTTAGTTACCTTAGAAGACTTCGAGCTATGGCTACCACTGTTTGAAGAAGAACATGTAGCTAAATTTCTTGGTATAGACCAAAATCTATCCCCTTTCGAACAATGTGAATTTTGGTTCAATAAAGTATTCCATAGATATGACAATGGTCTTGGAGGCATGAATGCACTTATCGATAAAAACACTGGTGAATTTATTGGACAATGCGGACTCTTAGTACAAACTGTTGATGAGGAAGAACGCCTGGAAATCGGATATTCTATATGTCCCAAACACTGGAAAAAGGGCTACGCTCTAGAGGCGGCTATAAAATGTAAGAACTATTGCTTTGAACATGAATTTACAGATAACCTTATGTCGATGATGCACATCGATAATATAGGTTCAGAACTTGTAGCAAGAAGAAATGGTATGACTTTCGAAAAACAGGTAAAATCCTTTTATGTCTTTAGTATTTCAAAAGCACAATGGGAAAGCCAAAAAGAATAGCTTAAGGCTGATATAATAAAGACCCTAACTCTTTAAAAGTGACATTTCCTTTATCGTCCATATCGTAAGCTAAAAGCATTTCTCCAGAGTATTTACCATCGGTGAAATTAATGATGATCCATTTATGATTTAACATTCTAATTTGATCTATACGCATTTTTTCACCAGACATAGATGCAAATGGCACTAATGGGTGATCTTCAGTATCGTAGTCATTTAAGCTGATCAATCCGTCTTCAATAAGTGGAACAAATTCTGAAATCCGAAATCCTCGTTTTTCCCAATACGTCATTGCATCATCATTAGTATCAAATCTAAACGTATACATATCCTCCACTTTATCGTCCTGCATAATACGAAGCGAATCTTTAAGCTGTGTATTTGTGGCTTTATAACTCGTTAGTTGTTCATCATAATTTTCGATGATGTTTTTTGAGTTTACAAACTGAAAAATGACCAGTAATAATGTAAAAATAAACAGGTACATAAAAATTCTTTGCTTCATCTTAATAATATTTATAGTTCTAGTTGTAAGTTATCGTAAGCTAAATAAACGTTTTCTGGTAAACTTTGTTGCACTGTATCATGAAATCCTAAATAGTGACTAATATGTGTTAAATAAGCACGCTCAGGCTGCACTCGCTCTATAAAAGCTAATGCTTCATCCAGGTTAAAATGAGACAGGTGTACTTTTTCACGTAACGCATTTACGACAAGAACTTTTACGCCTTTAAGTTTTTCAATCTCCTCATCAGCAACAGTTTTCATATCTGTGAGATAGGCAAAATCTTTGAAGCGAAACCCAAAAACCTGAAGTTTATGGTGGTAGCCATTTATAGGCAGGACTTGCAAGTTTCCGAGGAGAAAAGGCTCATTTTTAATTTCATTCTGAATGACACTCGGTACTCCAGGATATTTATCTTTTGTTGTAAAAATATAGTTGAAACGCTTTTCTAACTCTCCTAAAACACGTCTGTGCGCATAGAATGGAATATCGCCTTGACGGAAATAGAACGGACGAATATCATCTAATCCAGCAGTATGATCGGCATGCTCGTGAGTAAAAACAATTCCGTCAATTTTATGACAATTTGCTCTTAACATTTGCTGTCTGAAATCTGGACCACAATCAATAACATAGCTGTAATCATCCCACTCTACAAGTACAGAAACACGTAAACGCTTGTCTTTAGGGTTTTTACTCAAACACACAGGATGATCACTCCCAATGACTGGAATACCTTGCGATGTACCTGTACCTAAAAAAGTAACTTTCAACTCCTAATTAATTTTGCTGCAAAAATAAAACTTATTTTTTTAGTTTGACCTGCTATTTTAATACCTTTGTATAGTTGACAAACCCAAAATATAAGATGGAAATAACCTTAAAAGGAGATAAAGAGTTTGATGAGATTCCTTCATTAAAAACGAAATGTTTACGCATTAACTTAAATGAGAATATCTACGGAACATTTGCAGAAATTGGCGCAGGCCAAGAAACTGTACGTCAGTTCTTTAGAGCTGGTGGTGCTTCAGGAACTATTGCAAAAGCCATGTCGGCTTACGATAAAGCCTTTAGTGATGCGATTTATGGTATAGAAGATGACAAACGATATGTAACTGAAGCCAGACTTCGTAAGATGTTAGATCATGAAGTTAATCTGGTAGAAGAGCGTATTAAAAGAGAAGCACATCCTAATAAAATGTTCTTTGCTTATGCAAATACAGTAGCCACTATTGACTTTGCTAAAAAATATAAAGGCCATGGTTGGGTAGGAATTAAATATCAGGTTGATCCAGAACAAGGGTATAACGAAATTGTACTTCACCTGAGATTTAAAGAAACAGATGCAAGATTACAACAAGAAACATTAGGCGTTTTAGGTACAAACTTAATCTATGGTGCATTCTATAAATATAATGAGCCAAAAAAATTACTGCGATACTTATACGATCACCTGGATAAAGATCAGGTAGAAATCGATACTATTAACTTTTCTGGACCAGTTTTCGAAGATGTTGACAACCGTTTAATGAGTTTACAATTGGTTAAAAACGGAATGACTGATGCTGTAATGTTTGCACCTGACGGAAATAATGTTTTGCCAGCGAGGGTATTATACAAGAAAAATATTTTAGCACTACGTGGTAGCTTTAGACCAGTAACTAAAGTCAATATGGACATGTATAAGAAATCTTATGAAATGTTCATTAAAGAAAATAAAGTTGACCTTGATAAAACTCAGGTTATTTTCGAAATAACATTATCTAACCTAAGAGCTGAAGGCGAAATTGATGAGCAGGATTTTATGGATCGTGCACGATTATTATGCTCTCTAGGTCAAACTGTATTAATTTCTAATTTTCAAGAGTATTACAAGCTTGTTGAGTACTTCTCTCAATATACGAAAGCGCGTATGGGACTTGCAATGGGAGTTAACAATTTGGTTGACATATTTGACGAAAAATATTATCGTCATTTAAGTGGTGGAATTCTAGAAGCTTTTGGAAAGCTATTCTTTAAAGATTTAAGAGTGTACCTATATCCTATGCAAAATGAAGATGGAACACTTACCGATAGTGAAAACCTTAAGGTTCATCCTAGAATGAAAGAATTATATAAGTTCTTTAAATACAATGGTAAAGTGGTTGACATTACAGATTATGACGAATCTACTCTATCCGTATTTTCAAGAACAGTTTTAAAAATGATTGCCAATGGAGAAGATGAATGGGAATCAATGCTACCAGAAGGTGTTTCTAATCTTATCAAAGAAAAAAGTCTATTTGGTTGTGAAACAGAACAAGTTCATATCAAAGAGTAATCTTAGATTTTAATAACAAAAAAACCGCATGACATCATGCGGTTTTTTTTTGAAGTATTTTATATTAGCTATGCTGAATTTATTTCAGCATCTCATCATAATTCTCTTGTGGGATTCTGAAACCTGTTCAGAATGACGACATTTAAACTATTCAGATAATATCTGTTCGGTATGAATTTTCGCTTTTACTTTATCGATAACACGATCAACAACACCTTCCTCATTAATAATGAAAGTCTTACGGTGTATACCATCAAATTCACGTCCCATAAACTTTTTAGGTCCCCAAACACCAAAAGCGTTAATTACTTCTTTTTCTGTATCTGCCAGTAAAGGATAAGGAAAATCAAATTTATTTCTAAAATTAGATTGGCGTTTTTCAGAATCTGCACTAACACCTAAGATTTCATAACCAGCCGCTTGTAAAGCTTTATAGTTTTCTCCCAAGTTACACGCTTCAACAGTACATGTTGGCGTACTTGCTTTAGGATAAAAAAAGACGACTAATTTTTTTCCTTTATAATCTGAAAGTGAAACGGCATTGCCGTCTTGATCATTTACTGTAAAATCTGGCACTGTATCTCCTGCTTTTAATGTCTGCATATTGTTTATTTTTGCTTTTTAAATGAGTTTACCAAATATACGATAATGACCAAACAAGAAAAAGTAGATTTTGTTATAAGAACGTTAAACGAATTATATCCAACGATTCCTATTCCTTTAGATCATAAAGATCCATACACATTACTAATAGCTGTATTGATGTCTGCTCAAAGTACCGATGTTCGTGTTAATCAAATTACGCCTTTGCTGTTTGAAAAAGCCGATAATCCGTATGATATGATAAAACTCTCAGTCGAAGAGATTAGAGATATTATCAGACCTGTTGGTTTATCACCAATGAAAAGTAAAGGCATTCATGGCTTATCGCAAATATTAATTGATAAACACGATGGAAAAGTACCTCAAACTTATGAAGATTTAGAAGCGCTTCCTGCGGTTGGACATAAAACAGCAGCAGTGGTATTATCGCAAGCATTTGGCATTCCTGCATTTCCTGTTGACACGCATATTCATCGTCTTATGTATCGCTGGAATTTAACAAATGGTAAAAATGTGGTACAAACCGAAAAAGACGCCAAACGCCTATTTCCAAAAGAATTATGGAATGATTTACACCTTCAAATTATTTGGTATGGTCGAGAATATTCGCCTGCTAGAGGTTGGGACCTAGAGAAAGATATTATCACAAACACTATTGGCAGAGCTTCGGTTTTAAAAGAATATCATGCCAAAAGAAAGTAGATTATCGCTTTAAATAAAAAAAAATCCTGAAGACTAACTATTCAGGATTTTTTCAAATTTAGTTTTGAAGTGCTTCAAACTTCAAATTATTACAATGTATAACACTTAAAGCCTTTGAATAATTCAGAAGAAAATCTATGGTTTCTTCTTTTGGATTGAGGTTGTTTTGTTTTTGGGGACATTCTGAGTAAAGTTTTGCCATTTTACGTTTTTTAGTTTGTTATAATCTCATAAACGCAACAAAACTTAACTTATTGTATCAATTTGTTAAAATAATATTGTTCTTGTCAATCACCTTTCGCAGGTTAATGAGCGCATAACGCATTCTACCTAAGGCTGTATTAATGCTTACGCCTGTTCGGTCTGAGATTTCTTTAAAACTCATATCCTTATACATACGCATAATTAAAACTTCTTTTTGATCTTCAGGAAGCTCTTCAATGATACGCCTTAAATCACATTCTACCTGATCTTTTATCAATCGCTTTTCAGCGTTTAACGAAGAATCACCCAAAACAGAGAAAATATTAAAGTCACCAGAATTATCAAATTTTGGCATTCGGTTATTCTTTCTAAAATGATCAATGACTAGATTGTGAGAGATACGCATAACCCAAGGTAAAAATTTGCCTTCTTCATTATACTTTCCCAGTTTTAAATTTTTAATGACCTTGATAAAAGCATCTTGAAATATATCTTCAGTGATATCTCTGTCAAAGACTTTAGAATAAATAAAACTGTAAATTTTTTGCTTGTGTCTGTGAATAAGGACCGATAGAGCACTTTCGTCTCCATTCATGTAGTTCTTAACTAAAACAGCGTCTGTGATAAGTTCGTGTCTCATAATAATTACTTTAAGGCAAAGAATTTAATCTTAGCTTGGGGTTAAATTTTTAAAGTAATATTATAATATAGGCAACTCGGTTTTAACTGTTTATGTTCTCAAATATAACAACAATCATTCCGAAATTCCAAAAAAAAGTAACAAACTTTAACATTTTAATGAACAATAATCCATTTTCTAAGCTTCAATAAAAGACCTATCTTTGCACATTCTTATTTGCTATATCTCCTATGAACAGTAACATTCTAGACTTAAATCCGAAAGAAAACATCATCATTAAAGGTGCTAAATTGCACAATCTAAAAAATATTGATGTGGTCATTCCCCGAAATAAACTAGTTGTCATAACAGGTTTATCGGGTTCTGGTAAGTCTAGTTTAGCGTTTGATACCTTATATGCTGAAGGACAACGTCGTTATGTTGAGAGTTTATCTAGTTATGCACGTCAGTTTTTAGGACGACTTAATAAACCGAAGGTTGATGTGATAAAAGGTATCGCTCCTGCTATAGCAATTGAACAAAAAGTAAATAGTACCAATCCTAGATCTACTGTTGGAACAACGACTGAAATCTATGATTACCTGAAATTGTTATTTGCCCGAATAGGAAAAACATATTCACCCATTTCTGGAAACCTCGTCAAAAAACATCGTACTAAAGACGTGCTGGATTTGGTGAAATCATTTGATGAGCGTGAGAAATTATTACTCCTCTCTCCTATTATATTAGAGGAAGGACGAACGATGTCTGACAAGCTTAATGTTTTAAAACAGCAAGGTTATGCCAGAATTCAATACAAAAATGAAGTTTTAAGAATAGATGATGCTATTGAAAAAAATGTAAAGACATCTGTGTTTTTAGTGGTAGATAGAATTATCGTAAAACATGAAGATGATTTCTTTAACAGGCTTGCTGACGCCATAGAAACTGCGTTTTTTGAAGGAAAAGGCACATGCATCATTGAATCACTATCTGATAAGAAACGTACAGAGTTTAATAATCGTTTTGAGTTGGATGGCATGAGCTTCTTAGAACCTAATCCGCATTTATTCAGCTTTAATAATCCTTATGGAGCTTGTCCGAAATGTGAAGGTTATGGTGATATAATTGGAATAGATGATGATTTAGTAATTCCCAACACAGGACTTTCGGTCTATGAAAATGCTATATTTCCATGGCGAGGTGAAAGTATGAGTTGGTATCGCGATCAATTGGTAAATAATTCTCATAAGTTTGATTTTCCTATTCATAAACCCTTTTTCGAGTTAACTCCAGAGCAGAAACAATTAGTATGGGATGGCAATCAGTATTTTGAAGGGTTAAATTCATTCTTTGCCGAATTAGAATCTAAAGCCTATAAAATACAAAACCGGGTCATGTTATCGCGTTATCGTGGGAAAACCAAGTGTAACGTTTGTAAAGGTAAACGTCTTCGTGAAGAGGCTAATTATGTAAAGATTAATAATGTTACCATTACAGATCTGGTTGAAATGCCTCTGGATGCTTTAGCTAATTTCTTTAAGCAAATAGAGTTAGACGATTATGATACTACAATAGCTAAGCGTTTACTCAAAGAAATCAATAGTCGTTTATCATTTCTAAGCAATGTAGGTTTAGATTATTTAACCTTAAACCGAAAATCAAATACCTTGTCTGGTGGTGAAAGTCAGCGTATAAATTTGGCGACATCGTTAGGCAGTAGTCTTGTTGGCTCTATGTATATCCTAGATGAACCTAGTATTGGCTTACACCCAAAAGACACCGAAAAACTGATTAAAGTGTTACAGGCACTTCGTGATTTAGGAAATACGGTTATTGTAGTCGAACATGATGAAGATATCATGAAAGCTGCCGATGAAATTATAGATATCGGACCAGAAGCTGGTACTTTTGGTGGTGAAGTTGTGGCTAAAGGGACCTTCAAAGATATTTTAAAATCAGAATCCCTTACAGCTCAATATTTAAACGAAACTTTAAAAATTGAACTTCCAAAGCAAAGACGAACGTCCAAATACCAAGTGGAAATTATTGGTGCCAAAGCACATAATCTTCAAAATATTGATGTGACGTTTCCATTGGAAATGTTAACCGTTGTTACTGGTGTCTCTGGTAGTGGAAAAAGTACTTTAGTTAAGAAAATTCTATTTCCTGCTATCCAAAAACAACTTACAGGTTTTGGAGATAAACCTGGTCAGTTTACTGAATTGAAAGGTAATTTTAAGACTATAAAACATATTGAGTTTGTAGATCAAAACCCAATTGGGCGATCATCAAGGTCAAATCCAGTGACTTACATTAAAGCGTATGACGATATCAGAGCGCTTTTTGCAAATCAAAAACTGAGTAAAATTCGTAATTATCAAGCTAAGCATTTTAGTTTCAATGTTGATGGTGGACGCTGTGAAACCTGTAAAGGTGACGGAGAAGTGACTATTGAGATGCAGTTTATGGCCGATGTGCATTTAACCTGTGAAACCTGTAACGGTAAACGTTTTAAAAAGGATGTTTTAGAAGTTACTTTCGAAGGCAAAAACATTGATGATATTTTGAGCATGACTATTGATGATGCCATTGCTTTTTTTGATGAATACAAGGTTACCAAAATTAAAAATAAGTTACAGCCACTTCAAGATGTTGGTTTGGGATATGTAGCTTTAGGACAAAGTTCTTCTACCCTTTCTGGTGGTGAAGCCCAACGTATTAAGTTGGCTTCTTTTCTCGGAAAAGGATCTAAAAGCGATAATGCGCTATTCATTTTTGACGAACCTACCACAGGGTTACATTTCCATGATATAAAAAAATTACTAAAATCATTTCAAGCGCTAATAGCAAAAGGGCATTCGATAATCGTAATCGAACACAATCTCGAATTGATTAAATGTGCTGATTATATTATTGACTTAGGTCCTGAAGGTGGTATTCGCGGAGGTCAGCTCATCGCAGAAGGAACTCCTGAAGAGCTGGTAAAAAACAACGCCTCTATAACGGGTAAGTTTTTAAAAGAAAAACTTTAAGTTTCTTATAATTTAAAGATTAATAAAACATAAAAGCTACTAATGCAATAATGACAGCTGCAAAAGGAATCACCAGCAGCATGAATGTAAATGTCGCTACACTACCTTTAAAGAAGCTAAAAAACCAACCTTGACCATAAAAACGTTTTAGCGCTATAAGCAAATAAATAAATGTTGAGAAAGCGATTAACCAATCAAGTCCATCTGGTATATCCCAAATCATATTGATCCCAAAAATAATACTGAACACAGTAAACAAAAAGGAAAAATAGTAAAAGCTAAATACCAAATGATGTGCATATCTACCTCTTTTGTAATACAAAACCTTGAGGATTAGCGCAAAAATTGGCAACAGAAAAAATAAAGCAATAGGTATTGTATCATAAAACGCTTGTAAAATATTACCGCCATCACGTGCTTTATAAAATTTAAGAGCCTGAGCATATATTTTTCTCATAAACCATCCGTCATCTTCATCCATTCCCATAGCTTTGTAAATCTCTTGATCTGAAGCATTATTTTGAATTAGAGAATCAATTTTTTCTTCATTGAAACTAAAATTAAGATCCTTGTCGTTTAAGTTTGTCGTAGCTACGATAGAGTCAATTTCTGTTTCTGTCATTCCGGTAAGGAATTTATTGTCTTCTAAGGCTTTTCTTAATTTAACTTTAGCAATAGAGTCTGATTTACGCTTTTGAATTGAGTCAGCTACTCGTATAGAATCTGACTCACGTATGTTGACAGTATCAACCAGTGTGACTGTATTGTCATTTAATGTTTTTCGCAGTTGAGTATTGAGTGACTCTGTGTGTTTTCGTGCTGTAAATGAAAATATAAAAAAGAATACAAAGGCAACAAATAAATACATTTGTCCAGGATGCAAATACAATAATCGTTTGCCTTCAATAAATTTTTTCGGAAGAAAACCAGGTTTAAACATTAAAGGTAAAAACCCTTTTAAAAAACGAGCATCAAACGAAAAGTAATTACTAATGGTATTATAAAATAATACACCTAAGGTTAGGTCTTCTGTAGTTTTTTGTCCGCAGTTAGGACAAAATTCATACTTCTCTTTTAATTCTGACTCACAATTTAAACATTTAGAAATGTGATCTTCCATAAGTTGATTGGTGTTGGTTCTATAAAAATAGTAAAAATTGTTATGAGAATCCTCTTAACTTCAATTCTGATTTTTTTCAAACATTCAAAAATAAAACAATATTCACTTGATTTTCAATGGTTTATATTTTTTGGCACGCATATTGGTTAGTTCAAAACAAATAGCGTAAGCCGAAAAGTTTCTAAACGAGTTAGACACAAAGGCTAATCTAAAAACCTATAAATTATGAAAAAGCAAGTACTTTTTATGGCGATGGTGTTAATAGGATTAACATCAGCTACAGCGACAGCAACAGGACATGTTGCTTTAAATGGGGAAGATTATAATAATGCACGCTATCGTTTTGCAGAACCTATTGTGTTCATTGAGCGTGGTGTAGAGTTTTTAATTTTTCCAGATGGAAGTTTTGATTTTAACACAGAAATCAACACTAACATTTCAGATGTGTACTACAGAACTTCAAAGTCTAGAAGGAGTTCAGTTAACACAAAATATGGTACTCCTGGTACTGTAAGTAGAATTCATTACAGCAGATCATCAAGACCTACTGGAGTTATTATAACACACGACAGTAATGGATTAGTTAGACGAATTGGTAACGTATTTATCAATTATGATAGAGATGGCCGAATTAAACGAGCCGGATCTGTTTACATGAGCTACCAACGTGGAAATGGACTGTTACGTCAGGTTGGCGGATTAAAAGTAAATTATAACCGTTGGGGTGAAATTGTTCATGTCTCTGGTATCGTTAACCGCTACAATGCAGATTTAAACTGTGGTCTAGGTTCTGGTTATGGTGGAAATCAACACGATTACTACGAGTATGATGGTGATTTTGATGATAATTTCTACTACTACAGAAAAGATGGAAAAGTAAAAAAAATTAAAAAACATAAAAAAGCCTAATGCACACAATGCATTAACTACTTTGATTGGTTGTTCACTATTGTAGTGAGCATATATAGAATCCCGGAGTGTTTCCCCAAACCTTCGGGATTTTTAGTTATCTACTAGTTTCAATTGGCTTTCTTTAATAATAGCGCGTAAATTTTCATTTGGTATCATATCTATAGTCAAATTCACCCGTTCGGTATCTCCTGAATTTACCACGCGATGGGCATCCGTTAATTTTAAATACCAACACTCTCCTCGCTTCATAGGAACTGGCTGATTATTTAAATAAAAGGTTACTTTCTCACTTTGCAAAATCGGTATTGTTAATCGTATCACCGATTGTTCTATTTCTAGACCTAGCGTTGGATCTGTATGTTCTTTTACATTTGAATGAGGAGCAAGTCTTAATAACCTTACGAGAGTAACCGAAGTAATCTCTTTAAATGCTTCTACAATACTTTTGATATATGGAGAAGATTCTAGTTCACTAGTATCTAACCAATCGGTCCATGAACCATCAGCATAATCATCTGCAGGTGGTGGCACTGGTATTGATGCATCTACAATATAAGCAGGAGCTCTCAACTGAATTACATTATAGTATTCAAAATTATTAAGTTTGAGTTCTAAATATTCTTTCAGCAACTTATCAGCATCAAAGCTAAAAGGGAGCTTAACGCGATCAATTATCGCTTGTTTACCTTGCAGTACTTCCATATTTAAAAAAAGATTTATTTGTAATCTAATATAAGTAGTCAACAAAACATATTTATGGGTAAAACTACTCGTTTTTAATGACCTGAATCACAACACTAACAGAGCATTTCGTTTTTTGGCACGCTAATTGTTTTATAATAAACGTAATCAAAAATTCTTACAATTATGAAACGAATATTATCACTTTTTACTGTATTGTTCCTGGTAGGTACAACGGTAAACGCAACAACCAACAACTTAGCAAAATCAAGCACATCATACAACTACGTTAGAGGTTATGGCAATTCGTTCATATTTAATGTAGACGGTATTGAATTTTCAGTATTCCCTGATGGGCAATTTGATTTTTATATCCCTAATTATGGTCCGAATGTTAACGTTGGATTTAGTTCTCCTAATGTATCTATAAGTTTTAATACAGGATATGACTATAATCCTTATGTGCAGTACGATGACCTAGGTGCAATTATTCAAATTGAAAACACTCCTATTTATTATGATTATTACGGACGCATATCTCAAGCCGGAAATGTAAACATACATTACAATAGCTGGGGACGTATTTCTCGAGTAGGCGGATTATATGTACACTATAATAGATACAGAACGTTTTCACACTGTACAGGGTTTATAAATGTGTATAATAGAGCTTATGTATACAGACCTTGGCACAGCTACTATGTAGTTCCTCCAGTAAATTACTGTGTGGTATATTCAAGACCTTACAGACAATTTTACACACCTGTAAGACATACATATTACAGACCTTATAGAGATAATTACAGACAGCCTGTAAGAACAAACAGCAGACGTGGAACGGCAGCTACAACAGGTCGTCGAGGATCTACAATAAGTGATCGTTACCGACAAGATGCAACTTCGACTAGACGAGGAGGAAATAATACTGTAGCAAATTCTACAAGACGAGATAACAACAGAGCTATGACGTCTTCTAGAACGACAAATAACAGGGGGTTAACTAGACCTAATTCTGACTCAAGAACGTCTACCAGAGCAACTAAAGAGACCTCAAGACATGGTAATTCAAGAACGATAACTAATTCTAGAGCAACAAGCAGAACAACTAAAGTTACACCTAGAACTACAACTTCTAGAACTAAAAATGTGACCAAACCACGTAGTTCTGTGTCTAATAAACGAACGACAACAAGAACGGATAAAAAAAATACGAGTATAAGAAAACCAAACACAACAAATTCTCGTATATCTAGTAACAAACGAAGCAGTAAATCTTCATCAAAGGCTACACAGTCTAGAAGTAGAAATCAGTCTTCGATTAAATCATCAAGTTCAAGAACTTCATCAAAGAGTTCAAGAACTTCTAGATCAAGATCACGTTCATAACAATATATAATTTTTTGGTTGGTTAGTAGAATGTCCCATAAGCCGTATGCCTCAAAGCACCTTATGGGACTTTCTCATTTTAAAAATTGTATACTTGCAACGAACTCTATGAAATTAATTGAATACGTTTCTATAAAAATTATCATTTACGTTTTAAATACTTCAGCAAAACTTCAGAAATATCTTCAGAGATGTTTAATCTATAAATAAGTAATCCATACACTATAGCAATAGCCATTGATTTTAGAGCTATGTTTACAATCGGATGGAAAGGAAAATCCCAGAAATAAAAGGCGCATACCATAACTATTAATACAAGTGTAACTTTTAAAGTTTCCGAAGTAAAAGGAAGCATGCTAAATTTCAGCTTTACAAAATACACTTTTATTGTGTTATAAATTACTATGGCTGTAAATGTAGCTAATGCCGAACCATTTATACCGTAAAGCGGAATGAGAATTAAATTAAGTACTACAGCCAAAACAGCTAAAAACACACCAAAAAACAATACCATATAATAGTAATCACTATTAAATAAAATAGCATTGTTGTTCCCTAAAAGATTATCGTATAATTTCGCTAAACTTATCAAAAACACAACAACTAATCCTCCACTAAATTCAGAAGGAATGATTTCATAAAGCTGATTGATGTTAACAATAATGAGTAAAAAAATAAATCCACTTATCACGTAGAGTGTCAAAGAGCTTCTTTGATATAAATCGTTAAGTTCTTTTGCTTTATTTTCATTTAAAAACGTAGCAGTTAAAGGCAATAAAATTTGGTGCATCGCTCGCTGTGGAACAGCAATTACTGTCGCTATAAAAACCGCTACACTGTAATAGGCAACTTTCTCTATACTTAAGTAATTATTTAGCATAAACTTATCTAAATCTAAAATTATGGTAGCTATAGAGCCAGCTATAATGATTAATGATGCGTATTTTAATATAGATCTGATTTTATCAATTTTGTTAAACTTAAAAACTGGTAGACGTTTACTGAAGGCATACAGCATCATTACAAAAGTTCGAATTACATAAACACCAACAATTCCCATTAAAAATTGATCGACAGTAATATGATTTAAGAACACCGAAAGTAATAACATCATTGCGCCTACCCGATGAAATACCTCTTTCATGAAATTTCCAAATACCGTTTGCATTTGCACTTTAACCCAGGCATAGAAGACTTCAAAATAAGCCATTGCTACAGCAGTAATGAAAATATACCATAAATAGTCTCTTACAATGTCATTTTTTTGTGATAAAATATCGGCAATAGCATCATAAGAAAAATACCCTATAGCTGCAACTGGAATTGCCAATACTAAGGGCAAAAACAGCATAAGTGTCATAAAACTATTAAGTGAATTTTTAGTCTTAAATGTTGAATAGAATTTGACAATCGTATTGTGTGCACCAAATGCCATTAACGGCATCATGATATTAGCAGCTGAGAGAATATAAGCTACTAAGCCGTAATATTCATCTGAAATGAAATTAGTATATAAAAACAAGGCATTTATAGCTCCTATACCGAAACCTAAATACGTCGTTACCGTGTTTTTTAAGGATTGGTTAATTACAATTCCCATTAGATAATTTCAGACAAACGTTTGGTTAGCGCTTTTCTGCTATACTGTTCCAAACCAATAGCATTTACAACTAAGGTATCAGATTTGTATGCTTCAAAATACGATAAAATTTGTGATTTTATACGTTCTTTTTCGCTGTAATAAAAATACTGTCCTGTATTGGTAGTCTTCAAAATTTTCTCAACATCAGAGTCTTCAGGACCAACAGCAATAATAGGTGTTCCTGATGCCATGTACTCAAACAATTTTCCTGGAATAATGACTTTAGTCTCTTCAGAATCAATCTCAACCATTAATAACAATTGCGAGGCCATTTGATGCTTGATAGCAGTTTCATGATTGACATAACCAAAATTTTGGATGTATGGTTTTAAACCATGATTTACCATAGTGCTTACGACATCGTCACTTGTAACACCAATAAGTTTTAGCTGAAATGCGCTTCGAAAATCCTCATGCTCATTAATAAGCTCTTGTAAAGCTTCCCAAAGTTGTATCGGGTTTCGCTCTGACAGCAATGAACCAATATGAGCTAATGTGAACGCCGAATCTTTAGCTGGTTTTTTTATATGATGTGAATCGTAACCATTAGTGATTACTGAGATAGGCCGTTTTGTTTTTGATTCAAACTCTTTCTGTGTATTGGTACTAGTCACTATAATTCTATCGGCTGTATTTAAGACTTCAGATTCTAACTGAAGATGCTTCTCTTTAGACGATTGTGTCAATTTTAAAGCTTTATGATAACCAATGGTTGTCCAAGGGTCTCTAAAATCGGCCAGCCATTTTACACCTAGTTTAGCTTTTAATTCTAAACCAATCAAATGTAAACTGTGTGGCGGACCAGTTGTAATTATTGTAGTTATCGCATGCTTTTGAATATAATCAGAAAGAAAATGCACTGAAGGCTTTACCCAGTTTTTTCGTGCATCTGGAATAAAGAAGTTTCCACGCACATACAGCAGTAACTTTTGAATAAGTGATTGTTTTTTTTGCTTCGGAATTACGCCAGAACTAATCTGTTTAGAGTTTCGTTTTGATAGCAAATTAGCAAAGCGATAAGGCTCACTTATAGGCTGTTTAATAACTTTAATGTTATCAGGAAGTTCAGCTAATAAGCTTTCATCGATAATTGGATAACTTGGATTTTCAGGGCAATACACAATAGGATCTATATCAAATTTGGGCAAATACTTAACAAACTTCAACCATCGCTGTACTCCTGGTCCTCCTGCTGGTGGCCAATAGTACGTGATAATAAGAACCTTTGTTTTACTCATCTTTGATAGTGTTGCTACAGCAGAAATCTATAGCTATTTGCAGAAATGACAACTAACTTTCTTTATGCTTAAACCCAAACCATAAACCTCCAACTAATAACAACCCAAGTATAATAGCACTCATAAGAGCAATCATACTTCCAGTTTGTACGACTTTAGGTTCAAATTTAAATTCAATACTATGATTTCCAGCCGGAACTTGTAATCCGCGTAAAGCATAATTTACACGTTGGATTGGAACAGCATTACCATCAATTGTAGCTTGCCATCCATGCGCATAGTACATTTCAGAAAACACAGCAAAACCATCATTATTATTCGTAGAAGTGTACTTCAAATAATTAGGTTTATAGTCAATTAAGTTAATTCTTGAGGTCGAATCGACAACATACGTTTTTGATGACAATTCGGAACTTGTGGTGACAGCTTTACGGTTGGTTTGCAGGCTATCTAATGCTCTAATTTCATCATTTGCAGAAGCAAGTTTTTCTATTTCAGTTACAAACCAGGCATTACCATTAGCATCCTCATTAACAAAAGGAAACACTTTGCCTTCCTCTTCAGCAATAATATACTTTGTGTTTAGCATATTGAGGACATTCATATTATTTCTTGAAATATGAAAATCATATAATTCTTCAAAACGCTTCAGTTTCGCAGCATGATACCCATTTAAAGAATTATGAAAATAAGCCGCTTTCGCAGGAGCTCTACTCCCTTCTGTAGAAATATCCCAAACTCTAAAATAGCTGTCGTCCTGCATTATTTCTTTATCTGCAGCATTAGCCAGATAAGGTTTTTCAACCTTAATACCAGCTATAAAATTATCGGTATTAACATAGCGACGATCTACACCGACTAAATCAAAAACGATCAAAATGGCAAAAATTCCAACAACTAAAGTTTCAGATAATTTCTTCTTTAGAAACATAAAAATTGCTCCAGCTGATAACAAAACTAATACAAGTGTTCGTAAGGTATCTTGTGTAAAAAAGGTTTTTCTATCGTCACGTAAGGCATCTACAAAACCTTGACCATACTGACCATAGGCATTTCTAAAATACCCATCGTTAGCACCAACAAAATCAAAGAGTACAGATTTAAATAATAAAAACACCAATGCTAATCCGCCTGCAATGGCCAGAGAAAATTTAAGCGCTTTTAGTTTGCGTTCATCTTTATCAAAATCGTTAAACAGTTTTACCAGTCCGAAAATAGCCAGGACAGGAATACATAATTCTAACAGAACTTGAATAGAACTTACGGCTCTAAATTTATCATATAGAGGCACATAATTTATAAAGAAATTAGTTATTGGATTACTATCTGGATCAGGGTTTGTGACAAAAAACCAGTTTTTACCAATTGATAAAATCCATGACATTAAAATGCCTCCAACAAGCCACCATTTGAGTCGCCCTTTTAATAAAAACAATGCAAAAATAGCTAAGAATATTACCACTGCTCCAACATAAGCGGGAGCTTCTACTATTGGCTGACTTCCCCAATATGTAGGAGCATTTTGAGCTTGTTCTAAGGCTTCAGTTGGGCTTGCGCCAATAGTTCTGAAAAATTGATAGATTTCAGACTCTTTGCCTACATCTTCGTAGTTTCCGCCTCCAAATAATCTAGGTACAAAAAGGTTTAAAGATTCACCAATACCATAACTATATTCGGTGATATAATCTTTACTCAAACCTGACGTTGCTTCTTTAGACAAGCCATCAGTAGTAATGGTTAATTCACTTTGACCACGAGTACTTTCTTTTACATACTCCTGTGTAGCTAAAATATTAGTTGCATTAAGACCTATTGCTAAAATTAGAGCGACAAACATGATGCCTGTTGCTTTAAAAAAATGTGGCAACATTTGCTTTTTATAAGCGTCAACAAAGTAAGCAATACCTAATACGAGCACCAATAGCATCAAATAATATGTCATTTGAAAATGATTGGCTCCTATCTCTAAGGCCAAGGCAATTGCTGTGAGTAAAAAACCTAATATAAAGCGTTTTCGAAACGTGAGTACTATTCCTGCTAAAACTAAAGGCATGTAAGCTATTGCATGAGCCTTACTATTGTGACCTACTCCCAAAATTATGATGAGATAGGTTGAAAAACCAAAGGCCAAAGCACCTAAGGCGGCGAGTTTAAAGTCTACTTTTAATGATAGTAATAAGATATAAAACCCAATGAAGTAAATAAACAAGTAATCTGCTGGACGAGGTAAAAAACGTAAAACAGAATCTAATTTTTTGATATAATTGTGAGGATAACGTGCTCCTAACTGATAGGTGGGCATGCCACCAAATGCACTGTTGGTCCAGTACGTCTCTTGTCCGGTATTAGCTTTAAACTCTTTTTGCTGCTGCGCCATACCAATATAATGTTTGATATCGCTCTGGAAAATTTGCTTTCCTTGTAATACAGGACTAAAATAAGCTAATGAAATCACCACAAAACCAAGTAAAACTAAAAGATGTGGTAAGATTTTTTTAAATGGAAATGACATATATCGTAAGACTTTCAATAAACACGAAAATTAGTCAATTTCTTCGTAATCTATATACTCTCCTACTTTTTTATTTGAGGTAGAATTATTTTTAGGCATCTTATCGATGACCGTTTCTCCTTCTTTATGTTGTTGTTTTTGGTGCTGTTGCTGGTTAAATTGTCCTTCAAACTTCTCTTGCATTTTCTTCGACATGTAGCGCATTAGATAAGGTGCAAATAAGCGAGAGAGAATTTTTATTCCATAGTAAACCAAAAGTATAATAAGAATGGTCCTTACAAAACCATATAATGATGCTGCTTGTAACATTAAATTAAATTTTTTCAAAAATACAACTATAAGTATTTAAAAAACCACTTTAGTTACATAAAAAAAATATAAAATCTCTATATTTGGCTTAAATCGATAACCTATGAACCTCACCAAAAAACTACTGATATTTACCATAATGTTTATCACTCAGTTAAGCTTTGCCCAGTATACTGAAGTGATTAATTCTAACAGACCAGGTGTCTCTAAAAGTGCTTTTTCTGTCGGAACAAACGTGCTACAGTTTGAAGTTGGTCCTTATATCGTTAATGAAGAGCATACGCCATTACAATATGATGTATCAGGATTTGGTGCCGATTTTACTGCTCGTTACGGACTCTTTTTTGAGCAATTAGAAATCAACTTAGAAGGTATCTATCAAAATGATACTTTTACAGATAACCGCTCAACTATACCTGCTGAAAACAAACGCTCAAACTTTAAAAATTTTGCTATAGGAGCTAAATATCTGGTTTATGATCCTTATAAAAATTCTGAAGAAGAGGATAAACCAAACTTGTACAGTTATCATGCTAACCGTTCATTTAAGTGGAAATCATTAATTCCTGCAGTAGCTGTATATGCTGGTGTAAATATAGATTCTAAAAACAATTCATTTTTACCTCCTGGTGTTGAAGGTATAAGTCCTAAAATTATGGTATCCACTCAAAATAATTTTTCAGGTGGATGGGTTTTAGTAACGAATTTGATTAAAGATAGAATTGGTACAGATTTTTCAGACTTTCAATATATCATTACATTAACACATTCTTTTAATCCGCAATGGGTCGTCTTTGGAGAAACTCAAGGAATAAAAAGTGATTTTTACGCTGATAATTTATTTAGATTTGGAGGTGCTTATTTGTGGAGTAAAGATTTTCAACTGGATACAGCTGTGACCTTTAACAGTAAAGATACACCTTCGGTTTTTGGTGTTAACTTCGGAATGTCATACCGATTTGATTTTCATGTTGATAAGGAAATAGATAATGGAAACTCACGTGATGAAGCCGATAAAAGAAAACCCAAAAACAAAAAAGGAAAAAAGAAAAGAACAGATGATTTTGATGACGATGGAAATCTTTAAACTGTATTATATATGATTCGTGTTGAAGAAATCTATTCTAAGAAAGATTTAAAAAAGTTTATCAAGTTTCCATTCAAACTTTATAAAGACTCAGCAAATTGGGTGCCTCCAATTATCAAGCAAGAGCTAGAAACATTTAATAAGGATAACAACCCTATTTTTAAAGATGCTGAAGCTCGTTTTTTCCTAGCTTACAAGGATAATGAAATTGTAGGTCGGGTTGCTGCCATTATTAACTGGTTAGAAGTAAAAGACCAAAATCAAAAGAAAATGCGTTTTGGCTGGTTTGACTTTATAGACGACCTCAATGTCTCAAAAGCGCTTTTAGAGAAAGTTGAACATATTGGAAAAGAGCATAATTTAGAATATACCGAAGGTCCGGTTGGATTTTCAAATCTAGATAAAGTTGGAGTTATGACTGAAGGTTTCGATAGTATTGCTCCAATGATTACATGGTATAATTATCCTTATTATGTTAATCATTACGAATCGCATGGTTATATTGTAGAGAAGCATTATTCAGAAAGTAAATTTCCGTTTAAAAATGTAAAACCTGAATTTTTTAAAAAAGCACAAGAACTTATCAAACGACGTTATCAACTAAAGGCGTTAAAGTTCACGAAAACTTCTGAAGTCATGCCTTATGCAGATAAGATGTTTGACCTATTTAATGAAAGTTATGCATCTTTATCCTCATTTGTTGCCATTACAGATATTCAGAAAGAATATTTCAAGAAAAAATTTATAAGTTTCGTAAATCCAGAGTATATTAAGTTTGTTGTCGATAAAGACGATGAATTAGTTGGTTTTGCTATAGTGATGCCTGCTTTTGCTCAAGCGCTTAAAAAAGCCAACGGTAAATTATTTCCATTTGGTATTGGTCATATTTTAAAAGCCCGCAAACATAGTAAAGATGTTATTTTCTACCTTATAGGTATTCATCCCAGCTATCAAAATAAGGGCGTACATGCTGTTATTTTTAATGAATATTATGAAACTTTCACCGAAAAAGGTATTCAAACGTGTTTTAGAACACCAGAGCTAGAAGATAATGAAGCGATTCATAAAATATGGAAGCATTTTTCACCTACAGTGTATAAACGACGTAAAACTTTTAGGAAATCACTCGTATAAAAAAAATCCGATTCATAATTTGAATCGGATTTTTTATTACATTTTTATGTGGTTCACTTACTCACCCATCGCAGCCATAACTGCAGCAGATAAACGTTTGTAGGTACCATTTTCTAAGCGATCTCTAATTGCATCAAAGGCATCTAAAGTCTCTTCAACGTCTTTTAACGTATGCGTTGCTGTTGGTATCATTCTAAGTAATATTAATCCTTTAGGGATTACTGGATACACAACAATAGAACAAAATATACCATAGTTTTCACGTAAATCACGTACTAAAGCCATAGCTTCAGGAATACTTCCTTTTAAATATACTGGAGTAACACAACTCTGTGTCGTACCAATGTCAAAACCACGCTCTTTTAATCCAGATTGTAAGGCGTTAACTATGGTCCAAAGATTTTCTTTTAATTCAGGCATTGTTCTTAACATTTCCAAACGTTTTAAAGCACCAACAACGAGTTGCATTTGTAACGATTTTGCAAACATTTGAGAACGCAAGTTATATTTCAAATAGTCGATAATCTCCTGATCAGCAGCTATAAAAGCTCCAGTACTAGCTAAAGATTTTGCAAAAGTAGCAAAATACACATCGATATCATCTTGTACACCTTGCTCTTCACCAGCACCTGCTCCAGTTTTTCCTAAGGTACCAAAACCATGAGCATCATCTACAAATAATCTGAAGTTAAATTTCTTTTTAAGTGCAACGATTTCTTTCAAACGACCCTGTTCTCCTCGCATTCCGAAGACACCTTCAGAAATTACCAAAATTCCGCCTCCTGTTTGCTCAGCCATTTTAGTAGCACGCTCTAAGTTTTTCTCTAAACTTTCAACATCATTATGCTTATAGGTAAAACGTTTCCCCATATGTAAACGAACACCATCAATAATACAAGCATGCGCATCAACATCATAAACAATGATATCATCTTTAGAGACCAAAGCGTCAACAGTTGACACCATACCTTGATAACCAAAATTTAGCAAGTAAGCGGCTTCTTTGTTTACAAATTCGGCAAGTTCATTTTGTAATTGTTCGTGTAGTTCTGTGTGCCCAGACATCATTCGTGCTCCCATTGGGTAAGCAGAACCATATTGTGCTGCAGCTTCAGCATCTACTTTACGTACTTCAGGATGATTAGCCAATCCCAGGTAATCATTAATGCTCCAAGTAATCACTTCTTTTCCTTGAAACTTCATTCTGTTAGAAATCTCTCCTTCTAGCTTTGGAAACACAAAATATCCTTCAGCTTGAGAAGCCCATTTTCCCAATGGTCCTTTATCTTTGTATATCTTCTCAAATAAATCCTTCATTAAAGCGAGTTTTTTAGTCTTATTAGTTGGGACAAAATTAGTTAATAATATTATGATAGCATAATATTTTTATAAACCAATGTTTATAACCATTTTAAACATAAAAAACCTACCACGATAAGACATGGTAGGAGTTTTTATTCTTTAGTTTTATATTTTATTTTATATACTGAATTTTTTCAGCCACTTCTCTCTGACTATCAAAAAATCCTTGGTCTTCCATCCATTTGTCACTATACACTTTACTCATATAACGCGACCCATGATCAGGAAAAACAACGACAACTTTATCTCCAGCTTTAAATTCACCATCTTCATTAAGTTGCTTTAAAGCTTGCATCGCTGCACCACTAGTATAACCTACAAATAAACCTTCGGATTTAGAAATCTCACGAGCGGTATGTGCACTTTCCTCATCGGTAACTTTTATAAACTTATCGATTAGATCAAAATCGGTAGCAGTAGGAATTAAATTTTTACCTAAACCTTCAATTCGATAAGGATAAATTTCTTTTTCGTCTAGCTCACGTGTTTCGTGGTATTTTTTTAATACAGAACCAAAAGCGTCAACACCGATGACTTTAACATCTGGGTTTTGTTCTTTTAAATATTTTGAAATTCCTGAAATTGTTCCTCCAGTTCCACTACACGCAACAAGGTGTGTAATTTGTCCTTCTGTTTGCTCCCATATTTCAGGACCAGTTGTATGATAATGAGCATCTAAATTGAGCGCATTAAAATACTGATTGATATAAATTGAACCTTTAATTTCATTATGCAAACGCTTAGCAACCTGATAATACGATCGAGAATCGTCGGCACTAACGTTAGCAGGACACACATAAACTTGCGCACCCATTGACTTAAGCATGTCAATTTTATCTGCAGATGACTTAGAACTTACCGCTAAAATACATTCATATCCCTTGATGATACTCACCATCGCAATACTAAAACCAGTATTCCCTGATGTCGTTTCTATTATTGTATCTCCTGGAGTTAAAATGCCTTGTCTTTCGGCTTCTTCTATGATGTGAAGAGCAATTCTGTCTTTTGACGAATGACCTGGATTGAACGCTTCAACTTTAGCAAAAAAGTCTCCGTCAAAATCCTGGACCATTTTGTTTAATTTGATAAGAGGGGTTTTACCAATTAATTGTAAAACATTATCAAATACTTGTATGTCTTTTTTCATAAATGCTATTTATCAGTTTCCTATTTTAAATCTGAAACGTAAAACCTTGCAAAATTACGACTTTTTTTTTAATTAGATACTAATTCCTTCTAAGTCTAGTAAAAAAGCAAATTCCTGAGCATCTTCTTTTAAAGCTTCAAATCGTCCTGAAGCACCACCATGACCTGCATCCATATTAGTTAACAAATACAATTTATTAGTATCTTGCTTGTAAGTTCTAAGTTTAGCCACCCATTTTGCTGGCTCCCAATATTGGACTTGAGAATCATGTAAACCTGTGGTTATCAGTAAATTTGGATATGCTTGCTGTTTGACATTATCATAAGGCGAATAAGTCATCATATAGTCATAATATGTTTTATCATTTGGGTTTCCCCATTCATCATATTCACCTGTTGTTAGAGGAATAGAATCATCAAGCATGGTCGTGACCACATCAACAAAAGGTACTGCAGCAATGACTCCATTATACAATTGCGGTGCTTCATTAAGAATAACGCCCATAAGCAAACCTCCTGCACTTCCTCCAATTGCATATAAATGCTTTGATGACGTGTAGTTATGTTCTATCAGATGGTTTGAACAATCAATAAAATCGGTAAATGTATTTTTCTTTTTTAAGAGTTTTCCGTTTTCATACCAATCACGTCCTAAATATTCACTTCCTCTTACATGTGCAATAACATAGATAAACCCTCGATCTAAAAGACTTAATCTTATGGTTGAAAAATAAGGATCTACAGTAGAACCATAACTTCCGTATGCGTATTGTAGTAGTGGCGCATTTCCATCTAATAAAGTATCCTTTCGCCTAACTAGGGACATTGGTATTTTTGAACCATCTTGAGCTGTTGCCCATATACGTTCGGAAGTATAATTGTTTTTATCAAAATTTGGATCCAGAACTTCTTGTTCCTTTTTAATCTCTTTTGTTCTAGTCCTCATATTGAAATCAATAACTGAAGAAGGTGTCGTTAGCGAATTATAAGTATAGCGCAAAATTTCGGTATCAAAATCAACATTAGTCCCTGTATTTGCTGTATAGGTTTCATTATCGAAAGGTAAATAGTAATCTAACGTTTCATCCCAACGTTTTATTCTTATTTGATTTAATCCGTTAGTACGTTCACTAACGACCAGATAATCTTTAAAAATTTCGATATCTTCAAGCAATACATCATTTCGATGTGCAATAACCTCAACCCAATGTTCTATCTCAGTTGCCTCCTCTGGGGTATTCATGAGTTTAAAGTTAGTTGCTTTATCACGATTTGTCAATATATAAAACGCGTCTTCAAAGTGTGATATACTGTATTCTAATCCGCGAATTCGCTTTTGAAAAAGTTTAAAATTTTCATTTGGCGTATCTGCACTCAAGACATGAAACTCATTCGTTAAAGTGCTATAACAGGCAATGATGATATATTTTCGTGACTTAGACTTATATACTGCAACTCCAAAAGTATCATCTTCTTCAGTGAATATACAAGAATCTTGATCTTCAGAGTCTCCTATTTTATGCTTAAAAACCTCACTAGAACGTAAAGTTTGTTCATCCTTTTTAGTGTAGAACAGTGTAGAATTATCATTAGCCCAAGTAGAAGATCCAGTAGTGTTTTTAATCGCATCTGAAAAAATTTCATCTGTTATCAAACTTTTAATCTGAAGCGTGTATTGTCGTCTCCCAACTGTATCCAAACCAAAAGCAATCATAGTATTGTCTGGACTTACACTCAAACCTACTAGTCTAAAATAAGCATGACCTTCAGCCATTTTATTGCAATCAAATAGCAATTCTTCTTTGGCCTCTAAGGTTTCCTTTTTCCGTGTATAAATGGGGTAATCTTTACCCTTTTCATAACGAACTATATACCAATATCCATTATATTTATAAGGCACCGAGGCATCATCTTCTTTGATACGTGCTTTCATTTCTTCAAAAAGTGACACTTCAAAGTTTTTGGTATGGGCTGTTTCTTGATTATAATAATCATTTTCGGCTATCAAATAATCTAATACATTTTGATCTTCTCTATTGTTCAACCAAAAGTAATTGTCTATTCTTGTTTCGTTATGGATGTGTAATTCCTTCGGAATTTGTCTAGCGACAGGAGCTTCAAGGATCGTCTTCATTTTTATTTTTAAAAGTCAGGCAATTTAGTAATTTTACAACTTATAATATTAATACTTAATTAATACTTAACAATATGTTTGGAGATATGATGGGAATGATGGGTAAACTAAAAGAAGCCCAGAAAAAAGTTGAAGCGACAAAAGAGCGACTTCATGGAGTTTTAATTGACATGAATAGTCATGATGATAAATTAAAAGTGACAATCACTGCTAATCGTACTTTAAAATCAATTACAATTGACGATGAACTTCTTCAAGATAAAGACATGTTAGAAGATTATTTAATTCTTACAATTAATAAGGCTATTGCTCGTGCAACAACTGTTCATGAAACTGAGGTCGCTGCAGTGGCAAAAGAAGGCATGCCAAATATTCCAGGAATGGATTTATTTAAATAATCCTTACTGTTTTGAGTAAGAACCAATCACCACAGTAGTATCAAAACCTAAACCGCCTAGAAGGTTAAAACTCAAGGTATCTGCCGATAGTGAGATAGAGACTGTTCTGTCAACTCCTGAGGCTACAAGTGATAGTGCATTTCCATCTAAGGTCCATGTGCCATTTCTAGAATTATCAAAACATAAAACGCCTTGAAGTTCAGTTAAAAATTCAAGAGCATATTCACTATCGCCACTCCATGTTCCATCAGCATTGAAAATGAGTTGCTCAACAACACAGTCAGATTCTGTATGCAAATTTTCAGAAGCTGTTCCATCTTCATCAACATCAAGAGGCAGTTCGCTTACAAGCGTCACAATATTCCATGTGCCAATTAAGTCGGCTTCTTCTATTGAGCCTCCTGTACTACTATCATCATCACTACTACATCCAAACGTAAATACAAGAGTTACTAGTACAAATAATCTAAGTGCTTTTGAGAACATATAATTGAGTTTAATTAGAGAAACAAATATAAAATATTATCTAAAATTCATTAAGTATATCTAATACTTTTTCATGCATCTTGTCTGTATAATCTAAATGTGTAACCATACGGAGTTTATTGCTTCCCATACCAATAATGTGTATGCCTTTATCAGAAAGTTGATTTAAAAACTCACTTTCATCAACATGAGCTTCTAATTCAAAAATTACGATATTGGTTTCTATCGGTTCTACAGTTTTTATAATTGACAGTTGCTCCAGAACACGGCCGAGTTCCTTAGCTTTTTTGTGGTCTTCAGTTAACCTATCCAAATGATGGTCTAAGGCATACATTCCAGCTGCAGCTACATAACCAACTTGACGCATTCCTCCTCCTAATATCTTGCGAACACGAATGGCGCCTTTCATCAACGCCTCATCTCCTATTAATACAGAACCCATCGGACAGCCTAATCCTTTACTCAGGCAGACAGATATGGTGTCAAAAAGTTTACCATAATCTTCAGCTTTTATTTGAGATGTTGCTAATGCATTCCATAGTCGTGCACCATCTAAATGGTAGCCTAAATTATGTTTATCACAAACCGCCTTAATTTTTTTTAACTCTTCAAAATCCCAACATGCACCTCCACCTTTATTTGTGGTGTTTTCAACCTCGACTAAGGTCGTCAACGGACTGTGATAAAAGTCTGGTGGATTGATAGATTCTACGACTTGTTGCGCAGTGAACATTCCACGATTGCCGTCAATAAGTTTGCAGGATATTCCACTATTAAACGAGGCTCCACCACCTTCATAATTGTAAATATGTGCATATTTATCACATATGACTTGCTCTCCAGGATTGGTATGCAATTTTAAAGCGGTTTGATTGGCCATACTTCCCGTTGGAAAAAACAAGGCCTGATCTTTACCAAACATTTCTGCTAATCGTTTTTCTAAGGCATTTACAGTAGGATCTTCCTTATAAACATCATCACCAACATCTGCCATCATCATGGCTTCTAGCATGCCTTTGGTTGGTTTGGTTACCGTATCACTTCTTAAATCTATTATCATTCTAGTTTTTGGTATAATTACAATAATCACTTCCTATTGGAGAACCATCTGGTATTTTAGGAACACTATCAATTTTAAATTTTTCCGCATGTTTTCTAAATTCATTTATCATCATTCCAAATTGAGATCTGTACAATGATGATTTCTTTTTATCAGACAAATAATCACTAAGCAATGAATTAATTGCAGTATTAGCTTTTGCTTTCACCTGAAAAATAGAGGCATCACTTACCGCTAAATTCATCATGTACATTAGCACTCTTTCATTGATTAGTTGTTGTATTTCATTTGTATAAGCATCGTTGTGATGTTTTCCGAAGGAACTATCTAATACCTGCTTTAACATATCATCTAACCCTAATTGCTTAGCATCTAAACTCTTTTGTTGAATGATTCTATTAGCACGTTGAGGGTTTAACAACAACTTTAAAGTCATATCACTTGCTGTAACTGCAGCTCCCATAGGATCGAAGGCAACTCCTGTGTTACTTGAAAATGATTCTCTATCTCGATTATATCCAAATGCTCGAGGTGGAAATAGTGCTAACTTATCTTTTGGTATCGCTAACGTTTCAGCTGAAATGGTATTTAAAATTTCATGTAAAGCCGCTTTTTGGTCATCAGCACTTACAGGTTTCACAATAAATTGACCATCTCCTTTTACTGCATAGTTATAATCCAGACCTCCAACCACTTTCGTCGCAGCTTCAGTTTGATAACGATGGAAAAAATAAAGTGGCACAAAAACATCTTCTAATACTGAATAAGGCTCACCACTACGTATATTATCTTTAGAAAAATTAGCGATGGCTTTTGCTCTCACCTTCAAAACATTATTTAATTCTTCGGAAGCGTTTGTTCCGTTATCCCATAGGTGAGCCAGCGCATGAGCGCCACTTTGAGGTCTTGCATCAGCATCTGTTATAAATCGCAATCCGTTATTGCTCGCTGCGTTTAAAATAGAATTTAAAGCTTGTTTCTCGTTGATGCTTTCATCAAATTCAGAATAACTATAAGCCACTGTCACTTTATCCCAATCTCCAATACCAACAGCATATGCATCACTAAAATCTATAACTCCGTTGGTCATTGTAATCGTTGGATGCGGATAATCCATAACCGAGGCTCTACCATTGGTACTTGCTGCAAAATTATGAGCAAATCCTATCGTATGCCCTACTTCATGAGCGCTTAATTGTCGTATTCGTGCTAAAGCCATTTCTAACATAGGCTGATAATTATCATCACGCTCTGCAAAAGGTTTATTCATTAAGGCCTGTGCAATCATAAAATCCTGACGAATTCGCAGGCTTCCTAAACTTACATGTCCTTTAATAATTTCTCCTGTTCTGGGATCAACCACACTTCCACCATAACTCCAACCTCGAGTAGAACGATGCACCCATTGTATCACATTGTATCGACAGTCCATTGGATCTGCATCTTCAGGCAGCATTTTCACCTGAAAAGCATCTTTAAATCCGATAGCTTCATAGGCTTGATTCCACCAGCTGGCTCCTTCTAATAAAGCAGAACGAACTGGTTCAGGTGTTCCTGGATCTAAATAGTAAATAATCGGTTCTTTAGCTTCGCTAATGGCTTGTTCTGGATGTTTCTTTTCTAAGCGATGGCGAATGATATATCGTTTCCGAATTGATTCTTGAATTGGAGTTGCATAATCTAAAAACGACATAGAGATAGCTCCGCTACGCACATCAAACTCTCGTTTTTTATAACCATCATCAGGTAGTTCTATAAAACTATGATGTTGAATGACACTTACTAAAGACGCTGTTGGAGTTACGCTTCTGATGTTTCGTCCTTTGGGCTGACCTTTAAATGTTAATAAGGCTTCAAACTCAACATTTTTAGGGAAGGCCTTGGTTCTATCCAAAGAAAGTGCACTTTTACTTGTATCGATACTATAACTGCCTTCAGACTTTAAACGATTTGCGACGCCATGAGCATCTAACATTAAAAATGGTGTCAGGTCTATCACGTAAGTTCCATTCGTTTCTTCAATAATTTTAAATCCGTACAAAACCGATTTTGCAAAAGCCTGTTCAATACTTTTCTTTTCAAGAGCATTATCTGTAATTGCTCTATAACTTAAATTTGGTTGTACTAACAATAGCTTATGACCTGCCTTTTCAAATTTAACCAGACGTTCTTGACCTAACTGGCCTCTATCTAATCCGATATCATTAGAACCAACTCCAGAGGCTAACGAATTAACATAAAGAAATTCTTTATTTAAATCTTCGACCTTTAAATAAATTTTATCTGTAGAAGCTTCATAATGAAAATCAAAAAAGCCCTTATAATCTTTTAATGTTTTTGTACTCAAACTTTGTGAGAACGCATTTACGATAAGAAAAAACGTGATTGTGTTAAATATGTATTGTCTCATAGTCTTCTTTAAGCCATAAATTTACTTATTTTTGAGTTAATGAAATGTGACCAGTAAAAATTAAATGTGTCATAATATATATAATCTTATAGTTGCAGATGTAAGTTTGTTTCTGTAGTATGAATTAGATACTCTGAAAGCCCTAATACACAGATTAAATTTAGTGATTATCCTCATTAAGAATGGAAATTTAAAGCCCATTTTTAACGGCTTATTAACGCGATTTTACTCCTCAACAAATTTTATTGGTGTAGAGCTCCATACCGAAAATCTCAAAAATTGTGATGCCAAGTTGAATATCTCCATTCGACCATTTAAGAATTCAGACATCAATGCTCTTAATGAAGAGTTAAGACACAGACGTTTAGTAGATGAAAACATCCCTAATTGCTATGTTGCTCAGATTAATACAAACGATACAGTATACAGACAATGGGTATTTAAACACCATCAAAATGAACGTATTGCCACATATTTTGGTCCCATTTTTCCAAAGTTAAAAAAAGACGAAGCTATTATAGAAGGGGTGTTTACTCATACCGATTACAGAGGTTTACGAATAATGCCTAAAGCAGTTTATGAAATATTAAACCAAGCACACTACTCGCACTTAAAACGAGTAATCGCTTTTGTTGATGAGCAAAATATTGCCAGCCTTAAAGGATTTTATCGTGTAGGTTTTGAACCATATATTATCAGAAAAGAACAATGGTTGTTTTTTAAAAGAAAAGTATCTTTTATTCCTTTACATTCGGAAGTAGAAAAAAGTTATCTAAATTTGATATCAAATATTTAGAATTAAACATAACGCTGTTTTTGTTTTTTCTAAAGGATAGAAACCTTAATTTCGCTGAAAATTTACAGATTATGATTACATCAGATCAAATAAAAGATCTCAATACACGCCTTGACAAACTAAGGCACTATCTTTGACATAGATGCTAAACTCATAGAAATTTCCAACGAAGAAGAACAAACATTTGATCCAAATTTCTGGAACGACTCAAAACAAGCCGAATTAGTTATGAAGTCGCTTCGAGAAAAAAAAAGCTGGGTTCAAGATTATAACACTTCAAAAACTTTAGTCGAAGACTTAGAAGTTATTTACGAATTTTTCAAGGAAGAAGAAGCTTCAGCAGAAGACGTGCAAAGCAGATATGACAAAGCTGTTTTGCTTATTGAAAAACTTGAATTTAAAAATATGCTTTCTGATGAAGGTGACGCTCTTAGTGCTGTACTACAAATTACTGCTGGTGCTGGAGGAACGGAGTCTTGCGACTGGGCAAGCATGCTAATGCGTATGTATTTAATGTATGCTGAAAAGAGTGGATTTAAAGTCAAAGAGCTTAACTTTCAAGAAGGAGATGTTGCAGGTATAAAAACTGTGACATTAGAAATTGAAGGTGATTATGCTTTTGGCTGGCTTAAAGGTGAAAATGGTGTACATCGACTGGTACGTATTTCTCCCTTTGACAGTAACGCTAAGCGTCATACAAGTTTTGCTTCCGTATATGTGTATCCTTTAGTCGATGACACTATTGAAATAGATATTAATCCAGCTGATATTGAAATCACAACAGCGCGTTCAAGTGGTGCTGGTGGGCAAAATGTAAATAAAGTTGAAACAAAAGTTCAGCTGACTCATAAACCAACAGGAATCCAGATTTCATGTTCTGAAACACGATCGCAACATGATAACAGATCTCGTGCTATGCAAATGCTAAAATCTCAACTCTATGAGATTGAATTACAAAAACAGATGGCACAACGCGACGATATTGAAGCTGGCAAAATGAAGATTGAATGGGGAAGCCAAATTAGAAATTATGTCATGCATCCTTATAAATTGGTTAAAGATGTGCGCTCAGGTCATGAAACAGGAAATGTCGATAATGTTATGGATGGAGATATAGAGCCTTTTTTAAAATCGTATTTAATGATGATGGGGCAAAAAGAAGAAAATCCTAACGAATTATAACTATTAAAATGATTACCATATACCACAATCCAAGATGCCGTAAGTCTAGAGAAGGCTTATTACTGTTAGAAAATTCTGGCAAGACTTTTGAAGTTATCAAATATCTGGACGAGCCAATTTCAGAAGAAAAATTAAAAACAATTGTAAAACTATTAGGACTACAACCTTTGGAGTTAGTTCGTAAAAATGAGGACATATGGAAGTCGGATTACAAAGGAAAAGACCTTACCGATAGTCAAATTATTAAGGCGATGGTGACACATCCAAAACTCATTGAACGTCCAATTGTTGTTCATGGTAAGCAAGCTGTAATTGGCAGACCATCTGAAAACATATTAAACATTATATAAACAGAACTAATATTATGAAGACTTTATACATTACCCTGTTTTGTTGCTTAGCTTTTATAAGTATGTCATTCTCACAACAAAATAAACCCACTGCAAGTGAGCAAAAGCAAATTGAGCGTTATAAAGAAGAATCTGACCGTAGAAAAGAAGAGTATATCACTAATTTTATGTCTACCTTAGACGTTGATGATTTTCAAAAAGAAATCATAACTCAATCGCTTTATGATTACTTTGATGAATTGGTTAAAATTAATAAATTGGGTTTAAAGTCTTATGAGCGCGAAACTCATATTGAACGTTTAGACAAGAGCCACTTCAAGGATGTTCAAGCAATTGTTTCTGAAGATGTTATGTCTCAAATCATGGATGCCGTTAAAGGTAAATTGGACAAAAAATCTGGTAAGAAGAAACGAAAGAAGAAAAATTAGTATTTTACATTTTGGTTTAACAAATAATTAACCGAAAAATAGCATAAGAGCTTTATTTTTACGCCTTCTAAACGCTAAACATAAACAACTCTTATGAAATTAAAATGGTACTTACTTCTTTTTACTCTAATGACTTCCGCATTAGGTTTTGCTCAACAAGAAATAACAGTAACTGGAAAAGTAATTGATGTTGATGACAAAGCACCTTTAGAGTATGCTACCATTTCTTTTTTTAGTCGTGCTCAAAACAAAGTTGTTACTGGTGGTATAACCGATGAAAATGGAAACTTTAAAATTGAGGTACCTGCTGGGACATTTGATGTTAAAGTAGAATATTTGTCCTACAAAACGAAAACCTACGAAAATAAAACCATTGATAAAGATATTGATTTAGGTACTGTATCACTTGCTTTAAATTTAGAAGCACTTGATGCTGTAGAGGTCATTGCTGAAAAGACAACCGTAGAAATCAAACTTGATAAAAAAATCTATAACGTTGGTCGGGATTTAACTGTAAGAGGTGGTACTGTAAGTGATGTTTTAGATAATGTACCTTCTGTTTCTGTTGACGTTGAAGGTAATGTAGCTCTGAGAGGAAACGATAACGTAACCATTTTAATCAACGGAAAACCTTCAGGATTAGTCGGATTAAATTCAACAGATGCGCTAAGACAACTACCTGCTGAATCTATTGAGCGTGTTGAAGTCATCACCTCGCCTTCGGCACGTTATGATGCTGAGGGTACGGCAGGAATACTCAATATCATTTTAAGACGAAGTAAATTACTAGGCTTAAATGGCGCTGTAACTTTAAATGCAGGAAATCCTACTCAAGCAGGTATATCTGGAAATATCAATTATAGAACTGGAGATTTTAACTTCTTTAATACTACAGGTTATCGCTACCGTGAATCACCTGGAAATGCAACGACCAAAACCGAGTATTTTAATGGTGATGACCCTAATACATTCTTTGATGAATTCAGAAAATTTGACAGAAAAAGTAAAGGCATAAACACAAACTTTGGTGTAGAATGGTATGTTAATGAAACCTCATCTATTACAGCATCTTTTTTATATAGAAACAGTGATGAAAATAATGACAGTTCAAATACAATTAATGAACTTGATGCTAATGGAAACCTCATTAATCAATCATTAAGACTCGATCCTGAAGAAGAAACAGATAGTAATATTCAGTATTCTGTCAATTATGATAAGCAATTTGGTGATGATAGCCAACACCGATTGACTATGGATTTTCAGTATGAAAATAATAGTGAAGAAGAAAAATCTATTATTGCAGAAGATGGTGATGCAGCAGAACGTGTAAGAACATTAGAAAATGAAAATGAAGCTTTATTGGTTTTAGATTATACCAGACCAATTGGTGAAAATAGTAATTTTGAATTTGGTTATCGTGGAACGTTCGAAGAATTAGACACCGATTACACTCTCGAATTTAATGAAAATGGCACCTTTGAAATAGATAATGATGTTAGTAATAACCTAATTTACCGTCAATATGTTAATGCTGTTTACTCACAGTTTGGAAGTAAAGTAAAAGAAAAATTCTCGTTTTTGTTAGGTTTAAGAATGGAGAATTCTCGTATTACTATCAATCAAATTACAAGTGGTGATTTTGATCGTAAAACCTACACTAATCTTTTTCCTACTTTAAATTTAGGTTATGAAATTACCGAAAAACAGAGCTTAACATTTGGTTATAATCGCCGAATTAGACGTCCGCGTTCACGCTTCATCAACCCATTCCCTTCAAGAAGTAGTGCCACTAACCTATTTCAAGGAAATCCAGATTTAGATCCAAGTTACTCTAATACTGTCGATTTTGGTTACTTAAACCGCTTTGGGAAGTTGACCTTAAATTCATCTATTTATTTTCAGCGAGCTACCGACGTATTTACATTTGTAAGTTTAGACACTGGAGAAACTACTATTGTAGGAGGCACAGAAGTCCCAATTATCAAACGTACTCCTATCAACCTGGCAACAAATGATCGTTATGGGTTTGAATTTACACTAACTTACAGACCTACGAAAAAATGGAATCTCAACGGAAACCTTAACTTATTTAAATCGATTACCGAAGGTGTTTTTGAAGGAACCGATTTTGGCGCTGATAACTTAAGTTGGTTTGCTCGAATAAACAACAAGTACACCTTACCAGGAGATGTCGATTGGCAAACGCGTTTGTTTTATCGCGGACCGAGTGAAGATGCTCAAAATAAAAATAAAGGCATCTTTTCAACCGATCTCGCTTTTAGCAAGGATTTGTTTGATGGTAAAGCTTCTTTAGCTGTTAATGTCAATGATGTATTTAACTCAAGGAAGCGTCAATCGACTGCTACAACTGAAACCTTTGAAAACGAAAGTGAATTTCAATGGAGACAACGCAGTTTTAATTTTACGTTCACCTACCGTTTCAATCAACAGAAAGAACGCCAGCGTGAAGGTCGTGGCGATAATGGTGGCGGAGATGATTTAGATTTTGAAGGATAATATACAGACCATATATTTTGATAGAATACATAAAAAAAGGAAACCAAATTTGGTTTCCTTTTTTTATTATTTGATTAGCAATTAATGAGATGCTTCTCGTTTTGCTTTTCTTTCTTCTTTAATTTCATTTAATCGCTCAATAAGCGAACCACCAATCCAATAAGGGATTACAAATGTTAATAAAAAAATCATTAACCAGAATCCAATGGTCAATATGGTTAAAAATGCTAAAAATCCTAAATATTGGTCAAATTCAAACATGTGGTTTTTTTTTGTTACTGCAAAGATATAATAAAGCGTTTTGTTTTGCAATAAGAAATTTGAGATTTATTAACAGGTTGTCAAAAAACAAATGAATTGAATAATAGTTTATTCTAAATTAATAGTATATCAGGCCTAATCTTTTAAGACATTCATGACATCATCAAACTCATAACATTTTATAATACCTGAAGTTTTATGACTTTTAACTGCTAAAATTTCACTCATATAATGCTTAAGATCAGTATCATTCATTTTAGCAATACTCTCCAATATACTAAGATTAGAATCAGATATTTTATAGGTTTCCTTAAATGTATATGATGAATCTCCTATAAATTTAAATGTGCCATAATTGTGTGCTGTTGGTATGGCGTAATGGGTTTTAAAATCTAAAATATCAAAAGTCTTATCGTTGTATTCATACAATTTAAAACCTGGATTATTACCATGACCAATAGTGATACCAGGAGTTGACATACTAATGCCAATTAAACTATCACTATCTACTTTTTTACTTGAGTATAAGCGTCGTATACCATCAAAATGTGTATGACTTGTTAATATCCCTTTTATTTGATCTTTTTTACCTGCAACTAAATTGAGAAATGCGTTTTGAAAAGACAACACATCGCCTTTTAAGTTCGTTATGCGATAACTGGAATTCCACATTGGTCCTGGAACATTGTCACAGTTGTTTGGCAGTGTTGAATCAAAATTAGCATAATTATCAATACCAGGCGGAATATGCATCATTATCAATATTGGCTTATTTGTTTTTATGCTATCTAAAGTTTTCTCTAGCCAAATAAATTGTTTCTGAGCTGCTGCTTGTTGTGATACATCATCTTTATCGAAATAATAACTTCGCGTCATGATAACCGAATTGAGTGCTATAATTTTTAAGGTATCTGTTCCTACAGATATATCGGTTGCATAATATCCAAATTGTTTCTGAAAATCTGTGTTTGAAATTTTAGCGACCCCGCTTTTATCATGCAAAATAGGCCAAGGATCGGCAGCACTATCATCTACAGAAAAAGGAGTTTTACCTTCACTATCCTGAAACGAATAATAATCGCCTGCAAGAGAATCGTTATTTCCTGGCAAATACAATAAAGGAATGTTAATATTTAAAGCTCTCAAATGCTCTAACATCAAAGTTACATTCTTTACTCTTGACGCATCTTCGTGATGTGGTAAGTCTCCTAAATACACCATGAATTTTGGCTGCTCTGCTTTTATAACTGCTTCTAATTTACGTTTTGTTCTGGCCCAGAGAGAGTCTCCTGTATCATTATGCCTTCCAAAAGTAACATTTCCAACTCCACTTTCTAAATGCACATCAGATAGCGCCAAAAAGGTGCTTGAAGATATTGAAGGGTTAACCGAATCTACAGCAACAGTTTCATCAAACGTATTGACCATTACGTTAGACTCATTTCCTTCTTTACAATTGAAACTAATTAAACAGAACATACAAAGTCCAAATAAATAAAACGATTTCATACTCAAAGTATTAGAATTAATAGCTTGTAAAGCTAAAGGTATCGCTCCAAAAATTTTAGCGTATAAACACCTGATTTGCAATCTTGATAAAATTGAATTTCCGAAGGAATAAAACCAAAATCTCATAGAAATAAATTACAAAAACCCTAACTTTGTCATACGATAAAAACACATCACTTATTATGAATTTCAGAATAGAAAAAGACACCATGGGTAAGGTAAAAGTACCTGCCGATAAACTTTGGGGAGCGCAAACTGAACGTTCTCGTAATAACTTTAAAATTGGTGCTCCTGCATCCATGCCTTTAGAAATAGTATATGGTTTTGCCTATCTTAAAAAAGCCGCAGCCTATACTAATGCCGAATTAGGTGTTTTAGATGCTGACAAACGTGATTTAATTGCTCAAGTTTGTGATGAAATTTTAGATGGAAAACACGATGATCAGTTCCCTTTAGTTATCTGGCAAACAGGTTCTGGGACTCAAAGTAACATGAACGTTAACGAAGTAATTGCAAACAGAGCTCATCAAATTGCTGGTAAGGTTATTGGTGAAGGAGATAAAACGATTCAGCCAAATGATGATGTTAATAAATCGCAATCTTCAAATGATACATTTCCAACAGGAATGCATATCGCTATTTATAAAAAAGTTGTTGAAACTACGATATCTGGAGTTATCGCACTTAGAAATACACTACACGAAAAATCAATTGCTTTTAAAGATGTCGTAAAAATTGGACGTACACATTTAATGGATGCAACGCCTTTAACTCTTGGTCAGGAGTTTTCAGGATATGTGTCGCAACTTGATCACGGTTTGAAAGCCTTAGAAAACACCTTACCTCACCTATCCGAACTAGCGCTTGGAGGAACAGCTGTAGGAACCGGACTCAATACACCTAAAGGGTATAGTGAATTAGTAGCAGAGTATATCGCTAAGTTTACTGAGTTACCATTTGTAACGGCCGACAATAAATTTGAAGCCCTTGCGGCTCATGATGCGCTTGTTGAAACTCATGGTGCGCTCAAACAAATTGCTGTGTCTTTGAATAAAATAGCTAATGACATACGTATGATGGCTTCTGGTCCACGAAGTGGAATTGGTGAGATTATCATTCCTGCTAACGAACCTGGAAGTTCTATCATGCCAGGAAAAGTTAATCCGACTCAATGTGAAGCGTTAACTATGGTTTGTGCTCAAGTGATGGGTAATGATGTTGCTGTTACAGTTGGTGGTACTCAAGGCCATTACGAACTCAATGTTTTTAAACCTATGATGGCAGCTAACGTGCTACAATCGGCACAGTTAATTGGTGATGCTTGTGTGAGCTTTGAAGCACATTGTGCTTCTGGTATTGAACCCAACCATGAGGTGATAAAACAATTATTAAACAATTCACTGATGCTTGTCACAGCATTAAATACCAAAATTGGGTATTATAAAGCTGCTGAAATTGCTAATACAGCACATAAAAATGGTACAACATTAAAAGAAGAAGCTATTAATTTAGGATATGTTACTGCCGAAGATTATGATGCTTGGGTAAAACCTGAAGATATGGTTGGCGAACTAAAATAACGATAAAGTGCTATAAAATTCGACAAAACGCTTATTTATCAGTGTTTTTAACTATATTAGCACATAAATCTAATACTATGAAAATAAAATTACTTAGCTTAATTACTTTAATAGGAGCATCTTCAATTGCTTTTGCTCAAACTACATTTTCTCCCAAAATTACAATTGACGCTGATACTGGTGACAATCCGTATACTATCGCTACAGGTCATATAAATAATGATGCTTTTTTAGACATCGTTGTAGGAACTGATACCGATAATGAGCTGTTAGTTTATTTAAATAACGGAGATGCTACATTTACAAAGCAACCTAATATTCCTAATACTATATCGGCTGTTGGAGGTTTAAAACTTGTTGATTTGAACAACGACACATTTCTAGACCTGTTAGTAACAGCATATACATCAGATTCGGTCACCTGGTACGCTAATGATGGATCTGGTAACTTCGGTGTAGAACAATCTATCGCCACAGTAAATGGAGCTAGTGGATTATTTGTAGGTGATGTTGATGGCAACCTAACTCCAGATGTCGTGGTCACATCTTATGATGACAATCAAGTGTTATGGTTTTCAAATGATGGTGCTGGAAACTTCACAACACCAGCAACGTCTCTAATCGATAATACATTAGTAGCGCCTGGAGCTGTAAATATGAGTGATATTGATGGTGATGGCGATTTAGATGCACTTGTAGCTACAGCCGCTTATAGTGGTGATGTTTTAGAAATTTTTAGAAATGATTTAGTTCCTGGTGGTACTGTTGATTTTATTAAGGATGCAACTTCTGTCGCGACAGGTAAAATTGGTTTTTTTAATGCCACTTTTGAAGATCTGGATGGTGATGCTAACCTTGATATACTAGCAACAGAAATAAAGTTTGGAGCAATGACTGGTAATTTTTACTGGTATGAGGACAATGGTGCTGGTTTTACTGAAACCGCTTTTGTGACCTCTATTATGAACCCTTCTGTTGCGCAACACAGAGATTTAGATGGCGATAACCTCAAAGATATCATCTTAAGTAGTGGTACATCTAATGCTGGAAACGATATCGTTTGGTATAAAAACAATGGTGGTACTTATGGTAGCGAACAAGTTATTGATGATACTTCAAGCCAAGCCTTTGTATATAATATTGCAGACTATGATAATGACGGAGATTTAGATATTGCCAGCTGTGAATATAATCAGGACAATCTCAACCTTTTTAAAAACAATTTTATCGTTTTAAGCACAGACGACACGAACTTAGAAGTCGCTACGATATATCCGAATCCGGCTAAAGATGTCTTATTTTTCAAAGGAATGACTTCGGAAACTTTAAATCTTGAAGTTTATGACATCCTTGGAAAAGTCGTTATCCAAACATCAATTGAACAAAATGGAAGTTTAGATATTTCCGAATTAAAAAACGGAATGTATATTCTAAAGTTTGAAACTTCAGATGCGACATTCAAATTTGTTAAAGAATAAATCAAATCCCTAATTAAATTTAAAGCTGCCTTTTCATGATACAAGGCAGCTTTTTTTATAGCAAAGATTTATATCTTTATATCATAATTAATCATCGGTTGTAAATGACTTTACTTATAAAAAACATCAAAGAATTACTACAGGTAAGAGACACAAATGTCACTATTGTTAAAGGAGAAGATATGAAGGTCTTACCCATACTCAAAAATGCTTATCTCTTAATAGAGCATGATACCATTGTTGAGTTTGGACCTATGGAAGAATGCCTTAATATTGAAGCCGATCAGACTATTGATGCTACGGGTAAAGTTGTATTACCAACTTGGTGTGATTCTCATACACATATTGTCTATGCTGGTGATCGAACTCAAGAGTTTGTGGACAGAATCAATGGATTGTCTTATGAAGATATTGCTAATCGTGGTGGAGGTATTTTAAATTCTGCCGAACAACTTCAAAATACGTCAGAAGATGAATTGTACAATCAGGCCTCTAAACGTTTGACTGAAGTTATCAAATTAGGAACTGGCGCTATTGAAATCAAGTCTGGTTATGGTTTAACTGTTGAAGCCGAGTTAAAAATGCTACGGGTTATCAAGCGCTTAAAACATGATTTCCCTATTCCTGTTAAACCTACTCTACTAGCTGCTCACGCTATTCCTAAAGCCTACAAAGGCAATAAAAAAGCGTTTATAGATATCGTTGTAAACGAATTGATTCCAAAGGCCGCTGAAGCCCATCTTGCCGAATATATTGATGTGTTTTGTGAGAAAGGCTATTTTGATCTCGAAGACACGCAACGCATTCTGGAAGCTGCTAAAGCTCACCGACTCATTCCAAAAATACATGTCAATCAGTTTAATGCCTTTGGAGGTGTGGCACTTGGTGTTGAATACGATGCGCTTTCTGTGGATCATTTGGAAGAACTCAACCCAGAAGATATTTCAGCTCTACAAGGTTCAAATACAATGCCTGTAGCCTTACCCTCTTGTTCCTATTTTTTAAGTATTCCGTATACACCTGGACGCGCAATTATTGATGCTGGATTACCTTTAGCATTAGCAACCGATTACAATCCTGGATCTACACCTAGCGGAAATATGAACTTTGTAGTATCGTCGGCATGTATTAAAATGAAATTAACTCCTGAAGAAGCTATTAATGCAGCAACCATAAATGGGGCTTATGCGATGGGATTATCCAATCGTTACGGAAGCATTTGCAGAGGTAAAAAAGCCAACATTATTATTACGAAGGCCATTCCTGGCTATTATCATTTACCATATGCCTTTGGGAATAATCTTATCGAAACGGTTATCATAAATGGAGACGTTTTTTAATCTGATAAGCGATTAGAGCAACCTATATCTTTAATTTCAGAATAAAAAAATCCGAAAGCATTGATATACGCTTCCGGATTTTAACCTAACCTATTAATAATATATTCTTATTGCAAAGTAAACTCTGAAGAAGATATTAATTCTTTTTTATTAAATACGTTAACAACATAACGTCCCTTTTCAAACTCATCATTTGGAGCGACAAACTCACAAATATTTAAGTTTCTGTTTTCGTAGTTAAACTTGCTAATTAAGCTATAGTTTAAAACAGTGTCTTCAAACTGAATCTGCTCATTAGCGCCTAATACATTATTTTTAGGGTCTAAGACTTGTACGTATAATTCTTTATCACCTGCACCAACTAAAGTGTTTTTAGCAACAGTGTAACACACTCTAATTTTATCGCTTCGTCTTGCACGCTCTGTCGGAATCAATTTTCCTGAACTTCTTTCAATGACACCAAATCCTTTTAAACCTGTAGTTTGCAATACCGCAGCATTTTCAACAACCTCTGCTAATTGCGTGTTTTGAACTAAAAGAGAGTCAGTAAATACTGTACGTTCAGCCAATTGAACTGTAGTACTGTCTAATGATGTTGCCAAAAGTGAATTTTCTACTTTAAGCTTATCATTTTCGGCCATTAATACGTCCATTTCTTCTTGCAAGGCTAAAAACTTCTTTTTATATCTCCACAAGCTGTTTACGCTGTTCTGAGAAATTTTTAAAGAATCCATTAAACCTTCAATACGACCTCTTGCTTCTACTAAATTTTGATTAGCTTCTTCATTTTCACCAATAGCAACGTCATATTGTTTAGCCATAGTGCTTAAATCTGCCATCACTTGCTCCTTCTCTCTGGTTAGAGCTGCTTCATTTTCTTTCTTCTCATTGTAAAGTTTAGAGGTGTAAAATCCAGTACCTAAAAATAGTGCTAATAGGATTCCTAATGCTATTTTTAATCCTGTGCTCTTACTGTTTGAGTTTTCCATAAGTTTACTTTTTAAGTTTTAATTAATTAAAACGTGGTTTTCAATTTTAATTGTTGTTAGTTGAAGTTGAAAATAAAAAAACTGTACTTTTAATACACCAAAATTAATCAATTTTCTTCATGGAACATTTAAAACCTTTCACAACTTCTGATTTAAAATCGTTACTAAAAAAACGTCCTAAAGAAACTAAATTCGGAGAACATATATTGTTACTTCCTGACTTCAACGATATATACGAGCAAATGTTAAAATTAGACGTTACCTATGTAATTTTTGGTATAAAAGAAGATGTTGGCGTGTTCGCAAATTACGGAAATTCAGGAACTTACAGCGCATGGGATGCTACCATTAAAAATTTGTTAAATGTGCAAAGTAATGCGTTTACACATCCTAAAAAAGTATTGATTTTGGGGCATTTAGAGTTTGAATCTTATCAAAACAAGGTATCATCGTTAAATCAAAATAAGAAAAAAGACATTTTAAAAGCTCGTAAATTAACATCAAAAATTGATGCTTCTGTCTCTTTTTTAATATCTCAAATTGTAAGTGCTGGTAAAATACCGATAGTCATTGGAGGCGGACATAACAACGCTTACGGTAATATTAAAGGCACATCATTAGCACTTAAAAGTCCTGTCAATGCAATTAATTTTGATGCACATCACGATTTTAGAGCTGAAGAAGGGAGACATAGTGGCAATGGTTTTAGCTATGCGTTTGCAGAAGGTTTTCTAAAAAATTATTTCATTTTTGGTTTGCATGAAAATTATACGTCCGACACCATTTTTAAAACTTTAAATAAGCTTAAAGCTATTCAATATAGTACTTTCGAGAGTATGATGGTAAGGCAAGACACAAATTTTAATACTGAAATGGATACCGCTTTGCATCATATCTCCTCTAAACCTTTCGGATTGGAAATAGACTGTGATGCCATTCAAAGTATACCTAGTAGCGCGATGACGCCTAGTGGATTTTCAGTAAATAAAGCCAGAGCCTTTGTAAATCACTTCGGAAAGCAAGACAACGTAGCTTATTTACATATATGCGAAGCTGCTCCTACTCCAGAAACGGAAACACAAGTTGGCAAACTCATCACATATCTTATCACCGATTTTATAAGAGCTCATGAAAACATTTGAAATTATACCCTTTGATGAAACATATGCAACGCATTTTTATGATTTGAATATCGAATGGCTCAAAACTTTTTTCTATGTAGAACCTTTTGACGAGGAGGTATTAAGTCAACCGAAAACTTATATTATTGATAAAGGCGGTCATATATTTTTTGCAAAAAAGGAAGATCTTATTTTAGGCACTGTCGCTTTAATGCCGACAAGCAATCCTTTAGTTTTTGAACTTACTAAAATGGCTGTATTGCCTAATCAACGCGGACAACATATCGGTCAGCACCTCATGCAACACTGTATTGATTTTGCTAAAGCACATCAATTTAAAGCACTAATGCTCTACTCTGCCCGAAAATTAGAAAATGCCATTTATATTTATAGAAAATATGGCTTTAAAGAATTGCCAGTAGAACCTAATAGTCCTTATAAACGTAGTGATATGAAGATGGAATTACGATTATAACGAACTATCAAGTAGGTCATCTAAAGCTTTACAATAACTGTTTTCGTCAACACACAAGGCTCCCAGAGTTTCAACTAAAAGCTCATAAAGTCCTTCATGATCGGGATAGATATCATACGCTAGTTTAAACTCAGAGTAAGCACCAGCCAGGTTGTTTGACCTTAAGCGTCTCCATCCAGAAGACATTAAAAATTCAAATGCCGAATTATTCGAATATTCAATACGTTTTTGTTTTTGAATTTCAATGGTTTTAGAATGCTCCATAAAATCAGGAACTTTAGTATAAACAGCAACAAAGAGCAATCCAATAAGCAATAAACTGATAAGGATATATAAATTACCTGAAGTCTTGGATGGCTGCAATTTAAAAGTTCTATTATAAGTAGGAAGTGTATTGCATGTCGGTTTCCTTTTTCGCTTAGAAAAAGCTTTTTTTGGGCGCTGTTTGTAAATCCAGCTCGCCATACCAAAACCCATATAACCTGCCATAGTAGACTTTATTTATAGGTCTGAATTTTGTACTATTTGTTACTCAAATATTCAGGTATTTATACGCATAAATATCTGTGCATGTCTTACTAAGTTTATATACACTAATCAACACTCTAAAATTCATCATGAAACACTTATTTATTATAATACTTTTTGTAGGTTTTATCTTCTCTTGTAATACATCAACCAAGCCATCTGAATATATAGCTAGTTCGGGGCCAGTAGTTGATAACACTTGCCCTACAATGGATTCTATTCATTTTTGTAAAGACAAAACCGATAGTTTTTGTTCGAATATACCATTAGATGTCTATTTTTTAGGAGGAAACAACGGAAATTTCGAAAATGGATATTCGTCTGTATTAACTCCAGACATTCAGCCATCATTTGATAATTTCTCATGGCAGAGTTTTGTCGCACTCAACTGGGCTTCTGATGCTTCAGGAAATGCAATAGGCTCAAGTATAACAGATTACCAAGATTCGTTAAGAGTTTGGGAACGTTTTACGGATGCCTCTAAAGTATTTAGTGCAGACCATTCCGAATTAAAAAATCTAAAATCAAGCCATCCAATGGCTAAGGTCATATCTCAAAACTCTAAAGTTTCAAATGCATTAAATGTCAACGGATTTTTAGAAGCTGACGATTTTCCATTGATAGACAAAAACTTAAATTTTGTGGTATATGAAGTCAAAATGAATGCTGTAGAAGAAGCCTATATCGCATCAAATAATTTGACAACAAAAGAAGATATTTACAATTATGTTCATGACTCTAAAACATCTATTGAGCTTCCTGTTAATACCACAACAAAAGAAGGTGCTATAGAAATAAAAGCAAGCTGGAGAATACTGGATGCGACCAAAGGTGATGATTTAAGTAAATACTATACGCAGGACGCAACAATATATGTGTCTTCAGAAAATAGTGTATCTGGACAATCCTTTACATTTAAAGCAACTATAGGTCTGGTTGGGTTACATATATTAAGGAAAACTGAAAAATTTCAGAACTGGATATGGACCACATTCGAGCATGTTGATAACGTTCCAGATAATATTCAGCAGGCGCAAACCAATCAGGAGACTAACTGGTCATTTTACAATTCAGAATGTTTAAACTGTCCGGTTAACCAACCTCCTAGTCATATTTTTCCCAGAGATATTACAGCGTCAAATGATACTGTTTACAAATGGAATACAACTGCGCCTTATGCTAAACCTTATGGTGTTTCAATTGCTGGAGAAGCAGATCATAAAACATTTGGAACTCAAGTGACACGTGTATATCCTGTTTATTATTGCACAGAACAACTTAATGATTTATGGCAGTCTAAATTATCTGAATCAGGTTCGGTGTTTGCCAATTATAAACTTATTGGAACCCAATGGATGGTGCCAACAGATGGAGCGCCTCCAGCGATAAAGATTAATGCACCTTCATTGCTAGCTAATACAACTGCTGAAACTTATATGCAAGAGGGATCATCATGTATCAGTTGCCATACATTTGCAACGGTTAAGTACGTTACCAAAAGTATTGATACTACGATCACTACTGATTTTAGTTTTACGTTTGGATATGCACAATAGAGGCCTTAAAATATTTTAGTCTTGGTCTTCTATAGCCTGTAAAGAATCTAGCTTTCTTTTTAGGCGTTCGATTTCATCTTTATTTTGATTGACTTGTGGTATCGCCATAATCGAATCTACAGCCTGCTGTATCATTAAGTCTTCATCCATAAGATCATCTTGATAAAAATAGCCTATACCTTCGCTCGCTCTCCAGGCTTCACTTAATTGATCGTAAACTTCCTTGTCCCAAGTACTAGGATGTTTTACGTCAATCCAGATAACGTCACGATATTCACTATCTATCAATACTAAATCAGGTGTAGCTGAGCCATCAAATTGTTTGGCATCTGTATCACTTATAGAAGAAATAGTTCCGAGGAAAAACATACGTTTTCTTCCTGCAATATCTTTAATATATGGTCTAAACTCTACTGGTGTACTTGCATTCCAGTCGTATTCTTTACGAGACTCTTTTACTTTTAAAGGCATTGCAGAAACTCCAGCATAGCCTTGCTTTTTAGTCGCATGATCATAATAATACATTTTATCTGTACCATCGGCAGGAATAAATACACTGTAGCTTAAACTCGTACGTTCATCGCCTACTGGTTCTAAACCAAACCAGTGATACAATCCGCTATAAGCATCAGAATTGCTACCAGCAAAATCAAAATCTGTCACATAAGGCTGCTGGTTCTGATCTTTTGGCATCAACGGAATTTTAACTGCAGTCTCCATATTCCAGGGTAAAGGATCGCTAAATCCGCCTAAGAATTTTAGAGATTCAGCTTGTAATTGAGATACTTTTTCAGCTAACGTATTTTGTTTATTTAAAAACGGATAATTTTTAATCTCATCTGGACTAACAAAAGTGCCTTTACCTATGGTAATACGCTCCATATAATCATTAAAATCGTGTTCGCCGCTATCGATAATCATCACACCTCCAAAGCTTGGATAAGGAAAAAAGAAACCTTTCCATTTAATTAAACTCACAACTTGTACCCAATCACCAGAATCATTTTTCATATAAAAGGTATCGCTCGGCTCGTAGTTAAATAACATCCATGGATTAAAACGCTGCACTACAGCGTTATATGTATTCCTACTAAACTTTAATGATTCACCAATAGAAAAGGTTACAGGAATTCGATTTTCATTAGAAAACCTTGGAAAAGGTGTTGTACTACTCACAGCAAACACTTCTTCAGTATTATCACTAATTTGCTGCATGACGTATTTTTCACTAGGCTGAATGGCCATAGTCCATTTGTTTTCATTATCAACACGGACTAGATGTGGTAAGGACACGTCTTTTGTTTCTCCAACACTTTCGTTAGCCATCGAAAAGATATTTCGCAACGGCTGAATACGCTCATTTTGAGTTAAAGGCAAGTCATTGATTTCAACTTTATTTAAATCATTGAAAACATTATAGGTTTTCATATAATCATAGAGCTTTAAATGCCATCCTACCACATAAATAAGTGCAAAAAACCCAATGAGTAGAGCAAGAATTCCTAAGCGTTTTCCTGTACTTTCAGAACTACGGAATTTTCGAAGTCCGAAAAACAAAACCAACAGACTTAAAATAATGACGAATATATATTTCCGAAGAAATAATAAGGCAGGTTGGTAATCATCGCGAAACATAAATAGCGCAATAATTAGTATGAGGCTTACAAAAATGGTGATGAATTTTTGTTTTTTTCCTTTGTTCCAGTATGATTTAATCATTGAAAACTTGAATTAATTAGTTCTATGCAAACAGAACATATGTTAGTTTAAAAATATAAATGATGAGATTCTGAAACGAGTTCAGAATGAACCTCCATTACATAAGACCCTTATCTTTTAGTCGGTCACGTGCAGATTTACCATCAGCTTTAGGTTCTGTTTTAATCTCTGCTTTTGCTTCTTCGACAACCTTAGCGTCTTTTGTTTTTAAATCTTCTATAAAGTCTTTACCTTTTTCAACAACATTTTCTAATTTATCCTCTAAGGATTCACTTTGCTCTTCGAGTACAGCGCTAGACTTTAGAACGAAATTAGCTACATAAGTTCCTAAAAGTGTTCCTACAGCAAATGATGCAAAAGAAGAAATGCCCTGATAACTACCAAAGACTGAAATTGGCGTCAAAAACTCAACAATTAATGCAGCCACTAAAACTAAAGTTACAACAAAAATAAGACGAGGTAAAAATGCTTGTTGATAGATAAACCCTTTTTTACTTTCGGGTGCCATTTGCAATTCTTTACTATTTACTATTTTATTAACAAAACGGTAAACACCATTGCCATTAGATTCTCTCCAGTATAAAAAGATTCCGAAGAGAATAGCTGAAATAAATATAATTAACTCTAGTCCCATAGTTTTTGATTTAGTCTGCAAAATACTTAAAGAAGTATTGAGCAAAACGTTCTACTAAATTAGTCTAATTTTATTATATATTGTTACGAATTGTTTGAATAACCCAATCCTGTAACGACGCATCCCAAGTTTTATATTGTTTATAAAACTCCTGTTTATCATACCAATACATAAATAATACATCTTTAGGAGCAATATTTACCAGTAGTTTCCAAATTAAATCCTGATGTGTTGGATGCAAGCTCGAATGCGGTTCGTGCATAGCCTCGAACAAATCGTCATCTACAATATCTACAATTTTATATTGGTTACTGGTTTCTAATTTTTCTAAGTAGCGCTCTACACTCATGATCTTTTTTCGTGTATCGATATCCACTTTGTTTAAATAACTTTTAAATAATAAGGGATCATTTAGAATATCACTTATAGGATGCTGCGTATCTTTTAAATGTCTGGCAAACTCAAATTTCTTAATCCGTTCGTAACGCTTCGTTTTTACAATCTCCTCCAAATCATAGGCAATAATAATATGATCGCGAAGTTTTTCCATAAGTTCTGGTTGCGAAATGTGAAAAATCATCACTTCATGCAATGTATCTTTAATGGCTTCTTTGTACCACTTCATATCTTCAAAAACAACAATTGGCGTGATAAAATCACGAAGTACAAAGACACCTCCAAAAGATTTTGTATAAAATGAATCGGTGACATAATTAACAGATCTCAAACTTAAATCTCGCTCTCTTAAATCACCATATTTTGAAGCCGACTCCAGTAGTTTATTGTGAATTTCTTCATCGATAAAATTATTACCTGCTTTAAATTTCTCGATAAGCACTAATTGCTCATCTCTCACATGATCTAAATTATCAATAAGATGAAATTTAATAGTTACTATCTGATATCTAAGTACGTCTAAAGGCTCATAAAATGTATCGATATTCTGATCAAAATCAATACAAATCGCAGAATCACGCGTGATATCGTTGATTTTTTCTCCATGCGTTTTAAAAACCAATTGCATCATTTCCCTGTCAAATGTATGATATGGTAAATAAACTGGCTTTTTATTTTGCAAAGGAGATATTATAATTCCATGCGGATTAGATTCGCCATTACACAAGTAGTTCTCATCGTTTTTTTCTTCAGCTATTTCAGGGCTCCAACCTATGCCGTCTATTGAAAAATGCGTCAGTTTTGTTTCGGCAAATCCCAATTTTTTAAGGCATTTATTATAACGCTCAACTAGCTTTCCGCTAACGGGAATTAATTCGCTTCTATATAAATTGGCTAATTTTAGTTTGTCCATTTTAGTCTAACACCTTATGAATTTGTAAATATTGTAATAATACAATTGTTCTGGTATCTATAATTTTTCCATTATTTAGCATATCTATCGCTTCAGAATACGGGATTTCTAAAACCTCAATATCTTCTTGTTCGGTTGCTAATCCGCCTCCAGAATCTACTTTCATTTCATCTGTGTATTCAGCGATAAAAAAATGCATTTTTTCAGTCAGCACACCAGGAGAAGAAAACCCTTCATAAACTTTTTTCACTGTACTAATTTCAAAACCTAGTTCTTCCCTAACTTCTCTCATAATACAGGTTTCGGGATCATCATCATCTAATAAACCACCACAAATTTCATTTATAAAACCATCTTTAGCACCATTCAAATATGCTGGCATTCTAAATTGTTTTATCAATAGTACCGTTTTCTTCTTACGGTTATACAAGAGTATACCAGCACCATCTCCTCTATTATAAACCTCCCGATGCTGTCTCTCCCATTTGCCATCGCTTGTCATATAATCAAAAGACAACTTTTTAAGGATGTAATGCTGATCAGAAAGTACGGTTTCTTTTATGTGTTTAATATGATTAATCTTGTTTTCCAAATTGCGCTCTAGCTTCCAAATCGATATTTAACTGATTAACTCTGGCATCGACTTTTCGTTTAAAATCGGTATCGGCAATGGTAGCAACATTATCGAGATAACGCACCACTTCTTGTCGGCGGATTTCAGAAAAATCTAAGCCTTTCATATTCGCTCGCATTAATTCCTGCAACATATTAAACTTGGTTTCATAATCTTTTTTGAAATAGAAATCCGGATTCTCAAACCAGTCTTCTTCCAAATCAAAATCTGTTAAACGCAAGGACACAGCACTTTGGATATTTCGTACGTCACGAGACGAGAAAAATGGAAACAGCTTCTGAATTTCCTTATACAGATGTGCATAAAACAAGTGTTGATTGGTTTTAAAATGCTTTTCGGTTTTATCATAAGCTTCTAATACACGCTCTTCTGTAGGTTTATCAGACACGTTTAAGATTTCTCCCATATTTTTTGCCAAGCCTTGATCTTGCAAATAGCTATAATTTTCTGGGCCTTGCATATTTACAAAGTCTGGCATTGTTGTATCCAGTTTACGCCACCATAAATGATCCTGATCTAAAAAGTCATGTTCTGTACGCGCACCATCAATTTTAAAACGTCCCTGTACACGAGAGATGACCGCTTTATCTAGCATTTCGGGAAGATTCGTAAATAATCCTATAGAACTATTTCCGTAGTTCACTGCATAAGCACCTTCGGTGTATCTCAAAAACACTCCAATTACTTCTTTAACACCTGCGGAAACGCCCTGAGCTGTACGTTCCTGTAAGTTGTTTTCAGCATCATCAATAGGCGCAAATATTAGTTTTGAAGGATCCTGTAAGGGTTTCATCCACTCGACCATTTTTTCGGCCGAACCACCTTGAAACGTAGAAATTAAAGTATCTGGCATTGGGTGAAACAAAAACGGAATGTCTAAGTTGTCACAATGTTCTTTAAGACGAGTTGCAATAGCAGCAATCAACATACTTTTTCCAGTTCCCGGAATTCCATAACCCATAAATACAGGCATAAATCCGCCTAACTCCTGAAACGGATTTTTCTTAGCATCAAAATCATAACTCAGCATACGTTCGGTTAAACGACGCGCAAAGTGTTTTGCATCTCTGTTTCCAACGATTTGCTCAAACTGAATTTTATTAAACTCAACGCTTTTTGCTGCACCTTGAAATACATTATCCCAACCAGATACAGCAAAATCTGATTTTTCGAGTTTGTAAGTTCTATCGACAACTGTTTCGGTATATTCCAAACTACTTTTTCGCATTTGGATTTCAGCAATTAAAGCTTCAAAATACACCACAGTAAAATCAATAACATCTTTATCAGATTTGATAATTTCAGGATGTCCTAAATACTTATCATAATAGAACAAGGCACAAGAAATCCCTTTTAAAGGTGTCATAAGTGACACCTCAGGAATACCTGCAAACTTATTTTTCATAACGCTTAAATCATCAGAAGCAATAGGTTTTAGATCGTGTAAAATTTTATAGGCTGTTGCAAACAACATAAATGCGGTTCCGGTTTGCATTTTACTTTCATATTCACGCTTTCCAGAATTATCTAAAGCCGATTTGTTTTCGGACAAACTCGATAATCCTGAGGCATCATAGTAGCTGTCTTTAATCCAAATCCCTAAAGTGATTCCTTCCTGAACAGCATAAAGCGTCTGATTTAAGTGAATTGGAATAGCGATAGACTCTGGCAATAAACGCTTCTTTAATTCGAGAATTGTTTTTGAGACAGATGTCACACTTGTCCCACCATTTCCTTTTGCGCGAGACAAGTACAATAAAATGGATTCATCATTGGCATCTTTGTCTTTATTTTTTGCTCGTTGTCCTTGCTCCCATTGGATGCTTTTAATATATGATGTAGCTTCATCACGAAGCATATCGAGTTCGTTTTGTTTTATAGGAAATGTTGAGTTGTGTTCCATATGTTGAATCTTCAATAGACTGTCAGAGTTTTCCAGTATGATATACTAGAACTGAGACTGTTATTTTATTATTTATTATTTATTAAATCTGCAATCTGAATAGGCGCTTTAGCGAGTTTATTCATGATTTCAGGAGTTTTGTTATATAGCAATTGTATGATTCTATGTGGTGCAAACACATAGCGTTGTTTAAAGACAGTATCCCATTTTTGAAATGTTTGTTTACTAAAAAAGCTACCTTCTTTAAATTCGCTACTTGAGCTTACTTCATCTATTTTGAATGAAATAGCATAGGATTCTAAAGGAATTGTTTTTTTAGCAATACCTTCTAAAATAGCATGAGTCACTTTATTTTCATCTTTAGCAAATACGTTATGAATGGGTCCTAAATCCACACGTTTTATTAACTTAGGAAATACTTTAGGTAAACGCTTATCGATGGCATAGGCCATCATATCTAATGCTAATTCTCTATCGGCAACTGTTTTTAATGCATAATAGATATCTTCCCGTTCTTTATGCGGATGACTACCATCGTAGTTAAAGTACATATAGCAAATAAACGGTCGGTTGTGTGAGACCTCATAAAAACTCCAGCTTACTAAATATTGTCCGGGAGCGCCTTGAGGTGCGTCAATAATTTTACCCTGAACAAACCGATTAAAAATGTATTCTTTTTTGGCCGACTTGTAATAAACTATAGAGGCTGCCTGAAACAATTTTCGCTTAGCAATTGGTTCTTTTTTACGTAACAATGTATCTAAAAACTCTTCTTTTAAAGCATCAACATTGGTTAGTTTACCTAAATAATCTTCACGTAATCCCAAGTCGTTAAACAAATAGCGAAACTCCAGATAATTAGGAAATCCCGAATCGGTTAAATCGACCTTCATATTCTCCTCTTCGTCATACATATATTTGACACGCATGGCTTCGATAGAATACAACAACAAATCACAATACTGCTTAAATAAAAGGACTTCTTTCTCATTAAGGATGTGTTGTTGTTGAACAGCAACGATTAGTTCTTTAAGCGCAAAGTCTATCATTTTATGATAGAAAACATATTGCTCTTTAGAGTCTAATACAGCTGAATCTAATGGTGTTACAATCATTTATTAATCTTGAATATTAAGAATTTAAGGGTTTTGATGCGATGTAATGAAACTCACGTTCTAAATCATATTTAAATCGTTTGACACTTCGTCTTATAATGAAATAGGGAATCCCAAACATCAACAAGGCATGTAATGCAATAAAAGGAATCATATAAAACGGTTTATCACCTCCTGCAGTTCCAAAGATAAAAGTCATGATAAAAACAGTATAAATCAGCATTGCGAAAATGAAAAAAAACATGATGATTCCTGTAAATCCGGTAATCTGGCTTTCAATTATCAATGTATCAGAAACCTGCCTGTAGTTACCAGACACTGTAGCTACATTCATTTTTGTATCAAAGAAACGTCGTTTTCTTTTGAACTTAAATCCATCGTAATTAACCACGCCTTTATATTCATTTTTGCTCGATGAAAATACATCTCCAAAATCTGAGAACACACCAAGAGAAGACTCATCAACTTGACGTTTTAATCTTGAAATAAATTCTGATTTAGAAATATTCATTTCTGTTGTAAAGTCGTCTATTAGTTTTATGTTTCTTAGAAAGTTTTCCATTATCTGCGCCTTTGCGTTAAGGATTGATACGGCATCCTTTTTTCGTTTTTTAGAAAAAAGATATAGTGGAAAGCCTGCCCAAACCATCGCGAGAATACGGGATGGTTTGGGAACGCCATCATTATATTAAGACAATAAATCGTCGTCGTTAGATTCTGGTTTTGGCTCACCTTCTGGCTCACCTCCTCCATCTGATGGTGCATTTGGATCGGCACTGTAATATTCATCAAAAATCTCTTTCATATCAATACCATAGCGGTCTGCAAAATTTTTCTGAATTTCAGAATCCTTTGTTCTAATTTCTTTTAAAGCTTCAGCATAACTGCCATAAACGCCTTGCATAACTTTTTCATGAACAGGAATATTGTCCATCATTTCCTGACGCGCTTTAGCACTTGCTGTATGCATAGCCGCTAGAGTTTCTCCAATATGTTCATCGGTTTTAACACCTAAATGTTCTAAAATTGCAGCAAATTCCTGGTCTGTACGCGCCTTTAAAGCCACAACATAACCGTCATAATATTTTAAACGCTCGTCGGTATCACTTTTAAGTTTAGCACGATGCGTTTGTAAATTACTACGCAAAGAGGTTAATACTTTGATGGTTAAATTATGCTTGTGCACGAAACTATCTTTTGAAGCCGCTAAGGTGGTGTAAGCGTTTTTAAGTCCTTCGAGTTCTTCTACTTTTTGCTCGAGTTGAGTCACTTTAGCCAAAGCATCTGAATACTCTGTAGATTGCTTATCGGCAACTTCCTCAAGAGCTTGACGTGCTTGCTTAAGTAAAGCATATTGCTCTTCGAGTTGCGCTTCAACTTGCTTCTTTTTCTCTAAAGCTTTGGTATGATTATTACTCGCTTCAACAATCGCTGTTTTCAGGCTTTCTTCAACTTCTTTGATTTCGAGTTCCCGATCTTTAAGACGCTTGATAGCTGCCTGACTTTTAAACGAAAGTTCGTTTAATAAAGTTTGTACGTCGGCACTTTCGATACGCTGCTGAAACATGGCTTTAGCTTTATTATCGGAAGCATCTCGTTCTTTTTGAGCTGCTTTTAATTCTTCTTCAGCCTTTTTGATTTTTCCTTTTCTTCCAAAAAGGTTATTCCAGAATGTATCAGGTTTGGCATTGGCATCTTCTAATTCGATTTTAGCACGTTCGAGACGCTTAATCGCATCATCGATGATTTTCTGTTCAGCAGGATTTAGTGCAGAAAAGCCTTCAAACATAATTCCGACCTCATCTTGATAATCGGTTAAATCTTTAATAGCGTCTAATAACGTAGAACGGTCTTTTTCGGCCATATCTACAACATTATCTAAGGTGGCATTTAAGATTTTCTGACGACTTTCTGGATCATCCTCTTGGGCGAGCTTCGACTTCATCTGGTCTATAGCTTTTCCCCAATTTACATCTACTTTCTCAGTTTTTTCGTTGGAATTCGTTTCTAATAAATCAAAATCATCAGACATATTATGTTGTGTATTAAAGTTGAACAATATTTAGGACAAGCAATTTCGTTAAAAAATATGATTTTAAAAACTTAATACGCTTAAAATATGAGTATCAAAATATAATATTTTGTTACAAACTTTATTCTGAAACCATTTGTCGTTATCTTTAGGTTTTAAAATTTTACGACTATGAAACATTTAAATCTTGTATTGCTTATATTATGCTTAGCTGTTGTGTCTTGTAAATCGGATAGCAAGAATGAAACGACCAATGCGATGGAAACCAACTCTAAGGATGTGGTTGCCGAAACCGTTTCTGAAGAACAACAACTAAATATTCATCCCATTTCGCACGCTACAATGGTACTAACTTATGGCACAGATGTACTATATGTTGATCCAACAGGAGGCGCTGAAGCTTTTGAAGGACATACCAATCCTAAAATTGTACTGATTACTGATATTCATGGAGACCATTACAGTATTGAAACCTTAAAGACCTTAGATTTATCTGCTTCTACGATTATTGCACCAAAAGCTGTAATCGACCTTTTTCCTGAAGATTTAAAGACGAAACGAAACGTTGTTTTAGATAATGGAGAAATGGCTACAATTGATCATTTTACATTTGAGGCCATACCAATGTATAACTTACGAGAAGAAGCCTTAAAGTTTCATCCTAAAGGACGTGGTAATGGCTATGTTATTACTGTAGCTGGTGAGCGTATTTATATTTCAGGTGATACTGAAGATATTCCTGAAATGAGAGCACTGGAAGCTATTGATAAGGCCTTCGTTTGTATGAACTTACCGTATACAATGACTGTTGATAAGGCTGCAGAAGCTGTATTAGAATTTAAACCAAAAACGGTTTACCCTTATCATTATAGAGGAACGGATGGCTATAGTGATGTAGAAAAATTTAAGACACTTATCAATCAAGGAGACGAAACAATTGAAGTGATTCAATTGGAGTGGTATAAGGAATAACAACTATTTTATCGATTAAGTGTAACTTTTTATAGATAAATAGCTTGTTTTTTAAATATTATCGTATATTTGAAGACCAAATCAAATTAAACCTAGTGTAATGCTAACTACTTATACTTCAAATATTTCGCTTGTAAGCACGATGCAACTTACCATAGTTCTCATCGTAACAGCTTCTATATTCTTAATTTTTATTGCGATAGCCATTATTAAGATGTATAAGTTAAAGGCAGAAAACAAACGATTAACCGATAATAGCTTCTATAAATCTGAAATAGATAAAAGCTACCAGGATTTTACCGATGGTCATTTATATGATAACAATAACAATTAATATGTTAGATGTTGCTGATAATGAAAGACTAATACGTGTATTGTCAATAGCATTAATTACCATTTTAGCATTACTGGTTTTGAATTTGATAAAAATTCGTACTTTAAAGAAAGACAACAAAAAACTACACAAACAAATAGAAAAACAATAAAAAAACCAGCGATTGCTGGCTTTTTTATTATAATTTAATGGTTTAACGAACCAGCTTTTTATATTTAATACGCTTTGGCATGAGATCACCTCCCAGACGTTTTTTCTTATTTTCTTCATAGTCTGAAAAACTTCCTTCAAAGAAATACACCTGACTATCTCCTTCAAAGGCTAAAATATGTGTACAGATACGATCTAAAAACCATCTGTCGTGAGAAATAACCACAGCACAACCTGCAAAATTTTCCAGACCTTCTTCTAAGGCTCGTAATGTATTCACATCAAGATCATTTGTAGGCTCATCCAAAAGTAGCACGTTGCCCTCTTCCTTGAGAGTCATTGCCAGATGCAAACGGTTACGCTCACCTCCTGAGAGTAAATTTACTTTCTTATTTTGCTCACTTCCTGAAAAGTTAAAGCGACTTAAATACGCTCTAGAGTTCACCTGCTTTCCTCCCATCATGACTAATTCTTGCTCGTCACTAAAGTTTTGCCAAATGGATTTTTCTGGATCTATATTGGCGTGCTTTTGATCGACATAGGCAATTTTTGCAGTCTCACCTACAATAAACTCACCTTTATCTGGAGTTTCTTCTCCCATAATCATTCTAAAAATGGTCGTTTTACCAGCACCATTTGGTCCGATAACACCAACAATTCCAGCTTGAGGAAGATTAAAGTTTAAATCTTCATAGAGTAACTTATCGCCATAGCCTTTGCTCACGCCTTTCGCTTCTATAACATTGGTTCCTAAACGCGGACCATTAGGAATATAAATTTCAAGTTTTTCGTCAAGCTGTTTTTGATCCTGACTCATGAGTTTGTCATAGTTTTTTAAACGTGCTTTTTGTTTGGTTTGTCTGCCTTTTGCACCTTGACGTACCCATTCTAACTCTCGTTCTAAAGTTTTTTGACGTTTTGAAGCCGTTTTGCTTTCTTGTGCCATTCGCTTAGATTTTTGATCTAACCAGGACGAATAGTTTCCTTTCCAAGGGATGCCTTCTCCGCGATCAAGCTCTAATATCCATCCCGCTACATTATCTAAGAAATACCTATCGTGCGTTACTGCAATGACTGTTCCTTTATATTGGGCTAAATGATGTTCTAACCAATGTACCGATTCGGCATCTAAATGGTTGGTAGGCTCATCTAACAGTAATACATCAGGCTCTTGTAGTAATAAACGACAAAGTGCCACACGACGTCGTTCACCTCCAGATAATACACCAATTTTTTTGTCGCCATCTGGTGTGCGCAGAGCATCCATGGCGATTTCTAATTTTGTATCTAATTCCCAGGCATTCGCAGCGTCAATCTGATCTTGAAGTACGGCTTGTCGGTTCATAAGCTTTTCCATTTTATCAGGATCGCTGTACACTTCTTCTAAACCAAACTGGTCATTGATACTATTGTATTCATCCAAAATAGCTACAGTTTCAGCAGCGCCTTCACGAACAACTTCCATAACCGTTTTTTCATCATCCAATTGAGGCTCTTGTTCTAAATAACCAACAGAATAATCTTGTGAAAAGACCACATCACCCTGAAAATTTTTATCAACACCTGCTATGATTTTAAGAAGTGTCGATTTACCAGAACCATTAAGACCTAAGATTCCGATTTTTGCTCCGTAAAAAAAGCTTAAATAAATGTTTTTAAGTACTGGTGTATTAGCCGATTGAAATGTCTTTGTTACACCAGACATTGAGAAAATTACTTTTTTATCATCACTCATCACACACGTCCTTTTAATGCATTAAACACCCAAGCTATAGCGAAAAAGCCAATACCTACTGCTGCAAATCCCCAACCTGCAACATCATCATACCGAAATGCACCAAGAGCTATTAAACCTAATCCTACAATTATCATTATCGTGGTAGCCCAAGCTAACACTGTATTTTTATTCATTGCCATATTCTTTTCTTAATTTTAGATAGTTAGTCTAAAGACAAATATCGTGATTTTAAACTAAAAAAAGCATCCTATATCAGATGCTTTTTTTTAGCTATTAATCGATTGAGGTGATATTAATCCATTGGAACTTCAACAATAATTAATTCTGCATTATTAATTGCTTTAATTTCAACATTCTCCGTGTCATAAACACCCATAGCGTCTCTAGCTTCCAATTGGTTTGCTCCAACTTCTACGGCGCCTTCAACAACAAAAATATACAATCCGTTAGTTTTAGATTTCAATTTAACAGCGATACTTTTATCCTGCTCCAGATAACTTCTATACATATAAGCTTGCTGATGAATAGGTAAAGCGTCACCCACTAACTTGTCATTTGGAGCTACAACTGTTTGCAGTTTATTGTGTTTCCCTTCGGGTGCAAATGCACGTTGTTCATAGTTTGGAGCAACATTGTTCTGTTCAGGAATTATCCATAACTGCAGAAAATTTACAGCATCCGTTTTACTATCGTTAAATTCAGAATGTGTAATCCCTGTGCCAGCACTCATCGCCTGAATTTCTCCAACCTCAATCGCTCGTTTATTTCCCATACTATCTTTATGAGATAAAGCACCTTTTAACGGAATAGAAATAATTTCCATATTTTGATGAGGATGCGTTCCAAATCCCATTTTAGGTTGAACAACATCGTCGTTTAACACACGAAGCGCTCCAAAATTCATACGCTTTTCGTTGTGATAGCTAGCAAAACTAAATGAATGGTAAGATTTTAGCCATCCATGATTTACATACCCTCTGGTATCTGATTTGTGAAGTATTGTTTTCATAACATTTATTATTAATGTGCTGGTAGAAATCCCATCTTACCCATTTGGTAATCTCGCATTGCTTCCAACAATTCAGTTTGTGTATTCATTACATAAGGTCCGTAAGTAGCAACGGGTTCATGAAACGGTTCTCCAGACAGAAACAGCAATGTACTATCCGTTTGCGCTTCAATTTTAAACCCTTCTCCATCCTGATGAAATTGTAGGAGTTGATGTTCATTCAATTCTAAGATTTCGGTGTCGTTAACACTAACCTTTCCTTTTATAAGATATAGCATTCCTTTATGCGAATTACTAAACCTTATCTGTTCAATTCCACCTGACTTAGCCGTAATCATAAATGCATTTACAGGCGTTTGTGTTGCTATTTTTCCGTAGGTATTTTGAAATTCTCCAGCTATAATACGGGTTTCCACTTTGTTATCTTCGGAAATGAGCACATTGAATTCCTCGTGCTTTGCATGCTGATAATTAGGCTGAATCATCTTTTTTTCAGCAGGAAGATTTAGCCACAACTGAATGCCTTCAATAGTCCCTCCTTTTTTTACAAATGTTTTATTCGGACCTTCAGCATGAATTATACCACGACCAGCAGTTGTCCATTTCACATCACCTGCTTTCACCACGCTTTCGTTTCCTAATGAATCGCGATGTAATTGCTCACCTTGAACTAAAAATGTTACAGGTTCAAATCCTCTATGTGGATGCGGTCCTAAATCAAACGGATTGTTCTTTTCACTGATTTGATATGGTCCGTAATGATGCAATAAAATAAATGGATCAACCATTTCAATTTCTGAAGTTGGTAAAGGTTGACGCAATCTAATTGGTCCCATATTTACGAAATCACTTCGTCCTATTGTTTGTATTGTATTTAGTTTCATTTTATTATAGTTTTATTTCAATATTTTCCATGGAAACTATTTAGTTAAAAAAATACGCTAACGTATTTTATCGAGCAGATCACTTAATTGACCAGCTTCCTTTTCAGTTAAATTCTTTAAGATATCGTCTTTAAAATCTTTATCAATTTCATCTAATAATCCGAGTCCCTTAGTTGTAATATTAATATGTACAACTCTTCTATCGTCTGGGCATGGCAAACGCTCTATTAAGTGTTTATCACAAAGTTTATCCATTAAACGTGTTGCATTAGGCGCACGTTCTAACATACGTTCTTTAATGGTTTGCACTTTAATAGGCTCACCTGCTCCTCGCAAAATCCTTAAAATATTAAATTGCTGTGGTGAAATTCCAAAAGGTTTAAAAAAGGCATTTTGATGACTATTTATCCAATTAGCCGTATAAATGATGTTCAATAATGCTTTAACCTTACTATTTGGAAAGCTTGAATTTATATCTTTAGAAAGATCTCCCATGAGTTGTTTTTATTTAAAATAACGTATCGTTATACTCCTGTTTTTTCTTAAATACAGCAGCTGCAAAAGGACATAAAGGTAATATTTTGATGTGTTTATCTCTGGCATATTCTACTGATGCCTCTACTAATTTATAGCCAATACCTTGCCCTTTTAAAGACGCGTCAACTTCGGTATGATTGATAATAATTTTATCAGATCCAGCATAGCTGTAAGTCATTAGGGCTTTTTCTACGCCATCAACCTCGTAATAAAAACGTCCTTTTTGTCCGTTAGATTCGTGTTTGATTTCCATAATTATAAAGATGTTTTAAACGCTTCTATTTCGTTTAACAATTGGGCTTTCAAATCTTCATTAACAATACTTCCGTCTTGAAAATTTGTCCCAAATGAAGGTAACGAAAATTTAGCGACAATTGATGCATCGTGTCTCGGAAACCTGTCTCCAGCAATGTCTAAAACAGATTGTCCTCCTCTACCTCCAGGAGATGTTGCCATTAGTAACATAGGTTTCCCAAGAAATGTTTTTTGTTCTGCTCTGGACAACCAATCGAAAAGATTTTTAAACGCTGTGGTGTAAGCTCCGTTGTGTTCAGCTAATGAAATAATAATTCCATCAGAAGATTTGATATGCTCTAAAAATTTGTAAACGTTTTCTGGTATACCATGAGCAACTTCGTGATCGATGCCGTAAATAGGCAATTCAAAATCATTCAAATCTAAAACTGTGACTTCAACGTCTTCAACCAGAGATGAAGCATAAACTGCTAATTCTTTATTTATTGAGTTTTTACTATTACTACCTGCGAATGTGATGATATGTTTCATAAGTATTACTTGCTAATTCTTTTGTTAAATATATACGATACGATTAATAGCACTAATGCCAATAATGCACCTGTTTGTTCTCCGTCTCCAATCATATAGTGCGCAAAGAAAGCTAATATAAATGCAAAAAAGAATCCTGCATAAGCCCACTCTTTAATCACTTTAAAATTTGGATTCCACAATGCCACTAAACCTAAAAGTTTAGCAACTGCATAGGGATAAATAATGTAAGTTGGATATCCAAAATTTGTAAACATAACTGATACGTCATCATGTTTAAAAAAATACATGCTCACTGAAAATAACATCAATAGAGTCAATAATCCTGTGGCTACATAAAAAATAATTTTATCTCGTTTCATGTAATTATGGTTTTTGTTGGTACAAATATAGCATAAAAAAATTTATATTCCAAGGAATATATTTCCATGTTATATATTTTAACAAAATATTCGCTTTTTAATCCGTTAAGGGTTTTGTAAATTCGTGGGAAATAAAATAGATTATGGATTTAAACTTCAATAAGAACGAAGATCACAATAAATTACTCCTTTCCGACTTAAAAAAACGCTTAGCCCAAGTTAAACTCGGTGGCGGCGAAAAACGAATAGCGAAGCACCATTCAAAAGGAAAAATGACCGCTAGAGAGCGTATCGATTATCTTTTAGACTCTAAAAAACCATCGGTAGAAATTGGAGCTTTTGCTGGAGATAATATGTATGAAGACCATGGTGGTTGTCCATCTGGTGGCGTTGTTGTTAAGATAGGATATGTTAAAGGCAAGCAATGTATCGTTGTTGCTAATGATGCTACTGTAAAAGCTGGAGCATGGTTTCCTATTACTGGAAAAAAGAATTTACGCGCACAGGAGATTGCCATCGAAAATCGTTTACCTATAATATATCTGGTAGATTCAGCAGGTGTATATCTGCCAATGCAGGATGAAATTTTTCCTGACAAAGAACATTTCGGACGCATATTTAGAAATAATGCTGTAATGAGTAGCATGGGCATAACACAAATCGCTGCTGTTATGGGAAGTTGTGTTGCTGGTGGAGCTTACCTCCCTATTATGAGTGATGAGGCTTTAATTGTAGATAAAACCGGAAGTATATTTCTAGCTGGAAGCTATTTAGTAAAAGCGGCTATTGGAGAAACCATTGATAATGAAACCTTAGGTGGTGCAACAACGCATTGTGAAATCTCTGGTGTTACCGATTACAAAGCAAAAGATGACAAAGATGCTCTAGAAACCATTCAGCGATTAATAGATAAAATTGGTGATTATGACACCGCTGGTTTTAATCGCGTTGCTGCAAAAAAACCAAAAGAAAATCCGCAAGATGTTTTCGGAATTTTACCAAGATCCAGAGCCGATCAATACGATATGAAAGAGATTATCAAACGTCTTGTTGATAATTCTGAATTTGATGAATACAAAGAAGGCTACGGAAAAACCATTATTACAGCCTATGCACGAATTGATGGCTGGGCCGTTGGTATTGTAGCTAATCAACGTAAGCTTGTAAAAACGAAAAAGGGTGAAATGCAATTTGGTGGTGTTATTTATAATGACAGTGCTGATAAAGCCACACGTTTTATTGCTAATTGCAACCAGAAAAAAATTCCGTTAGTCTTTTTACAAGATGTCACCGGATTTATGGTGGGAAGCAAATCTGAACATGGCGGCATTATTAAGGATGGTGCAAAAATGGTAAATGCAGTGAGTAATTCGGTGGTTCCAAAATTTACGATTGTTATCGGAAACAGTTATGGTGCAGGTAATTATGCCATGTGTGGAAAAGCTTACGACCCAAGACTTATAGTGGCGTGGCCAAGTGCTGAATTAGCAGTGATGAGTGGAAATTCGGCGGCGAAAGTTTTGTTACAAATCGAAAAAGCATCACTTCTTAAAAAAGGGGAAAACATTACCGAAGACAAAGAAAAGGAACTGTTTGACAAGATAAAAAACAGATACGATAATCAGGTGTCTCCATACTATGCAGCTGCTCGCATATGGACAGATGCTGTTATTGATCCGTTGGATACTAGAACATGGATTAGCATGGGTATTGAAGCTGCCAACCACGCTCCTATCGAAAAGCCATTCAATATGGGTGTTTTACAAGTGTAATATGAAACAACACAAACGCAGATCGCCAGCTTACATAATTTTATTACTCATATTGGCTGGTGAGGCTGTGTTTATATTACCTTTTGTATTACAACGTATATTCAGACCTACATTTTTAGATGTATTCAATATTAACAATGAAGATATCGGCTATTGCTTTTCCGTTTATGGCCTTGTAGCCTTTTTTTCATATCTATTCGGTGGGCCTTTAGCAGATAGATTCAAGCCTAAAAACTTAATGGCAGCTGCCTTAATTTTAACAGCTTTAGGCGGTTTGTATTATGCAACTTATCCCGAATATACTTATTTAAAAGTACTTTATGGATATTGGGGATTTACGACCATTTTTCTGTTTTGGGCAGCCATGATAAAAGCTACCAGGATTTGGGGAGGAAAAGAAAAACAAGGCATCGCATTTGGTTTTTTAGATGGAGGACGCGGATTAGTAGCTGCCTTATTTGGTTCTCTAGGTGTGTTTGTGTTTTCTTTTTTTATTGAAACCGATATTTCAGAAGCCACCTTAATCGAGCGTCAGCATGCATTCAAATATGTTATATTAATATCCTCTGGACTTGTGGCGCTTATAGGAGTTTCGGTCTACTTTTTTCTGGGTTCACTACAATCTGATGAAGAGACAGAAAAAAACACCATTACGATTTCCGATGTTAAAAATGTATTGAAATATAAGACTGTCTGGTTATTAATGCTTATAATTTTATGTGCCTACACAGGATATAAAGCCACAGATATTTTTACATTATATACCAAAAATGTTATGAATTATGATGATATAGCATCAGCAAAAGTTGGTACATCATTATTATACCTCAGACCAATAATTGGAGTAACTATTGGATTTTTAGCCGACAGAACCAAAGCTTCGCTATGGCTTATTATCGGATTTATACTGGCAATTTTATCGAGCTTAATTTTTGCTTCTGGAATTATTAATGACGGAGATACTATCTTGTTTTTTATAAATATCATAGCCATAGCTATAGGAGTCTATTCTTGCCGTGTTTTGTATTTTGCAACTTTAGAAGAAGCCAACATACCTTTAACGCTTACAGGAACTACAGTCGGACTTGTTTCTATTATAGGCTATACTCCCGATATTTTTTCGGGTCCGATGTTTGGAATATTATTAGATAATGAAAATAAAATACTAGGACTTCAAAACGCTTTTATGGTATTGGCTCTATTTAGTTGTGTCGGACTAATTGCATCTTATATATTTTACAGACATACTAAACAAGCTACCCCTTAAAGACCAAATCTAATGTCTTTTGCCTTTGGATTTTTCTATTAGGAGTTTCGATAAACTTATTGGTATTGTAAACAACTTTTGGGACTTCAAATTTATCTAAATCTTCAAATAACGAAGTATCTATAGTATTAGAATCTCCTTCTACTACCAAAATCACCTTTTGCCCCAAATCTTTATCCGTTTCCGAGGAAATAAAAAAACGGTTTTCAATTTTATCCTGAAGCTTAGCTTCTATGACTTCGGGAAATAATTTAACGCCTCCAGAATTGATCATATTATCATAACGACCTATAATCTTGAATTGGTTATCAGATAACATCTCTACCACATCGTTAGTAATTATAGTATGATCTGCAAGAGCTGGAGCATCAATAATTAAACAGTCTCTATCATCTTTTGAGATTGAAATATCACGAAGGGTTTTAAAATTAGGCGCTGTTTCAGAAGTATTATTGAGTTGCCTTATTGCAATATGACTTACGGTTTCGGTCATTCCGTAGGTTTCATAAACAGTAGCTTTACAATTTTGTATAGCAGCCATTAACGTACCAGATACGCGAGCTCCTCCTACAATGATTGTTTTTATATGTTGTATTCGGTCTAATGAGTTTTGCAGTTGCAACGGAATCATGGCGCAAAAATCATATTCCTTTAAATCATCATAAGATGGTATAGATGTCGGTGGAGCCATATCTAATTCTAAGCCTAAAATCATTGCTCTAACCAGCATCATTTTCCCAGCAATATATTGGCATGGCAAACAATGTAACGCTTTATCACCAGGTGCTAAACCAAAGAAATCTCCAGTCATAACCGAAGAATTTACCATTTGCTGCTTTTTTATTTTGATAAGTTTTGGAAGCCCTGTAGATCCTGATGTTTTAGTTAACACATAATCTTTATCATCTAACCAGTCTAATAAAAAATTTCCAATAATCTGCTCATAAGCTTCTCCCTCTTTTACTAAACTATAAGCGACCTCTTTTAAATCCTCATGGTCAAAGTTTATTCCATTGAGTTTAAATCGTAAATGTATTTTATCAAACTTTGGCGTCATTTTTGGTATGATATTAGCTGAGTTATTATATTATTTTTAACTAATCAAAGTTAATATAAATATTAAAATAATTCTATATTTGAAATTAACCTATTATTAAATGAAGAAGTTATTCATCCTATTGTTGCTGGTTCCAATTTTGAATTGGTCGCAAGACTTTTCTGATGAAGATTATATTTATCTGAAACGTTATGAGCACATTGAAATAAAACTGAACAAAGACCAATTTGACATTACTAAAAATGTGTCTGAGCAAGCTGAATACTTAACAGCCAGAAAATTATATTTTGCTAACGAAGCGATGCATTTTGATAGTTTTAGATCTATTGAAGATATTGAAGCGTTTACCTTAATTCCTGAGACTAATAAAAAAATAAAAGTCGATTATATTGAAACCAAACGCGAGTTTGACAATGGTGTCTTTTACAGTGATCAGGAATCAAAAATTTTTACATTTCCAGCGGTAACCAAAGGAGCTGTTACACAACTTAATTATAAAGAAATTATTAAAGATCCTCATTTTTTGGGCTTATTCCGCTTTGGAACGTTTGTACCTACTAAAAGTGCGCAATTGTCTATTGAGTTTCCTTCTAATGTTACTATTGGGCATATCGATTTTAACACACAACATATCGATCTCGATTTTAAAAAAGAAACCAAAGGAAAAAAGACAACTTATACATGGACAGTTAATAATATTGACGGATATCAGGGCGAAGAAGACAGTGAAGCTGTATTGTACTATTTACCGCATATCATTGTCTATATTAAAAGTTATGAGAAAAATGGCAAAACCATTAATGTTCTCAATGATGTTAGTGACCTTTATAAATGGTATACCTCTTTAGTTGATCAAATTGATGACGATGCATTGGATCGCGTTTATAAAATAGCTGACGACATTGTTGCGCCATTAGAAACCGATAGAGAAAAGGCAGAAGCTATTTTCAATTGGGTTCAAAATAACATAACGTATGTCGCATTTGAGGATGGTCTCGGTGGCTTTGTTCCGCGTGGTGCTGCCAGTGTTTGTGATAAACGCTATGGTGATTGTAAAGACATGGCAAACTTGCTTTATGAAATGCTAAATCATGTTGGTATTACATCCTACAGAACATGGATTGGCACTAGAAATAGAAACTATTCTTATTTTGAAGTTCCGACGCCTATGGTAGACAACCATATGATTACTACTACAATTGTTGAAAATGACACTATTTTTCTCGATGCAACAGATAGCTATGTGCCGTTTGGAATGCCTAGTGCCTTTACACAAACCAAAGAAGCTTTATTAGGTATCGATAATGACAATTTTAAAGTTGTTAAAGTTCCTGCGCAAGAACCTGAGAAAAATCTAACGACTGTAACTACTCATATGCAATTGGATGATAGGCGTGTTAAAGTATCTGAAAAACGAGCCTTGACAGGTTATGACAAAGTTGAATTTATTTCAGAATACACCTATAATAAGGACACTAAAACGGAAGAAGAATATCTCAATACAACATTAGCTCTTGGTAATAATAAAACGAAATATAACAATATCACTAAGTCAAATTTTGATAATAAAAATACACCTTTAGAACTAGCCTATGACTTAGATATCGATAGTTATGCCAAATCTATTGGAGATAAGATATACATCAATTTAAATATTGACCGCACACTTTCAAAAAGCAATATCGATACTAAGGACCGAAAATACAGTAAGAAAATAGATTACAAATTTCAGAAAGCATTTACCACAACTTTCAAAATTCCTGAAGGTTACACAGCAAGCTATATTCCGAAAGAGGCTTCATTTGAAGATCCACAATACGGTTTTGATATATCTTATCAAGTCAAGGACGATATTATCACACAAACCAAAACTATTTACGTCAACACCTTAAGTATTAAAAATGAAGGCTTTGACCAATGGAATGGCTTTATAAAAAGCTTAATTAAAGCCTATAAAAAAAGTATAATTTTAGAACAAAAACAATGATAAAGAACATTGCATTTTTATGCCTATTAGTGACGACAACATCTAGTTTCGCACAATACTATAAAACCTACGATTGGGCAGAAAACCCAACAATACATGAGATTTCAGCTGAAGACGCTAACGAATCTTCAATTGGTATTCTTAAAAAGCATATTGTTGAGTATGCATCGGGTGATTCAGATCAAATACCGAGGCGTTTTGAGACCGAACATACGATTGCACGAGTCAATGATGATAAAGGTATTGCCCAGCACAATACGGTTTATATTCCTATGTATGATGTAAAAACTGTTGTTGATATCAAAGCCAGAACCATCAACTCTAAAGGAAAAATAACTCTTTTAAACCAAGATAATATCAAAGAGGTTAAAAATGTTGATGAGTATGGAGATTTTAAAATATTTGCTATTGAAGGCGTTGAAAAAAACTCTGAAATTGAAGTCTTATACACAGTCGAAAAAGAGTTTGACATGTATGGATCTGAAACCCTTCAAACCGATTACAAAATTAAAAAATCTCAGTTTTTATTTATCGCAGGTGCTCTAAACTCAAATATAAAAGCGTATAGAACGACATCAAACTTTGAGTACATTAAGGTAAATGGAAAAGATGAGAAACTCTTGACTATTACTGATGTTCCTGCCATGATTGATGAAGAGTATTCGACACCAAAAGCGAATAAAATTGCTGTGGTGTACCAATGTTTTCCAAATGGTCAAAATATCACACAACAAATGTTTTGGAACAATGTCGCAAATAATGTCGGCAATCGTTTCTTTGCTGAAAACGTCGTAAAAAAAGCCCAAACTGATGTTGATAAAATTATCGAAGGTCAGAGTGATTTAAGCGATTTCAAAAAAGCGATGCTGATTGATAATTTTGTAAAAACGAACTTCACTATTGTTAAAAATAATAATGAAGAACTATCAGATTTAGACTATATTCTTGAGAATCGCTCATCGAGTGATTTTGGAATTATGAAGGTTTACGGACAATATTTAAAAGCCTTAGATGTCGACTACGAAATTGTCGTGACAGCAAATCGTTTTCTAAATAAATTTGACCCTGAGTTTTTTATTCCAGGCATGTTAAGAGACTTCTTAATTTATTTGCCTTCAGAAAAAAAATACATTGCACCAGATAGAATTGAAGCCAGAGTTGGTGAAGCACCATTTAATATTCTTGGAAATTACGGATTGTTTATTCCATCAGATTTTGACTACTACTTTTCAAAAATTGTCGAAGAAGATCCTGATTTTAGTAGAATAAAAAGAGATATGGATATTTCTATCGATGATGATTTTGAAAAAGTCACAATCATTGAAGATCAGGAATACTATGGCCATTGGGCAGAAACCAGCAGAGCTGTTTTAAATTTATCTTCGGAAGAAAATATTAAAGAATACAAAGACTATTTAACTGGTGCAGGTATTGAAGACAAAGAAATACTAAGCTATAGTGAAGCCAATGCTGATATCAATCAGGTGGGCTACAACTTACCATTTAAGGTTAAATCTACGATTTCTTCTGAATCTTTACTTGAAGATGCTGGTGACAGTTATATCTTTCAGGTAGGATTAGTTATTGGTACACAAAGTGAGTTGTATCAAGAAACGGAACGTATCAACCCCATTGAAATGACTTATCCTAATCGTTACAATTATGAGATTATCGTACATATTCCTGAAGGGTATTCTGTTGAAGGTCTTAGCTCTTTAAATATTGATAAAAGTTATATTGGCAGAACTGGCGAAAAACTTGCTAAGTTTGAATCTTCTTATAAAAAAGAAGGCGATAAAATCATCATCACTATAGAAGAGTTTTATAAAACTCATGAATTTAGTGTTAGTAAATATGAAGACTTTAGAGGTGTCATTAATGCTGCATCCGATTTTAATAAAGCTGCTATATTGTTTAAAGCAACTGAATAAACATGAATTTCTTATAAATAAAAAAGCGACTTCACAGTCGCTTTTTTTTTATTCTTCTATAATTTTATAATCCTCTTTTGGAGGCTCATGAATCTTACCAAATAACTTGTCTTTCCAGTTATTCCATTTGTAGACTTTTGAAAAAATAAATAGAATAATCGGGAAAATAATAAATACAGGTAAAACCATATCGATAAATTCCAGTTTTGGTTCTGCAACGTCTTTTAATATGGAATGTGTTTGAAAAGCTGTCCAATTTGCCGTTACTAATAAAGCAGTAAATAAATTATTGGCGGCGTGAAAGCCTAAAGCGAGCTCTGTCCCTTCATCCATTAAAGTCATAATTCCGAGAAATAAACCAGTTCCGATATAGTAAATAAGCAAACTATAACCTAGTTTATCAATTTCAGGATTGGCGATATGTAATAAGCCAAAGATTGCAGAGGTTATTAATAAAGGTGTCCAATTTCTCTGACACAAAGCTCTAAGTTTTTTGTAGCTATTAGATTCAAGTCCATTAGTTTTTTTGATAATTTGAAATAAAATTATACCCAAAACAATCACTATTACTAATAATAATCCATTTTGCATATACCCCATAGAATATTTAATATTTAATATGATAAACAATGGGATTGTTATAATTGAAATCAAAAATGCAAATGGGAAGCTTTTCTCAGTAGTAGCTGTACCAAAACCTTGCATCAAATACCCTCTAAAAATATATTCTTCTAAACTCGTTTGAATAGGGATTAATACAATCGCAATTACTGCTAGGATTAAAAAGCGTTTCATTTCAAAATTATACTCATAGCTCTCAGGAGATAGGAAAAAATAATCGATTAATACCAATCCTGATGAAATAACGCCCCAAAATATAAATGCGAACCAAATACGTTTCCAGTCCAGCTTTTTTCTCGATGTTGCAACAGACGTTAATTTTTGACCGTGAAGCGCTTTTACAGCGATATACAGTCCTATAAACCCAACTGCAAACGACAACAAAGCTAAAAACAAAAACAAGTTGGGGTCCAGCATTTGATACATGCTTGTTTCAGAAATATTTCCAATACCAGTTCCATCTTCAATAGCTTTAAAAATAACAGCACCGAGTAGTGGAAATTGTCCGATTAAGGCTGCAACAAAAATAATAAGAGAGCCAATAAGGTATCTCCAAAACTCATGTCTGACTTTAAATGCTTGTGCTATAAACATATATTCTTTTTTTTTTAAATATTTAAATTAAGGTACGATAAATTCCAATTATCCGTTTTTTCGTAGCGCAATGTACCATTTTTTACGAGTAAAGGCGAATCAAAATTATTAGTAAATAAACTTCCGGTACCCAAACCTTGCGGCATTTTACTGTTAAGCGTATAAGTCCATTGCGCTATAGCGTTTAAGCCTATATTACTTTCAAGGGCACTCGTAATCCACCAATTGATGCCTTTGTCCTCTGCAATTTGTATCCACGACTCACTTCCACTAATACCTCCAACTAAAGTAGGTTTTAAGATGATATATTGCGGATTAATCGTCTGTAGCAATTCTTGTTTTTCATTACTACTAAAAACACCTATAAGTTCTTCGTCTAGAGCTATAGGCAAAGGGGTTTCATGACATAATCTTGCCATATCATCCCATTGCTTCTGTTTGATGGGTTGCTCTATAGAATGCAACTGACAGTCAGATAGTCGTTTTAATTTTTCTAAGGCCTCATCGGGTAAAAATGCACCATTTGCATCGACACGCAATTCGATATCATTAACCGAAAACTCCTGTCGTATAGCGTGTAAGAGTTCTAATTCTGTTTGAAAATCTATAGCTCCGATTTTCATCTTTATACAGGTAAATCCTGCTTCAATTTTTTCTCTAATTTGTTGCTTCATAAACGATTTGCTCCCCATCCAAATCAATCCATTAATGGCAATTGAAGCGTTACTTTGAGTAAATTCTGAAGGAAACAGGTTAAAGCTATCTTGACTTTCAAAAGATTTAAAAGCCATCTCAACACCAAACTGAATGCTTGGAAACTCCATTAAATCAAGCAATAACACTTCTAATCTGAGATGGATATTATCGCAGGTCCATTTCAATTTTGCTTCAAATTCTGGTCGGTCATCAGTACTCAATCCTTTAAACATACCACATTCACCAATACCAAATTTTTCACCATCATTAAGAATAATAAACCAGGTCTCTTTTGTTTTTAAGATGCCACGAGAGGTACCACTGGGTGATTTAAACTGGAGCGTGTAATGTTTAAAAATTGCTTTCATTTCAGCACAAAAATAGGTATTATTTTTTGTAATTTGTCGCATATAAATCTGGTGTAATGCAAGACCCGAACTTCCCAAATATTATTTTATTTGCCATTCCATTTTTTATCATGGCCATGGGTTTAGAATTATATGTAACCATTAAACATGGCATCAAAACCTACGAACCTAAAGATGCCTTTTCTTCTATTGCAATGGGATTAGGTAATGTATTTCTAGGTTTTTTTAGTAAAGCTATAGTGTTATTAGCGTTCTATTTTATATATGAGAATTTTAGATTATTTACAATTCCAATAGCCTGGTGGAGTTTTATATTCATTTTTTTTGCTGATGACTTTGCCTATTACTGGTTTCATCGTATATCGCATGAATGTCGGCTATTTTGGGCATCGCATGTGGTACATCATTCCTCTAAACATTATAATTTGAGTACTGCCTTACGTCAAACCTGGTCTGGAGGCTTTTACTCCTTCGTATTTTGGCTTTGGTTACCCTTATTAGGCTTTCATCCAGGAATGATCTTATTGCAAATGTCAATCAGTTTACTCTATCAGTTTTGGATTCATACTGAAGCTATTCATAAAATGCCTAAATGGTTTGAAGCCATTTTCAATACACCCTCTCACCATCGTGTTCATCATGGTAGTAATCCGATATATTTAGACAGAAATCATGCTGGCATTTTAATTATATGGGATAAATTATTTGGGACATTTCAGCCCGAATTAGAGAATGAAAAAGTGGTTTACGGACTGGTTAAAAACATCGATACTTACAACCCTGTTAAAATTGCATTTATTGAATGGATTCATATGTTTAAAGATGCTTTTTCTGGTCGGAAATCGTTAAAAGACAGAATCCTTTATCTCATTAAGCCTCCAGGATGGAAGCATGATGGTAGCGGACAAATATCTGACGACTTGCGACAAGACTGGTTAAAAAAAGCTCAAAACAATGACATTTGACAAGAAAACAATTTGGATTACTGGTGCTTCAAGTGGTATTGGTAAAAGTTTGGCTATTGCTTTATCAAACTACGATTGCAAGCTCATCATTTCTTCCAGACGAACTGAAGCTTTAGAACAAGTGAAACAGCTTTGTCGTAATCCCGAATCGGTTTATGTTTTAGCACTAGACTTAGCAGATACTGAAAGTTTACCTCAACTAACAGAAAAAGCCATTTCAGCATTTGGAACTATTGATATTTTAGTAAATAATGGTGGTATTAGTCAGCGGTCTCCTATTCTAGAAACGTCTATAGAAGTTGATCGCAAACTTATGGAGGTTGACTATCTAGGTACTGTTGCTCTCTCTAAAGCATTACTCCCACATTTTGTATCTAGGCAATCAGGACATTATGTTGTTGTATCGAGTCTTATGGGAAAATTTAGCTCGCATTACCGCTCAGCATATTGTGGTGCCAAACACGCCTTACATGGTTTTTTTGATGCCTTACGGTTAGAGCATGATAAAGACCAGATTAAAGTAACTATGATTTGTCCAGGCTTTGTAAATACCAACGTGGCCAGAAATGCTTTAATAGGTGATGGTAGTAAGCAAGGCTATCAAGATGATATGACCGAAAACGGATTAGATGTCGATGTATTTGTTCAAAAAATGATTAAAGCCATTCGCAAAGAAAAATTTGAAGCTTACATCGGGAAATTCGAAAAATTTGGAGTGTATGTCAAACGGTTATCACCTCGTCTCATTCATAAACTGGTTATGCGGAGTAAGGTAAGATAGTGTTATAACTCTATACTCTCACCAATATCCAAAAGCATTAAATCTTTATTCTTATCAAAAAATTTACGCTTAGCAGCTTCATGGTCGATTTCAATATATCCAAAAGTATCAAAGTGGTAGCCTAATACTTTATCACATTCTACAAAATCACTGGCAAGAATAGCTTCATCAATACCCATTGTGAAGTTATCTCCTATAGGAAGAATGGCTAAATCTAATTTTGTAAATAAAGGAATGAGTTTCATATCCATAGTTAAGGCAGTATCTCCTGCGATATAGATGTTTTTGTGTTCACCTTCAATGACAAAGCCTCCAGGTTGCCCTCCATAGCTTCCATCAGGAAATGATGATGTATGAATAGCATTGACGTATTTAACGTTTCCAAATTCAAAATCCCATTGCCCTCCATGATTCATAGGATGACTTTCTAAGCCCATCTTATCAAAATGTGTAGCCACTTCAAAATTAGATACAATAACAGCTCCTGTGCGTTTAGCAATAGCTTCTACATCAAGAATATGATCTTGATGTGCATGGGTTACTAATATATAATCTGCTTCTAAAGTTTCGATGTTGATATTTGAAGCTTTTGGATTTCCGGAGATAAAAGGATCAACAAGAATCGTTGTGTCAGCAATTTTAATTCCTAAACTCGCATGGCCGTAAAAAGTGATTTGCATCAGAAGTTGGTTTTATACAAATTAGTTTGAAGGTCTAAAATACGAAAAAACTCAGACAGATTTGAAGAAATTGTCTGAGTTTTAAAGCCCCAAATTTTATTGCCAACATAATAGCAAATAAATGCCGACCTACAAAATTTCAAGAATAAATATAAGTATTAATTATTTGATTTACAAACTTTTATGTTAAAATTATTATAAAATATAACTTACACCTAAAAGTACTGAAAACAAAAATGTGCTCAATGCAAGTACTTTTAATTGCGGATCATAGTCCTTAGGAGTTGTGATTTTTCTCACTTTAATAAGGTGAAGTATCAATGGAATATATGCAATATAGAATACAAAAATAGTCGGCTCAGAATAGTATAAAACTGAAAACACACATGAGATTATAATAGCTAATATGATGAGTGTCATATGATATCTTTTTGCTTTTTTTGCTCCGAGTTTCACTGCCAATGTTATTTTACCCGAAGCAGCATCAGAATCAATATCTCTCATATTATTGAGGTTTAAAACTCCCATACTTAACAGACCTAAAGAAATTGCTGGTAGAACCACATGATGATCTACCTGCTTTGTAAACAAAAAGTAACTTCCTATAACACTTATTAATCCGAAAAAAATAAAAACAAATACGTCGCCTAACCCTCTGTAGCCATAAGGTGAACTTCCTACAGTATAGTTAATTGCAGCATACACCGATAATCCCGACAATAAAAAAAATAACATGGCATACATGAAGTATTTGCTTCCGAAAGACACAAAAATTAAACCTACGGTAAGAATTATAACCACCAGAATATTCATTTTAATACCTTCAAACATTTCATCAGGTGTAATGGCGCCACTCTGAATAGCTCGTTCTGGTCCTATTCTAGCATCATTATCAGTACCTTTTACCCCATCACCATAATCGTTTGCCAAATTTGAAAGCACTTGTAAAGCAATAGTTAATAAAATAGCAAATGTCATGATTGTACTATCATATCGTCCGTTGTAATGAGCAAAACAAGCACCAATAATTATACCCGAAACAGACAGAGGCAACGTACGCAATCTAAAAGCAGAAATCCAAGGCTTTATTTTTTTAAACATATGTGTCCTTTAGATTTACGGAATCCATTTTTTATCGAAGTTAGGCTTACGTTTTTCTAAAAATGCATCACGGCCTTCTTTAGCTTCATCGGTCATATAAGCCAGTCGGGTTGCTTCACCCGCAAATACTTGCTGTCCAACCATGCCGTCATCGGTTAAGTTCATTGCGAACTTCAACATTTTAATCGATGTTGGAGATTTTGCAAGTATTTCTTGTGCCCATTCATAAGCAGTATCTTCTAAATCATCGTGAGAAATCACAGCATTGACCATTCCCATTTCATAAGCCTCTTGTGCCGAATAATTTCTTCCGAGAAAAAAGATTTCACGCGCTTTCTTTTGTCCGACCATTTTAGCAAGATAAGCCGAACCATAACCACCATCAAAACTCGTTACATCGGCATCAGTTTGCTTAAAAATAGCGTGTTCTTTACTCGCTAAAGTTAAATCGCAAACCACGTGAAGACTATGTCCGCCTCCAACAGCCCATCCAGGAACGACTGCAATCACAGCTTTTGGCATGAACCGAATTAAACGCTGAACTTCAAGAATATTTAAACGATGATAACCATCTTCACCAACATATCCTTGATGACCTCTGGCTTTTTGGTCGCCTCCAGAGCAGAAACTCCAAATTCCGTCTTTTGTTGAAGGGCCTTCGGCTGACAATAATACCACTCCAATATTTACATCTTCTCCTGCATCATAAAATGCATCGTAAAGTTCACTTGTTGTTTTTGGTCGGAATGCATTTCTTACATTTGGTCGATTAAATGCAATTCTTGCAACCCCATTACATTTTTTATAGGTAATGTCTTCATATTCTTTAGCAGTTACCCAGTGTGCTTTATCCATTTTTAGTATTTTAGTCAAAAATAAATTATTTTAAAGAAACGAATAGACTTCCCATGAAAAATAATAACTTACTTATCCTTTTAGTTTTTACCAGTTTTTTTAGTTTTTCCCAAACCTATGAATTTGAAACCACTATAGATTTGGAGGCTACCGATGTTATAAGTCAGGGAAGCACAGGAACCTGCTGGAGTTTTTCAACATCCTCTTTTCTTGAAAGCGAAATTACACGACTTACTGGTAAACAAATTGATTTATCTGAAATGTATAACGTAAGACATACTTACTCTAAAAAAGCATGGAATTATGTAATGCGTCAAGGTAAAGCACAATTTAGCCAAGGAGGTTTAGCTCATGATGTTATCAACAGTATTTCTGAATATGGTGTTGTACCAAATGTGGTATATTCGGGACTATCTGATGATGAAACACGACACAACCATTCTAAACTGGCCGATTCTTTAAAAATCATTTTAAACACTTATTTAGATAACACTAAAGCTTATTCTTCAAACTGGAAAACTGATGTGGAGGAAACTTTAGACTACTATTTAGGTAAAGACATTACTACATTTACATATGAAGATAAACAATACTCGCCTCAGTCATTTTTAGAAATGACAACGATTAATCCTAGAGACTATGTTACCATCACTTCGTTTACACATGAGCCATATTATTCGAGTTTTGTGTTAAATATTCCTGATAACTTTTCGAATGGTGATTTTTATAACGTTACTCTAGAGGATTTAGTTTCCATTGCTAATCATGCTTTAAAAAATGGGTTTAGTATCGAATTAGATTGTGATGTAAGTGAAAAAACGTTTTCATCAAAACATGGACTAGCTATAATCCCTGAAGAAGACAATAACAATGCTCTGATAAATGTAAGTAAAGAAAAACATATTACTGCAGATTACAGACAGCAGGAGTTTGAAAATTTCAATACTACAGATGATCACTTAATGCATATTACTGGAATGCTTAAGGATCAAAATGGAACAACATATTATAAAGTAAAAAATTCTTGGGGCACAAAAGGACTCGGTAATGATGGTTATATCTACATGAGCGAAGCGTATTTTAAGCTAAAAACCATTTCAATTATGATTCATAAAGATGCTCTTCCAGACGCAATTAAAGCCAAGTTATTTAATAATTAAATGTTAATTATATCCCATTTAAATCTTAAAAAAGATCCATAGCTTTATTCCATTCGTACAATATTCTCATTATAAATTATTTATGTGACTAATTTAAAATAGTTGTGTCTAAATATAGGCATCAGGATAACATGCTATAAAAATTAGTTTATAAGATATATTAAGGGATATGACAATTATAAATTCAAATGTTGCGTCACAAATTGTGAAACAGGAACAATCTGAAGCGGGAACACTTCATTTCTTTAATCACATTGCTGTTGTTGAGTTTAATGAAGGTGTACATGCCGATTTACACTCTGGGCGAAAAATGATAAACGATTTAATCCAGTACTTCGGAAATATTAAACCATTTGGTCTCGTTGCCAATCGAGTTAATTCGTACTCAATAGCTTTACTAGAAACCGCTGAAGTTCGCTCCATATTTCCAAATTTAGTTGCTTACGGCATTGTAAGTCATAATCATGCAGGACGTATGAATGCTGAAATTGAGAGTCAGTATTGTGCGTCTCAAAATATTAGCTTTGACAATTTATATGAAGGCTTAGATTCTGTCTATAAACAAGTCATAAAAAAAATGAGTATTTCGATCAACTAAGCTTTAAATTTCTTTCATTGATACTTTACATTTGAGAATTTATATGCAATAATTCTCACTAAAATATTCATTGTATTCACTTATAACACTTTAAAAAGTGGGAATGAATAATAATGATTATTATCTCATTATCGTCTTGAAAATTATACTTAGTCACAATATATTTGTGCTCCCTAATTAATTAAATAGATGACATGTTATTAATTGAATCTAAACATTACGATAAATTGATACATCAAGAGACAGTTGCCATAGGTGACCTGTACTTTTTCAAAAATTATCTTGTTGCAGAGTTTAATGAAGGCATTAATATTACCTACGAAAATTTTGATGATGCAAAAACTGCAATTCAGAAATACTATGGTAATACGAGTTTTGGCTTCATCGCTAACAGAAAAAAATCATATTCAATTTTGATTACCGATGCGCCTTTTTTTAATGAAACCTTTAAAAACTTAAAAGCATATGCAACAGTAACCTACTCAAACTTTGCAAGTAAAGTATTTGAAATGGAAAATCATTTCTTTAAATTTAATCGACAAAATTTTAACGAATTAGATGATGCTATCCAATGGGTTGAAAGCCACTTTAAAGATGCGTCTGCTTTAGTTTAAATAAATGCCGTCGTCCTTGATGGTAATGAGTTTTTGCTTGTACAATGTGCCAATGGCTTTTTTAAACGTTTTTTTGCTCATTTGCAGTTCTCGCTTGATATCATCAGGATTAGATTTATCATTAAGTGAAAGAAAGCCATCACGAGAATCTTCAAGGTGTTGCATAATTAAATCAGCATTAGGTTCTATTTTGCGATACCCGATTTTTCCTAAGATAATGTCTAATTTATTATCGTGACGAACTTTTTTAACATAACCTTTTAGACGGTCTCCAACACTAATATCTTTAAAAATATCTTCTGAAAATATTAAACCCAAATGTTGATTATTAACAATCACATTCATCCCTAATTCTGAAGGGTGAGACACAATTAAATCCACTTCATCAAATTGCTGTACAGTAAGTTCTTTATTGTCTAAGAAACGGTTTGTTTTACTCGAAGCCACTAACCTATCAGTGATTTCATCAAGATAACAATAGACCAAATACCAGCCACCAGCTTTCATTTTAAACGCCTGCTCTCTAAACGGACAAAACAATTCTTTTACCAGACCCCAATCTAAAAAAGCACCATGTTCGGTCACTTGATTGCAACGTAAAAGTGCAAAGTCATCGCGAACAATATATGGCTCATCGGTTACAGCTACAGGACGCTCTTCGTTGTCTAAATAAACAAACACCTCAATTTCATCCCAAACCTTAAACGATTCAGGAACGTAGCGATTGGGTAGTAATACTTCGTTTCCCTCTTTGTCGGCTAAGTATAATCCCTGATCGGTTTCCCGAAGGATTTCTAATGTATTAAAGTCTCCAATTCTTATCATGGGTCAAAGATACAGATATTAGTTATGAGAACTAAAAAAAGCGTTACAATTCTAATGAATTATAACGCTTAATATATATAAAAATATCAGATTAATATACTGATTCTTTTTTGAAGTGTTTTGTCAATAAGTAATATACAACAGCTCTGTATTTGTTTCTGTTAGATTTTCCGTAAGTTTCCATAACTTTAGCAATTCCTTTATCTAAATCGGCGCTATCTTTTAATCCTAATTTCTTGATTAAAAAGTTGTTTTTTACTGTCGCTAATTCTGAATCATCAGATCCTGAAACTGTTGCAGCATCAGCATTATAAATTGATGGCCCACAACCAATAGTTACTTTAGTTAATAAATCCATATCAGGATTTACTCCACATTTGTCCTTTAAATCAGAAGCATATTTTGCTATCAAATCATCTCTTTTACTCATCTTAATTATATTTTACGGGTTAATAAATTATTTGGTCTATAAATATAGCCAATTATAAGACACATCAAAAGCCGAAATGTCACATTTATCTATTTGATAACGTTGAAGTAGTCTAATAAAACCTCGTCATTTATAGTTCGAGGTGTAAACACTTCTAATAGTCTCGGGTGTTTTGATTTCTTATAGAAGGTCTTTAGTGAGGTTTCCAGTTGTTCTTCATCATGTGCTGTTGTATATTCAAACTGAAACATCTCACACAATTGCTTTGCTGTCAACTGATGTTTGGTCTCAAAGAAATAATCAAAGTTTTCAGTGTTTTTATGTCCAGGTAAAATGCGGAAAATACCTCCTCCCTGATTATTTATCAGGATGATTCTGAAATTCTTCGGGATATAATTATTCCACAAAGCATTACTATCATAGAAAAAACTCAAATCACCAGTAATTAATGTTGTTTGCTTGGTCTTTGCAACGGCACATCCTATAGCTGTTGAAGTACTCCCATCTATTCCACTTGTTCCTCGGTTACAAAACACATCTAGTGTTGGATTGAGATTAAATAATTGTGCATATCGAACAGCAGAACTATTTCCGAGTTGTAGTATCGTTGCATTAGGTAATGACTTAAGCAAAATACTAAAGGCTTTAAAGTCGCTAAATGCAATTTGCTTTACATAAGCCAAATGCTTTTTATGACGTTGTTGCTTAACTAAATCCCAAATGTTAAAATAATTACTTTTAGTGACGTGTGAAATTTTAGGCAAGAACTGAGAGAAAAAATCATTAGGCGTTGCTTCGATATGTTTGTCTAAACAAAAAAAAGTGTCATTTGCTTTTTTAGCATCAATATGCCAATGGTGTTTTGGTTTATATGTCCTTAAAAAGGCTTTAATTTTTTTAGAGACGACCAAACCTCCTAATGTTACAAGTATATCAGGCTGTAATGCTTCAAAAGATTCACTGTCTAAAGGCGCTATAATTTTATCAATACTTGGAAAAAAATTGGGATGATGCAAATTAGATGTCGTTTCGGTGAATACTAAAACACTATCATCGTTAGCTAGCTCATCTAACCATTGCTGTTCTATTTGGTTTGGAGGTAACACTCCTACTAAAATCATTTTCTTAGTGGCTACATACCATTCGTCAATACAATCTTTTAATTCGTCCTGATCAATTTTCTGTTGCTTTAAATCGATCGTCTGCACTTTAGGGTTTACAGATAATGTATCAACAGTTTCATAAAGTGGTTCATCAAACGGAATGTTAACATGAACAGGTCCCTTTTTAAAACGTGAGAGTTCTAGGGCTTTATTAAGCTCGTCTTCATTATAGGATTGAATACCTTGTTGCAAACCTAAAAACCGTTCTAATCTGTTTTCAATACTTTTAAATATTGGAAGTTCTTCTCTTTCTGGAATACGGTTTTCATCTTTTAAATCTAGTTTCAAATTAGCCGAATATATGATGTGGTTTTCAAAAACATCTTTCTGATTTATAGTCTGTCCATCACCAATACCAATTAAATGTTTAGGTCGGTCGGCTGATAGTACGACTAGTGGAATATCGCTATAAAAAGCTTCTGAAACAGCGGGATAATAGTTAAGCAATGCACTTCCTGATGTACATAACACTGCTACTGGCTCATGAATTTGCTGCGCGATTCCTAAGGCAAAAAAAGCAGCACAACGCTCATCAACAATGCTATAGCAATTAAAGAAATCATCATTAGTAAAACCTAATGTTAATGGCGCATTTCTACTTCCTGGAGAAATAACAATATGCTTTATATTTTTGAGTTTACACAACTGAACAACAGTTTGCGCAAGCGGAATTTTAGGGTGTATCATCTAATGGCAAAGTTATTCAAAATGTGAATTAAAAAAAAGCTTCCTTTTTATAAATAGCATATTATGAAAGTCCATGTAAATACCAATACAAATTGACAAAGCTTTTGTTATGAGATAACACTTTTCATCGTATACGATTTATTAACCGTCTCTTCCCACTCGTTTTGAGGTTTCGAATCTTTAGTAATCCCTCCACCTACATAAACTAATGCCTTTTGGTTTTTAATTTGCATACAACGCAAGTTCACAAATAAATGACTGCTTTTTTTTACTGTTCCGTAAGCATTATTTTCAACATTTCGTCTGTTACTATTTCTGGTTTTTAAACTGGTAAGATTTAATTCACCCAGAAAACCTGTGTAAAACTCACGATCATAATTTTCATTTGATAAAATGAATTGCTTTGCTTCATGTTCAGGTAAACCACAAACAGCTGGTGTTGGATGTAAGCTAAAAATCACCTCCTTTAAATGCTCGCTTTTTAAAATTCCTGAAATTTTAGATTGTAAATGTAGTAATTGCCCAGCCTTAATCGTTTGAGCAGGTACGGCACTTATTTGCGATACATGTGGCATTAATTTGTGTTCTATATATTGTGTGACCAGGTGTTGTTCTTCTATGTTTTTTGAATCCCATTCAACTTCCATAGAGTTTTGATATAACTGTGTTCCAGCTAGCGCCATTGTTTTAAAGCGTAAACCTTCTATGTGTAATAAAGTTTCAGGAGAAGCTCCAAGCCACAATCCAACCTTTGGATGATACCAAATGTAAACAAATGCTGTAGGGTAAGCCTCTAATAAAGATTTAAATAATCGAATGGGATTATCTTCGGAAATGGGCACAGTTTCAATTCTGGAAACTACTATTTTTTTTAAATCGCTATTTGAGATAGTATCGATTCCTTTTTGAATAAGTTCAATATGCTGATAACGTAAATCATCATTATCTTGTGAAATCTGCGTAACTGGATTGGGTGATAAATTAGTGCTTTTTTCAGTCTTTTCATCTAATTCAGATTGTATTGTTTCGCATAATTTTTCAGGAAAAATAATAGTTTCAAGTTCTGAATCAAATGGAGAAAAAACAAATCCGCTTTCCGTAAAATCTACAACAATGTGAACATCATCATTCTTTTGCAGCATTGCATGTATCGTTGATGCATTAGGCTTCCTGTAAGCTACAAAAGGTAAACCTGATATGAATTGATTTTCAATACGCCCTAAGACATCCTTTTGATGCATATCTTACTTTTTTTTAGGAAGCGAAATTGTAGAAAGACGACAAATTGATATCAAATTATCATGATCATCGGTTATTCTTATATCTAGCAATTGAGTCGTTCGTCCCTTGTGCAAAAATGTAGCTTTTGCGTATACATAGCCTTCAGACACACTTTTTAAATGGTTAGCTGTTATTTCTAAACCACGAACAAATACGTCATCCAAATCCATAAATATAAACGAAGCAAAACTACCTACGCTTTCTGCTAAAGCAGCTGTGGCTCCACCATGCAAAACACCATCAGGTTGGTACACTCTTGAATTCACTGGCATTCTGGCAACTAAAAAACCTTCGCCATAATCAACCATCTCAATGTTTAAGGTTTCCATTAAGGTGTTTTTACTCACTTGATTAGCCTTAGCTAATACGGCTTCTTTAGATAATTGCATAGAAATACTGTATTTTTAAAGTCGAAACAAAAGTACAAAATGAATTCTACAGAACAGGAAATTTCTTATACCATTACAAACAGTTATTCTACCTTAAACACATTTACAGCAGACACAAAACATGTGTGGTTTGTATGTCACGGCATGGGATATCTGAGCCGTTATTTTCTAAAATATTTTAAGGAGTTATCAGCTAAAGACAATTATATTATTGCTCCTCAAGCCCAAAGCAAATACTATATCACGCCAAAATTTACACATGTTGGCGCTGGTTGGCTTACACGCGAAAACACTCAAATAGACACCCAAAATGTGATGACTTATTTTGACGCTATATTTGAACGCGAGAAAATTTCCGAAGCAAAACAATTAATTGTTCTAGGTTATTCTCAAGGCGTAAGTGTTGCTATGCGATATGTTGCAAAACGACGTATTGAATGCTCACAATTGGTGTTACATTCTGGTGGAATACCAGAAGAATTAACTCCTCAGGATTTTAATTTTTTCAAAGGTAAAGCCAAACTTATTTATGGAACCAATGATGAGTATCTTAATGATAAACGTATGCTTTTAGAACACACTAAAGCAAAAGCTTTATTTGACAATCGCCTAGATGTTATTCCATTTGAAGGTGTGCACGAAGTTAATGTCAAATTGATTCATTCTCTGGTATAAAAAAAGTAGCTGCTTTAACACAACTACTTTTTATTATTTATGTAACTTTTGATGTTACAATGACATCATTTTTTATTGGAGGACACAATTTTTTTAATGACACTACCTTGACTCGTTGTCATTCGAACAAATAAAATTTGATCTTTTACATCAGACAAATCAATAGTTGTTTTACCTTCACTTCCTTTTACATAGTCATTATTTGTAATACGCATTATTGATGTCCCTCTGATATCCATAATTTCAATAGCTACATTGGTTTTAAAATTAAACTCATAAGCCAGATTCACTACATCTTTATAAGGTACAGGATAAGCTTTAAAATCGATACCTAAAGCCTCTCTTTTATCTGAAAAACTTAGAGATTCTTGATTGTCATCATCTTTGTCCTCTTCGTAAACTTCGCATATTTCAACCTCAGCATAGGCTATCATATAGAAACTATCTAAGCAATTAACAAAGTTGTTTAAATCTGAAATTGGAATCGTTAAAGTTACTGTATCTCCATCTTCAGAATACCCTGAATACGGATACTCATCAACATCTATTGTTGAGGCACACAATCTTCGATTTGAACTACCATCATCATCATTAAGTGATTGACAAGGATATGGATTACAACCAATATATACGTTTACATTACCTAATGTATAATCAAACGCTGAATCTTCGTCATTAATTGAGTAGGTCACTAAAGCATTATTTCCTTCACGTTCTAAGGTTACCGAGCCTACTAAAATTGCTGAAGTACCTTGACCTGATGGATTACACGCTCCATCATCACCAGCAGCATATAAATCAAACGTATAAACATTATAGTATCCCAGTTCATTTGTAGATTGTAAATCTAAGTTGCCGTTAGTCCAACCCCAATCTAATTCGGTTAACATTTCAGACTCTAAAAAGCATGACTCATAACCAATTCCTGCACTAGGCGCATATGCATATGCTTTTTCATCCTCACAACATTCAACAATATCTATTTTAACCTTTTTACTCTGTTCGCATTTCGTCTTACTTCCAATAGTATATGATAAGACATGTTTTCCTACACCTAATTCATTGGTATCTAAGCTATAAGTGCCATCCAAATTATCTATGACTCCAATTCCGGAATAAACACCACCTTCAGGCTCGCCACCAGTTAAATGTATTATTCCATCTTCAACACAAATAAAGTCTGGAGCATTAAAATCAATTGTTTCATCTAATAAATCTTCTAAAATTAAGGTTGCCGCATAAGAACACCCATTGTCATCTAATGCTTTTATTGTTATAGGAGATTCATCTATCGAATACGTATTTCCATCTAAATCCCAAGTATACGTTTGAGTTTCACAAAGCATAACAGTTTCTATAACGTTTTCCGTTTGAGGATACTCATAAATTATCAAGGTCGCATTGTAAGGACAACCATTGTCATCCAATAGGTCCAATATTATAGGAGAATCATCAGCGGAATACTTGTTACCTGTAAGGTCCCAAACATATGGTGAACCTTGGCAGACAAAAACTTCTTCTTTGACATTTATAGTTTTATCGTACTCGTAAACTTTAACTATTGCAGATGACCCGATACAACCAGCATTTGACTCAAAAGTGTAAGTGTATTGACCATTTATTGGTCCAGTCCAAATACCTCCTTCGTCAGGTGATCCTTGTAAGGCACCAAATAATTCTTCTTCGGTTGGAGTTTCTCCCGCACATACGGTAAGCGTACCGTTTTCACCTGCATCTAAACCAGCATTTTCATTGATTATTAATGTAGCTGTATAAGTACAACCGTTATCATCTATCAACTCAACAATAACAGGAGAATCGGTAGCTGTATAGGATTCATTGGTAATAGGCCATGTGTAAAAATCTTCTTTACAAATTGTGACAATGTCTTCAATGTCTGGTGTCACCTCATAAGACGTCACTGTTAATACAGTTTTATACGGACAACCATTACCATCAATTCTTGGAATGTCATAGCTTCCAACTGCGTATTCTGTTCCTTCATAATTATAAGTAGCGCCTTCGCAAACTTCACCTGAAGCTGTATCATCTGGTGTCACTGGATATGCCGTTACTGTTAATACGGTTTTATACGGACAGCCATTAGCATCGATTCTTGGAATGTCATGTGATCCAACTGCGTATTCTGTTCCTTCGTAATTATAGGTATTGCCCTCACAAACTTCACCTGAAGCTGTATCGTCTGGTGTCACATCATAATACAGTACTGTTACTGTTGCTGACACTTCTGGACATGAACCTGAAGCTGCAAATGTATAAGTATATACATCCGATTCTGGTCCGCTCCAAACACCTCCTTCATCTGGATTGCCCTCTAAAGCTTCAAACAATGCTTCGTTGGTTGGAATTACACCTTCACAAACTGTTAGGCTTCCATTAAGTCCTGCATCTGGTGCATCATCTTCTGTTATCGTTAGTGTCGCATTGTATGGACAGCCATTAGCATCTGTTAAGCTCACTTCTACTGGAGAATCTAACACTGTATAAGTTAAACCTGTCACTGACCACTCATACGAATCACCTTCACAAATCGTAACATCGTTGACGACATCTTCTGTTACAGGATAAGCTGTTACGGTTAATACTGTGGTGTATGGACAACCATTAGCATCTGTTTTTGAAATATCATGGCTTCCTATTGCGTATTCTGTTCCTTCGTAATTATAGGTATCGCCTTCGCAAACCTCACCTGAAGCTGTATCATCTGGTGTTACTGGATAAGCGGTAACTGTTAATACGGTTTTGTACGGACAACCATTAGCATCAATTCTTGGAATGTCATGACTTCCAACTGCGTATTCAGTCCCTTCGTAATTATAGGTATCACCTTCGCAAACTTCACCTAAAGCTGTATCGTCTGGTGTTACTGGATATGCTGTTACTGTTAATACGGTTTTATACGGACAACCATTAGCATCAATTCTTGGGATATCATGACTTCCTACTGCGTATTCTATGCCTTCATAATTATAAGTATTACCTTCACAAACTTCACCTGAATCTGTGTCATCTGGAGTTACAGGATATGCTGTAACTGTTAATACGGTTTTATACGGACAACCATTAGCATCAATTCTTGGAATGTCATGACTTCCAACTGCGTATTCTGTTCCTTCGTAATTATAGGTATCACCTTCGCAAACTTCACCTGAATCTGCATCATCTGGAGTTACTGGATAAGCTGTAACTGTTAATAGGGTTTTGTACGGACAACCATTACCATCGATTCTTGGAATATCATAGCTTCCTACTTCGTATTCTGTGCCTTCATATGTAAATTTGTCTCCTTCACATACCTCTCCTGAAGCTGTATCATCTGGTGTTACAGGATATGCCGTAACTGTTAACACGGTTTTATACGGACAACCATTAGCATCAATTCTTGGAATGTCATGTGATCCTACAGCGTATTCTGTTCCTTCGTAATTATAGGTATTACCCTCGCAAACTTCGCCTGAAGCTGTATCATCTGGTGTCACTGGATAAGCGGTAACTGTTAATACGGTTTTGTACGGACAACCATTAGCATCAATTCTTGGGATATCATGACTTCCTACTGCGTATTCTGTTCCTTCGTAATTATAAGTATTGCCTTCACAAACTTCACCTGAAGCTGTATCGTCTGGTGTCACTGGATATGCTGTAACTGTTAATACGGTTTTGTACGGACAGCCATTAGCATCAATTCTTGGGATATCATGACTTCCAACTGCGTATTCAGTGCCTTCATAATTATAAGTATTGCCTTCACAAACCTCACCCAAAGCAGCATCATCTGGTGTTACTGGATATGCTGTAACTGTTAATACGGTTTTGTACGGACAACCATTAGCATCAATTCTTGGGATATCATGACTTCCAACTGCGTATTCAGTACCTTCATAATTATAAGTATTGCCTTCACAAACCTCTCCTGATGCTGTATCATCTGATGTAATAGGGTATTCGTCTATAATTAAAGTAGCAGTATAGGAACAACCATTCTCATCTGTAAGATTTAAAGTAACAGGTGTTTGTGACGCAGTATAAACAGTGTTATTTTGCGGCCATAAATATGAAGCACCAAAACAAACTGTTACATTATCTTCAATATTATCTGTTGCAGGCGGAGGACTTAACCCTGAAACATTTCCTGTACATTGGGAAGGATTTAGAGGCACAACACATCCATTGGTCGAAGGATCTACGGGGTTTATATCAATGTTGAAATCCGTTCCTTGACTATATGTCAAAATGAAAGAACCTGAAATAGCACCACCACCTAAGTTTCCAAGACATATGTCATCAGATATTGTTAAAGCATTAGGATCACTAGCAGTAAATTGACCGTTAGCGCCATTAATCGGTAGAGTTACAGTATATTCTCCATCAATTGCACAAGATACCACAGGTTCATCAATGCTTAGTGAGCAAATTATTACATCACTATCTCCACATCCGAACCTTGCTTTAAAATTGTTTACTGCTAAATCTCCATCAGCATCTTGATCCCAAATTGCCAAATACATATTTGCAGGCTCTAAAAAATCTTCTCCTTCAATAGGAATTGTATTCCAAGTACTTGAACTTTCAACACCACAAGCAATCCGTTTTAAATCACCACAATCACCACTTAGTTGTTGCCCATTGGAAGCTAAAGTTGTACCTGCCTGGTGAACATTTGACGAATACAATACCCAAGCTATATTATCCCCAGAGTTATCGTTAATTTGAATTTCAAAACTTCCAGCAAATGCTCTAACATCAAAATTTAACCATATCATAGGTTCTCCATTGGTTGGATTATCAGGATATACTACAGTTTGAGTACTAGGATCAACACAAGGAATTCCAGAAATATCGATCTCAAATTGCGATGAATTATATATTGAATTATTATAAGGCATTACTTGAGATTGTGTCTCAGCAGAACTACCACACCTGATTATACCATTAGGAAAACTAGCATTTGGTGCATCGTCTATTGAACCGTCAGGTAGCCAAGTTGATCCTTGTGTCCAACGCTGAGCACCTTCACAAGGTGTATCTGTTTGAGCAAATAATGAATTAGTTCCAAGAAAAAGAACAATAATTAACAGTCTTTTTTTTAAAAACAAATACTTAATTAAGTTAATAGCAAAGAATTTCATAGTGTATTGGTTTAAAATTATACCATTACATTATGGATAAGTTGTAACGTAGATTGGCTGACATAGTTGCTATTAATCAACCTTTATCAAATGCTATTATTAATTTGTTGTTTGAATTATAAATAAACAACTTAGGGGAGTTTTAATAAATATAGATGTAATTATTTTTCGAAGCACAATTAATTCGTTGAAATACAAAGATTTAAGGAGGAATTGCATTTACTAAAAAAACTTGTACTAATTTTTATAAAAATTTATTTCCCATTAAAATTTTGAATACTTTAGACTAGTATTCAATATTTAAATTTAAGATGATTGTATTAGAAAATAACTACGTACGTCTAGAGCCTTTATCTCTTGAAAATTATACGTATCTATTAGAAATTGCTCAAGAAAAAGACCTCATAGCCTATTCACCTAGTGACATTTCTTCCCCTGATAAGTTATTAGATTATGTAAAACTTGCTTTAGGTGGTGTCGACCATAAAACGACTCTACCTTTTATCATTTATGACAAACGAAAAGCACAATACGCAGGTAGTACTCGTTTTGGATTAATCCATTGGAAAAACAAAGTCCTTCATATAGGCTGGACATGGATTGGACATGCATTTCAAGGTACTGGACTTAACACACATATGAAATTTTTAAAGCTCCAATATGCTTTTGAAATTTTAGAATTTGAAAAAGTAGAATTCAGAATTGATGAACGTAATCAAAAATCTAGAAAAGCTGTAGAAAAACTTGGTGCAACCTTAGAAGGTATATTACGAAAAGATACACTTATGAATGACGGCTTTAGACGTAGTACCTGTTGCTATGGCATTCTAAAAAATGAATGGCCTGACATAAAAACTACCATTTTCAAGGGGTTTTAACTTGTCTTTTGTAGAGTTTTATTTTTTTCTTTTAAAATAGCAAGTTGTTTTTCTAAGAATGTAATAGCTTTTTCTGTTTCATAACTTGTCTTAGATGCCAGATCTTTTAGTTCTTCTCTAAGCTTTTCTTTTCCAGACTTAGCGGCTTTAGACAGATCATCTTTAACTTCATTAAAATCACTTGATAGTTGATTTTTAATGTCTTTTCCTTCTTTCTTTAGATGATCTCTCGTTACACTCCCCTTTTCTGGTGCTAATAATACACCTGCTGCTGCTCCAATTAATACGCCTAATACTAGTGCTCCTTTATGAATCATAACTTATTTTATTTTTAATTAAACTTGTTTTACTTATAAGTAGCAAAAGATAAAGTTTTGTTACAAACAAACTACAAATCAAATACTTACACTGCTAATTATTTACATAACTACATTCATTAGTATTTATGGTTCACAATCAAAACACTGTTTTAAATGTGCTGGTAAATTCAAATCTTCAGAACCTTTTAAATGATCATCTAGCTGACCTTGTCTATCTATTTCTTGTTTAAAACCCTTAGCGTATTCCAAAAGTTTATCTCGTCTGCTTTTTATTTTAGCTGTAATCTCTTTACCACTTAAATCTACAATATTTGTTGGCCATACAGAAAGCGCTTCATCTATAACGTCGTCAGTTAATACCATTTGAAGATGTAATGCTTCGGTTACAAATAATTCTTCAGGACTATTTAAAAGAAAGTAACGATCAAACGGGTATACTAAACCTTCTAAAAAATCAATATCATCTTCAAAGGGTCTTAGCTCAGGTACTACATTCTTGTTAGAAAGTATCGATGGGATAATACCATCGGTATCAAAAAAGGCATTATCTCTATCTCCAGCAATTGGTAATGCTAAATATTTGTCTGCTCTTTGTTGCACTGCCCAGCCCCATTGTTTAGAATGTCGATCCCAGTCACCTATCAGAAAATCAAATAATCGTGCACGTATTAAAAGCTGTTTATCGATGTTTAAATTAGTTCCATGTTCGAGTTTTAATTGTTGTAGGTCTTCTGAATCAACAATTTTGATAATGTTAGTGTAATCTGTCCAATTTACATCACTTTCTGTTTCATATTCTAATAAAAATATACGGTTGCCAAATTTGGCGTTGAAGCTTTTTAATTGCTCTTGCTTCGGAAGAAATACGACTTTAGGATTGGTGTGCAACACATCAATAGCTTCAGAAAGTTTAGCCGCCAACAGTGCTCCGTAAGGATGCTGTGCCGAAATTCCGTCGACAATAATATTCTCTATTCCTAGAGTTTTAGCAAATTCTGGAATGAGTGGTTGTGGATCCTTATTAATACTTCGTAAAGTATAAAGGACTCCATTATCAGCTTTTAATTTTAGAGAATGTGTTTGTTTTCCACCACCTTCTTCAATAATAGTTACACCTCCAAACAAAGTATCTAAAAATACCACAGGAACTTTTACAGGAGCTGCCCAAACCTTTCTATAGTGCTCTCCCTGCATTAAACGCTTAATCTCATCAGCGTCATATAGCGTACTAGCAGCCACCATGACAGAATCATAATCCTTGAAATTAATAGATTCTACAGAGTCAATATTAATGAGTTCGTTTCGTTTAAATTGCTTATCTGTACTAGATAAGGACCAATACAACAGCAACACAAATACAACGATAATAACGAGAAGCCCTATGAATAGTTTTTTCAAATCAAAAGATAAAAGTTAAGGATTAAATTTAATCTTATTTAATGAAGAAAGAGAACTCTAAAGGCAAATTATTTAATCCTAACGCACCAAATTAGCAACAATAGTCTTAACGGGAAGAATTTCCTTAGTATGTTCTATACTTGGTCCAGCAACCCAAACGGTTTTATAAGTTGCTTTTTTTGCAGCATTTTCTGTAGCTTTCATGCCTATAGAAAAACGAACCATTTTCACCCATTTTTTGAGTTTACGATTTTTATTAAGAAGATTTTCTAACCAGGTCGCTTTGGTTCCTATTTTTTGAACGTAAGGAGTATTAATAACGGTACAAGGTGTTCCCGAAATACGTTCGGTCATGATAATGTCTTCAGCTCCATAATCAACACAAGCCTGCTTATATTCGTCGGTCACACCAGCTTCTACAGAGGCGATAAACGGACTACCAACCGAAACACCAGCTGCGCCATAACTTAGCATTTTATCAATATCTGCTTTGCAGCCTACTCCACCTGCTGAAATCACAGGAATTGATAAGTTGTCATTGAGTTGTTTGATTAACACTTCTGGAGATAAATTTCCACGATGCCCTCCAGCTTCATTATTTACTGCAATTGCTGCGTCAGCACCTAAGCTTTCTACCTTTTTTGCAAATCGCAAATCGGTCACATCACAAAACACTTTAATCCCAACAGCGTGAGCTTGATTGATGGTTTCTTCCGGACTTCCCAATGAGGTGATAATAAAATCACAACCTTCTTCACAAATCACTTCTAACTGCCCTTTGTACTTCACATTTGATTTATTAACGATTAAGTTAAATCCAAATGATCCACCTTCCACTTTATTTGCCTTTAATTGACGTATGGCAGCACGTAGCTCATCTAAAGTTCTATAATTCAAAGCAGGAATACATCCTGCAATTCCAGCATTCATCGCTTCGGTTACCATGGCAACGTTTGACACCAAAAACATTGGTGCCTGAATAATAGGATAAGTAATATTTAGAAGTTGTGTGAGTTTGGTGTCCATAGATTATGTATTGAATGAACAAATATAATAAATATTATGCACGCATAACAGTTTGTCAATCCAGAAATCTATAATAGCCACATTTAAGATAGGCACCTTCAGAAAAACCTATGGGATGATCACTATCATGTTGTGTTTTTTGTTCCACTAAAAATGAGCGTTTTGTAGATTTTAAAACGTGTTCGTTGATGTCATAAAATGCTGTTGCTGTAACACGAGAAGAACATGAAGCTAAGACTAACAAGCCTTCTCTTGCAGTTAATTGCTCACCTAGCCTTGCCAGTTGTGCATATTTTTTTTTGGCCAATTGAATTTCGGATTGTTGCTTTGCAAAGCTTGGCGGATCAATAACGACCACATCAAAACGTTTCTTTTCTGAAATGAGCTGTTCTAAAATATCAAAGGCATCACCTGCCAATGTTTTATGTACGCCTGGATAATCATTTAATGTTCCATTTTGAACAGCAATTTCTAGAGCCTGAGCACTAATATCTAAACTGGTCACCTCTTTAGCGCCATTAGCTAAGGCATGCACTGAAAATCCGCCAGCATAAGAAAACACATCTAAAACGGTTTTATTCTGACTTAAAATACCTACCTGACGTCTGTTTTCTCTATGATCTAAAAAGTAACCTGTTTTATGGCCTTTAATCACATTTGCCGAAAAGTGAACACCATGTTCTACAAATTCAACAACCTCGTTATCTAAAATCCCATAAACGACATCACCATCGTTTAACTGATGCGAATTAGACTGCTGTAAACCACGACTTAATCTGATAACAACCGTTTGACAATGTGATGTTTCTATTACGCTTTCTAAAATGGTATTGAGATAAGGCAGCCATATTTCAGAATAGAGTTTGACGACTAAAACTGAAGCGTAAACATCGGCAATTAAAGAAGGAAATCCGTCATTTTCACCAAAAAGGAGTCGATAACTTGTCGTATCTGTTTTCAATAACGGAATACGCTTTTCATACGCCTGTTTAATTTTCCGAAGAAAAAAAGCTTCGTTTATTTGTACAGGCTGACCAGAATTATAAATCATTTTGATACGTATAGGCGAATTTTCATCGTACAATCCGATACCTATCATGGCATTTTTTCGTTTTCCGAAGATAATAGCCAAATCTCCAGTTTTCGCATCATCATTAATTTTCACAATGCTATCTGAAAACACCCAAGGATGGCCTTGCTGCACATAATTTTCACCTTTAGCAGTGAGTTTTACGGCTAGACGTTTAGGTTGATATAATGACTGAGTGCTTTTAGAAAATTTCATAAGTGCAAATTAACAGTAATTATCTATAACCTTAGGTCTCTTATATAAAAAAACGCAACTCCGTAAAGTTGCGTTTTAATTATCTATACATTCAGTTAATACCTTTTTTTATGCTTTAAGTACAACTCTAAAGCGTGCTTTTCCGTCTTCTAAATGTTGAATCGCCTCATTGACGTTTTCCAATTTAAATTCTTCAACTATTGGGTATATATCATGACGAACACAAAACTCCAGCATTTTTCTGGTTAAAGCGATACTTCCTAATGGGCTACCTCCAACCGATTTCTCACCAGCGATCATACTAAATGCAGGAATTTCCATTGGTTCTAAAACCGCTCCAACCGTATGCAATTTTCCTTGTGGTGCTAATGTGGTTAAAAAGGAATTCCAGTCTAATTTTACATTCGTTGTATTTAGAATAAAATCTAAGCTTCCGGCAATACTTTCGAGAGCATCAGAATCTGTTGAATCTACAACATGGTGTGCACCCATTTTTTTAAGCGCGTCGGCTTTATCTTTATTAGAGGTAAAGGCTGTGACTTCGCAACCCCAAGCCTTTAAAAACTTAAGTGCCATATGACCTAAACCACCAATACCAATCACACCAACCTTATCTGTAGGTTGCACTCCGGAAAGCACTATAGGATTAAATACAGTAATGCCACCACAAAATAATGGTCCGGCTTTAGACATATCAATTCCTTGTGGAAGTTTGGTCACCCAGGACCAATGACCACGAACATGATCTGCAAATCCGCCATGACGACCAACGATTGTAGATTCAGCATCACTGCATAGATGTTGTTTTCCATCCATACATTGATTACAATGCATGCAAGATGCTGAGTACCAGCCCATGCCTACTTTGTCACCCACTTTCAAGCCTTTAACTTCACTACCTAATTTAATGACCTCACCAACAATTTCATGACCAGGTACTAATGGGTATTGCGAATTTCCCCAATCATTATTAATCATACTCAAGTCACTATGACAAAGTCCGCAATAATGCACTTTAATATCCACTTGCTCGTTACTAATTTCTGGAAATTCATATTCAAATGGTTCTAATTGTGCTTTAGCTTCTTTTGCTGCGTATGCGTTTACTTTCATATATTTTCTTCTTTTTAATAGTTTTTTCTAATAGCTGTAAGATACAAACCAAAGTTTTAATTCGCTACTAATAGCTTGTTAAGATTTATATTTTTAATAGACCTAGACAAAAAAACGCAACCCTTTCGAATTGCGTTTAATAATCTATAATAAGATAATATTACATTCTTGTATAAGTCATTTCAATATCTATATTGCTTGAAGCACTAATGCCTTGCTCTACTACATCTTCGGTTTCGGTAACTGCAATTTTTAAAGTGTTAACTGTAAGTTCAACAATAGTGCCCACTGTTGTTTCCCCATTATCAGTAATGCTTAGTTGGTTGCCTGATCTACTCCAGGTACCGCTATTTAAGAATTCTAAATCTTCCACATTTTGAGTTTGTGATTGACCAAGTGCTGTTGTTGTGAGTTCAATACTGTAAGACCCATCTGCAACAACCTCATTTGGGTTTTCAGTAAATGTCAACGTGTAATTCACGTCGTAAGCGTCACCGACAAAATCGGCAGTAATGGATTGCCCTTGAACTTCTGTAGCAGATGTTCCTGTGTACTGCACATCTTGTCCAATCCATGTTCCTAAAAGATCACCTTCAGTGTTTGGAGGATTAGTGTCATCACTGGAACAAGCTGTTAGTACCATAGCAAGCGCTATGAATAATAGATTTAATTTTTTCATAATAAATAGAGTTTTTGTAATTACAAACTTAAACTTATAATTAAATTTTAGCGTGTAAAAATCATAAATTATATATTTTCAGAGATACAATTGCATATATTTTTTATTAAAAGCAAAAAAAACGCAACCATTTCTAGTTGCGCTTTTTAAAGGTTAAGTAATTATTCTTGTGTGATTCCTCGACTTCGCTCGGAATGACAATTGTGTGAGATGCTGAAACAAGTTCAGCATGACGCTTTGTTTTGTGAGATCCCGAAACGAGTTCGGGATAAGTGATTCGCACAAGTTTTGCCCTCAGGCAAAACTTGGTTCACTACTTACTTTACTTCTTCGAAATCTACATCTTCAACATCACTGCTTTCGTCTGCAGCTTGTCCTTTAGCACCAGCTCCAGCATCAGTTGGTCCTCCTTCAGGAGCGCCTTGAGCATCGGCTTGTGCTTTGTACATTTCTTCTGAAGCCACTTTCCAAGCTTCGTTGATTTTTTCTAAAGCAGGCTCAATGACAGCTATGTCTTTAGTTTCGTAAGCTTTCTTCAATTCTTCAAGCGCTTCTTCAATTGGCTTTTTCTTATCATCAGATAATTTATCACCAAATTCTTTCAACTGGTTTTCAGTTTGGAAAATCATTGCATCTGCCTGATTTAATTTATCAGCTGTTTCTTTTGCTTTAGCATCGGCATCAGCATTCGCTTCAGCTTCTTGCTTCATTTTAGCAATTTCTTCTTCAGTTAAACCAGAAGAAGCTTCGATACGAATATCCTGAGATTTTCCAGTAGCTTTATCAGTTGCAGACACTTTAATTATACCATTAGCATCAATATCGAAAGTGACTTCAATTTGAGGAACACCTCGTTGTGCTGGTGGAATTCCGTCTAAGTGAAAACGACCAATTGTTTTATTATCTGCTGCCATAGGACGCTCTCCTTGTAATACGTGGATTTCAACCGATGGCTGATTATCTGCAGCTGTTGAGAATACTTGTGATTTCTTAGTAGGAATCGTAGTATTAGCCTCAATTAATTTAGTCATAACGTTCCCCATCGTTTCAATACCAAGAGATAATGGTGTTACGTCTAATAATAAAACATCTTTTACATCACCAGTTAATACACCACCTTGGATTCCTGCTCCTAGAGATACAACTTCATCAGGATTCACCCCTTTACTAGGCGCTTTTCCGAAGAATTTCTCTACCGCAGCCTGAACTGCTGGGATACGTGTTGAACCTCCAACTAAAATCACTTCGTCAATATCACTCTTAGATAAACCTGCAGCTTTTAAAGCAGATTCGCAAGGCTCAATAGTACGCTTTACTAAGTCGTCGATTAACTGTTCAAATTTAGAACGTGTTAATGTACGTACCAAGTGCTTTGGTCCACTAGCTGTAGCCGTTACATATGGTAAATTGATTTCAGTTTGTGCAGAAGATGATAATTCAATCTTTGCTTTTTCAGACGCTTCTTTTAAACGTTGTAACGCCATTGGGTCTTTACGTAAATCAATCCCTTCTTCAGAATTAAACTCGTCAGCTAACCAGTTGATGATTTTCTCATCAACATCATCACCACCTAAGTGTGTGTCACCATCTGTAGCTAATACTTCAAAAACACCGTCACCTAACTCTAAGATAGAAACATCATGTGTTCCACCTCCAAAATCGAAAACGACGATTTTCTGGTCAGTTCCTTTTTTATCCATTCCGTAAGCTAAAGCAGCTGCAGTTGGTTCGTTGATAATTCTTCGAACTTTTAAACCTGCAATTTCACCTGCTTCTTTAGTTGCCTGACGTTGTGAATCGTTAAAGTAAGCTGGTACTGTAATTACAGCTTCACTTACATCTTGACCTAAATAGTCTTCAGCAGTTTTTTTCATTTTTTGAAGAATCATTGCTGATAATTCTTGTGGTGTATATAAACGACCGTCGATATCAACTCTTGGTGTATCGTTGTCACCTTTTACCACTTTATATGGTACACGCTCTGCCTCTTTTTTAGATTCAGAATATTTATTCCCCATAAAACGTTTAATTGAATAAACTGTTTTTGTAGGGTTTGTTACTGCTTGTCTTTTTGCTGGATCTCCAACTTTAATTTCACCACCTTCTACAAAGGCGATAACCGAAGGCGTTGTTCTTTTACCTTCAGCGTTTGGGATTACTACTGGCTCATTTCCTTCCATTACAGAAACGCAAGAGTTTGTAGTTCCTAAATCGATTCCAATAATCTTACTCATAATTTTATATTTAGTGTTATCTATTTCCTTTACTTCGGAAATGTTATGTTTATTTTTTATTCGTAATCTATATGACAATGATTATGCCATGACAAAAAATATGACATGATGTCACAGTATATTCAAATTGAGTTTAATTGTATATCTTTATATTGACATAATTATAATAAAACCCATTGCACTTATGATTGACTATTATGAAGTTAATTATGATTTAATGTGCTCTTTTTATCCTCTGTCTAGAAAAGTGTATGATAAGCTTTTTGCTATAGCTGAATTGAAAGAGATTAAAGCAGGCACCAAATTGGTTAGTATAGGTGAAGTAAGCAAAAAACTCTTTCTAATTAATAAAGGTGTACTTCGCTCCTATCTGATGATGGAAAATGGTAAAGAAATCACTAAAACCTTATTTACTCCTATTGAGTTTTTTGCATCGTTTACCTCTATGCTTACAAATACACCTTCAGAGTTTACATATGAAACCTTAACCGATTGTCATATTTATGAAATTAATTATGAAGCTTTTGTCGAGTTATGCAATACAAATACAGAGGTCCTTAAATTCTATTCTCGCTATCTGGAGTTTTTGTTCATTGAAGGCGAAAGTGCTTTCATCGCCATTTCATCTATGAATGCGAAACAACGGTATTTAAAACTAAAAGAACGTATTCCAAATATTGAGAATCTTATTCCTCAATATCAAATTGCGTCTTACCTCAATATTACGCCTGTACAGTTAAGTCGCATACGCTCAAAACTCTATTAATAGGATTTGATAACATTTTGTAAAACAATACGGCTTTAATACCCAAATTAAGCATATAAAATTCAATAGAATTACTATATATTTGACCCATCAAAACCTTTAGTTAATGGAGTGTATTTCTGTATTTGACATGCTAAAAATAGGCGTTGGTCCTTCAAGTTCTCATACCTTAGGACCTTGGCGTGCTGCCGAACGTTGGATTAAAGAACTCAAAGACACGAAGAAATTTGATAAGGTTGAGAAAATCACCGTTGATCTTTATGGATCACTATCGTTAACAGGTAAAGGTCATGCCACAGATTATGCCGTACTTTTAGGTTTAAGCGGTACTGATCCAGAGTACGTTCCTGTTGAAACCATTGATGTCATTATAGCAGCTATCAAAAACACAAATACGCTTTTGTTTAATAATGAAATCCCTATAAATTTTGATATTAAAACAGACATTATATTCAATAGAAAATTCTTACCATTTCATGCCAATGCATTAACATTTTCGGCACATATTAATGGACGACGCTACCGATCGACCTACTACTCCATTGGTGGTGGATTTGTGGTTCAAGAAGAACGAAAAGTATCAAAAGCCAATAAAATAATTTTTTACTGCACATTCCCATATCCGATATCTACAGGAACGGAACTTTTAAAGTTTTGTGAAGATTTAAAACTCCCTATTTCTGGAGTCGTTTTAGAAAATGAAAAGTCCATTCGCCCTATTGAAACTATAGATGCCGAACTCCAGCGTATTTGGGATACCATGCTAGAATGTATGTACACAGGCTGTCATACGGAAGGTAATTTACCTGGCGGACTCAATGTAAGGCGACGTGCATACGACATGCACCAAAGCTTAAAAGGTTCTGCAACCTACACCACTCCTGTTGAATGGCTGTACGCCATTAGAAATACTGAAGTAAAATTTAGACAAATCCTTAAATGGGTGAGCTGTTTTGCATTAGCTGTTAACGAGGTTAATGCGTCATTAGGTCGTGTTGTAACCGCACCTACAAATGGTAGTGCTGGAGTGATTCCTGCAGTTTTAATGTATTATCTGGTGATAGAAAATCATGATGGTAATTTTGAAGACATCAAACGTTTTTTATTGGTAGCAGGTGAAATAGGAAGTATTTTCAAAAAGGGAGCAACCATAAGTGCTGCTATGGGAGGTTGTCAAGCTGAAATTGGCGTGTCTTCTGCAATGGCTGCTGGTGCCTTATGTGAATTGTCTGGAGGCACACCAGAACAGGTTTTAATTGCTGCCGAAATTGCCATGGAACACCATTTAGGGTTGACCTGTGATCCTATTGGAGGATTAGTTCAAATACCATGTATAGAACGTAATGCCATGGGTGCCATAAAAGCCATCAATGCTTGTGAGTTGGCATTAGACACCGATCCTAGCAACGTTAAAGTACCATTAGACAAAGTAGTTAACACCATGTGGGAAACCGCTAAAGACATGAACACTAAATACAAAGAAACCAGTGAAGGTGGTTTAGCTGTAGGTGTGCATTTAAGTGATTGTTAATTTAATATGCAGTTAACACCCTTAACTTCTGCTTAACGCAATAATAAAGTTGCTATATTCAAATTTACAGTTTATTAAAACTTAAGTCATTTTAGGCTTATACGTCTTTTAGATATTTAATCATTAAATATTTAAAGATGAAAGAGTTTAAAATTTTAATCCTATTATCAGTAATTGTAATATCATTACTTGTTTATAACAAAAAAGCTGATAAGTTACATCGTGGAGATATTGCATTTGTATCTTATAACAGTAAAGGTGATGATTATTTTTCTATTATCACTTTAAAGCAACTTCAACCTCATACTGTAATTTACTTCACAGATGCTGAATGGAATGGAAATCATTTTAATTTAGGTGAAGGAAATCTCGTTTGGAGTTCAGGAGACCAGACGATTCCATCAAATACAGAAATTCAGTTTAAAAACATCAAAACATCACCAACAACAAATTATGGATTTTCAATTGGTGAATTGCGTCTTAATGCAAATGGTGATGCCATTTTTGCTTATGTTGGTGAAAGTCCTAAGCAACCATCAACCTTTATTGCTGCTGTTTCAAATGATGCCCTAGAGTTCGGAACCCTAATCAATACCAAACTTACAGCAGGTCATACAGCAATCATATATCCTAAACATACCTATCAGGCCAATTTCCAAGGTGATAAAAGCGCTACTAAAAATAATCTCATCGAGGCGCTTAATGATTTTAACAATTACAGACTTCAGAAAAAAAAACGCCGCTTGGGCAATCAATTAATCAAAACATAATTATCGGGTAACAACTTCAGCATCATTTACAACAACTGTTTTCCTTTAGGTTAATCATACATATTATTTTAAAGAAATTAGTATAAATCTTACACAAGAGATCGCTTAAAACATATTGTTACTTTTCAGAAAACTTATGATAAACTATAAAATTATTAGTTTTTAAGTCTTAGAATAAATAAAGTATAACAAATCTCTGTATTTTTACGAATAATTAATTTTTAGAATATGTCTGTAGCAAAAAAAGATTATAAAAGAATTACAGTAAAGTCTCTCATTGAGATGAAACAACATAAAGAGAAAATATCAATGCTTACAGCGTATGATTATACAATGGCTAAAATTGTTGATGAAGCAGGTGTTGATGTTATACTAGTTGGAGATTCGGCAAGTAATGTAATGGCTGGACATGAAACGACTTTACCAATTACTTTAGATCAAATGATATATCATGCCTCTTCTGTAGTTAGAGCTATCGACAGAGCTTTGGTAGTAGTCGATTTGCCTTTTGGAAGTTATCAGAGTGACCCTAAAGAAGCGTTGCGTTCTGCAATTAGAATCATGAAAGAATCTGGTGGTCATGCGGTTAAAATGGAAGGCGGAAAAGAGGTCAAAGAATCAATTAAACGAATTCTTAATGCAGGAATTCCTGTAATGGGACATTTAGGATTAACACCACAATCTATCTATAAATTTGGAACTTATACCGTTCGTGCTAAAGAAGAGCAAGAGGCACAACAATTAAAAGAAGATGCCATTATGCTTGAAAAAGCTGGATGTTTTGGTATTGTACTAGAAAAAATTCCTGCAAAATTAGCTGAAGAGGTTGCAAAAAGTGTATCCATCCCTGTAATTGGTATTGGCGCTGGAGCTGGTGTTGACGGGCAAGTTTTGGTTTTACACGATATGATTGGAATGACTCACGAATTCAATCCGCGATTTTTACGTCGTTACATGAATCTATACGAAGACATGACCAAAGCGATAGGTCAATATGTTGATGATGTCAAAGCGATAGACTTTCCAAATGACAATGAGCAGTATTAATTAAGGTTGATAAACTTGTCAAAAGATAAAATTATATCTCATAAAAATAATCTTCAGGTCATTTACGAAGACAATCATATCATCATCGTAAATAAGCGTGCTGGTGATATAGTACAAGGCGATAAAACTGGAGATAAGCCTTTAAGCGATGTAGTTAAAGGTTATATTAAAGATAAATACAATAAACCCGGAAATGTTTATTTAGGGGTTGTGCATCGATTAGACAGACCAACTACAGGTATTGTTTTGTTTTCGAAAACCAGTAAGGCGTTACCAAGACTGAATAAACTATTTGCTGAAAAGAAAGCAAAAAAAACCTATTGGGCTATTGTCAAACAGCCACCAGAACCAGTTCAAAACACATTAATTCATTGGCTGAAAAAAAATCCTAAAAATAACAAATCAACTGCTTATACTAATGAGGTTAAGGATAGTAAAAAAGCTATACTGCACTACAAAACAATAAAGTCTCTAGATAATTATGTTCTGTTAGAGGTCGAATTAGAAACTGGCAGACACCATCAAATCAGGAGTCAGTTATCAAGTATCGGTTCACCAATTAAAGGTGATTTAAAGTATGGTTTTGAAAGAAGTAATAAAGATGCTGGTATAAGTTTACATGCTAGGCGACTTGAATTTATTCATCCCGTATCAAAAGAAATCATTAACGTAACTGCTCCACTACCAAATGATCCTATTTGGAAGGCATGTGATGATTAAAACGGATAGCTAATAGTTAGCAATACACCTTCATCAGGCTTGGATACTAATGTAAACTTCGCATCGATAAGTTCTGCACGGCTTTTCATATTTATAAGTCCCGACCCTTTTTCTGCGGAAGCGACATCAAAACCAATACCATCATCAGAGGCTTGAATGATAAGTTGCTTAGGCTGGTAATCTAAAATCACTTTCAGATTATCAGCTTCCGAATACTTTACAGCATTAGAAAAGAACTCTTGCAAAATTCTAAAAATAATAATTTCATGTTTTCTGTCATTCAATGCTCGTTTATCGCCTCTAATTTCTAATTGAGCAGAAGTAAACTTCATACGCTTTAAACGATTGAGCTCATTAGTAATAGATTCTTCAAAACCTATGTTTAAAATCACATCATTATTTAAAGATTTTGATAAGGAACGAACTTCTTTTAAACTTTCCTTTACTATATCTGATGTTTCGGTAAGCTTTCCTTTTATATCTTCTGAAACACTAGACTCTAACATATTAAGTTGCATACTTGCATAGGCTAATAATTGTCCTACATTATCGTGTAGCTCCCATCCAATATGCTTTAAGGTCTGCTCTTGTATTTCAGATTGCGTACGAGATATTTCGTCATCGAAAGCCTTTTGTTGCTCAACACGTTCTATTAAAAGTTTGTTTTTTCTTTTCTGAAAAGTCACAAAAAACAATATGACCATTACTGCAAGTAGCAGCACGGCAAAAACCATATAGCCAATTAAAGCTATTTGTTCTTTAATTATTTCTTGCTCTTCTTGAGCGAATACCAAAAACCGAATGAAATACATGAATATGTAAAAATGTTAATATACAGTAATAGTAATAGTCTGAAATTTACAAATTCTGTATTGAACGGCGTAAAATAACTATTGTAAATAAATAATGGTGTGGTGCATAAATTCCATAATAATAATGCTACACTAATATAAAACGACGGGAGCTTGTAGTATTGTAATATAAAATCACTATTCATCAGCTCAACAAAATATAAAATCACGTATATCGATACTATGACTGATGCCAAAATATTGTCAAAAGGTAAGCCCATAACAAAAAAAGCATCCGTATATGTATAATAAATCATTGAAAATACTGCATATATAATGACAATACTTCTAATGATGAGTTTATAAGTTTTGCTATGTAATAAGTCTGAATAAAATATTCCTAACAGACCAACTCCTAAAAAAGAATAGATATTATAGAGCCACGTATTTTGACAAAATACGCTATTCTTCCAAGCTATAAACCATGAATAATCATAGTTATCTTGTAAAAACGTTTTATAAACGCCAAGTGTTTCAACAATTACGGTAAGCCATAGATAATAAACGAAAATTTTCAGCTTTTCATTTTTAGTTTTTCTTAAATACCAAGTCCCTGAGACAGCACAAAGCACCTCAAAAAACTTGGTAATTACAGACCTATGTTCGTATAGAAAAGCATTCAAAATTTTATATTATTGCGGATAATTAGCACCAGGAGGATCTCCTTCTCCACCCATATCTAAACCATTTGCACCAGGCAAATCGTGATTTGTAGGCTGCAAAGACATATTTAGCATATTGCCTTCAGCTGTATGCTCATATCCTGTTGGTACAAATAACATTGTTGTATAACCTGGAACATCACCAACTTGTGGATGTGCTCCTAAATAAAGTCTCACACCTGTCATTGTATATCCCGAAGCTTTTGCTGAATCCTCTGCAATGGTAAGAAAGTTCCTCAAATCTTCAAGGCTATACCATGACGATCTGTTATCTCCTCCCTTTACTCCTGCAAAAAATTTATTACTTATAGTATCATATCTTGGATTGTAAGCTTCAGTCAAAGCTTGAATTTGTGAAGGGTTAATAATTCCTTTAGGTGTTGGCGTGTTACTCATGTCTTCTTCATTTTTTATATTATGAAAATAAAAATACATGGCTATAGCCCCTAAAATAAATCCTAAAATAATTGGTACTAATTTTTTCATAATTTGTTTGGTTTTGAATTAATTGCGTTGTAATGTATTGAAAATCTCAATACAAAACCATTAATTTTGTTAAAATCAAGGTTTTTTCTTACTATTTTTTGCATTTCAACCGAGTCTTATCACCAAAAATCTTCTGAGAGAGTCTGTTTAAACTCGCGCTTGTCAATTGAAAAATTCTCGGATAACCGCCTGTAGTTTGGCAATCTTTCATCAAAATAATCAATTGACCCGAAGGTGTTAGTTGTACAGTTCCTGGTAATACTAGCGATGTAATTATAGGAGCTAAATCATTTTTAAAGCGTTCGTTAAACTGATATGCCATACGATTGCTCTCATTCGAAACCGTTAACTCGATATCATAAAGTGCCTCTTGCTGAAGCGGACTTAATTTATCAAATTCGGGACCTTTTAAAACATCAATTAGCGGATTATGAAAGTGATCACTATCTATTTTAATTGCTGAAAACGTGATCGATCTTCGCGCATCAGAAGAATGTATAGGCAACATATCACCTCTTTGAAGCCTAAATTTAGATGTAATATTAGTATACATGCTTCTGCTGAAAAGTTTTTCTTCAGTTAGAAAACCTCCTAAAACTGCGATATACATACGTAAACCATACTGCAATTTCCCAAAGCTCAATATATCATTCGAATTAACCGAAATTGCTGTGTTGTTTTTAATGGCTATTCCATTTAAAGCAGGTTGCATTTGCGCACCAGTAATAGATATCATGGTATTGATATGAAATTTCAGTTTAGGTCCCGTAAAAGTTGATTCTATCAAAGCTGCTTCTTGAGCATTACCAAGTATTGAATTTGCTAAGTTTGAAGCATATGAATCCATTACTCCAGAATAGGGAACACCAAAGTTTTGTACTCCAAAACGGCCTTTATCCTGAATCGTATCGAATACACCTGATGTTAGCACTTCAATCATATACATCTTGACTTTTTATATGATACCTACCATTTTGTACATCCATTAATATCTGATTATAGACATCTCTATCTACAGGTATAAATTTTATGTTATCACCTGCTTTGGCAAAACATGGGATATCATGATTTGGATTAAAAAATTCTAAAGGTGAATTACCAATGATATTCCAGCCTCCCGGACTCGCATTTGGATAAATGCCTGCCTGTGCGCCACCAATTGCAACAGCTCCTTTTTTTATCTGTAATCTCGGACTTACTTTACGCGGAAAATGCAATCCTTTATCCAATCCGCCCAGATATAAAAAACCAGGTAAAAACCCAACAAAATAAACCGTATAAATTGGTTGCGAATGCAGCTGAATTATTTGAGATATTGAGCAGTTTTTTTCTTCGGAAATTTCTTCTAAATCTATTCCAAACTCTTTGTCATAACATACAGGAATTTCCCAAAGCTTAAAAACGAGTCTGTCTAAGCAATCACGACTAGAATATTCTACTTTAAGCCTCTTTATTTCATCATAGACATTATCTATAGTAGACACATAAATTACTAATAACGAACTATATGCACTATTTATCTGAACTATATCTTTAATATTAGAATGTTCTAATCGATTTTTAAAACCCAACACATCACGAAGTATATTTTCATTGATATCTGAAGGCCATTCTACCAAAATTGATCGTTCTGAAAAGTGTCGATATGTGAGATTATAACCCATACATACTTCTAAAAAATTCCAATAGAGTTTTGCTCTAATTTCAAGATTAAATCTTTCAGGTTATTGGTAACATTTTTACCGTCACCATGCACACAAAATGTATCCGCTTTTAACTCCACTTCTACTCCATCAATAGCTGTTACTTTTTGCTCAGAAATTATGTGATAAATCTGTTCAAACATCTGTTCAGAATCCTGTATTAATGCCTTAGGATTTGTTCTAGACACCAAGGTCAAATCAGTATTATAATTTCGATCAGCAAACGCTTCATGCCTTACTTTTAAACCTGCATTAGTTGCTATTTGAGAAACAACCGATTGAAATGGAGCATACAATAATACAAGAGGTTCAAATCGTTTAACCACATCAACAATGACAGTCGCAGTTTCTTCATCTATAGCAGCAAGATTATACAAAGCGCCATGAGGTTTAATGTGGTGCAACGGTAAATCTTGTTGATCAAGAATAATTTTTAAACGCTGTACTTGTTTATAAATACTGTCGTGTAAGTCCTCAGGAGACATCTTCATGATTTTTCGCCCAAAATTCTTTTGATCTGGAAACGACGGATGTGCACCAATTTTAACATCGTGCTTTTTTGCTAACTCAACGACCTCGCGCATGATAGTTTCATTTCCAGCATGACCACCACAAGCAATATTACAAGACGAGATTAGCGGCATTAATAACGCCTCATTATCAACACCTTCTCCTAAATCACAATTAATATCTATTTTTATCACACTTTTTACAATAGGTTGAATACTTTTAAAATACTTTTCACTCCTAAAAATATAGCGATTCCGAAAATCACAAATCCAAGTATATTTTGAATCAATGTGTTTTTATATGTTCCTAAGATTGATGTTTTGTTCATAATCCACAGTAAAAACCCAGCAATTACAGGTAATAGCAGTCCATTAGCAACTTGAGCAAATTTTATTATTTCAATAGACTTAAAGCCAATAGAGGAAAATAATACTCCCAATCCCAGAATAAACATCCAAACCATTCTAAATCGTTTAGTTTTCATACTAGAACTCCACCCTAAACATCCTGATGCCACATAAGCAGCTGCCAGTGGAGCAGTAATTGCACTAGTAATTCCGGCTGCAAACAAACCTAAAGACAAAAAGTAAGATGAATAATGACCAAATAGTGGCTCTAGGCCTTTTGCTAAATCTGCGGCATTAGTAACTTCAGCGGTTTTTATTGCAGCTGCAGAAATAATAATACACATAGAGACAATTCCTCCTAAAACCACGGCTATAATAGTATCTTTTCTAGCATGTTTCAAATCTGCTTTATGTTTCCATTTTTCCTTAACCAAAGACGCATGCAGAAACAAATTATAAGGTACAACAGTAGTTCCCACTAAAGCGATAACAGTAAGAATATTATCATTAGAAAACTTAGGCACAAACAATCCTTTAATTACCTCAGACAGGTTTGGTTTGGTTAAAATAGCTGTAGTTAAAAAAGCAAGACTCATAAGAATCACTAGTGAAACCAGGGCTTTCTCTAAAATTTTATAATTTCCTATAAACAACAAAATAAAGGCAACTCCACCAATGAGTAATGGAAATACATTCACAGAATGACCAAAAACCAATAACTTTGACTCTCCAAAAACAGCTTCTAGGCCTAAAACACTACCACTGATATTTCCTGCTTCGTATGCAGCATTACCAATAACGATTGCTGAAAGAATCAATATAATAGCTAACATTTTAACTATTGGATTAGAGATCTCAGAAGTAATTATTTCTGATAAACCTTTTTGAGAAATTATACCCAACCTTGCTGACATCTCCTGTAAAACAACAGTGGCTACAATAGATAACAGCATTGCCCAAAGCAATGAAAATCCAAAATTCACACCAGCCAAAGTACAAACTGTAACAGTTCCCGGACCAATGAATGCCGCAGCCACTAATGGTCCAGGACCAATATGTTTAAACCAGTTTTTAATCACGTTCTACAGCGTTTAATGCATAAATAGCAAAGCTTCCCAGCCAATGACCTCCTTCGTAGCTATCTCCTACAATATTAGGCAAGGAATAATTAATATGCTGATTTGCAATAGTTTTAAGATGGTTATATTCTGGTAAATCTCGAGCAATTTCATATAAACTCCATGCTCTTGAAAAATTAACACCATCTAAATGCACAAGTTTACCATCGGTTCTATCATTAACTTTTCCAGGTTCTAAATTGAAGCTATCATCAATTAACTGTGGAAGAAAATCATTGAGCCAGATTTTAAAATCTTCTTTAGGCATGACGCGCTTCATCAATGCAGCTTCTTCAAAACAAGGCGACAAAAAATCAAATCCGCCTGGCTCCCATGTTAAAGGGCAATTAGCATCAGTTGCATAAAAATCTTTAGCACGTTGCTCAATTAAAGATTGAAGTTGCTCATTCCCAACAGTTTTTGTATAATCATAAGCAAATGATAATCCGAACGCTGTATTTGTATGTTCTCCTACCCGAATTGGGTAATTCAATTTTGGCAGAAACTCCAAATACATTTCAACAATCAAATCGGTAAGCGGTTGTAAATTAACTTCCAGCTCGCGTGCTATAGGAGCGTCCCAAGTGTGTAATTCTTCAGCAAGCTTAAGCAACCAGGCCCAGCCATAGGTGCGCTCATAACTTTTATTATATTGTCCGAAAAAATAAGTGACTTCAGCTTCTATATTGGCTTTTGACATATTTTCTCGAAGCATTCTTTTGGCATCCTCAGCATTTTGAAGATTAGGATACTGCTTCAATAAACGCACTAAACTCCAATGCCCATGAACTGCCGAGTGCCAATCAAAACACCCATAGAATGCAGGATGCAACTGCTGAGGCGACTGCAAATCGGTATCACTCCCTATGATTTGATTAAGCTTATTGGGATATTCGGTTTGGATACAATGAATGGGCAATTGCGCCAAACGATTAGCTTGCTCTAAATCGATTGTCGGTATTTTTACTTGCTCAATTTTTGTTTTAACCTCTGGTGTTTTAATTTTTTGTTCTTCGGAAGTATTGCAAGCTAAAATCATAAGTGCAATACAAAGGATGTAATAGTTTTTCATGTTATAAATTTAAGATTTTAAAGCATAACATGATTAAGAGAATTTTGCTTTTCTAGAATTATTCAACCTAACCAATCCTCACGATTCATACTAGGTATTGAATGGCTTCGGAAATGTGACTTCCTTTGATTGATTCTGTACCTTCAAAATCGGCAATTGTTCTGTATACTTTTAACCTTAATATATCAATGCGATTAAGTAATGGTACGGAAATCTTACTCAAACACCCTTACATTTCCGTAGATGAAGACCTTACAGCTACATTTAGATTCTTAAAAGTAAGTTTTAGCCTTATATTTTGTAATACAAAACCATACCCAAATTTCTCTTTATATAATTACATTGCCTAAAAATGTAATGTGACAAATTGTGTAATAATAGAAAATGATACTGATACTGTTGAGATCATAAAGACAGTAGGCAATGACTTCGATGAAATCTCTTTTACAGAAATACATGAAGATCAGGAAGCTGCATTAAATTTTATTTTAAAACACAAACCAGAACTTGTCATTATTAATATTGAAACAAAATATATTAATTTTATAGAATTTCTATTTGAAATCGGTTTATACAGTGAAAACAGACCAAACTTTATTGCAATTTCTAATTCAAAACTTAAAGCTTTTGATTCTTACAAATACGACTGTGTAGATTTTATATTGAAACCTCTAACTGAACTATCAACAAGAAAGAGCCTCTTAAAATATCAAAAAAAACATCCTAACAGTAAAATTGAAACTATATGTTTGAAATCATATAAAGATTATCAATACCTCAATATTGATGATATACTATACTTGAAAGCTGATAATAATACTACAGATTTTTATATGTCTGACGGCAGGCTTATCGGAGCATACAAAACTTTAAAAGTATTTGAAAACTCTTTACCAAAAACCTTTTTAAGAATACACAAAAGCTACATCATAAATAAAAAATGCATTTCAAGAATTCATTACGGCAAATCCATTTGCATTATTGACAATGAACATGAAATACCTTTTACCAAAACATTTATTGATAATGTAGATCTGATTAATAGTGAGCTATCAAAGAACACTATGATTACACTCAATTAATTTTCCCTATGAAAAAGTGGCATTTCACTCACAGACGTGTAGTATTCACTATAATTACTTATGTTTCTTAGCTAGCTTAGAAGAAGCTTACTATTTTAGCTAGTGAATATTCACATGCGTAACATTATTAACGCATAACTGTGCACAATTTTAAAAAACAGAGCTGTATTTACAGCCTACATAACCATTAACTAATTTTAAAATTTTGTAACATGAAAAGATTAAAACTTTTATTTCTATTTTCTTTATTACTAATTTCATTAATGGCATTGTCTTGCACACCACCAGCACTAGATGATACTATAGAAAACGTCCAAGCAACTGGAGAAGACGATGCCGTTGATGATGGAAGCAAAGATTAGCAAATCTTAATTATACAATTAAAAAGTCTTTAATGTTTTTATTAAAGGCTTTTTTATAGCTTTGTTTTAATTTGACATCATTTTGAACTTCAATTATATAAGAACACTAATTATAATAACAACCTTAGTTTTTATTTTGCAATCCTGCACTAAAAATGAAAAAGAGGCTGATCTTATTAAATTCAAAATTCAAAATGATAGTATAAATACGTGGCTTAAGCAATCAAAAGATGATAGTTATTCTTTAGAAAAAAGAAAAGAGCTTCTTAATAAGTGTTATCAGAACATTAAATCATCAGAAATTGACACCTTACTACCAAGAAGTTTAAGTGTTTTAGCATATCAATATTTAAAACTTGGTGACACAATTTTATTCAAAAAAAGAAACCAAGAAGCCTTATTAATTGCTAGTAAAGCTAAAGATTCTTATGCTTTAGGAGATATTTATTGGAATTATGCAAGTTACTACAATAAACTTCAAGAGTACGATAGCGCTTATTATCATTTTGATTTATCCTATAATTATTTTGATAAAAGCGGATTTATCTTCGAAGCTGCAAAAACCCAATATGGAATGGCCTTTATCAAAGGACGTTACAAAGATTATTCTGGGAGTGAAGTTTTGATTTTCAAAGCCATAGATAAATTTGAAAAAATAAACAGCCCTAAATCTTTATTTTCTTGTTATAACCACTTAGGGACGTTGCAAAATGATATATACGAATATGACAAATCTTTATTTTATTACAATAAAGCCTTGGAGTACAAAGAAAACAAAACCCAATATGCAGCAATTGAAAATAACATAGGTAACACCTATTTAAAAAAAGGGGATTATGCAAAAGCTATAGATCACTTCAATAATGTTTTGAATATTAAAAATTTAAAATCTACAAATACAATTCATTATGCTAGAGTCTTGAGCAATAAAGCATATGCAAAACTTTTAAAGAAAGATACTCTTAATATTGAGAAAGAGCTTCATGAAGCTTTGCACATAAGAGATAGTTTAAATAACAAAGGTGGTATTATAATTAGTAAAATTCATTTAGCACATTTTTTTGCATATAAACGAGATACGATTGCTGCCATCAACTCTGCCAAAGCAGCAAATGCTCTTGCTAAAGAACTTAAAAATAGCAGAGATTACTTAGAGAGCTTAAATTTATTAGCAAAATTAGATACTCAACACACTTCAGAGTATTTGAAAAATCATATTAGATATAGTGATAGTATCCAAATTGTCGATCGAAAAATTCAAAATAAATTTACACGAATTGCCTACGAGACCGATGAATATATTCAGGAGACTAAGCGTTTATCTAGGCAAAAAATATGGATATTATTAAGCAGCTTTGGATTAATTTCTATACTTTCATTATTATATTTTATTAAAGTTGAAAAATCAAAGAATGAGAAATTACTTTTTGAAAACAATGAACAAAAAGCCAATGAACAAATTTATTTGATTGCGCTGAAACAACAAGAAAAGTTAGAAGTAGAAAAAATTAAAGAGCGTAATAGAATAGCCGAAGAATTACATGATGGTATTCTAGGTAAATTATTCGGGACCAGAATTGGTTTAGGTTTTTTAGATATTGAAGCTAATAATGAGATTAAGGAGCAGTATCAATTATTTTTAGATGAACTACAAGATATAGAAAAAGAAATACGGGAAGTTTCTCATAGATTAAGCGATAATATCGACAGTACACAAATTAGCTTTACAAAAATTGTTAATCAACTTATTATAAATAACAGTAAAATAGGAAGTTTTGAATATGAGCTTAGTTTTGATGAAAACATTGATTGGAGAAAAATTAATGAACAAATTAAAGTAAATCTCTATAAGATTTTACAAGAGGCTCTACAAAATATCATAAAATATGCATCTGCTAAACATGTAAGTGTTATATTTTTCACTTCTGATGATGAAGACTTAGAAATAACAATACAAGATGATGGTATAGGTTTTAACATTAAGCAAAAGAAAAAAGGGATTGGTTTAAAAAACATGAAATCTAGAATAAAGAAATTAAACGGGTCATTTAATATTTATTCTGAATATGGAAATGGTACAACAATCAAAATTCTAATTCCTATTTAAATGATTTAAAATGGAAAATATAAAATATTAAGTACTGATAGTCGATGACCATCCCTTGATTATTGAATCTTATAAAACAGCTCTTAAGTATTACGGTAAAGAAAATGATTCTATTTTATTTTTGGTACATACTGCTAATGACTGTGACAGTGGATATGAGTTGATAAATGACTTCTATAAAAAAAAGAAATATCCCGATATAGTCTTTTTGGATATTCAATTACCTCCATCCAGTGATGGAAAAATTTTATCGGGTGAAGATTTAGGATTGAAAATAAAAAAACTTTTACCTAGTACAAAAATTATCGTTTCTACTACGTTCAATGACAACTATAGAATTCATAGTATTTTTAAAAGCTTGTATCCAGATGGTTTTTTAATTAAAAATGATATCACTCCCAAAAAGCTCATTGAGGCTATTGATGTCGTTATCAATGATCCACCCTATTATACCAAAACCATTGTCAAATTATTAAGTAAACAAGTTGCGAACGATTTCTTATTAGATAGTATCGATAGACAAATTCTTTATGAACTATCAATCGGTACAAGAATGAAAGATCTACCTGATGTGATTCCCCTTTCTATTGCTGGAATCGAAAAAAGAAAACGACATCTCAAAACCGTTTTTAATACCCATAGCACTGATGATAAAGAACTCTTATTAAAAGCAAAAGAAAAAGGGTTTATATAAAACATAAAAAAGTAAGGTTTAGCCTTACTTTTTTTATGATTGAAAATCAATGTGCTCAGAATTTAAACTCTAATTTAGCACTATAACAAAATCACATAAACACCTCATTATCATTAAATTAAAATTGAATTGCGCATAAAATCTTTTGACCTTTTTCATGTTCAATCTTATGCAATAATTGAATAAACAGAAAGATAATCTGATTACATATCAACCAGATTAATATAGATTAGATCAAACACAAATTCTAATTGAAGATTCAAAATTAATACATGTATTGAGTGAAGATAAATGTATGGAATGTGAGTTATGCTAAAAAAAATCTACAGTTGATTCTATCAATAAAATAGTTAAGACCATACAGTCGGAATAGCCGAAACAGCGACTTAAAAAACTGAAAGTAGGTAGTATTAAAAATTATTTAATTATGAAAAAACAAGCATTTTTTTACGGGTTATTTGCCCTAGCGTTCGTTGGTTCTGTTGGATTAACAGGAATGGAAACACAGAAAGTTGCTGAAGTAGCAACAGTATCTTCATCTCAATCTCTAAACGATGAAAAAAATGAAAAAAGAGAGGAAGGACTTGAAGCACTTGAAGCTATTGGTGAATATAATGAACCAGCTGCAACCATTCAATAATTTTTTAAAAGGATAAAAAGCACACTGTAAATTCTTTATGCATTTGCAGTTTGCTTTTTTTATTTATATGAAATTTTTAAAACACATAGATAACTATTTGATTTGTTATATTTTAGTAATAGTCGCAGTTGTACAATTATACAATTCCCAATTTGATTCCCTCACACCTTGGAAAGGTGGTGGATTTGGAATGTTCTCAACAAACAAAACTACTAATATTACTGCTGTAGGATACAAAAGTAACGGTGATTCAATACTTATAAAAGTCATAGGCAGTAAATTTAATGTACCTATATCAAATACCTTTTTGACATCTACTAAAAATTATCCTAAAAAGGAGAATTTAAGAAAGTTAGGAATGCAAATAATACATTCGTATTTAAAACCTACGACAGTAGAAATTCCTGCTAATATTGATAAAAACACATTAGATCACATCAATAAAAATGAAAGATTTTATAAACTAGTGTATGAGCCAAAATATTATGAGAATGACGATACTGCACATGCTGAGGATGCAATAAAAATTCAGAGCTTAAAGATAAGAGTATTCGAAACCGATTTTTTTGAGAATGAACTAATTGTAAAAAAGAAATTCATCAAAGAAATTGAAATAAATTATTAAAGTTTTAAATAATATGGCATATTCAGTACTTGCTTTCTTAGAAAAAAATAATAAAGGTTTTGAATCTTTTCCTGAAGAGTTAATTTTTAAATTTTCTCTTGTTTTGTTAGTCCTTGATGGCAGTACAGGTTGGGGTTTGGACATATTTATGAGGATAACTTGTGCGTTGATGCTCGCTTTTGATAGCTTTAGTAAAAATAGAGTTTTATGGCTTATCATATCATTATTACTTTTATTCTTTAACAGTTTACAGTTTTACATTCTAGATAATCATAAAATACTGTTTGTTTACTGGGTACTACTCATAACCTTTTATTTATGGACAGATAAAGATTCTAATTATCTTAAATCAAACGCAAAAATTTTAATTGGACTTGTGATGTTTTTCGCAGTCTTTCAAAAATTAATTAATGGGTTTGGTTCCCCTGGATTTCTGCATGGACGTTTCTTATTTGATTCTCGGTTTATGCTTGTTACACACTTCATGATTGACACACCCTATGAAGTGCTTGCAAATAATCAAAATTCAATAGCAATTTTAAAAACATTACCAAATGATAATAGCTTCGTAAGCTTAACTTCAACACCTTTTATGGGGCGTGTTTTATATGCATTTCAACTTTTTGGTTTAGTATTTGAAGCACTTGTTGCTTTTCTTTTTCTTTTCTCTAAAAAAAATACTATCGCAAAAGATATAGCTCTTTTAGCCTTTTGTATTGGAACGTATTTTATTTTTCCAGTGATAGGATTTAGTTCAATTCTATTGATTTTAGGAATAGCGCAAAGCACAAAAAAGATGCGCAAATTCTATATCATCACTTTTATCCTTATCCAGTTTATTAAGGTTCCATGGCAACAAATAATTTTCTATCTAAATAATTCATTGTAGATGAAAAACTTGATAAATAAATTATTAATTCCAGGCATTATTGTTGTCATTATTATTACGCTTTTCACAATTTATTCTAAACAAAAAACTCAAGCAAATGGTAATAGCTCTAAAAATGCATTGACAACCATCAATGCGCTTACCAAACTTCTTTCTGAAAAATCGCCGTATTTTGATATGAATAAGGATCGTGTAGTTAGAAAAATAGATTCTGTAATCACACTAATAGATTCAAAAAAAACACATACTGAAACTGAATTATTCAATACCATTGAGCACATAATTTCAGAATTAGGTGACAGACATGCTTTGGTAAAAACGCTGAATCCTCCGAAGGATAAGAAACGTTATTATTTGCCGTTTGCTTTAGCACCATTGCAAAAAAATCGTGTAATTGCTTTACAACAACTTCCAAAATTAAAATATTCCTTTTATTTAAAAAACTATCCTTTTCTTACAGCTATTGAAGGAGAAGATATCGTCAAATTTATATATAGACAAGATGTAAGTAATAAATATGCTCCTAGTTCATCTAGATTGTCTTTGGGCGTCGAAAAAATGAATGAGTTTTATCAAATTAACCACGATTTTAACTTGGGAGACAGCATTAAACTTACATTTTCAGATAAAGACAAAGTAAAAGACACCATATTATATATTAGTCTTATTGATTATAAAACTAAATGGAGGGAATTAAATATTCATTTTCCTATACAAGAAAAAACTAAAGAATCGTACAATTCTCTTCAAACAACTTATGATAACGATATTGCATATATAAAAATTCCAGAAATGTTTGACGTGTCAAACAACAAACTCTTTTTTAAGTGGCTGTCAGAGTACATGAACACTATCAAAAATTCTAATGGACTTATAATCGATATTAGAAATAACTCAGGTGGAAAAAGAGATTTAATTAATTTTTTTTCCAATTATTTTATAAAACCCGATAACTATAGTATTGCTAATTATGCAACATATAAACCAGAACTTACACCTATAATTCAAGAAAGTTTAAATAAACGAAGCCTTTATCAACTCAATCATTTTGACATTCATCTTCAAAAATCAATAGAACAGAAAACACCCTCAAAATTAAAAGATTATTCAAATGATTTAGGATATAGCGATTTGTATTATATGGTATTAAAACACAATGATGCTTTTGACAACTACTATTTCTACAATAAGCCTGTATACATTCTCATTAATGAAAAAACATTTAGTGCTGCTAGTGTATTTGCTTCATCTTTTAAAGGATTAGATAACATCACCATAGCAGGAGTTAAAACTGATGGCTCAAGTGGTTTAGCACAATCTTATGAATTAAACGGATTTGAATTAAAATTTTCTCACATGTTATCGTTTCAAAAAAACGGTGATTTATTTGACGGAATTGGCACAGAGCCCGATTTGAAAATTACAAGATCAATTGACCAAATTTTAGGCCATGACGATCATCAACTAAACGCCTTATTAACTAAGATACCCCAAAACCATAATTAACTATGGATTATAAAAAAATATTTTTTTTCTCTTTGTTCTTTTTATGTGTGACCATTATGTCTTCTCAAGACAATAAATATGAAATAATTGGTAAGGTAATCGATGTGAATAACAATACATCAATTGAAGGAGCTAATATATTTATTATCAATTTAAAGAAGAACCTGGTTGTTCATAAAACCAAATCTGATAGCGCTGGAAATTTTCAAATATCCTTAGATAAAGGAAATTATAATATCTCAATTGGTCATGTTGACTATGAAGTTACATTAATGCCAATAGACTTTTCAAAATTTAAAAACAATTCACTTAATTTAAATGACATATTTCTGGAGCCCATAAAAATTAATGAATTAGATGAAGTTGTAATAGTTTCAAAAGATTTCAGAATAGAAAATCGAAATAATAAACGGATTTATCATATCGGAAACACACTTAAGGACGTTGCTGGTTCAATGTCTAATCTGTTAAGCTATATACCTTCAGTTTCTGTTGATATTGATGGTACTGTCCAATTAAGAGGGAAAGAACCAATAGTACAAATCAATGGTAGAAATTCAAACCTCTCAAAATCTGAAGCGCTCCAAATGCTACCAAGTGATATGATAAAAAGAATTGAAGTCATTACTCGACCTTCAGTAAAAGAAGGAGAAACAGAACCGATAATAAACATTATTACTGACCGAAAACGCAGAGGAACCATTGGAGGTGTCAACTTTGCCATTGGTTTACCTTCAACTATCAAAGGTGGTCTTCATTTAGCTTTAAATAAAGAAAAGATTAACGGTTATGGATTGTATGGAATTAATAATCAGAATAATATTCCTAGTTCAAAAGAGGAGTCTATAAGAACAGTAGACAATAATGTTGAAACCGTTGAGACTGAAACAAACGACAATAATACATCATCAACAAATCAATTTGGGGAACTCCAATATGAGTACGTTCCAAACGATAAGAGTGAACTTGCTGGAAATGTTTCCGTATTTAATTCAAATAATATGCTGTCTATTAAAGGGGAACGAAATATGTTTTCAGAAAACTTTGAACAAATAGATCAATTAAACGATACTGAAAATAAACTCTTCTCAATTTCTACAGAAACCGAATTTGAACATCAATTTAACTCCGAAAAAGAACAATTGAAAATAGAATTAGAATATGAATTTGAATCAAGAAAAAATTCAGAAATGTTTTTAGAAAGTTCCTTGTCAGATGGTGATTTAAACACCAACTCTTTTGATAGATTAAGATCTAACGAAATTGAACTTAAAACACGCTATGACTGGACACTTAATAATGAAGGATATTTTTCGCTTGGCTATCGATTTGATTTAAGCACCTTAAATCAAGAGCAGTTTTTTTCTAGCGATGTAAATAATATATCTGCTGAAAACAATATTGATTTTACTCAAACCGACAATACAATTTATGCCGATTATTCTAATGTCTATAAAAAAATATACTATAATATCGGATTTAGATTTGTTAATACTGAACGTAAATTAATTGATGAGGATACAAATGAATCTTCAAAAAAAAGTTTTTCAAACCTATTACCTCAAATAAATTTAGAGTATGAATATGGAGATAGTAATGAAATTAGTTTGAATTATTATAGCCTTTTGCGTCAACCACGTCTGAATTATTTAAATAGTTTCAATACTAGTGTTGATTTACAAAGAATTAGAGTTGGTAATTCAGAACTTAAACCTCAGTCTTCTCAGACCATAGAACTAGAATTATTTAATGAATTTGAAAATTCTTCTATCAGTACAACCTTTTCTACAAATTTTGTAAAAGATATAATTCAAAATGTTTCTGTTTTTGATACTGAAAATAATATAACAGTAACTAGACCAGAAAACATAGGAAAATCAACGACTTTCGGAATTGATTTCTCTTATAGTTTAAATTCACCAAAATGGCTAAATACTATTGTAAAATTAAATGGTAGATATGGCAATATATCTGGAGGGACAATTGATGATGATTTTTACAGACTCAACAGTTCTATTACAAATATTGTGAGGCTGAAATCTTATAAACTTGAACTCAGCTGGTTCTTCAGTCCAAAAAACAAAATTAATTTTCAAACGTTTCAGAGTTCTAACCAATATTTCAAACTTGGCTTAAGTAGAAGGGTTTTAAAAAATAGAGGGAATTTAGTTTTATCTGTTTTAGACCCCTTTAATTCTGCAAGAATTATTCAAAATATTGATGGACAAAACTTTGACTACAGAAGCGTTATAAGACCAAATCAGAGAAGAGTTTTTCTAAGTCTCTTTTGGCGTTTTAGTGTTAAAAGTAGATTTAGAAATACAGACAAACAAGTGAAGGAAAAGGGAATATTACAATAGTGTAAATTCAAATCGAAACGCTATTTTTTTAGACAGGATATAAATCTAAGATAATATGAAAAAACTCAAAGTTTACTATGATGACTGGTGTCCAAATTGTACTAAGTTTATGAAGTTTATAAATAAAATAGATGTTTTAAGCTTAATCGTTTTTAAAAAACTTAGAAGTTCAAGTCCCTCAGACGGAATTGATTTAAAAGAAGCAGAGAAAAAGATGGCCTCAACTATTAATGGTGATATGTACTATTATGGCTATAAATCTATTTATGAAATATTTAAAAGAGTTCCTTTGTTTTGGTTTTTCATTCCAATCCTTTTTATTTTGAAATTCACTAAAGCTGGTGATTTTTTATATAATGAGCTAGCTTTAAAACGAAAGATAATTCCAATACACTGCGATGAACACTGTGAAATCTAATCAAGGTTTTTATGGAATTGAAAATTATGATAAACTTTCAAAAAAATAATTATTGACAACTAATTCTAAAAAAAAATCACCTAAGATAAAAAACGCATTCAGGTAAAGTTTTTTTTTAGTTTCATGCTTAATCAAATTCAAATCCATTTGGTATAAAAACACATTAGCTAATTCATTTGGTTATCCCAACCAACCCTCACGATCCATACTGCGGTATTGAATGGCTTCGGAAATGTGACTTCCTTTAATTGATTCTGTACCTTCTAAATCGGCAATTGTTCTCGATACTTTCAAAATACGATCATAAGCCCTTGCAGATAAATTTAATTGTTCCATAGCTGTCTTTAATAATCCCATCGATGCGTCATCTAACTTACAATGTTTTCGGATTTGTTTTGTATTCATTTGTGCATTATAATGTACACTATCTGAAGATTTAAAGCGCTCTGTTTGCAATGCTCTGGCTGTAGTTACTCTGTTTCTAATAGCTACTGAAGATTCGCCTTTACGTTCGTCAGACAACTTATCAAATGGCACTGGCGTGACTTCTATATGTATATCAATGCGATCTAGTAATGGTCCCGAAATCTTACTCAAATACCGTTGCATTTCCGCAGGCGAAGACGTTACAGGTGCGTTTGGGTCGTTAAAATAACCGCCAGGACTCGGATTCATACTCGCCACCAGCATAAAGGACGATGGATAGGTTACGGTAAACTTAGCTCTTGAAATTGTCACTTCCCGATCTTCGAGAGGCTGACGCATGACTTCTAAAACTTCACGTTTAAATTCTGGTAATTCATCTAAAAACAATACACCATTGTGTGACAGTGAAATTTCTCCTGGCTGCGGATAACTTCCACCTCCAACTAAGGCGACATTTGAAATGGTATGATGCGGACTTCGAAAAGGGCGTTGCGCCATCAAACCCGTATGCGCTTTAACCCGTCCTACAACCGAATGAATCTTAGTTGTTTCCAAAGCTTCATGCAAAGTCATTGGTGGCAAAATACTAGGTAAACGTTTAGCCAGCATGGTTTTCCCTGAGCCTGGAGGACCGATTAAAATAATATTATGGCCTCCTGCAGCTGCTATTTCCATACAGCGCTTGATACTCTCCTGACCTTTAACATCTGAAAAATCAAATTCTGGGAAATTAAGACTTTTATTAAATTCTTCGCGTGTATTAATTATAGTTGGCTCTAAAGCTTCATTGGTATCAAAATAACGAATGACTTGTTTGATATTATCGACACCATACACTTCGAGTCCATCAACTATAGCCGCTTCTTTTGCGTTTTGCTTCGGAAGAATAAAGCCTTTAAACCCTTCCTCTCTGGCTTTAACTGCAATGGGAAGCGCTCCTTTTATAGGTTGCAAATTTCCGTCGAGAGATAATTCACCCATAATGAGATAACGCTCAATATGTTCGGCTTTGATTTGATTGGTCGCCACGAGGATTCCGATAGCCAATGTTAAATCGTAAGCAGAGCCTTCTTTGCGCAAATCGGCTGGAGACATATTAATAATGATTTTCTTTCCTGGAATTTTATAACCATTGTTTTGAAGTGCAGCAGCAATACGGAAATTACTTTCTTTAATGGCATTATCGGGAAGTCCGACTAAGTGATAACCAATACCATTATCAACATTAACTTCAACAGTAATCGTTGTAGCTTCTACACCGAAAACAGCACTACCAAAAACTTTTTTCAACATTTATAGAATATTTTCTATAAATATAATTTAAAAAGTAAGATTACCAAAAGTATATGCCTAATTCTAAAATGAGCACTAAAGCTTTTATTGTAATTCGTCAAATAAACGTGATTATGAGTTTAAAACCTCAGTAATCACTGCACCCAAATCGTGGTGTTTATCTTCAAAAGCTGTGAGCCATTGTGAGGTAGCCGAATGATCGGAGAAACTATTAAGTGCTTGCATGACATCAGTTTTATGCTGAATAGGCAATGCTTCAATAACATCAGAAAGGTTATCAAAGAGTTGAAGTGGCGAATTTTTTTCTTCACTTAATTTGAATGCAATTTTACCCGTTTTATCTAGAAATTCTAGATAATTGACTTTAGTTGTGATTGGCGTATTTATATGAAGTAAATCAAACACTTCTCGTGTTACTGCTCTGGTTTGAGGTCCAGAAATACCATCAACAATAATATCTTTTCCGTAGATAAATTTAAGTACCATTTGCAGATATAGCGTTTCAGATTTTGAAGATTCATGGTAATCTACATTCACACTTGTATCAACATGCCAATGGTCTTCATGATTGGTATAATAGTAGTTTAAAACGATACCGAAGTGCTTTCTAAGAAATGATTCAATGCCCAGATATAATTCCTTTTGATGAACAAAATTTAACGTGATTAACGATGTGTCTTTCCAGAACACTGCATCCAAGTCAAATGCTTTACCACTTCCATGATGACCCGGTTTATTTACAAAAATACCTGCAGTTGTAATAACTTCAGGTTTACCCAAAGGGCAGTGATCAAAGACTTCTTTAAGCGCTTTTTTTAAGACCTTTAAAAAATTAGAATCTACTAAAAAATCACGTTGCATTCCTCGTGTCCCATAGGGATGACTCGTTAGCCTCGCATAATGTAGCGGAATCCCGTTAATTGAATTTATTTGCTCCATAATTTATTCTTCCAATAATATGTTTATTGCGTTTATTTGTTCGGTTATCAATTGACTTTGAATAACACGATCGTAGTATTTTATTGTACTTGCGCTTAAATGTCTTGCTAATGTTGGCTCATAGGTTTCCCATATATCAGCATTATCATTGATTTCCTTTTTAACTTTAGCATTTTCACGATTTAGAAAATATTCGAGTTCAATAACCTGATTGGTGTTGGTTAATTCGCCTCCTAAGAAACGTTCAACTTCTTTAAGTTCAATTTGAAATGGCAAATAAATCGGGATATAAGTAATTTTAGGATCTTTACTGATATCGACAAAAAAGTCACTCAAGTAATTCGGTATTTTATCAAGATTCAAGCCTGTTTTTAAATCGGCTACGATATTATCCTGTTCTATTTCATCAATTTCAAACTGTGAAAATTTATGCTCTTTTTTGAACTTCTGAATAAGGTACCAGATATAATTATTTCTGCCATTGACAATTTCGACAAACACTTTAGGTGTTTTATTTAGTGTAGAATCTTTTAGGAGATAATTATGCAAATCATATGAACTTAATAAACCACTATTATCTATTGCTCCAGCATCAATATAATGTCCGTGACTACTAATTTTTGCTGCTGGACTCAACGCTGGAAACCTATTGGTTGAAGACACCGATTCATAATACGCTATAGAACCATTGTATAACTGAGATAAATTGTCTGAATTATGAAATATCGTTGAATCATTAGGATATTTTACAGAATAAAACACACCTCGTTTTCCGTTCGTTTTAGCCGTGTTAATGATTAAAGACGGAAAATAATCACGCTCGTCAAAAATATGTTTTTTCCAATAGGCATTAAATGACATAGAATCCAGAGTCATAGACGTTTCATTCTCAAGAATGTTTCTATACGTCACCATAGAATAATAAGACCGATCTCTATACTTCCCTATTTTGCTAAACGGATACAGCTTTCTTACAAAATCATAGCCAAACATCAATGACAGATCTTTGGATGCAAAATTCTCAAAAGCCACCTCGTCAATTTTATTACCTATAGCAGTAAAATCATTAGCGTACTTGCCTCCAAGAACCGAATATAAAGACAATCCCATCATTCCACCTGAAGCTCCTGAAAATGATATGGTTTGATTTAAAAAATCTCCGTTAGATTTATGCTGAATTTCATTTAAAACTTTCATGGTCCAGATATTAGCCTTTAAACCTCCTCCATGAGCAGCCACAAAAAACAAGGGCTTATTAGTACGCTCTCTTAATTTTAGTTTAAACGCTTCCATATCTAAAACATCTTCATCAGCAGAATTTTCGTAAATCTCTAATTCGTGGATAACACTTTCAGAGTTATAAGATATTATTCCGAGGACAATAATAAAAAAAGTAATTGCCGAAGCTATAAGTCGTCGTCGTGCGGCAAAACTTTTTTGCTCATCCAAAGGCAAAAGCTTGTCTCTTTTATCGGCTGGAACTCCAGAGTTATACAAATAACTCTTTTTAGTAACCAATGGGTTTTTATCTAAGTCTTTCTTTTGGGATTTAAATATAGTCAGCATGAAGAAATACTTAACAAGACAGGCAATACTATAATAGAATATAAAGAAATAACAAAGCAGTATCAGCATTGCATTTAAAAGATTCCAGCTGTAATGCACAGCAACGTTACTGTATATTAAAAACAGAATCACCAAGATGGCAAACACAAAATAATATCTTAAATAAGCAATACTATCGCTAACGAAGTTTAAACTAAAGTAGACATTTCTAACATATACTCTAAATACTCTAAAAAGAATATACATGAGCGCCAATAAGAAGGTAAAAATCTGAAGTAACCAATACCCAACCAAACTAAACTTTAGAGAAGAAACAAGAATTATTGCAGTGATTAAAACCAAGCCTATAACCAGAAGTAATGCTGTAACTCCTAGAGCATAAAATTTATGTTTTTCGGCTTTAACTTGTTTGATGATAACCTCATCTGTAGCACCTACAATTTTATCCTGATAAACATCGAGTTTGTCTAACAAGACTATCAGTACTAATGCAGGAATTACTGATAACAATAATGTAATGCCTTTAATTAAATCGGCATTTAAATGACTAAAAACAAGCTTTGGATAAAATGTTTGATAAATATAATAGTGCCAAATAATAAAAATTACTAAGCCTAGACAATGACGAAAAAACTTAGCTTTAAAATCCTGTTTGTATGTCTTGTCAATTTTTGAAAATGTAAAAATGGGATATCCTAACCACTTATAGACGTACCATTGATGGTCATCACGACTTTTATTGATATCCTCTGCATAGTATATATACCTTGGGTAATGCGATAAGACTGAAGCAAAAACTGAAATCACGACAAAGCATAACATCAATGAGATTTTATCGTCTTCAATCATATCTACCAAAAGCGTATTTGCCTGGTCCAATCCTTGAACCATAAGTAAAATAATTCCGAGAAACAAAAGACTTAAATAAGAGGATTTTCCAAATTTCCCAAATGCAGAAACAATATTATCAACGAAATTAAGAAAGCGAAGGGCTAAATTCCCTATATTTTTGAATAGCATAACACAAATTTAAAATTAGTACTCTAGTGTCAACAAGAATTAATTTTAAGTATCTATAGGGAGATATATGTCTCTAAGCTACAAAAAAATAATGAGTAAACTGCGATTTTAAACATTTAAAGATCTTAATTGTTAAAAAAAGACTACTATAAATTTATATCTTAGTTGCGCTAATGCACATTTTATGAGTCTAACCAAACGCATGGGACTAATTTTAGGTCCCTTACTTTTTACTCTAGTTGTTTTATTCTTTAAACCTCAAGGTCTATCTCCTCAAGCCAATGCTATATTAGCATGCACAGTATGGATTGCAGTTTGGTGGATCACAGAAGCTATTCCCATAGCGATAACAGCATTACTTCCAATAGTCCTCTTTCCGCTCTCTGGCGGATTAGACCTCTCTATAACAACTGCGGCTTTCGGACATAAATATGTATTTCTATATCTAGGCGGATTTATCATTGCCATCACCATTGAAAAATGGAACCTTCATAAGCGCATAGCGCTTCATATCATTAATATTATCGGAAGTGATATTAGAAAAATCATTCTGGGTTTTATGATTGCTACAGCGTTTTTATCGATGTGGATTTCCAATACAGCAACCTCTGTAATGATGCTACCTATTGGCATTGCGATTATAAAGCAACTTAAAGACAATCCTGACACTATAGAAAATGAAAATTTAATCTTCGGAAAGGCCCTTATGCTAGCTATTGCCTACAGTGCTTCAATTGGAGGTATAGGAACTTTAATCGGAACGCCTCCAAATCTCGTTTTAGCTGGTGTTGTATCTGATATTTATGGTTATGAAATTACATTTTTACAATGGTTTATGTTTGGGTTTCCCATCGCATTAGTATTACTTTTTATTTGCTGGAAATATCTTACCCGATTTGCTTTCACATTTAAACAAACCGAATTTCCCGGAGGAAAACGAGAAATAAAACGCCTCTTAAACACACTAGGTAGGATAAGTTATGAGGAAAAAATTGTAACGTTTATCTTTGGACTCACAGCATTTTGCTGGATTACGAGGTCTTTTTTGCTTAAAGACTTACTTCCTGAACTAGACGACACGATTATTGCGGTATTCTTTGCCATAGTCTTGTTTTTAATCCCTGCGAAACATAAAAAGGAACGTCTCATTAACTGGGAAGAAGCCGTCAAATTGCCTTGGGGAATTATATTACTTTTTGGAGGTGGTATGGCATTAGCAAAAGGTTTTGAGATTAGCGGACTTGCACAATGGATTGGAAACCAGATGACAGCCTTACAAGGCATTACGACCTTACTTTTAATTGTGCTACTAATTGCAGCAGTAAATTTCTTAACTGAAATCACTTCTAACTTAGCAACAACTGCAATGCTGCTACCTGTTTTAGCGCCAATGGCGATAACTATTGATATTCATCCATTTGTATTAATGGTTGGTGCTGCTGTTGCAGCCTCTTGTGCTTTTATGCTTCCTGTAGCGACTCCACCAAACGCTGTGGTTTTTGGATCTGGTTATCTGAGAATTCCCGATATGGTCAATAAAGGTATTGTCATGAACATCATATCCATAATTATTTTAAGCCTCTTTGTCTATTTTGTATTACCAGAACTTTGGTCTATAACCGTAGAAGGGTTTCCTGACGCTTTGAGGTCAGACTAAGTAAATTGCTTAACAAATTCTAAAGCTCGCTTTTCGTTATAATAGATATTATCGTTTTGAATGAACCCAACATGCCCTCCATATTTGGGCATTTCTAAAAATAAACAATCGTTAGTTTTTGCCTCTTTTACCGGAAAGCATTCAGGTGATAAAAACGAATCATTTAAGGCGTTGATGATTAATGTCGGAACTGTAATTGTATTTAAAAATTGAAGACTACTCGACTTTTCATAATACGCCATAGCATCCTTAAAACCATGAGCTTTAGATGTATATACTTCATCAAAATCTCTTAACGTTTTTATTGAATTCACATCTTCAATAGTCACTTTATCAGGAAATTGCGATATTTTGAGTTTAAGTTTATTGACCAGGTGTTTACGAAAACGAATCGCAAAAGCCTTATTTTTGAATGTGTGTAATTCACGAGCAGAACCTGCTAAATCTACAGGCACAGAAATGGCGATTGCCGATTTAATTTCTGAAGGAATAATTCTATCTTCTCCCAAATATTTGAGTGTGATATTTCCACCTAAGCTGATTCCTTTAATATAAACCTTTGCATAATTATGTTTCTGAATACAATGTTGAATCACATCGTCTAAATCATCAGTAGCTCCCGAATGATAACTATGAAAAAATCGATTTCCTTCGCCACTACAACCTCTAAAATTGACACTTACAGCATCAATACCATGGTCATTAAATAGTTTTGCTGTTCCAGTAATATAAGGACGTTGCGCATGACCTTCAAGTCCGTGAAGTAATATTATTACAGCATCCGATTTACGTTTAGCAAAACTCCAGTCTAAATCTAAGAAATCGGCATCTCTGGTTTCAATTCGCTCACGTTTTTGTATCAAACCTTTCACTTTTCTGAAGAGTCCAGAATATACAGTTGCAACAAACCCATTTCTAAATTGAAAAGGAGGTAAATAAGTAGATTCTAATACTGGCATTGGGTTTAAGCTAGATGTTTAAGGTTAGGATATTTCAAGAGATGTAAATTTAAAATCTTTACCATTAAATAAGCCTTTATCACTTAACTTTAATGACGGAATCACTAACAGAGCCATAAAAGACAAGGTCATATATGGCGCATTTAAAGTGCTTCCTAAGGCTTTTGCTTTTTGATCTAAAACAGCATACTGCTTACCAATCGTTTCACCATCTTGATCACTCATAATTCCAGCTACAGGGAGAGGCACAACATGCGCTTCAGATGGAGACACAGCGCAAATACCACCTTTGTTTTCTATAATAAGATTAACAGCTTTACAAATCATTTCATCAGATACACCAACCGCAATAATATTATGAGAGTCGTGACCTACGGAAGAAGCTATAGCGCCTTCTTTTAATCCGAAGTTTTTTATAAATGCTAATGCAGGCTGATCATTGTTATAGCGATTAACAACCGTCATTTTCAGAATATCCTTCTCAGTATTTGAAACCAAATTACCATCAATTATAGTTGCTTCTTCGGTTATTTCGTTTGTTATCAACTGACCTTCAAGAGCTTCAATTACTCTTATCGTAGTCGCTTCTGAAGCCACTTTGAAATCTGAAACTTCTTTTTCTGAAACATTAAAATTATTGAGATTCTCAAAAGCAACAGCTTCTAGTTTAGAATGTCCGTCTTCACTAACCAATTCACCATCGATATATGTTTGAAGTACTTTAAAATCTTTTAAATCATTGACAATAATACAATCGGCAGGATCACCAACTCTCAGCAACCCAACGTCCAGATTATAATGTTCTACAGGATTGATACAAGCTGCCTGTAAAATTTTAAATACATCAATACCTTTAGCAACGGCTCTGGCGCATAATTTATTGATATGGTCGAGAATTAAATCATCAGGATGCTTATCATCACTACAAAACATCATGTGTTCAAAATGCTCAGGAAGTAAATCGATTAAAGCTTCAAAATTCTTAGCAGCACTCCCTTCTCTTATAAGTACTTTCATTCCTTTTTGAAGTTTTTCTAAACCTTCCTCATAGGTAAAGCACTCATGATCTGTAGAAATTCCTGCATTGATATATTTTGTAATATCATCACCAACAACACCTGGAGCATGACCATCAATAGGTTTTTGATAATGCTTTGCCCAAGCTAATTTTTTGAGCACCTCTTCATCATCAAAAAGCACACCTGGATAATTCATCATTTCAGCTAAATACTTGATGTCAGGGTTTGCCATGAGTTGTTTAATTCCTTCAGCATCTATAACAGCTCCAGCCGATTCATATGATGTTGCAGGCACACAAGAAGGTGCTCCAAAATTAAATTTAAAAGGTGTTTTCTTTCCGTTATTAATCATAAAATGCACACCTTCAATTCCGAGAACATTGGCAATTTCGTGCGGATCAGAAACTGTAGCGACTGTTCCGTGATTAACAGCCAGTCTAGCAAATTCGCTTGGCACCAACATAGAACTTTCAATATGAATGTGCGCATCGACAAAACCAGGAAGAATATACTGTTCTTCTTGATGCGCCTTCTCTTCTATCGCGATAATTTTTCCTTCGGAAATTCTAAGTTCTCCCTTAAAGATTCGTTTATTCTTAATGTCAACTATTTGACCTTGTAATTGTTTTATTTGCATAAGTGTTACACCTTATTGAGTGTTATTTTTAAAATCGTTTTTGTCTTCTGAGTGACCTTAAAACGATCATCGTTTCGCATACCCAAAACCCAGACAATAGCATCGTTAGAACTAAGCAGCCATATATTCTCTTTATCTACTAAGGATAGTTTTTCATCTTTAAAGTATTTGCTTAGCTTCTTTTTTCCTGTCATTCCTGAAGGATAAAAATAATCGCCTTCTTGCCATTTTCGGAGTGTTAATGGAAATGTGAGCTTGTCTTTATCTACAAAAACCACATTGGTTCGCTTTCCAAAGATTGCATCTGCTTCGTCAAAAAACAAGAAACCAGCAGGTGTTTCAACCTTAGCGTCCTCTTTCTGTATGTTATATGATACTTTATTTAAACTTGAGTGTGATACTTCGGTAAGAATTAAATGCTCTCTATCTTTTAGTAATCGATGGGTGTTAGAGAATATCTGTTTTCCTGATTGCGCATCTAACAAATTCGTAACATCATCCCATTGCGTAAACCCATAATCATGAAACAATTCATACAGATATGACTTAGGATTTTTAAGGCTTTTAAATTCTGAAATTTTAAATTTAAGTTGAGTTTCATCTACAGACACAAGAGCTCGTTTCGTGAATGCTTCAATACAATCACTAATCATCTCTGAAGTATCATTTAAATTGTCTATTGTGGTTTTGAAATTTGAAAGCAACTCTGGATTCGCTTCTTTTAATACAGGAATCACGTGATGCCTGAGTTTATTCCGAAGGTATTTATCAGAAGTATTACTGCTATCCTCTCGCCATTTATAACTGTTTGCCTTGGCATAACTTTCTAAGTCATCTCGAGAAAATGGCAACAAGGGTCTTACAATAGTTTCATTAACCTCAGGAATTCCGGTTAAACCACTTAAGCCTGTTCCTCTGGTCAAGTTGATTAAAACGGTTTCTAAATTATCATCTGCATGATGAGCTGTTAATATATAATCAAACTTTAAATCTTCTGATAATCGATAAAACCAATGGTAACGCAATTCTCTGGCCGCCATCTGAATCGACAGCTTATGTTGCGTGGCGTAGTGTTTGGTATCAAAACTTTCTACAAACACTTCTAAACCTAGAGTTTCAGCCAGGTTTGTAACAAAGCGTTCATCGTCATCGCTTTCGTTTCCTCGTAAATTAAAATTACAATGCGCTAATGCAATATCCAGTTTTAAATTATGACATAAATGGGTCAAGACCACACTGTCTAAACCACCAGAAACAGCGATTAGAATTCTGCTTTTAAGCAAAAACTCAAACTTACTTTTAATATGTGAGCCAAAGGCTAAATTCATTTAAATATGAGATTAATTGTATTTGTATAAAAAATAGGCTGTTCCTAATACTAATAAAGGAGACGCAATCATGAGTAAAATCACAGACCATCGGTAAAGTCCCCAAAATGAAATAACCTTAACATTTTCATGGTGTTTATCGTAAATCACCTCTACTCTTTGTCCGATCTCATAAGGTTTAGGACTAGAGCTTACTTCACTTTCAAACACAAAGGCTTGTTTGTTATTATCGTAGTATTCAAAAACCGGTTTGTAAGTGGTTCCATCATCGTCATATACTTCAATATATTTAATGACTACAGCTTTAGTTTTACGACCAAAATTCAGTAACTCTTTGGTGTTCTGATAACTTCTAATCGCAAAAAACAAAAGCACAAAACCAATAATAGCCAAAGCTGCATATAAATAATCAATCATATCACAATAATATATTCAAATATACCAACTGAAAGTTTAATGTAAAACTTTAGTTTTCTAAAACCTCTCGCATGGCTTTAGCTTTTATAAGACATTCTTCATATTCTTTTAACGGTTCACTTTTAGCTGTAATAGCGCCACCTACCGAATACGACACATACGCATTCGTAGCGTTGTACAGAATACTTCTGATGACTACGTTAAAGTCGAAATCATTATCAGGTGAAAAATAGCCCACAGCACCAGAATACAAGCCACGCTTTGCATCTTCTAGTGTTTCAATAATTTGCATAGCCGAAATTTTAGGTGCTCCAGTCATGCTTCCCATAGGAAATGTTGTTTTTATAATATCAACAGGATGGGTGTCTTTAGCAACCTGTGATGTTACGGTGGAAATCATTTGATGCACCTGATTAAATGTGTAGACCTTACAGAGCTCTTCAACCTTTACACTCCCTTTTGTAGCGGTTTTAGATAAGTCGTTTCTCACTAAATCTACAATCATCACATTTTCACTACGCTCTTTTATATCTTCGGAAAGTTCCTGTTTAAGTCGTTCGTCTTCTTCCACATTAAGAGAGCGCTTCGCCGTTCCTTTAATAGGTTGAGATGTGATTTTCTGGCCTTCTTTTTTGATGTAACGTTCTGGAGAAGCAGACAACAAATACTTATCATACACTCTTAAAAATGTAGCAAAAGGCGGTTTTGAAATCGCATTGAGTTGCTTATACGTCTCTAACGGATTAATAGTGGTGTTTTCAGCATAAAATTCTTGACAAAAATTAGCTTCATAAATATCACCTCTATGAATATGAGCCAACATATCATTAACCTTTTTAAAGTAGTCGTCTTTGTGTGTGCGAAGTTTAATTCTGATTTTAGAATCTTCAGTTGTATCGTTACTTTGAGGTTCTCCAACAAGATCTGAAGCAGTGTTTAAGGTTATTGATTTTAGATCGTCTTCCAAAGTATCGGAAACAAAATTCAAGTACTGAGTTTCCAGCACATGTCCTTTTAAAAAAAATAGTTTTTTAGGCTGGAAAAAGAAGATATCCGGAAAGTTCAAACCATCAAAATTTTCTGAATATAACGCCTCTACATCATTTTTTAAATCATAAGATAAATAGCCAAAAATCCAGTCGTTTGTTGTAGACTGGTATTCTTTTAGCTGAAGAAATGCATTGTAATAATCGGTTTGAAATACAGTAAAGGCTTCTACTGCCAAAACCGCATCATAAGATGCAAATTTATCGTCATAATGGTTGCTGTCTAACCAAACGACTTCATCAAATTGCTGACTCCAGTTTAAGAGTTGTTGCTTGAACTTTTCAGGATTAGAAATATGTTGGGTAACCGTTTTTCTCAAAGTAATTTACTAAACAACAAAGTACCGAATTAAAGCTGTCAATAACAAGTCTGTTTTTCCGAAGTAAAAAAATTACCTTTGCAGCATGGAGCAACAAGTTACTTTTCAGGATTTAAATTTAAATACACCATTATACAATGCACTAGACGACCTAGGTTTTGAATATCCAACACCTATTCAGTCACAAGCTTTTAATGTGGTTGCCTCTGGAAAAGATGTCGTAGGTATCGCCCAAACAGGTACAGGAAAAACCTTTGCCTATATGCTACCGATTTTAAGACATTTAAAATATTCGAGACAAGACAATCCAAGAGTTTTGATTCTAGTTCCAACACGCGAATTGGTGGTTCAGGTTGTAGAGGAAATTGAAAAACTTGCAGCCTATATCAATGTAAGAGTTTTAGGGGTTTATGGTGGCACTAATATCAATACTCAAAAACAAGCTGTAGCTGAAGGTCAGGATATTATTGTTGCGACTCCAGGTCGTTTATTTGATTTGGCCCTAAGTCATGTATTGCAATTAAAATCGATTCAAAAATTAGTTATCGATGAAGTAGATGTCATGCTCGATTTGGGTTTTAGACATCAATTATTAAATATTTTTGATATTCTTCCAGAGCGTCGACAAAACATTATGTTTTCGGCAACGATGACAGAAGATGTTGATGATTTAATTTCAGATTTTTTCATAACGCCACAACGAATAACGGTTGCAGTTTCTGGAACACCCTTGCATAATATTGAACAAAGTCGTTATGAAGTTGCAAACTTTTATACCAAAGTTAATTTATTAGAGCACCTGTTAAACGACACTGAAACGTATAATAAGGTACTCATTTTTGTTGCCTTTAAAAAACTTGCTGATTTATTATTTGACCAATTAGAAGAACGATTTCCCGGGCAAGCTTGTGTTATTCATTCGAATAAAACTCAAAACTACAGATTGCGAAGTATTGAACAATTTAGAGCAGGTGAGAACAGAATATTAATCGCAACAGATGTGATGGCTCGTGGTTTGGACATTGAAAATATTAGTCATGTCATTAATTTTGACACACCAAAATATCCTGAAAATTATATGCATAGAATTGGTCGAACAGGTCGAGCAGAGCAACAAGGACATGCACTTACTTTTTCAAAAGAGAAAGAGTTTGAAGCCATCCAAACGATTGAGTCTTATATGGATATGAAAGTTCCTTTGTTAGACTTTCCATCTGAAGTTGAGGTCTCTAAGCAATTAATTGAAGAAGAGCGTCCGCAAATTAGAGAGCGTAACAACCCAACTAAGCGAAGTGACGAAGATGCTCCAGGACCTGCCTATCATGAAAAAAAGGACAAAAATAAGAAAGAGAATTTAGGCGGATCATACAAGTTCAAAATTGCTGCAAAATATAAAAAGCCAAAAACCAGAGGCGATAAAAATTACAACAAGCGCAATAAACGCAAATAAAACAAATGGTAAATATTCATATCAATAGAGGGAGTTATAAACTCAAAAACACCTCTATTTATATTTAGCATTAATGAGATAATAAATTCAAGAAAACTGCCTAAGATTGGCACAACTTTTGAATATTAATATCTAGAATTTATTTAGTTAAAAGTATTAAGGTATTCTCCTAAAAAATCCCTTTTCAAATTAATGAAAAGGGACTATAGAAAGTCGGTAGGCTAGATTTAGTAATTTGACATAATTATAATCTATAACCCTAGATTAATCTAGTCTACAACCTTAATATGACTTTCTACAATGTCTTTAACAGGTACAATTACCTTTTTGCCATTTAGGTTTTTAAGAACAACAGATATATTATTAATAGCATCTATTTCATAAACTTCATCTTGAAATTCTATTTTCTTTCCAATTTCAAACGTTTTTCTAGTATAAAACGTTTTTAGTAAATCACCGACAACTTCCTTTGCTCCCAATCCAAAAGCCAAAGCAAATGCAACCAGGAAAGCCGCAAGAATCATAGTGAAGTTACTTGTTATGATTTCGGTATCTACACCAGCTTGATTTAATGCTGTAATAGATATAAAGATCAGTAGTAAGAAAAATACGATTTGGCTTATCATTTTGGCGCCAGACAAATCCATAGATTCAAAAAATGACTTTAGCCCTTTTTTAACAAAGTTTGCAAATAATAATCCCACTGTAAACAATACTAGTGCAACAAATAATTGTGGTAAGTAAGCTAAGAAATTACTGATTTGTTCTGAAATCACTTTAAGATTTAAAATATCAGAAACGATAATCATCAACATGATATAAATTAACCATTTCACAAATGTTGAGACAATCTTTATCGTGTTAAAATTGAGCTTCTTGCCTTCTACTATTTCTATCTCGTTAAGCTTATCATCTAATTTGTTAGCATTGGCAAGTTTTAAAGCCTTCTTGATCAGTTTAACCACTATTTTTGTAATTATCCAACCAATAAATAGTACAACTAAAGCGCCAACAATGTTCATTCCTATTCTAGAAATTTCTGGCCACATATCAGATAAAGATCCAAATGCATTGTTTTTATATTCTACGAGTTTATCCATGATTATTATTAATTTAAATAGCTATTTACGATTTATTTTTTTCCCTTTTACTCATAACTGTTTCTATGACATCTCCTAAGTTATAAGAGAATAGTTCGGCTAATTCCATAAGCAATTTTGCAATGGCTATATCATTCATCACCTTAGATTTCAATTCCTGAGGAACTGACTTCAATGGCTTATCTATGTCTTTAAACGGATTTTCCATCACTTAAGGTTATTTTCATATACAGTTAACAATTTATCCTTAGCGCGCTTAATTCTCATCTTAACTGCGCTTTGTCCAACACCTAAAACACTTTCGATTTCCTTTATTGAAAGGTTATCCTGGTATTTTAGTAATAGTATCATCTTTTCATCAGGCGATACAAGTTCTAATGCTTTTTTGAGTTTATCAACTCTTAAATCACTAAAGTCTGAAGTTTCATCATAATCTTCAGAAATATTTTCGATGTCTGCATAATCAACAGACTGTTTTTCAAATTTTTTAGCTGTATTTCTCGTTACATAATTAACACAATGGTTATATGTAAATGCATACAGCCAGGTTGAAAATTTAGATTTTCCTTTAAAACTGGCTAATTTCACAAAGAGCTTTAAAAACACATCTTGTGTTAAATCTTTTGCTTCATCTTCGTCTTTGGCAAATCCATAACATTTATTGTACACTAAATGTGAAAAACGATCATACAATACTCCAAACAGAAGTGTATCATTCGTTTTAACAATAGCGCTAACCAGCTCTTCGTCTGTTAATATGTCAATATTATTAGAGGGTTCCAATTATGTCAGATTGGTTTATTAAGGTTTATATTAAGACACTCCATTTATAATAAAGTCACATGCCTTATAAACTGAAATGTTAAAATTATGAAATTTAACATTCGAATACCTATAAAATCACAAATAAAAAAAGCGAACTCTAATGAATTCGCTTTAAAGTATTTTATACCATGTTGTGAGCAACTAAACAAAGCAAATGCAACAGTTTAAATATATTATCATTGGAATATTATTTTTTAGTTGAGAGCTAATTTCTACTTATCTCACAATTCTAATTGATTGAAAACTAAAATTTTAGAGTATGCATCAAAATTTAGCTATCTTTATATAAATGTAAATCATATTTCTAAAATGAGTACAAAAACTAAACCACCAAATTCCTTCTGGGCTGTGGCAATTTTCTCTCTTGTGTGGAATATTCTTGAATTATATTTTAGTTCATTTGAATTCGATTTTCTTGAAAAAAACTCAACAGTTGAAGAGTTTCGATCTATTCAGTCAATACCAATATGGTATGCTGTTGTTTTTCTTGCGGCATTATTCTCTGAGTTTTTAGGCAGTTTAATGCTTCTTATGAGGAAAAAAATTGCGACTTTATTTTTTGCAATTTCATTGATTACTTTACTTTTAATAGAGTTTTACTGGCTGTTTTATTTCGATGTTAAAAACATTTCAGTTGTAATTTCTATTATAATACCAATTGTCGTTATTACAATAGCTGGATTTCTCTATCTCTACAGTAAAAAAGCAACTAAAAATGGTTGGCTGAGTTAATTGAAAATTATAAAAACGCATTTATATTAAGTAATGTAATTTAATAATGCTTCATCAATATAGATAATGTATAGAAATAATAAAACACATCTTTTTCTCATCAAGAATTAAATAGCGCATTGATTTAATTGTTCACAAAACCAAATAAGAACTAAACTGCTCACAACAATGCGTATAGTTAATACTTCTTCTGTATTTACTCGCAATACCCTATAGATTTTTATCTAATCGTTTTATTCTAAACTATCTTCTGAAGGCAATACAAGTCGTAATACCATAATTCCTATTCTTCCAACGACAAAAGAAAAAAGCCCGAAAGTTGCCGTCAACAACGACACTTTGAGTCCGCCTGCAAATATTGCAGGATTAGGATTCCCCATAGCTTCAACAGAATCAAATGCAGAAATCAACCCAATTACCGAACCTAAAAAGCCTAAAACTAATCCTAACAAACTGGCGTCAACAGCGAGTTTTAAAAATTTACGTGCTTTTAAGGTTGCTGATTTTGACCTCATAAATCCTACAACAATGAAAGCCAATGATGCCAGAAGACATATTAAGATTAAGGACATAAATAATGGTCCGCCTTCCATAAAAATGTTTGCCGCAATGACTTGACTGAATACGTTTTTAAATGCAATAGTAAGTGTATACATAATTTTAAATTTAGTTAAACATGCTCAAACTTAAAAATTTGAAAGGCTTACATTTTATTTATGCGACCAATGACCATTTAGGTAACGGATTTAACCACAATGTCAAAACCCTTGCTAATTTGGTTGTTCGTCTATAAATGGAGTGATTCGGAAAAAAAATATAGTAATATTGTAAGGATAGAATAGTATATGTTTACGAGATCATTTATTTTAAAAAAAACAGGTCAAGGTATATTGCACCTACTCTTTTGGGTTGCTGTACTGTTTTTTTTCACGTATTTCTTTGGGACTTCACAAACTCCTTTTAAAGACACGCTACTATTCTCTTTATTTTTAATGCCAACTACTATTGCCACAACTTATGTATCTACCTATAAATTAATCCCTGAATACCTCATCACCAAACGCTATTGGCGTTTTGCGCTTTATGGTGTGTACACCTTAATTATTTCGGTCTATCTTTTAATGGTTTCTATCTTTTTTAGTTTGATTTACCTTTCAAATTTTGAATATGCTGAAATGAATCCAGCTACAAAAAATATCATCTTTATCATAACTGCTGTGTATTTGGTTGTGTTTGTCGTAAGTGCATTTAAACTGCTTAAACTCAATTTGGAGCAAGTTTCAAAAACCAAAGCATTAGAAACCAAAATACTGGATACACAACTAAAACTAAAAGAACAGGAACTCAATTATTTGAAGATGCAAATTCACCCACATTTCCTATTTAATACGCTTAATACGATGTACGGATTTGCCTTAAAAAAAGCAGATGAAACCCCTGAAATGATTTTGAAATTATCTAATTTACTCGATTATTTACTGTATCAAGCTGAAAAACCTTTTGTATTATTATCAGAAGAAATTGCCCATATTAAAGATTATATCGAGCTTGAAAAGATGCGCTTTCACAACACATTGAATGTTGATATGAACATTTCGCTAACTTCCGATACTATCACTATTGCGCCAATGTTATTAATTCCGTTTATAGAAAACAGCTTTAAACATGGTAGTATTCAAAACGGTGTTTTACATATAAGTATTGAACTAACCTCAAGTCTGGAGCATATTTACTTCCGCATAACAAACACCCATTCTGAAAATGGCGATGCTCAAGGTGGTATTGGATTAGAAAATATTAAAAAACGGTTAGAATTATTATATCCCAATGCCTATCAATTAACCATAGGCGATAAGGCAAAAACTTTTGATGTGGAATTACAACTAAAAATAACAACTCATGCCTAGTACAGATTCTATTTCTTGTTTAATTGTAGATGACGAGGCAATTGCCAGAGAAATCATTGAAACCCATCTTTCTCATATAAAAAACGTAACTATTGTTGCAAGTTGTAGTAATGCCATTGAAGCCTTTAGCTATATAAACAAACATGCCATTGACTTGGTGTTTTTAGATATTAATATGCCTGAGATTTCCGGAATATCATTTGCTAAATCGATTAACAGTGCTATTAAAGTTATTTTTACAACCGCATACAGAGACTATGCAGTAGAAGGTTTTGAATTAAAAGCTGTTGACTATTTACTAAAACCCATTTCATTTGAAAGCTTGCAAAAATCGGTTCAAAATTACTTTGAAATCTACAGAAATACGCAACACAGCAAACTGCTAACTTATGAGACTTCAGATTTTATGTTTGTACGTTCTGAGCGCAAAATGATTAAGATAGATTATGATGCCATTATCTATATAGAAAGCTACAGTGACTATCTAAAAATTCATTTAGAAAACCATACTATTGTTACCCGAGAAACGATAAGCGCTATTGAAGCAAAACTTCCAAATCAGCAATTTTTTAGAATTCACAGATCCTATATTATCGCTATTAAATCTATACAATCGTTTACAAATGAACATGTTACCATTCAAAACAAAGCATTACCAATTAGCCGAAGTTATAAGAAGGCGGTTTTAAAGCATTTGGAAAAATTTTAAAGTTTTATTCAATAAAAACGTATCTTAGACGTTGCCTTATTAACTACTATTTCGAAAAATTGTCTGCTTAATGAAAGAATATCTACACGACGCTATACCCAATTTACAGCCTTTTGATTATGAATTGCATCACGATTCGTTGTTCATCAATCAACAATGGGTTTTGGTTAATGGCATTTCAAAAAAGAAATCGGTTTATACGTTTAAAGAAGACCATATTCTTGAAATTTCGCGGAAATCGTCGGTGATTGAAACCTCCTGGACACTTCATTTTAATAATATATTTGAGATAGAAACAGAAGACGGTATCATAACAGTAAAAGCCTACTTTAAAGATGATGATATCTTAGTTTTAAATCATCAAAATAAGAAAGAATTTGCCTTATTCATCAACACGTCTAACTATGACGATAACTTAAATACAATTGACGATGTCAAAGTGTTTTTAAGAGAAAAGTATAAGAAAAAAGTCAGCAGCTTAATTTATGAACATCAATTTTACTATATCGAAAAATCTGAAGAATTTGGGCCATTTACAGTTGAAGAACTCTCTGAAAAAGTAAAAAACGAAGATATCAGTATGTATTGCTTTGTACGCGATGTCAACGCTTACGATTACAGTAATCGGTTGCGTATTTATGATTTAATTAAAGAATTATAAATCACTTAGGTTTTAGGCTCATCACATAATTATAACTCTCGTTAAAATAGTCAACCAACAGTTGTGTTTCACTATATAAAGCCTCAGGAACTTTCACATAATCACGCATCACTGCACCATACGACCGATATTCGATTGCATTATATTTTTCCTTAAACGCCTTTTGAGACGCCTTGGATAATCGAATGCCAATTTCGGCATCTTTATTTAATAAGGTAAACATGTAACCATTGGCAGAGGTGTAAATCATCTTCTTGCCTTTGCGTTCAAAATCTTGGCATTGCGCTACAATACTGTCATAAAATTTGAGTTGGTCTTCCCACATAATTAGAAATATAGAACTATAAATGTACAAAAATGAAAATCAATATTCTTAATTTGGCTCATGCTTCAGACGTATTTAATAGTCCTCAATTTCTTTGTCAATTAATTTCACAATCTTATCCCCTTTTGACCTTAAACTGTCATACACCCAAAAATGCTCTTCATCGGCCACCCGTTGCATAATCCCAAGTATTCTGGAATTTTTATAAATTAACTCTAAGGTTTTGTTTAGCTCTTCCCTGGAATTTGCATGAGATCTCATTTTAAAAAACCTGGAAATCTTGTTGAAATCATCATCAAATAAACCCACCTCCATACTTTCGATAAAAGTATTTAAACTCGTTTCACTTTCGTGAATTTCATCATAAAACGCATAATACTCAAAGACGGCATCTTCAATGACCGAACCTTGTAAATTAGTAATAAAGCCCGAACTTTTTAGCGCATCAAATCCTGCCTGGTTCACATTTAAATACTGCTCACCAACGATAGGTACAATTCTACCAATTAATTCTAATGGCATAGAATCTATCATCATACAAGTCATGTATTCTTTTGCTGCTTGATTTTGTCGCATTCTAAGCCTTTTAATCTGATTGATTTCGGTGGTATCAAATTGAACATTTTTACGAATCGTTTTTAAATACCCATGAAGTTGGTTGTTCGTTTTTCGTTTCTCATTGGCATTATTAATCTGAAGCGCAATCAAAATCCCTATCACCACAAGAATGATTTCACCAATTGCATAGAGCACATACTTTTTTGTACGATTTTGATTGATCATGTGTTTTCGGATATGACGGAAAAATTTAATCATTGCTGTTTTGAATTTCAGTTTCTAACAATGTATTTATGTCATCGAGTAGTTTTTCTGTCTTCTTTTGTGTCGAATAGTAATTACCTGCGGCTATGACCAAATTTTCAACCAAATTTTCGAATTGTAATACCTTTAATAAATCCCTGTTATCAACTGTAAAACCCGAAACTGGGAAGGTAACATTTGTATTTTCTGATACCTGATCGGCATTTAACCAACTTCCATGTTCAATGATGTAAGTGTTTAAGATATCTTCGTTCTTATCTACAGTGCTAAATCGTTCTTCTAAAATTTCAACTTCTGGCTTCCAAGACGATAACAAGTTTCTTAATTCTGCATTTTTAAATATGCTTAGTTTTCCTGAACTCAATAAATCATCCAAAAAGCCATTTTGCGGATAATAAGGAGTGCTATTATACAACTCATTTAACCAGCTGTTAAATATGTCTTCTGTGTCAGGTTTTGTTTTGCTTCCGGTATGATTAAGGATTTGCACTCCATGCTTCATTATTAATTCCGTACTCGTCTTAATATCTTCTAAAATGGCTTTGTTTTTCAAAAAGTCGCGATGAATATTGTTTAAAGCGGTTTGCTCTTGTAGATTCAATTTTCTATTTTCATTCCAGTTATTAATCTGCAATGCAATGAGAATACCAATCACCACAAGGATAATTTCACCTACGGCATATTTAAAGTACTTGGAAGTTTGATTTTTCATAATAAGGTTTTGACGTATGTGACGGAAAAATTTAATCATTGGTTTTACTTGTTTACTTTTGATGTTTCGGCAATGATTTTGTTGATTATTATTTCAAGATTTTCCAATGCCCTAAGGTAATTGGTTATACTCCATGCATGATTATCTATATTATTTTCAAATTCTAAATCTTGAAACATTTCGAACGTATCAGGTTTCAGTTTAGATTTCTGGTTCCAGTCTAATAATCCGTAACTATCAATATTTTTAAGCGATGCATTTTTGGTAAGGTACGGCAACATCATATTTTGTGAAAAATCGTCTAAGGTATCCCAAGCCTCTTCCTTTTCGTTAAGAAAGCTAGACCACTGAAACAAATACAAGCGAAGCGAATCTGAAGAAATCAATTTCAAGTTTCCAGAAGATATAAGATCAGAAAACACATTTTGAGTTGGCCTATAATCATAACTATTGATACTTTCTGATATAAGACTATCGGTATTTTGAGCTTTTATAATATCTTCGGTTTCTCCAATAAGATTTAAAACAGACTTGGTCGATTTTAAGAATTGCTGATAATCTAGCTTAATGCTTTCAAGGTCTGTTTTGTTTTTTCTGAATTCGAAGTTTAGGTTTTTCAGAATAAATTCTTCTTCCTTTTTATTGGCTTTATCGTTATTCCAATTATTGATTTGAAGCGCAATAAGAATCCCAATAACCACTAGGATAATTTCACCAACCGCGTAAATAAGATACTTCGAAAACTTATTCTCAGATAACAGCGATTGTCTAATGCGACGGAAAAATTTAATCATTCACTTTCGGTTGAAAGCAAATTAAGTTGATGGTATAGTTAAGGCTGAATAACGATTTGTGTTTAAAGATATTAAATTGTTACAAATTAAATGACTTTATATAAAAAAAGCGGACAAATAAGTCCGCTTTAATTTATAAAAATATTATAAGCTCTTAAACATGCAACGCAATATCATCGGTTGCAGCTAAAGCCGCTTCTTTAATTGCTTCGGTAAACGTAGGATGTGCGTGAGACATACGTGACACATCTTCGGCAGAAGCTCTATATTCCATAGCTACAACTGCTTCGGCAATCATATCGGCAGCACGAGCTCCAATCATATGCACTCCTAAAATTTCATCCGTGTTTTTATCGGCTAGAACTTTTACAAATCCGTCGATATCCATACTCGCTCTACTTCGACCTAAAGCACGCATTGGAAATTGTCCTGTTTTGTAGGCTACACCTGCTGCTTTCAATTCTTCTTCAGTTTTACCAACTGCAGCAACTTCTGGCCATGTATAAACCACACCAGGAATTAGATTATAATTGATATGCGGTTTCTGACCTGCTAACTGTTCGGCTACCAAAACACCTTCTTCTGAAGCTTTATGAGCCAACATAGCGCCTTTAACGACATCTCCAATGGCATAAATATTTTTTGCAGTGGTTTGTAAATGATCGTTGACTTCAATTTGTCCTCTATCATTTAATTTGACACCAGCAGCTTCAGCATTTAAACCTTCAGTATAAGGTTTACGTCCAACAGCTACAAGGCAATAATCGCCTTTAAACTCAACGATATCCCCTTTTTTATTTTCAGCTTTAACAATGACTTCATCACCTTTGCGTTCAACAGAAGTAACTTTATGGGATACGTTCATGCTAAATTTAGCCTTTTTAAACACTTTATTGAGTTCTTTAGATAAGCCTGCATCCATACCAGCAATGATACGATCCATAAATTCAACTACAGTAACTTCGGCACCTAAACGACGGTACACCTGACCTAATTCTAAACCAATAACACCTCCACCAATTACGATTAAGTGCTTCGGAATTTCCTTAAGTTTTAAAGCTTCAGTAGATGTGATAATACGTTCTTTATCTAACTTTATAAATGGAAGATTAGACGGTTTTGAACCTGTTGCAATGATGCTGTTTTTAGCTTCAATTTCAGTAGTTTCTTTACCATCAATTTTAATATGAGTCGCATCTTTAAAACTTCCCATACCTTCATACACATCAATTTTATTTTTCTTCATTAAGAAATCAATTCCACTAGTAGTTTGATCTACAACAGACTGCTTACGCGCAATCATTTGCTCTAAATTCACCTTAACTTCTCCAGGAATTTCGATACCATGCTCTTCAAAATGCTTAATAGCATCTTCGTAATGGTGAGATGAATCCAATAAGGCTTTACTTGGAATACAACCCACATTTAAACAAGTCCCTCCAAGTGTAGAATATTTTTCGATTATTGCTGTTTTCATGCCTAATTGTGCGCAACGAATTGCTGCTACATATCCACCAGGACCCGAACCTATTACTGCTACATCGTATGATTTCATAAACTATATTTTTATCTAATTTGTATACATCTACAAAAGTACAATTTTGATTAATTAATTACTATTATTTTGAGGGTTTAAGATGTAATTATAAAAAAAGCTCATTCCTTCAGATTATATAACCTAAGTCGAATGAGCGTTTTATCCCTATGTAAATTAATAACATTCAAAATTGAATGTTTTTGAAGGGTTTTACAATACTCAATTTGAGTAATTTTATAAGTTTACAGGAAGTGCTGATTTCTTTTTAACATCCCAATAAGTTCACCAGTAGAAGATACTTTCAATTTTTTGAGAATATTTCTTCTATGGGTATCAACTGTATGCGGACTAATATTTAATTTTTCTGAAATGATTTTACTTGAATAGTCTAAGAGTAACAACCTGATAACATCACGTTCCCTATTACTAATTCCTTCACTTAATAGTTTTTGAGAAAAGTTATTAAAATAGATAGTTTCATATTCGTTTTGGTCATTTAATAATTTTGCTGAAGCTGTAATTTCCATATTAATATTTGGATGCAAAATAGTGTAATGTGCTAGTCCGATAATAGGCTTCCCATCAGTATCAAAAGCTAATGGAGTTGTATTTTGAATGATATTTACATAGACACCATCGGCATTTTTAAACCTAAAATTCCAAGTATAATTAGCGCGTTCCCTCAAATCTTCTGAAATTTCTCCCAATGTAAATTCCATAAGTTTGTTTAGTGCTGTTAACCAACCTTCGATATCATCAGGATGAATTCTACTCCAAAAATAACGCATGCCTTTAGTTTTCATCTCAATAGGATCTAAACCCAAACAAGCATTAAAATTCTTACTTATAAACTCAAAGGTTAAATCTTGAGTATTAGTTACACAAAAAAACGTAGAACTGTAAGGCAAAAAATTATCAAGCTCTAAAATTTTATTAATATGTTCTTTTAGTGAAGGCTTATCGTAAGACTTAAATATAGTTTTATACAGGTCTTTAATCTGGTTGTATTTCATTATGAGGCATCTAATTAATAGAATTATATAAATGTAATGGATTTTTTCTAACTAGGAAAACCTAACATGCTTCCCATACCTACTGTAAACAACCAACAACCATAGATGGCGTGTTCAATAGATACAAGAAGTGTCGATTTAGTTTTCTGAAAGGTTAGTGCGAATAAAATTCCGCCAATAAAAGTCAATACCATGACCAGCCCATTTCTAAAAAACAAATGTGCCAATGAAAACAAAGCTGCATTTAAAATAATGAATACTGTTTTGCTTTTAAATAAGGATTGATACCGCTGAAAAAAGAATGTCCTGTAAATCAATTCTTGTGGATACACTGAAAAAATGCTATAAATCAATAAAATCATCAACCATAATAGCGGTTTATTTACGACCACAGTATAAAAATTTGGTGGATCGACAAACCACATATAAAGCGATGTCAGTATCGCAATGGCTGAAAGCTGAATTAAGGTTTGCTTAAAAAACTGCTTCCAATTGAGATTTTGAGCGATTTTAAATTTATTTTTTTCAATACGTAATAGTACAAATACCACATAAAAAAATCCTAACAACCCAATAATCATCTTAATTACAACTGGATACTCAATAGCAAAACTGACTGGTACCAAAATAAAAATGATAAAAAATTCGGAAAGTTTATACGATACAGATTTCATATCTAAAGGTAGCTAATTAGTATCAAATACTTATGGCTGTTGTATGCTTCACTTCATTAATCATAAAAGCACTGTGCGTACTACCTATATGGCTTATCGTTGTGAGCTTTTTTACCATAAACTCTCTAAATTCATCCATATCTGCAACAATAACTTTAAGCAAATAATCATAATCACCACTAATATGATAACACTCTAAGACCTCATCTAGTTTGGTCACTTCCTTTTCAAACTTCACCACATAATCCTTAGTGTGCTGCAATAACTTAATACTACAAAACGTAACAAATGCTTTATCTACAGACTTTTTATCGATAAGTGCTACATAGTGTGAAATAACACCTTCGCGCTCTAATTTTTTAATGCGTTCATAAACTGCAGTCACAGAAAGATTGAGTTTATGTGACAATTCTTTATTGGTTTGCTTGCTATCCTTTTGAAGTAAACCCAACAATGTTTTATCAATTGTGTCTAGCTGTATCATGATTGAAAATTTTTCAGATTATATTTTTGAAAGCTAATGAATATCACAAAAATACCTATAAAAATCAACTTTATTAGTTTTATTTTCTAAATAAACACTATATGATTGATATATAATCTAATTAAAGCGACATTTGAAGTGATAAAAACCAGGCTCACTAATTAGTTAGCCGCTTAAATTACAACCTAATGGCTTTTAAACCAGCTAATAACATTCAAGATTTACAATATTTCGGAGAATTTGGAGGTGTTAACCCTTCTATTTCTGATTCATCAACCTATACGTTTCTTTCGGCAAAAACCATGTTTGACACCTTTGAAGGTAATGCAGATGGCTGCTACCTATATTCACGTCACTCCTCCCCTTCAAACTTATATCTTGGAGAAGCGTTAGCTGCCATGGAAGGTACCGAAACAGCCAATGTGTCGGCCTCTGGAATGGGAGCTATTACTCCTGTTTTGATGCAGCTTTGTGGCGCTGGAGATCATATAGTTTCAAGCCGAACAATTTATGGTGGCACTTATGCTTTCTTAAAAAACTTCACGCCGCGCTTTAATATTGAAACCTCATTTGTTGATATTACAAAACTGGATGTGGTTGAAGCTGCCATCACCAAAAACACCAAAGTTTTATATTGTGAATCGGTGAGCAACCCGTTATTAGAAGTTGCTGATATCAAAGGTTTATCTGAAATCGCTAAACGTCATAACCTAAAATTAGTTGTTGATAATACCTTTTCGCCTTTATCTATTTCGCCTGCAAAATTAGGTGCTGATGTGGTGATTCACAGTTTAACCAAATTTATCAATGGTTCTAGTGATACTGTTGGAGGTGTTGTATGCGGAACACAAGAATTTATTAACGATCTAAGAAATGTTAATGATGGTGCTTCGATGTTATTGGGTTCAACTATGGACAGTTTGCGTTCGGCTTCTGTATTAAAAAACTTGAGAACTTTACATATTCGTATGCAGCAACACAGTTTAAACGCTGCTTTTTTAGCTGAAAAGTTTGAACAAGACGGCTTAAAAACAGTGTATCCAGGATTGGCATCGCATCCATCTCATGATTTATTCAAATCGATGATGAATGAAAAATACGGTTTTGGAGGTATGCTGACAATTGATGTTGGTTCATTAGATAAAGCCAATGCATTAATGGAAATGATGCAAGAAAAAAACTTGGGCTATCTTGCAGTTAGTCTAGGGTTTTATAAAACCTTATTCTCTGCGCCTGGAAGTTCAACCTCTTCTGAAATTCCTGAAGACGAACAAGCTGAAATGGGATTAAGCGATGGTTTAATTCGTTTTTCAATTGGTTTAGATGCCGATATTGAACGTACGTATCAAATGATGCGAGAATGCATGGAAGCACTTAATATTTTAGAAAGTGTGATGGCATAAATCACTTTTATTAATATTAGAAAAAAATAAAAGCATCTATTTTTTTCTAATACTAAATAGTACGCAACTATAGAAATTTTACTATTTTAAAACCCTAAATCTAATACTATGAAAAATTTTACTCTGCTTTTAGCCTTATGTTCCACGTTGCATTGTTTTGCTCAATTTGAAGTTAATATTATTGACTTAAATACAAACGATTTGGTTTATGATGCTGTTACTGATAAAATTTATGCAAGTATACCTAGTTCTAATGGTACTAACGGAAATAGTATTGGTATTATAAACTTAGATACTTACGAATTAGAAAGCACTGTTTTTATAGGAAGTGAACCTTCTGTTTTAGCAATCTCTGATAACGGACAATATATATATTCCGGATTTGAAGGTTCTGCAACTGTTAGACGTTTTGATGTTACTAACCTCACTGCCGATATACAATTTCCGCTAGGAAGTGATTCTTCTACTGGAAGTTTTTTTGCTGAAGATATTGAAGTCATGCCTAACAACCCTACAACTATAGCTATATCTAGAAAAAATATTGGGTTTACGCCTCGCCATGAAGGTGTTGCAATTTATGACAACAATATAATGCGAACTAACACCACACAAGACCATACAGGAAGTAATAAAATTGAATTTACAGGAACTAACAGTTTGCTAGGATATAATAACGAAACAACAGAATTTGGTATCAGAACCTTATCTGTAAACGCTTCTGGAATCTCAGAAAACACGGTTACAAATAACATCTTATCTGGGTTTGGAGTAGATTTTATTTACAATAACAATAGAGTTTATGCGACAAACGGACAAATTCTAGATGTGACTACCACACCTTTTAGCGCTGGTCAGTTTACAGGTGCTTCCGGTCCGGTTGCCTATGATGAATTCCTCGATAAAGTTTGCTATGCAACATTTAGCGGTTCTAGTGCTATCCGTTTTCAAAGATACAATCCGAATAATTTCTTAATCGAAGATGACTTAGTTGTCAACGAAGCTACAGGAGAATCTAAAAGTATGATAACTTGTGGAAATGGCTGTTATGCCTTCAATTCTGAAAATAATAAAGTGGTGATTATTAGAGATACTAATTTAAGTGTAACAGATTTTACAGTAGATAACACATTTAAACTTTACCCTAACCCAACATCAAATGTGGTCACTATTGATGTCAATAATGATATTGAAACTATTCAACTTATTGATATAAATGGTAAACTCATTAAACATATGTCAGGAAATCATAACAATAATACTATAGATCTTACGCACTTAAGGTCTGGATTATATTTGGTAAAAGTTGTTTTTTACGGTGGGCATACTGCAACGAAACGAATTACAAAGTCTTAATTTCAGCTGTAGCTAACTAAAGCCCTTTTAACCGTTCCCAAAGCGTTGACATCGTGTCGCTAAAATCATCAATTTGAGGTTCAAAAGGCCTCATATCAAGTCGATTATCGATTTTAAACAGTTTTAAATTGAAAACCGACACATAGTCTTCTTTGTTTTTAACTAATGGATACCTTAAGTCTTTATAGATATAGTCATTTTTATCTAATTTTTCAACGCTATAATATCCGTTACTAAACCATGCTAAGTCTTTAATATCCTGATATGTTTCGGGTGTTAAAGCTCTTTCCTTCGGAAGTGTTTTCCATTCTGAAAATGTATCAGCTGTATCAAATAGTGAATAAAAAGCAATGTGATAGTTTGCGTCTGTTTCAGCAATACCATACCACAAAATATTATTCAATATGGAAGGTTGAACACTAAAACGGTCATAAGAAATTCCCTTTTCAGCTAGTGATTGTTGAAACACATTATCAACATAAATCTTATTAAAAACAGTCAGCATCATATAAACCGAACTTATCCCTATACCACATTTTAACCAAAAGCGACGCTTATCACTTTGCCGCTTATAACACATCAAAACAATGATGCAAATTAAAAAAGGAAGTGTATATAAAGGATCGGCTACCGCAATGGTGTTAAATGCAACGCGATAATTTGAAAATGGCGCAAATAATTGAGTGCCGTAAGGTGTAAAGCAATCCAGAATTGGATGTGTAAATAGTGCCAAAAAAAATAGTAATATCCAATCTTTTCGGGTGGTTGATTCTAATCGTTTACCTGTATCATAGAATTTGTGTACCAGCCAACCTAATAAAAAAGCGGCTAAAACCGAAAACAATATTGAGTGCATAAAACCTCTGTGAAAGAGCATGACATCAATTTCATTGGTATAGAAAAGCCGTCCTATAAACACATCTAGGTCTGGAATTGTACCACCAATAGCACCGAATAATAGAGCCTTATTGCCAATTTTACGACCTAAAACAGCTTCGCCACAAGCTGCACCTAAAACAATCTGAGTTAATGAATCCATTAAATTTTGACTATTGAAGTGCTAAAGTACGTAACAATTATGATTTGCAGAATAGCCAACATTATTGTAACATTACAAGACTAACTATGATTAAATCAAATGAGCGACGACAACAATATTTCAGAATTTAAAGCTAAAGATCAAAATATAGTTGATAATAAGGAACTTAACTTCTTAGAAGCCTTGATTCCAGTCATAATTCTTATGGGTATGCTTGCCTATAACATCTTTTTTGTTGAAGGTCAGGAATGGTTTGGCACCTACACCAATCAAATCATTTTACTTCTTGGAGGTTTAGTTGCGGCTATTGTTGGCATTTTCAATAAGGTAACTTTAGGAAGAATGCTAACTGAAGTTCTAGAAAATTTAAAAAGCGTTTTTATTCCTATTGTGATTTTACTATTAGTTGGAGCACTAGCTGGCACATGGCTTGTGAGTGGTGTAATTCCTGCAATGGTCTACTATGGGTTGCAAGTGTTAAGTCCTGAGATATTTTTACCAGCTTCTGTTATTATTGCCGCCATAATTTCGATTGCAACAGGCAGTTCATGGACCACATCAGCAACGGTAGGTATTGCACTTGTTGGTATTGGAACAGCCCTTGGTGTTCATCCTGGAATGATTGCTGGAGCGGTAATTTCTGGTGCTTATTTTGGAGATAAAATGTCGCCTCTAAGCGACACAACCAACCTTGCGCCTGCTATGGCTGGAACCGATTTATTTACGCATATTAGATATATGGCGTTAACTACTGTACCGACCATAATTATAACCATTATTGTCTTTGCAATTTTAAGTGCGACAATTGAAACCTCAGGTAATGCTGATATTAGTGATTTATTAGGCTCTATAGATGAAACTTTTAATATTTCTCCCTGGTTATTCTTAGTTCCAGGTGCTGTAATTGCTCTTATTTTAATGAAAACAAAACCCTTGATAGCTTTAGGTGTTGGCGTCGTTCTTGCAGGTGTTTTTGCATATATTTTTCAATCTGAAATTTTAACAACCGTATCTGAGTCTAAAACTGGAGCACTAATTAATGCCATTTTTACCGATACATCTATAGTTACAGATAACGACAAATTAAATGACTTGTTCTCTTCTGGCGGAATGAAAGGTATGCTTTGGACTATCTTTCTCATTATTTGCGCTATGATTTTTGGTGGCATAATGGATGGTATTGGTGCGCTATCAAGAATTACTAAAGCATTACTATCTATTGCCACATCAATTTTAGGTTTATTTGCTGCTACAGTCGCAAGTTGCTTAGGTTTAAATATCATTGCTTCAGATCAATATCTCGCCATAGTTATTCCTGGGAAAATGTTTAAGAAAGCCTATGAAGACAGAGGTCTCGCTCCCGAAAACTTAAGTAGAACACTTGAAGATTCTGGTACAGTAACATCGGTGCTTATTCCATGGAACACCTGTGGTGCTTACCAATCTGGAGTTTTAGGTGTTGGTGTAGGCGAATATTTCATCTATGCTATTTTTAATTGGCTAAGTCCGTTTACAACTTTACTGTTTGCTGCTTTCCGAATAAAAATCAAGCAAATTTCAGGTAAATTGGCATAGACTATAAGGAAATAATTATTTAAAATAGTTCTTCATTGTTAATCGTTTAGCAATACATATCTTTGCAGCCAAATTTAAATTTTAACTCAAAAAAATAAATTAAAAAATGGCTGTATTAGTAGGAAAAAAAGCACCTCAATTTAATGCACAAGCGGTTGTAAATGGTCGTGAATTCGTAAACAATTTTTCTTTGGATCAATTTGTAGGAGAGAAACATGTTGTGTTATTCTTTTACCCAAAAGATTTCACTTTTGTTTGTCCGACAGAATTACACGCATTTCAAGAAAAATTAGAAGAATTTAAATCAAGAAATACTGAAGTTATTGCTGTATCTACAGATACTGAACAATCTCACTTTGGTTGGTTACAAATGGAAAAAAATCAAGGTGGTATTAAAGGTATCACTTATCCATTGGTTGCTGATACTAATAAAACAATCTCTAAAAACTACGACGTTTTAGCAGGTGATTATTTTTATGACGAAAATGACATGCTACAAGCTGATGGAGAATTAGTTGCTTACCGTGGCTTATTTTTAATTGATAAAGAAGGTATTGTTCGTCATCAAATCGTAAACGATTTACCACTAGGTAGAAATGTAGATGAAGCATTACGTATGGTTGATGCCTTACAGTTTGTTGAAGAGAACGGAGAAGTTTGTCCGGCTAACTGGAATAAAGGAAAATCTGGAATGGAAGCTACACATGAAGGTGTTGCAGAATTTTTAGAAAAGCACGTGAACTAATTCAGTTTCATGAAAAAATAAAAAAAGCCACTCGATTTGAGTGGCTTTTTTTTATTTCAATAATTCAAACAGAGTATTAAATTGTTTTTCTAAAGCATGATCATAAGCAGATTTCCCTTCATTATCCTTAATGGATTTATCAGCGCCTTTACTCAAAAGTAGTTTAATGATAGCTTCCTTATTATACATGGTTGCAAAAATCAATGGTGTTGTTCCCATTGTGTTTTTTGCATTAATATTTGCACCATTATCTATCAGTAATGTGGCCAGTTTTTCATTGCCTTTAAAACATAAACCAATCAATGCCGTATTTCCAGTAGCATCTTTAGCATCCAGTTCGGCATGATGTGCAATTAACGTTTTTGCAGCTTCTTCATTATCAAAATACGTAGCAAAAATCAGAGGTGTAAATCCTCTACCATCTTTAGCATTTACCAAATCTGGATGTTGAGCTAACATCGTTTCTATTGTTGACTGGTCTTTATTTCGTATCGCTTCAAAAAAAAGTTCTATGGTATTCATTAATTGAATTTTTAAATTAAAAAAGGAATGAGTGTTGTATAGCACCCATTCCTTTAAACTGTTATAAATTTCAGATTATTTTAAATCGAAACGATCTAAATTCATCACTTTAGTCCAAGCGGCAACAAAATCTTTAACGAATCGTTCTTCACCATCATTTGCTCCATATACTTCACATACAGCTCGCAATTCGGTATTAGAACCAAAAATCAAATCTGCTCGTGTGCCTTTAAACTTAACATCTCCAGTGCGACGATCGCGTCCTTCAAAAAGTGTATCATCTTCAGAAGTAGCTCTCCAAGTATAAGTCATATCTACAAGGTTCTTGAAGAAATCATTTGTCAAACTTCCAACGTTGTCTGTGAAAACACCATAATTAGAGTTATCATAATTTGCTCCTAACACTCGCATACCACCAACTAGAACAGTCATTTCCGGAATTGAAAGTCCCATTAAATTCGCTTTATCAACCAAAAGGTCTTCTGCTGCAATATCTAGATTAGCATTAACATAATTCCTAAACCCGTCTCCTAATGGTTTTAAATAATTAAATTGTTCAATATCTGTTTGTTCTTGAGTAGCATCGCCTCTCCCTTGAGAAAAAGGAACAGACACATTATGTCCAGCTTTTTCAGCAGCTTTTTCTACACCTACGACTCCAGCTAAGACAATCAAATCTGCTATAGAAACTGTTCCATTAAACTTATCTTGTATGCCTTCAAGAACCTTTAATACTTTATTCAATTCTTGAGGATTATTTACTTTCCAACTACGTTGAGGCTCTAATCTAATTCTTGCTCCATTAGCACCACCTCTTTTATCTGTGTCTCGATATGTAGACGCTGAAGCCCAAGCTGTTTTCACCATTTCAGATACACTAAGACCAGATGATGAAATCATAGCTTTTAATTGATCAATATCAGAATCGCTAAGTTTATAATCTACTTTCGGAATCGGGTCTTGCCATAACAATTCTTCGCTAGGAACTTCAGGTCCTAAGTAACGGTCTTTGGGTCCCATATCACGATGCGTTAATTTATACCAAGCACGTGCAAATGCATCTTCAAAAGCTTTATGATCTTTGTGGAATCGCTTAGAAATCTCTAAATATTTAGGATCTGTTTTAAGCGCAATATCAGCAGTTGTCATCATCAATGCCTGTTTACCATTGAGATCTCCTGCTTTAGGAGCCATTCTTGCATTTGATTCTGCTGTAGGAACCCATTGATGAGCACCTGCGGGACTTGTAGTCAATTCCCATTCGTAGTTTAAAAGCACATCAAAATAATCAGCATCCCACTTTGTTGGGTTTGGAGTCCAGGCACCTTCAATACCACTTGTAATGACATCATCTAAAACACCACTTTTATAGGTATTCTTCCATCCCATGCTCATTTCTTCGATAGGAGCACCATGAGGTTCTGCACCTACATATTTATTCGGATCAGCAGCGCCATGTGCTTTACCAAAAGTATGTCCTCCAGCAACTAAAGCAACAGTCTCTTCATCATTCATTGCCATTCTACCGAAAGTTTCTCTAACATCATGAGCTGAACCTAAAGGATCAGGGTTTCCATTTGGGCCTTCTGGGTTAACATAAATCCATCCCATCATAACAGCAGCCAACGGATCTTCTAAATCGCCATCTTCATAGCGTTCTTCATTTGCGCCCCATTCGGTTTCACTTCCCCAATATACATCTTGCTCTGGTTCCCAAATATCTTCACGACCTCCAGCAAAACCAAACGTTGGGAATCCCATAGACTCTAAAGCACAATTACCAGCTAAAATCATTAAATCTGCCCATGAAATTTTTCTTCCGTATTTCTTTTTTATTGGCCACAATAATAAACGCGCCTTATCTAGGTTTCCATTATCAGGCCAACTATTAATTGGTGCAAAACGCTGGTTTCCTGTACCTGCTCCTCCTCTTCCATCTCCAACTCTGTACGTACCAGCACTATGCCACGCCATTCGTATCATAAATCCGCCATAGTGTCCGTAATCAGCTGGCCACCAATCTTGAGAATCGGTCATTAAATGTATTAGGTCTTGTTTAAGTTCAGAAAAATTGATGCTGTTGAATTCTTTTGCGTAGTCAAAATCTTCTCCCATAGGGTTAGATTTTGATGCATGCTGACGCAAGATATTTAGTTTAAGTTCATTAGGCCACCAATCTCTGTTCTTGACGCCTCCTCCTGCAGTTTTTTTATTGGTACCGCTTAAAAAAGGACATTGACTAGCGTCACTTTCATTAATTTCAAAAGTGTCTGTATTCTTATTTTCCATAATTCTTTTAAATGATTTAAATTAATGTGCATATAAAGTTAGAAAAAAATAGCGCTAATCCCGAACTGAAACATATTTATAAATTATATCATAATTGATAAAATTTATTAAAATAAAAAAGTCAATAGTTAAAACAAATTAAGTAAGTGTTTCTATTATTTTTTATACAGATAGCTATAGTTGACAAAAAAATAAAATATGTGGCACTTTTTTTGTAACTTATAAAAGAGTTATACGTCCAATTATTAATCTTAAAATTTATTCTTATGTCAGATACAACTTATACAAAAATATTTTCGGGAAACTTCATTATTGTACAATTGGCGATGGACAGACTTAATGGCGCAGGAATTAATGCCATTATTAAAGACGAATCTGAATCTGGTCGTTTGGGAGGTTTTGGCGCTGCTATTCAAGGCTATCAGGAGTTATTTGTTAGCGATGAAGAATTAGAACAGGCACAAGCCATTATATCCAGTGTAAAAGAAGAACTAGAATCTCAAGAATAGAAACATAAAACAATAAGGAAATGAGTTATGCTGTTACAGCATACATTTTCTCACGTAATTCTTTTATTTTTTTATCACTCATATATTCATCAAACGTAGTATAACGATCAATAATTCCGTTAGGAGTTAGCTCTATAACTCTATTAGCAACCGTTTGCGCAAACTCATGATCATGAGTTGTAAATATAACTGTGCCTTTAAAATTTTTGAGAGAGTTATTAAATGCAGTGATACTCTCTAAATCCAAATGATTTGTTGGTTCGTCTAACATCAATACATTAGCACGTACCATCATCATACGACTTAGCATACAACGTACTTTTTCTCCTCCAGAAAGTACGTTTGCTGTTTTCAAAGCTTCCTCGCCGCTAAAAATCATCTTGCCAAGGAACCCACGAATATGTACTTCTTCACGTTCCTCTTCGGTCGTTGCCCATTGACGCAACCAATCTACAAGAGTTAAGTTATTATCAAAATATTCGCTATTATCCAGTGGTAAATAAGACTGGGTAGTTGTAACACCCCAAGCAAATTTTCCGGAGTCTGCTTTTTGTTTATCATTAATAATTTGATAAAAAGCGGTAGTTGCTCTAGAATCTTTAGAAAACAATACAACTTTATCGCCTTTGTTAAGATTGATATCAATATTTCTAAATAAGATATCACCTTCAATGGAAGCTGCTAATCCATCAATATTTAAAATTTGATCTCCAGCTTCGCGATCACGTTCAAAAATGATAGCAGGATAACGACGGCTTGAGCGTTTAATATCTGCGATATTTAATTTCTCAATCATTTTCTTTCTACTCGTTGCTTGTTTAGATTTAGCTACGTTAGCAGAAAAACGTCTGATAAACTCTTCTAATTCTTTTTTCTTTTCTTCAGCCTTTTTATTTTGCTGTGCATGCTGTCTTGCTGCTAACTGAGATGATTCATACCAAAAGGTATAGTTTCCAGAAAAATGATTAATTTTTCCGAAGTCGATATCAGAAATATGCGTACAAACTGCGTCTAAGAAGTGTCTGTCGTGTGATACTACAATAACACAGTTATCATAATTTGCTAAGAAATTCTCTAACCAAGAAATGGTTTCATAATCCAAATCATTGGTAGGCTCATCCATAATTAAAACATCTGGATTTCCAAACAAGGCTTGTGCGAGTAAGACACGAACTTTCTGTTTTCCATCCAGGTCTTTCATTAGCGTGTAATGAAACTCTTCTTTAATTCCCAGATTTGATAACATTGCAGCGGCATCGCTATCAGCGTTCCAGCCATTCATTTCTTCAAACTGAACTTGTAACTCTCCTATTTTTTCAGCGTTTTCATCTGTGTAATCGGCATATAGTGCATCAATTTCAGACTTTAACTTAAACAACGGCTTGTTTCCCATGATGATGGTTTCAAGAACGGTATGCTCGTCATATAAATTATGATCTTGTTCTAATACAGACATACGTTTTCCAGGTTCTAAATGAACATGGCCTGAAGTAGGGTCTTGTTTCCCAGCAATAATCTTTAAAAATGTAGATTTCCCTGCGCCATTGGCTCCAATGATTCCGTAGCAATTCCCATTATTAAAGGTAGTATTTACTTCATCAAAAAGCACTCGTTTTCCAAATTGAACTGAAAGATTTGATACTGTTAACATGCTGTTTTTATTTAAGTTACAACTTTACAATTATTCTAATTTCCAAAGAAAAAACATTGCGAAAAGTTTCAGATTGCAAAAGTAGAAAAATCTAACGATTGTATGCAACTAAACACCTTAAAATTTACAGGTGTTTTTATGGCATAACAACAGTAAAATCAACATTTAACAACGTATTAACAAGAGTTCCTACTTCCAAGCTTTATTTTTGTTACAAATAGAACAGCCTACATTATAGTTATACTATGAAATTTTTTTTAGTTACTTTTTTTATCACCTCACTCTTTTTGGGTTGTAACTCTAGTTCTGAACATGGAGAAGTTGCTTATTTTGGTGGTGAAATTATTAACCCCAATAATAATTATGTGACGCTCTATTGCAGTGAAACTGAAAGAGACACGATTTATTTAGATCACAACAATCGTTTTATCCATAAAATTGAAAACCTAAAAACAGGTTTATATTCTTTTACTCATGGAGGTGAATACCAAACCTTACTAATAGAACCAAACGATAGTATTTTATTTAGACTTAATACAACTGATTTTGACGAATCACTAGTGTACACAGGTCAAGGTTCGAAAAAGAATAATTATTTCATCAAAGCCTATCTCAATGATGAAGTTGAAAGCAAGAAATTTTCTAAAAAGCAGCATTTGGAGCCTGATCAGTTTGAAACGGTTATCAAAGCTTTGAGAGAGCAAAAGATTGATGGTTTAAATCATTTTAATAGTGTTCATGAGACTTCCGATTTATTTAAGAAGATAGCTTTAGCAGGAATAAATTACAGCTACTACACCTATAAGGAAATGTATCCTTTTGGATACTTTGGAAATAATAAATTAATTCATGTTAAAGATTTACCTGAAGACTTTTATGCCTACAGAACTGATGTCGATTTTAATGATGAAGCTTTAAGTGGTTTATATGCTTATAATAGATTCCTGCTTTGGCATTTTCAAAATATCGGACTTCAAAAATATTATGAAGACGGATCGCATTATGCCTTTGACAGACATGCTCTGGACTACAATCTCGAAAAAATAAATTTAATCGATAGTATTATCGAGAATAAAACTATTAAAAACTATGTGCTTATGTACGTCACTCGTGAGTTTATATTTAATAGTGATAATGCTGAAAAATCGAAAAGTATGCTGGATGCTTTTTTAGATAAAAGCACAGACAAAGAACATAATGATTACCTCACCAATTTGGTTTCTGCTACCATAAATCTTTTTCCTGGCAATACAATCCCAGGAATAAAAATTGTAGATTTTAATAATAATGTGGTCGATTTACATTCGGTAATCAATAAACCAACGGTAATTTATTGTTGGTCTTCTAATTTCAAAAGGAGCTATAGGAACAGTCATTACATGATGAAAAGTTTAAAGTCCAGATATCCTGACATGAATTTTATAGCTATCAATATCAACGATATGAACTCACATTCTTGGAAAGAGACTTTAAACTTTCTTAAATATCCTACTGAAAATGAGTACATGTTTAAAAACCCAAATGAAGCTATAAAAACTTTTGCTATTGCCTATTCTCAAAAAGTGATTATCGTTGACGAAAATGGAAAAATTGTAAAGTCTAATGCAGATTTATTTAGCAATGACATCAGCTATCAAATTGAAACAGCTCTAGCTTCTAATCAGCGATAAAAAAAACTCCTGAATAATATGTATTCAAGAGTTTTTAAGTATTGTATATCTGAAATTGGCTTAGTTACCTTTTTTATAATCGGCAAGAAACTTCTCTAATCCGATATCAGTTAGAGGATGCTTTAACAATCCTACAATAGAACTTAAAGGTCCGGTCATCACATCTGCTCCTAATTTAGCGCAATCAATAACATGCATGGTATGACGAACTGAAGCTGCTAATATTTCGGTATCAAAACCATAGTTATCATAGATCATTCTAATTTCAGCTATAAGATTTAAGCCATCAGTAGAAATATCATCCAAACGACCAATAAAAGGCGATACATAAGTTGCTCCAGCTTTAGCTGCTAACAAAGCCTGACCAGGTGAAAATACAAGTGTAACATTGGTCTTTATACCTTTATCACTAAAATATTTACAAGCTTTAATACCATCTTTAATCATAGGTAGTTTAATCACAATCTGATCATGTAAATCGGCAAGAGCTTCTCCTTCTCTAACCATACCATCAAAATCTGTAGATATGACTTCAGCAGATACATCACCATCAACAATATTACAAATATTGACGTAATGCTTCATAATGTTGTCATGGCCAGTAATGCCTTCTTTAGCCATTAATGATGGATTTGTAGTTACTCCATCTAAAATACCAAGATCTTGAGCCTCTTTAATTTGATCTAGATTGGCTGTATCAATAAAAAATTTCATGTGTAGTTATTTATAGTTGTGTTTTTAAATTATGAGCACGAATTTACAATTTTATAAGACCTTCCGAAGAACATATTATCAAATGATATTAACAAGCTAAAAATGTATGAGCTAATCGCCTTATAACTTGTAATGATTTAATAGGAGTTTTTCATATACTTTATCTGGAAGTATGCGCTTTAAAACTATAGAAAATTTTTGCATAAACGCACCAACCTTATAATGTATTTTAGGACTTGAAGTATTGATGATTTTATAGATCATATGCGATACCATAATTGGATTATCACCACTGTCTACATCGTCATCTATAGCATTTAAAACCGAACCATATTTATCTTCATAAGGCGACCCTTTAACAACAGGAGCATGGTAACGCCCTGCAGCTATATTAGTAGCAAAATCACCAGGTGCAAGATTAGTCATATTGATATTAAAATCTTTAAGCTCCATTCTGAACGCTTCGGTAATCAATTCTAATGCACCTTTACTTGCGCTGTATATGCCTCGATAAGGTAAACCCATATATCCAGCAATAGATGTAATGTTGATTATTAGACCTGAATTTTGCTTTCGCATATGTGGTAAAACAGCTTTAATTACAGCTATTGGTCCGAAAAGATTGGTTTCAAAATTTCGTTTGATTTCTGCATCAGGAATTTCTTCAATAGGTCCAGTGATTCCTGCACCAGCATTATTAATGAGCACATCTAATCGTCCTTCTGCATCTATAACTAATGTTACAGCATCTTGAATGCTTTTAACGTCTGCAACATCTAAAGCGACTAACTTAATTTTAGAATCCGGATAACGTTTAGGTGACCTACTGGTTCCATAAACAACATATCCTTTTTCAGATAAAAATTCTCCAATGGATTTTCCAATTCCTGAGGATCCTCCTGTGATTAAGACAACTTTAGACATAATATAGTGACGAATTGCAATTCAAAAATACGATATAAATAGGAAAGTATTGGGTACAAAAAAAGGCAAGCTACCTACATCACACCGCTACGACCGCGTACCTTTGCTTCGTTCCCGACCTGGAGGATTAAGCAGGAGCTGGTTGTGTAGGACTTGCCGACTGCAAAGATACAATCTTTTAATACTTTTGCAACGATTTTTTAAACTGAATTTTATTAAATAACTTGCATCAAAATTTAATCAATAATGCATACAATTAAAGCTTTAATAATCACCCTTTTAGGCTTCACTATAATGTCTTGTGGAAACGACGACAAAGAGAAAACAAACTTATCTATTACAACCAATGCCAAGACGAACGTGTTTGCTCTAGGGGAAACCGCCAAGCTTTCTATAGAAAACCCTAAGGGATTAGATATTTCTTCTGTAACTTATAAGATGAATGGAGAAGTCATAGATGACACAGTTCAACTTGATGACGAGAAATTAGGGGTACATAACATTTCAGCAACTGTAAAATTTGGTGAGTCTTCTGAAGATATTACAACAAAGATTACGATTCTTAACAATGAAGTACCTAAAATATACGGATACAAAATAATAAATACCTATCCCCATGATATCACGTCGTATACTCAAGGTTTAGAGTTTTATAAAGGTGAGTTGTATGAAAGTACCGGACAATATGGCGAATCAAAACTGAGAAAAGTAGATTATAAATCAGGCGAGGTTTTACAAAATATCAATTTATCAAGGCAGTATTTTGCTGAAGGTCTAACGGTATTTAATGATCGTATATATCAACTCACGTGGCAAGAAAACATTGGTTTTATCTATGATGTCAACACATTTGAAAAAACAAGTAGTTTTAAATACGGAAAAAGTAAAGAAGGCTGGGGAATTTGTAATGATGGTAAACACATATACAAGTCTGATGGCACCGAACAAATCTGGTTATTAAATCCTGAAACTCTAGCCGAAGAAAGTAAGTTGCAAGTCTATACCAACAAAGGTAAAATTATAGGACTTAATGAGCTGGAATACATCAATGGAAAAATCTATGCCAACCGTTACCAAAAAAATGGTGTCGCTATTATTAACCCTAATAATGGAGCCATTGAAGGTGTTATTGATTTCTCACCACTCCATAAACTTGTTACCCAGCATCAAGGCTTAGACGTCATTAATGGCATTGCTTATAATCCTGATACTAAAACTATTTTTGTGACAGGGAAACGCTGGGATAAATTATTTGAGGTTGAAGTTTTCGAGAAATAGGTTTTACTCATTCAAACGGCCACTTTACTCATTATTACTTTTAAAATTTGAGGTTCTTTTGGTTCTTTGAACCATGAGAACATCACTACACATCAACATTCCGAAGCCATGTCAGGAAGACTGGAATCAAATGACACCTCAAGATAAAGGACGTCATTGCAACTCTTGCCAAAAAACAGTATTTGATTTTACAAATGCTACCGACGAAACTATTGTTAAAGCATTTCAATCTGAACCTAAGCTTTGCGGACGATTTAAATCTTCTCAACTCAATAGAGAACTTGTATTAAGTCGAAAAGAAAAACGCAATTATATATCTTTTGTAGCTTCTACCCTATTCGCGTTTTTAAGTTTTGGCACTCAAGAGCTAGAAGCACAAGGCAAACCCAAAGTGGTAAAAATTGATAGTATACAGTCTAGCATTAGAGGAAAAGTTGGTATCTCTGTTTTAAAAAAGAAAGTAATTGTGGGCACTGTTGTAAGTGATGCAGACGGACTTCCTTTACCTGGCGCTTCTATAAGAATTAAAGGTACAAATAAAGGCGTACAAACCGATTTTGATGGTCACTATAAAATTAAAGTTGATGTTGGTGACACCTTAGTATTTACTTATGTTGGAAATATTACTGAAGCGCATGTAATAACGAATAAAAGTACAGTCGATATTAGAATGAAAGAAGATTTTACTCAACTTGAATGTACTTTTGTTGGATTTCCAACGGCTAAAGATTACAGAGATTGTGAAAAAGAAAAACGAAATGGACACCGAAAAAACATCAGAAATGGTCATATAGAACGCACGAACGTCGGACAATTTCTTTATAACATCACTAATATTTTCAGGAGGAAAAAATAATATTTACTTTTAGTCTTCAATTGAAGATGTATGCAAATTCACGAGCAAGAGCTTAAGGTAACACAAGCCGATTTAGATGCCAGAAATCATGTCAACAATGTTAGATATGTCAAATGGGTTCAAGACATTGCTGAAGCCCATTGGGTTTTAAAATCTTCTGAAAGCATAAGACAACAGTACTACTGGGTAATGATTAGTCATCATATACAATATAAAGCCGAAGCCGTTCTTGGTGATCGCTTAGTACTTAAAACATTTGTAATCAAATCTGAAGGCGTAAAATCTACTCGAATGGTTGAGATCTATAATTTAGATACTCAAAAATTGCTTACTACATCAGAAACTATCTGGTGTTTTATAGATTTCATCACCAATCGACCAGCTAGAATTCCTTCAGAAGTCAAAGCACTATTTAGTTAAAGTAAAGCTAAAATACACGTTAAAATATCTTAACAACAATACAACTATTTACATAATTGCTTTTATTTGAGATATCAACCATCTCAGATATTTTGAAGCCTTTTCCTTTTTTTCTGTTTATCATCATTCCTTTTTTATCTGGAGCACAAAGTGTAAAAGGGTTTGTTTACGATGCCGAAGCTACTATTAAAGGCGCCAAACTCTTAAACACTACACAAAAATCTGTCACGTTTACCAACGACAAAGGCTATTTTGAAATCGAAGCAAAAGTCAATGACACACTTACAATTAGTTCTTATTTTCACACTACACAAACCCTAATCATCGCTGAAAATCATTTCAATGAAGACCTTGTTATCGAGCTTAAAAAAATTACAAATACATTAGATGAAGTTGAAATTACTAAAGTCAATGAAAAAGTTTTTGACTCTATAGTTCTGAGTGTTAAAACGAACAATCAAATAGCAAATGACATTAAAAACAGACCTCACCTCTACAGTCCGCAAGCCTCTGGCAACATGGATTTTATAGCCATTGGAAAACTTATAGGAAAGCTATTTAAAAAAGAGAAGGCAGAAGCGATAGACTATATCAAAACTGAAGATTTAGTAACGCTGTTTAAAGACCATAAGCTCTTTAACAAATCATTCTTGGTTTCAGAATTAAAAATACCTAAAGACCTTCAGCATTTATTCTTTGAATTGTGTAGCGCAAAAAACATAGATAAAAAAATTATTACTGAAAATCGAGACATGGAATTGTTAGATCTGTTAATTGTTAGCAATGAAGAATTTCAGAAGTTACTCTTGGAACATAAAAAATAATATCTCATTAAATTATCGGTTGATATACTAAAAAATGACTTCAAAAGTTATATTTTAGTGCCTTAGCAATATTGTAGTTTGCTATAAAGCTAAGCCGTTAAAACACGATTATGAAACGCATATTATACTTTATTCTTGCCATTTTTATATTACTCGCATGGAGTTCTTGTCGCAAAGATTTTGATTTTTCACCAAGCACAGGTAATCTAACATTTTCTAAGGATACTATTTATTTAGATACTGTATTTACCAATATTGGGTCGAGTACTTATAACTTAAAGGTATATAACAGAAGTAACGAAGATATTTCAATTCCAACAGTTAGATTAAGTCAAGGGGAAGCTTCTAATTACAGATTAAATGTAGACGGTTTACCTGGTAAACAGTTTGAAAATATTGAACTTTTAGCTAAAGACAGTCTATTCATTTTTGTTGAAACGACTGCAGATATCCAAACACTTGCCCAAAATAGCTTAGAATTTTTATATACAGATGCCATCGAATTTGACAGTGGTAACAATCTCCAAAAAGTTGAATTGGTAACCCTTATTAAAGATGCCGTATTTATTTATCCTGATCGAGATGAAACCACTGGTATTATAGAAACATTATCGTTTGATATTGATGGCGACGGAACACCAGATGAAACGTCAATACAAGGACGATTTCTTGAAGATGACGAACTCACATTTACTAACGAAAAGCCTTATGTAATTTACGGTTATGCAGCAGTCAATCAAGGTGATGTTTTAACTATTGAAGCTGGTGCTCGTGTACATTTTCATGCCAATTCAGGCTTACTTGTGACCAATTCGGCTTCACTTCAAGTAAATGGTGCGTTGAGCACAGATCCCGAACTATTAGAAAATGAAGTAATTTTCGAAGGCGACAGATTAGAACCATTATTTGAAGACGTACCAGGTCAATGGGGAACAATCTGGCTTTTTGATGGCAGTCAAGACATCGATATCAACCATGCAACAATTAAAAACGGAACTGTTGGTTTGCTAGTAGATGGCAATCAAAATGATGATAAGCTAAACATCAGCAATTCACAAATTTATAATTCGAGTAATTACGGGATATGGGCTCGAGCGAGTTCAATAACGGCTCAAAATGTGGTGATTAATAATTCTGGACAATCTTCTTTTGCAGGAACTATTGGAGGACGTTATAATTTCACACACTGTACTATTGCCAATTACTGGAATAACAGCTTTAGACAATTTCCTTCTGTTTTATTAAATAATTACGTTACTAATGAAGACGATGTTGATATTCCAAACGACTTAACCGAAGCTAATTTTAATAATTGTATCATCTTCGGAAACGATAATCCTGAAATTATTCTAGATGAAATTTCCAATGGAAGTGCTGCCTTTGGGTTTAAATTCACCAATTGTTTGATTCGTTTTCAAGATACTAATAACAATTTCACTGGAGAAAATTACAATTTGAGTAATACGGACTTATATGACAGTTGTATCTTTAATAGTGATCCTAACTTTAAATTACCATTTGAGAATAAACTGATGATAGGTGATGACTCTGCAGCTAATGCAGCAGGTAGTACTGCTTTTTTAATTCCACAGGATATCTTAGGAACTACTAGAACAACACCTCCAGATTTAGGTGCCTATCAACATGAAACTTTTGATGAAGATTAAAACCAATATATCTAAACATAAAAAAAGACCTTTCAAAACGAAAGGTCTTTTTTTATTTGACTTGTATCTTAAGCAAACAATGGTTTGCCGTTCATCATAGAATTAACCTGTTCTGCAATAGCACTTAATTTATCCTCATCACCAGAGTTCATAAGCGCTTCATCAATATAACCGACAATAGTTTCCATATCGTTTTCTTTTAAACCTCTGGTGGTTACAGCAGCTGTACCTACTCTAATACCTGAAGTCACAAACGGACTCTTATCATCGAAAGGCACCATGTTTTTATTCACTGTGATATCTGCTTTCCCTAAGGCTTCTTCTGCATCTTTACCAGTAATGTCTTTATTTCTTAAATCGATAAGCATCATATGATTATCTGTTCCTCCAGAAATAATATCGTATCCTTTATCTACAAACGCCTTAGCCATCGCAGCAGCATTATGTTTTACTTGTAACATATAATGCATAAAATCATCAGAAAGGGCTTCTCCAAAAGCAATCGCTTTGGCTGCGATGATATGTTCTAATGGTCCGCCTTGATTTCCAGGAAAAACTCCAGAATCTAATAATCCTGACATTTTTCTTAAATTTCCGTTCTTAAGTGTTAGTCCAAAAGGGTTCTCAAAATTTTCTCCCATCATAATTAATCCGCCTCGTGGTCCACGCAAGGTTTTATGAGTGGTTGTCGTTACAATATGACAATGCGGTAAGGGATCACTTAAAATACCTTTAGCTATTAATCCTGCAGGATGCGAAATATCAGCCATTAAAATTGCTCCTACATTATCAGCAACTTCTCTAAATTTAGCAAAATCCATATCTCTGGAATAAGCTGATGCGCCTGCAATAATTAGTTTTGGTCTTTCTTTTTCAGCAACATCAGATAACATATCATAATCAATACGTCCTGTATCTTTCTTTACACCATAAAATGTTGGTCGGTATAATTTCCCCGAAAAATTTACAGGAGACCCATGAGTTAAATGTCCACCATGAGATAAATCAAAACCTAATATTGTATCACCAGGCTTTAAGCAAGCAGCGAATACAGCAGTATTAGCTTGGCTTCCTGAGTGAGGTTGTACATTAGCATAAGCAGCACCAAACAATGTTTTAGCTCTATCGAGGGCAATCTGTTCAACTTCATCAACGACTTCACAGCCTCCATAATACCGCTTTCCAGGGTAACCTTCAGCATATTTATTAGTTAAAACTGAACCGGCAGCTTCCATAACTTGGTCACTAACAAAGTTTTCAGAGGCAATAAGTTCTAAACCGTTTATTTGTCTGTCATTTTCAGCATTTATAAGCTCAAAAATCTGTGAATCGCGTTGCATATATAAAGTTTAAATTAAATTTTATCAAAAATAAGAAATCCTCGTATTAAAAGGATTTAAAAATTAAGTTAAACCTTAACTTTTATGAGCAGGTTATTAACAAGTAAAATTCATTTAAATTTTTATGGTTTTATGCAATTAAATATGTAGGTTTGACTATAAAAACAAAACAACAAAATCCTCTATAATATGCCTTTATCTGCAAATAATCCTGATCGTTCTTCATGGTTACATGTTGGAAAAAACTCTGATTTCCCGATTCAAAACATCCCTTTTGGTGTATTTCTAACACGTGATGATATCATTACTATTGGTACCCGAATTGGTGATACTGCTATTGACCTTGGAGCTTTGCATCAGCTAGGTTACTTTGATGGTATTCCGTTAACTGATGATATTTTCCTTCAAGATACCTTAAATGATTTCATTGCAGATGGTAGAAAAACATGGCGTCTAGTTCGTAATCGTATCGCTCAGATTTTTGATGCAGACAATGACACTTTAAAAAATAACAATCCGCATAAAGAAATCGTTTTATTTCGTTTAGATGAAATTGAAATGCAATTACCAATTCAGGTTGGTGATTATACCGATTTTTACGCCAGTAAAGAGCACGCTACCAATGTAGGCACGATGTTTAGAGATCCTGATAATGCATTGCTACCAAACTGGGTACATATGCCTGTTGGGTATCATGGACGAAGTTCTTCAATTATTCCGTCTGGAATCCCTGTGCATCGTCCGCAAGGGCAAACCATGCCAGAAGGTGCAAAAACACCCGTATTTGGTCCTTCTAAATTAGTAGATTTTGAATTAGAAATGGCGTTTATCACAACAGATGCTAACGATTTGGGAGAACCTATTCCTATTGCTGAAGCTGAAGAATACATCTTCGGATTGGTATTATTCAATGATTGGTCTGCTCGTGATATTCAAAAATGGGAATATGTACCATTAGGACCATTTCTAGGAAAAAACTTTGCGTCTTCAATGTCGCCATGGATTGTTACGCTTGATGCGCTGGAACCATTTAGAGTAGAAAGTCCGAAACAAGACCCTAAGCCTCTTGAATACCTACAAACCAAAGGGAAAAAGAGTTTCGACATCAATTTAGAAGTTGGTATTCAACCAAAAGGAGCTAAGGAAACAACCGTTTGTAAATCAAACTTTAAATACATGTACTGGAACATGGCTCAACAATTGGCTCATCACACCGTAAACGGTTGCCCAGTAAACTCTGGAGACATGATGGGAAGTGGTACCATTTCTGGTCCAACCGAAGATTCATACGGTTCGATGTTAGAATTATCCTGGAAAGGCACAAAACCACTTAAAATGAAGGATGGCACTGAGCGTAAATTCATTAATGATTACGATACTGTAATTATGAGAGGTTATTGTGAAAATGATGGAACAAGAATTGGATTTGGTTCTGTAAAAACCCAATTGTTGCCTGTTTTTAATCCGAAGAAAAAGAAATAAATCATAAGACTTTATAAGTAAAACTCGAAGTGAGATACTATACATTCTGCTTCGAGTTTTTTGTTTGGCATCATATTTGGATTCTATATAAAAAATGAGATCCCGAAACGAGTTCGGGATTAGTTCAACTATCTAATTTGCTTTATCATATTATAGATTTGCAAAATAGAGTTTCACTAAAATCCAGAATTATGAAGCAATTACTACTCACAACAGTACTTCTTCTGGTACTAACATCATGTAGCGGAAGAAAACAAATTGAAAAAGCAATCAGTCATGGTAACTATGACCAGGCGATTACTGACGCGTTACGAAAACTCGAAAACAACAAAGACAAAAAGCGTAAGCAAGATTACATTGTAATGCTTGAAGATGCGTATTATAAAGTTCTGGAGGAAGATTTACAGGATGTTGCACATTTAAAAAAGGACGGAAATCCAGAGCAATATAAAACGATTTATGAAATCTATTTAGATTTGGAAGCAAGGCAAAATGCAATCAAACGCGTGTTGCCATTACAAATCAACGGTAAAAACTTAAATTTAAAATTTAACGATTATACTTCGGAAATCGTCGACTACAGATATAAGACGTCTGATTATCTTATAGACCAAGGGATTGCATTGTTAGATGCTGAAGATAAATATAAGGCTAGAGAAGCTTATAAACTTTTCAGTTATATAGAAAGTATCAATCCAAATTTTGAAGAAACCAGAAGTTTGATGGATGAGGCGCATCAAAAAGGAACCGACTATGTTATGGTATCTATTGAAAATCATACACGTCAAATCATTCCACAGCAACTGGAAGCCGATTTACTTAATTTCGACGCCTATGGATTGAATCAATTTTGGACCGTTTATCATACGAACACTGTAACAGATATCGATTATGATTTTGCCATGCAATTACAATTAAAGCAAATTAATGTATCGCCAGAGCAAGTCAGCAGAATTCAGAAGTTAAGGCAAAAAAACATTGTTGATGGTTGGGAATATCAAAGAGACGGAAACGGAAATGTCGTCCTTGATAGTCTTGGCAATAAAATCAAAGTTGATAAAATTATTAACGTCAAAGCACGATTGTTTGAAGTTCAACAGTTTAAATCTACACAAGTCATTGCTGATGTGGTGTACACAAATTTAAGAACGCAACAAACTATGGATGCATTTACAATAGACAGTGAGTTTGTATTTGAGCATTTTTATGCAACATTTAGAGGTGATGTAAGAGCCCTAAACAGACAAGAATACGATTTAACCAGAAATAGAAGCCTCCACTTCCCTAGCGATGCTCAAATGGTATATGATACAGGAGAAGATTTAAAACTGAAATTGAAACATATCATTAGTTCATACAGCATGAGAAGAAGTTGATCTATCATACTTTCAAATAATAAAACTCCTACATTAAAATTGTCAATATGTAGGAGTTTGTTTTTTTAACAAAACGACGCTGTAAAGACATAACTTTCAAACCCATCATATCTGAAACGAAGCTACTCTGTTTTAGTGTCATTATCTCGTTCTCCCAATGCATTTTTCCAATACGTATGATGTTGCCCAATAACGTTTTGAAGTTCAGAAAATATAGCTTTTAACATATCCTGACTAAAACCTTTTGATTTTTCATATTCAAATTTTTGCTGTAGAATTTCAAGTTGTTGTTCTATAACTTTATTCTGTATCCAGTATTCTTCAATATTCCAAAATGTCATTAAAGTCGTTAGAAGTGTAATGGCTGCAGTTATGACAAGTGCTATATTTTTTTGCCATTGAATTAATTCTATATTCTCACCCAATTGCAATCCTAATACAATGGTAGAAATTGCAGATAATACAACTAAAGGATATTTATATAATTTAATCAATCGAAACATATACCTACGCTGAACCGAATATTTAGCTCTGTTTTGCTTTAGAGCATTTTCTAGAAAATTAATCTGTTCTTCCATAATTTTTGAATTAAATTATAGAAAGAAAATTAGCTCTTTTAGTAATAAAAGTCAATACGTAGTTCTACGTAATTTATACAAACGTCATTAAATCAATCTCATTAATCGCTCCATGAGACGCATGAGCAACTGTCACACCATTTTTAATGATTAAAAGCTGTGGCGATTGGTGTATGACCTGAAATTTATAACCTACTTCATTAGAGACATCTCTATAGCTCAATAAGTCTAAGTAGTATAAATCTAAATCAGTATCAAGATCATAAGCAGACACAAATTGGTTCATGACCATACTGCTAATACCACAACGCGTCGAATGTTTAAAAATGATTTGTGTTTTGGTTTTTGAACGTTCTTCAATCTCACTCAATTGAGATACGTCTGTTAATGCTTGCCATGGCAATACTTTTTCCTCTTTTGGTTCAGACGAACCGAATATATTTTTTAAAAACCCCATAGTTAAGTTTGTATAAAATTTGTAATAATGAAATTCATTTCTAACGATAAGTCGTATCTTAAGTCTAAACTTACAAACTGACTAAAAGTCACGTTATCACACACTAAATCAGACATTTTGTCGTTTAATTTTAGTGTTTTGCAATTGGTAAGGTTATTGTCTTATCGTGATTGTAAATAACACAAAACAGAATTATCAATCTGAATAAATTTAAGCTTAGATATATAGTTAAGACTAAAAATTACATTTAGAATGATACACTTAAAAATACTATAAATAACTATGAATTTTAATAATTATACCATAAAATCTCAAGAAGCGATTCAGCAAGCTCAACAGCTCGCTCAAAGCTTAGGGCATCAACAAATCGAAAATGAACATATCATTAAAGCGATTTTTGAAGTTGATGAAAATGTATTGCCGTTTATTCTTAAAAAGTTAAACGTCAATATCGATGTCTTAAAATTAGCTTTAGATAAGCAAATAGAAAGTTTTCCAAAAGTCTCTGGAGGCGAATTAAGCATTTCAAGAGAAGCCAGCAAGGCTCTTAACGAAGCATCAATTATTGCTAAAAAAATGAAGGATGATTTCGTTTCCGTAGAACACTTAATATTAGCCATTTTTAAATCTAATAGTAAAATTGCACAAATGCTAAAAGATCAAGGTGTTACCGAAAAAGGTCTAAACGCTGCTATTGAAGAACTCCGAAAAGGTGACCGAGTGACGTCTCAAAGTCAGGAAGACACTTACAATTCGCTCAATAAATATGCTAAAAACTTAAACCAGTTAGCAAAAGATGGCAAATTAGATCCTGTGATTGGTCGTGATGAAGAAATTAGACGAATTCTACAAATTTTATCACGTCGTACTAAAAACAATCCTATTTTAGTTGGTGAACCTGGTACTGGTAAAACTGCCATTGCCGAAGGTTTAGCACACCGTATCATTGATGGTGATATCCCAGAAAACTTAATCGATAAGCAAATTTATGCTTTAGACATGGGAGCACTTATTGCTGGAGCCAAATTTAAAGGTGAATTTGAAGAACGCCTCAAAGCAGTCATCAAAGAAGTGACCACGAGTGATGGTGATATCGTTTTATTTATTGACGAAATCCATACTCTGGTTGGTGCTGGTGGCGGACAAGGTGCTATGGATGCCGCAAACATCTTAAAACCTGCTCTAGCCCGTGGCGAATTACGTGCTATTGGAGCAACAACTTTAGATGAATATCAAAAATACTTCGAGAAAGACAAAGCACTGGAGCGTCGTTTTCAAAAAGTGATGGTTGATGAACCTGATACTGAAAGCGCCATTTCCATACTTCGTGGTATCAAAGAAAAATATGAAACACATCACAAAGTCCGTATCAAAGATGAAGCGATTATTGGTGCTGTGGAACTTTCAGAACGTTATATCACCAACCGTTTTCTACCTGATAAAGCAATTGACTTAATGGATGAAGCGGCTTCTAAACTGCGTATGGAAATCAATTCTAAACCTGAAGAGTTAGATGTTTTAGATCGTAAAATTATGCAACTCGAAATTGAAATTGAGGCTATTAAACGTGAAAAAGATGAAACGAAATTAAAATCATTACGATCAGATTTGGCTAACCTCAAAGAAGAACGCAATGAGATTAATGCGAAGTGGAAAAGCGAAAAAGAAGTTGTCGACAATATTCAAACAACAAAATCTGATATTGAAAATTATAAACTCGAAGCCGAACGTGCTGAGCGTGAAGGCGACTACGGAAAAGTAGCTGAAATTCGCTATGGAAAAATAAAAGAAGCTCAAGAAGCTCTTGAAAAATACCAGAATGAATTACTGGAAAATCAATCTGGAAGTTCCCTTATCAAAGAGGAAGTCACTTACGATGATATTGCCGAAGTCGTGGCTAAATGGACTGGTATTCCGGTAACAAAAATGCTACAAAGCGAACGCGATAAACTCTTGAAGTTAGAAGACGAATTACACAAGCGTGTAGTCGGTCAAGAAGAAGCCATTGTTGCAGTGAGTGATGCGGTTAGACGCTCCAGAGCAGGATTGCAAAATCCGCAAAAACCTGTCGGTACCTTCTTATTTTTAGGAACTACAGGTGTTGGTAAAACCGAGTTAGCTAAAGCGCTTGCCGAATATCTCTTTGACGATGAAAATGCTATGACAAGGATTGATATGAGTGAATATCAAGAGCGTCACAGTGTAAGCCGTTTGGTTGGTGCACCTCCAGGATATGTTGGTTATGATGAAGGTGGTCAATTAACCGAAGCTGTGAGACGTAAGCCTTATTCGGTAGTGCTACTTGACGAAATCGAAAAAGCACATCCTGATACATTTAATATCCTTTTACAGGTTCTTGATGAAGGTCGATTAACAGACAATAAAGGTCGTGTGGCCGATTTCAAAAACACGATTATTATCATGACCTCTAATATTGGAAGTCATATTATTCAAGAGCGTTTTGAAGCGACAAAAGATATAGATTCTGCCATTGAAGCTGCAAAAGTGGATGTGTTAGGATTGTTAAAACAAAGCGTACGTCCTGAATTTCTAAACCGAATAGACGATACCATTATGTTTACACCTTTAACAAAAGGAAACATCAAGGATATTGTTGGTTTACAATTAAAAGGTGTTCAGAAAATGTTAGCAAAACAAGGTATTACGTTCGATGCTACGCCTGAGTCTATTGCCTATTTAGCTGAAAAAGGATTTAATCCTGAGTATGGTGCCAGACCAGTAAAACGAGTAATACAGAAAGAAGTATTAAATGAATTGAGTAAAGAAATTTTATCTGGTAAAGTAACAACAGATAGTATCATCCTACTCGATGCCTTTGATGACAAGCTGGTTTTTAGAAATGAAGCAAGTTTTGTTTCAGAAGAAATTTAATATACACTGTAACAAAATGATTATATAACAGTCTTTTAAGTGGTTGGTTAGTTGAAAAGCAACGTAAGTTTTAGAGATAAAACAAGCGTTGCTTTTCCGTTTTAAACCCTATGCTTATATTAATCTTGATCGAATTTTCAAAAAACAAAATATACCAATCAGTATATTTTGTGTATATTTGTTTTATGCAAACAAAATCAGAACTCACAAAACAGTTTATACTCGAAACCGTTGCGCCAATTTTTAATAAAAATGGTTACGCCGCAACAAGTATGAGTGACCTTACTGAAGCCACTGGTTTAACTAAAGGTGCAATCTATGGAAATTTTAAAAATAAAGAAACCCTTGCCATAGCTGCATTTAAGTTTACTGTTAAAGCTTTATTGAAACGTATTGCCAAACATTTAGAGCTTAGCGATTCACCTATTCAGAAACTCTTCTTAATTTCAGATTTTTATAGAAATTACTATGATTACAGCAAGCAATTAGGCGGCTGTCCAGTTTTAAATATAGGTGTTGATGCCAATAATCAAAACACACTTTTACTGGAGCATGTGAAAATTGTTATTGAAAAAATTCAAGATCAAATAGCTACTATTATTGAAAACGGTATTGAAGCAGGTGAAATTTCAACCGAAATTAATGCCATGCAGTATGCTAAACGAATAGATACAATGATTCAAGGCGCTGTATTTATGACTTATACAATGGATGATGAATTTTACATCAAAGACACCATGAAACAAATTGACCAAATGATACATAACGACCTTAAAGCATAATTTTTTTAACTAATAATATACCATTTGGTATATTTTAAACATCTATCTAAATGAATTTACCAAAAATTGTAAGTAGCCAAACAAAAATCAGATTTCAACATTGTGATCCTTTTAATCATTTAAACAATGGGAGTTATATTGACTATTTTATGAATCACCGAGAGGATCAATTATTGAAACATTATGATATCGACATTTATAAAATGGCACAAACAAAAGGGATTAGCTGGGTATCTAGCAGCAATCAAATTGCCTATTTAAAACCTGCATTCTTAATGGAAGTTGTCACTATAGAGTCTCAGTTAATTTACCATGACAGTTCACTATTAAAAGTAGAAATGCGCATGTACAACGAAGATAAAACACATTTAAAAGCATTAATCTGGTGTAGTTTTGTTCATTTCAACTTATTAGAACAAGCAAGAGCACATCATTCTGAAGATATGGTCAGATTGTTTAAAAGTATCGTTACTCCTGTAGATGCTACAAATTTTGAAGAACGTTTACTGGCATTTAAACCTACAAAAAGTAAAACGTTATAAAATTGTAACGTTTAAGTATTAAACGCTACATATATGAAAATTACAATTATGAAAAAACTGATATTTACTTTGGCAATAAGTCTTACTTGCTTTAGTACTGTAAATGCTCAAGAACTTGAAAAATCACTCCTTTGGGAAATCTCCGGTAACGGATTAACAGCATCTTCCTACCTCTACGGCACCATTCACATGACCTGTGATGCAACTTTAGATGAAGATGTCATAAAAGCCTTAGACGATACTTCGCTTTTGGTTTTGGAACTAGATATGGACGACCCTTCAATGCAAATGAAAATGATGAAAGGACTTTACATGAAAGAAGGGAAACATTTAAAAGACTTGGTTGAAGAAGACGATTATCAAACTATTTCAGAATTTGTTAAATCTGAAATGGGCATGCCTATTGAAATGATCGGACATATGAAGCCGTTTTTAATTTCCGCGATGTTTTATCCTAAATTACTAGGTTGTCCTGTAAAATCTATTGAAGCATCTCTTATGGAAGTTGCTCATAAACAAGAGGAAGAAGTGTTAGGTTTAGAAACTGTTGAAGAGCAGCTTCTCGTATTTGACGAAATTCCTTATGAAGATCAGGCTGCTGATTTATTACGTTCTGCTAAAGACAAATTAGTGAAGGATAAAGCTTCTTTTGAAAAGCTTCTGAAATACTACAGCGACGAAGATATTGAAGGAATGATTAAAATGATGGAAGAAGACAAAGAACTTTCTACAGCAAAACACAGTGATAAAATGCTAGACAATAGAAATAAAAATTGGATAGCTAAGATTAGTGAATTTTCTAAAAAACAACCAACATTTTATGGCGTAGGCGCTGCACATCTAGCAGGAGATCAAGGCGTTATAAAACTACTTAGAGAAGCAGGTTATACCGTAAAAGCCGTACACTAGTAATTATATAAATTAGACAATAAGCCTCTGTAAAAGAGGTTTATTTGTTTAAAACCTGTTTAAAACTCTTTGTTTATACAATAAAACTTTATCATTTTAGGTTATGATTATTAGATTTAATTGCTAACTTTGAATTGCTATTAATTCCCAAATTTACATAAGTTAAAGCAAGCTAATTCTTTTTCAAATCAAGAATTAGTGAATAATTTACCTACTTAAATATGAACATAAACTCATATATTGACCATACACTTTTAAGTGCATCTGCCACCGAACGTGACATCATAGATCATTGTAATCAGGCTAAACAACACAAATTTTATTCGGTTTGCGTCAATAGTTGCTATGTGCCATTAGCAAAACAATTACTTAAGGATTCTAACGTAAAAATTTGTACTGTTGTTGGGTTTCCTTTGGGAGCGACTTCAACTGAGGCTAAAATATTTGAAGCCAAACAAGCTATTAATGATGGTGCCCATGAAATAGATATGGTTATGAACCTTGGAGTTTTTAAAAGCAAAAATTATGTTGAAGTTTTTAAAGACATTAAAGACGTAAAAACGGCTATTGGTCGTATCCCTTTAAAAGTTATTATTGAAATTAGTGAACTTTCAAAAAACGGCATTGTAAAAGCTTCGGAAATTTGCTTAGACGCAAAAGTAGACTTTATAAAGACCTCAACGGGATTCACTAAAAGTGGCGCGACACTAACAGCTGCTAAAATCATTAGAAAAACAGTTAGAAACAATTGTAAAATAAAAGCTTCTGGAGGAATTGGCGATTACGAAACAGCACGAAAATATATTGACATTGGTGTAGAACGTATAGGAACATCTAAAGGCGTTAATATTTCTAATGGAGAACTTTCTGATGCAGATTATTAACTTTTAACCTTACTTTACCAATTTTCTATAAAAAGAGTTTTTATATTTGAGTACACTCAAACACGTATTCAATGAAATCTCTCATCACTCTAATTCTTATTATTACAATTAGTTTACCTTCTATAGCGCAAAACAAAGATGTTGCGTCTGAAACGACGACGTATTACTTTATACGTCATGCAGAAAAAGACAGGAGTGATAAAACTAATAGGGATCCTGAGCTAACAAAAAAAGGTAAAAAAAGAGCTAATCACTGGAGTGTGATTCTTCAGCATGTGAAATTTGACGCTGTGTATTCAACCAAATATAATCGCACAATACAAACAGCAACACCTACAGCTAAAAAAAATGGTTTAGAAGTCACATTCTATGATCCAAGAACTTTATATTCTGATACTTTTGCTGAAGCCACTAAAGGACAAACTGTTTTGGTAGTTGGACATAGTAACACAACACCTGCCTTTGTGAACATGGTACTTCAAAACAAAAAGTATGACGATATTGACGATAAAAACAATGGTAATCTTTATATCGTAACAATTTCCGAAGGACAAATTACTGATACTGTACTCACAATTAATGAAGTGAAACACTAAGGTTTTCCAATTCTATTTTAGAGAGTAATTGTAGTTTTCCTCCTTCAAATAATTGAGGCAGTATTGCCAATGATACTGTGGCATCTTCAGGTTTATAATTGTTATAATCTACAAATCGAATGCCATTCACATAACGTTCGTTAAAAGCTTCTCTAAACCGAAGACCTTTACCTTCATCTTCATTATATGAATAGGCTAAATAATCAACCTTTTCTGTAGCTTTGTTAATCCAGTAAATAAATACATCTTCAAAGTCTTCACCACCACCATTTGGGTCAAATGTCACTTGAATGGCATAATAGTTTTTACCTTTAATTGAAAAATCTTCCAAACGTTTTTTATTAACTGCTTGATCATTTAATCCATAAGGCAATACCGAAAAGTAATGCACAGAGTTCACTGAAGCTGAATATCTGGTTACCATAGAATCTGGAACCTCTACCGAAGTATTATTTACACTTCGTTTAAAATCTGTATTAGTTAACGAATCAATAATCCAGTCCTTACCTTTATTTTGCTTTCTTATGAGAGCATATGCTCCGTTTAAACGTTTTGCTTTATAGTGTATATCACGAAATGTAAAACCAATTTCAGAAGCCGCAATTTGCTTTCCTCCTGATACTTCAATGGATGAATCAATGATGGATTGCGCAGATAATTCTTCCGTTTTTTCTTGTTTACAATTCAGAAAAAAAACAGATAAAACTATTAAAACCAAATATTTCATATGTAGTACATTTCAAGTCTAAGTCGAAAAACGAATCATTTAATAACACTAAAGGATATAAAAAAGTTTAAGGTTTCTACTATTACTTTAACAACATCTTTTTCAGCAAACTAATTTGGCCAAGGTGATAGTAAGCATGCTCTATCAAACCTTCAATATTACGCTCATAAGATCCATATTTGATATCAACAAATGGCTGATAAAGCTGCTGTTCTGGCAATTTCATAATTAATTCAACAAGTGCTTCAGAATCTTCCCAAAATCGTTTCAAAAATGTAGTCCATGCCGTTTGAGATTCAATTGGCGGGAAATCAAAGCTAAACTTATCCTTTATGTCTAATGTGCCACCTTCAAATACATTTTTTACGCCATTGACATAATAATGCACATGCTGTGCTAAAAGAGCAATCGTATTCAAATTGTCCCTCTGAGTCGTCGCTACACTCCAATCTAAATCTGTTAACTGTGCTTTGAAATTAGTATTGGCAATCCATAATCCGTCTAGTAAAACTTCCTTAAGACGGTTAGCTAATGTCTCTGTGTTTTGCATGCTTAAAAAAAATTAGAAATAAGATGTATAAAGGTAATTAGTATCACATAAAAAACATAGACTTAAAATCATTAATATTATAATGTATAGAACATCATATAAATTTAAATTATATACCTTTGCCAACGATGCAGAAACCGGTAAACATAAAGAATAAAAAAGCTAAGTTTGAATACGAGATTCTCGATACGTATACGGCTGGTATTGTTTTAACCGGAACCGAAATTAAATCTATAAGAGACAGTAAGGCATCAATAGCAGAAAGCTTTTGCGAGTTTAATGATCGTGGCGAATTATTTGTCATTAATATGACGATTCAAGAATATGTCTTCGGTAATTACTACAACCATAAACCAAAAGCAGAACGCAAGCTTTTATTAAACAAGCGTGAATTAAAAAAGCTAGAAAAGGAAGTTAATATTAAAGGGAATGCCATCATTCCTTTGCGCTTATTTATAAATGAAAAAGGATTAGCCAAACTAGATATTGCTTTAGGAAAAGGTAAAAAACTCTACGATAAACGCGACACAATTAAAGATCGTGACAATAAGCGTAACCTGGATCGTATCAAAAAAATCTACAAGTAACACTTCTTGTTTTATCATCATTTTCGTCAAAATATTTAACATTTAAGTACGTTAGAATTATGACTAATTAACAGACTTAAAATATAAAAATGTCTATGTTTGACAAATGTCAGGCAACCTTTTTATAAAAACATACGTCTATACAATAAAGATCATCAATCAACTCTTATGAAATTAAAATTACTCGCTATTTTTTCATTTTTATGCATGTTTCCATCCTTTTCTCAAGTTAAAGGCACTGTAACAGATACTAAAAATGAACCACTCCCTTTTGTAAATATTTATATTGAAAACACCTATAAAGGAACCACTAGCAATGAAGATGGCAATTATGAACTCAACGTTACTGAAGCTAAAACCTATACTGTAGTATTTCAGTTTTTAGGCTATAAAACCGTTAAGAAAACCATAGAGATACAATCCTTTCCATATACTTTGGATGCGGTTTTAGTAGATGAAGAAATCTCTCTCAATGAGGTTGTTATTTCTACCGATGACAATCCTGCAAATAATATCATGCGTAAAGCCATTGCTAAGCGTAAAGAAAACCAAAACAAAATTCAAAGCTATAAGTCCGATTTCTATTCTCGCGGACTCATAAGAATTAAAGATGCTCCAGAAAAAATAATGGGTAACGAAATTGGAGATCTTGGAGGTGGCTTAGACTCTACGAGAAGTGGTGTTATTTATCTATCAGAAACCATATCGAAACTAGAATATCTCAGGCCAAACAAACTAAAAGAAAAGATATTAGCTTCAAAAGTTAGCGGAGACAGCAAAGGCTTTAGCTTTAATAATGCCATTGATGTTGATTTTGATTTATACAACAATACAGTCGCCATAGGCAATCAAATTATCACACCAATTGCCAACAATGCTTTTGGTTATTATAGGTATAACTTAGAAGGTGTCTTTTATGATGACAAAGGACATCTTATCAATAAAATTAAAGCGACACCACGTCGTGAAAACGATCCTGTTTTTGAAGGCTATATTTATATTGTCGAAGATCAATGGACCATCTACGCTGCTGAGCTTGACGTCACTGGAGTTCAGGCAAAGCTTCCTGCTGTTGACAAAGTGACCATAACCCAAAGTTTTTCTTTCTCTGAAAACAACAACATCTGGGCTAAAATTTCTCAAAATATCGATTTTAAATATGGACTTTTCGGAATTAAAGGCGATGGTCGTTTTACTGCTGTTTATAGTAATTATGAGTTTAACGTTGGTTTAACACAAAACGATTTTTCAAGAGAGATTGTTTCATTTGCCGAAGAAGCCAATAAGAAGGATTCCATCTTTTGGACATCAGTGAGACCAGTGCCTTTAACAGATGAAGAGATTACAGATTACATTAAAAAGGACAGTATTCAACTGGTGAGATCATCTAAAACATATCAGGATTCTGTAGATACGGTAAAAAATAAATTCAAATTAGGTGATATTATTGGCGGCTATACTTATACCAATTCTTACGAAAACTGGAGTGCTGGCATCACCTCTCCTATTGAAGCCATTAGTTTTAATACTGTGCAAGGCTGGAATGCTAATATTGGTGCTTTTTACACCAAAAATTATAATGATTATGAACGCTATTTTTCTATCCGCGGAAATATCAACTACGGATTTAGTGACGAACGATTACGAGGTACTCTAGCAGCTACTTATAAGTTTAATAATAAAAGCAGACCATACCTAACATTATCTGGAGGTGTGTTAACACAGCAATTTAATGCGAGTAATCCTATTTCAAAAACTCTAAACACCTCTTACTCGTTATTTGCTGAAGAAAATTACATGAAACTTTATGAAAACAGTTTTGTTCAAGCAGCATATTCTAATGAGCTTTTCAATGGATTTAGAATCAATTCAAGTTTGGGCTATCAAAGACGAAAAGCACTGTTCAATACCACAGATCAAGTCTGGTATCCAAAAAATGACAAAACCTACACCAGTAATAATCCTTTAGACGCATCGGCTTATGGTATTGCACCTTTTGACACGCACAACCTTATAAAGCTCAACTTGTCAACGCGTATAAATTTTGCTCAAAATTACTTGAGTTATCCTGACGGAAAATATAATATTCCGAATTCAAAATATCCTACGGTGACTTTAGGTTACGAGAAAGGCTTTTCGTCATCGATTGAAGACTATAATTTTGATCAGGTTAAAATTCGATTGCAACAAGGATTTGATGTGAGTAACAAAGGACGCTTTCAGTATAACATAAGAGCAGGCAAATTTTTTAATGCCGATGACATAGCTTTTGTAGACTACCAACATTTTAATGGTAATCAAACGCATATTGGCGCTGGATCATACCTTGATGTGTTTAATAATTTGCCCTATTATACTGCCAGCACCAACGAATCTTATATTGAAATGCATGCCGAACACGACTTTAACGGGTTTCTCCTCGGAAGAGTTCCTTTACTAAAAAAGCTTAATTTCAATCTCGTTATAGGAGCTCATGCACTAGCTACGCCTGATAATAGTCCATACCAAGAATACACGGTTGGTCTGGATAATATTGGATGGGGAAAGTTTAGATTTCTACGCTTAGATTATGTGCGTTCGTATCAAAGTGGCTTTCAAAGTGATGCCATTATGTTTGGTTTAAAGTTCTTTTAAGCTTACTCTTTTACCAACTTAAATATACGTTGTTGTCCTTCCGAAGCTAGTGTTAATATATAAAACCCTGAAGAAAGTTCATTGGTATCAATGTTTGTCTCATTCTGATATTGTGCGATTAATGTTCCGAAGATATTATAAAGTTTAACATCAAATTCGGTCAATTGTGTGTCTATAGAAATACGATCTCTAAATGGATTTGGACCTACTAAAATTAATGGCACTCCTATATCAGTAACACTTAATAAATCACAATCGGGATTAGTAGTTGATGCTGTACTAAATACACCATTGTTTACCGACCAATTTTCCCAAGTGGCTCCACCTTCATCTGACCATGAATTTAAATCTATATAGTTTTCACCAGATAGCGTTCCTGGTATTTTTGCCACCTTTAGGGCTTCTCCGCCTTGATTCCAAGTTAAAGCTTGTCCGCTAACACAAGTTTCAGGCATAAAGTCGGTAACACAATTAGACTGTAAAAAGAAAGCAAACTCAGGATACGCAGGATATTCACCATATACATAAGCTCTTCCCGAATCATTTATACACACAGCAGTATATTCATTACAGGCAATACCGAAAGCACGTGTGGCATTATCTGTTGCATATCGTGCTAAAAAAGCAGCATGACGTGCTCGTCTATCTGGATCATCATAATGCGTATCTGTTATGATATGTTCCAGATAAGGAATGTCTAAAAAATCATTATATCCTAACGTCATTCGGTTATGGTAGGGATTTGATAATGCCTGAGCATTAGTAACAGTACCATTTTCCGCGGAAAAGTAACTACTTCCCAAAATCGCCATACCAGCACTTGTTCCTCCAATCGCTCCACCTTTTTCATTAATAAAACTATTAAGAGTGTCTTCCATGGCATTATCTTTAAAGTAGCTCACATAATTGTATTGATCGCCTCCAGCAAACCAGATAGCTTCAGCATTCTCCACTTTTTCTAATACATAAGGATCAATGGCTCCAGCTTCATTTGCTATCACAAATGTTGTCACAGAGTTAATCGTCACACCGAGTTCAGTATACATATAATTATTATATCCGTCGCTTCCTGATGCTCTTAAAACCACAACATCGCCTCCATTTGCTTTTTCTAAAAACCAAATCATTGCGTTATCATTCTCGGTAGCACCTCCCATCATACAAATTCCAAATTCGTGATTGGTATCTATGTCTGTTGGGTTTCCAGTGGCATATTCAGTATAGTTTTGCGCACTAATAATTTGTACGAATACCATACATAATAATAGAATTGTGTGTTTCATCTTCATTATAATTTATGCTTACCCAATACGAATTCATCGAATAACCTTTGTTTTGCTTGCTTTTCAGATATCATCTCAAGCCTTGTTTTCTGTAAGTTTCGGCAGACTATTAATTCTTATCCTCCAATAAAGGTACGAATCGAAACTCGCCAAACTCATGCTGTTCGAAATCTTTTGGTCCCTTTCTAATAAACAAGGTCATAACCTGTACTTCATTACCAACAGGGATTACTAAACGTCCGCCTATTTTTAACTGACTCAATAGTGCTTTTGGTACAAATGGTGCTCCAGCAGTTACGATAATACTATCAAAAGGCGCTTCAGATTCTAAGCCAATATAACCATCTCCAAAAATGAGTTTCTTGGCTCTATATCCTAATTTAGGCAAGAATTTACTGGTCTTCTTATAAAGTTCATTTTGACGCTCAATACTAAACACTTTAGCACCTAACAAGCATAAAACCGCGGTTTGATATCCACTCCCTGTACCTATTTCTAACACATTATCTCCAGGCTTTACCTGCATCAATTCTGTTTGAAATGCTACAGTATAGGGCTGAGAAATGGTCTGATCTGCTGCAATAGGAAATGCCTTATCCTGATAGGCGTGATCCAAAAAACCAGAGTCCATAAAAAGATGTCTGGGAATGTTGCCAATAGCAGCTAGAACTTTGTCATCGGTTATACCTTTTGCTTTTAATGTTGCGACTAATTGTTGTCGCAGACCTTGGTGTTTAAACGTATCTTTCAAAGTAGTTAAGTTTGCTATGCTAAAATAACTGAAAGATTTTTATACTGAAAGTTAAATCTAATTGATTTATCAACGACATAAAAACCAGCATTATTTATTGTGAAATTCGCATAAAAGAACTGCGAAAAATCTTATTTTTGTTGAAAACGTAAAACAATGCTAAAAGCTGGTGTACTTGGTGCTGGTCATCTTGGTAAAATTCATTTAAGACTTCTTAATCAATCTGAAAAATATGACCTTATTGGTTTTTATGACGCAGATGAAACCAATGCTAAAAAGGTAGAAGCCGAATTTGGTTACAAATACTTTAATTCTATCGATGCGCTTATCGATGCAGTAGATATGGTGGATATTGTCACACCTACGCTTTCTCATTATGATTGTGCAATAAAAGCCATTGCAAAAGGCAAGCATATTTTTATTGAAAAGCCTATTACCAATACTGTCGAAGAAGCAGAACACATAAGAGAACTGTTAGCACAACATGATATTCGTGGACAGGTTGGACATGTTGAGCGATTTAATCCTGCCTTTATTGCGGTTAAGGATCAAATTAAAAATCCAATGTTTATTGAAACTCATCGTTTGGCTGAATTCAACCCTCGCGGAACCGATGTTCCTGTTGTATTAGATTTAATGATTCACGATATAGATATTATCTTAAGCGTTGTACAATCTAAGGTCAAACATGTATCAGCAAGCGGAGTTTCGGTAATAAGTGAAACACCTGATATTGCCAATGCTCGTATCGAATTTGAAAATGGTTGTGTTGCCAATTTAACTGCCAGTCGCATTTCTCTAAAGAATATGAGAAAAACCCGTTTTTTCCAGAAAGATGCTTATATCTCTGTAGATTTTCTGGAAAAGAAATGTGAAGTGGTTAAAATGAAAGATGCGCCTGAACATCCTGGAGACTTTGATATGATTCTTCAAAATGCTGAAGGCATAAAAAAGCAAATCTATTTTGATAACCCTGAAATTGAAAATAACAATGCCATTCTCGATGAGTTAGAAACTTTTGCTCATGCCATTAATACCAACACAACTCCTGTTGTAACACTTCATGATGGCACTGAAGCTTTGAGAGTAGCAACAATGATTATCAATCAATTTTAATTACAATAAAGAGGCATGAAAACAAATTTGCTTATATCAATAGTGATCTTGACTCTTTTATCTGCTTGCAATTCTCCAAAAAAAGAAGCGACCAATCATAGCAATCCATTAGAAGGGTCTTGGAAAATGCAAGAAATCCATTACATCTATACCGACACAACATATGTCGGCAAACCAATAACTTACGGAACATTTGTATTTGCTCCTAAACGTTATAGTTTGTTATATAACCCATGGACAACAGAAAGAAAGGCTTTCGATACACTTTCAAAGCCAACTGATGCCGAAATAAAAGCAGCATTTCAATCTATCGTATTTAATTCGGGAAGTTATATTTATACTGACTCTACAGTTACGACAACTGCAGACATGGCTAAAGTACCTGGGTTTGAAGGCGGACAACAGTTTTATACCTACACGATAAAGAATGACATGCTTGATATAATGATGTTTGACGAAACCTATCCTGATGGAAATAAGCCAGAATGGTATGGTAAATTGAAAGTCTTATTTAAAATGAAAAAAGAATAATTAAATATAGTTAAATGAAAAATGTAGCAGTTATTGGAGCAGGAACAATGGGAAACGGAATTGCCCACACCTTTGCTCAATCTGGGTTTAAAGTACAGTTAATAGATATTAGTGAAGCATCGCTTCAAAAAGGCATGGATACGATTTCTAAAAATTTAGATCGTATGGTCGCCAAAGAGAAAATTTCCGAAGCCGATAAGCAAGACACTCTAAACAATATTACGACCTATACAAACATCAATGAAGGTGTTGAATATGCCAGTCTCGTTGTGGAAGCAGCAACCGAAAACATTGATTTAAAACTTAAGATTTTTAAGCAATTAGATGAGGCTTGCGGTGAAGACACTATTTTAGCAAGCAACACTTCTTCTATATCAATTACTCAAATTGCTGCGGTTACCTCACGCCCAGAAATGGTCATTGGAATGCACTTTATGAACCCAGTTCCTATTATGAAATTGGTAGAAATTATCCGCGGTTATAATACCAGTGATGAAGTGACACAAACCATCATGGAGTTGTCTAAAACATTAGGAAAAACACCAACCGAAGTTAATGATTATCCAGGGTTTGTAGCCAACCGTATTTTAATGCCTATGCTTAATGAATCGATTGAAACCTTATACAATGGCGTTGCTGGTGTAGAAGAAATTGATACGGTTATGAAACTTGGAATGGCTCATCCTATGGGACCATTACAACTTGCCGATTTTATTGGCCTTGATGTGTGTTTGTCTATTTTAAATGTAATGTATGACGGATTCAAAAACCCGAAATATGCACCTTGCCCATTATTAGTAAACATGGTAAGAGCTGGAAAGTTAGGCGTAAAATCTGGAGAAGGATTTTATGATTATTCGGAAAGTAGAAAAGCTGAAACTGTAGCTAAGCAATTTAAAAAATAGATTGTTCTCAGGCAACAGTGATAATGTCTAAAGTCATCATGAAAGTATTTCTTGTTTGTATGTTTCTATCGTTTATCACGTCAAGCTGTGTTAAACAGAAACCTACAAATGAGACAGTCGTTCATTCAGATAGCACAGAAATATCAGTGGATTCAGCAATGATTTCCGAAGTAAAAGCAAACTATATTAAACTGTTTAATGAGCATTTAAATTATAGTTCTGATGGTTTTGACTTTCCGGTAGGAAAACCCAATGCCGATGGATATTACAATGCTCAAAAATTTCAGGAAAACAATCATTTAGGTGACGACTGGAATGGAGTTAAAGGTGGCAACAGTGATTTAGGTGATCCCGTTTATTCTGTTGCAAATGGTTATATTAGTGAAGTAAAAGACTATAAAGGTGGTTGGGGAAATGTAATACGAATTATTCATCAACACCAAGGTAAATATTACGAATCTCTTTATGCACATTGTGATACTATTATGGTGCAACAAGGAACTTTTATAAAGAAGGGAACACAAATTGCCACTATTGGTAATTGCAACGGCTATTACTTGGCTCATCTTCATCTCGAAATAAGGGATGTGATAAATTTAGATATCGGACCTGGATATTCATCTAATACAAATGGATATTTAGACCCAACAGATTTTATAAATAAAAACAGAAACTAATTGGCAAAAATTCGTCCATTTAAAGCAGTACGACCTACACGTGATAAAGTAAGCCTGGTAGCTTCCCGATCGTACCAAACGTATACACAAGCCGAACGTGAAGCTCGACTGGATTACAATCCGTTTTCGTTTTTACATATCGTAAATCCTGGTTATAAATACGCAAGAGAAATTACAGGAACCGAACGCTATCAACTGGTTAGAAACCGTTATCTCGAGTTTAAAGAAGATTCTATTTTTGTACATGATAAAACACCATCGTACTACATTTATAAAATTGTAGATAGAGGCCATCAGGTATTTAATGGCATTGTTGCTGCAGCAAGTGCTGAAGATTATGAAAAGGACATCATTAGAAAGCATGAAGATACTATTGAATATCGTGAACGTATTTTTAAAGACTACCTTAAAACCGTAGGCTTTAATGCTGAACCTGTCCTCCTTACCTATCCTGATAATAATGTCATTTCAACGATAATTAAAGACATTCAAAATACACGTGCAGAATTTGAATTTACGACAACCTATCGCGACACACATTACCTTTGGAAACTGGAAGAGCCAGAACTACTCAACATTATAGAAAAGGAGTTTGACAGCATGCCAACGATTTATATTGCAGATGGTCATCATCGTTCGGCATCTTCTTATTTATTATACAAAGAGGAGAAAGCAGCTAACCCAAATCATACGGGTCATGAGTCATACAATCAATTTATGTCCTTTTTAATTCCTGAATCTGAATTACGCATTCATGAATTTAATCGCCTAGTCAAAGATTTAAATGGGTTAACGAAAGAGGAGTTTCTTATTCAGCTGGACACAATTTACCGCATAGAAAACAGAGGTATTATGCCGTATAAGCCATCAAAAAAGCACCATTTCAGCATGTATCTTGATGGTGAGTTTTATTCTTTATACCTTCGGAAATCGTTATACAATTTCAAAACAGCTTTAGATGCACTCGATGCACAAATTTTATATTATACAATTCTAGATCCTATTTTGGGTATTTCAGATTTGCGTAATGACGTGCGTATCGATTATATCAACGGAAAAAAAGATATTATCAATGTCAAAGACCGAATTGATAGTGGTGAATTTGCTGTTGGTTTTGGTATGGTTCCTGTAGATATTAATGAAATGAAACAAATGGCAGATGACGGACTCAAAATGCCTCCTAAAAGTACCTTTATTGAGCCTAAACTAAGAAGTGGTGTCACTATTTATGAGTTTTAGCTTACAAATTGTTCCACAAAGCAGTATTAAAAAATGAGTATCAAACACAACCTAGATAACATACAGTCTAAAATCCCAGATCATGTCACTTTAGTTGCCGTATCAAAAACAAAACCTATAAGTGATTTAATGGAAGCTTATTCAGCTGGTCAGCGAATTTTTGGAGAAAATAAAATTCAGGAAATGGCTGAGAAACATGAGCAAATGCCAAAAGACATCCAATGGCATATGATTGGCCATGTGCAGCGCAACAAGGTGAAATATATGGCTGAGTTTGTAAGCCTAATTCATGGTGTAGACAGTTTAAAATTACTCAAGGAAATCAATAAACAAGCTGAAAAGTACAACCGAATTATCGACTGTCTGCTTCAGATAAAAATTGCTGAAGAAGATAGCAAATTTGGGATGTCAGCAAAAAATGCTCAAGAATTATTAATTTCCGAAGACGTTTCCGTATTAAAAAACGTTAAGATTACTGGTGTTATGGGAATGGCAACATTTACTGATAACGTCAACCAAATTGAGCAAGAATTTAAACGCCTGAAAACTACTTTTGAAACCCTTAAAACAACAGACGATTCGTTGAGAATTATTTCCATGGGAATGAGTGGAGATTATCAATTGGCAATTGACTGTGGCAGTACAATGATTAGAGTTGGAAGTAGTATATTTGGAGCGAGAAATTATTAAAACTAAAACACAAGCATATTTACGCAATATTAGACATAGAAACCACTGGTGGAAAGTACAATGAAGAAGGAATTACTGAAATAGCTATATATAAATTTGACGGCCACAAAGTGGTAGATAAGTTTATAAGCCTTGTTAACCCAGAACGAGACATTCAACCGTTTGTAGTCAATCTCACTGGTATCAATAGTAATATGCTTAAAAGCGCACCTAAATTTTACGAGGTCGCCAAACGCATTGTAGAAATAACAGAAGACTGTATTATAGTAGCTCACAATGCACAATTTGATTATCGCATACTTCGAACCGAGTTTAAACGCCTTGGTTTTGGTTTCAAACGCAAAACATTATGTACTGTTGAGCTTTCAAAACAATTAATTCCTGATCAGGCATCGTACAGCTTAGGAAAGTTAACACGAGCTTTGGGTATTCCTGTAAGTGATAGACATCGTGCTAATGGTGATGCTATGGCAACAGTAAAGCTTTTTAAAATGTTATTATCTAAAGATTTAGATAAACATATAATCAAAAGCCATGTAAAAACTGAAATCAATAAACGTCTTAATGATACTCATAAAACCATTATTGAGGCGCTTCCTGCCATCACAGGTGTATATTATATACATGATGAAAATGGTGACATCATTTACATTGGAAAAAGTAAAAATATCAAGCATCGTATTAATCAGCATTTTACAAATACGAGTACCAAATCTAAAAAACTTCAACTTTTAGCTAAATCGGTGACGTATGAAGCCACTGGCAGTGAACTTGTTGCCCTACTAAAAGAAAGTGCCGAAATTAAACGAAACAAACCAATATACAACAGAGCACTACGTCGAAACATATTCACACATGCGCTATATAGTTTTGTTGATGACCATGGTTATATCAATTTAAAAATTGACAAAACCCATGCTAATGATGAAGCCATTACCACCTTTAGCAATATGCAAAGTGCCAAAAGTTTTATGTTTAGAGCGCTCGAACACTATTCACTTTGTCAGAAGTTAACAGGTTTATATCCTACCAAATCAAATTGCTTTAACTATACCATTAAAAGTTGTAATGGCGCTTGTATTAACGAAGAATCACCTGAAGATTACAATAAGCGAGTTAAAGAACTCATCGCGAAAAACAGCTATGATAATAAAAACATGATTATTATTGATCAAGGTCGGGATATTGATGAGAAAAGTGTAATTTACATTCAAAATGGTGTGTACAGAGGTCTTGGTTTTTTTGACCTCAATCACCAAATTAATACCCTTGAAGTTTTAGAGTCTATTATAACTCCTATGGAAAACAACAGAGATACCCAACACATCATTCAAAGTTATTTAAGACGAAATAAAAGAGTAAAAGTCCTATCTATCTAAACCTCAATTAATGAAATTTGTATTACGCTTTTTAATTATTGCTTTAGCACTTAACCTTAGTGCTCAATCTGGATTTAATTCTGAAGGCTTTGAAGTCACAAAACAAGATATAGAACTCAATGTTTTTGATAAAGACTCTACTGCTAATGCTTTAATTATCTACGAAAAAGGAGAAAGCTATGTTGACAGGGAAACCTTTTTATTAAAATCTGAAATTAAAAAGAAGCTGAAAATTTTAAATAGAAATGGGTTTGACAAAGCCACAGAAACCATTTATTTATATGGTGACAATGGCAAACATGAGCGTGTGAAAAAAATTAAAGCAACTGTTTACAATGTTGAAAACGGACAAATCACTCAAACACAGCTAGATAAAAATGCTATTTTTGAAGAACAATATGATGAAAATCATACACTTGTAAAATTTACCTTTCCTAATATAAAAGAAGGCTCAGTAATTGTCTATAGTTATACGCTGGAGTCTCCTTACATGTTTAAATATAAGAGTTGGTATTTTCAGGAAGATATTCCAAAATTATACAGTGAATACAGACCTAGTATTCCTGGAAACTGGGAGTATAATATCAAACTTGTTGGTGGAAAAAAGCTATATACCAACGTATCTTCTCTAAGAAAAAACTGTCTGCAAGTCATGGGAGCTGGTTCATCAGACTGTGGTGACTACATCTATGTAATGAAAGATATTCCTGCTTTTATCGAGGAGGAATTCATGACTACAAAAGATAATTATCTTGCCAGAATTGAATATGAGCTTAAAGTCTTTAGAGGTTTTGATGGTAGAGTTGATAATATCACTAAAACATGGAAAAGTGTTGAAGGTGAACTCAAAAGTGACAATGATATTGGGAGACAATTAAAGAAAAGTAGCGTTACCAAAGACCTGCTTAGCGACACAATAATTGCGATATCAGATCCCTTAGAGAAAGCGAAGGCTATTTATGAGTTCGTTCAAAACACCTATACTTGGGATAAAACATTTAATATCTTTAATGATGTTTCGGTAAAAGATCTCGTAAATAACAAATCTGGGAATGTTTCTGAAATAAATATTTTGCTTCACAATTTATTAGAAGCTAACGACATCGATGTAAAACCTGTTCTGTTGTCTACCAGAAACAACGGATTTGCAACACGAATTTATCCTGTTATTTCAGATTTCAACTACTTAATTGTTCACGTGACTATAGGAGAACAGACTTATATGCTGGATGCTACTGATGATTATTTATCCTTTGGACAATTACCAATCAGATGTCTCAATCAATACGGACGCCTTTTAGATTTTAAAGAAGGAGGCTACTGGGTAGACATCAATGCTAATCAGATGAGTGTAATGAAATACCGTGTCAATTTAAATATTGATGACTCTGAAGCGCTAAGCGGAACCATTAAAGGTAATAAAACCGGCTATCATGCTTTAAGAGCTAAACGAGCTTACTTTAGTAATCCTGATACATATTTGGATAGTTATAGTAATGCTTATCCATCTACACAATTTGTAGATTATGAATCAGAAACCACAAACAAAACTGCTACAGAGTTTTCAGAAGAATTTAAAGTCGAACAACCCCTTGAAAATGTAGGAGGTAACCTGTATATCAATCCGTTTTTAATTACATTTTTTGACAAGAATCCATTTAAACTACAACAACGTACCTACCCTATTGATTTTGGCTACGAAGATGCTTTTTTATATTCGGTTGAATTGAACGTCAAAGATTATGAGGTTATTGATATTCCGAAGCCTATAAACTTAAGCTTACCTAATAAAACCGGAACATTAATTTTTAACTCGAGTATTAATGGCGATTCTGTAATATTATTCTTTAAATTTAATTTTAAAGAAGCTATTTATGATGCTGCATATTACGATAGTCTTAAAAGTTATTTTGCTACTATTGTTGATATCCAAAAAAACTCACTAATCGTATTGAAAAAGAAACCATAAACTTTTTTAGTACATTTGACTTATGTCTGATAATAAAACACAAGCTGACTGGCGAGATAAACTTCATGAAATTATTTATGAAGCAGATACGCCTGCAGGAAAATTATTTGATGTTGTTTTACTCATAGCTATTTTAGCAAGTATCATTCTTGTGATGCTGGAGAGTATTAAAAGTTTTGATGATAAATACCATACGTTTTTAAATATTTCGGAGTGGATCATCACTATTCTTTTCTCTATAGAATATATCGCACGAATCATTACTGTTAAAAAACCATTTAAATACATCTTCAGTTTTTATGGTATTATCGATTTATTATCAACAATCCCAAAATATATTTCATTATTCCTCGCTGGAACTCATGCTTTAGTAGCTCTAAGAGCTTTACGTTTGTTACGTGTGTTTAGAATACTAAAACTAGCTCGCTATTTGGGAGCTTCAAATCAATTAGCGAGTGCGATTAAAGCCAGCAGAGCTAAAATTGCGGTGTTTTTATTTGCAGTACTCATAGCATCTGTCATTTTTGGCACTATCATGTATTTGGTTGAAGGAGAAGAACATGGCTTTACTAATATTCCGAAAAGTGTGTATTGGTGTATTGTAACATTAACTACTGTTGGTTTTGGAGACATCGCTCCCGAAACACCTCTTGGGCAGTTTATCGCGACTATAATTATGATTTTAGGTTATGGTATTATTGCAGTTCCAACGGGAATAGTATCTGCTGAGTATACGAAAGCCGGAGGTGATGACAAAAAGAAAACTTCTAATACAGATCCTGAGCAATTAAAAAACATTCAACTCAATACACAATGTTGTGTCAACTGCTTAACAGAAACACATCATGACAATGCTGAGTTTTGCTTTAAATGTGGTTGCAAATTACATCATGACTAATACGCTCATTTCTATTGTTGGTCCTACGGCTATAGGAAAAACTGCCCTCAGCATAAAACTGGCTCAACATTTCAATACTGAAATTATATCGGCAGACTCAAGACAATTTTACAAAGAAATGCAGATTGGTACTGCTGCTCCTACTCCTACCGAATTGGCTGCGGCTCCTCATCATTTTATTAAACACATTTCAGTAGAAAATTATTATAATGTAGGTGCTTTTGAAACAGATGCCATAACAACACTTAATACACTTTTCAAAACGCATCCTGTGGTGATTATGGTAGGCGGTTCAGGTTTATATGTCAATGCTGTTACTAAAGGACTTGATGACCTTCCACCGATTGATATTACAGTTAGAAATGAACTCAATACTACATTTCAAAATGACGGTCTTGAAGTTTTACAATTTCAGCTAAAAAAATTAGATCCAAAAGCTTTTGAAACAATTGCTATTGATAATCCGCAACGTGTCATCAGAGCTTTAGAAGTTTGTATTTCTAGCGGAAAACCTTATTCTTCATTTTTAAAAGGAAAGGATAAAACTAGAACATTCAAAACCATTACAGTAGGATTATCTGCTGAAAGATCGATTATATATGATCGCATCAACACACGTGTAGACCTTATGATAGCTGAAGGCTTATTGGATGAAGTAAAATCATTAGAACAAAAAAAGCACCTAAACGCCTTGAATACGGTTGGTTATAAAGAATTATTTAAGTTTCTAGAAGGTGAATGGAGTTTAGAGTTTGCTATTTCCGAAATCAAAAAAAACTCCCGACGTTTTGCCAAGCGGCAACTTACCTGGTTTAAAAAAAATGAGGATACCATCTGGTTCGACTATCAAACCGATGTTAAACATATCATCTCTGAAATTGAGAAAATCAGGTCTTAATTTTAATGATTGAATAAATCATTTTGTAATTTACATTTCAGAAAATTAAACGATATGAAATTAATTACCAAAACCTTGCTACTCCTTTCCGTTTTTATTTGCTTGTCGTGTAAAAAGGATAACAAACACAAAACATCAAAAGACAACAGTGACTACAAGACAGAATTTGTAGCAGTATTGCAAAAACATTTAGACGCCGTATCTCAAAAGGATTTAAGCACTTTGGAAACCACACTTTCGCCTTCAGGAAAAATGCAGTTAATTTTACCTCAAACCGAAGTCACAAATACGGTCAAAGAATTTGTAGAGTATCACAGAGAATGGTTTAAGGATACGACCTGGTCATTTAAAACTAAAATTATAGATACGACCATACAACCTGCTATGGGAATTGCTATAGTTGAAATTGTTTACAGCGAGCCAGAACGAGACGGGAAACCTTATTTTAATAGAATGACTGTAAGTTATGCTTTAGAAAAACAAAACGGATTTTGGTATGTGATTAAGGATCATGCGAGTTCTATTGAGAAATCTACCGATTAAGTGCTTGAAATTTCAGAATTCGTGAAATTAAAGTTTTTATTTAAAAATAAAATATAAAAACCCTTATTTTCAATTAATTAACACTACATTCGCACCTTAAATAATTTAATATATATTATGAGTAAAGGTACAGTAAAATTCTTCAACGATTCAAAAGGATTCGGATTTATAACTGAAGAAGGAAACAACAAAGAACACTTTGTACACATTTCAGGTTTAATTGATGAAGTGAGAGAAGGCGATGAAGTTGAATTCGATTTGACAGAAGGAAAAAAAGGATTGAACGCAGTAAACGTAAAAGTTATCTAATATTTCGATATTTTTTTAATAAAAAAGCCAATCATTACGATTGGCTTTTTTTATATCTATAAATTATAGTTTAAACTTCTTGATTAACAACTAATCTAAACCCTTCTCCGTGAATGTTGAGAATTTCAACATTTGGATCTAACTTTAAGTATTTACGAAGTTTTGCGATGTATACATCCATACTTCTAGAGGTAAAATAGTTATCATCTCTCCATATTTTAGTTAATGCCAGTTCACGAGGCATTAAATCATTTTCATGAAGTGCTAACATTCTTAACAATTCGTTTTCTTTTGGAGATAGTTTAATTGGGTCTTTACCATTAAATTTAAGGAAACGCAGTTTAGAGTTTAAATCAAACTTACCAATTTTAAATTCAAATTGTTTGCTATCTGCAATCGTGTCTGTAGCCTTACGTTGCATTATAGCCTTTATTTTCATTAATAGTACTTCACTATCAAATGGTTTGTTTAAATAATCATCTGCTCCAACTTTATAGCCTTTAAGCACATCTTCTTTCATTGCTTTAGCAGTTAAGAAAATAATTGGTACATCTGTATTTTTTTCTCTAATTTCTTTAGCTAGTGTAAAACCATCTTTATAAGGCATCATGACATCTAATATACAAAGGTCATAATCATCCTTTTTAAACTTTTCGAAACCTTCCATTCCGTTTTTTGCATGAACAACGTCATAATCGTTCATGTTTAAATAGTCCTTTAAAACGGTTCCGAAGTTTGGATCGTCTTCAACTAAAAGAATTTTTTTATTTTGCTCTTCCATAATTTATGATATTAATGGTAACTTAATTATAAATGTGCTACCTTTTCCTTTTTCACTTTCTACTGATATATGACCTTGATGGTCATCTACGATTCGTTTAACATAAGCCAAACCTAAACCGTGACCTTTAACATTGTGTACATTTCCGGTGTGTTCTCTATAAAATTTTTCAAACACACGCTTTTGAACTTGCTTAGACATTCCATTTCCTTGATCTGAAACCTTAAGCAGAATATTAGTTCCTATATTTTCAGTATAAACATCAATTTTAGGCGCATTGTCACTGTATTTAATAGCGTTATCTAAAATATTAACAATCACATTAGTAAAATGTGTTTCGTTAGCCAATACTGAAGATTTATCTGCGTTTAAATGTGTTTTAACATAACCTTTTCTATCCTCTACTATTAATTCAACATGTGTTATCGCATCTTCGACTAAGTCGTGAAGCTTAACCCTTTCCTTACTAATATTTAGTTCATTTTTTTCTAATTTGGAAATTCGCAACACATTTTCAACTTGAGCATGCATACGTTTATTCTCGTCCTTAATCATTCTAAGGTAACGCATCACCTTTTCATTATCATTGATAATTTTAGGGTTCTTTATAGAATCTAAAGCCAAATTAATTGTTGCAATAGGCGTTTTAAACTCATGTGTCATATTATTGATAAAATCGGTCTTTATCTGAGATATCTGACGTTGTCTTATCAATTGATAAATTGCACTTGAATACGCTAATATGATAATAGATGTAAATATGATTGACAATACAATCATCCCCAAAATAGAAGATAATAAATATTTGCGTCGCTCTGGAAAATCAACATATAATGAGTAATCACTTTTATTTTCGGTATCCATAAAAACAGGAATCCCAATAGTAGACTCAGGATTTAATTCAAAATTTTCAGATCTGATTTTAGTTGATAAATCCTTATCATAAATTGCATATTCAAAAGCAGTATTAATACCACTAATGGCAAACTGAGACTCTAGTAATTCTGATACTTCTTCGTTAGAGATTCGCTTATAAACAGGATAGTTTTTGTAAACTTTATGGTATCCCATTTTATAATGAAGTCTGCTTATATCATCTAAAGTACTGTAATCGGTGAATTTTCGGATAGGATTTAAATTGATCTTACCATCTATAGCGCTACGCTCATAAACTTTAGTTTCACTCTTATTTGTAAATCGGCTAATGCTTATACTATCTGTACCAATGTCAAAGAACAATGCTGGAACTTTAAAGCTTTCTTCAGAAATGGCGTTTCTAAATCTTATCGTTTGATTTGTTTCTTCATCAAAAGAATCATAAATCAAAAGTTGTCTAATTTCTGTGGTATCAGGAGTTCGTCCATTTTTCACAACTTCTTTATAAAGTCTGTCATAACTCAAAAGTTCTTTATCTTCAATACCTCTTGAAACTGATATGAGAGAACGTTTTACATCTGATGTAAACTGCTTCCCTTCATTTTTTAAGGTATTATTAATAAAAAATGCCTGAACGAAGATGATACCTATGAGTGATAAACTCATTAAAACCACCAATAAAATGAATAGCTTTTTGCCCATCAGTCAAATTTAGTATTTTAACATTTAGAACTATTAGGGTTTAACCTTACATTAACAAATATGTTAATTTTTAAGTTTTTTTATCGCTTTCAGCAAAGCAAGATGAGTTTGTTGCACTTGTTTTTTAGTATCCTCTAAATTGTCATTGACAATTACAAAATGAGACTTTTCGATTTTTTCTTCATCGCTCATCTGATTGCTTATAATGGCTTCAATTTTTGATCTATTGGAACTATCGCGATGCATCACTCTTTTGATTCGTTCTTCAACATTAGCAGTTACTGTGATAATAAAATCGTATTGATTTTCATTTTGATGCTCAAAAATAATAGCAGCTTCTTTAATTACATAAGGCCCTTCCTGCTTTTTTAACCATCGCTTAAAATGTGCTGCAACCTTAGGATGAACTATAGCATTCATTTGATCCAGAAGATTTTTATCATTAAAGATTTTAGAAGCAATAAATGGTCTGTTAAGTTCTCCATCATCATAAGCATCTTCCCCAAAAAGTGCAATGAGTTTTCTTTTGATAACTTTTGATCTCGCCATTAATTGTTTGGCTTCTACATCAGCAATATAAATAGGAATATCGTGGACTTTAAAAAATCCAGCCACTGTAGTTTTACCACTACCTATACCTCCTGTAAGTCCAACTACAATCATTTCACTATAATATATTCTACTTTACTTTGCTTCATTTTAGCCGATTTCACTTTCTTAGAATTTACAATAAGCTTGGGTATTAAAAATGATGCTCCTGTTTTTAAAGCGTCATTATAATTACATTCAATTTTGAAATCGTCGGGTTTGATATCCTTATAATCCTTTAAACTTAAGTAATAGGCAACTTTAATATGCTTCGGAAAGTAATTTAGCTCTAAATCTTTAGGCAAATTTATTAGTGTTATTGGTATTTCGAATGTGCCTTCAGTAAATTTTTCGACTGTTGCTTTTACGCTTACACTGTTATCTGAGAGTTTTAAATGTTTTGATGAACTTGAAAACTCCAAATCGATATTGGCATCAATATCAGTTCTAACCTCATCTAACACTAACGGCTGTGTTTCTATAAGATCTATTTTAGAAATCTCATCAACAGCACCTATCACTTTTACTGAATCTGGAGTTACCTCAAAACCTTCTAAGGTATCATATCCTGGTACATAATTAATCTCAGAATTTAAAACAACAGGTACTTTTTTTACACTTAAAGTACCAAACGGAAGTCTTAGAGTGTCTGGTTTTACAGAAATGATTTTCACCGAATTACCTAATTGCTCCTTTAAGGCATAAGCTCCTTTTTCGGCGAGCCAGATATAATTGTTATTAGTAATGGAGGTGTTATTTTCGAAATCCAATTGGTAGGTTTTATCCTGAAAAAAATAAGCCAACAAATTGAATCCATGAGTTGATACTCTAACATTAACTTTTGGGATACTATCTAAAGTTATTACAGATGTTTCTGGTAAATTTTTGTAAGCTATGGTAAAAGGAATTGTCTCTACGTAGGTTTCTGACAGTTTCGTCACTACCAGGATTAAAAAAGCTAACAGAAAGAATAGTCCAAAAACATTAAGTCTTTTATTTTTTACTGATTGTGCAAACTTTGATTTTATACTATTTAGCATGTTTAAAAAATAGTTTTGGAAATCTTTCTTCTGGTTTGTGTCCTAATACTGAAATTGCAAATGTGGATTTCAAAAATCCATATCCATATCCAAAGAACTGAATAAAAATAGCCAAAATAGATTGAAATGCGACACTTAAACGTTTTGAGGCTATAAAAGACAATACAAAAGCAATTAAGATATAAAGTGTATACAGCAATAAAAGCCATTTAAAGTCCATTAGTGCTAAGATTAAAGCCATAATCATTCCGAAGGAAAAAAGCGTTGGAAACCAATAGGTCAAACGTTTAGTTTTTGGGTGCCATGTGTTGAGAATAGGTCTAACCAATCCAAATTTATGAACCTGCTGATAAAATTTTTTCCAGGATACACGACGTTTATGGTATACAAAAGCATCTGCAATGAGAACAGTTTTAAACCCTAAGGTATTTAATCGTATAGACAAATCTGGATCTTCTCCTGGATGAATCACACCAAAACCTCCTGAAGCTATAAAAGCAGCTTTTGATAAGCCCATATTAAAACTTCTAGGCTGAAAATTTCTATTTGAAGTTTTTCCACCTCTTATACCTCCTGTAGTAATAAAAGAAGTCATAGCGAAATTTATCGCTTTTTGAAGGCTAGTGAATGTCTCATGTGCTGCATCTGGACCTCCAAAACAATCTACATAGTTTGAAGACAAGTAAGCATTTACTGTTTCTAGATATTGAGCAGGTAATAGACAGTCTGAATCTAAGATTATAAAGTAATTACCTGAAGCTCTTTCCATCCCATAGTTTCTGGAGTCTCCTGGTCCAGAATTTGGTTTGAAAAAGTAAGAAATATTTAAGCTTTCTGAATATTGTTCTATTACAGCTTTACAATCTATCGACGACCCATCTTCAACGATGACAACTTCAAAAGGAATATCTCCCTTTAGAGTTTTAAAACTACCCAACAATTCATCAACCTCATCTGGTCTATTATATACTGGGATTATAAATGAAAAATGCAATGGTTTCATACCATACAAAGGTAAGTAAACAAAACACAAAAGCCACCTTAAAGGTGGCTTTTGAAAAACTATTTAAATAAGCTTATTGCTTAAGAACTCGTATTGTTTCAGTAACATTACCGATAGTAACTTTAACGAAATAAGCACCTTGGCTAAATCCGTTCATATCGATAGTGCTCTCAATAGCATTAGGAGCAGTTCTAAGAACTTCTTGACCTAACATATTGTAAACAGCTACAGTTTGAATATCTTTTTGTGCATTTAATGTTAACTCATCCTTAACTGGGTTAGGGAAGTAAGTAAACGCATTTTCATTTTCAAACTCTTCAGTACTTAAAGTTTCTGGCGACCAGATTTTAACAGTAAACGTTTTACCTGCAGTTGAAGATGTTCCATATTGGAAAATTCGTGTATAATACGTTTGACCTACAGTTAAACCAGTTGCATTAATTTCTTCAACTATAGGAGCTGTTACTACAGAGTCATCTGCACAACCTTCAACGACTAAAGCTCCACAAGTTCCAGAATATAATACTGCAACACCATCAAATCCTTCAAGTTCGTAAGTAATATTCACACTAGCTGTCAAAGCAACGAATGAATACCAAACATCGTCATTAGCTGTTCCAGTAAATGCATTACAAACTTCAGCAGCAAGTCCAGAATCAGTTGCTCCTACAATAGTACCAGCAGTTGGTGTAGCAGACGGTGCATCAACAACAGATGTTTCTTGTGTAACTGACTCAGCGCCACCACAATCATCATTAGCTGGAGCTGGACCAGGCTGAGTTGTGAAACCAAAAGGTCCACTCCATACACTTGTTCCATCTACGCCACAATCAGTTTGTATCCAAAAATCATAAGGTGTATCTAATGTTAATACGTTTCCAGACGTATCATTTCTTGTAGGCTCAGTTGTAGATCCACTTACGACTACAGTTCCACCTTGTCCGGTACCATCTTCTACAATTTCCCAGTTATATCCAGTAGGAGAACCTACAGGAGCATCCCAAGAAAAATCTATACTAACATCAGTTAAATCATCTATAAAAACATTTGAAACTACATCACAAGTTGGTGGTGTAGTGAATGCAACAGGTCCAACCCAGTTACTTACACCGTCTGTATCACAATCCGCTCTTACGTAAACTTCGTAATCATTACTAGCAGTTAATCCAGATATGTTTGTAGGATTAGATACACCTGTAGATGTTGGTGCACCAGTTGCTGTACCAGCAGCAGTAATATCAACTAACTCTATATCCCACATCGTTACAGCTCCAACTTGAGACCAAGCTAAATCTACAGAAGTAGCAGAATCAGGAGTTGCTGTAAGACCAGATGGATCGGCACATGTTGGTGCAGGTGCAAAGGTTAGTGCCCAACTATCAAGAGTTCCAACATCTCCACCAGCATCGTCACATACAAGTAATACCCAATCACCATCAGCAGAAACACCTCCAGAATTAAATCCTGCTAAAGGCTCTAATGGAGAAAAAGTTCCTGTTACTGGAGTTGTATTTGCTGTAGGTAAAGCTGGCGCTCCATCTTCAAGTACTGTTGCAGCAAAACCATCACCACTACCTCCAATATCATCAATTAAAAGAACAGTCACTGCTCCAGAAGGATCTTGTAAACTGATTACAACATCAGAATTCCAAGTATGTGTAACATCTATTGTCACACTTTGTAAAACATTTGTAGTGCCTAATGTTCCAACACCTGAAACAGTTAAAGGTAATGCAAGTTCATCTGCTGTACCACATGTAGCTGCAGTTGTTCCGTTTCCATTTTGCATATCATAAGGTCCACCTCCATCAGTGAACGTTTGGGCAAAACCAAAACTGCAAATTAGAGCAAACAATAAAATAAAAGTAATTTTTTTCATATTTAGTTGAATTTAATTTATTAAGTCTTAAAATTATGATAATTCTTAAACAAAGTGAACTATAAATTATATAATCGATTAAATGCAAAAAACATCGTTAAAAAGCGCCTACTGTTCTAATACTCAAAGTATTAAACAGGCATCTTATTTCTTTACAACCTTAAAGGTGCTTGACTGATTTTCGAACGTTATGTTGAGTAAATAAATTCCAGACTTAAAATTCGCCATATCGATAGTTTGAAATTTATTCTGTGTAGTAACCTTTGAGAGTAACTGTCCTTGGATGGTATATAATGAAATGTCTTGTATAAACTTTGTTGTTTCAATATATAAATTTTGCGCAACAGGATTATTAAAAGTGATATTATTCTCTTCGTAAGTATTTACACTTAGCGTATCTCCTTCGGTTAGAATCAAAGTTTGATTAACCTGAACATCCGTATAGGTTTCTTCTAGACCATTAGGCCAATAGATTTTTATATAATCTATAACAGAGTGGTTGCCTAAGCCAAAATGTGTTCTGTCTGTCATTTGAGCTAAATAGCCTTCACCACATATTGTATAGGCATATTGTTTATAACCATCTGTAGAGATTTCAATTCTGGCTCCTATAGCATTTGCATTGCTTTGTACTCCTATAAGCTTTAATTTAATCCAGTTATTTGAATTGCTACTAACATTCCTCCATAGAAATACATTTTCATTTGCATTATTACTCACTACTATATCTAGTAGTCCGTCATTGTCAATATCTCCAGTAGCATTAGAATAACTTGCTCCATTATCGTTTGGAAAGCAGTTATTATTTAATACATAGTTTGTATTGTTATTGTTTTCATAAAATGCTGCTGAAAGTAATCCTGAACTACTACCATCTAATTGACCACTCACATATAAATCTACATCCATATCATTATCAGCTTCAAAAAATGAAGCGCCCCAGCCAATACTATTAAATGAAGTTCCGGTTGCCATAGCTACGTCTTGAAATGTTTCATCACCATTGTTTCTAAAAAGATAATTTCCCGTAGGATTATTGGTGACATAGATATCAAAATAACCATCTCTATTATAATCACCAACAGTTACAGACATCGCATCTACTGATATATTTGTTCCTGAAGACGCGCTAATATCTGTAAACGTACCATCACCATTATTTCGATAAAGCTTGTTTTCATAGCTTAATTTATCATTTGACACATACAAGTCTTGATAGCCATCATTATTAATATCTACAAACGCCGAACAAAATGAAAATACCGGATTTTGATCTATTCCAGATTGAGAAGTGATATCTGTAAATGTACCATCACCATTATTTTTATATAACTTATTAGTAATATCTGAGGTTCTATTACTTAAAAATACATCAAGAAAGCCGTCATTATTTATATCTCCCCAAGACGCTCCATAGGTAAACATATTGGTTATTATCATTCCTGTGTTTACAGAAATATCTTGAAAAACCATATTACCTAAATTTTCGAACATTTTATTCCCCTGAGCATCACTTGTTACAAATAAATCATTATCTCCATCATTGTCAAAATCAACCCATGTTACAGATTTAGTTTGATAGTCAATGCTAGATAACCCAAAATCTTGTTCGATAAAACTTCCATTGTTATTTTTAAAAAACCGCAATGGATTATTTTCAGAAGATGTAAGCGTAATATCATCCCAGCCATCATTATCAAAATCAAAAAATGAAAGACCATTTCCTAAAAAAGTATCTCCTGTTGAAGTGTTAAGCCCCAAATTTGTTGCTTGATTTTCAAATAGTGTTTGTGCATTTAAAAAATTTGCTGCACATATAATGAGTAAAATACAATATTGACACTGTTGCTTCATAGAATATGATGTCTAATACACTAATATAAACAAAAAAGAGGTCTGAAAAGACCTCTTTTTATTAAATAGTATAAGATTCAACTTATTGTTTTAACACTCTAATAGTTTTAGTTTGGTTTCCTATAGAAACTTTTACAAGATACGCTCCAGACTGAACATTAGACATGTCTATATTTTGGATTGTATTTTGACTATCAATAGCAATGATACGTTGTCCTAATACATTAAATACTTCAACATTGTCAATCGCTCTTGGAGAATTTAATGTCAGTACATCCTTAACTGGGTTCGGGAAATATGAGAATCCATCAAAAGTACTGTCTGTTACACCTAACGTAGATGGAGACCATGCACAAATATTAAAGTTTCCTTTAAAGTTATCTTGCCACTCCCATACTCTTACTAATAATACGTCTCCTGGAGTTAAGCCTGTTAATTCTACTAAAGATAAAAGGCCATCTCCACCATCGTCATCACAGGCGATTTCAACTAAACTACCTGATGTTCCTGTATATACTTCCATTACAGTATCTTCAATAATAGGTTCTTCAGAAGATGCAGAAATTTCTATATTAACTTCTCCTGTGCTAGGCACAACCACTTTAAACCACACATCTCCTGCTGGATTAGATGAAGAACAACTTGCTTCATTATCATTCTCAATAGAATCTGTTGCTCCTATATTAGTACCAAACATGATAGTCTCACATAAAGTATCTCCTACAGGTAAATTGATCGCTCCGGCAACCTCATCATTTTCAGGTGCTGGTGGAGGACATGTAAATTCAAATGTTCCGACTGTAAAGCTACAGTCAGGATCTAAAGCAACCAATTCGATATTTACTACATCACCACTATTATATGGTCCAACAGATACTGTACCTGCCTCAACTGGATATGTATTAGTCCCATCATCAAAAACGCTACCTGCATCTCCTGCATCTGACACTTCTATTTCAACTGTATAAGTACCTGTTCCATCTGGATTACATGTTTCTTCTACTTCTGTTGCACTATCAACAACCGCTGCAGAACATGTAGCTGGTGCTACACATGATACATCTAAAGTATATTCTCCTGCATTACCTGAGAATCCATGAACTAACACATAATACTCGGTTCCTACTGTTGTTGGGAATGTAATTAAAGAAGTGGTTCCTGCACCTCCATCATCATCACCATCTAAACAGGTTAAATCGCCACAAACTCCAGTAAATACTCTAATTTTTGTATCAAATGTTGACAAGCTCAAATCTAATGTCACATCATCTCCTACTGTACCAGCAGCAGCACCTGCGTTATTAGAATTAGCACCTACAAAAGTATACCATACCGCACCTCCAGTACCTGAAGATGTACCACAAAATCCTGGATCATTATCACCTTCATCTGAAGCAAATGTGGTGTCTCCAATATATTGACCTCCACAAACGATAGTTTCAGCATTTTCACACTCGTCATTTGCTGGTGGTGTTTCAGAATCACATAATAATGATAATTGGTAATCTCCAGTTGCTGTATTGAAACCTTCTACTCGTATTAAATAAGTTGTTACACCATCAGATAACCAAGATACTTCAGATTGTAATCCGCAAAAATCATCGTTGGTAGCAACCTCTGCTCCGTCACATGCATCAAATACAGTAATGACTGTATCAAAACCAGATCCACAAAGACTTGCTGTGATATTATCATCGACGACTGTTCCTGTATAAGAATACCATACATCAAAACTTTCGTTTCCATCTGAATCATTAGCAAAACTTGTTTCTCCTGTCACAGTATCGTTACATCCTATAGCTTCAGCAGAAAGACAATCGTCATTATCTGGAATGTTTGCAGAAGCACATTCTACAGTAAGACTGTAATCTCCAGTTGCACCGCTAAAACCTTGTACTGAAATTAAATAAGTCGTTACACCATCTGAAGTGAATGAAACTTCAGACTGTAATCCACAACTATCATCGTTTGTTGCAACTTCTGTTCCGTCACATGCATCATAAATGGTGATAATTGTATCAAATCCTGAACCGCATAAACTTGCAGTAACTGAATCATCTACAACGGTTCCAGTAAATGAGAACCATACTTCACTATCAACTGATAGACTATTATTTCCTGAAGCCGTATTATCTATACAATCTAAAGCAATTGCATTGATACAATCATCATTAGCTGGAGGAGGTGGAGGACCAAATGTCAGCGACCAGCTATCAACTGTACCTGTATCACCACCTGCACCGTCGCAAACAAGTAAGTTCCAATCACCATCAGCACTTAAACCGTTAAACCCTGCTAAAGCTTCGAGTGGTAAAAATGTCCCAGTAACTGGAGTCATAGCAGTAGTTGGCAATGTTTCTGTTGCTGAATCATCTAAGATACAGTCTGTAAAACCATCTCCACTACCACCAATTCCATCAATCAATAGTACAGTAGTTGCTCCTGAAGGATCTTGCAGACTTACTGTAATATCAGAATTCCAGGTGTGTGTTGCATTAAACGTTACACTCTGTAAAATGTTAGTTGAGGCATCAAGAGTTCCTACTCCAGAAACCGTTAATGGCAATATTAGCTCATCTATTGTTCCGCAAGTAGCACCTGTTCCTCCGTTTCCGTTTTGTATGTCATGTACAACTCCATCTGTAAAGGTTTGAGCAAAACCGAGGGTTGTTGCCATACATAAGCATAGCAACCATAAAGTAATTTTTTTCATTTTTTGTTGGTTTTTAGTTATTGAATTAATTAACAGCACGTAAATTATTCATATTAAATACCTTACAAACAAAAATTCCTTAACAAGATATTAACAATTCGATGAATTATAAGATATTACCGACAAAAGGCAATAATGATTTTTTAATAATTCATATTTTGAGTTAAAAAATTGAGTTTATTGCAGTTTACACCTTTTTTTAAGAATTTAATCTGATTATTTATCGCTTTATATATCGGATTATATTGCATTTAAACGTGTAAAGTCTTGGATTTAAATTACCTTAACTCATAATAAAAAAGTATAGAAACGAAAAAAACCGATGCTTATCACATCGGTTTAAATATAGATTTAAAAGTTTTTATTGCTTATCAACAAAGGCTTCCATAACGGCATCACTCACACCCATATTACTAAAACCTCCATCATTATATAGATTTTGTAATGTAACGCGTTTAGTCAAATCACTAAACAAAGTTACTGTATAGTTGGCACAATCTACAGCTGTGGCATTTCCTAAAGGAGACATCTTATCAGCATAAGCGATAAATCCATCAAAGCCCTTAACACCTTGACCTGCCGTAGTTGGTGTTGGTGATTGAGAAATGGTGTTCACTCTTACCTTTTTATCTCTTCCGAAGAAATAACCAAAGCTACGAGCAACACTTTCTAAATACGCTTTATTATCTGCCATATCATTGTAATCAGGAAACACACGTTGTGCTGCCATATAAGTTAGTGCTACAATACTTCCCCATTCACTCATAGCATCTGCCTTATATAAGGTTTGCATGACTTTATGAAATGACATTGCAGACACATCTGTACCCTTTTGAGTCCAATCATATTTTTGATCGGTGTAAGCTCGTCCTTTCCTCACATTAACAGACATCCCAATAGAATGCAAAACGAAATCTATTTTACCGCCTAAGATTTCCATTGATTGTTCAACAAGGTTTTGTAAATCCTCTTCTGATGTAGCGTCTGCAGGAATAATTTGCGAGCCTGTTTTCTCTGCCAATTCGTTTATTTGTCCCATTCGCATTGCGATTGGAGCATTAGTAAGGACGAACGTCCCTCCTTCTTCATGTACACGTTCTGCTGTTTTCCAAGCAATTGAATTAGCATCTAGTGCTCCAAATATAATTCCGCGTTTTCCTTTTAATAAATTGTATGACATGCTATTATAATTATGATGTTAGTTGGTTTTATATCGTCAAAGATAGTATTAATTGAGTAATTGCTTAGCATGTTCTAAGGCCGAATTAGAAACATTTGTACCACCAAGCATCTGAGCAATCTCAACTATACGCTCTTCCTGAGTTAATTTCTTTAACTGGGTTTGCGTCCTCTCATCGATATCTTCTTTATAAACTTTAAAGTGTGTATCACCTTTAGCCGCTATTTGTGGTAAATGCGTTATGGTAAATACTTGCATTGATTTACTCATTAACTGCATTATACCTGCCATTTTATTTGATATTTCTCCAGATACACCTGTATCAATTTCATCAAACATTATAGTTGGCAACTGTGTATGCGCAGACAATATTGATTTAATAGCTAACATAATTCTAGATAGCTCTCCGCCAGATGCTGCTTTTTTAAGATCATTAAATTGTCCGCCTTTATTCGCTGAAAACAAAAACTGAAGGTCATCAGTTCCATTTGATAAAAATGTCTTTGACGCTTGCAATTCAATAAAAAATCTTGCGTTAGGCATTCCCAGAGTTGCTAAAATAGTTTCCAGTTGTTGAATCAATTCTGGAATGATTTTATTTCTATTATCGTGAATAGTTTTAGCTATCAATTTTAACTCGCTTTCGAGGTTTCGAATTTCTATTTCCTTATCTGAAATGTAAGCATCCAGATTTTCGGTTACTGAAATTTTAAGCGATAGACCATCCTTAATTTCAATCAAATCATCAACAGAGTCAACCGTATGCTTTTGCATCAGATTGTGAATGGTTTGCAATTTAGTATTGACGAATTCCAAACGGTTAGGATCGGCTTCTAACTGCCCTTCTAAATCTTCTATTTCAGCAAAAACATCATCCAGTTCAATTAATGTACTGTTTACTCGCTGATATATACCATCATATTGTTTTCCAAAACTCGCAAGCTTTGCCAATTGGTTTTTAATTTCTGTAAGCTGAGTTGCCACGCCAATATTTTCATCACTCAATAACTGATGTGCATGAGATAGTTTCTCTTTGATTACCTCAACATTATTAAGTGTTTCATATTCACTTTCTAAACCTTCAAGTTCTCCGCTTATAAGTTTAGCATCCTCTAATTCTTTTAACAGAAAGGCATTATAATCTAATTCTTTTATTGCTGATGCTTTTTGCTCCTGAAGTTCCTCTAATTCAATCTGTAACGATTTATATGTTTTAAGTGTATCGGAATAGGTCGCTAAAACTGTTGCGTTTTTTGCTAAAGCATCAATAATTTGAAATTGAAAACTATCATCTGTCAACTGTAAAGTCTGGTGCTGAGAATGTATGTCTAGCAATTGCGTTCCTAAAACCTGCAGACTATCTAAATTAACCGGAGTATCATTTATAAATGCTCTAGATTTACCTGATGGCAAAATCTCTCTTCTAATAATTGTAAGCGACTCGTAGTCTAAATCTTCGGTGAGAAACAAGGACTTTAAATCATACTTTGCTATATCAAACACAGCTTCAACCACACATTTTTTTGAAGCATCTTTTACACTACTGATATCGGCTCGTTTTCCTAATATTAAAGAAAGTCCGCCAAGTAAAATCGATTTACCTGCACCAGTTTCACCCGTAATAATAGTTAACCCATTACTGAAACTTACTTGAAGTTCGTCAATAAGCGCATAATTTTTTATAGTGAGTTGCGTAAGCATAAAGCAATAAAATTAAACTACAAAAGCCGTATAAGCTTTATACAAATTTAAGAATTACAATGGTTTTAATCCAAATCACACCTTAATAATGATTTGTGATTATTTACTGCAATTTATCAAAATTTGATATCGCGCCATTTTGAAGAATGCATAGGTGCTATTTTGGTTAAAGTTGTAACCAGGTCTGCTACATTAACCGATGGTCCTCCACTGAAAATATCTTTAATTTCGTCAGATTTCGCATCAAAAAACACACGCATTAAAAATGAATTTGGTCGTCTGCTATTCATGCTTTGAAGTTGTAAGATAGTTTTTGAAACATTTTGTTTTCCTTCTTTAGCACTATTACTCATTTCGTCTAAGCCCAAACGATGATAACTATACATGACATCTCTAAACTCCTTGAATGTTGGAGACATGATATTATCAATTAATACAAAACGAGTTTGCTGACCATCTTCTAACTTCCAGCCTTTAGCATTATTTTGCTGCGAGTAGTTGACAATAGTTTGTGCTTGTTTGAAATATTCACTGCCGCCTTCTGGAGCAAAAGAATCGGCATCTAAGCCTAGCACCATATAAATATGGAAGGCAATCACAGACACTAAATTAGACTCGAATTGTGTTGGGTTAAACACAAAATTCTGAAACTCTAAATATTGAAAGTTAAAATCTTTATCATTAAAATTATAAATAGGTGTTCCGTAGGTTGAACCATAAACCGGTCTCGAACTTTGAACCTGAAGGGTTGCTTCAAATCGATCTGTATCATAATTATTAATGGTAATAACCATACCACAATCAATACGCTCTTGATTTTTGTATGATTTATTCGTCCATTGTGTATTGTTAACAAACTCTCTTAGCTGACGTTCGAGTGTTTTAAAAACCTGAACATTTTCATTACCTGTTTGACGTGCATTAACAACAACATTACAGTTCAATTCTTGAGACCAAGATAATGTAGACATTAATACTAGTAATAAACCTATATAATTACGCATGTGTTTGTTTTAAAATTTGTTGCATTAAATCCTGAGCAACTTCAGATTTAGATTTTAACTCATGAGCAATAACATCATGAGAAGCCGTTATAAAAGTAACTTTATTTGTTGAACCACCAAAACCTGCTCCTTTATCATTTAAAGAATTAAGTACTATTAAGTCTAAATTTTTAGATTCCAATTTTCCTTTAGCATGTTCTAATTCATTATTGGTTTCTAATGCAAAACCAACTAAGAATTGATGCGATTTAACTTCACCTAGAGACTTTAATATGTCTTTAGTTTTTTCTAACTCTATACTAAACGTTGATTCTTTCTTCTTTATTTTTTGTTTTGCGATATTTTTAGGTCTGTAATCTGCAACAGCTGCCGAAAGTATGGCTATATCTACTAGATCAAAATGCTTATGAACTTCATCATACATCTCCTGAGCACTTGTAACGCGTATTACATTTATAAAACTATGAGTGACTCTTTGATGAGAAGGTCCAGATATCAATATAACTTCTGCTCCTAAATTTGCTGCAGCTTTAGCTATTTCAAACCCCATTTTTCCACTGGAATGATTTCCGATAAAACGAACAGGATCTATTGCTTCATAAGTTGGTCCTGCAGTTAATAAGACTTTTTTTCCATGTAATGGAAGTGTTCCTAATATATGGTTTTCGATAAAGGCGACAATATCCTCTGGTTCTGCCATACGTCCTTCTCCTACTAAGCCACTTGCGAGCTCTCCTGATGTTGCAGGAATCATAACATTTCCGTAGGACTGTAATGTATCGAAACTCTGTTTTGTAGACTGATGCTTATACATATCTAAGTCCATTGCTGGCGCAAAATACACTGGACATTTAGCAGACAAATACGTTGCCATAAGCAAGTTGTCGCAGGTGCCGTTTGCCATTTTAGACAAGGTATTTGCTGTTGCTGGCGCGACAATAAATAAGTCGGCCCAAAGTCCTAAATCTACATGGTTATTCCACATAGCATTGTCATCGTCTTCATTAGTAAATGAAGAGTAAACAGGATTTTTAGATAATGTTGAAAGTGTTAAAGGTGTAATAAAGTCTTTAGAAGCAGGCGTCATAACGACCTTTACGTTAGCGCCTGCTTTTATAAATAGCCTTACAAGGCTGGCTGTCTTGTAAGCAGCAATACCAGCAGTAATGCCTAGTAGTATATTTTTGCCGCTCAATATAGACATACCTGTTTTATTCCTGAACGTCGTCGTCAGTATTTCTGTAATAAATTTTGTCATCTAACCATTCTTGAACTGCTAAAGCATGAGGCTTAGGCAATTTCTCATAGAATTTAGAGACTTCAATTTGCTCTTTGTTTTCAAAGATCTCTTCAAGACTGTCGTTGTAAGTTGCAAATTCTTCTAATTTATCAACTAACTCACGTCTGATATCAGTATTAATTTGTTCTGCTCTTTTTGAGATTACAGAAATCGCTTCATAGATATTATCTGTTGGCGCATCAATGATATTTCTATCATAAGTTTCTGTTGTAACAGGAGCATTAGTCTTTTTTAAATCCATCGTATATGTAAATTAACTTTTTGTATTAAATTCTTGCATTGCTGCACTCATTTCTTCATTCATTTTATCTACTTCTTCTTTAAATTCTGAATTAGGATAAAATTTACTGAAGCTTTTATAATAGTTCATTGCTATATTTAAGCGTTCTTCTTTTTTAGCTGCTACACTATTAATTCCTAGTCTGTAAGCAGAGTCAAGTCTGTAAAACATAGCTTGTTCTTTAAAACTCGTTCCAGGATAATCTGCTAGAAAATTGTCAAAAGCTTTGATTGCAGCTTCATAATCTGAAGACTCAAAATACGCAATACTATTATATTGTTTAGCAATTTCAAATGCTTTTTTCTCAAGTTTATAATCCAGTTCTTTGATAAGCTCGTTGGCTTTAGGTAAATATTCTGAATCTGGATATTTATTAACAAACAATTGAAGTTTTTCTAAAGCTTCTATGGTTTCTGCCTGTTCTTTAGAATATACAGGAGATACCATATAGTAACTTTTAGCGGCTAAAAATGCGATTTCCTCAACCTTCTCACTTTTTGGGTAAGATTGTTCGAAAAGTCCCATCTGATAACCTGCTTCGATGTAGCTTTTCATTTCATAAAATGACATAGCATACATGTACATTAATTTTTCAGCTTGTGGCTTCCCTCTGTAGTTTGGTACAATTTGTCTGAATATTCGGTTGGCTTTATTCCATTTTCCGGCTTCATACATTTGTGTTCCCATATCAAACTTTGTTTTGATATCTTCAGACTTTAATGCCTTTTGATATTCGCTACAAGAGTTAAACACTAGGAGCATTGCCAATAAGTAAACTAATTTCTTCATAAATAAAAAACAGGTTGCAAAAGTACGTATTTATAACGTATAATAAAAACAAAAAATTATACTCAAAAATAACGGTTGAAATCAGGCTCTCATTAAGTTTAAGTTATATTTAACTTTTAACTTAGTTACTCTATTTTTTTAAGCGCAACTTTTATCTTTTGCTTAAGTTCTCCTGTAGCTTCCACTAATGGTAATCTCACTAGTGATTTTGACAAGTCTAAGGCTTCTAAAACAGCCTTAATTCCTGCAGGATTATTTTCAGAAAAAATTAATGAGGTTAAATCCATTAACTCAAAATGAATGCTGTAAGCTTCTTTCGCTTTTCCTTCCAAACCTAGATTAATCATCTTTGTAAATTGTTTTGGAACAGCTTGACCTAAAACGGATATCACTCCTGCTCCACCAGCTAAAACAACACCCAAAACTAAATCATCATCACCAGAAATAACTAAAAAATCTTCAGGCTTGTCTCTAAGTAATTTTAAGTATTGGTGTACATTGTTTCCGGCTTCTTTAACTGCAATGATATTGTCAAAGTCATTTGCTAAACGCAATGTCGTTTCTGGCGTCATATTTGACGAGGTTCTACCAGGTACGTTATATAAAATAATGTCAATTGGAGAAGCCTTAGAAATGGCTTTAAAATGTTGGTATATACCTTCTTGAGTTGGTTTACTATAATATGGAGACACAGATAATAAAGCATCAATCTGGCTTAAATCTGTGGCTTTAATTTCGTCAATAATTGTAGCCGTATTGTTGCCTCCAATTCCTAAAACCAATGGCACTCGTCCACCATTAGCTTCAATAATTGTTTTTATAATGGCTTGTTTTTCATCTTTAGTTATGGTTACACTCTCTCCTGTTGTACCACTTATTACGATATAATCTGTCCCGTTTTCGATATTAAAGTTTACCAGATTTGCAAGTGCATTATGATCTACACTTAAATCGTCATTGAATGGTGTAATAATAGCTACACCTGTGCCATGAAATTTAGTCATTATAATTTATTTAAAACTGTTAAGTATTTTTTTAATTCTTCTTTAAAAACCGAAAACTCATTTGGTTTTACATCTATCATTAAATCGTAAAGCCTTGCATCTTGATTGGTTAAGCCTACTTTAAAATTAGCATTAGACAAAGCTGTTATCAAATTAAGTTCAAGATGATTAGCTTTATAAAAGCTAATTAAAACATCAAACTTTGTATCTATAAAGGTTTGTAAGTCGATGTTATTAATCTTTCCTTTCCATCCAAAATCTTTTGGGTTAAAATACGTATCCCAAAGTTCATTTGAATCTTTAGAATCTTCAACAAAAGCGATAATTTTTGTCTTAGCTTGTTGCAATCCTAAACTCTTAAAAAATGTTCTAAAGGCCTCAAAATCTGAAAATTCACTTGTATTTAAAATTACTCCAACAGTACTCATTTTAGTATTGCTAACTGCAACATGTCTAGCGCTTAACAATTTGTTGATGTATTTTTGATTAGATTTTTCTTTAAATACCTTTAAAATCATTTATCTTTATGCTTTGTACAAATGTAGTAAAAACACATTGTAACGTATCGTAAACCTTTCATAATATAATCCATGAATTATAAACATTTATGTTTCTTTTTTTGTCTGATATTACTCAGTTCATGCAAGCAAGAAGTACATCTTAACAAAATAGAAGGACAGCAAATAAACATTTCAGATAGTTTAGAAATAGATCAAACTATTGAAGACTTTGTCAAACCCTACAGAGAACATGTTAACAAAAATTTGGATAGTGTTTTGGCATATGCTGTTGATACCTATACTAAAAGCGATGGCGACTACAATACAGCCATAGGAAACATGATGGCAGATGCGGTATACGAACAGTCAAATCCGATTTTTAAAAACCGTACTGGTGAAGATATCGATTTTGTATTGCTCAATCATGGTGGTATTAGAGCTATTATTTCTAAAGGCAATGTAACAACCCGAACGGCTTATGAAGTCATGCCTTTTGATAACTCTACTGTTGTTGTGAAACTCAAAGGTACACAAGTTAAAGAACTCATTGATTACTTGGTCAAAGCTAAACGAGCGCATCCTATTTCAAAATTAAATATTGTACTGGATAGCGACGGAAATTTTAAATCTGCAGGACTTAATGGTCAAGCATTAGACTTTGATAAAACATATAATGTTGCTACAAATGACTATCTATATAATGGTGGTGACCGAATGGATTTTTTCAAAACCAATGACAGCCTTTATATATTAGACTATAAAGTTAGAAATGTTCTTATCGACTATTTCAAAAAAATAGACACGCTTAATCCTGTTATTGACAATCGCTTTATTCAGCTAAAAAATTAATTATGCAAAGACGACAATTTTTACAACAAACAGCTGCCGCTTCGGCTTTAATAGGTCTTGGTGGAATTGGATTATCTTCATTTAAGCCTGCTACTAAAAAAATTACCATTTTACATACTAATGACGTTCATAGTCATATTGATGCTTTTGGCCCTGATGATGGGAGAAATCCAAATCAAGGTGGTGTTGCCAGACGTGCAAGTTTGATTGCCAACATAAGAAAAGAAAACCCAAATACATTATTATTAGATGCTGGTGATATTTTTCAAGGTACACCATATTTTAATTATTATGGTGGTGAACTTGAGTTTAAGCTCATGAGTATGCTCAAATATGATGTCGCTACTATTGGTAATCATGATTTTGATAATGGTATTGACGGACTCTATGCACAACTACCTCATGCTGAATTCGACTTTGTATCTGCCAACTATGACTTTTCAAATACCATTATGGATACGCATGTAAAACCGTATCGTATTCTTAACAGAGATGGAATTAAAATCGGAATATTTGGTTTAGGCATTCAGCTTGAAGGACTTGTCGAACAAAGAATGTATAAAGAAACAAAATACCTCGACCCTACCGAAACTGCACAAGAAATGACGAGAATTCTTAAGCAGGATGAACAATGCGATTTAATTATTTGTTTGTCTCACTTAGGCTACAATTATCGCAATCGTCCAGAAAAAATTAGTGATCTTAAACTAGCTGAAACAACTAAAGATATTGATTTAATTATCGGCGGACATACTCATACCTTCTTAAAAAAGCCAACGGTTGTAAAAAATTCAGAAGGAAAAAATATGCTTGTCAACCAAGTTGGCTGCTATGGTATTAACTTAGGAAAAATTGATTTTTACTTTGACTCTGATAACAACAAAGCTGCAAACGGAACATCAATAATTGTATAATTATAAGTTTACCCGAATTTCGCGTAGCGTTTCTGTTGTTGGTATAAAATATTCTGAAAAAGTTAATACGCTTATCTGTAGTTCTATTAGTATGATGATCGTAAACATACTTATATAAAAGAAATAGACCTGCTGTATGTAAAATGCCTTCGAAAACTTCGAATATCCAGAAATAAACATATAAATGACATATATAGTTTAGAACATCTGAAAACACGAAACAAAATACCATCAATAAAAATGTAATAGACTGAGCGGTTTCTCTACTCAAATACACAGCAAAAGCAAAGTAGGTCATCGCTATTAGTGTGACTCCATGGCATATATAAAGTACCAAATTAACTTCATCTACAAAGTTATCTTTAGCAACCCCATAAAGCGCATACAAAAAGTAAGAATTCAATAACAGTACTAAAACTAAATAGACCGTTACTAAGCCTTCAAATCTCACCTTTTTCAATTTTCCGATAAGCACAAAAATCAGTAATAAATAGGCAAGTATATACATCGATTTAGATATCTTAGAAGACCAGACTCCAAAGTCAAATACAGAACAGGCATCGCCGAGAAAAAACACTAAAAAAATGGTTAAAAACACGTTTGCCATTTTATGTAATTGACAGTAATAAAACGTCAATAAAATCGTAACCGTTATAAGTTTAGCAATCATAGGCACAATGATTAAATTGAAATATGTTGCCAAAGAGGTACACATAAGCAATACAAATAAAACGAATACTAATCCTTTGTTAGGTTTAAATTTTTGCGTGTTCTGCATGATAGATTTTATAATAGGGTAAGACAAATATAGCAAATAATATGTATTTCAACGTATAAATATTACGTTTTGTCGATTTTTTTGCAAATTTCGTCAATTCTCGTATGTTTTAAATTTCTAATCGTCTAATTATAAATAACCTTTAGATTATGAAAACATATATTCCAATCATTTTACGAATACTTATTGCAATCATCCTTATTCAAACCTTGAGATTTAAATTTACAGCACATCCAGATAGCGTGTATATTTTTACAAAAGTTGGATTAGAACCTATTGGCAGAATAGGAATTGGCATTGCAGAACTTATCGCAGGATTATTATTGCTTATTAGAAAAACTGCATGGAGTGGTGCTATTTTAACTTTAGGCATTATTGGTGGAGCAATAGTAATGCATCTAACAACACTAGGAATTGAAATTAATGGAGACAATGGTGTTTTATTTTACACAGCCATAAACACTTTTATACTTTCAGTAATTGTGTTGTACATATACAGAAAAGACATTCCGATTATAGGTAAAAAGCTTTAAACTTCTAAATTTTGTTGATTCTGAGGAATAAATGACACAACTTCTTTATGATGCAAACGTGATTGCAAATAATAAAACAAAAATGCCATTACTATAAACAATGAGCACAACAAATTCAAGACATTAAAATCTTCTGCTACGTAAAAATAAGCCAGTTGTAATATTTCAGAAAACAAAATGCAAATGGATCCAATAAGTAAATTCATTGACTTCTTATCATCTTTCGCCATATAATACAATAGAGACAAACTCATCAAAATCATGATAACTGCATTATAAGTAAATTCTAATGTATACTGGGAGCTAGTTAGCTCTTCTCTAGTTGTATCTGTAACTAAGTACACTACAAAAATACCCAGAACGAGTAAAGACAACGATTGAATAGGAAATTTTGTTACTGCTTTACTCATGTTGATACTCACCAATATTCTCGCTATTAAAAAGGTATACGAAAGGATGTAAAGTATATTACCAACATAATAGAAATAGTCAATCTCTTCGCTAAAATCAAAATTTATAACCCAGGTTATGTAGTTAAAAAATTCTGCGATTGTAAAAAACACCAAAAACATTAGAAATAAGATGTGCTTTTTCTTAACCCTCATCACATAAAACACGATAAGTAGTATCATAGCTAGGGTCTTAACACCAGAAGCTTCAATTTCTAAAGCTTGAGATTGTAGTCCTAAAAACAGTATACTTAATAAAATAAGTACAGTCCCTAAAATTTTACTTAAATACATAATTCGTTTCTTAATAGCAAGACAAATATAGGTAAAAAACACACCTAAACGAATAAAAATGCATTTAATCGATGAAATTTAACATTTTGTAAGATTTTTATTTCAATTTCATCAAGAAATCATTCTCAGAAATAATAGCTACTCCTAGTGTTTCTGCCTTAAGACGCTTACTTGGCCCCATTTTATCACCTGCAACTAAAAAATTCGTCTTTGAAGATATTGAAGATGAGACTTTTCCGCCATTATCTTCTATAAGTTTTTTAAGCTCGGTTCTAGAAACAGTTTCAAATACTCCAGAGACTACAATCGACAATCCTTTTAATTTATCAGTTTGACTGGCTAGCTTTTCGGCAGAGATTTCTAACTGAAGTCCATGATGCTTCAACTTTTCAATTATCATTTTATTATCTTCCGAAGCAAAAAATTCGACAACACTTTCAGCAATTCGGTCTCCAATTTCATCCACCGAAACTAAATCTTCTACTGTAGCATGAGCAATGGCATCAATATATTTATAATGTTTCGCTAATTTCTTAGCAACAGTTTCACCAACATAGCGTATTCCTATAGCAAACAACACGCGTTCAAACGGAATGCCCTTTGATGCTTCAATACCTTTAATAAGGTTATCTGCACTTTTTTCGGCCATACGCTCTAAAGGCAACACCTCCTCTTTTGTTAACGTATATAAATCTGAATAATTTGAAATCAGTCCTTCATGTACCAAAAGTGCCACAGTTTCACCTCCAAGACCTTCAATATCCATCGCTTTTCTGGAAATAAAATGTTGAATTCTACCAATAATCTGCGGATTACAACCATTGTAATTCGGACAATAATGCTTGGCATCGCCTTCTTGTCTCACCAATTCAGTATTACATTCGGGACAATGCGTTACATATTGAGTGACTTGAGAATCTTGCGGACGCTTACTTAAGTCGACAGCAATAATCTTCGGAATAATTTCACCTCCTTTTTCAACAAAAACCTCATCGCCTACTCTAATATCGAGTTTTTCAATTTGATCAGCATTATGTAAAGAGGCTCTTTTTACGGTAGTTCCTGCCAATTCAACAGGTTCTAAATTAGCAACTGGTGTAATAGCTCCTGTTCTTCCAACCTGATAAGTGATCTCATTTAAACGTGTCGACACCTGCTCGGCTTTAAATTTATAAGCCATCGCCCAACGTGGTGCTTTTGAGGTATAGCCTAATTCTTCCTGCTGCTGAAGGCTATTCACTTTAATTACCACACCATCGGTTTCATAAGGCAAATCGTGTCGATGTATATCCCAATACGCTATAAATTCTAAAACCTCATCAACAGACGTTGCCAATTTTGCAACATCTGGCACCTTAAATCCCATCTGTCTTGCCTTTTCAAGACTTTCATATTGTGTATTAAATCCTAAGTTACGTCCAGTAATATTATAAAGTAAACATTCTAAAGGACGCCTTGCAACTTCAGCACTATCCTGAAGTTTTAAACTTCCAGAGGCTGTATTTCTCGGATTTCGATAAGGTTCCTCTCCTGCCTCTAGACGCTCTTCATTCATTTTATTAAAGCCGTCAAAAGGCAAAACTATTTCTCCTCTTATATCAAATTTCTGCGGAAAATCGCCTTTCAATTGCAAAGGAACCGATTTGATAGTTTTTATATTTGCAGTCACATCATCGCCTTGTGTCCCATCGCCACGCGTGACCGCTCTTAATAGTTTTCCATTTTCGTAGGTGATACTAATAGATGCACCATCATATTTTAACTCACAGGTGTAGTTAACCGTTCCGTCAACCAGTTTTTTTATACGTTTTTCCCAATCCAGTAAATCCTCTTTTGAATACGAGTTATCTAAAGAATACATCCGATACTCATGAACTATTGTATTGAAATTTTTAGTCACCTCACCTCCCACTCGTAACGTCGGAGAATTAGCGTCATAAAACTCAGGATGCGCTTCTTCTAAAGCTTGAAGTTCTTTTAATTTAATATCAAAATCATAATCGCTAATGGTTGGATTATCTAAAACGTAATAGTTATAATTGTGTTCGCGAAGTTCATTGCGAAGGCTATTTATTTTTTGTGCTACACTCATTAAAATGGTCGTGAAAAAAGTTATCTTTAAAGCATCTAATATACTAAAATGTCTTTCAAAAAAATCCTTGTACTTAGTGTTTTTATCAGCTTTTTATTCAATTGCAAATCTGAAGAGTATGTAACTGAAACTCCGAAAATTATACCCATCCCTTCCAATCTAACAATCCATAAAGGCTATTTTGTTTTAGATCATAGTGTCGGTATATCTTATGACGACAACTTTAAAGTTTCTGGTGATTTTCTTCGGAATTATATAGAAAACGGAAGCGACATTGAGTTAGACTATAATTCTGATATTCAATTTATATTAGACGAAACTATCGAAAACGCTGAAGGGTATCAACTCAATATTGAACCTTATCAAATTACCATTAGAGCCAAAACCGATCGAGGTGCTTTTTATGCGGTACAAACCTTACGTCAATTGTTACCGCTTGAATTTGAAAACAGAACGCTTTCCGACGAACAAATAAGCATTCCTTGTATAACGGTTACAGATGCACCTCAATTTCAATATCGAGGGATGCATTTAGATGTGGCTCGACATATGTTTTCGGTAGATTTTATCAAACAGTATATCGATGCGATTGCCATGCTAAAAATGAATACTTTTCACTGGCATTTAACCGATGATCAAGGCTGGCGCATCGAAATAAAAAAATTTCCTAAACTTCAAGAGATTGCAGCTTATCGCAACGAAACACTTATAGGACATTACAGTGATCAACCGCATCAATTTGATGGGAAGTCCTATGGCGGATTTTACACCCAAGACGAAGTTAAATCCATAGTCGCTTATGCACAATCCCGTCATGTGACTGTGATTCCTGAAATTGAACTTCCTGGTCATGCACAAGCAGCCATTGCTGCGTATCCAAATTTAGGATGCACAGGAGAATCAATAGATGTTGCTACAAAATGGGGTGTGTTTGAAGATATTTATTGCTCCAAAGACGAAACTTTTGAATTTTTAGAAGCTGTTTTAGATGAAGTGATTCCTTTATTTCCGAGTGAATATATCCATATTGGTGGTGATGAAGCACCTAAAACACACTGGAAAGCCTGTAAACAATGTCAAAACCGAATTCAAACCGAAGGCTTAAAAGACGAGCACGAGCTTCAAAATTATTTTATCACGCGTATAGAACGCTACCTCAACTCTAAGGGCAAACAAATTATTGGTTGGGATGAAATTCTGGAAGGCGGTCTTGCGCCCAACGCAACGGTGATGTCCTGGCGCGGCACAAAAGGTGCTATCCAAGCCGCTAAACAACATCACAATGTGGTCATGACACCTACGTCGCACTGTTATTTTGATTATTACCAATCTACAAATGAAGATGAACCTACAGCCATTGGAGGCTTTCTTCCTTTAGAAAAAGTATATGATTTTAATCCGGTTCCATCAGAATTAAATACAGATGAAGCCCAATACATTTTGGGTGCTCAAGGCAATTTATGGACCGAATATATCCCTACCGAATCTCAGGTGGAATACATGATATTTCCCAGAATACTAGCCATGAGTGAAGTCGTATGGTCGCAGAATGACACTAAAAACTATGCGAATTTCACAATGCGTGTTGAACATTTCAACAAGCGTTTAGACGCTCTAAATATCAACTATGCCAACCATTTGTACGAGGTTTTGGGAAATGTCTCAAAAAATAATAACGAATTAGAATACTCATTGTCTACAGTAACCGAAGGAAAAGTTATACGTTTAACTATGAATGGTGACGAACCTAATTTTGAATCCAGAGTGTATCAAAACCCTATTGCCATTGATACCACAAAAATGATTAAAGCTGCCCTGTTTCACCCTGAAACCAACGAAAAATTGAGTCCAACATTTACCAAACATTTTAATTACCACAAAGCCGTTGGCAAAACCATCACTATTGATAAAACACCTCATAAATCTTATGCAGGAAGTGGACCAGACGGACTCCTAAACAGTATTTCAGGAAGTGATTCACGTTATGGCGATAAAGAATGGTTAGGCTTTTGGGGCGAAGACATTGAAATCACAATCGACTTAAATGAAGAAGTTGAAATCCGTACGATTGAAACCCGATTTCATAATGGAAATGGGCAATGGATTTACGCACCTAAAAAAGTTAAATTAGAATTAGACAATGATTTAATTATTAATAACCTGACTTCAAGAGACAGCTTGATAATTTCAACCAAATTTGATGTCAACCAACGCTCAAGATATGTCAAACTCCGTATTCCAAACTATGGCATTATTCCTGATGGCAGACAAGGTGCAGGACAAAAAGCCTGGACTTTTATTGACGAAATTATAATCAAATAGTATGCTTTTAGAAATCTGCGCCAACTCATACCAATCTGCAAAACATGCTCAAGATGCTGGAGCTGACCGCATAGAACTCTGCAGTGAGTTAGCCGTTGGAGGCATCACGCCAAGTTATGGTGTAATTAAACAAGTAGTTTCTGAATTGGATATTGAAACCTATGTTTTGATTAGACCGCGAAGTGGAAACTTTTGCTATTCTGAAAAGGAATTTGAGGTCATTAAAAATGACATTCAAATTTGTAAAACTCTTGGTTGTCATGGCATCGTTTCAGGTGTTCTTAAAAGTGACAACTCCATTGATATAGAGCGAACTCGAGAACTAATTGAACTTTCAAAACCACTCCCTTTCACCTTTCATCGTGCATTTGACCTCGTCCAAAATCCGAAGGGAGCCCTAGAACAACTAATCGACCTAGGTGCCAACAGAATTTTAACATCAGGACAACAACACAAAGCCATCGCTGGTATTGCATTACTCAAAGCGTTGAAACAACACGCTCAAAACCGAATTATAATTCTAGCTGGAAGTGGCATTTCTTCGGAAAATGCAGCAGCATTCAAAACTGCAGGTTTAGATGAAATCCACACCTCAGCTTCAGAACTCATTTCAACCGAATATTCTGAATATTTCGGCGATACACCTCAAACTGTTTCAAGCTTAACTGAAATTAAAGCCATTTTAAAAGCGATTCGATATGATCTATAGAATTTGCTTACTCTTGATACTGACATTTTTAAGTTGTCAGCCGAAACATGACTTACCAATTACAATCACTTTAGATAACAACTGGCAATTTAAAGCTGTAAATGATTCCGTTTGGAGGTCGGCAACAGTTCCTGGAAATGTGCATTCCGACTTGCTAGACCATCAATTAATCGAGCATCCATTTGTGGGAAATAACGAAGACAGCCAACAATGGATTTCAGAAACCGATTGGGAATACAAAATGACTTTTTCCGTTAGTAAAGAAACACTAGACAAAAAGCATATAGAACTCAATTTTGATGGTTTAGACACCTATGCTTCCGTCTTTTTAAATGATCGTTTAATTCTGAAAACCGACAATGCCTTTAGAGATTTTTCGGTAGATGTTAAATCGGCACTCAATCCTCAAAATGAATTGCGAATACGCTTTGAACGCACTTCTGTTTCCGAAGCAAAAGCAAAGGAAAAACTAAACTACCAACTTCCTGAAGGCAATCGTATTTTCACCAGAAAAGCACAATTTCAATACGGTTGGGATTGGGGACCAGAATTAAATACTAGTGGAATTTGGCGACCTGTAACTTTAAGTGCGTGGAATGATTTGAAAATTGACGACATCTATATACATCAACTTACATTAAATGATACACTGTCTAATCTTCGTATTGAACAAAATTTTAAACTGGATACCGAAAAGAAACTCACCTACGAAATACACGTTAATGACAGCATTCAAAATATAATTGATGTAAATGATGCAACACCACAAAAAGAGGTACTCATACAAATCAAAAACCCAAAACGTTGGTGGCCGCACAACTTAGGCGATCCTTATTTATATACTATTAAAGTTGTGGTAAGAGATGATAAAACAATTCTTGATAGTATGTCGGTAAAAAAAGGACTTAGAACCATCGAACTCGTCACAGAAAAAGACAGCATTGGCGCATCGTTTTACTTTAAAGTCAATGACCATCCTGTATATATGAAAGGTGCGAATTATATTCCGCAGAACAGCATGCAAAACAAAGTCACAAAGGCGCACTACAACCAACTTTTAGACAATGCTGTAGATGCCAATATGAATATGCTTCGGGTTTGGGGAGGTGGCATTTATGAAAACGATATTTTTTACGAATTATGTGATGACAAAGGTATTTTAATCTGGCAAGATTTTATGTTTGCCTGTGCCATGTATCCAGGCGATGACAACTTTCTTGAAAATGTAACAGCAGAAGCAGCTCAAAATGTAAAACGCTTACGTAATCACGCTTCAATTGCGCTATGGTGTGGTAATAATGAAAATTCTGAAGGCTGGCATCGTTGGGGCTGGCAAGCAGACAGAAGCGATGCTGAGAAAGATGAAATTTGGAATAACTACCTTAAAGTCTTTGATTCTATATTACCAGAAACCGTTAAGCGTTTGACCGATACAGACTATTGGGAATCCTCTCCAAAATACGGTCGTGGCAATCCCAAATACAAAACTGAAGGCGATGCGCACGATTGGTGGATCTGGCATGATGGTTATCCTTTTGAACATTTAGAACAAAATGTTCCGCGGTTTATGAGTGAGTTTGGATTTCAATCGTTTCCAAGTTATGAAGCAATTCGGTATATCAATCAGAAAGATCGTATAGACATTACTTCGGAAGGCTTTAAAAATCATCAAAAGCACAGTCGCGGATTTCAGATTATTGACGATTATATGCAGCGTGATTTTCCAGTACCAAATGATTCCGAAGATTACGTCTATGTGAGTCAGTTGTTACAAGCTTACGGAATTACCAAAGGAATTGAAGCGCATCGTCGAGCGAAACCATATAATATGGGAACGCTCTACTGGCAACTTAACGATTGCTGGCCAGCAGTATCTTGGTCGAGTATTGATTTCTTCGGCAATTGGAAAGCGCTTCATTATCATGCAAAAAAGAGTTTTGAACCCATTTTAATCACTTCAAAACTTGAAAACAATACATTAAAAACGTACATCATTAACGATAATTTTGAAGGCATTGGCAATACACTACAGATAGAGATTATGGATTTTAATGGCACCAACATTTGGAATACGACAGAACAAGTTTACGTTTCCGCAGATTCTAGTACTTTAAAACACGAACTGGATTTAAATATGCTGAACATGAATAAAAATAATGTTGTAGTCGTTTCAAAATTCGGTAATCAAACTTCTTATTTTTACTTGGTAAAACCTAAAGATTTACAACTTCATAAAGCACCTATTGAGCAAACGATTTCAAAAACGACTCAGGGATTCCAAATCACTTTAAAAAGTACTACACTACAAAAAGACGTATATCTTTACACAACTGAAAAAGGACACTTCAGTGATAACTATTTTGATTTGCTGCCTAATCAAACTATCATGATTGAGTTTGAAACTGACGCTAAAAACTTAAACGATTTGAAGATAAAAACCCTGAATAATTTACTCTAATGTGCTTCTGAAACAAATTCAGCGTGATGTTTTACTGAAAATTAATCCCGCTTTACCGCTTTTAGCATTCGGTCTTTACCAAACAGATCTTGCTTTAATTCGATAGCCTTAAAATTGAAAGTTTCCATTAAATCAAGCATTTCCTTTCCGAGGTATTCATTGATTTCAAAATAAAGTACTCCATTAGTTTTAAGCGTTTTTAGTGCAAACTCACAAATTGCCTTATAAAATTGTAACGGATTCTCATCATCAACAAACAAGGCTGAATGCGGTTCGTTATCTAAAACGTTGGGTTGTATTTCGGCTTTTTCAAGATTGCGAACATAAGGCGGATTAGAAACAATGATGTCATAATAATGTGATGCTGAAACAAGTTCAGCATGACCCGGATTTAAAATATCGTCGTGAATAAACTTAATCGTCACATCATTCAATTTTGCATTTTGTTTGGCAATATTTAAAGCACCTTCAGAAATATCTAAGGCGTGAACCTTGGCATTTGGAAGATTTTTAGCTAAAGAAATTGCAATACATCCAGTTCCAGTGCCAATGTCTAAAATGTTCAGTTGAGATGCATGATTTGGTTTTGAATGATTGGCAAGTATCCAATCGACTAACTCTTCGGTTTCAGGACGCGGAATTAAAGTATGTTGATTGACTTTAAAAGGCAAACCATAAAATTCAGTTTCTCCAAGAATATACTGAATAGGCTCTTCTAATTTCAGCCGATTTAACGCTTCAAAAAAGGGTTGTTCTTTGGTTTTAGTTATACTGTAGTCTGGCTCCAGAACCAAATGAATTCTATCCAGTTTTAGATAATGCTCAATCAATAGATTGAAAAATGAATCCACTTCATTATTTCCGTAGATGGCATCTAATTCCTTATGGTAAACAGCTTGAATATCTTTTAATCTCATAATTGCTTTGTCATCCAAACACCACAAGAATAATGTCCTGTATTTCCTAAAGGTTCATTTAAGTGCCTAAACCCAAAATCTTCATAAATATGAATCGCAGCTTTAAGTTGAGATGCCGATTCTAAATAACAAGTATCATAGCCAAAATCTTTAGCCGCTTTTAAGCAAAGTTCAAATAGCTTTTTACCAAAACCTTTCCCTCTCACCTTAGGCGAAAAGTACATTTTTTGCAGCTCGCAAATGTTACCTTCAAAATCCTTGAGTTGCTTTATTCCTGCACCACCAAGCACTTCCTTATCTGTTGCCACGACGTAATACACTTCTCTTTCACCTTGGTAAGATTCGTACATGAATGGTGTTTCAGCATCTTCGTAGGCCGTTCCTTTTAACGGAATTCCAAATTCTGGAAAGCAGCCTTTAATAACGGCTTCTATTTGCGGATTATCCTCTGGGCGAATTTCTCTAATAACGATATGGTCTTGACTCACTTTATTATAGTATTTTTGCTGAGGTGAAGATACAGATAAATCCAAATTAAAAACATGCGAAATGTCCTTTTATTATTAACAGCTTGTATAGCAATTTTAAGTTGTAGTGTTAAAGAAAAACCAATTTTTATTGCTATTGAAGCTATCGAATTGGTAGAGTCGACCTCTAAAACGGTCACCTTAAAAGCCGATGCTATATTTCAAAATCCAAATGACGTTAGTGGTGCGTTAGAAAGTGATGATATTTCGGTATTTGTAAATGATATCAAAGTGGCTCAGGTGTCTTCAGAACAATTTAAAGTGCCTGCTAAAAAAGAATTTACGATTCCGTTAAAAGTAAAAATGAGCACCGACAGCATCTTAAAACTGAAAGGAACAGACGCTATTGGGAGTCTGTTAAACAGTCTCTTAAATAAAAAAATTAAAGTCCAATACAAAGGTGACATTATTTATAAAACGCTTGGCTTTTCGTACACCTATCCTATTGATGAAACTGAAATGGTAACTATTAAATTTTGACAATCCACAACACTTACATAAAACGCTGTATAGACATTGCCAAAAACGGATTGGGCACCACAGCTCCAAATCCGATGGTTGGTGCTGTTATCGCACATAATGACCAGATAATAGGTGAAGGCTATACCAGTGCTTATGGTGGACATCATGCCGAAGTTAATGCTATTAATGCTGTAAAAGACAAAGCACTACTGAAAGAAGCGACGCTATATGTCACGTTAGAGCCTTGCTCTCATTTTGGAAAAACGCCACCATGCAGTGATTTGATTATCAAACATCAAATTCCGAATGTGGTGATTGGATGCGTTGATGACAACCCACAAGTTGCAGGTAAAGGTATCGCCAAATTAAAAGCCGCAGGATGCAAAGTGACAGTTGGTGTTTTAGAACACGAATGTAAAACACATCATAAGCGCTTTTTTACCTTTCATAACAAAAAACGTCCCTATATCATATTAAAATGGGCCGAAACTAATGATGGTTTTATAGCACCTGAATCAAAAGACAAAAAACAACCCGTTTGGATTACCAATGAATTTTCCAGACAATTGGTGCATAAATGGCGTGCCGAAGAACAAGCTATTTTAGTAGGAACCCATACCGTTTTAGAAGATAATCCAAGTTTAACCGTTCGGGATTGGAAAGGAAAAAATCCCATACGTATTGTGATTGATCGCGAGCTTAAATTGTCAAAAGATCTGGCGATCTTTAATAAAAAAGCTGAAACGCTCGTGATTTCTGATGCTGTAATTGATTTTAATAAACCAATTGCTCAGGAAATTTGCTCGTATTTACATGCGCAAGATATCAATTCGGTAATCATCGAAGGAGGCGCAAAAACCCTTCAAACCTTTATAGATGAAAATCTTTGGGATGAAGCGCGAATTTTCACAGGGAACTCAAATTTTAAAAACGGAATTAAAGCGCCACAATGTTCAGGAAAACTTATTTCCGAAGAAAAAATAATAGAAGACACCTTAAAAATTTATGTCAACAATTAATACCCTTATATTCGATTTTGGAGACGTTTTTATCAACCTCGACAAACAAGGTGCTATGCAAAATGCATTGGACTTATTTGAACTGGAAGACTTCCCCGAAGAACTCATCGCTATTAACACCTTATACGAACAAGGTTTGATGTCTACGGAGGAATTCTTAGCGTTTTATACCGATAACTTTCCAAAGCTGTCAAAATCGCAAATTATTGACGCGTGGAATTTCATACTAAAAGATTTTCCGAAGGAACGCTTAGCCTTTATAAAACAACTGGCTAAAGATTCTAATTATAAACTTATTTTATTGAGCAACACCAACGATTTACATATCAGCTGGATCAAGGAACATGTTCCGTTTTATGAAGAATTTAAAGCCTGCTTTCATGAATTTTATTTATCACACGACATCAACTTAAGAAAACCCAATGCCGATATTTATGAGTTTGTGCTCAACCAAAACCAGCTCCAACCCGAAAATTGTTTATTTGTTGACGACACCAAAGAAAACACCGACAGCGCTTCTGCTTTAGGTATTCATGTGTGGAATATCGATGAAACACAACAAGATGTGATTGATTTATTTGACATTAATAAAACTTTGTTTTGATATACCTTTTACTCAGTATTGTAGCTTCGACGCTCATTTTTATCATTTTTAAATTATTTGACAAGTACAATATAAATGCACTTCAAGCTATAGTTGTCAATTATTTTTCAGCTTGTTTATTCGGACTCTGGAGTTATGAAGCACCTATTGTTGTTCGTGACATTTTTTCTTCCGAATGGATTTTTGGTGCTGTTGCTTTAGGTTTTTTGTTTATTACTGTTTTTAATATAATGGCAGTAACAGCACAGCGTAATGGACTTTCAGTGGCTTCGGTGGCAACCAAAATGAGTGTTATCATCCCTATTGTGTTTGGAGTTTATATGTATCAGGAAAGTGCTGGTTTTCAAAAAATCGCTGGGATACTATTAGCTTTAATTGCCGTGTATTTAACCTCGGTAAAACCTAAAACAGCTGAGAATATTGGTAAAAGTTTATGGCTACCTATCTTATTATTTCTAGGCTCTGGAATTATCGACACCTCTATTAAATATATAGAGACAACATATTTATCTGAAAATGGAATTCCTGTTTTTTCAGCTACAATATTTGGATTTGCATTCATTATTGGAGTCGTTACACTTATAATAAAGGCGATGAAGCATCCGATGAAATTGCCGTTAAAAACAATTATAGGTGGCGCGATTTTAGGAATCACCAATTATTTCTCTATTTATTATTTGCTGAAAGCACTCAATCATGAAAGTTTAGAAAGTTCAACACTGTTCACTATTAATAATGTCGCTATTATAATGGTATCAACACTTTTAGGCTTGTTCTTTTTTAAAGAACATGTATCTAAAACAAATTGGTTAGGGATTGTTTTGGCAGTTATATCTATAGGTTTAATAACTTTGGCGTAATGGAACAAACGGATAGTTATAAGACCATAACAAAAGCTTCACCAGAAGTTTTATTTAAAGACCGAAATAGTAAGTTTTTTGGCTATGCATTTCCGGTAAGCTCAGAAGATGAGGTGAAAACACATCTCGATCATCTAAAAAAACAGCACCATCAAGCCAGACATTGGTGCTATGCCTATCAATTTGGTATGTTAGAAAAAGACTATGTGTTTAGAGCCAATGATGATGGCGAACCTGGAAATAGTGCAGGAATGCCTATTTATGGACAAATTCAATCTTTTGAAGTCACTAACGTATTAATAGTTGTAGTGCGCTACTTTGGAGGCACAAAACTAGGTGTTGGAGGTTTAATTAACGCTTATCGTACTGGAGCACAGCTTGCACTGGAAGCATCAAAAATTGTTACCAGAACAGTAAATATTGATTTCGCCATTACTTTTGATTATAAACACATGAATACAGTAATGCGAATCATCAAGGAAAAACAATTAAATATTATCGATCAAACTTTAGAATTAAGTTGTGAGATTATAATTTCGGTGCGTTTAAAAGATGCAGATGCAATTTTTAAAATTTTCGACACTCTTTATGAGATTAACATAAAGAAGTTGAACGATTAAATTTGCAGTTGGTCTAAAATATAATCCGGACATCTTGTAGGTCGTTTCTTATGAATATCCATAAATACTAAAACTGAATTTCCAGTTGTCAAAACTTCATCTTTTTCATTTAAAATTTCATAATCAAATTCAATTTTTACGGTCGGTTTTTTTACCAGTTTAGTTTTTACTTTAATGAGGTCGTCATAACACGCTGACTTTTTGTAATTTATAGACAATGAAATAACTGGCAACATAATACCGTCCTCTTCCATTTTTCGATATGAAAATCCGATTTTTCGCAACCATTCGGTCCTTCCAATTTCAAAATACTGTGCATAATTTCCATGATAAACGACACCCATTTGATCGGTTTCTCCATAACGCACTCTAAATTGTATTTCATCTGATTTTAGAAGGTTTCCCATAGTTTTTGATATTTTTTTTGTATTTTCGAATCCGATTTAAACATGAGAAAAAAAATCTAATAAATCAACACCTTTTGATTTTTTTATTAAAAAATTTGTTCACATATTTGTCATGCTAAAATCACTCAAGAGAAACTCGAATTTCTCTTTTTTTTGCTAACTAACAATACAAAAAATTAAACTTAGAGAATGGATGTAACTGCGCAATCGGTTTGGACGAACTGTCTCTCATTTATAAAGGACAATATACAACCTCAAGCCTATAAAACTTGGTTTGAACCTATAGTGGCAGTTAAGCTTTCAGATAACGCATTAAGCATTCAAGTTCCTAGTAAATTTTTCTACGAGTGGTTAGAAGAGCACTATGTCAAGATTTTAAAAGTTGCACTCACTAAGCAACTAGGAGAAACTGCCAAATTGGTTTATGTTATTAAAATGGAAAACACCTATGGTAACAAGCAGCCTTTCACAGAAAAAATTCCGAGCTCAAACCGCAGTGCTTTAAAATCTCAAGATGTTGATGTTCCATTAAACAATAAAAACCCTGAACTTAAAAATCCTTTTGTAATTCCAGGAATTCGAAATGTAAAGATTGAGTCACAGCTTAATCCTAACTATAGTTTTGAAAATTTCCTTGAAGGTGATTCTAACCGATTAGCAAGAAACGCTGGTTTAGCAGTTGCCAATAAACCTGGAGGAACTTCATTTAACCCCTTATTAATCTTTGGTGGTGTTGGTTTAGGAAAAACGCACCTAGCTCATGCTATTGGTGTCGATATTAAGGATAAATATCCAGAAAAAACCGTGTTATACATTTCTGCGGAAAAGTTCACACAACAATATATAGACTCTGTTAAGAAAAATAATAGAAATGATTTTATTCACTTCTACCAGATTATTGATGTACTGATTATTGATGATGTTCAGTTCTTATCTGGAAAATCAGGAACTCAGGATGTATTCTTCCATATCTTTAATCACTTACACCAAAACGGAAAACAAGTGATTTTAACCAGTGATAAAGCGCCTGTTGATATGCAAGATATAGAACAACGTTTGTTATCGCGTTTTAAATGGGGCCTTTCTGCCGAATTACAAAGTCCAGATTTTGAAACCAGAGTCTCCATCCTAAAGAACAAACTCTATCGTGATGGTGTTGAGATGCCAGACGAAATCATAGAATATGTTGCAAAGCATATTAAAACTAACGTTCGTGAATTAGAAGGTGCTATTATTTCATTGATTGCGCAATCTTCTTTCAACAAAAAGGAAATTACTGTAAACCTTGCTAAGGAAATCGTTGAGAAGTTTGTAAAAAACACCAAACGTGAAGTCTCTATCGATTACATTCAAAAAGTGGTGTCAGATTATTTCCAAATGGATGTGAGTACACTTCAATCTAAAACAAGAAAACGTCATATCGTACAAGCTAGACAATTGGCTATGTTTTTTGCGAAAAAATACACCAAAGCCTCATTAGCCAGTATTGGGTCTCAAATTGGAAAACGAGACCACGCTACTGTCCTTCACGCTTGCAAAACAGTTGACAATTTATCTTCAACAGATAAGCAGTTTAGAAAATACGTAGAAGATCTTTCTAAAAAGCTATCGCTTTAAACAGTTACTATGACTCGTATTCTAATGGTATGCCTAGGCAATATATGTCGCTCACCATTAGCGCATGGGATATTAGAATCTAAACTCCCTTCAGATAAATTCTATGTAGATTCTGCAGGAACTGCGAGCTACCATATTGGTGACAGCCCAGACCATCGTTCGATTGCTGTTGCGAAATCTCATGGTATTGATATTTCTGCTCAACGTGGAAGACAATTTAAAACTTCCGATTTTGACACCTTTGATTACATCTATGTCATGGATCAATCTAATTTTGAAAATGTAATTAAACTTGCAAGAAACGCAAATGACATTGCAAAAGTTAAACGTATTCAAGAGGTCAATGCACATGTCACCAACAAAAATGTTCCTGACCCTTATTATGGTGATATATCAGATTTTAAACATGTCTTTTCACTCCTTGATCATACATGCGCTATAATTTCAAGTAACCTAATTGATGACACTGAATAATAGTATTCAAATTTTCACTCCTATTTTTTTTTGTATTTTGTAGAAAAATTCCTAAAATTCTAGAAAAATGAAAAAAATTACACTTTTCCTAGCATGCATCCTATTGTCTATTGGGAATGCTCAAGACATAACTCTTGAATCTTTCGCAATAGGCTTAAACAATCCTGTTAGTATTAAACATGCTGATGATGATCGTCTGTTTGTTGTTGAGAGAGCCGGTTTGATTAAAATTATCAATGCTGATGGTACAGTTAACGCAACACCTTTTTTAGATATTGACGATTTAGTAACCGACTTAGGAGGTGAACAAGGACTTTTAGCTTTGGCGTTTCATCCCGGTTATGCAACTAACGGCTTCTTTTATGTTAATTATATTGATAATAATGGAGATACGGTTATTTCTAGATACACAAGAAGTTCTGCAAACACAGCTGACATAAATTCTGAAGTTGTACTATTAAATATACCACAGCCGTTTTCTAATCATAATGGAGGCGACATGCATTTTGGTCCAAATGATGGCTATCTTTATATTTCGACAGGTGATGGCGGTTCTGGTGGTGACCCTGGAAATAGAGCACAAAACCAAACCTTACTCTTAGGAAAAATGCTCAGAATAGATGTAAATGTAACTCAAACCCAAATTGATAATGGTACAACATACCTTATTCCTTCAGATAATCCGTTTGTTAGTGATTCAGCTGTATTAGATGAAATCTGGGCTAACGGCCTTAGAAATCCATTTAAGTTCTCATTTGACAGATTAAATGCAGATTTATGGATAGCTGATGTAGGACAAAGTAGCAGAGAAGAGATTAGTCGTGTACCTGGCACTAGTACTGGAGGCGAAAATTATGGCTGGAAATGTTTTGAAGGTACCACTACATTTAGTACAGTTACTGGATGCAGTACCATTACACATACGCCTCCTGTAGCCGAATATATTTATGGAGGATCACCTTTTAGATGTGCTATCACTGGAGGTTATCGTTATAGAGGAACGCAACAACCTGGATTAGAAGGCTTATACTTTTTTGCAGATTATTGCAGTAATGAAATAGGATTTGTAGAAGAAACCAGTACTGATAATTTCAGTTTAACTTTCATCGATACCTTTACACCTGGCGGCTTTTCGTCTTTTGGAGAGGATGTCAATGGTGAATTATTTGTTTGCAGTTTATTTACAGGTGAAGTTCTAAGAATAGTTGACGCGAATTTGAGTGTAAATGAATCATCGGTAAACTCTGTTAAAATGTTTCCAAATCCTGCAAAAAATGACTTGACTTTTGACGCCCTAGAGACTTCAAATCAGATTAGTGAAATTCATATCTATAATATTCAAAGCAAACTCATAGCTTCCTATACAAACATTAATGAACAATTGATTACTATCTCTACAAAATCACTGACAAGTGGTATTTATGTTGTAGACATTATAAATAGCGAAGGACATAACAGTGTTCATAAACTTATTGTTGAATAACTCATGGATCAAAATTTTGGAAAACTTTACCTAGTCCCAACTCGTCTTGGCGATAATCCTCCATTAGAGGTCTTGCCTATTTCAGTAAAAAAAATTATTGAATTAGTGGATGATTATATTGTTGAAAATGAAAAAACTGCCAGACGATTTATAAAGAAAATAGATTCAAGAAAACAACAATCTATTTTAAATTTCAAAATTTTAAATAAATACACGCAGCCTGAAGAAATTCAGCATTTTATTGATGATTGCAAACAAGGAAAACCGATGGGATTACTATCTGAAGCTGGTTGTCCTGGAATTGCAGATCCTGGAGCAGATATTGTAAAACTCGCTCATGAAAACAACATTCAAGTTGTACCTTTGGTAGGCCCATCATCTATCCTACTGGCGCTTATGAGCTCTGGGATGAATGGTCAGAGCTTTGCTTTTAATGGTTATATTCCTATCGATAAGACAGAGCGAAAAGCCACATTAAAACGATTAGAGCGCTTATCTTTTGAGCAAAATCAAACTCAGCTTTTTATTGAAACGCCTTATCGTAACAATAAAATTTTAGAAGACATTTGTGCTTCTTTGCATCAAAATACGAGAGTCTGTGTGGCTTGCGACCTCACTTTACCTACCGAATATATTAAGACCATGACTGTAAATGACTGGAAACACACGAAAATTGACCTGCATAAAAGACCTGCAATTTTTGTAATACATAAAGATTAAAATACACACCCAATGAAACATCTTAACCTATCTCTTATTTTTTTATTATTAATTCAAATCAGCTTTTCTCAACAATATGACACTGTTTATATTGAAACCGATAGTATAGATTCTAATAATGATATTTACAAAACTGGCAATGTCTATGTTTTTGATTATGAAATAATAGATAATGGTAAAGCATGCAAATTGCTTAGAAACTCAGGAATGTTTGCTAGTAAAAATTATGAACTTGTTTCATTAGAAACAGACACTTTAAAACTTGATCGCATTCATATACTTGTAAAACCTGTATCTGAATCCAATTCATCGAATGGACACCAAACAGAAATAGTTTATCTGGTTGGACCTCCTTTCAACAGAATGTCGTCAACAGGCGCTGTAGACAACAACATAAATATCTGGATTCATCCTATAAGAGACGGATTTTTTAATGCTTTAGAAACAGCGCCTTTTCCTTATGTCAAAAGACCTCTCACTATAGGAGAAGAATGGAATGACGAAATGCTTATAGGACAAGGCTGGAGAGATGAAAAATGGGGAATTTGGGAAGGCTCCTTATTATTATCCTATACTTACAAAACCGTAGAAAAAGTTAATCTTAAAACTCATTTAGGTACTATTGAATGCTATGTAACTGAAAGCATAGCATCGTCAACTATAGGTGAAACAAAACTAAAAAGTTACTATTCAAAAATCTATGGGTTTGTCAGACTCGAATACGAATTACTAAATGACTTAAAAGTTAATATGTGGCTTACCGATTATAAAACAGGTCAGTCATTTAACTCTTTTAAAGAGATGCACAAAACCAATAGTTATATAAAACAATAGCTAGTTACATAACTAGCTATTGAGAATTATGCATGTGTCAACTGTATTTACATTACAGCTTTAGCTTTTCTATCGGCTTCAATAAATGAGGTATCGTAACCTGAAAATTTCTTCATATAATAGTGAACAGACGATCCATAAGCATCTGAAACATTATGACTCCCATAGCTTCTTAAAAACTTTTTCACACTTCCTGGTCCAGCTAAATGTGCGGCAGCTAATATTCCAGACTCAGTGACTAAAACACCATTAATCGTCTTTCCTGCAAAGCGTTTGATATCTTTACGCAAGATCCATTTATTACGTTCAGCATTTGCTAAAAATGCTTTTTCTTGTAATTCAGGATTGTATAAAAACTGCGTTGGGTTATGAATTCCAATCATCTTTAAAGTTTCAGCTCCAAATTGGTATTTTCCTAAATACCCTAAAGTGTTTACAGAAAAATAATTCCCTCTAGACTCTTTAAAAGCCAGAGCTTCTTTAAATCCGATATAAGATTTCCCTAAATAAGGAAAGTAAGGATGTGTGGATTGAAATGGATTAGACAATTCAACGCTATTAGCTGTTTCAAAATCTTGATTATTAAATGCTAAATCTTTAGATATAGTATAATCAAGTTCTAAACCATCAGTTGAATAATCGCTATAATTTAACGATGAACTTGGTTTAATTGCCATAAAAAGTGTGGCACAAATAGCTAATGGTACAACAAAATAATTACCTACTTTTTTAATCATGATAGCTAATTTTAGTAAGTCAAAATCTTTCCCTTAAATGACTTACAAATTGCGGATGCAAATATACGCCTTTTTCTAAATATCTGAAAATAAGCTGTTAAAGTGTTGTTAAAAGTAGATATAGTGGAGCTTTATGCCGTTTTCATCGTTGTATGATAAGGTCGGAAAAGGCACTTTTATAACGTTTAAAACGTCAAATACAGTTCTCAACACTCGAGAATTTGTTTGTATCCTTGACAAATCTACATCCAAACTCAGGTAAAACTGACGCCTTCTATTTTGAGTTATCATCAAATTGTCAACAATTTCATTTTTACCAGTGAGCATTCCTTCTGCACCATAGCCAAATGCTACATTAATCCACCTGGGAATTTTACTGTCTTTAAAGAACGAATGTACATTTGCACTCAACCAATAAGTTTGTCCGTTGTAATCCTTTAGCATTTCTTCTAAAAAGCCATCACCTAGTTTATCTGGACGTTGACTAGCGTATCGGGTTTGATGAAAGGAATACTTCATTGTGATTCGCTGTTCATCCCACAATAATTCTTGTCCGATATATAATCCTGCTCCCAGTCCGTTGGCTACCATATCAGACCATGAAAATCCCCATTCTTCGGAGTAACCGTCAAAAACTTCAACTGCTGTTAAAAAGCCAAAGCCCAAAGTCGCTCCATAAATAAGTTGATTTTTTTTACTGACGCCAGCCCAGTTTAAAGCGTTAGCACCTACTCTTCCGAGTTGATATGCAGAAAACACATGTCCTAATTTATCCATTTGCAACCATTCATCAGTATCATCAATAGTTTTAAATTTTGATCGAGGAAAATCAGCATACCACAATTGATCTAAACCTACTAATGTTAAGGTTCCTAAGGAAACTTCGGTAATGATTACAGCATTTCTTCGTGATATATCGAGGCTATCACTTGGAGTTAAAAATAAATTTAGCTTAGATTGTGATAGAGCCGAGTGTGTCACAAAAACACAAATTAAAATAAGAATCTTACGGCTACTCACGACTATTTATTTATACCTTGAGACGACAAGTAGTTTTGGTATTCACGAGCATTCGCATTGTGTTGCGACAAGGTTTTGGCAAACTTATGAAAGCCTAATTTTTTGGCATTTGCAGCAAAATACAGATAGCTATGCTTTTCATAATTTAGTACTGCATTTATAGCAGATATATCAGGCATTGCTATAAGTCCGGGAGGCAATCCAGCATTTAAATACGTATTATAAGGCGATTGTATGTCTTTATGTTTATTTAAAACACGTTTAATCACTGTATTTTTATATTCGGGTAATTGATAAGCAGCAAACTTAAGCGTCGGATCGGCTTGAAGTGGCATTCCTATTCTAATGCGATTCATATAGACACCAGCAATTCTAGGTTGTTCACTTGCTTGTTTAGACTCTTCGTGGACAATTGATGCTAGAGTCATGACCTGATCTCTGGATAATCCAATGGCTTTGGCTTTTGCATTTCTGCTTGCATTCCAGAAGCGGTTATATTCTTTCAGCATACGATCTCTAAATCCTTCCGCAGACGTATTCCAGAAAAACTCGTAGCTGTTTGGTATATACATCCCTAAAGCTGTAGCTTTAGAAAAACCACTGGCTTTTAAAAATGCTTCATCTGTCATAGCTTCAAGTAACGACAGACTATCTGCTTCAATTTGAACACTAATTCGACCAGCTAATTTTTCTAAGTCCTCTTGATTATTAAAAGACAGTTTTATGGGCAAATTATTGCTTCTTATAGAATTAATAATCTCATTATTACTCATACCTTGTTTAACAACAAACTTACCAGCCTTTAAATTGGTAGTGTATTTCTTTCGTACTGCCAGTGCATCAAAGGTGTCTATATCATCCAACAATGGCACTAATTGAGTACGTACCTCATCATAATCGGCATTGGTAGACACATAAATATAAGCTTCATCATTAGTGAATTTTGTATTTGGTGACATCATGGCGTTATAAACATAATATGCAAAAACTGCAGCGCCGATTAATCCTAAAAGAGCAATAGCCCAAAGTATTTTTTTAATGTACATTACTTAAATCGTATTTGTAATAGATATTCATTTTTAAAGGAACCATTGACAAAGTTCCAGTCTTTTTTGAGTCCGACAATTTCAAATCCATGATTTTTAAACAGTTTAAGACTCATTGTATTGTCTTCGGAAATATTACAATACAATTGATGTAAGTCTAGATGCATTTTACAATAATTGATAAGCAATTCTAAGGCTTCTTTTCCGTAGCCTTTTTGTCTGTTCTCAACATCTTTAATTAAAACACCAACTCCTGCCCTTCTGTGTTTAAAGTCAAAATCGAATAAATCAATCATTCCTAAAGGTACATCCTCATAGTTACAGATGACAAGTCGTAATTGCTTAACTTCAAAAATATCTTTGTGAGCATGATCAAGATACTGCTTTATTAAGAATTTAGAATAGGGAGTAATGGTATTACTAATTTCCCAAATATCCTGATTGTTTTCTATCTCGTGAATAAACTCAAGGTCTTCTGGCTCTAAAGCTCGTAAATAGATATGTTCTCCCTGAAGTGTTTTCATGATACTATACCCTTAAACACTTGAGTTGCTGGTCCAATTAACCAGATATTAGTATAGGACGTTCCATGAGTATCAAAAGACACTTTAAGATCGCCACCTTCAGTTTGCAATGTGACCAGATTTTTTTCGGTCTCACCTATATAATGCATGGCTAAAGCTACTGCTGTAACACCTGTTCCACAGGATAAAGTTTCGTCTTCAACACCTCTTTCATAGGTTCTGACTGAAAAATTATCATCATCATTTTTACTCACAAAATTCACATTACTACCTGATTCTCCATAAAGCGAACTACATCGAATTTGGCGTCCGTTAGCTGTCACATCAAATGCTTTCAGATTTTCTTCCATCTGAACGTGGTGTGGCGAACCTGTATCTAAAAACACATAGGAGTCATGCTTATCTATACGTTTTACATCTTGCATTTGAAGGCTAACAATTTGATTCTTAATTCGAGCCTTATGAATACCATCAATGGCCTCAAACGTCGCTTCATTATCAATGACGCCTAAAAAATTAGCAAAAGCAGTAATACATCGACCTCCATTACCACACATAGAACTCTCACGACCATCGGCATTAAAATATACCATTTTAAAATCATAAGTATCATGATTTTCTAAGAGAATTAAGCCATCAGCTCCAATACCAAAACGCCTATCACATAAAAATGCAATACGTTTAGTGTCATTTCTATCGAAGACTTCCTGACGATTATCAATCATCACGAAATCATTACCTGTTCCTTGATATTTGTAAAAAGTAAGTTCCATAAGTCTTGCAAATATAGGAATAATGACGCGATAATTATGGTGTTAAATGAGCGTTAAATACGACGTTAAAAATCGTTAAAGTTGAACAACGAAATCAATAAATATTTAATTTTAATCGTTACCTAATTATTAAACAATTATAAAAATGAAAAAACTTTTAACCTTAGTGTTTGTTTCGGTGTTAGGTGGAATTATCACATTGTCTGCCTACAAATTATTAATCGATAAAGATCAAACTATAACTCTTGAAGCAACGCAAGAACAGCCGCGATTTTTAAATGCAAATTATGATGCAAAAACAGCTAATTTATTAGAAAACAATGCCTTAGATTTCACAGTCGCTGCAGAGAATACGATTCACGCTGTTGTTCATGTTAAAAATACAGCAATTGTTTCTGCACCACAATCACTCGAAGATTTATTCTTTGGAAGACAATCTTCTTCCAGAGCTCAGGTAGGAACTGGAAGTGGTGTTATAATAAATAAGGACGGCTATATCATAACCAATAATCATGTTATTGCCGGATCAAATAGCATCTCTATTACACTTAACGATAACCGTGTGTATGAAGCCGAACTCATTGGTACAGATGAAAAAACTGACATTGCATTATTAAAAATTGATGCAGATGAAGATTTGCCATCTATCCCTTTTGGAGATTCTGATACAGCAAAAATTGGTGAATGGGTCTTGGCTGTTGGAAATCCTTTTAATTTAACTTCAACAGTAACTGCAGGGATTATTAGTGCAAAATCTCGTGACCTATCGGGAACAGAGTCGCAATCATTTATCCAAACCGATGCTGCCGTAAACCCTGGAAACTCAGGTGGAGCATTAGTCAATTCGAGAGGCGAACTTGTTGGTATAAATACTGCTATTTCTTCTAGAACAGGTTCATATATTGGTTACTCCTTTGCTGTGCCGAGTAATATTGCACGTAAAGTTATTGAAGATATTATGGAATTTGGAGATGTTCAAGAAGGTGTTCTTGGGGTGTCGATCCTAAACAGAAATTCAAAAGAAGCTATTGAAAAAGGAATTAATGAAATAGAAGGGGTTTATATTAGTAGTGTTGAGGATAATTCGGGAGCAAAAAAAGCAGGTATTAAAAACGGAGATATCATCAAAAAATTAGATAATGTTGAAATTTCAAAATTCACAGATTTAAGTGGTTATATAAAAACGAAACGACCTAATGATGTTGTTAATGTTGAAATTTTAAGAGGTGATGAAATTAAAACCATTCCTGTTAAACTATCAAAAAGTGATATAATTAGTGTTGAGTTTATTAATATGGAATTAAGAAATCTACCTTCTAAGTTTAAAAAAGAAAACAATCTAACTGAAGGTGTCCTGGTTCAAAAAAATGAAAATGCTTATTTATATAGAAGATTAGGCATACGTCCTGGTTATATTATCACTAAAGTCAATGATATTGAAATTAACTCGGTTCAGGATATTTCAAAATTCACACAGAAATATGGAACCGATGCTCAGGATAAAATTTTTAAATTAGAGTTTATTGACACAAACAAAAGACGTAAAGAAGTCATCTTTGAATAACCGTAAATACAATGCTTTTAAAACCCTTTTAGAATTAAATTTTAAAAGGGTTTTTATTTTTGCAAAATAATCTACGAAAACGTTTGAAATATACTATTTTTGCAAAAATTTTAAACACAACAACACACTAAATTTAAAACAATGAGTTTGAACGGAACTTATGAAAAAGAGCTTGCTTTTCAAGCCGATCGTAGAAGAGCTACAGTAGAATTTATCAAAATTGTAAGCGACCTTTGGTACGACAAATCGATAGAATTGGTGATTTTTAGAAATCAGCTAATTGACCGTAATGTTAGCGAAATTCTAAATCTTCATGAATATGCTGGAGAATTTGTACAGAAACCTATTTCTATTTTTGATTCTGTAGAGATTGCGCAAGCAATTAAAACCTTAGACTTACCTCCTGCTAAATTAGATATTGGAAAGTTAACTTTTGAGTTTCATTTAGAAGACCAAAAGTATAGCAATGCTACAGGTTTTGTAGCAGCAAAACTTAAAGACGCTAAAAAGAATAAACCTATTCAACCTAAAGACGTGGTACTTTATGGGTTTGGTCGAATTGGTCGTTTAGTCGCACGCGAATTGATGACAAGAACAGGAAAAGGCAGCCAATTACGCCTAAGAGCTATTGTCACTCGTGGAGAAATTGACCAAGTCGTTTTAGAAAAAAGAGCATCACTATTACGTAACGACTCTGTTCATGGAGATTTCCCTGGAACAGTTGTCGCTGATGCCAAAAACAAAGCCTTGATTATTAATGGAACTACTGTTAATATCATTTCTGCTAACGCACCTGAAGAAATAGACTATACAAAGTTAGGTATCAACAATGCCTTAGTTATAGATAATACTGGTGCTTTTAGAGATGACGAGGCTTTAGGTAGACATTTAAAATCTAAAGGAGTCGATAAAGTCTTGCTAACTGCTCCCGGAAAAGGCGTGCCAAATATTGTGCATGGTGTTAACCATTTAGAAAACAATCCTGATAAAGTTGACATCTTCTCTGCTGCTTCGTGTACTACAAATGCTATTACACCAATACTAAAAGCAATGGAAGATACTTTTGGTGTCGTAAGTGGTCATTTAGAAACAATTCATGCTTATACAAACGATCAAAACTTAGTAGATAATTTTCACAAAAAATACCGTCGTGGTAGAGCTGCTGCACTTAACATGGTAATTACCGAAACTGGTGCTGGAAAAGCTGTTTCTAAAGCGTTACCGTCTTTAGAAGGAAAATTAACATCTAATGCGATTAGAGTTCCAGTTCCAAATGGTTCGTTAGCAATTCTAAATTTAGAATTGGAAAAAGAAACCTCTGTAGAAGGCATCAACACTATCATGAAAAAATATGCATTAGAAGGGGATTTGGTTGAACAGATCAAGTATGAAATGAGCGACGAGTTAGTATCTAGTGATATCGTTGGAAGTTCAGCGCCTTCAATTTACGATAGTAAAGCTACTATTGTTAGAGCTGATGGTAAAAATGCAATATTATATATTTGGTATGATAATGAGTATGGATATAGCCATCAGGTGATTAGACTAGCAAAATATATAGCCAAAGTAAGACGTTTTTCATACTATTAATCAATTCTCTTTTATATTAAAGTACGATTAACATCTAAAATATAATTTCATTCGTATATAATTTAGCCTCACAAAATGTGAGGCTAAATGTTTATATCAAGATTCTATTTTACTCACAAATTATTATATAAATCACTATATTGCTCATCATAAAATAAGCTATTTAATTCAACCAAAACCAAAATGAAATTTTTTAAAACGCTTCTACTCACAACAATTACAGTATTTTCTTTATCATCGACTTGGGCTCAAACGTCTGGTGATGACGAAAAATTATCATTAAACAGCGGCACCATTGACAATCAATTTGAATACGTTATTAGACGCTCAAATAGTTGGCAGGATTATAAAACAGTTAAAAAAACATGGCTGTATGCACTTAAAGCACATACCATCGACTCACTAAAAGCTGTTCATAAGGATTTAAAAGACACTCAAGCTATCGTAGATACACAAGCCAAGGAGATTGAAGATTTAAAGGCAAATCTATCTAACACAAAAGTTGAATTAGACAATACCATCGCTGAAAAAGACAGTATTAAATTATTTGGCATGCCGATGACAAAGCCAAATTACAGTATGATTTTATGGAGTATTGTTGGTGTGTTATCTGCCTTATTATTATTCTTTATTTATAAATACAGAAATAGTAATGCTGTTACCAAACAAGCAAAGAAAAGCTTAGCTGAAACTGAAGAAGAATTTGAAGAACATAGACGCGTTGCATTAGAACGTGAGCAAAAAGTAAGACGTCAATTACAAGATGAGATCAATAAGCAAAAAAATGCATAAGATATTGACATACTAAAGCAAGGTATCATCATACTGAACTTGTTTCAGTATCTCATAATAACATATTAAATTAAAATCTGTAATTTTAGAGTTACAGATTTTTTTTTATGATTATTACTCGTGCAAAACTTAAAGATTTAGATAGATTAGTCAACTTATTTGATGGCTACCGTGTTTTTTACAAACAAGATTCTAATCCGGCTGGAGCCAAGCGATTTTTAAGTCAGCGAATACTGGAGGAAGATTCTATTATTTACATAGCGTATATAGATGAAGAGGCTGTTGGTTTCACACAACTTTACCCTTTATTTTCTTCGGTTTCAATGACATCGATGTATCTGTTAAATGATTTATATGTAGATGCTAAACACAGAGGTAAAGGTATTGGTGAAGCATTAATTAATCGCGCAAAACAATTATGCCAATCTGAACATAATAAAGGATTGGCCATACAAACTGCGTTTGACAATCCTGCGCAACATTTATATGAGCGTCTCGGATTTGTAAAAGATACCGATTTACATTTGTTTTGGAGTAGAGTATAAATTAAGCATATCTTTGCAACCTTATACTATTACAATGCGCATAGATATTATAACTGTTTTACCAGAATTATTGAGAAGTCCGTTTGAAGCCTCAATATTAAAACGTGCCATAGAGGCCAATCTGGTAAGCGTTCATTTTCATAACTTAAGAGATTATGCAACTGGTGGCTACAAAGCTGTAGATGACACACAATTTGGAGGTGGTGCCGGAATGGTCATGATGATTGAACCTATTGATAAATGTATCACCAAATTACAAAGTGAACGCACATACGATGAGATTATATATATGACACCAGATGGTGAATGTCTCAATCAACGTATTGCAAATCAAGTGTCTTTAAAAGAGAATATTATTATTTTATGCGGACATTATAAAGGCGTAGATCAGCGTGTTCGTGACAAATTTATTACCAGAGAAATTTCTATTGGTGATTATGTTTTATCTGGTGGCGAATTAGGCGCTGCTGTACTGTGTGATGCTATAATTAGATTAATACCAGGTGTATTAGGTAATGAAACTTCTGCCCTAACCGATTCTTTTCAAGACGGCTTATTAGCACCTCCAATTTATACCAAACCTAGAGAGTATGATGGCATGAAAGTTCCTGAAGTATTATTTAGCGGAAATTTTCCTGAAATTGAAAAATGGCGTGAAGAACAAGCGTATTTGCGTACCAAAGAACGTCGCCCAGATTTATTAAATGATTAATTATTGCATCTTATGATTGAGGATTATAACTATCTATATACAGCAAATTATGTCATTTACAATCTGGCAGGATTATGTGTTTTAATAGCGAGCATTATTTTGTTTTCAAAAAAACGGGTGTTGTCAACCTCTTTAATTATGGTAGGTAGTGTGCTTGCCTTTATATTTAACATCGGTAGTGTTTTTATAAGTTCATTTGCAGGACGATATGACACCAACACATTTATAAAAATTAATGCCATTTCAAATATTGTTAGTGCTTTGGCATATTTTATCTTTTGTTTGGGACTTTTGTTATTTGTAGTTAATGATTACAACAAAGACGTTAACAAAAATGAATTCTTAGACTAAGTGTTAAGGATTGAAGCGGCATCCTTTTACGACCATAGGAGAAAAAGATACAGCGGAAAGCCTGACCTTAAGCGCCACTTTACAAGCGCTTAAGGGAACACCAAAAAAAATAAATTAATAATTGCGCATTATCAATTATTAACTATCTTTGCACCCACTTTTGGATTAACCTCTGGCGAAAATCGTGAATGTTGATTTGAAACAACCATTATAAATTATATAAGAATGAGTTCTTTAGTAAAATTTGTACAAGACGAATTTGTAACAAAAAAAGATTTTCCAGAATTTGGAGCTGGTGATACAATCACAGTGTATTACGAAATTAGAGAAGGAGAAAAAGTACGTACACAGTTCTTTAGAGGTGTCGTATTACAAGTTAAAGGAACAGGTAGTTCTCAAACATTTACCATTAGAAAAATGTCTGGAACAATTGGTGTAGAGCGTATCTTCCCAATTAACTTACCTGCACTTCAAAAAATTGAAATCAACAAAAAAGGTAAAGTTAGAAGAGCAAGAATCTACTACTTTAGAGGTCTTACTGGTAAAAAAGCTAGAATTAAAGAAGTTAGAAGATAAGCTTCGACCACAAATATTTCACAAAGCCTTGACAAATAAACGTCAAGGCTTTTTTGGTTATTAACTTTTGTTAATAACTATGGTTTATAAAATGTGAATATCTAAACCATCTAAAAATTTGGAATTCTTAAACAAAACCATACATTAGCAGAACAATTAACAACAAACCTAGTTTGGTTTTGAATTAAGTTTTGAATTTATGTTAAATTGTAATAAAGTAACGTTCTTTATATAGTATTGTTTTTTGAGGTTTACTAGCGGCACGTGTAGGCGTGTGAAGTGAAAAAACCATGAGACTTTAGATGCAAACGAATGTTTAGGCAGTTGGTTGTAGATAATGTTGAAAGCTTTGAAAAAGTAACATTAGCGAAAGTGAGTGTGAAACGGATAAGCAATGTTTATAGAGGCTATCTAACACGTAAGTGAAAGATTAAGAGACTTAAACATCAAGAAAAACAAACTAAAACCGAAACCTAGTAATAACAGGTCAATACATTTTGAAAGTTATGAAACGTTTCATTGATTTAGTGACTCTTGAACCGAAAAAGATAAAGATACGCAAGTTGAATTATCTTGAGTTTTACAGCAATGTTTAATAGGTCATGTGGAGCTATTTCAAAAAAGCCATGTCAAAGTAGTCAGCTACAGTGATATGGCTTTTGTTTTTTTATATCCCTATAATATATATTACTTCAAAACCCTATCTAACCTCCTTAAAAAACCACTCTATTTTTGTATATTTGCTCTGCTTAAAAAATAAGCATTTTCAATACATAAAATTTTATACACTCTATGGCAAAGACTCCTACAATAATTTATACGAAAACAGATGAAGCTCCTGCATTAGCAACCTATTCATTGTTACCAATTATTAAATCGTTTACGAAATCGTCTAACATCAATATTGAAAGTAGAGACATTTCTCTGGCTGGACGAATTTTAGCAAATTTTCCAGATTTTTTAACGGAGTCTCAACGTGTACCAGATGCTTTATCTGAACTAGGTGAATTAGCCAAGAGTCCGGAAGCAAATATTATCAAACTTCCAAATATTAGTGCATCCATCCCACAATTAAAAGCGGCGATTTCTGAACTTCAAAATCAAGGATATAAGTTACCTGACTATCCTGACGAACCAGCTAACGATGACGAAAAGGCTATAAAAGCTCGATATGACAAAATCAAAGGAAGTGCTGTAAACCCTGTTTTACGTGAAGGGAATTCTGATAGACGTGCTCCAAAGGCCGTAAAGAATTTTGCTAAAATGAATCCGCATTCTATGGGTGCCTGGTCTCCAGATTCTAAAACTCATGTAGCTACAATGACGCATGGTGATTTTGCACATAATGAGAAATCTGTGACGCTTTCTGATGCGACTTCTGTAAAAATTATACATACTGATACTTCTGGTAATGCAACCGTTTTAAAAGATGGTTTGTCTTTATTAAAAGGCGAAATTATTGATGCTACTGTTATGAATAAAAAAGCATTACTCGCCTTTTTAGAAGAACAAGTTGAAGATGCCTTAGATAAAAGTGTTTTGTTTTCATTGCATATGAAAGCAACCATGATGAAAGTGTCAGATCCTATTATTTTCGGACATGCAGTTCGCGTGTTTTTTAAAGACTTATTTGAAAAACATGGTGAAACCTTTGAAAAGATTGGTGTTGATGTTAATAATGGTTTTGGAAATCTTTTAGATAAATTAAGTGAACTCTCTGAAGATAAACGTGACGAAATACGAGACGATATCCGATTTGCTTTGGATCATGGTCCTGATTTAGCCATGGTAAATAGTGATAGAGGTATTACAAATTTACATGTTCCAAGTGATGTTATTATTGATGCATCAATGCCTGCGATGATTCGTACATCTGGTCAAATGTGGAACGCTGATGGTAAACAACAAGATACCAAAGCTGTGATTCCTGATAGTAGCTATGCTGGTATTTATACAGCAACTATAGATTTCTGTAAAAAACACGGCGCCTTTGATCCAACCACAATGGGAACTGTACCTAATGTTGGTTTAATGGCTCAAAAAGCTGAAGAATATGGTTCTCATGACAAAACTTTTGAAATACCATCAGATGGAAAAGTCGAAGTGATTGATGCTTCAGGACTAGTACTTACATCTCACAATGTAGAAACTGGTGATATATGGAGAATGTGCCAGGTAAAAGATGCGCCTATTCAGGACTGGGTAAAATTAGCCGTTACAAGAGCAAGGGCTTCTAAAACACCTGCAGTGTTCTGGTTAGATAAAAATAGAGCTCACGATGCTGAACTAATTAAAAAAGTAAATGCCTACTTACCAAATCACGATACAACAGGATTGGATATAAGAATCCTTTCTCCTATCAAAGCAACAGAATTTACATTAGAACGTATTAAAGATGGTAAAGACACTATCTCAGTTACTGGAAATGTATTGCGTGATTACTTAACTGATTTGTTCCCTATTTTAGAATTAGGAACCAGTGCCAAAATGCTATCTATTGTTCCATTGATGAATGGTGGTGGTTTATTCGAAACTGGAGCTGGTGGATCAGCACCAAAACACGTACAGCAGTTTACTCAGGAAAATCATTTACGCTGGGATTCTTTAGGTGAATTTTTAGCATTAGCTGTATCCTTAGAACACTTTGGAACAGTAAACAATAACGCTAAAGCTCTCGTTTTATCTGAAACTTTAGATGATGCTACCGAAAAGCTATTAACTAATGGAAAATCGCCTTCTAGAAAAGTAAACGAATTAGATAACAGAGGAAGCCATTTCTACTTGGCTTTGTTCTGGGCTGAAGCTTTGGCAAATCAAACCAAAGATCAGGATTTGAAAAATGAATTTGCACTTGTATTTAGAGATTTACAGGCTCATGAAGCTAAAATTGTAGAAGAATTAAATACCGTTCAAGGTCAACCAATGGATATTGGAGGCTACTATGAACCTAACGAAGCTGCAACCGATAAAGCAATGCGACCTAGTGAAACCTTAAACAAAATAATAGGATAAGGGTTTTAGAATTATATATAAAAAGACTGCCGTAAAAGGCGGTCTTTTTTATTTTAGTCACATATCGTAAATTTACATTATGACAAAAACGCAGCTTTCAGATTGCTACAATAGAATTAGCCCTTATATTCACAACACACCTGTCTTAACCTCAAGACTTGTCAACACGTATACCAATGCTACTGTTTTTTTTAAGTGCGAAAACTTTCAAAAAACTGGTGCTTATAAAATGCGTGGCGCTACAAACGCCATCATGCAACTTTCTTCAGAACAAAAATCGAAAGGCGTGGTAACGCATTCGTCTGGAAATTTTGCGCAAGCATTATCTTTTGCTGCTAAAAGTTTAGGCGTTAAAGCCACAATTGTAATGCCTACAAATTCTCCTATAGTAAAAAAAGATGCTGTAGTAGAATACGGCGGACATATCGTTGAATGCGCACCAACAATTGAAGATCGGGAAGCCACTGCAAATCAGATTGTACACGATACTGGTGCTACTTTTATTCACCCTTCAAATGATCCTGATGTCATTCTGGGCCAAGGTACTGCATGTATTGAATTACTTAAAACTCAGCCTGATTTAGATGTAATTTTTTGCCCAGTTGGAGGTGGTGGTTTAATTGCAGGCTCGGCGTTAGCGGCTCACTATTATGGTCACAATTGCCAAGTTGTAGGAGGCGAACCCATGGAGGCCGATGATGCTTATCGTTCGTTATTAAGTGGTAACATTGAAACCAACCAAACTGCTCATACCATTGCTGATGGATTACGTACGCAATTAGGTCATCATAACTTTCCAATCATTCAAAAACATGTTAAGCAAATCACAAGAGTTTCTGAAGTTGAGATAATAGAAGCTATGCGTTTCATTTGGGAACGCATGAAACTTATCATAGAACCTTCAAGTGCTGTAGCTTTTGCCGCTGTTATTAAAGATGAAAAAATGGTGCGCAATAAAAAAATTGGTGTTATAATTTCTGGTGGAAATGTGGATGTAAACAACTTACCGTTTTAATATTTAATTAACTTTTGATTGTTTAGACAAGAGGACATTCTTCCTTATTTTTGAGACATGATATCATTAAAAAAAGGCCTCACACTCTTACTTTTAGTTATTGTAAATGTACTATTCGCACAAGAAACCATCACGTTAAGTGGAACTATCACTGATGCCAATAGTAACGAAACACTTATTGGGGTAAATATCATATTTCCTGAACTTCAAACAGGAACCAACACTAATGAATATGGCTTCTACTCTATTTCACTTCCTAAAGGTGCGTATAAAATCCAGATTAGTTATTTAGGCTATACTACAATTACTGAGACGATTACCTTTTCCGAAGACAACATCATAAACTATAAATTAGCTGAAAGTTCCGAAACTTTAAACGAAGTTGTTATCAAGCAAGATGTAGAAAAGCTCAACATCAAAAAACCGCAAATGAGTGTTAATGCTTTATCTATTAATACCATCAAACAAATGCCTGTTGTTTTAGGCGAAGTTGATGTTATCAAATCCATAACACTTTTACCTGGTGTTACCAATGCTGGTGAAGGTTCCTCTGGATTTAATGTTCGAGGTGGTGCTGTCGACCAAAATTTAATATTACTTGACGAAGCCACCATTTTTAACTCATCACACTTGTTTGGCTTCTTTTCAGTATTTAATCCCGATGCTATTAAAGATATTAAATTATACAAAGGTGGTATTCCTGCTAAGTATGGTGGTCGGGTGTCTTCTGTTTTAGATATTTATCAAAAAGATGGTAATAGTAATGAGTTTCATATGAATGGAGGTATTGGTATCGTCTCCAGTCGTTTATTAGCTGAAGGTCCCATCAAAAAAGGTAAAGGTTCTTTCCTGTTTGGCGGACGAAGTAGTTATGCGCATCTCTTTTTACCCTTATTTGATATCGACAATATTGCCTATTTCTATGATTTGAACACGAAGTTGAGCTACAGATTCAATGATAATAATAGCATCTATTTGTCAGGTTATTTTGGAAGAGATGTCTTTAATATTTCTGATAGTTTTGAAAATACTTATGGAAATGCAGTCGTAAATTTTAGATGGAATCATTTGTTTTCTGACAAATTATTTTCAAATATGTCATTGATATATTCAGACTACTATTATGGCTTAAATTTAAATTTTGTAGAGTTCGACTGGGATTCTGGAATTCAAAATTTTAATTTTAAATACGATTTAAAACATTATATCAGTACTAATTTTAAACTGGACTACGGAATAAACAGTATCTATTACAAGTTTAATCCTGGTGAAATTAAACCTTCATCAGCTACTTCTGGTATCAATCCATTTAAGCTTACTGATAAATATGCTTTTGAAAATGCTGTATATATTGATGCCGAGCATAAAATTTCAAATACGCTAGCCTTATCTTACGGTTTGAGATTGAGTTCCTTTTTGAGATTAGGTCAAAACGAGCTCAATATCTATGAAAATGATAATCCACTGGTATTTAATGAAGAACTTCAAATCTATGAAAAAGCTGAACCGATAGACACTGAACGTTTTGAAAGAAGTGATGTCATAAAATCATTTGTTAACCTTGAGCCTCGTTTGTCACTTGCCTATCAAATTAATGACAACGCTTCTATCAAAGCGAGTTACAACCGTATGACACAATACCTGCACCTGTTATCAAATACAACCTCTCCAACACCTTTAGATGTCTGGACACCTAGTGGTAAATATGTTAAACCTCAATTGTTAGATCAAGTTGCTATTGGATATTTTAGAACATTTAAAGACAATAGGTATTCCCTTGAAGTTGAAAGTTTTTATAAAACCATTAAAAATAGAATCGATTATACAGATGGTGCTGACTTAATTGCAAATAATGCTATTGAACAGGTGATTTTAAACGGACGAGCGCGAGCCTACGGTTTAGAAATCTTATTGAAAAAAAATGAAGGAAAATTTAAAGGCTGGCTGGCGTACACACTTTCAAAATCTGAACAACAAACTGAAGGGAGAACGCCTTCTGAAACTGGAATTAATAATGGAGAATGGTATAATACAGCTTTTGATAAAACCCATGATATTTCATTAACAGGAAGCTATCAATTAAATGACAAATGGACTTTTAATAGTAATTTTCTCTTTCAAACGGGTCAGCCTACGACATTTCCTAACGGACAATATGAATACAACGGTATTACAATTCCTAATTACGAATCAAGAAATTCCAGTCGCTTACCTGCATACCATAGAATAGATATTTCAGCTACATATAACCCAAATCCTGAATCTACAAAACGCTGGAAAGGCGAATGGGTCTTCGGAATATACAACCTATATAACAGACGTAATGCAGCCTCAATTTCATTTGGAGAAAACCGAATGACTGGTGCAAACGAAGCTACCAGATTAGCAATTTTTGGAATTATTCCATCTGTATCTTATAATTTTAAATTTTAAATCATGAAAAACGCTCTCATTATTTTATTGGTTTTGTGCTTTGTCTCTTGTGAGGATGTCATTGACGTTGATTTAAATTCTGCCGAACCAAAACTTGTTATTGATGCATCTATCAATTGGTTTAAAGACACTACTGGAAATGAGCAAGACATCAAACTAACATTATCTGCGCCTTATTTTGATACTGAAGTCCCACCAGCAACTGGAGCCCAAGTACGTGTTATTAATTCGAGTGCAACGGTTTTTGAATTTACTGAAGAAGGTACTTCTGGCATCTATAAAAACAGTTCGTTTATCCCTCAAATAAATGAAACTTATCAACTAGAAATTACCTATCAAGGTGAAACATATACGGCAACTGAAACACTTAAATCCGTTGTGGATTTAGATTATGTTGAACAAAATAATGATGGTGGATTTACTGGTGAAGAAACCGAATTAAAAGCATATTATACCGATCCTGCCGACGAAGAAAATTATTATTTCTTTGAATTTATCAGTGATATTCCAGAAATTCCTAGCCTCGAAGTCTATGACGACGAGTTTACCAATGGCAATCAAATTTTTGGCTTTTACACCGAAGAGGAACTTGAAAGTGGTGATGTCGTGACCATTCGAAATTACGGCGTGTCTCAACGCTTCTACGAATTTATGTTTATTTTATTACAACAAAATGCCGAAGAAGGTGGCGGACCTTTTGAAACACAACCAGCAACAGTTCGTGGAAATTGTATCAACGAAACCAATGCCGAAAATTTTCCACTTGGCTACTTCAGGTTATCAGAGGTTGCCGAACTTATATATACTGTACAGTAAATTATTTTGGGCGTTACCCATTAAAGTAATACTTTAATGCGTCGTGTCATCCGTTCTATCTTTTTGTAAAAAACACAAAAAGGATGCCACTACTACCACTAACGCAGAAGAAAAAAATAGCTATTTTTACATTATGACTTTCACAAAAACAACGGAACAGGATTCAAACTATAATCATTTAGAAAAAATGACTATTAATGAATTACTAACGCATATAAACAACGAGGATAAATCAGTGCCTCTGGCTGTAGAAAAAGCAATTCCTCAAATAGAAGCGCTGGTAGCTCAAATTGTTCCTAAATTAAAAAATGGTGGTCGACTCTTTTATATTGGAGCTGGAACCAGCGGACGATTAGGTATTTTAGATGCTTCTGAATGTCCGCCAACTTTCGGAGTCTCTCACGACCTAGTTGTTGGTTTAATTGCAGGAGGTGATAGCGCTATTAGGAAAGCTGTTGAATTTGCTGAAGATTCTACATCACAAGGCTGGAAAGATTTACAACATTATAGTATTTCAAAAAATGATATTGTGATTGGTATAGCTGCATCAGGAACAACACCTTATGTTATTGGTGCTTTAAAACAATGTAATAAAGAACAGATTACTACAGGCTGTATTACCTGTAACGCAAATAGTCCTCTAGCTCAAGTTTCTAAATATCCAATTGAAGTAATTGTCGGACCAGAATTTGTAACTGGAAGTTCTCGAATGAAAGCAGGAACTGCTCAAAAACTAATTTTGAATATGATCTCAACTTCTACTATGATTAAACTGAATAAAGTAAAAGGAAATAAAATGGTAGATATGCAACTAAGTAATGATAAATTGGTTGATAGAGGTATTAAAATGTTAGTCAAAGAATTAGATGTCAGTTGTGAAGAAGCAGAACGTCTACTCAAAACATATAAAAACGTTAGAACCGCCATAGAACACTACACCAATGGAAACAAATAGAACTAATAAAGAACAATTAGTAAAAGGAATAAAAACGATGGGAATTAGCTTAGTCTTAATGTTTTTAGGCCCAACGTTATTTTATGTAGGTTTTAGTAATTCAGAAAAACCGCTGTACATTCCAATTTTAATAGTAGCTTTCATTGCTTCTATGCTTGCTATATTCTTTGCGTTTAAAGGCTTAAAAACCATAATGGATAGCATGTTTAAAAACTCTTAAACATCAGTTAAGTTTTCATCATACTTATTTATTTAGTAATACCTATAAACAAAAAAAAACCCTTATCATAAAAATATATGATAAGGGTTTCAAAAAAGGCGACGACCTACTCTCCCACAAATGCAGTACCATCGGCGCAAATGGGCTTAACTTCTCTGTTCGGAATGGTAAGAGGTGA